>NZ_RZMX01000046.1 GCF_003992665.1 Pelagibacterium montanilacus
AGAATTTCCACTTGCGCACCTTCGCGGCGGAACTTGAGGATGATCATGTCGAGCGCCTGCACGCTGGAGATATCCCAGATATGGGCGCGGCTGACGTCGATTGTAACGGTGTCGAGCACTTCCTTGAAGTCGAAGGCGTTGGTGAACTCCTCGGCGGAAGCGAAGAATATCTGCCCTTCGACGCGATAGGTCCGGTGCTGGCCATCGTCTGAGAGAACCGAGGTGATCCTGAAGATCTGCGAGATCTTCCAGGCAAAAAAGACCCCCGAGAGCATGACGCCAGCCAGAACCCCGATGGCGAGGTTGTGGGTGTAGACCACGGTGACCACCGTCGCGAGCATCACGATCGAAGAGCTTTTGGGGTGGGATGTGAGGTTCTTGATCGAACTCCAGGAGAAGGTGCCGATTGAAACCATGATCATGATAGCGACCAGCGCTGCCATGGGTATCTGGGTCACGAGGTCCCCGAGCACCAGCACCATGAAAAGCAGATAAATTCCCGCAAGCAGGCTCGAGAGCCGCCCACGACCGCCGGATTTGACGTTGATGATCGACTGTCCGATCATCGCGCAGCCGGCCATGCCGCCGATAAAGCCGGTTGCGGTATTGGCGATGCCCTGGCCGATGCACTCCTGGTTCTTGTCGGACTTGGTGTCGGTCAGATCGTCCACGATCTGGGCCGTCATCAGCGACTCGAGCAGGCCCACCACCGCAACCGCTGCCGCATAGGGCAGGATGATCATCAGCGTCTCGAAGGTCAGCGGGATCTGCGGGATCAGGAACATGGGCAGCGTGTCGGGCAGCGCACCCATGTCGCCCACCGTGCGCAGATCCATGCCCAGCGCCATGGCCAGCGCGGTCAGAACCACGATGCAGACCAGCGGCGAGGGAATGGCCTTGGTGACGTAGGGGAAGAGGTAGATGATCGCGAGGCCGGCGGCGACCATCACATAGGTCAGCATCGACACATTGGTCAGCTCTGGCAACTGGGCCATGAAGATCAGGATGGCCAGCGCGTTCACAAAGCCCGTCATCACCGAACGGGACACGAACCGCATCACCATGCCGAGCTTGAGAAACCCGGCGGCGATCTGGAGAACGCCCGCCATAACCGTGGTGGCCAGCAGATACTCGAGCCCGTGATCGCGCACCAGCGTGACCATGAGAACCGCCGTTGCAGCGGTCGCCGCCGAGATCATGCCCGGGCGGCCGCCCACGAAGGCGATCAATACGGCAATGGAAAACGAGGCGTAGAGCCCGACACGCGGGTCGACGCCGGCAATGATGGAAAAAGCAATCGCTTCAGGAATGAGGGCCAGCGCCACCACAATGCCAGCAATGGCATCGCCGCGGATATTGCCGAACCACTCGCGCTTGTACGCGGTGAGAAAGGTCATTTTTGGGATAATTCCAACAGGCAGTTGAACGGCGCCGATAACTTCCGGTCCGCAGGTTCAATATTCTGTGTGCTGGTTGCCGGGGGATAGGCGCCCGGAGAAGCCACTCGGCGCTTCCGCCAAGTCCAACTTACGCCACAGTCTTTGCCTGCAGAATCGTCGACGCGCAAGTTATACCTGCCATGCGCAAGGCGCATGGCCCAGCCTTGCAGTTGGTAACCCGTCTAGGTTGGAGGATCACCTGACGCTGATGCGGCGGCAGTGATCGGCGATAAAAACCAAAGACTGCACTTTTGCGCCCACGGCGGCGGAACGCCGGCCTCTGCGGGGTGATCGCTATAGAGGCCCTTTGATTGCGGTCGAGTAACATGTAAGACGTCTGACCGAGGAGCGGACACGCGTCAGTGCTATGCCGCACAGCCGGGAGGACCATATGCCGATAACGATCGATCAGTTCTGCGGGAGCAATTTCAGCTATTTCAGGTTCCCATTCGTCACCTTCCTAGCTGACATGGTCGACCTGGGCATCGGCAACATTGAGATCTGGGGAGTATCTCCTCATCTGTACGCGCCCGATATGACGGACAGCGATGTTGCTGCAGTGAAGTCCCAGATCGACGACAGGGGATTGAACGTCCGCTGCTTTACGCCCGAGCAGTGCATATATCCGATAAACATCGCAGCGGAAGAGCGGGTCATCAGGGAGCGCAGCCTGGCCTATTTCATGCGCTGCGTGGAAGTAGCGGCCCTTCTGGACGCGCCATACATGTTCCTGACCTCCGGGTGGGGTTATGAAGGCGAGCCCAGAGAGCAGGCGTGGGAACGTTCGGTGCAATCTCTCAAAGCGATCACGAGCTATGCAGCCGAAAACGGCGTAACGGCCGTTCTGGAGGGCTTGCAACCTGTTGAATCCAACATCGTGAACACCGCAGGAGACATCAAAAGCATGATCCAGCAGGTGGGCCCGAGCAACCTCAAACCCGCCCTCGATACCGTCGGGATGGCTGTGAACGGTGAGACGGTCAAGGACTACATCGCGTGTTTTGGAGCGGGCATAGAGTACGCGCATTTCGTGGACGGACGTCCAGCAGGGCACGTCGCATGGGGTGACGGGGAGCTTCCCCTTGCCGAGTACCTCAGGGACCTCCAGTCGATCGACTACAAAGGCTATCTGTCCGTGGAATTCGCCGGTCCGAACTATTACATGACCCCGCGCGTGCCAGTTGAGCAAAGTCGAGATGCTATCCGCGCGGCTCTGGCGGATTTGAACAAGTGAGGATGAGCTTGGACCGCTGGCTACCGTCCTTGTTGATCTCTGAAAAGCTGGTGAACGGCACGTCGTATCGGCTGCGGCCGTTGGTCTATGCATGACCGGCGATCTTGTCCCCTGGCCGTGGCCCGGCCGCAACTCTTATTCCGTTGCCTCAACCCAGTTTCAGAACACCTGCTCAGCGGCGCCGCAGACATAATTCTGCTCTGCGATGTTCGGCTTGACGGGCTCCGCAAGTGTCAACATGCAGTTGCCGGTGATGCGGCTGACCATGAATTTCCAGTCGTTCCGTTCTTCATCTCCCCGACCCCACCACTCCAGAGCTAACCGGACGGGTTCTGACCCTGATGTTGGCGTCGGAATATTGAGGGATGCGATGGAAAAACGGCTGGTTGTACTCCGGCCCGCCGCGAGACTGATACCCGTTGGTCGCATTGACACCATCTATCCGCGAAGCCTAGTGAATTGGACGATCAAACATGCTTCACTATGATGCACGATCTGCGGGTTTGCGGTCGACGTCACGGCGCGCAGGGTAGGACGCAATGGCGATGATTGCAGGGTCTGGCTTAGCCTTTGGGCATCTGCGCGCGCGGGCACTGCCATGAGCATTCCAGCTAGAGGCCAGAAGGCGGTCTGGCGCTTGACGTTGGTGCAAGCGCTCGCTGGTTCCAATGCGCCCGTCGTCTTTGCGACCGGGGCGGTGGTCGGACGCGATCTGGCGCCGATTCCGACGCTGGCCACATTGCCCGTCTCCTTCTTCATGGTGGGCATGGCGGCGAGCACTCTGCCTGCCGGGATGATTGCCGAACGGTATGGCCGTCGTCCCGTATTCATGCTCGGCAAGCTCGCAGGCTTCCTATCGGGGATGCTTGCCTGCTTGGCCATCGCAACGCAGGGATTTGCCCTGTTCTGCCTCTCCATATTCCTTGCCGGAGTCTATGCGGCCGTGGTCATGAGCTACAGGTTCGCGGCGGCCGAATGCGTGGAGCCGGCAGTGCGGCCACGAGCCTTGGCAACGGTGCTGGCGGGCGGCGTTGCTGCCGGCATTGTCGGTGGCGTTCTGGTCAGCGCAACGATGGATCTCGTGCCCGGATACATGTTCGTGGGCACATATCTTGCGACGGCGGCGATTGCACTGCTTTCCGCAGCCCTATTGGCGCGCATCGAGCTTCCCAACATCCGCACTGTGGGGGCCTATGGGGGGCGCCCGATGCAGCAAATCGCGCGCCAGCCCCGGTTCATCGCTGCGGTGGTCTGTGGGATCGTGAGCTATCTGCTGATGAACTACCTCATGACGTCCGCGCCGCTTGCCATGCGGATGCACGGACACTCCCAGATCGACGCCAACCAGGTGGTGCAATGGCATGTCGTCGCCATGTACGCGCCAAGCTTTGTCGCCGGCCATCTCATGGTCCGGTAGGCGAACAGCTGCCATTCAGACTTTAAAAGTGCTCGCCTTCGATCTGGCTTGTCTCTGTTTGAGCCTTGAAGGCCGCACGCGGATCCCCGCCTTTCTGATCCACGACAGTCCGCGCGAGGCCGATTTGGGACAAACGATCTATGATGAGCATTTCCGGCTTTTACGAGAACTCGAGGAAGAGCCGGCGGGTGGGACCTTTCAGTATCTGATTACAACGACAACAAGGCCACCTCATGACGTCAACAAAGGGCCTTGGCGACGTGCGGTATTGCGTGGTGCGCCTGGCCGCGAACGATTGTTGGCCTGTGACCTATGAGGATCAATATGCAATGATCGAAGCGCCGCAGCCCTTCGTCATCCGCCAGGAAAGCGACAAGGTCGCGTTTCAGAATGGCTTTCGCCGCAAGTTGGGCGAAAACGAAGGATGGGCCAGCTTTAGCTCGACCACGGTGCCCGGCACGATCCATCTCGCCGCAGGCGGCGCACAGGGCCCGTGGTTTCTCGCCCTGGATCACACAGGCGTCATTGAAGAGCTGGATATGCCTGCAGTGGACATGCCGGGTCCAGGTCATACCCGCTACGCATTCGGGACGCTCGGCCAAGTTTACATCGTGTTACCGCGGATCTACCAACTGGCGGCGAGCCTGCCCGATGCGCCGCTTCGGGAGTTCGAGACGAAGATCAAGGACCTTCCGAAAACGACGGAGGCCGAACGCCTCGTCGTCCAGCGCATCGGCCAGGACATCTTCCGCGTGGGCCTGATCGAGTATTGGCAGGGGCGATGCCCGCTGACCGGCATTACCGATACAGCGCTGCTGCGCGCATCGCACATAATTCCATGGAAAGATTGCGCGAGCGATGCAGAACGCCTCGACGTCCATAACGGCTTCCTGCTCTCGGCCTTGTGGGATGCTGCCTTTGATCGCGGGCTAGTAACGTTCAATGACGAGGGCCAGCCGCAATTCTCACCCTTCCTTAGCGACAGCGCTTGCGCCGAATTGCGCTGGCAGGAACCGATCCCGTTGACCGACAAGCATCGGAGGCAACTGACCTGGCACCGCACCAACCTCTTCGTCAGACAAGGAGGAGCGTAAGACACTGGTTCAGGCGCTTGCGAGCCACCCCTTGTTCTGCAAGTTCTGGAGAGCGATGCCGATCTGGCGCGGGGAGAAACGCTTCTTACGTTCGTTCCACGCATAAACCTTTTCGATTGCATCCTCTGCGCTGACAGCCTTTTCGCGCGTCGTCACCCAGTGCACGGTTGCGAGAAGTTCTAGGCCGAATGGTGTCTCGAACCCCTCTACAAGCTCCGCCACGCGATCGAAGCGCGCGGCTGTATCTTGGTTATCCGACAAGAAGGACTCCGCGTCCTTCACCGCGCCGGGGACCAGTTCAAGCAGTTTTTCGGGCGCATCGCCACCATCGGCGTATCCCGACACGAGATGCCCCTCGACCGCGCGAAGGACGTGCCGCAGATTCTCGGCGTAAGGACCATACGGCGCCTTCGCATACTTGAGGCGGAGTGGCTCGCCTGCTTCCTGCATGAAATACATGAGTTTATGCACTTCAAGTAGCGTCACGAACGGGTCCATCAGCCCGCCAAGATAGCGGTTCATTAGAACCACCAGCGCCGCTCGTCCGGGGCTCATCGTTGGAACTTCCCGCGACTTCGTTGTGACCGGCGCACTATTTGGCTCGAAGACAATGATCTCCAAGTCCGGCAGGTCGCGCAGCGCGGCTTCGATCCGGGGACGAACGTCCTCCCAATTCAAGCCACCAAGACCGCTCCCAAGCGGCGGGATGGCGATTGATCTGATGCCGCGTTGCCGAACCTCTTCGGCAAGGGCGACAAGCCCGGAATCGATATCCTCCATCCGACTTTTCCCGCGCCAATGCCGCTTCGTCGGGAAATTGATGATGTACTTGGGGTTTGTCAGTGTATGGCTCTCGAACACGAACATCTTGCCCGGCTGAACTTCATCGCGCTTGCAGGCCGCTTCGTATGCCTTGAAGTTCGCCGGAAATGCATTCTTGAACTGGAGGGCGATGCCACGGCCCATGATGCCGACGCAGTTCACCGTGTTGACGATCGCCTCTGCGTCCGCCTGTAAAATGTCGCCTGTCATATATCTGATCATGGTCATCCTCCCCTTAGTAGTACCATTCTCTTTTTACTTTGACTTGCGGTCTATGCTTACTCTTCCCGAACGCTGCCATTGCACGAGCACCAACTTGTTCGGAATGTACACCTATCCCGCGAACAAGCTCCCAAGGAAAGCTCTCATGCATGAGAAACTCTGCCATTTTGTGATCGCGACAAGAAACCCAGTTTCTTGCATTGATCGCGTCCCAGTTTACCTGATCGAGCTTTGAGAGATCGTTGTAGAAGTCAGCGGCGCGGTTGGCGGCATTTATGTCAGTAAATGCCCAGCGGCGATTATTTGCCGCTGCCCAATCTACGACTTCACGCATATCCGCGACGAGATGAACGACCGGACCCTGCCCATCCTTGTACGCCACGTTCGGGTGGTTTCTCCGTGAAATCACATAGAGCATCACGGAACGCGGACAGAGATAGAACGGAACATAG
Source organism: Pelagibacterium montanilacus (assembly GCF_003992665.1). Taxonomy (GTDB): domain Bacteria; phylum Pseudomonadota; class Alphaproteobacteria; order Rhizobiales; family Devosiaceae; genus Pelagibacterium; species Pelagibacterium montanilacus. The sequence goes on from NZ_RZMX01000046.1 coordinate 6,681, forward strand.
TCGCCCACGCAAGTGCCGGGATTGCATTGTACGGGCAGAACAAGGCGGTCAGCCTTGATCTCGTTGTTTCCGATCACCGCCGCTCCCTGCCGCTTGACCATCACGGCGTCAGGCCACAGGCAACCGTCCCCGACAATAGACGCTAGGTTGTCGACATGGACTATGTGATAAATCCTTGGCCGGTCAGGTGTCGGCATGATTAGCCACCCATTTTCACATCATTCACCTTCGCTCGTCAATTTCGCGGCAACGGCTGGTGCGTCTTCCGCTGCCATCCCGTCCATGACCCAGCGATCAACATCGCTCAGCTTGAACTTCCAAAGCCGCCCAACCCGCTGAGCGGGCAAGCTCTTGGATTCGATCCAGCGGTACACCGTGTCCTTCGCGACCCCTAGGTGGGCGGCCACTTGATCAACAGAGACCCATGGTTCAGTCATCCCGCCACCACCCTCTTTGGCCCGTGTATATCGGTTTGAATCGGTAAGAGTCGACGAAACCCGTATAACACGCACCTGTGTTCCTCGAAAGTTCTTTCTCGGACGGCAGCGCATCCAGTCTGTCATTATGCCGATTCAACGGCACGCCCGAGCCTGATCTCTCATGACGCTGTAGTCGGCGAGCATCTCGGCGATAGCCGACGCCTCCGGCAGCAGATCGAGCTCGTCTGCTGCGCGCGCCCGGAAGTCGCGGCTGTACTCGACAACCGGTGGGCAGACGGTCGTGACGCGGGGCTCAGAACCGACCATCGCGCAGCCGCTCAGCGAGCTCATCGCGATCGCGAGGACGACGAGCCGCCGCCTCCAGCATCTGGCGTTGGACATCATTGGCCTTCTCTGTTGTCTTGAGGCGTTCAGCGAGGCGTCCTGCTCGCTCGCCAGTGCGCCGAAGCGCAAGCAGAAACAGGAGCACGGCGAGGACGATTGCGCCGAAGCGCAGCGCCGCCCGCATCCACGGGCTCGTGGCGATCCGGCCGAGCAAGGTGCCGATCACCGCCGCCCCCGGCGCCAATCGTCGAGCCGGGCATAGATCGTGACCGCGATCCCCCGAGAGCGACGGCGATGATCACCCAGCGCAAGGTGTCGAGATACGGCACAAGCGGAAGGATTGCGGATTGGGTCTCCGCCAAGACGCTCTGCGCGACTTCGACCCCGGCTGCGCCCAGCGTCGCGACGCCAGCAGCGCCGCCACCCTTCATGGTGCGGCTGTCGGCCAAAACCTCGCGCGCTGGTGGCGCTTCTTCGGCGAAGGCGGTCTTCCGGACCGGGAACCGCTCGCCCCACTGGCGCGCGGGGCCGAGGTCGACATGCATGAACCCCGAGCGGGGGTAGAAGCCGAAGCCGAGGAACCCGACCTCTCGCGCCGCCGCCTCGAAGGCCAAGGGATCGTGGTCCGTCACGGCGAGGCCTACGGCCCGCTGCTCGAGCGCATCGAACGGGAGCTGGAGGAGGCTCGGCGCCGGTCGTCCACCCGCGACCGGGCGGCGGATATCCTTGCGCGCATGACGCGGGAGGCTAACCTTGCCTAGGCTGCTGGAACGCGATGCGCTTCATCCACCGCGCCTTCTGCTTCAGCGAGGGGCCCGCTCCGTACTTGGGGCGAATCCACTTGTGCCCCATCAGCGATGCCACGACCTTCTCGGGAGCCTCGAGGCCGGTCAGCTGATCCTCGAACGTGTGACGAAGGCTGTAGACCGAGTGCCCATCCGTCGGGCGCATGCCATGATCGCCCATGTATTTGTTCGCCGTCGCCGAGAACGAAGCGTTCTTGTCGCGGTATCGAGGAAAGCCACCTGGGAACAGCTTGAATGCGGCCAGCGCGGTGCCGACGAGAGGGATGTCGCGAGCCGAATGGTCAGTTTTCAGCACCCGCTCGACCGGACGGACCTGGACGTAAGGCACTTCGGCGTCGAGGTGCACGTGCTCGGGGTAGACATGACAGACTTCCACCGGTCGCATGCCCGTCGAAGCCACCACCCAGATGATGGCCCGCGCTTCTGGATTGAGACCATCGAGCGCTCCCGGCGCGAAGATGACGTCGCGCACGAAGGACGGGTCAAACGGCGCGCGCTGTTCGTATCCACCGCCTTCCAGCAGCATCCCCGTGAACTTGGAGCGCACGTCGGTCAGCGCCAGCCGGTCGACGCTGCCGAACATCTGCGTCAAATGGCCGATGTCCTTGTTGGCGGTGTCGACGCGCACGCCCCCCGCCATCACTCTGGCCTGCCAGTAGTGACGATATTCCAAGGCATCGGCGCGGGTGATGTCGGCAAGCGTCTTGTCGCCGACGACCGAGATCAGGTTCTTGATGGCGAGCTTCTTGGCGTTGCGCCACCGCCGCAACTGATTGGGCGAGTACTTGTCCAGGGCCGTCGACTGGTTTTCCTCGACGGCCTCGAGCAGTCCGGAGAGGCGCAATGTCGGCTTGCTTTCGCCGCCCAGAACGGCCGCCACCTCGTCCCCATCGTCAAGAGCGCTGCGATCAAGGAGCAGCTGCACGCGCTTGACGATTTCATCGACGGAGCCTTCGGCCAGTATCCCGGCCGGCTGGTAGCTCACATTGAGCGATCGAGCGCGCTTGCGCGCCGCCTCATAGCGTCGATGGGCTTCGGCGGCCTGGCCCTCACGCAAACCCCGCCAATAGGCTTCCAGCTCGGCCGAGAGTTGCCGGACCACAGCCTTTGCTCTCACGCCGCGCGGGTCGTCGGCCACGGCAATTTCTGTGCTGACCTTTACCGGATTGCGCTTGTCGAGGTGCGCAAATTCCTTGGGCACCCTGCGAACGAGGTACCAGACGCCGTCCCGCTTATGCGGTCGGGCGTCACCCGATTTCCGCATGCGCAGCCCCCATTTGTTGAACAGTTTGTTGACCAGTATAAGGACACTTCGGCCCGCCAACCGTCAAGGGAAAGCTGAAAAATGAAGAAAATCAATCGACTGCGATTTTGGGAATGGCTGGGGCGGCAGGATTCGAACCTGCGAATGTCGATACCAAAAACCGATGCCTTACCACTTGGCGACGCCCCAAGGCGGGTTGGTTCGTACACTGTTTGCCCAATGCGCGCAACCGTGCCAAACGGGCTTGAATAGCGCCCGCGATTGGGGCTATAACCGCGCCGCTCGGGCGCAAATTGCACCCGACGATGACGGAGTATAGCGCAGCCTGGTAGCGCACCTCGTTCGGGACGAGGGGGTCGGGTGTTCGAATCACCCTACTCCGACCAATACAGCCGAGGACTCTCGAGTCCTCGGCTTTTCTATGCCAGCTGTTTGCCGATACCGAAGCCCTCCCTTTCGCTTTCCGACAGCCGGGTGATCGCTGATGCTGCCAAGCGCGGTACCGGGCATGAACAGCGCATGAATGGCACACTCATCGACACCTCACGTCGATCGTCCTAGCCTCTTCTCGTTGATTTGATCAGGGATAGAGAGACATGTTGAGCACCCGTTCTGCCACGATCGCCGTATTCGCATCGCTGCTGGCGATCACCTCCGCACAGGCTGCTGAAGGCCACAAGCGTTACGGCAAATGCGTCGTGATGGTTGACGTTGGAGGCCGACAGGTCCCAGCTGCTTATGACTGCAATGGCTCCGGCGTGAGTTGTCCCAACCCCGGCTGGGATACCGCTTGCACGGTTAACGGGATCTCCGGCACCACTGCACCCGGCGACGCCGAGCGTGCGGTTCGCGCCAAGCCGGCGCTGATGTAAGGCGCGGTCGCCTCGCCGGGCCTGAAGGTGGGTTCGATATGGCCGAGAGCCGATGGCTCCCGGCCATTTTTTTGCCTGAAACCTCACATCATCAAAAGGTCAGAACCGGCGCAGGCAGTCGGAACGTGATACTGTCGTCCCCAATACCCTTTAACGGATGGATCCGATGCCTCCTGTCGCTCCCCTGATGCTGCCCGCCCTCCTCGCGCTCGGCGTGCTGATGGGCGGATGCTCGTCGACGCACTCGCGGTCCGTGCCCGTGTCCCAGCTGCACGAAGTGGAATGCGTGGCCAGCAACACCGAGAAATCGGGCTGCAAGACGAGCCACAGCTTCATCATCGACCTGACTGCTGTATCTGAAGGTGAGCCCGATTTCACCATACCGCCTGATGAAGACACGGTTTTCTGACGTCAGGATTTCTGGCGGCTCTCCTTGAGGTTGGCTACCGATTCGTCGAGTTCGGCATCCACTGCAGCCGTGCTTTGGAGCGATTGCACGTGGGCGCCTTCCGGGCCGGTGATGAGCCGGGCGCCCTTGGCGTAGCTCGCCCAGGCCCAGAGCCAGTTGACGATCACGCTGATCCGGTTGCGGAAGCCGACCAGATAGCCGACATGGACGAAGCCCCACAGCAGCCAGGCGATGGCGCCCCGGGCTTCGAGCTTCCCGAACTTGCCCACTGCGCTGGACCGCCCGATGGTCGCCATGGTGCCCCAGTCCCGGTAGCGAAAGGGGCCGGGAGGCGCTTTTCCCACCTTGCGGGCGACGATCGTTTTGGCCGCGTAGGCGCCCTGCTGTTTGGCCACCGGGGCCAGGGCCGGCAAGGGCTCGCCGTCTTCGTCCAGAACGGTGCTCGCATCACCCACCACGAAAATCTCAGGGTGGCCTTCGAGCGTTAAGTCATTGCGGACGGCGAGGGTGCCGTTCTTTTCCGTATCGACCCCTAACCACGCCCCGACCGGCGTTGCGGTGACGCCCGCGCACCAGAAGACATTGGGGGTGTCGATCGTCACGTCGCCCGCGACCACACCTTTCTCATCGATCCGTGAAACCGGGGCTTCCAGTTGCACGTCGACCCCAAGCTCGCCGAGCTTGTCGAGGGTGTAGCTGCGGAGATGGTCGGGAAAGCCACCCAGAACGGTATCCATGGCCTCGACAAGGACGATGCGGGCCGAGCGCGGATCGATGTTGGAAAAATCGCGCGCGAGGCTGGCCTTGGCCAGTTCGGCAATAGCCCCCGCGGTCTCGACACCGGTGGGTCCGCCGCCGACCACGACGAAGGTCAGCAGCCGCGCGCGCAGCGCCGCGTCCGAGGCCGTTTCGGCGCGCTCGAAGGCCAGCAGGACGCGCCGCCGGATGTTGAGGGCATCATCGATGGATTTGAGCGCGGGCGCATGGGGCGCCCAGTCCTCGTCATGGCCGAAGTAAGTGTATTTCGCACCTGTCGCGAGGATGAGGTGGCTGTAGGAGATGCTCGCGCCGCCTTTGGTGTGGACGATGCGCGCGGCCTTGTCGACCGAGGCGATCTCGTCCATGAGCACCTTGACCTCTGCGCCGTTGCGCGGGTGGATGGCGGCCCTTATGGGCACCGCGATATCGGACGGAGCGAGGGCGGCGGTCGCCACCTGATAGAGAAGCGGCTGAAAGAGGTGGTGGTTGCGCCGATCGATGATGGTTATCGACTGGCCCGCGCGGGTCAGGACCTGGGCCGCCTTCAAGCCGGCAAACCCTGCCCCGACAATAACCGTACGCTGGCTATCGTGATCCATCGTCAGCTCTTGCTCTGGTCCTTGTGGTAGAGATCACGGGCGCCCTGCTCGGCCGCCTCACGCTGGCGGCGCGAGGCCTTGTGGGACTTGAGGATGCCATATGCGAGAGCAGCGCCGAGCATGATGGCACCTCCGAGCACGGCGAACAGCCAAGGGGATGCGGCGAATTCCATGGTGATATCCTTTCGGTGCTTGAAAGCGACCGCAAGGGGAATCAACACCGCGCCGGCAAGTTGCATCGAACAAACGAAAAACCGGCCCGCGAGGGGCCGGTTCGATCATCGATAGCTTTCGGTAAAAGCCGCTCAGCCGCGGGCGCGGCGCACCAGAGCCCAGCCACCAATAACCGAGAGAGCCGCGAAGGCCATCTTCAAGATATCCCAGACGATGAAGGGCTTGATCGCGCCTTCGAACGCCGAGAGCACCGGGGCGGACTGATCGATCCAGCCAGCCTGGCCCGAGAGCGCCAGCAGCCAGAGAAAGCCGGCTGCAAAGCTGATGGCATTGCCGGCCACCATCAAAGCGAACAGCGAAAAGAAATTGCGCGACAGGCCCTTGTCGGCGCCCTGCCCGATGACCCAGGCCATGGGCAGCCACGCAAGAAGGAAGCCGCCGGTGGGCCCAAGCAGGTATGCAGCGCCGGCACCGGCGCCGGCGAAAACCGGCAGGCCGGCAAGGCCCTGGGTGAGATAGAGGGCCACGCTGGCCACGCCGACGCGCGCGCCAAAGGCTGCGGCAATCGCCGCGACGGCCATTGTCTGGAGAGTGACGGGCACCGGCCAGACCGGGACGGAGATCTTGGCGGACAGCGTCAGCAGCATGGAGCCGATAAAGGCCGCCGCCAGCATGGTGGTGGCCTGAGCGGCCCGGCCTTTGGGCTGCAGCGCTCCGAGCAACGTATTCGAAGTGGCGAAAGTCATGGCCATGATCGGTCCCTTTGCGTTAAAGCCAGCTCAATTCGTTCTTCTAGCCAGTCGACTGGACATAGGCAATGGCCGGAACGGCACCCGAACCACTCTACCAACGCCAATTCGATCCCCGGATAGGGCAAGCGGTCGCGGTGGCCCCCGGCATCGTGCGGATCACCGCCGGAAACCCGGGGCCCTTCACCTTCACCGGCACCAACAGCTTTCTGGTTGGCCGGGGAAGGCTTTTGCTCGTGGATCCGGGGCCGCCCGACCCCGCCCACCTGAGGGCGCTGGAGACAACGATCGCCGGGCGGAAAGTGCTGGCCGTAGTTCTGACCCACACCCACAAGGACCACAGCCATCTGGCCGACGCCATGGCGCGGGCGGTCGGCGCCCCCATCTGGGCCGGGCCGGGCGCTGCCGAATCGCCGTATGCCTCGGTCGCCCGCGAACTGGCGGACGGCGAGAGGCTGGAAACGGACGGCCCCGTTCTCGAGGTCGTGGAGACACCGGGGCATTGCGCCGACCACCTGGCCTTCGGGATCGAGGGCACGCCCGACATGCTGACCGGGGATCATGTGATGGGCTGGAGCTCGACGGTGCTCCCAGCGAACGGCGGCGGGCTTGGGGCCTATCTCGGCTCGATCGGAAAGCTGCTGAATCTCGCTCACATACGCTATCATCCCGCCCATGGCGATACGATTGCCGACGGGCCGGCCCATGCGCGGGCGCTCAGGGACCACAGGCTCAGGCGCAACGCCCAGATTCTCGACCTGCTGTCCTCGGGAGGCCCGATGCCATGGCGCGCACTTGTCGACGCCATCTACCCCGGGATCGGGCCGGACCTCCAAGCCGCGGCGCGGGCGACGCTGTCGGCGCATCTGCGCTATCTCGAGGAGAGCGGTGCGATCGCGCACGAGGGTCAAGGCGAGGATGGGATCGTCCGGCTCGATCAGCCGGGCTAATCGACGACGACCTCAGCGGGCGCCTCTTCTTCCTCCTCGATATAGACGTTTTCCTGCAGATAGGTCGTTGCGGTCTCGTCGAGACCGACCAGAAATGCCTCAAGCGTGCGCCCGTTGTCGCCCAGATCGTGCAGAAGGCTGCGGATCGAGGCGGCACGAAGGTCCATCCGTGAACCCAGATCGGACGGCCCGACCCGAATGGCCACTTCGTTGGGCCAGCCCAATGCGGTGCGGCGCTCGAAATTGATCTGGCCAGGCTGTTCCTCACCTGGGGACACCTCGCGCGCCACGTCCCATCCGCGCCGCGCGCCCTCGCCCAGCGCCATCTCGTAGAGCGATTCAGGCGGGATCTGATAGGTGCGGGACAACAGATCGGGGAAATGCTCGATCATGTCGTCTGTGTCGGCGAATATATCGCGCTCATGACCGGTGGCCAGCACGAGTTCGGGCGGATTGAGCACGTTGGTGGTGATGTCGGCAGTCGAGGGGTAGATCGCGACCATGGCCGCCGAATACCCCGCCGGTGCGAGGGCGATGGCGCCTGCAAACAGTCCCACGCTCGCAGCGCCCCAACCCCGGTCCCCGGTGTACCAGAGGCGGATATAGGCCGCTATCGCCAGGAGGACGGCGGCAAGCGCCAGGGCCGAGGTGATGATCAGGCATATCTCATAGGCGTCGGTGTCGATGCCGCCCAGCAGATGCAGGATCGTCGCAAGGACGAGGACCGGAAAGGCGAAGCTTGCCAGACGCCGCGACCACTTGGCCAATCTCGATGTGCGAATCGGAATGCGCATGGGGTCAATCTGCACCGGCAGGCACAGGTCCGCCACACATCTCGGTGATCGCCTGCCACTGGGCGGACGTCAGCGCCGGAACGCGCGGTGGCACGGGGGTGCGCGCGGCGAGCGCGGCCCGGCGGTCCTCGGTGAGCGGATGCGTGCTGAGAAGGGCCAGCGCCTCGGCGAACGCGTCTTCGCCGGTCACCCGGTCGAGCAGATCGGCAAGGCCGGAGACGTCGAACTGCATGCGCTCAGCGGCGAGCCGGGCGAAACGATCGGCTTCGAGTTCATGGCGCCGCGAGAAATTGCTGTCCACCAGCATGACGCCCAGGGCCCCCGCGACCGAGAGGCCCGTCACATCCCCCAGAACGAAGCCGACCAGAAGACCGGTGCCAGCGGACGCCACCAATTGCTCCATGCTGTGGCGGTGAACGACATGGCCGATCTCATGGGCCAGAACGCCGGCAAATTCCTCGGGCGTCCGGGTCTCATCGAGCAGGGCCGAGAAATAGTAGATGCGGCCACCGGGCAGCGCGATGGCGTTCGCAACCTCCGAGCGCACGACCGCAATCCGGACGTCGAACGGGGACTCGACACCTTGGAGCACGCGATCTGCGAAGCTGGACAGCGCGCGGTTTCCGGGGCTGTCAGGATCGGGATCGCAGATCTCGAACCCGCCCTGCGCCTCGAAGATTTCGGCGACCTGTTCGGCGACGGTCTCGCCCACCTGCGTCTCCCAGGCCGGGGAGATCACCGAGACCACCCGGCCGGCCAGAAGCGGCACGCCGACCAGATAAGCGGCCACGAAGGCCACGAGCGCGGCGCTCGAAAGCCCGATCAGGCCCATCTGGCGGCGCTTGTCGGCGTTGCGCTTGCGGCCCAGCCCGGGCAGCGCGGCACGTACAACTGCAACGGCGGAGGGATCCTCGACGATGATCCGAGCGCCGGCCGGAGCCCCTTCTCGCCCGATCCTTATGGTATCGCGTCTGGAGGGGACGGTGAAAACGTCGGCGGTCGGCCATTGGGCCAGTTCGCGCCCGTTTGCCGGATCGATGACGATGAGCGCGCCCTCGGCGTCCTTGCCCGCGACCCGGACGCGGATGGGCCTAAGGCGCGCGAGATTGCCGTCTTGGAAATGGGCGGAAAAGGCGATCTCAATAGGATCCGACGTTGAGCGCATCGGCCAGGCCCTCCCCGATATTGGGCGATTCCGCGCCGTGCGCGCGGACCGTTTCGATCGCATCCACGTTCTCGATGCGCGCGCCCTCGGCCAGCAGCTTCCAGTAGCCGAGCCCGATGACGATCTCCCAGAGCGTGGCGTAGAGGGTGACGACGGTCAGGTAGCCCAGCACGATGGCGAGCACCGCACCAATGCCGCGTCCGAAGGTTGAGATGGCCTGGAGCGCCCCGGCAAAGGCCCCCTGCTCTGCCACCGTGACCACAAGGCCCAGCACGAGAAACAACACCGTGGTAAGGACGATCGCGAACAGCCCATAGCAAAGATATTGCGCCACCAGCCATCGCGCGGGCATGCGGACCGCCAGCCGGGCCTCCCCCAGCGAAATCGAGGACAGCATCGCCGACCGCTCGCGCGAGATGTAGAGCGGCACGGAAAGGCACAGCACGAGGAGGCTGACCGCCAGCCAGGTCCCGCCCGTCATGGAGGGAACGGGGGTTCCGTCGGCGGTTGTGCTCCAGGGGTTGGCGACCGATTGGTAGAGGACAATGCAAGCCAGGACGAGGTTGATCGCATAGAGCCCGTAAAAGACCTTCGCCAGCGCCCCGGCCTTACCGGCGAAAACCATCCGACGGTCCCCGAACCAGGTGTTGGAGAACCTGTAGCGATAAAGGCTCGTGACCATGGCCGGATAGGCCAGCCCGAGCGTGATGATGACCACCGGAATCCAGAAGAAGCGCTTTAGCGCGTAGATCCAGGCGCTGCCCGACTGGCCGAACCGGATGCCCCGCCAGAGCGTGCGGGTGAGCCGGAAGCGGCGGCCGCGAAAGGCGGCATAGCCCGAAAGAAAAAAGAAGCCGCCAAACATCGCCAGATAGGCAAGAGCCGCATATTCGGGCGCTGCGGTGCTCACGTAAAAGACGGTGCCATAGACCGGGATGAAGACGACCACCGCCAGTAGAAATCCGACGAGAAGCTGCACCGAGCTGCCCGTGTATTCCAGCGGCTGGTCGTCCACCATGGTGTTGGACCAGTAGAACCGGCGGCGCTGGGTCACCAGCCAGAACCGGTAGATCCCGAAGGTGGCGAGGGTAAGAACATAGCCCCTGAGCAAGATCCCAAGGAGCGCAAGCCTGCGCCCCAGGAAGGAAACCTCACCGGTTCGCGCCTCGATGGGCACATCGGCAGGCGGAGGGGACCCCCATGGGCCGGGCACCAGTTCGCCCATGGCCGATCAGGGATAGAGCCGGGCGCAGGACCAGGCGGCGGCCTCGCCATCGCGGGAGTATCGGAACCGGTCATGCAGGCGGAACGCGCCATCCTTCCAGAACTCGTAGGCCGAGGGGCGGATGCGGAAGCCCGACCAGTTCTCAGGCCGAGGCACCTCCGAATCGCCGTACTGCGCGCGAAGCTCCTCCACCCGTGCCTCGAGAACGCCACGCGATTGCAGGGGCTGCGACTGCTGAGAGGCGTGGGCCCCGAGGCGCGACTGCAACGGACGCGTGGCGAAATAGGCATCGGCCTCTGCGGCAGAAACCGGCTCGACCGACCCCCTGATCCGCACCTGCCGGCGCAGCGACTTCCAGTGAAACAGCAATGCAGCCCGGGGCGCGGCGCGCAATTGGCTGGCCTTGGCGCTGTCGAGATTGGTAAAAAAGACGAAACCCCTCTCGTCGCGGGCGTTGAGCAGGACCATGCGCAAATCGGGCATGCCGTCAGCGTCGACGGTTGCGAGGGCCATGGCCGTGGGGTCGTTAACCTCCGAGGTGCGCGCCAGAGCCAGCCATTCCTCGAACAGAGCGAAGGGGTCGACACCGGTGTCTGATGGCTCATCGAACAGCGCTCTGGTCAGCCGTTCGGTATCGTGGTTCATCGGTTGACCCTTCGCTCGAGCTTTGGCGCTTCTGGACATTGCTCCACCTGCTCGCCATATAGGACGCGAAACCAAGGCCGCGCAACCGCGGCTTTCTCCTCAATTCATGTCCGCCGGTGCGGTGTTGCGCCGGCGGCCAAAAAACGGTGCTAAGCGAAGCAATGCGCGATCCTTACACAGTTCTCGGCGTCTCCCGGACGGCCAGCGAAAAGGAGATAAAGTCCGCCTATCGCAGGCTGGCCAAGGCCCATCACCCCGATCAGAATCCCGATGACAAATCGTCTCACGAGAAATTCGCCGAGGCGACCGCTGCCTATGACCTGCTGTCCGACACCCAGAAGCGTGGCCAGTTCGATCGCGGGGAAATCGACGCTGACGGCAACCCCCGGTTCGCCGGCTTTGACCCCGGGATGCGCGGGGCACGGGGCGGCGCAGGCGCGGCCGGAGCCGGCGGCTTCAGCGCCGAGGATATTCTCAAGGAATTCATGAGCGGATTCGGGGGCGCGCGGCGTGGTGGCGCGGGCCCGGGCGCGGCAGGCAATCCCTTTGCCGGCGCTGCGGGCGGCGCGGGCTACGACCCGTTCGCAGCCGGAGCGGGCGGCGGCGCGGGCGCGGCCAAGGGCCAGGATATCGTCGTCAACGTGCTGGTGACGCTCGAGGACGCCCACAAGGGCGCTTCGGTGCCGGTGATCCTGCCCACGGGCAAACAGATGTCGGTCAAGCTCCCCACCCCGCTCGAGGAAGGCCAGCAGATCCGGCTGCGCGGCCAGGGCAAGCCCTCGCCCATGGGCGGGCCTGCCGGCGATGCCCTGGCGACGGTGAAATTCGCGCGCCACAAGACCTTCCGCAAGGATGGGCACGACCTTCGGGTCGACGTGCCGATCACGCTCTATGAGGCGGTGCTGGGCGCCAAGGTCCGCGTGCCGACGCTTTCGGGCCCGGTGGAGCTGAACCTGCCCCCCGGCCCGGATACATCCAAGGCGCTGCGGCTCAAAGGCAAGGGCCTGTTCGGCACCGGTGATCTCTACGTGAACCTGAGGGTGGTTCTGCCCAAGGGTGGCGATCCGGATCTCGAGAGCCTGATGCGGTTCTGGCGCGACCAGAAACCCTATTCGGTCCGCGACTGAACTGCCTAATCGCGCGGGGCTGCGGCGCGTTCGAGACGGTCGTTGATGGCTTCACCCAGCCCCTCCCGGGGGATGGGCGCAACGGCGATGCGGGCGCAGCCGGTCTCGTCGAGCCGAGCGAGGAACCCGAAGAGATTGCGGGCGGCTTCGCGCAGATCGCCATGGGGCGAAAGATCGAGCGCCTCGCCCTCGATCCCCTCGGGCAATCGGCCAAACCCCAGATAAGCCTCACCGGGCTCAGGCGCTGCGGCGGCGAGCCGCAGCTTGGCGCCGGGCGCGTAATGGCTTTTGAGCATTCCCGGCGCCGATATGGCGGCGTCATGGGAGGCCACTGCAACGGCAACGCCCATCGCGGCCTCGATCTCCTCGCGCGGCAGGGCGCCGGCCCGCAGCTGGGTGATCCCGTCGGGGCCTACTGTGACGATGGTTGATTCCACACCCGCCTCGCACGGCCCACCATCGAGCACCGGCACACGGCCCTCGAAGGCGGCGCGCACATGCTCGGCCGAAGTGGGGGACAGCCGGCCAGAGGGGTTGGCGGAAGGGGCAGCGAGCGGGCGGCCGACCGAGGCGATCAGATCGCGGGCCAGCGGACGTGCTGGTACCCGCAGAGCGACAGTCTTGAGCCCGGCTGTCGCGATGTCAGAAAGGCCAGAGGCCTCCACAAGCGGCACGACGAGGGTCAACGGGCCCGGCCAGAACCGCTCGGCAAGCTCGAGTGCCAGCCCCTCGATCCGGCCGAACCGGCGGGCCATGTCGAGATCGGCGCAATGGGCGATGAGCGGATTGAAGCGCGGTCGACCCTTGGCCGCAAAGATCTCGAGCACCGCATCGGGGTCGGTGGCGTCCCCGCCCAGGCCATAAACGGTTTCGGTGGGAAACGCACAAATGCGACCGGCCCGCAGCAGCGCCGCGGCCTCCTCGATCGATGCTGGGTCGGCAACGGGCTGGTAGGACATTTCGTCTGTTTGACAAGGTCGGTATGGCGCGTCAAGAAGTGCCACACACAGGAACGATCATGACAACGCTTCTGCTCAGCCAAACCAATGCCGAAAAGCACCGCACGCCGGACGGCCATCCCGAGCGCCACCAGCGCATCGCGGCTGTCCAGGAGGCGCTTTCGGGCATAGCGTTCGAGGGCCTGAGACGCGAAGTGGCTCCCTCGGGCGATTTGTCGCTCGCCGAGCTCGTCCATCACGGGGACGTTCTGGACACCATCCGCATGGCGCGACCCGCCGAGGGAATCGGGCAGATCGACGGGGACACGTTCATTTCCTCGATGAGCCTCGAGGCCGCCGGCACGGCGCTGGGCGGGGGTTTGCGCGCGCTCGAGGCGGTGGTGCTGGGCGAAGCGAACAATGCATTCGTCGCGGCCCGCCCGCCCGGGCACCACGCGGAACGCAGACGCTCAATGGGGTTCTGCCTCGTCAACACCATCGCCATCATGGCGCGGCAGGCCCAGCGGCTGCACGGGGCCGAGCGCGTTGCGATCGTGGATTTCGACGTCCATCACGGCAATGGCACCCAGGATATCTTTGCCCACGATCCCACGGTCTTTTATGCTTCGTCCCACCAGGCGCCGCTGTTTCCCGGCACGGGCCGGCGCGAGGATACAGGCGCGGGCAATATCGTCAATGTGCCCCTGCGCGCGGGCTCGGGCGGGGCGGACATGCGGGACGCCTATCTCGAGATCATCCTGCCCGCGCTCGTTGATTTCAGCCCCGACCTCATCCTCGTTTCCGCCGGCTTCGACGCGGAGCGCCGCGACCCGCTGGCGCAGCTCGAATGGGAGCCGGGGGACTTCGGATGGCTCACGGGAAAGTTGATGGACATCGCCGACCGGCGCTGCTCAAACCGCATCGTCTCGATGCTCGAAGGCGGCTATGACCTGGATGGACTTGCGGAGGGCGCATCGGCCCATGTGAGGACCCTTCTGACGGGCCAGGCCGAGTGGCGCCCAGCCGACCAGCACGGAGAACAGTGATGACAGACGTCAAGAAGATGAGCTTTGAGGCGGCGCTCGCCGAGCTCGAGACCATCGTCGCCCAACTCGAGGGGGGCAAAGCGCCCCTGCAGGAATCGATCTCGATCTACGAGCGCGGCGAGGCGCTCAAGCGCCATTGCGAGACCCTGCTCAAGCAGGCCGAGGCGCGGATCGAGAAAATCACGCTGGCAGCGGACGGCACGCCCTCGGGCACCGAACCGCTCGACGCACAGTAACGGAGCACAAAAGGTGCTGGGAAAAGTTCGTATCGCGCTCTGGGGTCTCGTGGCACTGGCCGCGATCTCGGCGACGGCCATCTATTTCACGCGGCCCTTCCAGCCGTCCGGCGCCATGTTCGGCGGCCCGTTCGAGATGGTTTCGACCGCCAGCGGCGAGACATTCACCCAGGACGATCTGGTAGGCACCCCGACCCTGATGTTCTTTGGCTATACGTATTGTCCCGATGTGTGCCCCATGACGCTGGCCGAGGCGACGGCCTGGAAGCAGGAGCTGGGGCTGAGCGACGAGGAGCTCAACATCATCTTCGTGACCGTCGATCCCGAGCGCGACACGGTCGATCAGGTCGAACTCTATCTCTCGAACTTCGGAGACGACGTTTTCGGGCTGGTGGGCAACGCCGCCCAGACCGACCAGATCAAGCGTTCCTACGGTGTGTTCTCCGAAAAGGTCGAGGCCGAGGGTTCGACCGATTACCTCGTCAATCATACCTCCACGCTCTACATGCTCGACGAGGACGGCCAGTTCTTCGGCACCATCGCCTTCCAGGAGAACAGCGACACCGCCCTCGACAAGATCCGCCGCCTCACCGGCGCATGAGCGCACGGGTCCGGCTCGACGTCGCGCTTCTCGAGCGTGGCCTCGTGCAGAGCCGGGCGCGGGCCCGCGATGCCATCCTGCGCGGCACTGTGCTGGTCAATGGACACACCGCGCACAAGGCCGGGCTGGCGATCACCGACACAGACATCATAACCGTTGCCGACCCTGCCGCGGATTACGTTGCGCGCTCGGCGCTCAAACTGATCGCCGGGCTGGAATTCTCGGGCTTTGATCCGGTGGGGCTAGTGTGCCTTGATCTGGGCGCGTCGACGGGCGGGTTCACCCAGGTTCTGGCCGAGCGGGGCGCGCGGAAAATCTATGCGGTCGATGTGGGGCACGGGCAGCTTCACCCCAGGGTTTCCGGGCTGCCCGAGGTGATTTCGCTCGAGGGGACCGATGCGCGGGCGCTCGACCGGACGCTTGTTCCCGACCCCATCGAGCTCCTTGTCTGCGACGTCAGTTTCGTCTCGCTGGTCAAGATCATCGGCCCGGCGCTGGCGCTGTGTGCGCCCGATGCGCGGGCGGTTCTGCTGATCAAACCGCAGTTCGAAGTGGGCCGCGACCATATCGGGAAAGGGGGCCTCGTGGTCCCCGGCCCGCATGTGGAGGCCGCGATCAATGCGGTGATATCGCACCAAGAGGCGCTTGGATGGCGGTTGCAGGCGACGATCGCCTCTCCGATCGCCGGCGGAGACGGCAATCGGGAGACGATTGCGACGTTCATACGGGCAAATGTGGGGGGATAACCACAATTGCCCTCTTGGTGTCAGGCGTCCACGATGGTGATGCCGAATGCCTCGAGACCGACATAGCGACGCGAGCGCGACGCCATGGGGCGGATCGAGGTGATGCCGATATCGCGCAGGATCTGCGCGCCCAACCCGACCTCGCGCCATTCCGCTTCCCGGTCACGCGCCGAGCGATGGTCCTCGCCGGGCACGGCAGGGCCGGCCTCGCTCGCCACACCCGCCGTTCCCTCGCGCAGATAGACCAGCACGCCGCCCGAACTCAGGCCTTGAATGGCGCTGTTGAGCTTGTCGGCGCCGGCAAAGACGTCGGCGATCACGTCCTCGCGGTGGAGCCGAACCGGCACGCCCCCGGTGCGATCGACGTCCCCGAAGACCAGCGCGATGTGCTGGACCTTGTCGAAGGGCGTCGAATAGGTGTGGGCGAGTGCACGGCCCGCGACGGTCTCGATCTCGAAGGTCTCGACCCGCTCGACGAGCTTTTCGCGCCGCTGGCGGTAGGAGATGAGATCGGCGACCGAGACCAGCGCCAGATCGTGGGCGGCGGCGAAATCGGCCACCTGCTGGCCACGTGTGACGGTGCCGTCATCGTTGACCAGTTCGCAGATGACCCCGACATCGGGCAGGCCCGAGAGCGTGCACAAATCGACCGCCGCTTCGGTGTGGCCCGAGCGCATGAGCACGCCGCCGCGCCGGGCGATGAGCGGGAAGATGTGGCCGGGGCGCGAGAAGTCCGACGCCCCCACATTGCCATTGGTGAGCGCGCGGACCGTGGCGGTGCGGTCCTCGGCGGAAATGCCGGTGGTGGTGCCGTGCTTGAAGTCGATCGAGACGGTGAAGGCGGTGGTGTGCGCCGAATCATTGTCGGCCACCATGGGATTGAGGTTGAGCTTGCGCGCCCGATCGGCGGTCAGCGGCGTGCACACGATGCCCGAGGTGTGGCGCACCATGAAGGCCATCTGCTCGGGGGTGATCAGGCTGGCGGCGGCGATCAGATCACCCTCCCCTTCCCGGTCATGATCGTCGATGACCACGACCATCTCGCCCTTGCGCATGGCCTCAAGCGCGCGCTCGACGCGGGTATCGACCTCAGAGTACATCGTTTGCTCCTTGAAAGCCCATGCCACCCTCCCGGCCCGTCTGGCCGCGGTGACGCAGGAAATGATCGGCCAGCACCACCGCCATCATGGCCTCTCCGATGGGAACCGCGCGGATGCCCACGCAAGGGTCGTGCCGGCCCTTGGTGACGATCTCGGTGTCGGTGTTGGTGGTGTCGACGGTCTGGCGCGGGGTGAGGATCGAGCTGGTGGGCTTGACCGCAAAGCGCGCCACGATGGGATCGCCGTTGGAAATGCCGCCCAGAATGCCGCCGGCCTTGTTGGAGAGGAATTTGGGCAGCGGCCTGTCCGAGCGCATCTCGTCTGCATTGGCCTCGCCGGTCAGCGTGGCGCTTTCGAATCCGGCGCCGATCTCCACGGCCTTGACCGCGTTGATGCTCATCATGGCCGAGGCGATGTCCTGGTCGAGCTTGCCATAAAGCGGCGCGCCCCAGCCGACGGGCACGCCTTCGGCGACGACCTCGATGATGGCGCCCACCGAGGAGCCGGCCTTGCGGATGGTATCGAGATAGCCCGCCCAGTCCTCTGCCGCGCGCGGGTCGGCGCAAAAGAAGGGATTGCGGTCGACCTCGTCCCAGTCGAAATTGCCGTAATCGATCCTGTGCGGGCCGATCTGGACCAGAGAGGCGCGGATGGTGACGCCGGGAATCACCAGCCGGGCGATGGCGCCGGCGGCGACCCGGGCCGCGGTTTCGCGCGCCGAAGAGCGCCCGCCGCCGCGATAATCGCGAATGCCGTATTTCTGGAAATAGGTGTAGTCGGCGTGGCCGGGGCGGAATTTGTCCCGGATTTCGGAATAGTCCTTGGAACGCTGATCGGTGTTCTCGATCATCAGCGAAATGGGGGTGCCGGTGGTGCGCAGCCCATCGGTGCGCTCATCCTCGAAGACGCCCGAGAGGATTTTCACCTCATCGGCCTCGCGGCGCTGGGTGGTGTAGCGGGACTGGCCGGGTTTGCGGCGATCGAGATCGCGCTGAATGATTTCGGGGCTGATCGCGAGGCCCGCAGGGCAGCCGTCGACGACCACCCCGAGCGCGGGCCCGTGGCTTTCGCCCCAGGTCGTAAAGCGGAACATCTGTCCGAAGCTGTTGAAGGACATCGCGGACTCCAGCGTGAATGTGAGCGTCTTCTAGAGCAATTCCAACGTTCACGGAATGCCTGTTCGGCCCCGCCTGCCCTCTGCCAAACCGCCTTCGATCAGGCCCAGGTCTTTTCGGCGTGGTGAAGGGTCATGGTGCCCGAGACGAAATGGGCGATCACCCCCTGGGGGGCTTCCCAGTTCAGCACTTCGGCCCTGTCGGCGCCCTCGACCAGGTGGCGGAGCACGCGCAGCACCCCGCCATGGGCGACGATAATGGAATGATCGGTCAGCTCCTCGGCGAAATCGTGGAGGCGATCGGCGACGTCGGCGTAGTTCTCCCCGTTTTCGGGGCGGAAATGCCAATAACTCGAATCGCGCTCTCCGGGGGCCTGGGCGGCAGCGCGCTCGCGGGCGATCTCGGCGTGAAGCGCGCCCTCGAACTCACCGAAGGAGATCTCGATCAGCCGGGGATCGAACTGGACGGGAGGAAGCTCGATATCGAAGGCGGCGCGCATGCGCTCCATGGTCTCGCTCGCCCGGCTGAGGGGGGAGGCGTACCATTTGAAGGCGCGCGGGTCGGCTCCCGCTTCCTCGAGCAGGAAGCGCAGCAGCTCCCCGTTGGAATCGGCCTGGAGCCGCCCGGTCTCGTTGAGCGGGATATCGCGACTGCCCTGATAACGACGTTCGCGATTCCAGTCGGTCTGGCCGTGGCGCGCGAAATAGAAATCGGGCCAGCCTGGCTTGGTCATGATGCAATCCGGTGGTCGGGGGCGCTCAGTCGGCGCCCTTGTCGTGGTCGAGGGTCTTCATGCCGATGACGTTATAGCCGGAATCCACATAGTGGATTTCACCCGTCACGCCGCTCGACAGTCCCGAGAGCAGGTAGAGGGCGGAGTTGCCCACCTCGTCGATGGTGACGTTCTTGCGCAGGGGCGCGTTTTCCTCGTTCCACTTGAGCATTTCGCGCAGCCCGGAGATGCCCGAGGCGGCGAGGGTCTTGATGGGGCCCGCAGAGATCGCGTTGACGCGAATGCCGTTGGGGCCCATGTCGGCGGCAAGGTAACGCACCGACGCCTCGAGCGCGGCCTTGGCGACGCCCATGACGTTATAGTGCGGCAGCACTTTCTCGGCGCCGTAATAGGTGAGGGTGAGGATCGACCCGCCCGGCTCCATGAGCGCTTCGGCACGCTTGGCCAGCGCGGTGAGCGAATAGACCGAGATGTTCATGGTCAGCGCGAAATTGCCGGGGCTGGTGTCCACATAGCGTCCGTCGAGCTCTTCCTTGTTGGAGAACCCGATGGCGTGCACGAGGAAATCGAGCCCGCCCCATTTGGACTTCAGGACGTTGAACACCGCGTCCATCGCGTCGGCGTCGGTGACGTCGCACGGGAGCACGAGATCGGAGCCGAACTCGGCCGCGATCGGCTCGACGCGCCGGTGGAGCGCTTCGCCCTGATAGGTGAAGGCCAGTTCCGCCCCCTGCGCGTGAACGGCCTTTGCGATGCCGTATGCGATCGAGCGGTTGTTGGCGACGCCCATGATGAGCCCGCGCTTGCCTTCCATCAGTCCAGCCATTGTCTTCTCCGAGATAACCCTTGGCCCCGGTTTTGGCACAGGCCCGGGCGGCGGGCAAGGTGGGCGTCTCGGGATCGCGCCGGAGGTGGCGAGAGTCGCACCGGCTGTGCCATAGTCCAGGTCCTGCCCGACCCGCCCAATAAAAGGCCCGCCATGACGCTTTCCTCGGACCAGATCGCCAACGCCCTTATCAGCCTGCTCGGCCCGGACAGCGTGATTTCCGAGCCCGGGGGCATGGAAGGGTACCTTGTCGAACCGCGGCGGAGGTTCACCCAGACGGCCAAGGCCGTAGCCCTGCCCCGCACGGTGGCGGAGGTGCAGGCGGTGGTGCAATGGGCCCATGAGGTGGGCGTACACCTGGTGCCCCAGGCGGGCAATACCGGGCTCGTGGGCGGTCAGGTGCCGCTGTTCGGGGACGAGGTGATCGTCTCGATCGCCCGGCTCAAGGGCATCCGCTCGATCGACGCGGATGCGGGCACCATGGTGGTGGAAGCGGGCACGACGCTCCAGGAGGTGCAGGAGGCGGCGGACGAAGCGGGGATGCTGTTTCCGCTCTCCATCGCCTCGCAGGGTTCGGCGCGGATCGGGGGCGTTCTGGGCTCGAACGCGGGCGGGGTGCAGGTGCTGTCCTATGGCAATGCGCGCGAATTGTGCATGGGGGTCGAGGCGGTGATGGCCGACGGGACGCTCTATCGCGGGATCGGGGCCCTCAAGAAAGATAACACAGGTTACGATCTCAAGGATCTGCTGGTGGGATCCGAGGGCACGCTGGGGATCATCACGGCGGCGACGCTCAAGCTCTTTCCCAGGCCGGAGCGATACGAGACCGTGCTTGTGGACGTGGAAAGCCCCGAGGCGGCGTTGAAGCTGTTTTCCGCGCTCAGGGCCCGGGCCGGCCAGACGCTGACCGCGTTCGAATTGATGCCGCGCATCGGGTTCCAATTCCAGATCCGGCACGGGATGCTCGAGCGCGAGATCGCCGCGACGGCTTCGCCCTGGCACGTTCTGGCGGAGATCTCGGTGCCCCGAGGCGGGCACGGGGTTATGGAGGATGCGCTCGAGGACATGTTTGCCCAAGGGCTGGTGACCAATGGCGTGCTGGCCGATTCGCTGGCCCAGCGCGAGACCATGTGGCTGGCGCGCGAGCAGATGTCGGAGGTCCAGTCGCGCGAGGGCGGATCGATCAAGCACGACGTTTCCGTGCCCGTAGCCAAGGTGCCCGAGCTGATCGCGCGCGGATCGGCGGCGGCGATCGCGGCGGTGCCCGGGATCCGGCCGGTGCCCTTCGGGCATCTGGGCGACGGCAACATCCACTTCAATTTCAGCCAGCCCGAGGGGGCCGACAAGGCGGAGTTCATGGCCGGGGCCGAGCCGGTGCACGCGGCGGTCTACGCGGTGGTGGTGGAGCTGGGGGGCTCGATCTCGGCCGAGCACGGGATCGGCCAGCTCAAGACCGGGCTTTTAGCGCAGGTTAAAGACCCCGTGGCGCTCAAGGCGATGCGGGCGATCAAATCGGCGCTCGATCCCAAGGGGATCCTCAACCCGGGCAAGGTGCTGGGCTAGGCGCATAGCTGCGGGGCGCTGCCAGGGGTGGACATCGGGCGTCCCTGCCCTACATCTGGCGCGACACGCCTTGCCATCCTCAGATCGCGGAAGATTTCCCATGCTGCTCGATATCGGTTTTCTCGACGACGCCACGCGCCCGAGGGCGCCCCGGCTCGAGAACCTCACCCCTGCCCAGAAGGCGCCCGGCCGGCACCTCCAGATGATCCACAACCACCTGCGCCAGAACGTAGCGGTGCTGCGCCAGCTCGTGGACAAGGCCGCAAAGGGCAAGGTGTCGCCAGAGGCGGTGGAGGCCGAAGCCGCGGCGCTCGAAATGGTCGCCAATTTCCGGCAGTTCGGCAATTTGTGCGGGCAGCACTGCCAGATCGTGCACACCCATCATTCGATCGAGGACGCGCACATTTTTCCCGAGCTTTCGGCCAAGGGCGAGGCCTGGAAGAAGGTGACCGACCGGCTGGTCGAGGAGCACCACGTGGTCCATGCGCTGCTGCTCAAGCTGGTCGATGCGCTCAACGCGCTGGCGAGAGAGCCCAATGCGGCCAATTTCGAGGCGGCGCGGGAGGTCAACGACGCGCTCGAGCGCGTGCTGCTCTCGCATCTGGGCTATGAGGAAGAAGAGATCGGAGATGCGCTGGGCTATTTCGGCATCGGGGTTTGACCCGATGCCGGACGGCTGGCCGATTACGCCACGAGGTCGTCGTCGAGTTCGCGATTGTCGGGCGCGGTGATGGTCTCGGCGAAGTCCGCGGAATCCTCCACCAGCTTCCTCGCGGCCTCGCGGGCGGCGGCGACGGATTCAAAGACCCGGCCCTCGAGCGGGAACACGCCCAATTTCACGGCCATGAAGCGATAATCCCCGCCATTGGGGACGACGACGCCCTGAGGCTCACCATGGACGGATATGACGATAGGCTTGGTCATCTCGAATTCAGTCTCCGAAGCAGCCCGTCCCCGCGGGGAGGTGCTAACAGTATCGTGTGAGGGTCTTGTGACAGGCAGGCAGGCTGTAAAAAGCGCTACTTTCGCCAGGTCCAGAAGCTACACATCGAACCCGCGGGTTTGGAGCCACATACGGGATAGACGGAGACGGACGCGGTCAGGCGTGCCCAATATGCTTGTGGTTTCATACTGCCGTTCTCCAGCCTGACCGTGACGCGCGACGTCCTCCTGACGAGCGCGCGGCATGGCTAGTGTTTACCAAACACGAGGGGAAAAATCGAGGGCCAATGTCCCAAAGGGGGAGTTCGGCCTGGAATTTCCCTGTTCCGATAACCGGGAACGCGCAAACCGGTTCCGCGGCAAACGGCTAAAAAAGATCGTACTGACCACTATCTTTGCGCTTGACTTCACTGGGCTTTTTCTTCGGCGCCGGGGCGGGCTCGGGCGCGGCAGGCGCGATGAGATCAGGTCCGTCATTGGCAGCGGAATTGACCCGGCGCGAGACCGGGTGGAAGGCCAGCACACCCTGCTCCGCAGGTCGGATGGCACCCATGGCCTCGGGTCCGGTATGGCCGCGCACGTCCAGCCACGAATCGAAATCGGCCTCGGCGAGAAGGGCCGGCATGCGATGATGGATGGTCTTTATCTCGTCATTGGCGGGGACGGTGAGAACCGCAAGGGTATCGACCTCCTCGCCCTCGGGCCCGATCCATGTGGACCACAGCCCCGCCATGGCCAGCGGATCGCCGTTGGTGGCATGGATGAAAAAGGGCTGGCTGGGGCCATCGGTATCCCGGCGCCATTCATAATAGCCGCTGGCCGGCACGATGCAGCGGTGGTGCTTGAGCGAATCGCGAAAGGCGGGCTTTGACGCGATGGTTTCGGCACGGGCGTTGACCAGAAGCGGGAACTCGCGCGGATCCTTGACCCAGGCGGGCACCAGACCCCAGCGCGCCAGGCGCGCGGCGCGCCCGCTTTCGTCCTGCCAGATGGCGAGGACCGGCTGGGTGGGGGCGATGTTGTATCGTGCCGGAGGCAGGTCTATCCTGAGATCGGCAGCAAAGCGCCCCATGGCTTCGGGCACGAGCATAAAGGCAAAACGTCCACACATGGCAAAAGCGGTTCCATCGTCCGGTCCGGTCGGGACGTCATCCTATCAGGCTGGCGCGAGCGCGCCCAATGCCTGTTCGGCGGCCCTCGTCCATCGCGGGTCGGTGCTCCTGATCCGGAGGGCCTACGCCCCGTTCGAGGGGCTCTGGACGCTGCCGGGAGGGCGGATGGAGCCAAGGGAAACCCCGCTCGAGTGCGTGGCGCGCGAGGCGTTCGAGGAAACCGGGCTGATCCTTGATTCGCCCCTTCACGTTCTGACCGAAACCGTGGGCGAGGGGAAAAAGACCTTCTCGCTGGCGGTGTTCGTGGCCGCCCATGTCATGGCGGCGCCGGTGCCCTCCGACGAGGTTTCGGCGTGGGAATGGGTGGCGTTCGAGGACGTGGGAGGGTATCGAACCACACCGGGACTGGTGCGCATCCTTGCTGACTGCGCCCGGCACCTGCATGTCCATGGAGAGGCCCATTGAGCCCGCAGACCGGCCGCACGCACACTTGGAAAGCCCACTGGCTGGCCCGGATGGCGGGCGCGGTGCTGCTCGTTGTGGCGCTCGGGCTGCCCCATGGCGCGCGGGCGGTCGATCCGCCCTATCAGCCCCAGATGGAGCGGCTGGCCGAGATTTTGGGGAGCCTTTACATGCTCAGCCCGCTCTGCCGGCAGACCGAGGTGGACTGGCGCGGGCAGATGGCGGACCTTCTGGCGCTCGATGCGCCCGATCCGGACCGGCGGGCGCGAATCGCGGGAGCCTTCAATCAGGGCTATGAGGCCTATGCGAGGCTTTACAGAAGCTGCACGCCTTCGGCGCGGACCGCGATCGCGCTGCTGTTGCGCGAGGGTGAAGCGCTCTCGCGCGACATTCACACCCGGTTTTCCGAATAAGCCCGACGCCCGGGAGGGGGCCGGGGACGAGGATGCTGTGGATTGTCGGCCCCAAATTAACCAATCGGTCATTTCGCGTTAGCGCTCGGTGACGGGCATGTTACCACATTTGGCTATGAGACCATCGCGCACCAATTTCCCGTTTGCCGCTACCGAGCCCGGTCTGGAGACAGATCACGAGGAGCGCCAGCTCGCACTCGAATATCTGGCCGATGCCTGGAATGCGGCCGATGCCGACGGTGTGGATACCGAGGCGCTGGCCCATGCGGCCCTGTTTGCCGCCATCGCCACGCTGGTGCGCGAGTATGGCGAGGAAGCCGTGGCCAAGCTGATCGGGGACGTGCCCGACCGGATCAGCAATGGCGAATACACGCTGGACCGCGTGCTGCAATAGCGCCCTGTCAGGCGGGCGCAGCCAACGCCCTGCCCGCCGAATCCCGCAACCAGAGCTGACCGCAGGCCGCGGTGATATCCCGGCCCTGGGTATCGCGCACCGCGACGGGAATGCCGGCGCGGGCGAGACCCTCCCGAAATGCCGAGAGGGTGGAATCGGGCGTCCGCCCGAGCCTGACGCCATCGACCGGGTTCCAGCGCATGAGGTTGATGCGCGCGGGGGTGCCGGCAAACATCGCTTCGAGCCGGTCGAGATCGGCAGGGGAATCATTGATGCCCGGCAGGACGAGATAAACGAAGGTCACCAGGCGATTGTGCCGGTGCGCCCAGGAGAGGGCGCGCGCGACGACCTCGCCGATATCGTGCTTTCGCGCGCCCGGAATAAGGGCGGCGCGCTGGTTCTGGGTGGTGGCGTGCAACGAGATGGTGAGGTTGATGGCCAGATGCTCCTCACGCAGGGCCTTGAGCCCCTTGGGGATGCCGATGGTCGAGAGGGTGATTCCCGTGGTGGGAAAAGCCAGCCCCCTGCGTTCGCGCAGGATGCGGATGGCTGCGAGGACGTTGTCGTAATTGTTGAGCGGCTCGCCGATGCCCATGAAGACGATGCGGTTGACCCGCGGGCCGAGCCGGACGACCTGCTCGACGATCTCGCCAGCCGAGAGATTGCGTTTGAGCCCCGCCTGCCCCGAGGCGCAGAACCGGCAGGCAAAGGCGCAGCCCACCTGAGACGAGACGCAGGCGGTGTGCCCGTCGCGCCTGCGGATCAGCACGGTTTCGATCGCCATGCCATCGGGCAGCGCAAAGAGGAGTTTTTCCGAGCGCCCGCCGCGCTCCCTTGTGATCGCCTCGAGGCGCCGCAGGGACAGCCCGTGGTCCTGTGCCCATGCACGCAGGCGCCGCGGCAGGTCGGCATGGGGCGAGAAGAGATCGCGGTAGGTTATGGCCGCGCCCCCGTCTGACCCTAGCGCGTCGAACGCCTGCGCGGTGAGATCGAGGGCATGGGGAGCTGACGGCAGGCGTGCGGAGGCGACCGCCGGGGTGGCGGGCAAAGAGGCGGACATGGGGCTTTCCAGACGTGACCGGACGTGGGTGCGGGACAATTCAACCAGCGCCACTAATTTATAACAGTCACGTCGGTTATATTCAAGTCCGCCTCGAAACGTCCCCAGTCAGCTCGAGCTGGCGAGCTTCATGAGCACGATGCCCGAGACGATGAGGGACGCCGCGAGCACCCGCATGGGCGTGATGGCTTCGCCCAGAACCGTGATGCCCACGACGAAAGCGCCCACCGCGCCGATGCCGGTCCAGATGGTGTAGGCGGTGCCCAGCGGCAGGCTGCGCATGGCGGTGGCCAGCAGCGAGAAGCTGGCGATCATCGCGATGATGGTGACGACGGTCGGCATGGGGAGCGTGAAGCCCGCCGAGCGCTTCATGGAATACGCCCAGACGATTTCGAGCAATCCGGCGACAAAGAGATAGGTCCAGGCCATTGTCCGGCCCTCCTTTCGGTCAGGCCGGGTCGTCCCGGTGTCAGGGGCGCACGGATTATCTGGCTCCCGTGCGGATGGGGTCGTCCCCGTCAGGGACCGAGATAAACCATGGGCCGGCGGGGTCAAGAGGCGCGGCGAGCGGCCGGCACCGGATCAGGGGAAGTGGTGGCCCGGGTACAACACTTCGAGCATGCGGCGGGTCTGGTCGGTGACAAAGCCGTTCATGGGACCCACCGGTTCGATGAGCCATTGCATGGACGCGCCCTGGATGATCGCCTGGATGAGGCTGGCGGTGGGCGCGCGCTCGTGGGGGCCATCAGGAAGCCGGGCGGCGATGGCCTCGCGCACGAGGCGGTTGCGCTCCCGGGCCAGCGCGTTGAGAGCGGGATCGTTCACATCACTCCATTCGAGCAGGAGATAGCCCGAAAACCCCTCGCCCGTGCCCACGCCCGCGATCAGATCGCAGAGCATGGTCCAGAGGGCATCGAGCCCCCTGCCCTCGGGCACGGCAGCGAAATAGTCCCGCACCTCCTCGGTGGAGGCCTCCATGACGGCGCGGTGCAGTGTGTCGCGGTCGGTGAAGCGCTGGATGAGCGCGGCACGGGAGATGCCCACCGCGCGCGCGACGTCGGTGAGGGTGAAGCTCGAGGGGCCCTTTTCCAGAAGCACCTGCTGGGCGGCGGCCAGAATGGCGGCGTCAGAATGGAGTTTGGGTCGGGGCATGATGCGCCTTGGCTGGTCGGGTCCGCCCAATCGGATGGCAGGGATGGGCCCGGCTGGCAAGGGCCGGCAAGGCCGATCAGCGGGGGACGAACACCTTGATGGCGCCTTCCATGAGCCCGAAGCGGGCCGGCGTTTCGGTGACGATATCGCCGTCCACATTGACTTCCATGGGATGGGGGGTGCGGATTTCGAAGGTCTTGCCGCGATCGGTGCGCACTTCGCTGTAGAGCCCGTGCTCGCCGCGCTGGAACCGCCCGAGCATGAAGGCCAGCTTCCAGACGTTACGGGTCTCGAGGCTGTAGAGATCGAGCGTGCCATCGTCGATGCGCGCGTCCGCGCGCACCGCCGCGCCGCCCCCATAAAACCGGCCATTGCCCACCGCGATCTGGAGGGCGCGCACCGATTGGGTGCCGTGCTCGGAGACGATCTCGGCGGCGAAGGTTTCGGCCTTGAACGCGATGCGGGCGGCGGTGACCGCATAGCCGAACCGGCCCCATCGGCGCTTGATGTCCTTGGTGAGCTCGTGAGCGACTTTCGTGCTCAGCCCGATGCTGGCGACGTTAAAGAACGGGCGGTCGTTGATCAGCCCCACATCGATGCACCGGCGCGCGCCGCCCGCGATGATGTCGATGGCGGCGATGAGGTCGGTGGGAATCTCGAGCGTGCGCGCCAGATCATTGGCGGTGCCCAGCGGCACTATGCCCATGGGCAGGCCGGTTTCGATGAGCGCCGGGGCCGCCGCGTTCATGGTGCCGTCCCCACCGCAGAGGACGACCAGGTCGACGCCCTCCCGGTGATCGAGGATGGTCTGGCAGACCTCGTCGGATCCGCCCAGTTCAGCGTGGATGGGATCGAGCCCCAGAAAACGCAGGCGCTTGAGGATGGGCGCGGCCATGGCCGCGCCGCCGCCCGAATTGGGATTGGCAAGGACCAGGGCGCGGCGGGAGACCGGTTCGGGGGCGAGGGACATGACGCTCCGGGATGCGAGTGCTGACGGGCTCACAGTAAAGGCTTTGGGGCGGTTTTCGATCCCCTTTTCGATCAGATGGGCAGAGGCCCCTCGCTCTTGACCTCCTCGATGACCGGATAGGACCGGGTTTCGCGCACGCCGGGCAGGCCCAGGAGCACCTCGCCGAGAAAGGCGCGGTAGCGGGTCATGTCCGCGAGGCGCGCCTTGACCAGATAGTCGAATCCGCCGGCGACCATGTGGCATTCGAGCACTTCGGGGACCGTCCGCACCGCTTTGGCGAATTTCTCGAAGGCGTCGGGAGTGGTCTTGTCGAGCGAAACCTCGACGAGCACGAGCAGGTCGAGCCCGACCGCGTGCGGGTCGATGCGGGCGGCGAACCCGGTGATGACCCCCTGTTTGACGAGGCGGCGCAGCCGGTCGCTCATGGAGGTGGGGGCGAGCCCGACGCGCTGGGCGAGCTCGGCATTGGTGATGCGCCCGTCGTGCTGCAGCTCGTTGACGATGCGCCGGTCGATCCTGTCCAGTTCCGTCATTGCTGATATCCTTTGCCGCATTCTCCGTGGTTTATACGATGGATGGCGCGAAATTCCAATGGAGATGCGGCGCGGGCGGCCTAGTATCGGAGTTCTGAAATCCATGGCAGACTGAGGGACGAGGCAATGGCAATGGACGCAGTGGACACCGGCAGGGCCGCAGCGATGGATACGCCCGCAGACCGACCGGTCCCCTTCGCGGCCTTCCGGGGGCGCGAGGGAATCGCAGATGGCCCGTTGCGCCGCGCGATCACCGCGGCCTACCGGCTCCCCGAGCCCCAATGCGTGCCCCCGCTGATCGAGGCGGCGACCATGGACAGCGCGCGGGCCGCCCGCATCAGGGCGCTGGCGGAAAAAACCATCAAGGCGATCCGGGTGCGCGGGCCCGGCGGGGGCGTGGACGGGCTGATCCACGAATATGCGCTCTCGAGCCAGGAGGGCATTGCCCTGATGTGCCTTGCCGAGGCGCTGCTGCGCACGCCCGACAACGAAACCCGCGACATGCTGATTGCCGACAAGATCGCGCCGGGCAACTGGCAGAGCCATCTGGGCCAGGATCGCTCGATCTTCGTCAACGCGGCGACCTGGGGTCTTGTGGTCACCGGGCGGCTGGTGACGCCGGTGGACGACCAGGGGCTGGCGCGGGCGCTCAACCGGCTGGTGGCGCGCTCGGGCGAACCGGTGATCCGGGCCGGGGTGAAGATGGCCATGAAGATGCTGGGCGAGCAGTTCGTTTCCGGCCAGACGATCCGCGAGGCGCTGCGCAACAGCCGGAGCTGGCAAGCGCGCGGGTTCGCCTATTCCTACGACATGCTGGGGGAAGCGGCGACGACCGCCGAGGATGCCGAGCGCTACATGGCCGAATATGTGGCCGCGATCCACGCCATCGGCAAGAACACCCGAGGCAAGGGTGTCTATGAGAGCGCGGGGATCTCGATCAAGCTCTCGGCGCTCCATCCGCGCTATGGGCGCGCCAAGCACCAGCGGGCGATGGAGGAATTACTGCCCCGGCTCAAGAGGCTGGCGGGCATGGCGCGCGACTACAATATCGGGCTCAACATCGACGCCGAGGAGATGGACCGGCTCGAGCTGTCGCTGGATCTGATCGAAGCGGTGGCCACCGACCCGGCGTTCGACGGCTGGGACGGGATCGGGTTCGTGGTGCAGGCCTATTCCAAGCGCTGCCCGTTCGTCATCGACTGGCTGATCGACCTGGGCCGGCGCACCGGGCACCGGATCATGGTGCGGCTGGTCAAGGGCGCCTATTGGGACACCGAGATCAAACGGGCGCAGGTCGAGGGGATGGAGGGGTTTCCGGTCTTTACCCGCAAGGTCTATTCCGACGTCAGCTACATCGCCTGCGCGCGCAAGCTGCTGGAGGCGCGGGACGCGGTGTTCCCCCAGTTCGCAACCCACAACGCCCAGACCATGGCGACGGTTTACGAGCTGGCGGGGCCCGATTTCACCATCGGGGATTACGAGTTCCAGTGCCTGCACGGCATGGGCGAGCCGCTCTATGAACAGGTGGTGGACGCCGACAAGCTCGACCGGCCCTGCCGGATATACGCGCCCGTGGGGAGCCATGAAACGCTGCTGGCTTATCTGGTGCGTCGCCTGCTCGAGAACGGAGCGAATTCCAGCTTCGTCAACCAGATCGCCGACGAGGACATTCCCGTGGCGCGGCTTTCGGCGGACCCCGTCGAGATCGCGCGCAATATCACCCCGCTGGGGGCGCCCCATGCCGAGATCGACCTGCCGTCCGATATCCTGGCGCAGGGGCGCCAGAATGCGCGGGGGCTCGACCTTTCCAACGAGGCGGTGCTGGAGGCGCTGCACGAGAGTCTCAAGTCGACGCTTGATACCGATTGGCAGGCGCCTTCCCCCTCATCCGACCCTTCGGGCCACCTTCTCCCACGAGGGGAGAAGGGAAGTGAGCGGACGAGCAGATCGCGCGCTGTCCGCAACCCTGCCGATCATCGCGATGTGGTGGGCCATGTCGCGGAGGTCTCGCCCGATGCGGTGGGGGCGGTGATGGACCGGGCAGGCGCGGCGCTCAAGGGCTGGGCCGGCACGCCGCCCACCGAGCGCGGGGCGATCCTTGTCCGGGCGGCGGACATGATGGAAGCGCGCATGGAGATGTTCATGTCGCTGGCCATGCGCGAGGCGGGAAAATCGGCGGCCAACGCGATCGCCGAGGTGCGCGAGGCGGTCGATTTCCTGCGCTATTACGGCCAGCAGGTCGCAACCCTGTTCGATAACGAAACCCACCGGCCACTTGGGGTCGTGGTGGCGATCTCGCCCTGGAACTTCCCGCTGGCGATCTTTACCGGACAGGCCAGCGCCGCGCTGGTGGCGGGCAACACGGTGGTCGCCAAGCCCGCCGAGGAAACTCCGCTGATCGCGGCCGAGGCGGTTCGGCTGCTCCATGAGGCCGGCGTGCCCGATGACGCGCTGCAGCTCGTGCCTGGGGACGGGCCGGTGGGCGCGGCGCTCGTTGCGCACCCGACGACATCGGGGGTGATGTTTACCGGCTCGACCGAAGTGGCGCGGCTGATTGCCGGGCAATTGGCGGGGCGCACGCGCGACGACGGGGCGCCCATTCCACTGGTAGCGGAGACCGGCGGGCAGAACGCGCTGGTGGTGGACAGCTCGGCGCTGACCGAACAGGTGGTGCTGGACGTGCTCGCTTCGGCCTTCGACAGCGCCGGGCAGCGCTGTTCGGCGCTGCGGGTGCTGTGCGTGCAGGAGGAAGCCGCCGCGCGCACGATCACCATGCTCAAGGGCGCGATGGCCGAGCTGGCGGTGGGCAATCCCGACCGGCTCTCGACCGATGTGGGGCCGGTGATCACCGCCGAGGCGCGCGAGACCATCCTCGCCCACGTCGCGGCGATGGAGGAAAAGGGCCATCGGATTACCCGCACGCCGATGGGCCCCGAGACTGCTCACGGCACCTTCGTGGCGCCGACGCTGATCGAGATCGACGACATCGCCGCGCTGGGCCGCGAGGTGTTCGGGCCGGTGCTGCATGTGGTGACCTACAAGCGGCGCGAGCTCGACCAACTGATCGGGAAGATCAACGGGCTGGGCTATGGGCTGACCTTCGGGCTGCACACGCGGATCGACACGACCATCGAGAGCGTGGCGAGCCGGATCGAAGTGGGCAACATCTATATCAACCGCAACCAGATCGGGGCGGTGGTGGGCGTCCAGCCCTTCGGCGGGCACGGGCTTTCGGGCACGGGCCCAAAGGCCGGCGGGCCGCTCTATTTGCGCCGTCTGGTGAGAACCACGAGCCGGGCGGTGTTCGGGCTGCCGCAGCGCCAGCCGGGGCCAAGCCTTGCCGCGCTGGCGGACTGGGTGCGCGCCAAGGGCTATGACGGGCTTGCGGGCCAGGTGCTCGACTATGGACGGCACCCGGCAATCAACGCGTTCGTGGAACTGGACGGGCCGGTGGGCGAGCGCAACACCTACATGACCCAGCCCAAGGGCACGGTGCTGGTGGCCCCGACCAGTGTGACCGGGCTGGTACACGGGCTGGCCGCGGCGCTGGCGGCGGGAAATGGCGTGCTGGTGGAGGCCAATCCGGTGCTCGCCGCAATTCTCGGGGATCTGCCCGGCGAGATCGCCCCGCGCGTCAGCGTCACCCGCGAGAGGGCCGCGCCCGGCTCGGTGGCGGCGGTTCTTGCCGAGGGCGAGGCGGACACGATCGCCGCGCTTACCAAGCGCTGGGCCGAGGCCGAAGGTCCGATCGTTCTGGTGCAGGGCTTTGGCACCGAGGCGCTGGCCGAGGGCCGGGCCGTGTTCGGCATCGAGCTTCTGGTCAACGAGGTCTCGACCAGCATCAACACCGCCGCAGCCGGCGGCAATGCCACGCTGATGGCATTGGCTTGAGGGAGGACGGACAGTGAGCGAACCCACCGAACATCGCAAGGAGCCGGTCGAGGACGAAGCCCTGGACCAGCTCAAGTCAGAGCTCCGGCACGCCTTTTCGGCACCGGAGCACAGCTATCGGATGCTGACCGCCGCCGAGGTCATCGGGCGCAACGCGGGCTCAAAGGCTAAAGCATATCCTGTTCCGATTGAATCAGAACAAGAGCTCTGACCACTTGGGGTTTCTCTCCATCGCCGCCCCGGCGCAAGCCGCAGCCCATGGGCCCAGCTCTGAAACACCAGTGGTAGCGGGCATTCTGCTGGACCCCGGTTTTCACCGGGGAAGCGAAGTGCACGCCACCAGCGGTTCGCTCAAATCCTGAACGCTCTAAGCTTCGGGCTCGAGGGCTTCCATGAAGCGGATGGGTTGGCCGTTCGAGGGGGTGGTGAGTTCGCCGTCCCACATGACTTTTGCGCCCCGGACATAGGTGCCCACAGGCCAGCCGGTGACCGCGACGCCGTCATAGGGGGTCCAGCCGGCTTTCGATTCCATCCAGCTGTCGGTGATGGTTTCTGTGCGCTTGAGGTCGACGATGGTGAAGTCGGCGTCATAGCCCACCGCGACGCGGCCCTTGCCTGCGATGTTGAAGAGGCGCTGGGGGCCATGGCTGGTCATGTCCACGAAGCGCTGGAGACTCAGGCGCCCGGCGTTGACGTGATCGAGCATGATGGGCACCAGCGTCTGCACCCCGGTCATGCCTGAAGGGGACTGGGGATAGGGCTTGTCCTTTTCCTCGCGCAGATGCGGCGCGTGGTCGGACCCAAGGATATCGGCGACGCCATTGGCGACCCCGTCCCAGATGCCGGCGCGGTGCACCCCGTCCCGGACGGGCGGGTTCATCTGGGCGTAGGTGCCCAGCCGCTCGTAGGCGGTTTCGTCCAGCGTCAGGTGATGGGGCGTGACCTCGACGCTGGCCACGTCCTTGTGGTCGGCGAGATAGGCCATTTCCTCGCGGGTCGAGATGTGCAGGACATGGATGCGCTTGCCGGTCTTTCTCGCCAGCGAGACCAGACGCTTGGTGCACATGAGCGCAGCTTCGGGATCGCGCCAGACGGGGTGGGACGAGGGATCGTTGGCGATGCGCTCGGATTTGCGCGCCTCGAGCCGGTATTCGTCCTCGGAATGGAAGGCGGCGCGGCGCGAGATGGCCGAGAGGATCGCTTCGACCCCGTCATCGTCGGCGACCAGGAGCGAGCCGGTGGACGAGCCCATGAAGACCTTGATGCCCGCGCAGCCCGGGAGTTTTTCGAGCGCGGCCAGCTCGCCCACATTCTCGCGCGTGCCCCCGATATAAAAGGCGAAGTCGCAGTGCATGCGCGCGGTTGCGCGGGCGATCTTGTCGTTAAAGGTTTGCCGCGAAATGGTGAGCGGGTTGGTGTTGGGCATCTCGAAGACGCCGGTGACCCCGCCCATGACCGCGGCGCGCGAGCCCGATTCCAGATCTTCCTTGTGATCGAGCCCGGGTTCGCGAAAATGCACCTGGGTGTCGATGACGCCGGGCAGGATGTGAAGGCCGGAGCAATCGACCACCTCGTCGGCGGTATCGTTCAAGAGCGCGCCGATCGAGGCGATGCGTCCCTTGATAATTCCTACGTCGGCGCCACCTATGCCGTCGTGATTGACCAGTGTCCCGCCCCGCAGGATCGTATCGAAATGGCGACTCATGGCATACCTCCGGGCACGGGAACGACTGGCCCGGGTTTACCGGACGGGCCGGGACCAAGTCCAGCAGGGAGCGGCCTATGACAATCGAATTGCGCAGCGAGCGGGTGGCTTTCAGGATTTCGGGGCCCGATGCGACCCATCTGCTCAACGACGTGCTGACCCCCTCGATCACCGAGGGCGACGCGGTGGCGCGCTGGTTCGCGCTGCTTTCGCCACAGGGCAAGCTGCTGGCCGAGGGGCTGATCGGGTGGGCGGACGACGGCTGGTGGCTCGACGTCCATGAGAGCGTGGCGGAAAATTTCCGCAAGCGGATGACCATGTACCGGCTGCGGGCCAAGCTCGAGATCGCGGTGCTGGCCGAGACCCATCGCGTGGGATGGTCCGCCGAGCGGCCCGAGGCGGGGATCGTCCATGCCGACGGGCGGGACGAGGGGCTGGGTTACCGGGTGATCGCCGAGCGCGAGGCGGCGGGCGGCTGGGCTGCGGGAGACGGCGCGCACAAGGCGCGCATCGCGCTGGGCATACCCGAGCTTGGGCCCGATTTCGGGGCCGAAGAGGTCTTTCCCCACGATATCGGCATGGACCATCTGGGCGGAGTGGATTTCAAGAAGGGCTGTTATGTGGGCCAGGAAGTGGTCTCGCGGATGCAGCATCGCGGCACGGCGCGCCGGCGGCCTGTGATCGTGGGCGGGCTGACGGACGCGGCGGCCGGGGACGGCGTTGTCGCGAGCGGCAAGGCGGCGGGTCAGATCGGCCGGGTGATCGGGGGGTCGGCGGTCGGTCTCGTGCGGATCGACCGGATCGCCGATCCTGAATCTGTGGAGGTCGGCGGGCGACCCGCGACGCTTGCCCTGCCCGGCTGGGCTCGCTACGCTTTGGGTCAGCCGGGCGGCGATTCCCAATAGGCTGAGCAGCAGAATTTCACGGGTCGGGGGACAAGATGGCGCGCACTCCATCGCGGGCATGGCAGCGCATGCTGTCGGGGCGAAGGCTCGATCT
Organism: Pelagibacterium montanilacus; assembly: GCF_003992665.1. GTDB lineage: Bacteria > Pseudomonadota > Alphaproteobacteria > Rhizobiales > Devosiaceae > Pelagibacterium > Pelagibacterium montanilacus. The sequence continues at coordinate 41,520 of NZ_RZMX01000046.1, forward strand.
GCTGGACCCCTCCCCGCTCGACGTCGAGCTGTCCGACATCGCCCACGGGCTGGCGCGGGTGGCGCGCTGGAACGGGCAGACGCGTGGCGATTATGCCTTCTCGGTGGCCCAGCATTCGATCCTCGTGCTGGAGATCGTCTCGGCGATGAGCCCGGAGATCGAGGATGCGGGGCGGCTTTACGCGCTTTTGCACGACGCGCCCGAATATGTGATGGGCGACATCATCTCGCCCTTCAAGGCCGCGATGGGGGGCAATTACCGGGACGTGGAAAGCCGGCTGCTGGGCGCGATCCATGTGCGGTTCGGGCTTTCGGCGATCGCGCCCAGGGCGCTCGCCAAGACGATCAAGCGGGCGGACCGGGAAGCGGCGTTCTTCGAGGCGGTGAACCTGGCCGGGTTCGAGCCCGACGAAGCGCGCAAGATTTTCGGGGAGCCGACCCTGGCCGGGTTCGACCTGCCCGGGTTCGAGCGGCTGATCCGCCCCTGGCCTACCCAGCAGGCCCATGACCGGTTCATCGAAGTCTGCGAAAGCCTCACCATCGAAGCCTGACGCCGGGCGCAAACGCGCGAGGTCCGGGCGCTGTCCCGGATCGCTAAACCTTGTTTCAAATTTTATGGTTAACCTTGGGTAAAGATGGGCTTTGCGTTAACTGAACGGAAAGGTTGATAATCCGTTAACGGCCGATAAGCCAAGCGAGCAGATCCATGTACCAGCGTCAGCCCAGACCTGTGCACCGGCATACCATTCCGCCCCTCGTGCGGTTGATCGTGGCGGTGGTTCTGCTGGGCCTTGCGGCCCTGGGCGGCGCGCAGGCCTCACGCGCGGACGACGCCACCGGGCCGCTCTCGACGCTGGTCAAGTTCGACGCGACCGACTACGAGATCACCCACGAGGACTGGGTGTCGCTCGAGCCCGAGAGCGCGTCTGTGGTCACAAAGATCGGGTTTGGGCGCGCCCGAACGGTCAATGTGGCGGTGACGCCGACGGGCACCTATTCATCGGACGCGATGGTGTCCCGGCACGTGCTGTATCCCGGCATCAGCGTGGAGCGGGTGCGGGCGGACAGTGCCGGGGCCGTTTTGCTCAAAGACTGGGCCGGGCCCGAAGGCACGTCGATCTACCGCCACACGCGCAGCGCCGAAGGGCGCGAGACAATCCAGGCGATCGGGCCGGATGCGTTGCGGGTGTGCGTGGCGAGCGGAAGCTTCGTGACCTGCTCGGTCAAGCGCTGACCGCCCTTGCCTCTGGGCATGTGTCGCGTTTGTGAACCTGAAAAGTGTTCCACTTTTCCTGGAAACGCTCCAGGTCCTTAGTTCGTCGCGTTTCCGAACCTGAAAAGTGTTCCACTTTTCCTGGAAACGCTCCAGTGCTCAGCCGAACCGCCAGCCGGGACGGAACCGGTAGAAGACGTGGAGCCCGACCTGGGTGACGCGATCCATGTTGCGGGCCCAGCGCGGGCGCACATAGGTGGCGTGGTAGTGGGTCGCGTCGCCGACTTCGGGGAGGTAGATGTCCTCGTCGAGCACGGTGGCGGTGATTTCCTGGGCCTGGGCCCATGCGGCGATCTCGGGCGTGCGGTTGACGTTGGTCTTGCCGTCGCAGGCAAAGGAGAACTGGCAGGCATTGCGCCTATGCTGGTTCTGGTAGACGACCCCGCAGATTGAGTTGGGATAGTTCTTGTGCTCGACCCGGTTCATGATGACCTGGGCGACCGCGACCTGGCCGCGATAGCTCTCGCCGCGGGCCTCGAAATAGATCCCGGTCGAAAGGCACCACTGCTCGCGCTCGGACCAGGCGTGCTTGGGGGTGAAATCGGTGGCAGGAGTGTTGGCCCGCGAATAGGCGAGCCGCTCGGGCACGGGGATGGGCCGTGGCACGCTGGGGTCGAGCGAGCCGGTGCCGGCCAGAGCGTCGATGGCGCCGAGCGCTTCGACGCCGCTGTGATCGATCGAAGCCACGGAAATGCGCGGGCCGATCTCCTCGGCCTCGTCGATATCGGCGACCGCGATGCCGGACTGGCCGTAAGTCGTGCCGGCCGCACGGGCCGAGGCGATGGACAGGCGCACCGCGTCAAAGCCCTGGGTGAAGGCGACGAGATCGGTGCGCGGCAACAGCCGGTCAGTCTTTTCGGAACGGTTGGGCCCGGAAAACATTGATGTGGAGAAGAGCGAGGCCACAGAGCCCTCTATGGCGGGCTGGCCGTCCCCGAACGTCAGCGACGCGGTGGGCGCAGGCGGCAGTTCGGTCGCAGGATCAAAGACGCGGGCGCCTCCGGTGCCCGGCGCGAAGGCGCAGTAAACGAAGGCCGACACTGCAAGTCCGGCCAGAGCCTGTCGGCCTGAGCCGAACAGTCTTTGATTTCCGGCCCGCTTCGGGAAAATCCGATACGTCATACGCCTACGCCACTCACTACTCAACACCACTCCGGCTGCCCCTTTGGTCGCTGAACGAAAACCCAATTTCACCGCGACCAGAGCCGATCCAGATCGCCGCGCTGCACGAATGCCACACAAACTGAATCAAATGCCGTCAGTCCCGATGATCCTCGATTAGGGTTATGAAGGGGTAAACACGGGCAATCTGGCAGACACCCGGCAGCAATTGGGCAAAGCCGGACCCATTTTCGGGCAGCGGCGCCTTTGTGTGCGGGGAGCGGCCGGGGGCCTCGACGTCAGGCGAGGGACTGGGCGAGGACGAGACGCGCGACGGGGACGCGATAGGGCGAGCAACTCACGTAATCGATGTCCAGCCCTGAGAAAAAGCGCAGCGATTCGGGGTCCCCGGCGTGCTCGCCGCAGATGCCGATGGTGAGGGCGGGATTGGCCTGGCGCCCGCGCTCGATGGCGATCCGGATCAATTCGCCCACCCCGCGGGTGTCGATGGTCACGAATGGATCGGCGTCGTAGATGCCCTTGCGGTGATAGGTGGCAAGGAAGGCCGGGGCGTCGTCGCGCGAGATCCCGTAGGTGGTCTGGGTGAGATCATTGGTGCCGAAGGAGAAGAAATCGACCTCACGGGCGATCTCCCCGGCCCGCAGGCAGGCGCGCGGCAACTCGATCATGGTGCCGAAGCGCATGGTGGCGCCGTGCGCAAAGGCAGGCGACTGGGCGACCATGTCGTGGACGCGTTTCTTGATCCAGGCCACCTCGCGCGCCGAGGTGACGAAGGGAACCATGATCTCGAGATTGACCGGCATGTCCTGCTTGTCCATGGCCGTCTCGACCCCGAGGATGAGCGCCTTGACCTGCATGGCAAGGATTTCGGGATAGGTGATGACCAGCCGGCAGCCCCGGTGCCCGAGCATCGGGTTGACCTCGTTGAGCCGCTGGAGCCGGCCCTTGAGGGTCTCCACCGACAGCCCGAGCGCCGACGCGGTCTCCTCGACATCTTCGGCCGAGCGCGGCAGGAATTCATGCAGCGGGGGATCGAACAGCCGGACATTGACCGGCTTGTCCTGCATGATCGCGAACAGTTCGGCATAATCGGCGGCCTGATAGTCCACCAGCCCTTCGAGCGCGGAGGCGCGGTCGGCCTCGCTTTCCGAGAGGATCAGGCGCCGCAGGGCCAGCATCCGGTCCCCGGAAAAGAACATGTGCTCGGACCGGGCGAGCCCGATGCCCTCGGCCCCGAAGCTGAGCGCGTTGAGGGCGGCTTCGATGGTCTCGGCATTGGTGCGCACGGAAATGGTGCGGCTGTCATCGGCCCAATCGAGCAGCCGGGACATGGCGCCGCCCAGATGCGGGCGCGAGAGCGGCAGGCGACCCGAAAAGATGCCACCATCATTGCCGTCGATGGTGATCTGCTCGCCGGCGTTGAAGGTCTGCTCCCCGATCCGGCAGGTGCCGGCCACCGGATCGATCGAGAGACTGCGCACGCCAGCCACGCAGGGCTTTCCCGTGATGCGGGCGACGACCGCCGCATGGCTGGTCATGCCGCCGCGCGCGGTCAGAAACCCGGTGGCGGCCTTCATGCCCTCGATATCGCCCGGGCCGGTTTCCATGACCACAAGGATGCAGTGCCGGCCACGCGCCCGGCAGCGGGCGGCGTCATCGGCGGTAAAGACGATCTCCCCGCTCGCCGCGCCGGGTGACACGCCCAGCCCCGAGGCGATGGCCGTATCGTGCTCGGGAGTGGCGAGGCGGGGGTGAAGCAATTGGGGAAGCTGGGCGGCGTTGAAGCGCCGGACCGCATCGGCGCTGGACCATACATTGGCATCCACCCGGTCGATGGCCGCTTCGAGATGGGCGCCGGCGCTGACCTGGACGGGCCGCGCGGACACCAGCGCCGCCTCGCCATCGGCCAGCGAGACGAGGCAGGCCATGTGGCGGCCGGACACCGCATCGATGGTGCGCGCGAGCTTGAGCGCGTTGTCGGGCAAGGGCGGCAGCTTGCCGCCCGGCAGGGCCACCGGGCCCATGCGCCCGGAGGTGGCATTGCGGGTGAGGAACTGGATGAGATCGCCCCGGGCAAAGGCCTGGACGATGACGATGGAATTTTCCACGTCGATATCGTCGGGCCCGGCGAGGGCCGGATCCCCTCCCCCGTAGGAGTCGAACGCGGCGGTGATCGCCTTGCCGAGCGGGCGGGCGGGATCGACCGAATCCTCGGGTCGTCCGGGCGCGGGAAGCCCCGTGCGGGCCGGACGCAGGCCTGGCATGTGCCGGGGCGCGGAGGTGCGGACCACCAGTTCGGGCGGCCTGGTATCGGCGCCCACGAGTTTAAAGAGCGTGGCCACCCAGACCCGGCGCAGGCTGTCCCCGCCTGCTTCGCGCTCCTCTTGCAGGGCACGCCATGCGGCGCGGGTGATGACGATGGTGGGAACGGTGGGCAGGCCGGCCTGCGCGGCGGCGAACACCCATTTGGCCTTGCCCACGAGCAGCCGCCCCTGCGCCTTGCTGACCGATGGCCGGCCCTGCGCAGGCGCGATCGCGAATATATGATGGGAGAGCGCCACCCGAAAAATCCCAATTGGTTCACAGCCATATTGCCTGCCGGGGGGCACCGGAGCAACAGGGCAAAATCGTCGCGGCGGGCGAACTCCACCCCCCATCGCCATGCTCATGCCTTGACTTGCAGGGCGCCAGCCCGCATCTCTCGCCCATGACCGGCAAGCCCCATCTCAAGATCCTGTTGTGTGCCCCGCGCGGCTTTTGCGCCGGGGTGGACCGCGCCATCCAGATCGTGGATCTGGCGCTCAAGAAATTCGGGGCGCCCGTCTATGTGCGCCACGAGATCGTGCACAACAAATATGTCGTGGACGGGTTGCGCGCCAAGGGCGCGGTGTTCGTGGAGGAACTCGACGAAATCCCCGAGGGAACCGAGGCGCCGGTGATCTTTTCGGCCCATGGGGTGGCCAGGTCGGTGCCCGCCGAGGCCCGGCACCGCAACATGTTTTATCTCGACGCAACCTGCCCGCTGGTAACCAAGGTGCATGTGGAAGCCCAGCGGCACGCCGAGGACGGACGCGACATCGTCCTGATCGGGCACAAGGGGCACCCCGAGGTGATCGGGACCATGGGCCAGTTGCCACCCGGGCGCATCTCGCTGATCGAAACGGTCGCGGACGCCGAGGCGTTCGCCCCGCGGGATCCCGACAATCTCGCGCTCGTGACCCAGACCACGCTTTCGGTGGACGACACCAGCGCCATCGTTCTGGTGCTCAAGAGCAGGTTCCCGGCCATTTCGGTGGCGCACAAGGAAGACATCTGCTATGCGACCACCAACCGCCAGGAGGCGGTGAAGGTGGTGGCCCCGCAGGTCGACGCCATGATCGTGGTGGGCGCCCCCAATTCCTCGAACTCCATGCGGCTGGTGGAAGTGGGCGAGCGGGCCGGATGCCGGGTGTCGGTGATGGTCCAGCGCGCCGGCGACATCGACTGGGACCAGTTTGCCGGCATCACCTCGCTGGGGATCACCGCCGGGGCCTCGGCGCCCGAGCAACTGGTCGAGGAGGTGATCGCGGCCTTTGCCGAGCGCTACGCGGTGAGCGTCGAGATCGCCACCACCGCCGAGGAGCACATCGCGTTCAACATCCCGCGCGTCCTGCGCGAGCTCGAGGCAGCGAGCGGCCGGTGAGCGATACAGCAAGCGATACGGTGACCATCCATACCGACGGGGCCTGTTCGGGCAATCCCGGTCCGGGCGGCTGGGGCGCGGTGCTCCAGTTCAACGGCCATGTGCGCGACCTTTCGGGCGGCGCAGCGCAGACCACCAACAACCAGATGGAGCTGACCGCGGCCATCGCGGCGCTCAACGCGCTCAAGCGCCCCTGCACGGTGGAGATGTACACCGACAGCCAGTACGTCAAGAACGGCATTCAGGGCTGGCTGCATGGCTGGAAGCGGAACGGCTGGAAGACCGCGGCGAAAAAGCCGGTCAAGAATGTCGAGCTCTGGCAGGCGCTGGACGAAGCGGTGCGCCCGCACACCATCACCTGGCATTGGGTGAAGGGCCATGCGGGCGACGAATTCAACGAACGCGCCGATCGGCTGGCCAATGAGGGCATGGCCGAATTCAAGCCCGGGCGCAGGGCCGCCGGCTAGGCGATGAGGGCGTGGACAAGGCGCTCGAGGTTTCGGTTATCGCCACCGAAGCTCTGGATCATGGCGTCCAGCGCGACAGCCGGCTCAAGAGCGTCGGCGTTGAACCCGTATCCGGACACCTCAGTCAGGATGCTCATCACTGCAAACTGAGTCCTGCCATTGCCTTCGCGAAACGGATGTATGGCGTTGAGCTCGGCAATAAAGTGCGCCAGTTCACGTACGAAGCGCTCCCGCGGGTGTCCCACGAACCAGTCCCGCCCTTCGGCCCATCCGAACAGCCTCGCCATTTCCGCTTCTATATTCTCGGGGTAGCAGAACCAGTTGCCGCCCTGGCAGTTCTGACGGTCCGGTATGTCCCCGCCCAATCGAACACATCCTGAAAAAAGTGGTGGTGAAGGCCGCGATAGTAGGACGTGCCCAAATCGCCATGCGGCCAGGGTCCGCTCGCGCGCAAGGCAAACATGGCCGCCTCGAACTCATCGAGCAAAGCCTGGGATTTCAGATCAGCCTTGTTACGAAGGACCGTAGTGCCCCGATAGCAGAGAGGATCCTGCTCGAAGCCATAGATCAGGTCGTCAGTCTTTGCTCACGACGGCATGAACGGCCTTGCGCCCGGCATCGCCCCGGCGCGAAATCGCCTGTTCCATGTGAGCGGTCACGACCAGTCCCTCGACTGCGGCCACCTTCTTGGCCGTGTCGAGACTCCACCCTTTGGGTGCGACCTTACCGGTGCGGGGCTGGGAAATGCGGGTCATCGGAACACTCTAGCACACCTGGGCGCACGCTGCATCCGGTCTTTGCCGGCAGAGCTGGTATTTGCCGGTCTTTGCTGGTCGCGTTTCCGAACCGCAAAAGTGTTCCACTTTTGCTGGGAGCGCAGGTCTTTGCTGGTCGCGTTTCCGAACCGCAAAAGTGTTCCACTTTTGCTGGAAACGCTCCGGTTACCCCGCCACCTGGCCGAAATCGGCGACTTTGTGCATGGTGTCGCGCAGCTGGGCGAGGAGGGTGAGGCGATTGATGCGCACGGCCGGGTCGTCGGCGTTGACCATCACGTTTTCAAAGAAGGTATCGACCGGCGCGCGCAGGCTGGCGAGGGTGGAGACGGCGCCGGCGTAGTCGTCGGCGGCAAGGCGTCCGTCCACTTCCCCGCGGGCCAGATCGATGGCCGTGGAGAGGACGGTTTCCTCGGGTGCAGTCAGCGCATTGGCGTCGAGCTCGCCGCCATAGCTGCGCCCGTCCTTTTTTTCCTCGGCGACGAGGATGTTGACCGCGCGGCGATAGCCCGCGAGCAGGGCCTTGCCGTCCTCGGTCCCGAGCAGATCGCCCAGCGCGGCAACGCGGTTGACGATCTGAAGGATGTCGTCGCTGTCCTCGGAAATCACCGCATCGACGAGATCATGGCGCGCGCCGGCATCGCGGAGCGAGACCTTGAGCCGGTCGTGGAAGAACGAGAGGAGGTCCAGGTTCTTCAATTCGACCTTGCGGCCATTCACATCACGCGAGGCGAACCCAATCACTGAAGAACCGTCAGCGAAACCCGATCCTTGTTTGTCGGCGGCCCGCGCTTCCTGCCTATGACTGCGCCATGTTTCGGAGTGCATTTCAAACAGAACAATCAGCTTTAGTCTGAGCCGATTATCCTCCACCAGCCGGATCACCCCCAGCGCGGCGCGGCGGAGGGCGTAGGGGTCTTTCGAGCCGGTGGGCTTTTCGTCAATCGACCAGAAGCCGGTGAGCAGATCGAGCTTGTCGGCGAGCGCCACGGCGATGGCGACGGGCTCGGCGGGCACGCGGTCGGACGGGCCGAGCGGCTTGTAATGGTCCTCGATCGCGGCGGCGACCTGGGGCTTTTCGCCCTGGGCGAGCGCGTAATAGCGCCCCATCAGGCCCTGGAGCTCGGGGAACTCGCCCACCATGCCGGTGGGCAGGTCGGCTTTCGAGAGCCGGGCGGCGCGGCGTGCGTCTTCCGGGTCGGCGCCCACCATCGGGGCGATTTGGGCGGCCAGGGCCTCGATGCGCGCGACCCGGGCGGCCTGGGTACCCAGTTTGGCGTGGAAGACCACCGAATCCAGCCGGGGCAGATTATCGGCGAGCGGGGTGGCGAGGTCGGTTTCGTAAAAGAACTTGGCGTCCGAAAGCCGGGCGCGGATGACGCGCTCATTGCCCGCCACGATGGTGGCGCCGCCATCCTCGGCGACGAGATTGGCGGTCAAAAGGAAGCGGTTGGCGAGTTTGCCGGTGACCGCATCGCGCAGGCAGAAGCATTTCTGGTTGGCGCGGATGGTGGCGATCACCGCTTCCTCGGGCACCGAGAGAAACGCTTCGTCAAAGCTGCCCATCATGACGACGGGCCATTCGACCAGCCCCGCGACCTCCTCGAGCAGGCCCTCGTCGGCGATGACCTCGAGGCCCTGGGCGAAGGCCAGTTCCTCAGCATCGGCGCGGATCGACTGCTTGCGGCGGTCGATATCGAGGACGACGCGGGCCTTTTCCAGCGCCTGGACGTAATCATCGAACCGGCGGACGCGGATCGGTTCGGGGGCGTGGAAGCGGTGGCCGAACGTGGTGTGGCCCGACCGGATCTCCCCGATCTCGAACTCGACGGTCTCGGGTTCCTCGCCATCGGCCCCGAAAGTGGCGGTGATGGCGCGCAGCGGGCGGACCCATTCGAGCCGCCCGGTGCCCCAGCGCATGGGCTTGCCCCAGGGAAAGCCCTTGATGGCGGCAGGCAGGATCTCGGTCAGAAGATCGATCGCCGGCGCGCCCTTCTTTTCGATGACGGCGACGTAGAAATCGCCCTTCTTGGGATCGGACTGGATCTTGGCCTCGTCGATCGAGGACAGGCCCGCGCCGCGCAGAAAGCCTTCGACGGCCTTGTCGGGGGAGCCGACCTTGGGGCCCTTGCGCTCTTCGCGGGTGTCGGGGGATGCAGGGGGCAGTCCGGTGACGGTGAGGGCCAGCCGACGCGGGGTGGCAAAGGCGCCGGCGCTTTCATAGACCAGCCCGTTCTCGACCAGGGCGTCGGTCACGGCCTTCTTGAGATCCTCGGCGGCGCGCCGCTGGAGGCGCGCTGGGATTTCCTCGGAAAAAAGCTCGAGAAGCAATTCGGGCATGGGTCGGGGCGCCTTGCGTGCGGAAGAGAACCTGGGTTGGCTCCGCACCCTCTATAAAGGCTGCGGGACCGCCTGTGTCATCGGTGTGCCGCGCGCCCCGCGGCCGCCTGTTTCAGCGGCCTTTGCCGAACGCGCGCGATCGCGCAGATCGGTAGCAGGGGACCGGGGACTTGTCCATCGCCGAGCGGCGGGGTCAGTAGGCGCGCCGGGTGCAGAAGGCGGGGACGTCGAGCAGGATGTCGGCAATGGGGGACGATGGCAGCCCCGAGAGCGCCGCGCGGGCGGCCTGGGCATGGCCCTCGGCCCGCGCCATGGTCTGGGCCAGCGCGTCGTGGCGTTCGAGAATGGCAAGCACCGTCTCAAAGACGCCGGAATCGGCATTGGTGTTGCCCAGCGCGGACTCGATTGTGCGCCGCTCGGCGGCATCGGCGGTGGCCAGAGAGAGGATGATGGGCAGGGTCATCTTGCCCTCGCGCAGATCATCGCCTGTGTTCTTGCCCAGATTGCCGCGGGCGCCGCCATAGTCCAGCACATCGTCGACGAGCTGGAAGGCCATGCCCAGTTCGCGCCCATAGGCGGCAAGCGCCTCGCGCTGCTCGGTGGCGGCGCCGCCGGCCATGGCGCCCACTTCGGTGGCGGCTTCGAAAAGCGTTGCGGTCTTGGCGTGGATGATGCGGTCGTAGTCCCCCGCGGTGGTCGAGAGATCGCCGGCCTTGGCGAGCTGGAAGACCTCGCCCTCCGCAATCGTCGCGGCGGCGCGCGAAAGCACGCCCAGAGCCGCGAGATCGCCGCTTTCCACCATCATCATGAAGGCCTGGCCGAGGAGGAAATCTCCCACCAGAACCGAGGCCTGATTGCCCCAGATGGTGCGGGCGGCGGGCCGGCCCCGGCGCATGTCGGATTCATCGACCACGTCGTCGTGCAGGAGCGTGGCGTTGTGCATGAACTCGACCGCAGCGGCAAACCGCACGCCATTGCCGTCGGCGGTGCCGAACATGGCGGAGGCCGCGAGCGTCAGCATGGGCCGCAGGCGCTTGCCCCCGGCGGCAATCAGATGGTTGGCAACCTCGGGGACCATTTCGACCGAGCTGTCGGCACGCGACACGATGAGCGCGTTGACCGCGTCCATATCGGCACGGGTGGCCGCAACGAGCCGGTCCATGGCCTGTGCGTCGTCCGCCCTCGGGCGCTTTTCCAGACTTTCAACCGCCATGGGCGATATTCTCCCGGGGCCGGTGGTGTGGGCCAGCCCGTTCGTCTATCATTGCCGTATCGGCCCGCAATCGGACCTCTCATGGGTATGTCGGTAAACCAGCCGCTCGGAATTGTAAAACGCCAAGACCTCACAGAGGACGCCTTTCTGGGCGGCAAATTGTCCATACTCCAGCACCGCAGGGGCTTTCGGGCCGGAATGGATTCCGTGCTCCTTGGGGCCAGCGTGCCCGACGATGCCGGTGCGATCCTCGATATGGGCGCCGGCGTGGGGGTGGCGGGGCTGACCGCGCTCACCCATGTGCCCGGCGCCCGGGCGATGCTCGCCGAGATCGACCCCGACCAGTGCGCGCTCGCGATGCAGAACGCCGCGCGCAACGGGCTGGGTGGGCGGACCGGGGTGATCGCGGTCGATGTGACGGCGCCGGGGCGTGAGCGGCTGGCCGCGGGGCTCGTGCGCGATCACTTCGACGTGGTGATCGCCAACCCGCCCTATTTTCCCGCCGGCACGCAATCGGCAGTGGCCGGTCGCGCGCGGGCCCGGCACATGGCGGCGTCCGCGCTCGAGGACTGGATCAGGGCCGCGGCCACCGCCGGACACGCGCAGGCCGAGATCATCATGGTGTACACGGCCGAGGCCCTGCCCGCGCTGCTGGCCGGGTTTTCCGCCCGCATGGGGGGGATCGAGATCCTGCCCATCGCCGCGCGCCCGGGCCGGGCCGCGGGCCGCGTGCTCGTCAGGGGGCGCAAGGGCTCGCGCGCCGCGCCGGTGCTGCATGCGCCGCTGGTGATCCACGAGGCGGAAGGGAATGGATTTGCGCCCGTCCCCGAGGCGATTTTCCGGGGCGCGCGCCGGCTGGACTGGCCAAAAGGCGGTTGACCTCCTACATGGCAGACATGAATCGCGCATCGACATGTCCCAAAAGGAGCACCCCGCACCCATGAGCACAGGCGAAACCGAACGAGCCAGGGCCCCGTGGTACAAGCGGCTGTTCAAGAAGGGGCCGGTGGTTCCCGTGGTGCGCCTGCAGGGCCAGATTTCCCAGGACCAGCGCCCGGGCCGGCTCAACATCGCCTCGATCTCCCCGCTGCTCGAGAAGGCGTTCGCCAACCGCAAGGCGCCTGCCGTGGCGCTGGTGGTCAACTCGCCGGGGGGCTCGCCGGTGCAATCGCGGCTGATCGCGCGGCGCATTCGCCAGCTTGCGGACCGGCACGACAAGACCGTGCTGGTCTTTGTGGAAGATGCAGCGGCTTCGGGGGGCTATTTCATCGCGGTGGCCGGCGACGAGGTGATCGCGGATCCCTCCTCGATCGTGGGATCGATCGGGGTGGTGATGGCCGGGTTCGGCTTTGTGGACGCGATCGCCAAGCTGGGGGTGACGCGCCGGCTCTATACGGCGGGCACCAACAAATCGACGCTGGACCCGTTCCTGCCCGAAAAGCCCGAGGACGTGGACCACATCAAGCAGCTCGAACTCGACGTGCACGACGTCTTCATCGACTATGTGCGCACGCGCCGGGGGGAAAAGCTCAAGGGCGAGGAGGCCGAGCTGTTTTCGGGCCGGTTCTGGACCGCGGGCCGTGCGCTCGAAATGGGACTTGTCGACGGGCTGGGAGAAATGCATACGGTCCTGCGGGAACGCTATGGCAATGATGTGCGGCTGCGGCCGATCGCGCCCAAGCGGAGCTTTTTTTCGCTGCCCGGGCTGGGGATCGGGGCCCAGGGAACCGACGATGCGCTGGGCTCGGCACTGAACCGACTTGAGGAGCGGGCGCTCTGGGCCCGTCTGGGACTGTAATGGGATCGACCCTCGTTCTGATCGTTACCGCCATCATCATCGGGCTGGGCGTGCGCGCGATCATGCGCGACTGGCGCAAATCCTTCCGCGAGGAGGACAAGCGCGCCGCCGAAGCCAAGAACGAGCAGCTCCAGCGCAACCGCTCGGAGGTCAAAAAGGGTGCGATGGTGACGCTCGAACGCGACAAGGACGGGGTCTATCGGCCCAAGAAGGACTAGGCACAGCCTGTTGTGACTCAATCGGCACGGGAGATGCGCTAGAGGTCCCGCGAGGCGTGCAGGGGCGCGAGCGCGCTCGAGCCCGAATAGATTTCGCGATAGGCGTTGAGGAACGCGTTCAGCGAATCGAGCCCCGCCACCTCGTGGGCGATCTGGCGGAATTCCCGGCTGTCGGGGGCCACGTCCTCGACCACGAAGGCGAACATGGGCCATTCGGAGGTCTCGGCCATGGCGGGCGAAAAGCGTGAGCGCAGGCGCGAAAGGCCCAGCGCATCATCGGCCAGCACGTAGCCCACCGCCGCCTTGACCACGTTGATCCGGGCCAGCGAGCTCAGCCCATCGGGCAGCGAGCCGCTGTAGAGCGTTTCGATCAGCTCGGCGGATTCCCGATATCGCCGGGACGTCCAGTAGGCTTCGATCCGCAGCAGGTCGACGTCCCTGCCCGACATGCTCGAGAGAATGTCGAGCGCCAGATCCTGGCGGTTGGCATCGACCAGCGCGCGCGCTTCGAGCACCCGGCGCTGGCGCTCGAGCTCTGAGGGCAGGCCCGCAAGCCGGCTCTGATAGAGCACGCGCAAGGCGGCGTCGGGCGCGCGGTTGGCGATGTGCACGAGGGCCAGATCGGTCGCCACCTGGGCCCGGGCCGCGCCCTGCAGCCGGTGATCGACCTGGTACTGGAGGAGTTCGGCTGCCTGGCCCAGCAGGTCCACATGCACGAGACGCTGGGCGAGATTGCGGATCATCAGGTCGCCTTCGGCGCCCGGCGGTGTGAGCTGGCGGAAATCATAATAGATGCCGAGCGCGGCGACCGGATCGAGGGCATCGGCGCCGCCATCGAGATAGAGCCCGGCGAACTCGGCGCGGGCGCGGTCCACCATGGCCGGGACGATGGTGGTCTCGTCGAACATCTCGGCGATCTCGCGGGTGACGGTGAAGGCTTCGCGGTATTTGCCGGTGCGGTATTGCAGGTCGGTCATCAGCTCGACCAGTTCGAGCTCTATGGCGTCCCCGCGCCAGAGGGCGGCCTGGACCTCGACTGCGGGCAATGCGCGCTCGGGGTCGAGCCGGCCCATCCTGTCGAGCAGGGTTATGGTGCGCAGGACCGCTTCGGCGGTGGTGGGGCGCCGGTCGGCGGTGATGGCCCTTCCATAGCTTTCGAGCGCGGCGGCGGCGTTGCCGTTGAGCTCGTCGAGCATGCCGATGAGCAGTTCGTATTCGCCGATCTGTTCGCGGTCGAGCTGGGCGAGATCGATGCGCTGGAAGAACCGGCCCGCGCCCTGCGCGTCCTCGCTCATGAGTGAGGCACGGGCGGCGGTGAGCAGGAAGCGCGAGCGGATCCAGTTGGGGTAATCGTCGATGACCTCGGCCCCGCCCTGTGCATCGAGCCGGGCGCCGCTGAAATCGCCGCGTTCGGCGCGGGCGAGCGTGCGCCAGATCATGGCGTCGGCCTCGTCGCGCAGGCGCTCGTCGGCGAGCGCATCGAGGGCCGGTTCGGGGCGTCCGGCGAGCGCATTGGCGGCGGCCCAGAGGACGCGGGTGGGCACGTCGAGTTCGCTGTTGCGCAGATCGGCCCGCAGATTGCCCAGGACTCCCAGCGCCTCGTTGATGAAATCGTTGGCGAGGTAGAAGCGGGACAATTCGAGGCGCGCCTGATCGAGCGCGCGGCCCTCGGACGCCGAGGCGCGAGAGGCGATGGAGCGGTGGCGCTCGCGGAATTCCTCGGGGTTGGATTCGATATAGGGCGCCAGATCCATGGCCGTGTCGCGCGAGGCGACGGGCACCCGGAAGCGCACGTCGATATCGGGGGAAAGCGTGAGCCCCGCCGGAGCCGAGACGACCGCCAGATCGCCTTCGAGCCCGACCCGGACCTCCTCGGTGCGCGGGCGGATCACGAGGCCGTGGATCGAGCGCGGGGCGGCGAATTCCACATAGTCGAGATCGCGCAGCATGCCGCGCGCGGGGGGATGGAGCGTCACGATTTCGAGCCGGTCGCCCACATCGGGATCGTGGATGGTGTGGACCCCTCCGGCCCGGGGGACAGCGACGGTGATCTCGTCGAGCCCGCTCGCGGCGCGGCGGCGCTCAAGGACCATCGGGCCGGTGGCGTCGAGCACCACATCCCCCAGCGAGAGCACCCAGGACCGACCCTCGGACCCGAGGGTGGCGAGACGATCCTGGAGCAGCGTCATGGTGATGATGGCCACGCCCTGATCATGGCGGATCGTGAGATCGCCGGCCAGCGCGGCGAGCGCGGGCGGGATTTCGGTCGGCGCCTCGATCTCTACATGGGTGTCGAACACCATCCAGAGCACATCGCCGCGCCGGAAGGCCGCGGAGGGAACGTCCTCCTGGAAGGGGAAGGTCAGCCGCACGGTCGCGCCCTCGTCGGTGACCTGGGGCACCAACGTGGTCTGGAGGACGTCCGCCCCTGCCTCGTCGGCCGGATCGGCGGGCGCGCCGGCGATGCTCGAAGCGGTGGAGACCAGCGGCTCGGCGCCCGGGAGCGCGGTGATGTCGAGGGCCCCGGCGATGGGATCGCGGCTGTCGATATCGAGAATGAACCGGCTCGGGGTCTCCTCGTAGAACCGGGTCTGGACGTCCTCGGCCAGCGTGAGCTCGACACGGGTATCGACGGTGCCCGGGGTATTGGTCGCCGCGATGAGCTCTTCGGGGCGGTCCGAGAGCACCTCGTAGAGATCGACGGGGACCGGCCAGTCGAAGGTGATCGCCGCGCCGCCGTCCTCGGTGCGCTCGAAGCTGGCGCCGGTGCCCACGTTCCAGTCGAAAACGATGCGCGAGAATGTGGGGTGGCGGCCCATGCGGACGCTGGCAGCCGGCTGGTATTCGGCGACGAGCTCGGCCCGGCGGCGCTCTTCGGCCAGTTGCGCGGCTTCCTCGGCGCGGCGCGTCAGGCGTTCGACGGCTTCGGGCGGAAGGCCGGGCGGAAGACCCACCCAGTCAGAAGGCAGCAGATCGACATAGAGCTGCTCGCCCGCCTCCATGGCATTGACCTGGACGGGGCCGCGCAGACCCACGCGGACGCTGCGGCGATCGGGGTCGAACCGGGCAACGGTCGTGTAGGGCGCCAGAAGCGCGGCGACGTCGGGCAGGGCCCCATCGAGCACGGTCTCGAAGGCGACGACGAGGACGCCATTGTCGCTGGCCACGTCATGGGGTGGCAGGGAGGTGCGCTCGGGAAAGGTGAAGATCAGCCGCCCGAACCCCTCGCCCTGCTCGGCCTCGACCGAAAGGCGTTCCTGGGCGGCACCCGGCAGGGCCGAGGCGAGACATATGAGAACAAACAGCGCACACGCGAACGCGCACCGCACGGCAAACCGCGCGGGCTGGTAGAACGTGACTGCCCAATTCTTGGTCGTCGAAAGCATTCTGCCTGCCGCTCTGATGGCGGGAGACTAGCGACGAGCCTTTAAGATGAGCTTACCGGGAGCCGACGCCCCTGCCCTTACTGCCCGACGATCTGGGGCAGTTCGGCGTGTTCGGGCTCGGCGGTGGCCTGGAGCTCGGCGTCGGGGTTGGCGAGCCTTATGGTGAGCTGGCGGGCCCGGGCGGGGTCCATGGCCGCGAGGATAGGTCCCAGTCGCCGCGGGTTCATGGCCTCTCCGACGCGGGCGAGAATCTCGATATCGAGGCTGTCGAAGATCGCGCCGGCCTGGGCGGGGCGCATGGCCTCGTACATGGCGACCAGATTGGCGAAACGCTGCTGCTCTTCCTCGGCCTGGGCGTCGAGGGCTGAGTTGATGCGGGTTTCGATCGCCGCGAGTTCGGCCATGCGCTGGTCGATCCGCAGCTCGGCGGCCTCGACCAGCGTGAGCCGGTCCGCGAGCTCGGCGGCGAAGGCATCGAGCTCGGCGCGGCGCTCGGCAAGGCGCGCGGCGACGATTTCCTCCGTGGCGCTGGCCGCCGAGGAAATCGGAACCGTCCCGCCCTCCCCGTCGTCCTGGGTGACAGGGGTGGGCGTGGCGACTCCGGCGCCGGCGGGTTCGCTGAAGAGCGCCTCGGCGGCAGCTTCGGCGGCCTCGATATCGGCTTCGTCATAGCCTTCGGCCTGGCGGTCCAGAGCCGGCTCGGCGGCAGGCTCGGCCGTGCCTTCCTGCGCGGTGGCGCTGCCCATGCCCGCGAGCGTATAGCCGGCCCCGGTCACCAGACCCGCAGTCTTGAGCACGAGGAGGGCGGAGGCCGCGACCACGATGACCGGCAGGAGCCTGACTGTTCTCACGCGGCGGTCTCCCGCCGGCGCTGCTCGTGCTGGTTGAGGGCCTGGAGGGCGGAGCGGGCGCGGTTGGCCGCAGGCTCGTCGTCGCGGCGCACGGCCTGGGTGATCCGCGCGATGCGGTCCATGACCGCCTGACCGGCATTGACGTGGTTGGCGAGCTCGACCCCGAAGCGTTCGGCCTCGGCGAGCCGGGCGGTCATGATCTGGTCCGATTCCACGGCGGTCTCGCGCATACCACGGATCGCCTTGTTGGCGAGGTCGGTGGCCGAGACCAGATCGCCGATCATCTTTTCGAGCGCGGCCCGGTCCGAATGGAGCGCGTTGAGCTTGCGGTTGAGCACGATGCAATAGCCGATCGTGGTGGCCAGCAGCAGCGCGACAGCCGCTTCGATGACGAGACCCAGGGGCAGCCCGCTCATATCTTGCTCTCCGGTTTGGCTTCCATGGCTTCGAACACGTCCATGGTCACCCTGGGCGGGTTGAGCGGACGGGTGATGCGAAGCGATACGGTGTTGTCTATGTGTCCCATGACGGCGCGGGTGAGATCGACATTGCCACACCGCAGGGTCACCGGGTCGCTGGGCTTCATGTCGAACATGATGGTCTCGCCGCGCTCGAGCTTGAGAACCCGGGACAGGGGCAGATCGAGCTCGTGCAGGACCGCTTCGAGCTCGACATCGGCGGCGTAGATCTCAGTGGCCAGGTGGCCCTCCCAGATCGGATCGCGCCCGAACTTCTCGCCCATGTACATCTGGAGGAGCTGTTCGCGGATCGGCTCGATGGTGGCATAGGGCAGCAGGATCTCGATCTTGCCGCCGCGATCGTCCATATCGATCCGCAGCTCCACGAGGATCGCGGCGTTACCGGGCCGGGAAATGGCGGCGAAGCGGGGATTGGTCTCCATCCGGTCGAGGCGGAAATGCACGTCGTCGAGCGGCTCGAACGCCTTGTGCATGTCCTCGAGGATGTGCTCGATCATGCGACGGGCAAGCGCCAGTTCGATGGTGGTGTAGGGACGGCCCTCGATGCGCACGACATTGTTGCCGCGCCGGCCGCCCAGGAGCACGTCGATCATCGAATAGATGAGGCTCGAATCGACCGTCAGCAGGCCGAAATTATCCCATTCCTCGGCCCTGACCACCGAGAGGATGGCCGGTAGAGGAATTGAGTTGAGGTAATCGCCGAACCGCACCGAGGTGATGGAATCGAGGGAGACCTCGACATTGTCGGAGGTGAAATTGCGCAGGCTGGTGGTCGCGAGCCGGACGAGCCGGTCGAACGCGATCTCGAGCATGGGCAGGCGCTCATAGCTCACCAGCGCGGAGTTGATGAGCGCGCGCACGCCGGAAAGCTCGACATTGGCGCTGACCGAGGCGTCAAAGCCCAGGAGGTCGTCGACCTCGTTCTGGTTGAGCACCCGGCCCTCGTCGTCGTTTTCGACGGCGCCCAGCACGGCGGCCCAGTCCTCGCTCAGCTCGTCGTCTTCGGCTTTGCTGGCCGGTTCGCTCGCCATGCCGCCCCCTACTGGACCAGAAGTTCGCGAAACAGGATATCGTCGACCACGGCCGGATAGACGGCGATGTTGACCCGGCGCTGAAGCTCTTCCTTGATACGATAGACGCCCGCCGAGCCTTCGAGATCGCTGCGCCGAAGCTCGCGCAGATAGACCTGGAACGCGTCGAGCACGCGGGCGATGCGCGGCTCGATGACCTCCATCATGGCGGCATCGCGCACTTCGAGCGATGCGGTGATCCGGAGAAATTCCACCGATTCCCCGCCGGTGTTCAGGTTCACGGTCATGACCGGGAGGTCGTAGAAATGGACGTCCTCGGCGACCGCCATGGCCTCGGCGGCGGGCGCGCCGCCCAGCACCCCCGACTGCATCAGCGCGTAGGCGCCGCCACCGGCGACAACGAGCAGGCCCAGCACGGCGCCGCCCAGCACCAGCCCCTTGCGGCGGCCCTGCGGCGCGGGGGCGGATCCCCGGTCGATGTCGTCGCTTTCGGTGACGTCGGTCATGGACGCGCGAATCCCTTCGGGACGGGGAAATTGTCTTCCACCAGAGCTAAGCGAAACAGGGTTAACGATTGGTTACCAAAGGGGTGAACCCGGCAGGATTTGCCCGGCAGGATTTGCCACAAGGCCGACACTGCACAGGGGCGCGGGACGGCCGCATCAAGCCAACCCATTGATTTTACTCAATCTCGCAGTCTGGCACGGCAAATGCATCGTTAATGGCGAGCCGGCCGGCTTGGGGAAGCGGGCCGCTCGAGATGCAAACGGGGAACCGCGCATGATCCAGAACGCGCAATTGATCGGCCTGTCTCGCCAGATGGCCCTGCAGCGCCAGCTCGACGTGTTGGCCAACAACATGGCGAACATCAATTCGACCGGCTTCAAGGCCGAGGCGATCATGTTCGAAGAATTCCAGATGGACCGCGCGGCGGACCACACGTTTCAGGGCCCCGACCAGCCGATCTCCTATGTCCGCGACTGGGCCACGATGCACGACCTGTCGGCGGGCGCGGTGACCAATACCGGCAATCCGCTGGACGTGGCGCTGACCGGCGAGGGCTTTTTGCGGGTGGACACCCCCGAGGGTGAGCGCTGGACCCGCAACGGCGCGCTGGCGCTCAGCGCCGAGGGCGTTCTGGTGACCCAGAACGGAGACCCGGTGCTTTCGGGCAATGGCGAAGAGATCCGCTTCGGGCCGCAGGAAACCGACATCACCATCACCGCGGACGGCGAAATCAGCTCGAGCGCGGGCGCCAAGGGCGTGCTCGGGCTGGTGGAGTTCGCCAATCCGCAGGCGCTCGAGCGGGTCGGAGACACGCTGTTTGCCGGCGGCGAGCCGATCGATGCGGAAAACACGCGGGTCATCCAGGGGGCGCTCGAGCGCTCCAACGTCTCGGGCGTCTCGGAGATGACCGAAATGATGCGGGTCACCCGCGCCTACACCTCTCTCGCCGATCTCATGAACAAGCAGGACGAGATGCGCCGCAGCGCCATCCAGCGCCTGGGCGACGCACAAGCCTGAAGGACACCACGCCATGAAAGCTCTCTATATCGCATCGACCGGCATGGGCGCCCAGGAGCGCAATGTCGAGGTGATCTCCAACAACATCGCCAACATGCGCACCACCGGCTACAAGCGCCAGCGCGCCGAGTTCCAGGACCTGCTCTACCAGAGCTACCGCCGGGCCGGCTCGGCGACATCGGATGCGGGCACCCAGGTGCCCGTGGGCATCGAGATCGGCTCGGGCGTGCGGCTTGCCGCCACCGCGAGGGTCACGACCCAGGGCAGCGTCGCGCCCACGGAAAAGGAACTGGACCTCGCGATACGGGGCGAAGGCTATCTCATGGTCGGGCTGCCGGACGGACGGACCGCCTATACCCGCGACGGCACGCTCGAGCGCGATGCGCAGGGCATGCTGGTGACCGTGGACGGCTACCAGATCCAGCCCGGCATCGTGATCCCGGGCGACGCGCGCTCTGTTTCGATCAGCCGGGACGGGATGGTGGAAGCCTTCATCAACGGCGATGCGCAGCCGGTCCAGCTCGGGCAGATTCAGCTTGCCCGCTTCGCCAACAAGGGCGGGCTGGAATCGATGGGCGACAATTTGTTCCTCGAAACCCCCGCGAGCGGCGAGGCACAGATCGGGATTGCCGACAATGAAGGCATGGGCAGCCTGCTGCAGGGCTATCTGGAGGGCGCAAACGTCAACGCGGTGACCGAGATGGCCGACCTGATCGCCGCCCAGCGCGCCTACGAAATGAACGCACGCGTGATCTCTGGAGCCGACCAGATGCTCCAGGCCGCGGCGCAGCTGCGTTAAGGGGAGCCAGAGCCATGATCGAGAAATTCGCACGCTACGCCGCTCTCACCGTCATCCTCGCCGGCTGCACCACGTCCGCCCTTGCAGCCCCGGTGCTGCGCAGCGAGGTTTCGGTGACCACCGGGATCGTCACGGTCGGCGACATGTTCGAGGACGCAGGCACGCTGGCCAATGTGGGCCTCTTCCGGGCCCCTGCCCCCGGGACCGCCGGCACGGTTTCTCTCGAAGACGTCACCCGCGCGGCCAATGCAGCGGGCATCGAGGTGTTTGATGCGGCCGGGCTCGGGACCGTCCGGGTGGCCCGCGAGGGCCGGTTTGTGGATGCCCATCTTGTCAGCGAACTGATCGAGGGGGATCTGCGGGCGCGCGGCATCCTGGGCGCGGGCATGGAGATGGTGATGGCGCTGGACGCGCCGCTGCCCGAGCTGATGGCCGCCGACCTTTCCCAGCCCGCGCGGCTGGCGCTTCTGCGATACCGGCCCGGCGCCTCCTCGTTCTCGGCCCGCATCGAGGTGGCAGGGATCAGCCAGCCCATCGAGATCACGGGGCGGGTGGAGCTGATGGTCGAGGCCCCGCATCTTCTGGCTTCGCTGAGCGCGGGCGCCATTGTCGGCCCGGACGATTTCGAGATGCGCATGGTGCCGCTCGACTATGCGGAAAGCGCGGGGCTTGCGCTGCCCGAGGACATCGTGGGCAAGCAGATGCGCCGCCAGGTGCGCGCCGGGGTGTTGATCCGGCCCAATGACGTGGTCGAGCCCGAACTGGTTTCGCGCAACGACACGGTGACGCTGATCTACCGCCAGGGCCCGCTGACGCTGACGGCCAGGGGCCAGGCGCTCAATTCGGCGAGCCTGGACCAGCCCGTCACCGTCCTGAACCTGATGACCAAGAAGGTCGTGCACGGGTTCGCTTCGCCCGACGGCACGGTCACCATCACACCGACCCGGCAAATCGCCGGCCTTTGAACGCCTATTTTTCGCACCGCGCTTGGGGAAGCGCAGCGGACCAAACGGGGAAACCGAACATGAAAACTTTCGTCAAAATCGCTACGGGCCTGCTGCTCGCCGGGCTTCTGGCCGGCTGCAACACCACCGACCGGCTGGCCAGTGTGGGCAAGGCCCCGGCCCTCTCGCCCATCGTCGACCCGACGGTGACGGCGGGCTACCGCCCGGTCTCGATGCCCATGCCCCAGGCCGAGCCGGCGGTCTACCAGGCCAATTCGCTGTTCCGCTCGGATGCGAAGGGCTTTTTCAAGGACCAGCGCGCCGCCCAGATCGGGGATATCCTGACCGTGATCGTCACCATCGACGACCGCGCCCAGATCGGCAATTCGACCACCGCGACCCGGGCCTCGAGCAATGAGCTGGGCGTCGGGGGCGTGATGGGCTCGATCTTCAACTCGGTGGCGCCCGACGATGTGAGCGCGGACGCGGCGATCGGCACCAATTCGGGCATCACCAATGCCGGCAATGGCTCGGTCAACCGCTCGGAACGCGTGACCACGCAGGTGGCGGCGGTCGTCACCCAGATCCTGCCCAATGGCAATCTGGTGATCGAGGGCCGGCAGGAAGTGCGGGTGAACTTCGAGGCGCGCGACCTGATCGTGGCGGGCATCGTGCGGCCCGAGGATATCGGGTCGGACAACACCATCCCCTCCTCCAAGATCGCCGAGGCACGGATCGCCTATGGCGGGCGCGGGCAGATCACCGACGTCCAGCAGCCCCGCTACGGCCAGCAGATCCTCGACGCGATCCTGCCCTTCTGACCGGGGTGGCGCGGGTCACTGCGCCCCCTTCCCAGTCCCCAGGTCTTCCGGCGATTCCCCCAATACGCGCCGGACGGCCTTTCGGCCCGCCCCCGTCGGGCCGTCCCACAAGGGGCGCGGCGCTTCCCGGCCGCGCCCCTTGCCTTTTCTTTGCCCGGGCCGGGCGATAAGAAGAGCCTGCCTTTACCTGCTGCCATGGAGCCCGGACCCACATGACCTATGCCAAGCTCGACGCCCTCGGCCACCAGATCGAAGCGATCGAACACGCCCTTTCGATCCTCTCGGCGGACGAGGCGACGACCATGCCGGTGGGGGGCGGGGAAAAGCGCGCCGAAACGCTCTCCTACCTGTCGGGGCTCTTGCACGAGACCATCGTCGCGCCCCAGGTGGGCGACTGGATCGGGGCAGCGGAAGGCGAGGATCTTTCCGCCGACGAAAAGCTGGCGCTGGCCGAGTTCGCGCGCGTGCACACCAATGCCACATGCCTGCCCTCGGACTTCGTGCGCCGGCAGACGGCGGCCAATATCCGCAGCGAGCAGCTCTGGCGCGACCTGCGGGCCAAAAACGACTGGGCCGGGTTCGCGCCGGCCTTCGAGGGCGTGGTGGCGCTGGCCCGCGAGGAGGCGCAGATGCGGGCCGAGGCGCTGGGGCTCGAACCCTATGACGCACTGATGGAGCAGTATGACCCCGGCAACCGGGCGGCGGATGTGGGGCCGGTGTTCGAAACGCTCAAGACCTTCCTCGTCGATTTCGTGCCCACCGCGCTCGACGCGCAGGAGGAACGCCGGGCGACGCGTCCGGCCAAGCGCTTCGAGGGACCCTTCCCGATCGAAAAGCAGCGCGAGCTGGGGCTGTCGATGATGGCGGCGCTTGGGTTCGATTTCACCCATGGCCGGCTCGACGTGTCCCACCACCCCTTTTGCGGGGGCGTGCCGAGCGATGTGCGCATGACCACGCGCTATCGCACCGACGATTTCCTCACCGCGCTGATGGGTATTCTGCACGAGACCGGGCACGCGCTTTACGAGCAGGGCCTGCCCAAGGGGTGGCACCACATGCCGCTGGGCAAGGCGCGGGGCATGGCGATCCATGAGAGCCAGTCGCTGTTCGTGGAGCGCCAGATCGCCCATGCGCCCGAGTTCTGGGCATGGGCGATGCCCCACATCGCCCAGCATCTGGGGGACGCGGCGATCGCTGGCTGGCAGGTCGAGGACGTGGTGGCGGCGGTCAATACCGTGGAGCGCGGGCTGATCCGGGTCGATGCCGACGAGGTGACCTATCCGCTCCACATCATCGTGCGCTACGAGATCGAGCAGGCGCTGATCTCGGGGCAGATGGAGGTCGCCGACGTGCCCGAGGCCTGGGATGCCAAGATGGGCGACTATCTGGGGCTCTCGACCATCGACACGCCCGCCGACGGGCCGATGCAGGACGTGCACTGGCCCATGGGCGCGTTCGGGTATTTCCCCTCCTATACGCTGGGCGCGATGATCGCGGCCCAGCAATGGGCGGTGATCGAGAAGGCCATCCCCGATGTGGGCGCGCTGATGGCCAGGGGCGAGTTCGGCCTGCTCAACGACTGGCGGCGCGAGCACATCTGGAGCCAGGGATCGCGCTTCTCGACGCCCGAGCTTTTGGAGCGGGCCACGGGCGAAAAGCTCAACCCCGACATCTTCATCGCCCACCTCAAGGCCCGTTATGGGTGAGCCCAAGCCTTGACTTTCGGAGGCCAGAGCCTAGGTTCCGGTCTGAAAGCCAACGCCAACAGGATGTGTGCCCAGATGGATTTCCCAGTGACAGCCGCCCTTTTCTGCCCTGTCACCGGATTTTCGCGCACCCATGGCTTCATCCCACATCACGCTCACCCATCTCGGCTTTGCAACGGCTGACGGCCGGACGCTCTTTTCCGGCCTCGATCTCGCCTTCGGCCCCACCCGCACCGGACTGGTGGGGCGCAACGGGGTGGGAAAATCCACGCTGCTGAAATTGATCTCAGGCGAGCTCGTGCCCCGCACCGGCTCGGTGAGCATCTCGGGCACGCTCGCCATGCTCCGCCAGTCGCTGGCGCCCGGGGACGGGGAAACCGTCGCCGGGCTCTTCGGCGTCGCCGACGCCATGGCGACGCTCGCCCTGGCGATGAAAGGCGACGCAACGGCGGAAGAGCTGGCCGATATCGACTGGACGCTCGAGGCGCGGCTGGAGGCGGCACTGGCCCGGTTCGGGCTGGCCGCCGGCCCGGAGACAGCGCTCGATCACCTCTCGGGCGGGCAGCGGACGCGGGCCATGCTCGCGGCACTGGTCTTTGCCGAGCCCGATTTCATCCTTCTTGACGAGCCGACCAACAATCTCGACCGGGATGGCCGGGACGCGGTGCTCACGCTCCTCGCCCAATGGCAGGGCGGAGCGATCGTGGTCAGCCACGACCGGGAGCTGCTCGAAGCAATGGACGCCATCGTCGAGCTGATGTCACTGGGCGCAAAAACCTATGGCGGGGGCTGGAGCTTTTTCGCCGAGCGCAAGGCGATCGAAATGGCCGCCGCCGAGCATCGGCTGGACGCGGCCGAGCAGCGTCTGGCCGAAGTCGAGCGCAAGGCGCAGGCGACGCGCGAGCGCAAGGCGCGAAAGGATGGCGCCGGCAGGAAAAGCAAGGCGGCGGGCGGCGCGCCGAAAATCCTCCTCAACGCGCGGCAGGGCAAGGCGGAGAATTCCTCGGGCACGCTCGAGCGGGTCCATGCCCGCCAGCAGGCCGATGCGCTGGCCGAGACCGAGGCGGCCAGAGTCGATCTGGCCACCCAGGCCCCGACCGTGAAAATGGACCTGCCTTCGACCGGGCTGGCGGCAGGCAGATCGGTGCTGACGGCAAGGGAGGCCAAGGTTGGCCGGGAAGGCCGGAGCCTTCAGGGCGACGGCCTGTCCTTTGCGATCACCGGGCCCGAGCGGGTGGCGCTGGTGGGGCCGAACGGGGTGGGCAAGAGCACGCTGCTCGCGACCATCGCCGGGGCGTTGCCGCTGGTTTCGGGGACGCTCGAGGTGCATGTGAAGGCGGTGCTGCTCGACCAGCAGGTCGGCCTTCTGGCGCCCGAGCGCTCGATCCGGGACAATTTCCTGTCGCTCAACCCCAAGGCGAGCGAAAACCAGTGCCGGGCGGCTCTGGCGCGCTTTGCGTTTCGGGCCGATGCGGGGCTGCGGACCGTGGGCACGCTTTCGGGCGGGGAGACCCTGCGCGCAGGACTGGCGTGCGTGCTGGGAGGCGAGACCCCGCTCCTGATGCTGGACGAGCCCACCAATCATCTCGACCTCGACTCGATCGCGGCGGTGGAGGCGGGACTGGCCGGCCATGACGGGGCGCTGATCGTGGCGAGCCACGACCGGGCGTTTCTCGAGGCCATCGGGATTACGCGCGAGATCGCGCTGCGGCCTGGCTAGAGCTTCTGTTCTGGTTCAATCAGAACAGGGTCTCTGGATTTGTGATTTGTCGCGTTTCCGAACCGGAAAGGTGTTTCCACCTTTCCTGGAAACGCTCCAAGGGCTAGTCGGCCAGGACCTGCCAATGGGTCGCGAGATCAGCCAGCCCCGCGGCGATCAACTCGGCCAGTACGTCGGTGTCGATGGCGGAGAGCGCGGTGATATAAAGGCACGATTTGCCGCGCTTGTCCTTGCCGAGCCGGGCAAGGATGGGCTCAAAACCGGTGTAGCCGGGCAGGATGTAGACCACGAGGCTGGTCTTTCTGGGCGAAAAGCCCGTGGCGAGGAAATCGGCTTGCCGGCCCGTTGTGTAGCGGTAGTGATATCGCCCGTAGCCGACGATCGAGTCTCCCCACATGCGAGGGGAAAATCCGGTGGTCTCGCGAAAGATGGCGTCGAGCGCCATGGCATCGGCGCGCCGCCTGGGATCGGCCACCGCCTCGAGGAAAGCTTGCACACTCGCGCCCGTGGGCACAGTCTTGTTCGCGCTCATGATCGTGCTCGTGCAGGCAGGCCGATGCGGCACCGCCCTCGCAGCTCATTTCAACGCGACGCCCGCAACCGGACGATCAGTCGTCGCGATAGACCTTTTCGCGGCGCTCGTGCATTTCCTGGGCCTCCAGGCTCAGGGTTGCGATCGGGCGGGCGTCGAGCCGGGCAAGCCCGATCGGGTCGCCCGTTTCCTCGCAATAGCCATAGGTCCCGTCCTCGAGCCGCTTGAGCGCCGCGTTGATCTTGGAGATCAGCTTGCGCTGGCGGTCCCGGGTGCGCAGCTCCAGGGCCCTGTCGCTTTCGGACGAGGCCCGGTCTGCCATATCGGGGTGATTGGTGCTCTCTTCCTGGAGGGTGTCGAGCGTCCCGCGGCTTTCGCGCAGGATCTCGTCCTTCCACGCATCGAGCTTGCGCCGAAAATATTCGCGCTGGCGGGCGTTCATAAATTCCTCGTCCTCGGAAGGACGATAGGTGTCAGACAAGGTGGCAACCGACATCGATGGACTCACTTCCCCTCAATCATGGGCCGCCGCCTATATAGATTTATGGTCAGATTGGAGCAACTGCCTTTTCAAGGTCGTGTTCACAACTCCGTGGGCCCCGGGCGGGGGACTCAAAAGGCCGGGAAATGACCAAGCTTGGCCAGTTCGACCCTCACCCGCAATTCGATATCTGCGACGAGCGCTTCCAACCCCGGTTCGGTGCGGGACCGCGCCTGGGTGAGAAGCGAGACGGCCCGGTGCAGCCGGCCCTCGCTGACCGCCCCGCCCAGAAGGTCGGCACGGATGTCCTCAAGGGTGTCGAGCAACTGGCCGGCGCGGCGGACCGCCTTGCGTCGTCCGGTGGTGGCATCGTCGACCGACTGGAGCGCAATGAGTGCGTCGATCCCGGCGGCGGGCGCGGGCGCATGGGCGCCACCGGCGCGCTCTGGCCGTGCGGGCGTGTCCAGGGAAAAGGCCTGGCTTGCAGATGATCCGGACTGGCTGGACCTGCGGGCGGTGCCGGCAGGAACAGACCGCCCCGTTCCGTCGATCCTCATGTCGGTGCTCTCGGCGAACGCATGGTTAATCAGGTGTATAGGGGGAAGAATTTGCCCAGAGCCGTTAAGATTGTCTTAACCACCCGGCAATTGTTTCCAGCCTTTTGGCCGGCACTCCGGGCGGGCTGAATTTTTTCTCCGTTTTATCAGGGCCTTATCGCGAATTGTGCGGTTGGCACGAAATTCGCTCCACACTGGCTGACGGACCGATCCCCGGACCGCGACGTGCTGGCAGGATGGAGAAGAGCGATGAGACTGGGTCTGGCAGGCCATGTTCTGGCGATGATCGCATGTGTCGTCACGACGCTGGCCCCGCTGGCGCCGGCCCAGGCCGCGCCGGCCCGGATCAAGGACATCGTCGAGGTCGAGGGCATCCGCGACAACCAGCTCGTGGGCTATGGCCTCGTGGTCGGGCTCAATGGCAGTGGCGACGGGCTCAACAATGCGCCCTTCACCCGCCAGAGCCTGCAGGCCATGCTCGAGCGCATGGGGGTGAACACCCGCGGGGAAAACCTGCGCACGACCAATGTGGCCGCGGTGATGGTGACCGCCGACCTGCCCCCGTTTGCCACCCAGGGCACGCGGATCGACGTTTCGGTCTCCGCGCTCGGGGACGCCTCGAGCCTGCAGGGGGGCACCCTGCTGGTGACCCCGCTGCTGGGCGCAGATGGCGAAGTCTATGCGATCGCGCAGGGCCCGGTGCTCATCGACGGATTTTCCGCGTCCGGCGACGCCGCTTCGGTGGTGGCGGGCGTGCCGACCACGGGGCGGATTTCCTCGGGCGGGCTGGTGGAGCGCGAGATCGCCTTCTCGCTGGGCGCCCAGCATTCGGTGCGGCTCTCGCTGCGCAATCCCGATCTCACCACCTCGCGCCGGATCGCCATGGCGATCAACGATCTCATCGGCATTCCGGTGGCCATTCCCACCGATCCGGCCAATGTGCGGCTGAGCCTGCCCAAGGACTTCAACGGCAATATCGTCGATCTTCTGACCGATATCGAGCAATTGGTGATCCAGACCGACCAGCAGGCCCGGGTGGTGATCGACGAGAATTCCGGGATCATCGTGATTGGCAAGGACGTGCGGGTCTCGACCGTGGCGATCGCCCACGAGAACCTGACCGTGACGATCGCCGAGAACCCCAATGTGGTCCAGCCCGAGCCCTTCTCGCAAGGCGAGACGGCGGTCGAGCCCTCGACCCAGATCGGGGTGATCTCGGACGCCACGCAACTGGCCGTGGTCCCCGAATCGATCTCGCTCCAGGAGCTGGTGGACGGGCTCAACGCCCTTGGAATCGGGCCGCGCGACCTCATCGCGATCCTGGGGGCCATCAAGGCGTCCGGGGCGCTGCAGGCCGAAATCGAGGTGATGTGAGCATGGCCGTTGCACTCGACACACTCCAGGGCGCGGGCGCGCGGGCGCCCGAGCGGCTCGACCCGCTGCGCCAGCAGGCCCAGGAACTCGAGGGGGTGTTTCTCAACACGCTGGTCTCGGAAATGTTCAAGGGTCTGGAGACCGAATCCATGTTCGGGGGCGGCCATGCCGAAGAGCAGTGGCGCGGCCTTCAGGCCGAGCATCTGGCCAGCGAAATGGCGCGCTCAGGCGGCATCGGAATCGCCGACCAGATCGTTGCCACCCTTCTGCAATCCCAGGAACACAACGCCGGAAGCACAAGCCCGGCCACTGCAATCGGAGCCTATACACGATGACCGCGACAAGCCGACTGGCCGTTCTGGACGAGATGGATGCGCCCACACTGTGCATGAAGACCCAGACCGCGCTCTCCGCCCTTGTCGAGGTGATGAACCGGGAAACCACGCTTCTGCGGGCCGGGCACATGCGTGAAGCCACCGCGATGTCGGCGGAAAAGGCGCAACTGGCCCAGGACTACGTGCAGCTTGCGCGCGCCGTCCAGCGCCACACCCCGCGCCTGCGGGCCGAGGCGCCCGAACGGATCGCGGCGCTGGCGCGCGGCCACGAGGCGCTAGCCACCCAGATGGCGGAAAACCTGCGGGTGCTGGCCACGGCCCGGGCCGTGACCGAGGACCTTCTGGGCGACGTCGCACGCCAGGCGGCGGGATCGTCCGCGCCCAGGACCTATGGGGCCAGCGGCGCGGCACCGGCCACCGCCCAGCGCGCCATGGAGGGCATTTCGGTCAACCGGGCGCTGTGATCGTTCCCATTTCAGGACAATTGTCGGCACCAGATTAACCGCGCGCTCATCGGCACCAGGCAAGAATTGCCGGGCATAATGTGCCCTTCACGTGCCGGAGCGGTTAACGATGTCGCGCCTCTCAACGCTGTCGCAAGGACCACTCGGCGTTGCCGCATCGGCATCGCCGCCCGCCCGACGTCCGGGCCGCGCCTCCCACACCGAAGCGGCTTCGGGCGAGGGTCACGCCGGGGACTATCCCCCTCCTCCTCCAGGGGCTCCCGCCCGGACCCAAACCGGGTCGATACCCGCTGCGGACGGGCGGGACGCCGGGGTTTCTCCTTCCACATTGCTCATGGCCAGCCAGCTTGCGGTGAGCCTTGGATCGCCACGCACTGCAAGCTTTGATGCAGCGACGCTGCGCAATGGAGGATGGACACCCCCGCCCTCTCTGCTGGCGCTGCGCGACCGCAAGGTGTGACCCCGTCGCGGGCGGACACACTCGTTAACCCCGGACAAGAGCGTTAACGCATGTTAACCTTTCGGTAGCACCTGCCGATCCATAATATGGTTAACACCGTCTTACGACGGCGAATCGGTACGACCATTCTCGAGGGTGCGCATTCCATGTCCGACGTGACGCTGTCCAAGGCCGTTCGCTCCAACCTTCTGCATCTGCAGGGTACGGCCACCATGATGGACCGCACCCAGGAGCGGCTGGCGACGGGGCTCAAGGTCAATTCGGCGCTCGACAACCCCACCAATTTCTTCACCGCCAGCTCCCTCAAGGCGCGGTCCAAGGATCTGGACCTGTTGATGGACGCCATTTCCAACGGCGTGCAGACCCTGCAGGCCGCGGACAAGGGCATATCGGCAATCCAGAAGCTGGTGGAATCGGCGCAGGCCACCGCCCGGCAGGCCATGCAGACCACCCCGCGCGTGGACACCACCCAGACCGCGGTGCTCCAGGAAGCGGTCGCGACGGGCACGGTGGCGATAGGGGCCGACAGCGCGGCGCTGGCGACGGGCAGCGATCTGGGCGCTAACACCGGCACCGACCTCGCTTCGGGCATCGTCGCCCATGACGATGTGTTCTCAATCACCGTGGACGGGGACGTATTCACCATCGGGATCAACGACACCGATGGCGGCGGCGGGTTTACCGGGACGGCAGACCTTGTGATCGACCTCGATTTCTCGAGCGCTACGGTCGATGACGTGATCGCTGGGCTCAATGGCGCGATGACGAGCACGGAAGCGGCGGGAATTTCGCCTGCGCTGGCCGATTTCAGCATCGGGCTGGACGGCGCGAACCAGCTTGCGGTGACCACGAGCGAGAACGAGATCTCGTTCTCGCTTTCGGGGTTCGCGACCGGGTTCGGGATTGCCGACGGCAGCTTTGCGCCGAGCAATGCCCAGATCGCCGGGTTGTCGGGCACGCTGACGATCGGGACGCAAACCGCAACCTTCGGGGCAGGCAACATCGAGACCCGCGCGCAGCTCGAAGACTGGCTGGCCGGGCTGACCGGGGATGTTTCCGCCGAAATCGACACCAGCAGCGACACGCTCGTGGTCACGGGCGCGAACGGGGCGTCGGTTGCCATCGGCGGCACGCTCGACACGGTCGCCGCGTTCGGAATCGCCCAGCAGACCTATAGCGCCCAGACCGAGACCACGACGGTCAACGTGCCCAATCCGGTGCGGCGCGAGATGGTCGAGCAGTACAACGCCATGCTCGAGCAGATCAGCAATCTGACCCGGGATGCGAGCTATAACGGTGTGAACCTGTTGATCGGGGACAGCCTGGACCTGATCTTCAACGAGGACGGGACGTCCCGGCTCAACATAGAAGGCGGGCAATTCGATGCCGCCGGGCTCGGGCTGACGCCCGTGGCCAATGAGGCCTTCGATGAGAATGCCGACATCGAGACCGTGCTCGACGGTCTCAAGGGCGCGATCGACTCGCTGCGGGCCCAGGCCTCGCGCTTTGGCTCGAACATGTCGGTGGTCGAGGCGCGGCAGAATTTCACCAAGGAAATGATCAACACGCTCGAGACGGGCGCGGCCGACCTCACGCTTGCCGACACCAATGAGGAAGCGGCCAACATGCTGGCGCTCCAGACCCGCCAGCAGCTCTCCCAGACCGCGCTTTCGCTGGCCAGCCAGGCCGACCAGGCTGTGCTGCGGCTGTTCGGGTAATCCCCGCCTTCCCGGCTGGCGCAATGGCCGGCCCGCGGCGCGGCGCTCCCCGCGCGCGCAGATTTCCATGGATCGGTTTTAACCTGTTGTTAGTCCGGCGCGATTCAAGCTGGGGCTACGGCGGGCATGGTGACGTCTTTAACCTCGCGTTAGCGGACAGCCTGCACAATACGCCACGGGCCTCAGGAAGAGGCGAAGTGCAGAGCAAATCCTAGAAAGGGATTACGCAAATGGATGTGAATCTTTCCAAGGCCGTACGGTCGAACCTTCTTTCGCTGCAGAACACGGCGACGATGATGGGCAAGACCCAGGAGCGGCTGGCCACGGGCCTGAAGGTCAACTCGGCCCTCGACAACCCCACCAACTTCTTCACCGCTTCGGGCCTCAAGAGCCGCGCGGGCGACCTTGGTCAGCTCATGGATTCGGTGTCCAACGCCATCCAGACCATCCAGGCTGCCGACAAGGGCATCTCGGCGATGACCAAGCTGGTCGAGTCCGCACAGGCGACTGCCCGTCAGGCGCTGCAGACTTCGGCGACCGTCGAAGGCACGACCGGCGGCTCGCCCGCGACCGGTGCCAGCATCACGGCCGGCACGTTCTCGACTGTCGATCTGAGCGGTGCCGGTTCGCCGGCCCAAGCTGCCGAGATCACTGGCTCGAGCTTTACGGAAGTCAATGTCGGGCAGGAAGCTGAAGCCGCAACGCTCTCCAGCACCAGCTTCGGGACATTCGACGTCAGCGATGGTGGCGACTCCTTTACCTTCGACATTTCGCTCGATAGCGGCACCAGCTACAGCATTGACGTCTCCGATGCTGCCGTCGACGCATATAATCTCGACAACACCGGCGATACGATCGCCGCGAATTCGCTGGATGCCGAAAGCCTTTCCAAGCTCATCAATTACCAGATCGGCGAACAGGCTTCGGGCGCCCCTGTCGAGGCAGAGGCTGGCTTTGCCGGCGGCGAGTTGACGATTTCGTCCATCGCCCAGAGTGATGCCGCAAGCGTCACCATCGAGAACCTGACGGACAACATCTCGACCGGCGGCGGCGATCTCGGCATCGCGAACAACGCTACCGACACAGGGGTCACGGCCGACTCGATAAGCTTCACGCTGGATGTCGACGGCGACCAGACCAATATCGACATCAGCGCGGCTTCGGTTGCCGACTACAACCTCAACAGCGGCAATCCGGCAATCGACGCATCTGCGCTGGCTGGCGATGACGTCGCCGCACTGATCAACTACCAGACCAACTCCAGTGTCGCTTCGTTCGACGGGAGCGGGTTGACCCTTACCGGTGCAGATGGCGACGCCGCCTCGATCGAGATCAGCAGCTTTGACGCTACGAACGTCACCGCCGGTGACATAGGGCTCGGCCTCGCGACGGGAAGCGGCCAGGATGCAGTTGCCGCCGACTCCATCAGCTTCTCGCTGAGCGTTGACGGCGACACCACGGCGGTCACGATCGATGCAGCGACTGTGAACACCTATAACACCGACAACGGGACGAGCTTTGATGCATCGGCGCTGACGGCAGAGAACATCGCGACCCTGATCAACGATCAGGCCGGGGCGGAAGTGGCCACTGTCGATGCAGGCGCACTGACGTTCGCTTCGGGTACGACCGGAACCGGCTCGACGGTTGATATCTCGGGCTACTCGGCCGGCGTATCGGGTGGATCGACCGGGATCGCTGATGCCACCGACGCCGGTGATGCAGAAGTTGCCGGGACGCCGGGCACGGTTGCCAACCCCAAGCGCGCCGAACTGGTCGATCAGTACAACGAGTTGCTCCAGCAGATCGACGACCTCGCCAAGGATGCGAGCTTCAACGGCGTGAACCTTCTCAATGGCAATGACCTTCAGGTCATTTTCAACGAAGACGGTTCCTCCAAGCTCGATATCACCGGCGTAGAGTTCGACTCGGCGGGCCTCGGGCTGACCGAACTGTCCGGTTCCGCCTTTAACGACAATGACGGCATCAACGCGGTGCTCAATGATCTGAAGTCGGGCATCGAGGATCTGCGGACCCAGGCGTCCAAGTTCGGTTCGAACCTGTCGGTCGTCGAGACCCGCCAGAACTTCACCAAGGACATGGTCAACGTGCTGGAAACCGGCGCGGCGAACCTGACCCTGGCCGACACCAACGAGGAAGCGGCGAACCTTCTGGCTCTCCAGACGCGCCAGCAGCTCTCCTCGACGGCGCTGTCGATGGCCAGCCAGGCCGACCAGTCGGTGCTGCGTCTGTTCTAAGGCACGGCCAGCAAGACATCATGATCGGGGCGGGCCATGGCGGCCCGCCCTTTTCTTTTGCCCGGGCACGCCACATAGTTCCCGGCGACAGCGTGAAAGGGAGCACTCAATGGCGCTGAAAGTGGAGCTCAAGCCGGGCGAGCGGCTGCTCGTGGGCAACAGCGTGATCACCAATTCGGACCAGCGCACGCGCCTGTTCATCGAGGGCACGGCGCCGGTGCTGCGCGAGAAGGACATCCTGACCGTCGAGACCGCAGATACGCCCGCCAAGAACCTCTATCTGGCGATCCAGATCATGTATGTGGAGCAATCGGTCGAGAAACTGCAAAAGAGCTATTTCGAGCTGGTCAACGATATCGTCCGCGCCGCGCCCTCAACTTTACCCCTGATCGACGATATCAATAATGAGATATTAACCGGTGACCTTTACAAAGCCTTGAGGGTTGCAAAAAAGCTTATCGACTACGAAGGGGAGCTACTGTCCGATGCAGCATCAGGGGGCAATGGCCTATCAGCAGACGGCACGCCAGACCGCTAATCCGCGCGACCTGGAGGCCAGCCTTCTGGCCCGCAGCGCTGCCCATCTGCAGCGGATCCGCGACGACTGGGAGAGCGGGGAGAGCGAACTCAACGCCGCGCTGACCTACAACCGCAAGCTCTGGACCGTCCTGATGCAGGCGGTGACGCGGGAGGAAAACCCCCTGCCCCAGCCCATCAAGCAGAACATCGCCAATCTGGGCCTGTTCGTGATGAAGCAGACCCTGGCGGCGACCACCCGCCCCGAGCCGGGCAAGCTCGACGCCCTGATCACCATCAATCGCGAGATCGCCGCGGGCCTGCGGGCCATGCCGCAGGCCGCCTGAGCGGTCCACCCTTGCGCAGGCCCCTGTAGCGTTTCCAGGAAAAGCGGCAACACTTTTCCGGTTTGCAAACGCGACAGATCAAGCCGGTTGGAGCGCGTGCTCTGATCCGATCAGAACACCACATGCTCCAGCGGACCGGTTTTCCCGGGACGGCACCGGCTCGTCCCCTGCCCTCAGGGCGCACCGAAGGCCTTCGGACCGATCGCGGACCAAGGGGCCAACCGCCGAGACGGCAGACGGCTTTATCTCAGGTAATTGACGAGGCTGAGCTGGCTGACCATGGCGGTGACCTGGTAGCTGGCATTGAGCCGTGTCTGGAGCGTCATGAGCATCATGGCGACCTCCTCGACGGGGGCTTCCTCGATGCCGGCCAGCATGGTGTTGAGCTGGGCGTCGTACTGGGTGTGGCGCGACTTGACCTTGTCGAGCGTATTGCTCGCCAGCCCCATCTCCATCGCGATCATCTCGATCGATCCCTCGCGGGATGCGCGGGTGGAGGACAGTCTGTCACGCTGGGTGGCCACCAGCCCTTCGTACTGACCGGCACGATCCTGATTGTTTTCGCTGAAATCGGTGACGGCAAAGACCGCGAGCCCGCGCACCAGTTCGGCGATGCCGCGCTCATTGGCCTGGATCCCGATGCCCACACGGGTGCTCTCATCGATGCCGGTGGAGACCGTATCGCGCGGATTGGCATCGGGCCCGACGTCCTGCCCCCGATACCACTGGACCGTCCGATCGTGATTGGTGTCGGCGACGAGCGCTTCGGGGGGGCCGGCATCATGGCGCATCACGGCCTCGCCGGGGGCGGTGAAAAACGCATCGGCGGCGGCATAGGTGGAAGCCGCATCAAGCCGGGTGCGTGAGAGATCGTCCGTGGCGGTCTTGAGCGCGGCGCGGAAATTGGCGGCGGTCGTCGCCGGATCGTCCGAGGTAAGATATCTGCCGGCGGGGGGTGGGGTCTCGTTGGTCGCCTTGAGCGTGACGTAGACGGTTTTGGATCGATCATCGGGGAGCGTGAGGCCGATCGTGATCTCCTCGCCCGCTGCAGGGCGCGTGGAGAAGTCGAATAAGGCCTGGCGCGCGCCTGCGGGACTGGCGCTGTCGGCGGGCCCGGCGGTGCCGCCGGTGACGGTGGATATCTTGAGCCCGAAGGGGTGGTCGCCGTCTTCGGTGAGCGTCACGAGGGCGCCGGATGCATCGGTGTCCACGCGGCCGCCATTGGCGACGCCATCGGCCATCTGGCGCTCGGTGCGGACGTCGAGAAAGCCGGCCTTGACGCCATCTCCGTGCATGAGCGCATCATAGGTGGCGACGGGCTTGGTATCGGACGCATTGCCCGAGAAGACGTAGCGCCCCACGAGGTCGGTGTTGAGCACGTCGACCACTTCGCGCAGGAGGTTCTGGGCGATCCCGCCCGAGGCGGCCATGGTCAGCCCGTCATTGCCGAGCGCGCCGGGGTCGGCGATGCCCTTGGCGCTGGCCTTGATCTCCGAGAGCCGATCGAGCGCGTTGGTCTGGAACGAGAGCCGCGTCTCGACGGTCTTGATCGATTGGGAATAGCCCTCGATCCGGGAAAGCCGGGCGCGCAGGTTCAGCGAGTGGAGCCGGTCCTGCCCCGATTCGGCAAGCGTGTTGTAGCGTTTGCCGCTGGAGAGCTGCTCGAGCATCCCGTCCATCTGCTTTTGCATGGTCGAGATGGCAGCGACGTTGCGGGGAACCGGGTAGAGGGTCTTGTTTATGATCATCACATCCTCAGCAACGCATCGAGCAGTTCCTGCACGGTGGAGACGACACGGGCGCTCGCCGAGTAGGCGTTCTGGAGCTCCATCAGGCGCGCCATTTCCTCATCGACGTTCACACCGTATTCGCTTTCCATGCGCGTATTGATCGCATCGAGCCGGTAGCTGAAGGCCTCGGCCTGGCTCTGGGCCCGCGCGGCGGTATCGCCCTGATGGTTGATCGACTGGGCGATCATCTCGCGCACCGTGCCGGTGAGCCGTGTGCCCCCGTCACGCTGGGGGGCCGCCGCATCGGCGATGAACTGGGCGGACTTGATGGACTGGAGCAGGAATTCGGGCCGGGCGGCATCGCCCATCGAAACACCCGGGGCGTGCTGGACGAGCGCGGTCGGATCGGACGCCAGGGCGCCGTTGACCGTGATCCGCCCGGCGAACCCGGCTTTCTGGCCCGCGCCATCCAGGCTTCCGGAATAGGCCCGGCCATTGCTGTCGATAAAGAGATCGAGCCCGAGCCCGGTGCCCGTCATCCGCCCGGTCATGGCATCGACGCCATTGGCGCCGGTGCCGTCGTCGAGAACGGTCAGGGCGCCGCCCGAAACGGTGACGGTGAAGCCCGACCCCAGCTCGGCAGCGATCGCGGCCTGGGCCGCGGCATCGTCGGTAAAGTCGATGCCCACGACCGTCTCGCCGGCCGTGTTGGGGCTCTGGAGGGTGGCGCCGTCCTCGGTGTGAACGAAACGCACGGCGTGGGTGCCGGCACCGTCGCGATAGGCAACGAGCAGCGAATTGCCCGGCGCGATGGCCGAGGCATCGAAGCTGAAGCCGCCCGGATCGCCGGGTATCCCCGGATCGGGCGCAATGGCGGTGCCGCCGACCTCGACGGTGTTCATGGCCAGCGCGAGGCCGGCGGCGATCTCGTCGAACTGGGCCTGGACGGCGGGAAGCGTCGTGCCGCGCATGTCGGCGAGGGCCGCAAGACGCCCGGATTTCAAAAGCCCTTCAGTGCTCATGTCGAGGCGCAGGCCCGAGGGGGTGGCGAGTTCGAGCCGGCCATCGGTCTCGAAGCGGAATTCGGACGGTTTGACGTCGAGGATGCCGATGCCGGATTCGGTCATCAGAGCGACGGTGCCATCGCCGCGATAGGTGACCTTGACGTCGATGGCCTCGGATATCCCCGCGACCAGCCGGTCGCGCTCGTCCATCAGCGCGAGGCGCGCGCCCTCGTCCTGGCTCTGGTCGAGAATGCGCAGATTGATGGCGGCGAGCTGGTCGACCTGGCGGTTGAGCCCGGCCACCGCGTCCGACATCTGATTGCCGGCCTCGCGCTCGAGATCGCGCACCGAGGTGGACAGGCTGTTGAGCTGCTCGACCAGCATCTGGGCCGCCCCGATCACCCCGGCGCGTGCGGAATGGTCGTCGGGATTGGTGGCGAGCGACTGCAGGGCGTTCTCGAACCCCGCATAGAGCGTGTCGAGGGAATGGGCGTCCCCGGGCATGCCCATGTGCATCTGGAGCCGGTCAAGGAAGGTCGCCCGGGTGGCGTGGAAGCTCGCCGAGGACACCGCCGAGACGTGCTGCTTTTGCAGCGCGTCGTTGAAGGCGCGCTCGAGCCCGGCGAGCCGGACCTGGGCACTGGTGCCAAAGGAGGTGTCGGTGACGGTCTGGGACTGCCGGTGATAGCCGGGCGTGCCCGCATTGGCGACGTTGCGGGAGAGAACGTCGATGCCGCGCTGGCTGGCATTCATGCCCGCCAGCGCATTGGAAAGCGTCGAACTCAGCCCCACTGCCTAATCTCCCCGTACCAATGCCAGTCTCCGGCCATCGCGGACCTAGCGGATCATGTTGAGTGCTTCGCGCAGCATCTCGTCGGATGCCGAAACGATGCGCGTGCCCGCCGAATAGGCCTGCTGGGTGGTGATGAGCTTGGTGAACTCCTCGGAAATGTCGGTGTTGGACGTCTCGAGTGCACCGCCGGTCACCCCGCCTTCGGTCGAGAACATGGCCTGGCCCGACTGGGACGTGGCCTCAAAGACACCGCCATCGAGCCGCTTGAGCATGTTCTGGGCGTTAAAGTTCGCCGTCACGAGCTGGTACATCTCGATCTGCTGGCCATTGGAATAAGTGGCCACCACGCGCCCGGAATCGTTGATTTCCACGGACATGAAAGAGCCTGCGCCGAACCCGTTCTGGTAGAGCTGGACGTCGGACGCCCGGCCGCTCGAGCTATCGAACTGGGACAGCCCGTCCATTCCGAAATTGATCTGGACAGTGCCCACCGCGGCACCGTCGACGGTGAGGTTGGGGATGGTGATGCGGGCGGGCTCGCCGACGCCGGGCGCCTGCCCGCCGACGGTGGCCAGCGTGCCGTCGGAATTGAACGAGAACCGCCCGCCGGGCGCCTCGGCCCATTCCTCGGGCTGGGACGCGGACTGGTAGTACAGCCGCCAGCTGTCAGGCTCGTTCCCGACCTTGGCCCAGCGCAACTGCACGTTCACCGCCGCGCCATTGGGCGCATAGACCGTGACGGCCCCGCCCTCGACCGAGCGCTCGCGGAACAGCTCGGTGTCCGATTCAGGGTCGGTCATGGCGTAGGTGCCGGTCAGGCCGGCCGCCGCCGCGTCACCGGCGATCTCGATGGAGGTGTCGGTGGTGGCGCGCACCACGAGATTGCCCGAGCCGTTGATCTGGGCGCCGACATCGTCGAGCCCGTCCAGCCAGCCGATCAGGTCGTTGAGCGTCGCGCCGGTGTCGCCTTCGGTGAAGGTGAAGTCCTGGTTATTGGCGGTGACGGTCATGGACTGGCCTGATGTCCAGCCGGGGAAGATGTCGACCAGATCGTCATTGGGGTCGATGCCGGTCATGTCGAATTCAAAGGAGGGAAATACCCCCGAATTCTGGACCGCCGGATCGGCAGGCAGGTTGAGCTGGTAATCGATCCGCTCGGTCGGTTTGGCGGCGATCAGCCCGTTGCTGATCTCGATCATCTCGGGCACCGAGCCCGCTATGTTGCCGTTCTCGACCGGCACGCCCATCAGGTAGTAGCCCGAGCCGTTGACCAGATAGCCCTCGCGGTCCATCGCGAAATCGCCCCGGCGCGTATAATAGTTTGCGTCCCCGAACAGGGACTGGCCGTCGCTGGTCCCCACCTTTTCGGCCACGATGAAAAAGCCGTTCCCGTTGAGCGCCACATGGGTGCCGATGGGCGAAGTGATGATGTCGCCGCGCACGTCGTTGGTCGATCGCGAATAGCCGATCACCGCGCCCGGGGTCTGCCGGCCGACCGCCGCATCGGGGATCAGGTCGACAAAGCCGGTCTCGAGCTTCTTGTAGCCGGTCGTCTGGGAGTTCGCGATGTTGCCCGAGATGTTGGAGAGCGCGAAAGCCTGCGCGCTCATCCCCGTCACCGCCGTCGCCAATGCTCCATAGATACCCATACTCACTTCTCCATAGCGAACGCGGCAAGTGCCGCACCAAACCGCCAGACGCGATGCAAGCGCGATGCCAGATCGCCATGGTGTTGATCGGCTTGGGTTTTCCTGCTTTTGCCGACGCGGAAAGCCCGTCTGACCGGGCAAGAAGCACCGGGGTGAGGGAAAAATCTGCCCAGTGGGCGGCCAGCTTGTTTGGGCGGCGTGCTTGGTCTAAACCCGCGTGATCCTTGAAACTCCCAGCCGCGGGCGCGCCATGTTCTTTGAGAGTCCGGACCAGTTCAGGCAGCAAAAGCAGAAGGCGGTGACCGTCTTTGGCATGTCCGGGGTCGGCAAGACCTGGATCGGGAACCTCTTGCGGCGGCGCAACTGGTTCCACTTCTCGGTGGATTTCCGGATCGGCACCCGCCACATGGGCGAGTTCATCGTGGACAATTTCAAGCGCGAGGCCATGAAGGTGCCGTTCCTGGCCGAACTGCTGCGCTCGGATTCGATCTATATCTGCTCCAATATCACCTTCGACAATCTCGACCCGCTCTCGAGCTATCTGGGCACGCCGGGCGATCCGGCGCGCGGGGGGCTGGAACTGGCCGAATATCAGCGCCGCCAGGAGCAGCACCGGGTGGCCGAGATCTATGCGCTGGCCGACGTGCCCTATTTCATCGAACGCGCGCGCGAGCTCTATGGCTATGACGATTTCCTGTGCGACACCGGGGGATCGCTGATCGAGGTGCTCGATCCCAACGACCCCGACGACCCGGTGGTCAAGGCGCTGACCGAGCACACGGCGCTGCTTTATATCCGGGGCACCGAGGAGGACGCGACCGCGCTTGTCGATCGCTTCCGCGCCAATCCCAAGCCGATGTATTATCCGCCCGATCTGCTGGTGAAGAACTGGCAGGCGTTCAAGGCGCAGGCCGGGATCGAACGGGACGAGGACGTGGACCCGGACGCCTTCGCGGTCTGGGGATTCGAGGCCCTGCTCAAGGACCGGCTGCCGCGCTACCAGGCGCTGGCGGACAATTTCGGCTATGTGGTCGAGGGCCGGGAGCTTGCAACGGTGCGCGACAATGCCGATTTCGTGGACCTGATGTGTCAGGCCATCGCCCGCCGCACCCCCTGACGCCCGCCACCCTAGGACAAATCGCAATGCCGATCAGAATTCCCGACCTGCTGCCCGCCCGCAAGACGCTCGAAGACGAGGGCGTGGTGGTGATGGACGATACCCGCGCCACGCGCCAGGACATCCGGCCGCTCCAGATCGGGCTCCTGAACCTGATGCCCAACAAGGAGCGCACCGAGACCCAGTTCACCCGGCTGATCGCCTCGACCCCGCTCCAGATCGACCTCACGCTCGTGCGGATCACCGATCATGCGTCCCGGAACACGCCCGAAGAGTACCTCCAGACGTTCTACAAGACCTGGGAAGAGGTGCGCGCGCGCAAGTTCGACGGGTTCGTGGTGACCGGGGCCCCGATCGCCAACATGCCGTTCGAGGAGGTGCGCTACTGGCAGGAGATGGTGGACATCATGGACTGGACCCAGTCCAATGTGCATAACACCATGTTCATCTGCTGGGGCGCGCAGGCGGCGCTGCACCATTTCCACGGCGCCCGGCGCTATCGCATGGACACCAAGGCGTTCGGGGTCTACCGCCACACGGTGGTCGACACGCGCTCGCCCTATCTGCGTGGCTTTTCCGACGATCTGGCGATCCCCGTCTCGCGCTATAACGACATCGACCGCACCAGCCTTGGCGAGGATCTCGAGATCCTGATCGACAACGACCAGATCGGGGTGTGCATGCTGGGGGACCGGAAATACCGGGCGCTCTACATGCTCAACCATCTCGAATACGACAACAGGTCGCTGGCCGACGAATATGAGCGCGACCGCAATGCCGGGCTCGATATCGAGCCGCCGCTCGATCTTTATCCGGACAACGATCCCTCGCGCACCCCGCTCAACCGGTGGCGCAGCCACGGGCATCTGCTGTTCCAGAACTGGATCAACGAGATCTACCAGACCACGCCCTACGACATCAAAGAGGTCGGGCTCACCCACGGGTGAGCCCAGCTTGACCTTGCCGACCGGCACAACTACGGTCGCGCCGCCCTTTCCTCTCGCCCAGCCGGACCCCACATGAGCGACGCCATCAAGCCGCATATGGACCCCAGGAACTCGTTTCAGGGGCTGATCCTGACCTTGCAGAATTTCTGGGCCGACCAGGGGTGCGTGATCCTGCAGCCCTATGACATGCAGATGGGCGCGGGCACGTTCCACACCGGCACCACGCTGCGGGCGCTGGGCCCCAGGCCCTGGAACGCGGCCTATGTGCAGCCCTCCCGCCGGCCCACCGACGGACGCTATGGGGAGAACCCCAACCGGCTCCAGCACTATTACCAGTTCCAGGTGATCCTCAAGCCCTCGCCCGCCGATATCCAGGACCTCTATCTCAAATCGCTGGCCGCGATCGGACTCGATGCGAAGGTGCACGATATCCGGTTCGTTGAAGACGACTGGGAAAGCCCGACGCTGGGCGCCTGGGGGCTGGGCTGGGAATGCTGGTGCGACGGCATGGAGGTGAGCCAGTTCACCTATTTCCAGCAGGTCGCCGGCTTCGAATGCAGCCCGGTGCCCGGGGAGATCACCTATGGGCTCGAGCGTCTGGCGATGTATGTGCAGGGCGTGGAGAACGTCTACGAGCTCAATTACAATGGCCGGCAGGGCGCCGACAAGGTGACCTATGGCGACGTGTTCCTGCAGAACGAGCAGGAATTTTCCAAATACAATTTCGAGGCCGCCGACACCGCGATCCTGTTCCAGCACTTTACCGATGCGGAGAACGAATGCCGGGCGGTTCTCAAGGCCGGGCTGGTGGAGGGTCGCCAGACCATGGCGGTGCCGGCCTATGAGCAGGTGATCAAGGCCAGCCATACCTTCAATCTGCTCGACGCGCGCGGGGTGATCTCGGTCACCGAGCGCCAGAGCTATATCCTGCGTATTCGCGAGCTCGCCAAGGCATGCGGCGAAGCCTGGCTTCTCACCGGAGGCGGCGGCGCATAAGTCGTTGATCTTGCCCCGGTCCGGTGCCAAAGTCCGCGCACCAATTGCTGGAGGGCGTGGTTGATGGAATGGGTATTGCTTGCGGTGATCGTGGCTGTCGCCGGCTATGCGGTCTTTGCCTACAACATGCTGGTGCGCAACCGGCAGATGAAGGAAGAGGGCTGGTCGGGCATCGACGTGCAGCTCAAGCGCCGCGCCGATCTGGTGCCTAACATGATCGAGACGGTCAGGGGCTATATGGGCCATGAGCGCGATACGCTCCAGGCGGTGACCGATGCCCGCGCGGCCGTGGCCCAGGCCGGCGATGCCAACCCGGCGGAACGCGGCAAGATCGAGGGGCTGCTTTCGGGTGCGCTCGGGCGCCTGTTCGCGGTCGCCGAGGATTATCCCGACCTCAAGGCCAACACGACCTTTCTCGAGCTGCAGTCCGCACTGCAGACGGTGGAGGACGAGATCCAGATGTCCCGGCGCTACTACAATGGCGCGGTGCGCAATCTGAACGTGGCCGTGGAATCCTTTCCCTCCAATATCATCGCGGGGGCGTTCAAGTTCGAGAAGGCCGAGTATTTCGAGCTCGAGAACGAGGCCGATCGCGCCGTGCCGCAGGTGAACTTCGCCTGACACGCACCCGGGGGATGACAGACCGATGAGCACCCTGTCCGGACGCCTCGTGCTGCGCCTGCTTGCCCTCATGATGGCTCTGGTTCTGGGACCGCTGGGCGGGCAAGCCTGGGCCCAGGAGGTGATCCGCAGTTTCGAGACCGCGATCGTCGTCCAGCCCGACACGAGCGTTCAGATCATCGAAACGATCACCGTCAACGCCGAAGGCCAGAGCATCCAGCGCGGGATTTTCCGCGACATCCCCACGGTCCTTGAGACCGATGATGGCGGGCAGATCCGCTCGACCATCAGGGTGCAGTCGGTGACCCGAAACGGGAGCGCCGAGCCCTATTCCCTCGAGAACATCCACAACGGGCGACGCATCCGGATCGGTGACCCCGATATCCGGATCGGACGGGGCGTGCACCGATACCAGATCCGCTACACCATGGACCGCGCCGCGCGCATGTTCGGGGACCGCGACGAGATCTACTGGAACGCGACCGGTAATTTCTGGGAATTTTCCATCAACCAGGCGACCGCCGTGGTGACCCTGCCCGAGGGCGCGACGATTTCCGACCTCGCCGTCTTCACCGGTCCGCAGGGCGCAGTGGAG
The DNA here is from genome assembly GCF_003992665.1 of Pelagibacterium montanilacus. GTDB lineage: Bacteria > Pseudomonadota > Alphaproteobacteria > Rhizobiales > Devosiaceae > Pelagibacterium > Pelagibacterium montanilacus. The sequence continues at coordinate 86,160 of NZ_RZMX01000046.1, forward strand.
TCGGAGGCGAGCATCGAGCGGCTGTCCGATCGCCAGGCCCGGTTCGTCACCACATCGCGGCTGGCGCCCTATGAGGGCATGACGGTGGCGGTGGCGTTCGAACCCGGCATCCTTTCCGCTCCTGAAGGGTTCGACGCGTTCGGCTACTGGCTGTCGGACAACCGGGATTTCTGGGTGCCCGCGCTGCTGCTCGCCATCGTCTTTGTCTACAATGGCTGGGCCTGGAGCACGGTGGGGCGCGACCCGGCGCGCGGGGTCATTTTTCCCCGCTTTCACGCGCCCAAGGGGTTCTCCCCGGCGCTGACCCATTACGTGCACCGCATGGGATGGGCGAGTTCGGGCTGGAGCGCGTTTTCCGCGGCGCTGGTTTCGCTGGCCACCAAGGGGCTGATCGAGATCGAAGCGCGCGGGAAGACCACGACGCTGATGGCCACCCCCATGGCGCCGCCCGATGATCTGCCCCCGGGCGAGGAGGTCATCCTGCGCTATCTTCGCGGCAAGGACATGGTCACGATCGACAAGGAGCATGGGCCCGAACTGGCCGAGCAGCGGGTGGCCTTCACGCGGGCGATCGAGGGGGAGAACCGGAAGGTCTATTTCAACAATCATTACATCTACACCGTGGCCGGCGCGGTGATCGGGGGGCTGGGCCTGCTCGTGATGGGGCTGGCCGACGTGCTCGACCCTGAGCTGATCTTTCTCTCGCTGTTCATCACCATGGGAGCGAGCGGGGTCGCGGCCAGCCTGCGCGGGCTCTGGCAGGGCGATACGCTGGGCAAGCTGCGGCCGGTGCTTTTCGTGGTCTATGGCCTGTTCATGTTCGGCGGGCTGATGACCGATTTCCTGACCGCGCTCCAGAGCAGTTTCGCGGTGATTGCGGCGGGGCTGATCGTGGCAACCACAATCGTTTTCGGGGTGCTGATGCGGGCGCCTACCCTGCATGGCCGGCAGGTCATGGACGAGATCGAGGGGTTCAAGATGTATCTCGAGACCGCCGAAAAGGAGCGCCTGAACTTCCAGGACGAGCCGGAAATGTCAGTGGCCCGGTTCGAGACCATTCTGCCCTATGCCATGGCGCTTGGGGTGGAAAAGCCCTGGGCGGAGCGCTTCGAGAACGATCTGGTCCGGCATGCGGTAAGGGACGCACCGCGTTCATACAGCCCTGCCTGGTACCACGGATCGCGGTTCTCGGGTGGCAGGCTGGCGGCGACGATGGGCGGACTTGCCGCCGGGCTGAGCTCGGCCATGGTCGCCGCACAGCCGGCAAAGTCCTCGGGATCGGGCTTTTCGGGCGGCTCGTCGGGTGGCGGCGGGGGTGGCGGAGGCGGCGGTGGCTGGTGAGCCTGACCATGGACCTGCCGTTCGCGGGCTCAATCACATCACGCTCGCGGTAAGTGACCTGGCCCGATCGACCGCGTTCTATCGCGACGTGCTGGGGTTCGTGCTGCGCGCCGAATGGCCCGAGGGCGCGTATCTCGAAGCCGGCGCGCTCTGGCTGTGCCTGTCGCTCGACCCTCTGGCGCGCACCACGCCGCATCCGGATTACACCCACATCGCGCTCGATGTGGCGGAGGCCGATTTCGCGGCGCTGAGTGCGCGGATTTCGGCCCAGGCAAGGCTCTGGAAGGAGAACCGGAGCGAAGGGGCGTCGCTCTATGTCCTCGACCCGGACGGGCACAAGCTCGAATTGCACGCGGGCGACCTACGCTCGCGGCTGGCCCATTACCGGGCCCACCCTGCCCCCGGACGCGTGATCCACGACTGATCGACCGACGGCGCGGGCCTTCGCGCATATCCACTTCTGATTGACCCGGAACGGGAGCGCCGGGTCTTTGGTTTGTCGCGTTTCCGAACTGAAAAAGTGTTTCCACTTTTTCTGGAAACGCTCCAAGTCTTTGATGTGTCGCGTTTCCGAACCGAAAAAGTGTTTCCACTTTTTCTGGAAACGCTCAGTCCTCCAGAAGGCGCGTGGCCGCGACCCAGCAGCGGGGCAAGGCATCCCTGAGATCGTGAGCCGCCTGATGGGCGGCAGCTTCACTGCCATAGAGCCCGAAGCAGGTGGCGCCGGAGCCCGACATGCGCGCCAGCGCACAGCCGGGCGTGCGGGTGATGGCGGCAAGGATGGGGCGGATGGCCGGCACCATTTCCTCGGCAGGCGGCTGGAGATCGTTGCGGGTATCGGCGAGCCACAGGGAGAGATGCGCGGCGCGCTCGAAGCGCTCGGGGATATCCGGCAGCGGCGGATTGGTGCGTTCGGCAAGGTTGCGGAAGACAGCCGGGGTGGCCAGCGGCTCGCCGGGATTGACGAGCACCATGTGCATGGTCGGCAGTTGGGCGAGCGGGCGGACCCGTTCGCCAACGCCCGTGACCTCGCAGGTGCGCGACATCAGGCACATGGGCACATCCGCCCCCAGCCCGGAGGCCAGGGCAAAGAGATCGGCATCGTGGATGGCGTAGGCGCTCATCTGGCGCAGGCCGCGCAGCGCGGCGGCCGCATCGGCCGACCCGCCGCCCAACCCGGAGGCGACCGGCAGGTGCTTTTCGAGCGTGATGTGAATCCCGGTTTCGAGCGCGTCGGGGAATCTGGACCGGAATCGCTCAAGGGCCCGCATGACGAGATTGGAGCGCCCGGCGGCCAGATCGGCGGCAAACGGGCCGGTGATAGTCAATTCGTCGGACCGGGCCGGGACAAGGGTCAGGTGATCGGCAAGCTCGGTAAAGACGCACAGCGAGTGCAGGGTGTGGTAGCCGTCCGGGCGCTGCCCGGTGACGTGCAGCGCCAGATTGATCTTGGCCGCGGCCGCCTCGCCTACCGAGCCGCCTTCCACGGTCAATCGCCGACGGGAGCGTCGGGATCGAGCCCGTTGGCCAACTTGGGACGGGCCCGATCGGTGACCGTGCCGCGCTCGTCGACATCGATGGCGATGCGCCACTGAAACCTGGCCTCGCGCTCGCGTCCGGCCACCCAATAGGCGTCGCCCAGATGATCGTTGACTTCGGGATCATTGGGCAGGATGCGGGCGGCCTGTTCGAGCTGCTCGACAGCCTCATCGACCCGGCCGAGGCGATAGAACGCCCAGCCCAGACTGTCGATGATGTAGCCATTGCCCGGGGAGAGGGCGACGGCCTGCTCGATCATCTCGAGGGCCTGCTCAAGATTGATTCCCTGGTCGACCCAGCTGTAGCCGAGATAGTTCAGCACGTCCGGGTGGTCGGGGTTGATCTCGAGGGCACGGAGGAAATCGGCTTCGGCCAGTTCCCAGCGCTGGGCACGCTCATAGGCGATGCCGCGCACGTAGAAATAGCGCCAGTCGCGCGGGCGGTCGCCGTCGATCTGGGCGATGAGGTCCGAATAGGCTTGCGCCGAGGCATCCCACTGCTCGTCATAGCGCAGCAGGTCGCCCAGCGCGCCCAGAGCCTCGATGTTGTCGGGCTCGAGCGCCACGATGCCGCGAAGCTGCTCGATGGCTTCCTCGCGCTGGCCCTGCCGGTCGAGATTTTCCGCCAGCCGGATGGTGGCCGTGCCGTGCAGGGGGTAGGATTCGGGCACCGACGCATAAAGCGCATTGGCCTCTTCGAACTGCTCGCGGGCCGAGAGGATCTCAGCGAGACTGGTGGAGATGACCCAGGATTCGGGGTCGAGATAGATCGCATAGCGCAGGAAGATGACGCCGAGCTCGATCGAGCCCTCACGTGCCAGAGCCGCGCCGAGGGAAAAGAGGGTTTCCGCGGCGCCGGCCTGGGCGCTCTGGGCAAAGACGCCGGGGCGCCGTTGAGCGGAAATAGGCTCCTCGAGCGCACGGACGAGCGGATGGACGGGACCGGCGGCCTGGAAGTCGGCAAGGACCTCGGCGGCTTCCTCGAACTCGCCGGCATTGCCGAGGATGCGGATATGGGCTTCGGCGGTGCGCGGGACCAGCGGATCGAGATCATAGGCCTGACGGGTAAACGACAGCGCCTGCTGGCGGTCGCCGGCCACATCGGCCATCAGCCCGCGATAGAGCACGAGGAAATTTTCGAAAAGGCCCTGGGGGACCGTATCGAGGGTTTCATAGGCGCCTTCGAGGTCGCCCTTGCCCACGGTGGCCCAGGCACTGAGGATGCCTGCAGCTCCGCCCATAAGGGTGTTGGGCGCAATGCGGCCAAGGGTCTGTTCGGCAGAGGCATAGCGGCGTTGCTTGAGCGCGATGATGCCAAGCGTGATGCCGGCGAGTTCGTCCCCGGCATCGGCGTCGCTGAGATCCTGCGCCAGCAATTGCGCGCTCGAGATGTTGCCGGCCAGAAGATGGGCGAGAAAGGCGCTGCGCAGGAATTCGGCATTGCCGGGCTCTGCCATGGCGGCCTGAGCGAAATATTCGGACGCCGTACCCGCGTCGAGCCGGTTGAGCGCGGCGGTGCCGGCGAGATAGCTCCCCGTGGCCGAGGACTGGAACGAGGGGAAAAACGACTGGGTCCATGCCGGAACGGCAGGAACGAAGGCAAGGCAGACGACCGATAGCCGCAGGGCAGCCCGTTTGACCTGATACATCACTTTGGCACCGCACTCCTCGATCCTGTTTCCGGTCCCCTCGCGCGGCAACCGATTCTCCACCTGCGAACCCTAGAGCATTTCCTGGTCTGATTGCATCAGTACAGGGCTCCGAGTCTTGATTCGTCGTGCTTCCGAAGCGGAAAAGCGAGACCGCTTCACCGGGAAGCACCCTAGCCAGAACGGCAAAGCGTGTCGAATTTGCGGCCTTCTGCGCACCCCGCCAACGTGGCCACCTGCGCCGGGCGGTGCAAGGGCGCTTCAATCACTTCGGCGTCACATGCCCGAATAGTTGGGGCCCGACCCGCCTTCGGGGGGCACCCAGTCGATATTGCCGGCGGGATCCTTGATGTCGCAGGTCTTGCAGTGCACGCAGTTCTGGGCGTTGATCCGGAACACGGGGCCCCCGCCCTCCTCGGTGACCTCGTAGACCCCCGCGGGGCAATAAAGCGGCGCGGGCTCACCAAAGCGGGGCAGGTTCTCGGCTATGGGAACAGCAGGATCGCGAAGGCGCAGATGGACCGGCTGGTCCTCTTCATGGGCGATGTTGGCGAGATAAACCGAGTCCGTGCGCGAGGAGGTGAGAGCACCATCGGGGCGCCCATAGGTGAGCGGTTCGACCTCGGCGATGGGTTTGAGGACCTCACGGTCCGATTTCCGCATGGAGAGCCCACCGAAGGGGGACACCCGCGCAAGGCTGGAGGCCCACATGTCGAGCCCCGCCAGCCCGACGCCCGCAAGATCACCGAATCTGGACCAGAGCGGTTTGACGGCGCGAACGGGGTAAAGCTCGTCCCTTATGCCCGCGCCGAGCACCGCTGCGTCCAGCGTCTCGATCACGTCCGCCGAGCGCCCCTCGCCGATGGCGCGTGCGACCTCGAGGCCGGCGACCCGGCCCGAGCGGAAGGCGTTGTGGATGGCCTTGAGCCGGGGCACGTTCATGAAGCCCGCCGCGCAGCCGATGAGCGCGCCACCGGGAAAGGCCAGCCGCGGGATCGCGCCCCAGCCGCCCGAGGTCAGCGCCCGGGCGCCATAGGAAATGCGCGTGCCCCCTTCGAGCAGCGTCGCCATTTTCGGGTGGGTCTTGAAGCGCTGGAACTCGTCGAAAGGCGAGAGCGTGGGATTGGTGTAGTCGAGATGGGTGACGAGCCCGAGATAGACCCGATTGTCCGACGCGTGATAACAGAACCCGCCGCCCGAGGCGCGACCGGCCAGCGGATGGCCGAGGAAATGCTCGACCTTGCCCGGGCTATGCCGTTCGGGGGCGATCTCCCAGATTTCCTTGATGCCCAGGCCGTATTTCTGCGGCGCGCGGCCCTGGGCCAGCCCGAAGCGCTCGATGACCCCCTTGGTGAGCGAGCCGCGGGCGCCTTCGGCCAGAAGCGTATAGCGGGCACGCAGCTCGACGCCGGGGGTGAAGCCGGGCTTTTCGCTTCCGTCCCGGGCGCGGCCAAGATCCCCCGTGACGACGCCGAGGATTTCCCCTTTCTCCCCGACGATCACATCGGCCCCTGCGGTGCCGGGGAAGATGTCGACCCCAATCGCTTCAGCCTCCTGGGCGAGCCAGCCGCAGAGGGTCCCGAGCGAACAGATCACCGCCCCCTGGGTCTTCATGATGGGCGGGATCAGCGCCTGAGGGAAACCGATGGCCCCGGTTTTGGTAAGATAGACGAAGCGGTCATCGGTGACCGTGGGGCCGACCGGGGCGCCCTTTTCCCGCCAGTCGGGGATCAGTTCGTCCAGCCCCACCGGGTCCATGACCGCGCCCGAAAGAATATGCCCGCCCACTTCGGCGGCTTTTTCGATGACGATGACGGAGAGTTCAGGAGCGGCCTGGCGGATGGCGATGGCGGCGGCCAGCCCGGACGGCCCCGCACCCACGACCAGAACGTCGGTTTCCATGATCTCGCGTTCGACGGCGTCTGACAGGCTGGCTTCGGACATGGCGTCACAATCCATGCTGGGGGACCGGTGCGGCTTTGCGACCGTTCGTGCGTGTGCCATAGAGAAGGCGTCATGGCAAATCGCGAACTCGACCACAGCGAAATGATCGCCGCGCTGGAATGGTACAGCGCGGTCGGGGTCGATGTGTCCGTGGGCGAGGTCGCGGTCGACCGGTTCGCGGAATCGGCGCGCGCCGCGTCGGCGTTGACTGGGGAAAAAGGCCGCCCCCGACCTGCCCCGGCGATGCCGGCGGCCCGGACCGAGCCGCCGCCGGTGCCCACCCTTGGCGGGGTCGAGGACGGAGATCCGCAATCGGCGCGGGAGCTGGCGCAAAGCGCCGATACGCTCGATGCGCTGCGCGCGGCGCTCGATGGTTTCGAGGGATGCCAGCTCAAGCTGCGGGCCACCAACCTGGTTTTCGCGGACGGGAACCCCGAGGCCGAGATCATGCTGGTGGGCGAAGCGCCCGGGCGCGACGAGGATTTGCAGGGTAAGCCGTTCGTGGGCCGTTCGGGCCAGTTGCTCGACCGGATGCTCGGCGCGATCGGGCTCGACCGCGACTCTGTCTATATCGCCAACACGGTGCCCTGGCGGCCGCCGGGCAACCGCACGCCGGCGCCTGCGGAAGTGGCGGTGTGCCTGCCGTTTCTCCATCGCCAGATCGAACTGGTGGCGCCCAAGGTTCTCGTGACGCTGGGCGGGGCGGCCTCGGCGACGCTGTTCGAGACCGATACCGGGATCACGCGCCTGCGTGGCACATGGCGCGACCTGGAGGTGGGCAGCCATTCCATGCGGGCGATCGCCACGCTGCACCCCGCCTATCTGTTGCGCCAGCCGGCGGCCAAGCGGCTGGCCTGGCAGGACATGCTGGCGATCGCTGACGCGATGGGGCGGGCGAGCTAGATTCGTCGCGGTTCCGAGCCGGAGAAGGGTTCCGTTTTTCCTGGGAACGCCCGGTCTCCGTTTTCGCCTTCCCGAACCGGAAAAGTGTTCCACTTTTCCTGGGGACGCTCAGTCTCCCTTTTCGCCTTCCCGAACCGGAAAAGTGTTCCACTTTTCCTGGGAACGCTCAGTCTCCCTTTTCGCCTTCCCGAACCGGAAAAGTGTTCCACTTTTCCTGGGAACGCTCAGTGCGGGCTGGTGGTCCGCCTGGCGCTGGAATGGTCGATGCCCAGCCGGCTCTCGCGATAGATGATGAAGATGCCGGCGCCCACGACAATGGTGCCGCCGATCAGCATCTGGGGGGTGGGGACCTCGGAAAAGACCAGGTAGCCGATGGCGACCGCCAGAATCATCGAGGAATACTCGAAGGGGGCAATGGTCGACATGTCCGCGTGGCGGTAGCTTTCGGTCATCAGGATCTGGCCCACGCCGCCGGCGATGCCCGCGGAGATGAGCAACGTCGCCTCCCCGGCCGACAGCGGAACCCAGCCGAAGGGGATGGAGATCAGCCCCGTGGCGGTGCTCACCAGAGAGAAATAGATCACGATGGTGGCGCTACGCTCGGTAAAGACCAGCCGACGCACCATGAGCATGGCCACCGCGGCCGTGATGCAGGCGGTGAACGCGGCGAGCGCGCCGACCGTCTCGGGGCCCATTTCGGAGAGATCGCCCGAAAAGACCGTCAGCCGGGGCCACATCACGATGATCACCCCGATAAGCCCCACGATGACCGCGGACCAGCGGAAGAGCCGGATCTGCTCGCCCATGAACAGGGCCGAGAACACCACGATGAACAGCGGGGTGGCGTAGTGGATGGTGATCGCCTCGGGCAGCGGCAGGCGGGTGAGCGCAAAAAAGATCAGCCACATGCCGGAAACCCCGATCAGCCCGCGCAGGACGTGCGAACCGGGCCGGCTGGTCTTGAGCCCGTCGCGCAACTGGCCCTGCCAGGCGAGGAAGGCGACCATGGGCACCAGCGCAAAGAACGAACGGAAGAAGACGATCTGGCCCACCGGCACCCCCTCGGCGGCCTTGATCATGGAGCTCATGGCGACCATGACGAACACCGAGGCGACCTTGAGCCCGATGCCGATCATAACGCGCGGCTGGACCTGGGACAGCGACGGGCGGTCGGGAGCGGAGGGGGAGCGTTTCGGGTCGGACACGGCAGAAGTCTTTCGGGCGGCTGGCCGGCCGGACACGGCAGTGTCACGGCGCTTGCCTATCACTACCGGCTACTCCGCGGCCGGACTTTTGGCAAGCGCGCAGGAACACACTGGACCGGACGATCATTTTCGACCGGGTCTTTTGCCTTTGCGCTTGACGATGGTACCGTTTGAGATACGGCAGGCCGTGACGACAACGCGAACCGGACGAGTGGCACGCGCTCGTCCTCTATACACTCGAGAGAACCGGCAAGGTCAGCATGTCACAAGTCATCCGGATTTCCGCGCTGCTGATGAGTTCGGCGCTGCTCATGGTGGCGGGGGGCATGCATGGGCTGATTCTGCCCGTGCGCGGCGCGGCAGAAGGATTTTCGCTGCTCGCGCTCGGCCTGATCGGCACCGGATGGTCGGTGGGCTTTATCACCGGGTCGATCGCCGTGCCCAAGCTGGTCCAGAGGGTGGGCCATATCCGGGCCTATGCGGTGATGGCGGCCATCGCCTGCATGACGATCCTCGTGAACCTGATATTCATCCACGACTGGGCGTGGATCGTCTTGCGCGTGTTTTCCGGCTTCTGCTTTGCCGGGGCGGCGATGGTGGTGGAAAGCTGGCTCAACGAGGTCTCGGACAATCGCAGCCGGGGCACGACGTTCTCGATCTATGTGTCGGTCACGCTTTTCGCCACCACGGCGGGGCAGATGGCGATATCGGTAACCGGGGTGGCGGGCTACATCCCCTTCGTTCTGGCCGCGATCGCCTATATCGGGGCGGTGCTGCCGACCGCGATCACCCGCACGCCCCAGCCTGTGCCGCTGCAATCGGCGTCCTTTGATATCGGGCTGTTGTTCAGGACCTCGCCGATCGCGGTGATGACCGCGTTTTCGGTGGGCATGGCCAATGGCGCCTTCGGTACGCTGGCGCCGGTCTATGGTCTGGAACGCGGGTTTTCCACGGCCACGATCGCCTATGTGATGAGTCTCGCGATCGTTGCCGGAGCCATCGCGCAGATCCCGCTCGGGCGTCTGTCAGACATCATCGACCGGCGCGCCGTGATCATGGGCGTTGCGGTGACCGGCGCGGTCGCGGGGCTTTTGATGATGGTGTTCAACCCCGGCGAAAATGTCTTCCTATACATCTTCTTCGGGCTGTACGGGCTGGCGGCCTATTCGATGTATGCGATCGCCGTCGCCCACGCCAACGACTTCGCCCAGGATGGCGAATTCGCCAAGATCGCGTCGGGGATGCTGCTGTTTCTGGGCGCAGGGTCGATGGCCGGCCCGATTCTCGCGGCCCTGATCATGGGCATGGCGGGCCCGGTGTCGCTGTTCATCGTCACGGCTCTCTTCCATGGAGGGCTGGCGCTGGCCGCCTTCCTGCGCATGCGGGTGCGCGAGGCGACGCCGGCCGACGAGCGGGCGCCGTTCCAGCCCATGCCGGCGGAACGCACGGTTACCGCCGAAACGGTGGCGTTCGACCCGCGTGCCGACGAGATCGAGTTCGACCCCGATGCCATGCAGGAAGGGGACCAGAGCTCTTCCGAACAGACTGGCAGCGACACGCCTGCGCACAAACAGGAAGTGCAATGATGTTTCCCTTCAAGATCGACGAAACCCACCCGTTCGTCCCCGTGAGCTTTGCGGTGCTGGCGGTTTCCGACACCCGCACGCTCGAGGATGACACCTCCGGGGCGCTCCTGGCCGAGATGATCGAGCGGGACGGGCATCGCTGCCTTGACCGGGCGGTGGTGCGCGACGAGATCGAGGCGATCCGGGAGCGCGTGCGCCCCTGGCTCCAGGACGCAACCATCGACGTGGTGCTGACCACGGGGGGCACAGGGTTTTCCGGCCGGGACGTAACTCCCGAAGCGCTCGAGCCCCTGTTCACCAAGCGGATGGAGGGGTTCTCGGTGCTCTTCCACCAGTATTCGGCGACCCTGATCGGCACCTCGACGCTGCAGTCGCGGGCCACCGCGGGGCTGATCGACACCACATTCGTCTTCTGCCTGCCCGGCTCGCGAGGAGCCTGCCGGGACGCATGGGACGCGATTCTCAAGCACCAGTTCGACAGCCGGCACATGCCGTGCAACTTTATCGAAGTGATGCCTCGCCTCCGCGAATAGCGGACTGCCTACGTTAACTTGTTCTTGTTTTGTTCTGATTGCTCCCCTATCTTGAGGGGAACGAACAGGCCGCGATTCGGCTTGTTCGAACATCCGGAATGGAGACATGAGCGATGGCACAGTTCGCGTATTCGGGAGACGGCCACGAAACGAGACGCAGCCTGCTCGGCTCGCGCGACGTCGACCTTCTGAGCCGGCCCTTCGCCGACCCGGCAATGACCAGGGGCCGGGGCGCCCAGAGCAATGAATCGGGCCGGTTCGAGGTGCTGACCCGGGAGTTGGCCGACGATGGCTGGGGCCTGCCGGTGACCGAGCGTGCCGAGACGCGCGAGCATATCGAGCGCGCCAAGTCGATCATCACCCGCAATGTCTCGCCCGATATCGGCTTTGACCGTTCGGTCAATCCCTATCGCGGGTGCGAGCACGGATGCTCGTATTGCTATGCGCGGCCCAGCCACGCCTATATCGGGCATTCGGCGGGGATCGATTTCGAGCGCGACATCTATATCAAGGTGAACGCGGCGGAACTGCTGCGGGCCGAGCTGGCCAATCCGCGCTACAAGGCCAAGCCGATCGCCATCGGGACCAACACCGATCCCTATCAGCCGGTCGAGCGCAAGTACAAGCTGATGCGGTCCATCCTCAAGGTGCTGCTCGAGGCGCGCCATCCGGTGATGATCACCACCAAATCGGCGCTGATCGCGCGTGATCTCGACCTTCTGACCAAGCTCAACCGGTATGGGCTGGTGACCGTGGCGCTGTCGGTGACCTCGATGGATCACAAGCTCTCGCGGTTCATGGAGCCGCGCGCCTCCACCCCGTCCCGGCGGCTCGAAGCGCTCAGGTTGCTCTCGGAAGCCGGGATCCCCACGCGCATCATGGCGGCGCCGATGATCCCGGCGGTCAACGACCATGAACTCGAGCGCATTCTCGATGCGGGACGCGCGCAGGGGGCGACCAGCGCCTCGATGATCGTGCTGCGGCTGCCCGGGGAGGTCCGCGACGTCTTTCGCGAATGGCTGCTGCGGAACTATCCCGACAAGGTCAAGCACGTCATGAACCTGGTGCGCGACATGCGCGGCGGCCGGGAGAACGATCCCCGGTTCGGCTCGCGGATGACCGGCGAAGGGCCCTATGCGGTGCTGATGGGCCAGCGCTTCGAGAAGGCGCGGGCCCGGCTGGAACTCGAGGAGGCGGGGCCGGCGCTGCGGACCGATCTCTTCGTGCATCCGGAAAAGGCGACCGATCAGCTCAGCCTGTTCTGACCTGACAGGGGATGGGCTAGGCGATAATGTCTGACCCATGCCGCATCCTGATTCGCCCCTGGTCGCGCCTGCGCGCCAACCCGATCTCTTTTTCGAGCTGGCCGCCCGTTCGGGCGGGGCAGAGATCGTTGCGGGCGTGGACGAAGCGGGGCGCGGGCCGCTGGCTGGGCCGGTGGTCGCCGCCGCGGTGATCCTTGATCCCAACCATGTTCCCGACGGGCTCAACGATTCCAAGAAGCTGACCGAGGCGCGGCGCGAAGCGCTGTTTGCCCAGATCATGGCCAGCGCCATGGTGGGGTTCTGCGCGGCGCCCGTCTCGGTGATCGATGCGCTCAACATCAGGGGCGCGACCCTCTGGGCCATGTGCCAGGCGATCGCGGCCCTGCCCGTTCGGCCCGATCTGGCGCTGATCGACGGGCGCGACGTGCCGCCCGAGCTCTCGTGCCCGGGCCAGCACCTCGTCGGCGGGGACGGGAAATCGGTCTCGATCGCCGCGGCCTCGATCGTGGCCAAGGTGGTTCGCGACCGCATGTGCGCGATCATGGATTGCGGGCACCCCCAGTTCGGTTTTGCCCGGCACAAGGGATATGGCACTGCGGTCCATCTCGAGGCGCTGCTCGCGCACGGGCCCACCGAACTGCACCGGACCAGCTTTACGCCGGTTCTCGCCGCGCGGCGCTAACGCCCCGTTAACCCTAACATTTAGCCGGCATTTAACCCTAACGCCCTACAAAGGGACCGTTAGTTATGCGTTAGGGTTAGTGATATGTTGCGTACCGGTAATGCGGCGCGGATGCGCGCTCCGGAGGCCCCACAGGGCCACCTGCCCCTCGACACGATCCTGGTGGGCGATTGCATCGACCACATGAACAGTCTGCCGGCGGGATCGGTGGATCTGATCTTCGCCGACCCCCCCTACAATCTGCAGCTCGAAGAGGGCCTGACCCGGCCCGACCAGTCCCGCGTCGATGCGGTGGACGACGAATGGGACAAGTTCGAGAGCTTCGCCCATTACGACGCCTTCACACGCGCCTGGCTTGCCGCAGCCCAGCGGGTGCTCAAGCCCGACGGGGCGATCTGGGTGATCGGATCCTACCACAACATCTTCCGGGTGGGCGCATCGCTGCAGGATCTGGGGTTCTGGATGCTCAACGACATCGTGTGGCGCAAGTCCAACCCGATGCCCAATTTCCGCGGCACGCGGTTCACCAACGCCCATGAAACGCTGATCTGGGCCTCAAAGAACCGCAAGAGCCGGCCGACCTTCAACTACGAGGCGCTCAAGCTGGCCAATGAAGACACCCAGATGCGCTCGGACTGGCTGTTCCCGATCTGCACGGGCAATGAGCGGCTCAAGGACGCCAATGACGAGAAGGTGCACCCCACCCAGAAGCCCGAGGCGCTGTTGCACCGGATCTTCCTCGCCACGACCAAACCGGGCGACGTGGTGCTCGACCCCTTTTTCGGGACGGGCACGACCGGGGCCGTGGCCAAGAAACTGGGGCGCCATTTCATCGGCATCGAGCGCGAAAATGCCTATATCGCGGCGGCTCTCAAACGCATTGCAGCCATAAAACCGCACGAAAGCGCGGTTATCGAAACCATTCTGGCCAAGCGCGCGGCGCCCCGTGTCGCCTTCGGCTCGCTGGTCGAACAGGGCCTTGTGCGACCCGGGATGAAACTTTTTGACGCCAAGCGGCGTTATCAGGCCAAGGTACGGATCGACGGGTCGCTGATCTGCGACACCCATCAGGGGTCGATCCACAAAGTCGGCGCGCTGGTTCAAGGGTTCGACGCGTGCAACGGGTGGACGTTCTGGCACTACGAGCAGGACGGCGCCCTCCGGCCCATCGATGAATTGCGCGAACATGTTCGCGAAACCCTTTTGAAGCTTTCTGCCTGATCCCGACCTCCAATCAGTCAGGCATTCCTGCCCCCGGCTCTCAAGCCGGGGGCTTTTTTTTGCCCTCGTGGCCCGCCTTTTTGCCCTCGTGGCCCGCCTTGGCGAGAACCTTTCGATAGAGACTGGGCAGGGCCTCGTCCTCGAGCGCCGCGCCATCGCCCCACCAGCCTTCGTCCAGCGGATGATCGGCCGAGATGTGCCAGACCGTGAGCGTCAGGTGGAAATGGGTGAAGGTGTGATTGACGACGCCCTTCTCCCGCCAGTCCCCGGCAAAGGGAAACGCGGGCTCGGCCGGGATGTCGGTCCAGTCGCTGGAGGGCACTTCGGTCATTTTCGCGAGCATGCCCTTGGGGCCGCGCTGGCGCAGGAAGACGGCCCCGTCGGGGCGCGTGATGACGAAGGCGTGCCCGGTCCGGCTCGGCTTGGCCTTCCTGTCGGCGGGCAACGGGAAGGCAAGCGGATTGGCGGTCCGGGTGCCCGCACACCCCGGCTCGAGCGGGCAGAGCAGGCAATTGGCGCGACGGGGCGCGCAGATGGTGGCGCCGATATCCATCATCGCCTGGGCGAAATCGCCCGCGCGGGCCGGGACGGCGGCCTGCACCCAGGCGCGGATACGCGGCTTTTCCTCACGCACGGGCCTGCCGAGCGCGAGATAGCGGGCGGCGACCCGTTCGACATTGCCATCGAGCACCGCGACCGGTTCGTCCTGGCATATGGCGGCGATGGCGGCGCTGGTGTAATCGCCGATGCCGGGCAGCGCGCGCAGGGCGGCCGCTGTGGTGGGAAAACGCCCGCCATGCTGCTCGGCGACGACCCGGGCACAGGCATGAAGGTTTCGCGCCCGCGCGTAATAGCCCAGCCCCGCCCAGCGCACGAGAACGTCGTCAAGCGGGGCGGCGGCGAGGTCGGCGACCGTGGGCCAGAGCTCCACGAAGGTTTCGAAATAGGCCCTGACCGCGGCGATGGTGGTCTGCTGGAGCATGATTTCGCTGAGCCAGACGCGATAGGGATCGGGCCGCGCGCCCGCAGCCCGACTGGCGGGGGAAACCCGCCAGGGCAGCGCGCGGGCATGGCGATCGTACCATCCGAGGACGGCGACGGCATCGAGATCGGGCAGATCGGGGTGTTGAATATGGGCCGGGTCAGTCATACTGGATGAGGAAAACCGCATCCGAGGGCAGGACGCAAGCAATGGCCGCCAAATCTCCACCGCCCAAACGTCGCAACCGGACCGTGCAGCTGGGCGACATGATCGGCTCGGCGCTCGATCCCGCGCTCAAGCGGCGCGGATTTGCGAGCCGCGACCTGATCGCCCGCTGGCCGGCGATCGCGCCCACGCCGTGGGACCAGATCGCCATGCCCGACCGGCTGACCTGGCCCCGGCGCGACCGCCCGGACCCCGAGGGCGCGGTGCTTTATCTGCGCTGCGTGGAAGGGCACGCGCTGGCGCTGGCCCATGAGGGGCCCGCGATCGCCGCGGCGATCAACCGGTATTTCGGCTATCTGCTGGTGAGCACGGTGCGCTCGGCGACGACGCCGTTCGACGGCGCGGTGCCCGCCCCAGCCGCGCCGCCGCCGGCCCTGCCCCGCGAGACCGAGGAGATGATCCGGACCACGCTTGCTCCGGTCGAGGACCCGGACCTCAAGGCGGCGCTCGAGCGTCTTGGAACCGGAATGGCGCACCATCGGCGGCGTGGCCTCACCAGCAGTTGAAGCCTGCGCCCCCTTGCCGCCACGGTGATGGTGTGTAGTGTGCGCCCAAATTGGTCGTGACCTGGAGAAAGCCCCTTGTTGTTCAATCGCAGAACCCTGCTCGTGGCCGGCACATCGGCCGGCCTTGCCACCGTCCTTTACGGATGCGGGCAGACCGACGACACCCCCGAAGCGAGCGCGCAGACCGTATCGGGGGACGCGGGAGCGGACGCCGGCGATGTCGCGCTCTATGACGGCTCGACCATCGAGCCGATCAACAACGAAGCCATCAACAACCCCGACGGGTTCGCCGACCGCCCGCTGGGCGGGGTCGATGCGGACGTGACGCTGATCGAATACGTCTCGCCCACCTGCCCGCACTGCGCCAACTTCCACCAGACGGTCTATCCTGACCTCAAGGAAGCCTATATCGACACCGGCCGCATCCGGTTCATCGCGCGTCCGTTCCGCCGGAACGTGCTCGACCTGGCCGTGTTCATGGTCGCGGAAGCGTCGGGCACGGCCTATCACGACGTGCTCTCGGCCTATATGGCCCAGCAGAACGATTGGATGAGCGCGGACAACCCGCGCGAGGCGATCTTCGAGATCGCCCAGGAATTCGGCTTTACACAGGAAAGGTTCGAGGAAGTCTTGACCGACGATGCAATGTTCGATGCATTGGAATCCATGCGTGAACAGGCTCTCGACGAATTCGGACTGGTCGGCACGCCCACCTTCTACATCAATGGCCAGAGACTGGAAGGCAATGCCACCTTCGAGACCCTTTCCGAGGAGATCGACAGCCGTCTCTGATCGCCCAGCCTTTCAGGCGGCGCGATGAAATTTTCGCGCCTGAGACTGGTCGGCTTCAAATCCTTCACCGATCCGGTCGAGCTCGTGATGGAACCCGGGCTCACCGGAGTGGTGGGCCCCAATGGCTGCGGCAAATCCAACCTCGTGGAGGCGCTGCGCTGGGTGATGGGGGAATCCTCCTACAAGGCCATGCGCGCCTCGGGGATGGACGACGTCATCTTTTCGGGCTCGTCCAACCGCCCGGCGCGCAATTCGGCCGAAGTCACCGTCGTTCTCGACAACACCGACAAGACCGCCCCGGCCCAGTTCAATTCTTCCGACACTCTCGAGATCACCCGGCGGATCGAGCGCGAACAGGGCTCGGCCTACCGGCTGAACGGGCGCGAGGTGCGGGCGCGCGACGTCCAGCTTCTGTTTGCCGACGCCTCGACCGGCGCCCATTCCCCTGCTCTCGTCCGCCAGGGGCAGATCGGGGAGATGATCGCCGCCAAGCCCACCCAGCGCCGCGCGCTGCTCGAAGAGGCCGCCGGCATATCTGGCCTCCATTCGCGCCGGCACGAGGCTGAACTGCGCCTGCGCGCCGCTGAACAGAACCTCGAGCGGGTCGACGACATCGTCGCCCAGGTGGAAGCCCAGCTCGAGACGCTCAAGCGCCAGGCCCGGCAGGCCAACCGGTATCGCTCGCTTTCGGGCGATATCCGGCGCGCGGAGGCCGCGCTCTATCACTTGCGCTGGGTGCAGGCTCGCTACGCGGAAAAGGAAACCGAGGCCACCCAGGGGCGACTGGTCAGCCAGCTTGCCGATGCCAACCATGTGGACCTGCGGGCCAAAAAGGCGTTCGAGGAGACCGACGCGGTCCTGCAGCCGCTGCGCGATGCCGATGCGGGCGCGGCGGCGGCGCTCCAGCGGCTGACGATCCTGCTCGGCCAGCTCGATGAGGAAAAGCGCCGGGCCGATTCCCGGCGCGCCGAGCTCGAAGACCGGCTCCGCCAGATCGACACCGACAGCGCGCGAGAGAGCGCCATGGTGACAGACAGCCAGGGGTTCATCGAGACCCTGCTGGCCGAGAAGGCCGAGCTCGAGCGCTCCGACACCGAAGAGCGCGCGGCGAGCACCGCGGCCCGCAGCCAGGCCGAGCAGAGCCGGGTGGCCCTTAATGAGGCGGAGGCGAGGGCGCGGCAGGCATCGGACAGGGTGGCCCAGATCCGCGCCCGGCGGGTCGAAGCGCAGCGCGGTCTCGAACAGGCCGATGCGCGCGTTGCCCGGTTGCAAGCGCAGATGGAAGAGCTCGCGCGCGACGCGGCGGCAGTGGCCGCGAACCTTGCGGCGGACAGCACGGTGGCCGAGCGGCAATCGTCGCTCGAAGCCGCGCAGGCGGCAGCGGCGCAGGCCGAAGCGCAAACCGAGGTGGCCGAGGCCGAGGTGGCGCAGGCGCAGACGGCGCTCGATGCGGCGCGCCCGGCGCTCGCCGAGCTCGAAGGGCGCCTCAATCGCCTCGAGAGCGAAGCGGACACGCTGGCCCGGGTTCTGAACGTGGATGGCGGCTCTCTCTGGCCGGCGATCGTGGACGCGCTCGCTGTGGCGCCCGGCTTTGAGGTGGCGCTGGGCGCGGCGCTCGGCGACGACCTGGAGGCTTCGACCGACGCGGCCGCGCCGATCCACTGGGCGGAAACGACCGAGAAAAGCAGCGACCCCGCGCTGCCCGATGGCGCCATCCCCCTTTCCCGGAACGTGTCCGGAGCGCCCCATCTCAAGCGCCGTCTCGACCAGATCGGGATCGTGGAGCCCGGGGTGGGACCGGGGCTGATGGCGCAACTGCATCCGGGCCAGCGTCTTGTGAGTCGCGATGGCGCGCTCTGGCGCTGGGACGGGCTGGTGGCTGCCGCCGATGCGCCGACGGCCGCCGCCCAGCGGCTGGCCCAGCGCAACCGATTGGCCGAGATCGAAGAGGATGCCGCCCGGCTTCGCGGGGCCCGGGCCGAGGCGCGCGAGGCGCTGGAGCTGCGCAAGCGGGCCGTGGAGGCGGCGCGCACCAGTGAATCCGGGCACCGGTCCCATTGGCGGGATGCCCAGCGGGCCATCACCGCCGCGCAAGCAGGGCTCGATGCGGCGCGCAAGACCCTCGCGGCGCTCGGCGCCCGCCAGGCCGCGCTCGAGGAATCGCGCACGCGCCTTGCCGAGGGCCTGCAGGAGGCGCTCGACGCCCAGAGCACTGCGCGCGCGACGCTGGAAGACGCAGGGGACGAAGGGGCCGGGATCGCCGAGGCCGAAGCGCTGCAGCGCACGCTGGCGAGCCTGCGCGAGACCGCCGAGCAGGCCCGCATCCGGCTGGCAGGGTTCGAGAGCGCGGCGCGCATGCGCGAGGGCCGGCTGGCCCGGATCGCGCAGGAGCTGGCAAGCTGGCAGACCCGCCGCTCGGGCGCCCAGGCCCAGATCGAGACGCTGACCAAACGGCGTGGGGAGATCGAAGCCCAGCTCGATCAGCTCAGCGCCTCTCCGGACGCTTTCGCGGGCCGCCGGGCGGCGCTCGAAGACGAAGTCGCCGAGGGCGAGCAGGCGCGCAAGCGCACCTCGGACCGGCTGGCCTCGGCCCAGACCGCGCACAGAGAGGCGGACAGGGCGGCGCGGCTGGCTGCCGAAGCGCTGGCCGATACGCGGGCGGAGATGGCCCGGGTGGAAGAGCGGCTCAAGGGGTTGATCACCCAGCGCCACCAGATCGAGCGCCAGATTTCCGAGAACCTCGGGATCGAGGCCTCGCGGACCGCGGAAGCGGCGGGCATTCGGCCCGAAGACGCGCTGCCGGGGGAAGCGGCGACCGAGGCGCGACTGGACCGGCTCAAAGCCGAGCGCGAACGGCTGGGCGGGGTAAACCTGATGGCCGAGCAGGAAGCCGCCGAGATCCAGGACAAGCTCGACACCATGATCGCGGACCGGGACGACCTCGTCGCGGCGATCGCCAAGC
This sequence comes from Pelagibacterium montanilacus, assembly GCF_003992665.1. Lineage (GTDB taxonomy): Bacteria > Pseudomonadota > Alphaproteobacteria > Rhizobiales > Devosiaceae > Pelagibacterium > Pelagibacterium montanilacus. The sequence goes on from NZ_RZMX01000046.1 coordinate 105,494, forward strand.
TCAGGACCGGAATCTCGAGCCTCAACCGGGAAGGCCGGGCCCGGCTGACCGAGGCCTTCGAGAAGGTGAACGGGTATTTCCGGGAGCTGTTCACCACGCTGTTTGGCGGGGGCACGGCGGAACTGACGTTCGTCGAGAGCGATGACCCGCTCGAAGCGGGGCTCGAAATCATCGCGCGCCCGCCGGGCAAGCGGCCCCAGACCATGACCCTGCTGTCGGGCGGGGAGCAGGCGCTGACCGCTCTGAGCCTGATCTTTGCCGTGTTTCTTACCAATCCCGCGCCGATCTGCGTGCTCGACGAGGTGGATGCGCCGCTCGACGACGCCAATGTGGAGCGCTTCTGCAACCTGCTCGATTCAATGCGTCAGCGCACCGAGACGCGCTTCGTGGTCGTGACCCACAACCCGATCACCATGAGCCGCATGGACCGGCTGTTCGGTGTGACGATGCCCGAGCGCGGGGTGAGCCAGCTCGTGTCGGTCGACCTGCGCACCGCAGAGAGCTTTCTCGAGGCGGTCTAAGCCCTTCGGGCCGCCGCCGGCACGGCCGGGAATCTCCGCTCTGCCTTGCCCGAGCCACAAAGGGATGCGCTGACGCAATGCCGCACCCCTGTTGAAAGCTTTCAACCCCTTGATAATTCTTGGTCTTTTGCCTCCATAGCATTCTTGACTTACACGGGGGGCGCAACTATGGTGCGCGCGACTTTAAAGGCACCCTCTGCCGGGGTGCCCGCGGGTTGGAGCGGACGGTTTATCCATGGCCAATTCCGGCAACACCCCGGGCGAACAGACGCCTCGAGACGATCACTCGGGACCGGAGACTTCCGATCTCGCCGAGCGGATCAAACGGGCGCAACGGGCGCGCGCTCCCCATGGGGACGACGCCTCATCTTCCCGGCAGGGCGACATGTCGACGCTGGCGCGCGGATTGCGCATCGGCACCGAATTTGTCGCGGCGATACTGGTCGGCTCGTTCATCGGGTTCGCTATCGACCAGTTCGCCGGCACGGGACCTTGGGCTCTGCTCGGATTTTTCTTTCTGGGTTTTGCCGCTGGAATTTTGAATGTCACTCGTGTAGTGGCGGAGCTCAATGCTCAGAGCACGGCGTCCGACAAGGACCCGGGCGACAAGAATGAAAAGGTGAGATAGGGGCAAACGACCTTGGCGAACGATCCGATTCACCAATTTGTCATCGAGGACATCTTCACCTTCGGCACGATCGGCGGCGATGGCGCTGCCGACACCGGCGTGACGATCGCGTTCACGAATTCGGCACTGTTCATGGTCCTGACCACCGGGCTGATCGCAGCCTGGCTGGTGCTGACCACGCGCGGACGCGGGCTGGTGCCCAATCGCTGGCAGCTTTCGAGCGAACTCATGTACGAGTTCGTGGCCAACATGGTCCGATCGAACGCGGGGACGGAAGGGATGAAGTTCTTCCCCTTCGTGTTCTCGCTGTTCACGTTCATCCTGATCGGCAACTGGTTCGGGATGATCCCCTACTTCTTCACGTTCACGAGCCACATCATCGTCACCTTCGCACTCTCGATGCTGGTGATGGCGGTGGTCGTGATCTACGGCTTCGTCAAGAACGGCCCGAAATTCCTCAAGCTGTTCGTTCCCTCGGGCGTTCCGGGCTATATCGTGCCCATCGTGACCCCGATCGAAGTCATCTCCTTCCTTTCCCGGCCCGTCTCGCTTTCGGTGCGTCTGTTCGGCAACATGCTTGCCGGCCACATCACCCTCAAGGTGTTCACAGGCTTTGTGGTTTCGCTCGGCTCGCTGGGGGCGATCGGCGTCGCCGGCGCAGTTCTGCCCCTGTTCATGGGCGTTGCGATCACCGCACTCGAACTCATGGTGTCCACGGTCCAGGCCTATGTCTTTGCCGTACTGACGTCCATGTACCTGAACGATGCGATCCATCCCTCGCATTGATCACCAGACAACTTCTCCTCAATTATAGAATTCCAAGGCTCTGAAAGGATCTGAAAATGGAAGCTGAAGCCGCAAAGTTCATTGGTGCCGGTATTGCATGCTTTGGCATGGCGGGCGCTGCAATTGGTGTGTCGAACATTTTCGGCAACTTCCTTGCCGGCGCCCTGCGCAACCCCTCTGCCGCCCCCTCCCAGACCGGCAACCTGATTTTCGGCTTCGCCGTGACCGAAGCTCTGGGCATCTTTTCGTTCCTGGTCGCCCTTCTGCTGCTGTTCGCCGTCTAATCGGCTTTCAGCCACAGCAATGACCGAAACGGACAGCGCGGCGCCTGCCGGGCTGTCTCTTCGGGTTTCAGGGGCCATACGGGCGGAATGAAGGCATGATGCAGGCACAGGCACAGGAACAAGAGCCCGTCCTCGACGAGCTCACCGAGCCCGTTGAATCGGACGTCGAGTCGATCGATGAATCCGTGGACGGCGAGACCCATACCGAGGTCGGCGCAGACGGCAGCGAACACGTTACCGGCGTGTTCCCGCCATTCGATGCCACAACCTTTCCCTCGCAGCTCCTCTGGCTCGCCATCAGTTTCGGCGCGCTCTATCTGATCATGAGCCGCGTGGCACTGCCCCGGGTGGCCGATATTCTCGAAGCGCGGCGGGACCGCGTCGAGGGTGATCTGGCCGAGGCGGACAGGCTGCGCCAGAAGACGGACAATGCCATCGCCTCCTATGAGGCGGAACTGGCCCAGGCCAGGGGCAAGGCCCACGCCATTGCCGAGGAAACGCGCGGCCAGATCAAGGCCGATCTCGACAGCCAGCGCTCCAAGGTCGAAGCCGACCTGGCCAAGAAGGTGGCTTCGGCCGAGGACCGGATCTCCCGGACCAAGGCGGAAGCCCTTGGCCATGTGGACGAGATCGCAACCGACACCGTGCAGGCACTGGTCGCTCAGCTTACGGGCCAGATTTCCGAATCCACCGCGCGCGACGCGGTTGAAAAGGTCACCAAGGAGTAGCCCGAACCATGGAACTTGATGCCACGGATTGGGCCTTCGTTGCCCTTCTGATCTTCATCGGCATCGTCGTGTACCTCAAGGTGCCGTCGATGATCACGAAATTCTTCGACAAGCGCATCGCCCAGATCGAGTCCGATATCGAGGAAGCCCGGCGCCTTCGCGAGGAGGCTCAGGCGCTGCTGGCCGAGTATGAGCGCAAGCGCAAGGCAGCCGAGAGCGAAGCCGACGATATCGTGACCGCCGCACAGGAAGAAGCCGAGCGCCTGACCGCGGAGGCCAAGCTGGCTCTCGAGGACATGGTGGCGCGGCGCACCCGGTCGGTGGAAGAAAAGATCGCCCAGGCCGAATCCCAGGCGCTGGCCGAAGTGCGGGCCCGCTCGGCGGACATCGCCATTGAGGCGGCCCGCATCATCCTCGCCGAACAGGCGCGTGAGACCGGGGATGCCATGGTGGATGCCTCGATCAAGGACGTGGCCGCGCGGCTCAACTGAGCCCAGGCACTGTCTGTGGGACATGGCGATCAAGACGGCCCCTCGCGGGGCCGTTTTTTTGTGCGCGTCAGCCCGTGGCTCGGGCGATGGGTGATTTTCCCGAGCGTTTCAGGCTTTCGTGGGGACGCTTGCGCCCTGCCCCATCCCCCTCCCCGTCACACCTGCGGTTGGACATCACACCCTCTGGCACCGGCGTGAAGGAATTGGGTCCATAAGCTCCGGTCCGCGCCGGAGCCGCAATAGGGGTACAGAGGCGCCTTGTGGGCATTCGGGTATGACCGGGACGGGCAGACGGGCCCATGGGCCCGGTCCGGGAGGCGTCAGGACCAGTCTACCCAGCGGCCGTGATAATCGGCGAGGCCGAGGGTTTCGGTCTCCCCGCCCGGCCAGGTGCGGCGCTTGAGGACGGCCCCGGCGGGATGATCGTCCGATTCCATGTACATCCACACCAGAGGGGTGGTTTCCCCTGCGGCTTCACCCGCAGCTTCCAGAGCGGTGACCATCCGCTCCTTTGTCGCGTCGCCCAGATACTGCCAGACGATCGTATGGAAGAAGACGCGGGCGACCCCCGTTTCGGGGGCCGGCGAGAGCTGGGCCTCCACCCAGTCGGCGGCATCGGCCTTGTCGATGAGCGAGGGCCTTCCGGCGGCGGCGGCGAGCGCGGCTGAGGCGCGCTGGATGCGGTCGTGCTGATCGGCCCAGATATAGGCGAGCTGGCGCTCGACGCTGTCGGGATTGCCCGGGTCGAGCGGGTTGCGGTCACACCCGGCGCGGGTGCTGATTTCCAGCGGCGCCTCGAGCGGTGGGATGGTGCCCCGCCATTCGCTCTCGATGTGGACGATGGCATCGGCATCGCCCCATTCCCGGTCCTGGCCCAGAGCATAGTGGTAGCGGTCAAAGCCCAGATTGAGCCCGCCGCTGGCGCCGATCTCGTAGAGGGCCAGCGGGAGCCGGAATCGCTCCGCCACGCCCAGCGCCATGCCGAGAATCGGCGAAGAACGCATGACCTCATTGGTCTGGGGGGGCGAATCAAGGAAGTCGTGCAGCGTATCGTCGTGCCGGGAGATGGCCTCGGAGAGGGCCTCCCACAGGGCGTCGGGCTTGGCTTCGAGCGGGGGATAGAGCGCGGCAAGGCTGCGGGCCCGGCCCGAGCGAACGAGGCTGTGCAGCGCACCTGCGGCGCGCAGGGGCAAGGCGTCGTCACGCGCGGTGGCCGGCCAATTGAGGATCCGGGCCCCGAAGCGTGATCCCTCGTCGAGCCTTTCGGCCAGAAGCGCGCACAGGCCTGCCGTGAACGGCGACCCCAATTCTCGACAAACATCCGCCTGATGCCTGAAGGCATCGAGCACGTGCCCGGACATGGTCGTCATTCAAGCCCTCTTCGACTGATCGGGTCGGAGTTTAGGGACTTTGTCGATCTGTTCAATGGGGTTTTATTTCAGCCCCATATCACGCTGTCAGGATGCCTCTGTCTTTTCATGACGCCAGATCAGCCGGGGCTGGCGGGCCGCGCGGGTTTCATCGAGCCGGGCGAGCGGGGCGCGAATCGGGGCGGCGGTGAACCGCTCCGCATTGCCCGCCACCGCATCCTCGGCCAGTTCGCGCATGGTGGCGATGAAGGCATCGAGCGTCTGGCGCGATTCCGATTCGGTGGGTTCGATCAGCATGGCGCCGTGGACCACGAGGGGGAAATACATGGTCATGGGATGGAAGCCCTCATCGATCATCGCCTTGGCGAAGTCGAGCGTGCTGACCCCGGTGCCCTTGAGGAAGCTGTCGTCGAACAGCACTTCGTGCATAACGGGCTGGCCGTCGAACGGGGCGGTGAAGAGATCGTCGAGGCCCGCCTTGATGTAATTGGCGTTGAGGACCGCGTCGCGCGCAGCCTGGGCGAGCCCGTCCTTGCCGTGGCTGAGCATGTAGGTGAGCGCGCGCACATACATGCCCATCTGCCCGTGAAAGGCGGTGAGGCGGCCAAGGCTCGTTGCGTCGGGGTGCTCGACGAGTTCGAGGCCATCGCCCGACCGGCGCACGAAAGGCACCGGCGCGAAGGGCGCCAGCGCCTGCGACAACACCACCGGGCCGGCGCCCGGCCCGCCCCCGCCATGGGGCGTGGAGAAGGTCTTGTGCAGATTGATGTGCATGGCGTCGATGCCCAGATCCCCGGGCCGGACGACGCCCATGATGGCGTTGAAATTGGCGCCATCGCAGTAGAAATAGGCTCCGGCCTCGTGGATCGCTTCGGCGATCTCGATGATCTCGGGCTCGAACAGCCCGCAGGTGTTGGGATTGGTGAGCATGATCGCCGCGACATTGTCGTCGATCGCCGCCTTGACCGCGGCCACGTCGACCGTGCCGTTGGCATTGGCGTCAATGGAGCGCACCTTGTAGCCGAGGAAGGCGGCCGTGGCGGGGTTGGTGCCGTGGGCGCTTTCGGGCACCAGCACCACGTCGCGATGGCTCTGTCCGTTCGCCGCGTGGGCGGCCCGGATGGCCATCATGCCGCAGAGCTCGCCATGGGCGCCGGCCTTGGGCGACATGGCGACCGCGGAGGTGTTGGTGAGCTCCATGAGCCAGTGGGCAAGCTCCTCGATGACCCCGAGCGCGCCCTGCACCGTTGCGACGGGCTGGAGGGGGTGGACATCGGCAAAGCCTGGGAGCCGCGCCATCTTCTCGTTGAGGCGCGGGTTGTGCTTCATGGTGCACGAGCCGAGCGGATACATGCCCGAATCAATGGAATAGTTCCGGCGCGAGAGCCGAACATAGTGGCGCATGGCCTCAGGCTCGGTGAGCCCGGGCAGATCGAGCGGGGTCTTGCGGCGCAGCCCGGCCAGGCGCTCGTCGCCCACCTCGAGATCGGGCAGGTCCACGCCGGAATGGTCGCGGTCCCCGATCTCAAAGAGCAGGGCCTCGGCGGGCAGCAGCGCGGCATCGGCCGGGCTGGACGGGGCGGGAGCGGAGGTGGGTGCGGTCGGGCGGCCCGTGGCGTTCATGGTCATGCCAGTTCTCCCTTGAGCGCCTCGACCAGCGCGGCGATGTCGGCGTCGGTGGTCAGTTCGGTAGCGGCGAGGACGATGAGCCGGTCGACGTCGGGCTCTCCGGGCTGGAGCCGGGAGACCGGAACGCCGGCCAGGATGCCGCGGGCCGCCAGCGCATCGACGATCTGGGCTGCCGCGCGCGGCAGCCGGATGGTCATTTCGTTGAAGAAACTTTCATTGAGCACCTCGACCCCGGGGACGGCGGCAAGCGCATCGGCCAGGGCACAGGCCCGGGCATGGTTGAGCCGGGCAAGCCGTGTCAGTCCCGTCTCGCCCAGAAGCGAGAGGTGGATGGAAAAGGCCAGCGCGCAGAGCCCGGAATTGGTGCAGATGTTGGAGGTCGCCTTCTCGCGCCTTATGTGCTGCTCGCGGGTGGAGAGCGTGAGCACGAAGCCGCGGCGCCCCTGGGCGTCGACCGTCTCGCCGCAGAGCCGCCCGGGCATCTGGCGCACGAATTTCTCGCGGCAGGCCAGAAGGCCCACATAGGGCCCGCCAAAGGTGAGCGGATTGCCGATGGACTGGCCTTCGGCCACAACAATATCGGCCCCGAGCGCGCCGGGGGCCTCGATGAGGCCCAGCGAGACGATTTCGGTTACCACCACGATCAGCAGCGCGCCTTTTTCATGGGCGGCGCGCGCGAGGGCGGGCACATCGCGAAGATGGCCGTAGAAATCGGGGGTCTGGACGACGATCGCGGCGGTCCCCTCGTCGATGTGGTCGACGATGTCGCCCTGCCCTTCCGGCGAGGGCGAGAGGCACGTCAGCCCTTCTTCGCCCGACAGATAGGTGACGACCGTATCGCGGTATTGCGGGTGCAGCCCGCCCGAGAGCACGACTTTGTCCCGACGGGTGATGCGGCGGGCCATCAGCACCGCCTCGGCGGTGGCGGTCGAGCCGTCATACATCGAGGCGTTGGCCACCTCCATGCCGGTGAGGTGGGCAACCTGGGTCTGGAACTCGAACAGCATCTGCAAGGTGCCCTGGGACACCTCGGGCTGGTAGGGCGTATAGGCCGTGAGCCATTCCGAGCGCTGGATCAGGTGATCGACCGTGGCGGGGACGTGATGGCGATAGGCGCCCGCGCCGACAAAGAACGGGCCATCCCCGGCCGCATGGTTGCGGCCGGCCAGCGCACGCATGTGCGCCTCGACGGCAAATTCCGGCTGGTGGTCGGGCAGATCGGGCGAAAAGGTCGAGAGCACCGAGGCGGGAACCGCGGAGAACAGCTCATCGACCGATCCGACGCCGATCGCAGCAAGCATTTCGGCCCGGTCGGCCGGCGAGTGTGGGAGATAGCGCATGGGTATCCGGGGGTTACGAGGATCAGGCCGTGTGATCGGCGTAGGCGGCTTCGTCCATCAGGGATTCGAATTCGCCGGTGTCGGCGACCTCGATCTTGAAGATCCAGCCGGCGGCGACCGGGTCGGTGTTGATCAGGCCGGGCTCGTCGGCGAGCTTGTCGTTGACCTCGACAATGGTGCCGGACACGGGCGCGTAGATCTCGGAGGCAGCCTTGACCGATTCCACCACGGCCACCTCGTCGCCCCTGGTTACGCTGGCGCCGACCTGGGGCAGTTCGACAAAGACGACGTCCCCGAGCTGCTCCTGGGCATAGCGGGAAATGCCGATGGTGCCGACGGCACCCTCGAGGCGAACATATTCATGGTCCTGGCTGTAGCGAAGGGTCATGGGTCTATCCTCGTCTATTTGCTGGTCTTGCGGACATAAGTGTTGGGGACGAAGGGCGTGCGCACCACCTGCCCGGGAATAATCTTGCCACGGACGGCGGCGGAGATGGCCTGGCCGGGGCTAGCCAGATCGGCACGGACATAGCCCATGGCAATCGGCGCCTCGAGGGTGGGCGCGAATCCGCCGGAGGTAACATGACCCACCGTCTGGCCCGATTCATCGAGCAGTTCGGCGCCTTCGCGGACGGGCTGGCGGCCTTGGAACCGGATGCCGACGCGCCGGGTTGCCGGCCCCTCCGAGAGGGCCTTGCCGATCGCCTCAAAACCGGCAAAGCCGCCGGTCTTGCGGCGCTCGCGGCCCATGGAAAACAGCAGCGAGGCGCTGACCGGGTCGGTCTCCTCGGTCATGTCGTGACCATAAAGGCAGAGCCCGGCTTCGAGCCGCAGGCTGTCGCGGGCACCCAGCCCGGCCGGTTCGACCGCGGGGTGCGCGATCAAAAGATCGAAGAGGGCCACCGCATCGGCGTTCTCGAGCGATATCTCGAACCCGTCCTCTCCGGTATAGCCCGAGCGTGAGAGATAGGTCTCGATCCCCCCGAGTGTCGCGGGCGCGGACTGCATGAAGCCCAGATCGTCCGTCGCATCGGTGAGATCGGCAAGCACACCTGCCGCCTTGGGGCCCTGGAGCGCGATGAGGGCGAGGTCGGGGCGCATTTCGGCGCGCAGCTCGCCTTCGAAGACGCGCTGGAGGTAGCGCAGATCATGGGCCTTGCGCGCGCCGTTGACCACGGCGAACATCACCCCGTCCTCGGCATAGCCCTCGGCCGGCCGGGTGACGATCAGATCATCTTCGATCCCGCCCTTGTCGTTGAGCAGGACCGTATAGCGCATCTCTCCGGGGGCAAGGGAGGCGAGGTCCGCGGGCACGACCTTCTCGAGCCAGCCTACCGTCGTCGCGTGGTCGGGTCCCGAAAAGACCAGCTGGCCCATGTGGGAGACATCGAACAGGCTGGCCGCCTCGCGGGTGTGGCGGTGTTCGGCAACGATGCCTGCATACTGGACCGGCAGTGCATAGCCCGCGAAATCGACCATACGGCCGCCAAGGGCGACGTGCCGGTCAAAGAGCGGGGTTTTCCTGAGGTCTGTTGGGGGCGTGTCGCCCATTTGCGTCTCCCGGTTCGTTCAAAGCAAGCGCCTGTCCCACTCCGCCCAACGGCGTTACGGGAAAGCCAGCGCCCCCTCTGTCGTCGAACCTGAGAGATTTCCCGCTATCCCCAAGAGTGGAGAGAAACGGCTACGCCCTTCGGTGGGAAGCCCGCAAAGGCTCCCGCTTTCCAGAGTTTTATCGCACAGCGGTCCGGGTGCCTGAGAGTTTCCGGGGCGGTTGCTCCTTCGGCGATCCGGCACAAGGCCGGACACTCTCCCGCTGCAGATACAGAACATGGTGCAAAGCGGCCCCCGCGTCAATCGCGCGAATGGGCCGCTTTGCATTCGCGATCAGGCGTCGAAGCCGACCCAGATGGTGATGGACTCGCCGCCCACATAGGGAATGGAGACGTTCTCGATGGTGTGCACGAACTCGTTGGCCGAGGACATCGAGGCGGTGACGGGCACGTCGAACCGCTGGGAATAGACGGCAACCCCATCCCGCTCGACGGCGAATCGCAGCGGCACGGTCATGGCGCCTTCGGTGCCCGAAGGCCCGAGGATGACGCGACCGACCGCGCCCATCTGGACCGTGATCAGGCCGTTCGAGACCACGCAATTGCGTGAAATGCGGTCGATCACCGCCTGATGACGCAGGGCCTGGGCGCTGGCCGTGCGGTTGCCCGCATGCACGCGATAGGTCCCGGCCCCTTCCCTGATGCGGATCGGGGGGCATGTGGTGGCGATCGCCGGCATCGCCGTGCTGCTCGCCGCATCGATCTGGGTCTGGCTCGCCGAGACTTCTGCATAGCGGGCGTCGTCCCCGCCCCCGAACATCGACCCGGCCGTCACGCACCCTGAAAGCGAAAGGGCGAGAACCGCCGCCCCGACCAATCTGCTGATCCCCACCATCATCCCTGTCTCCACCGTCTGCCGATCACAGCGCCTTTAGGGCGTCGAGCATAGCCGGAGCGCCCGACGAGGTCACCTCACCGGGCGAAGATTCCGCGTTGACGATCCGCACCACGCCGTCTTCGATCAGAAGAGCGTTGCGACCGAACCGCGTGCCAAGCCCACCGGCGGACAGATCGCGGTCCAGCCCCATTTCCACGGCCAGCTTTGCCATGCCGTCGGCGATGAAATCGATGCGGTCGCCGGCGCCGGTGGCTTCGGCCCAGGCCTTAACCACGTGATGGTCATTGGCGGTGGCGCAAACGATCCGGTCAACGCCCGCCTGCCTGAACTGGTCGGCGGCCTCGAGATAGCCCGGCAGATGGTTAAGATGGCAGGTGGGAGTGAACGCACCGGGGACCGTGAACATCAGCACCCTGCCCTTGCCGAGAACATCCTGGCTGGACACGTCAGAGACGCCATCGGGCGTCACCAGCTTGACGGGCACTGCAGGCACTGACTGGCCGGGCTGAATGGTCATGGAACGGTCCTTCTCGAATGTGACGGGCAAATCGTTGCGCAGGCTTGAGACGAAATCAATGCGACCATCCTGTGGCCACCACGCCCAATAGCACAACAATGAACACTTTACACAGGCACTGTTGGGGGCCGGGCTCCGCCAGAGCCTGTTTGCAGGCAATCGGGGGCTCGCGGCCGCGCCGCCTGGAGCAGGTCGTGCTCTGCTTGAATCAGATCAGGATCTCCAAGCCATTGATGTGTCGAGTTTGTGGACCGGAAAAGTGTTTCCACTTTTCCTGGAAACGCTCCAGGTCCTTAGCTTCGTCGCGTTTCCGAACCGGAAACGTGTTTCCACTTTTCCTGGAAACGCTCTAGCGAGCACGGAGCGGGGTGGTGACGCGATAGGGGCCTTCGGACGTGGCAAACGAGAGGGTCATGGACGCATCGGTCCCGATCGGGTCGCGCATCTTGCCGTAGACGGGAAAGGCCAGCGTCCTGCCCGTCTCGTCATGCTCGGGCGGGCCCAAAAGGGTCATCCTGCCATCGATCTCCCCGATGATCCCCGAGATATCGGACGCGGCCTGCCAGTCGAGCACGATCGCGTGGCTGTCCGGGTCATAGTGGGCCTCGCCGACCTCGAGGAGCCCTTGGGGGGCCGGCACGGGCACGTCGGCCAGCGCCTGATCGATGCGCAGACTCTGGGCCCTGTCGGGCACACCAAAGTCGAGGGCCGTCTCGAAGGACACCGCAACGGGGACGCAGACGTCAGAGCAGATCCCGAGCGTGAAATCGGCGGCCAATCTGGGCTCGGACCCTGTGACCGAGAGCTGGATGGGCAGCACGAAATGGCCATAGAAAACATGGTCGAGATAGCCCGCGCGGGTCTCGCGGGTCGGGTAGGGCCAGACCGGTTCGGCGGCATCGATGCCCTGCGAGCCGGACATATCGAGCTGTGCGGGAATGCCGGATTCGCCGGGCACCTTCCAATAGGTCTTGGTGTCGGTGGGCATGTCGATTTCGAGCGCGACCCATGTGGTCTGGTCGGGCAGCATCACGTCGCTCGAGATGACGCGCATCGCCACGTCGGGGAACACTTCCTCCCATGCGGTTTGCCCTGCCATGACGCCGGGGGCGGACAGGGAGACGGCCAGCATTGCGACGGGGACGAGCGTTTTCATGACGCTTGGTGATAGACCAGCCGCGCGCGCGGCGAAAGCGGCAAGCGTTCAGGGCTTCGTGATCGTTAGTGCTTTGCCGGGAGGGGCAGTTGCAGCTAGACTGACCCATGCGGCGGGCAGAAAGCGAGCGCACTCATGGATTCCCTCAAGGGCCATTTTCTCATCGCGACCCCCGAGATGTCCGACGAGCGTTTCGTTGAAACCCTCGTCTACCTCGTTGCGCACAGCGAAGAGGGCGCGATGGGGCTCGTGGTCAACAAGCCCATGCCCGACATGCGGTTTTCCGACATTCTCGAGGAAATCGAACTGGGCGCGGACAGCGATTTCATCCGCATTCCCGAGCGCCTGCTGGACAAGGATGTGCTGCGCGGCGGGCCGGTCGATGCGAGCCGGGGGTTCGTGCTGCACACGGCCGACTATTTCCGGGACGGCAATTCCTATGTGGTCGAGGACAATATCTGCCTCACCGCAACGCTCGACGTGCTCCGCGCCATCGCGGCGGGCAGCGGGCCGGAAAAAAGCCTCCTGGCGCTCGGCTATTGCGGCTGGGGCGCCGGGCAGCTCGAGGCCGAGCTCAAGCAGAATGGCTGGCTGACGGTTGACCATTCCGACGAGCTTCTGTTTTCGGTGCCCCCGGGACGGCGCTACGATGCGGCGCTGGCCGCGCTGGGGGTGACGCGCGCGACCCTCGCGCCGCACACGGGCGGCAAGCCGCTGCCCAACTGATCGCGCGCCGGGGCGCTCGGGACTTCAGTACTGGACCTGGGTCTGGTTGGTGATCCGGTGCCGGAATTCGGCCGCCGAGACCGGAGGCCCGAAGGCAAAGCCCTGGGCGAAGCGGCAGTTGAGCTCCTTGAGCCGTTCGACGTCCGCCCGGGTCTCGACACCCTCCCCGATCAGCGCCATGTCCAGATCATGCGCCAGCGCCACCACCGAGCTGATGATGGGTGCCTGGGTGTGCGAGCCTGCGGCGCCCTCGCGCATCGTGACGAAATTGGCGGCGAGCTTGATGGTGTCGAAGGGGAACCGGTGCAGGTAGGAGAGCGAGGAAAAGCCGGTGCCGAAATCGTCGATGGCCAGGCCGATACCCAGAGCCTTGAAGGCCTCGAGCATATAGACGGCATGTTCAGGATTGGCCATCACCTGGCTTTCGGTGACCTCGAGCTTGAGGTGCGGCGCGATCTCGCGATGGTCTTCAAACAGCGCCCGCATGTCGTTGAGCAAGCTTTCGCTGCTCAGTTGAACGGCCGAGAGATTGACCGACACGAAGAATTTTTCAGGCAGTTTGAGAAGCCGGAGCCATTCGCGGGTCTGGTCTGCCGCCTGCTCGAACGCGAAGCGCCCGAGGGTTTCGATCAGGCCCGTGCGCTCGGCGAGGGGAATGAATGTGGACGGACTGATGACCCCGCGTTCGGCGTGGGTCCAGCGCATCAACGCCTCGGCACCGATGATCCTGCCGCCCTGGATGTCCACGATCGGCTGGTAGAGAAGCTGAAGCTCGCGGCGTTCGAGCGCGGCTTCGAGATCGGCTTCCATGGCCTGGGTGTACATGGCTATCGAGCGCGTCGCCGCGCGGAAGGCCTCGATGCGGTCTCCGCCATGGCGCTTGGCGTAATGCATGGCCAGTTCGGCATCCCGGAGCACGTCGCCGGCCTCGACGGGGCGATTGTCGTAGATCGTGACCCCGATCGAAGCTGTGAGGGTCAGGTCCCGGTCTCCGAAATTGAAGGGCGCCCGGAGCGCCTTGCGCATCTGCTCGGCAACTTCGGCAATCTTGCCGGCGGCCTGTTCGCTCAGGAGAATGACGGCGAACTGGTCGCCGCCGATCCGCGCCAGGGTATCGTGCGGGCGTAAAAGGCGGGTGATCCGGCGCGAGATGCCGAGCAGGACCGAGTCCGCGGCCATATGCCCGATGCGCTCGTCGATATCGGTGAACCGATCGATGTCGATGAGGAAGACGGCAGGCTTGGTTTCATCGAATTCCCGCGCCCGCAGCAGCGCCCGGTCGAGCCGATCGAGAAAGAGCTGCTTGTTGGGCAGGCCGGTGAGGCTGTCGTGGACGGCATCGTGAAGCAGGCGATCACGCGCGGCCCGTTCGTCGGTCACGTCCTGGAGGGTGCCCACGATGCGATTGACCTGATTGTCGCTGCCCAGTACGGGTTTTACGCGCATGCGGAAGGTTCTGTAGCTGCCATCGAAGCCGGCAAGCCTGATATCGGAATTGACCTTGCCGCGCTTGAGCTCGACCAGCGTATCGAGCGCGGTGCGGAAGCGGTCCCGGTCTTCGGGGTGCACGCGGTCCAGCCAGCGCTTGATGGCGCCCCGCAGCGCGCCCTTGCGTTCGCCCAGCCTGATGGCGAGTTCGTCGGAGATGTTCACCCGGTCGCGGTCGATGTTCCAGTCGAAGACGAAATCGCCGCTCCCGGTCACCGCCAGGGCCCGGCGCTCGACTTCCGAAAGCGAACCGATGGACACCTGCCCGTCGGCAAAGGCGTGCTGGACGGCGGTGAAGCCGAGCAGCATGACGATCAAGACGAGGCCACCCGCGACCGCCGATTGCGCGATGTCGTTGGAGACCTGCCCGGTCGCCACCATGGCCGCATAGACCACCCAGGCGATGAAGATAACCCATGTGGGGACCAGCAGGACGGCCCGGTCGTAGCCGCGGATCGAGAGCAGGGCGATCAGGAACAGGCCCATAGCCGCGATCAGCGCTAGGGAAGTGCGCGCGATGCCCGCGGCGGTGGAGGGGTCGATGAACGCATAGATCAGCAGCGCAATGAAAATGGCGGACAGCGCCATCGCCAGATGGGTGAACCGCACATGCCATCGGTGCAGGTTGAGATAGATGAACAAGAACCCGAAGAGCGCGATGGCGAGCCCGGCCTCCGCCGCGGCGCGGAAGGGCTGCATGCCCACGCTGCCGGCGCCCAGCAACTGGGCCAGAAGCCCGAAATCGATCAGCAGATAGGCAAGGACCGCCCAGGCGAGGGCTGCGGTGGCGGGGAACACGCCCCTGCCCTTGACCACGAACATGATGGTCAGAAAGATCGCCGCAAGGCTCGAAATGCCCAGCACAGTCCCCCGGAAAAGGGTGAAGGAGTTGACGTAATCGCGATAGGCGTCGGGCTCCCACAGGTAAAGCTCGGGCAGCGTGCCGGAGGTGAGCTCGGCCACGAGCGTGACGGTGGCGCCGGGGTCCAGGATGATTTCGTAGACGTCCGCCTCCCGGTCCGGCACGCGCTCGGGCCGCAGGCCCTGGCTGGGCGTGAGGGCGGTGATGCGCCCAGAGCCGAGGTCCGGACGGAAGACGCCCGAGCCGGGCAGGCGAAAGAACGGAGCGACCAGCAGCCGCTCGAGCTGTACATCGCTGTCGTTGCGCAAGGCGAAGGCCGCCCATTGGGGATTGGCCTCGGGCCGGACGGCGATCACCTCGATCCGCCGAATGACCCCGTCTTCGCCCGGGGCGGTGCTCAATTGCACGCTGCCCTCCTCGCCGGGCAGGATATCGACCGCTGCCCGCAGGTTTAGGGCATTGATCCCATCGGGAACGGAGATCACCTCGAAGGCCTGCGCCCGGCCCGTGACAGCACAGAGCGAGGCGATGGTGAGCCAAACCAGAAACGAGATGCGCAAGGCAGCGATGGGCATAGCAATATCCAAATAAATCGGGCCCAGAGTTAGCGGGCCCCGGCACGCTTTGGCAACCTAGCGTGATGTGCTTTCAGAGCATTTCCTGTGTCGACGCGCTTTTGAGCATATCCCGTTCTGATTGAATCAGAACCGGAGCTCCAAGTCCTTGATTTGTCGCGTTTCCGGACCGAAAAAGTGTTCCCACTTTTCCTGGAAACGCTCTAGCCGGCAAAGCCGTTGTAATGCTCGAGGGTGAGTCCGAAAAGAACGTGATCGCGCCATGCCCCGTCGATCCTGAGGTAATACTGGGCAAGGCCGATCTCCATGAAACCATTGCTGAGAAGGACCCGACGCGAGGCCGCATTGTCGGGAAGGCAGGCCGCTTCCACGCGGTGGAGGTGCAAAGTGTCGAAGACAAAAGGCAAGATCAGGGCAACCGCCCGCTTCATGATGCCTTTGCCGGCATAATCCACACCCATCCAGTACCCCAGCGTCGTCGTCTGGGCGGATCGGCGGCGGATATTGGACAGGGTGAGCCCGCCAACCAGCCTGCCGCCATGATCGCGCGGGGAGAAGATGAAGAACGGGAACTCCACCCCGCTGGCGGCATCGTTCCTGTTGCGGCGGACCCGCTCGGCAAAGCGGCGCTGGGTCAGCTCCCCTTCAGCCCAGCGGGGCTCGTAGGGTTCGAGAAAGGCGCGGCTGCGCAGCCGCAGATCGCGCCATTGATGGTAATCGCGCCGCTCGGGGCAACGCAGAACGAGCCCGTCTCCCTGCACGCTCGGCGGGGGCTGGCGGATCGCCGTCAGAGAGAGCATCGGAAATCCCGGCGCAAGGTCCTATTTGAACCCATCGGCGACCCTGTCATAGTCGGGCATGTGATGAACCGGGCCGATGCTGGCCAGCGAAGGACGTCCGCCCTCGAATATCTGCCCGGCCACATGCCGCACACGGCCCGCGTCGATCTTGTTGATGCGGTCGACGGTTTCCTGGAGCGGTATGGGACGCCCCCACAAAATGTGCTGGCGGGCAAGCTGGCCGGCGCGCGAGGACGGGCTTTCCAGCGACATCAGAAGCCCCGCCCTGATCTGGGCCCGCACGCGCAGGACCTCGTCGTCGGTGATGTCATTGGCCGCCTTGTGCAGCTCGTCGAGAATGACCGGCACCAGTTCGGGCACGTCCTCGCCGCCCGTAGCGGCGGCGACGCCGAAAATGCCGCTGTCGGCAAAGGCCCAGTGGAAGGCATAGACCGCGTAGCACAGCCCCCGCCGCTCGCGCACTTCCTGGAAGAGCCGCGAGCTCATGCCGCCGCCGAGGATCGAGGAGAGGATCTGGACCGCGTAAAAGCCGTCCGAATTATACGCCCGGCCTTCGAGGCCCAGGACGATGTGCGCCTGCTCGTGTTCCGAGGATTCGCGGTGATCCCCGCCGCTGTAGCGGGCGCGCTCGAACTGGGGCGCGCCTGTGGCCTTGATGGCCTGGAACTGTTCGGCGGCCAGATCGACGAGTTCGTCATGATCGACATTGCCCGCGGCCGAGAGCACCATCTGGTCGCCCACGTAATGGGCGCCCATATAGTCGCGGACCGAGCGCGCATCGAACCCGCGCACCGAGTCTTCGGTGCCCAGAATGGTGCGGCCGAGCGGCTGGTCGGGAAAGGCGGCTTCCTGGAAAAGATCGAAAACCCGATCGTCGGGGTTGTCGTGGGACGCGCCGATTTCCTGGCAGATGACGCGCTGTTCGCGGGCCAGTTCGTTGTCCTCGAACACCGAGTGCTGGAGAATGTCGGCGAGGATGCCCGCGGCCAGCCCCACATCGTCCTTGAGGACGCGGGCGAAATAGCCGGTGTGTTCGATCGAGGTCGCCGCGTTGATATCGCCGCCGACCGCCTCGATGGTTTCCGCGATCTCCCGTGCAGACCGGGTGGCCGTGCCCTTGAAGGCCATGTGCTCGAGCAGATGGGAGATGCCGTGCTGGTCTATGCGTTCGCTGCGCGATCCGGACTTGACCCAGACTCCCAGTGCCGCGCTCTCCAGATGCGGCATGGAATCGGTGATGACCGTCATGCCGTTATCCAGCGTGGTCGTGCGTACAGGCAAGGGCTACTCCTCCCGAGTGCGTGCGTGTTCGGCTATGAAGTCTTCCACCACTTTTGTCTCGTTTGCCAGCACCGTGAAGCGTTCGGGGCGGCTTTCGAGGTCCGAAAGCCGCTCGGGCAGCGCGGGATGCAGGCCCGAGGCCGCCTCGACGGCGACGGGAAACTTGGCCGGATGGGCGGTGGCGAGCGTAACGAGCGGGGTCGTCGCGGACAGGTGCGCCTCGGCCACGGCGACGCCCACTGCGGTGTGGGGGTCGAGAAGGTAACCGCAGGCGCGGTGGACCCGATCGATGGTGTGTGCGGTTTCCGCCTCGTTTGTCGTTCCCGCGTCAAAGCCTGCGCGAATTTCCGCGAGGGCGGCGGCGGGAATCTCGAAACCTCCCGACTGGGCGAGCGAGGCCATGAGCTGGGCCGTCTGGACTCCGTCCCGGCCCAAAACCTCGAAAATAAGCCTCTCGAAATTGGACGAGATCTCAATGTCCATCGACGGGCTGGCGGTTTCGGTGACGCCCTGGCGGTCATAGCGGCCGGTGTCGATGGCGCGGCGCAGGATATCGTTGGCGTTGGTGGCCACGATCAGCCGCTCGATGGGCAGGCCCATGCGCCTGGCGCAATAGCCCGCGAAGATGTCTCCGAAATTGCCGGTGGGCACGCTGAACGAGACAGGCCGGTGCGGGGCGCCGAGCGCCACGGCGGCGGTGAAGTAATAGACGATCTGGGCAACGATCCGGCCCCAGTTGATCGAATTGACCCCCGAGAGCCGCACCGAATCGGCGAAGCCGTGATTGGCGAACAGGGCTTTGACGATGGCCTGGCAATCATCGAACGTGCCCTTGATCGCGATGTTGTGGACGTTGGCATCGGGCACGGTGGTCATCTGCAGGCGCTGGATGGCGGAGGTCCGGCCTTGGGGGTGCAGGATGAAGATGTCGGTGTTCTCGCGCCCGCGGAACGCTTCGATGGCCGCCGAGCCGGTATCGCCCGAGGTGGCGCCCACGATGGTGGCGCGCTGCCCGCGCTGGCCCAGAATGTGATCCATGGCGCGCGCCAGGAACTGCATGGCCACGTCCTTGAAGGCGAGAGTGGGCCCGTGCCAGAGCTCGAGCACGAAATGGCCCGGCGCGATCTGGACGAGGGGCGCGACGGCAGGGTGGCCGAACGTGCCATAGGCCCCATCGACCATGGCCCTCAAGGCGTCAGGGGCGATCTCCTCGCCGGTAAAGCGGCTCATCACCTCGAAGGCGACGTCCGCATAGGGACGATTGGCGAAGCCCGCGATCTCCCCGGCGGTGAACTGCGGCCAGGTTTCGGGGACATACAGCCCGCCGTCACGGGCCAGCCCTGCAAGCACGGCATCGCAAAAGCCCAAGACTGGGGCCTGGCCCCGGGTACTCACGTAGCGCATTTATGACGATACCTTCCCGCCGTTGTTGGCCGCACCCTAATCGTCGGCCTGACCCCGGGCAACCCGCCCGTCCCGGCGTCTTTGCCTTGCAAGCCAGAACACCAGCATGACCGGCGTGATCAGCGCGAAGGCGAACCAGGTGCCCGCATATTCCAGGTGCCTGTTTGAGAACCGCAGCTCGGTCTCCCCGCCCTGGGGGAGCCCGTCGGGGCCCGAGGCAATGGCATCGAGGGTGACGGGCAGAACCGGGCGGTCGGCGTCCGCAAGGAACAGTGCCAGACGCTCGGGGTTCCGGATCCATTCACGGCGCCCGGCGATATCGGCCTCGGGCGTGAACGGGCCGGAGCGCTCGGGACGGCGGGCGATGGCCTCGAGCGTGATGGGGTCGCCGGATGCGCCGGGCCCTCCATCCTCGTACTGGCCAACGATATCCTGGGGCACGAAGCCGCGATTAACCCAGACCACCCCGCCATCGCCGGTCTGCAGCGGCGCCATGATCCAGTAGCCGATGCCCGAGAACGGGCCGTTGGCGTCGGTTAGGTTGCCGAAGATGACGACGGTCTGGTCGTGGTCGAACCGACCCGTCACCTCGACCGGGTAGTAGTCCCATTGCGCGGGATCGAGGCTGGCCCATTGATCGCTGGCCGGAAGGGCTCGCGCCGGCTCGTTGATGCGGGCCTCTGCCGTGGCGATCTCGGCCTGCTTTTCGCCGAGCCGGGAGACCTGCCAGAGCCCGAGATAGACAAAGAGCGCGGTCAGCAGCCCCATCAGAATGACGAAGGCCCACTGCCCCGCGGTGCCGAAACCGGGCCTCTGTGTGCGCTGATCGGGGGCCATGGGTTACTCTTCCCGCTCGCCGGGACCGCCGCCGGGGCGGGCGCCCTCGTGGAACTGAAGATTGATCATGGCGCCCTTGAACGGGCGCAGCAGCGCCAGCGAGAAAATGAGGGTCGCGGGGAACCACAACAGGATGTGGACCAGAAAGGAAAAGCCGAACAGCGCGTCGGTGATCAGCCAGAGCAGGACGACGGCCAGCCCCACGGGGAACATGATGAGCACGGCAGGACCATCGCCGCTGTCGGCGAAGTCGAAATCCAGCCCGCAGACCCCACAGCGATCGGCCACGCTGAGGAAGCCGGAAAACAGACGCCCCTCTCCGCAGTTCGGGCACCGACCCTTGAGGCCGGAGACGAGCGGAGAGGGGCGTTGATGAGCGCTCATTGGGGAGATGCCGCACGCTGGCCGGGAGCCAGCCTGCGACCCTTGGCTAGGATCAGTGGACGGCGATCGTCGCGCCCCAGGAGCCCCAGACGTAGATCGAGGCGAAGAGGAACAGCCAGACCACGTCGACGAAGTGCCAGTACCAGGCCGCAAATTCGAAGCCCAGATGCTGGTTGGGGGTGAAGTGACCGCGATAGACGCGCATCAGGCAGACGAACAGGAACACGGTGCCGATGAAGACGTGGAAACCGTGGAAGCCCGTGGCCATGAAGAAGGTCGCGCCGTAGATGTTGCGGGCGAAGTCGAAATGGGCCTGGGTGTATTCGATGACCTGCACGAAGCTGAACAGCGCGCCAAGCAGCACCGTGAGGATCAGGCCCCACTTCAGGCCTTCCCGGTCGTTCTCGAGAATGGCGTGGTGCGCCCAGGTGACGGTGGTTCCCGAAAGCAGCAGCAACAGGGTGTTGAAGAGCGGCAGGTGCCAGGGATCGAACACCTCGACGCCGACCGGGGGCCAGGCACCGCCGGTGAAGGCGACGCGTGCTTCCTGGACGATTTCATCGGGGTAGAACGCGGCGTCGAAATAGGCCCAGAACCACGCCACGAAGAACATGATCTCCGAGGCGATGAACAGGATCATGCCGTAGCGGTGATGAAGCTGGACGACCGGGGTGTGGTGGCCGGTTTCCGCTTCGCTGACCACGTCAGACCACCAGGCGAACATGGTGTAGAGCACGCCGACCAGACCGGCCGCAAAGAGCCAGGGGGCAGAACCGTGCATCCAGAAAATGGCACCAAGCGCCATGACGAAAGCTGCGACGGAGCCGACGAAGGGCCACGGGCTCAGGTCGACCAGGTGATAATCATGGTTCTTTGTGTGGGCGGCCATGTCTGCGCTTATCCCCGTTCGGTATGATGGAATGTGTACGACAACGTGATGTGCTGGATCGTACGAAGTTCGGTGTCGAGATCAATATCGGGATCGACGAAATATGTCACCGGCATTTCCACCGATTCGTGCGGTGCCAGCGTCTGCTCGGTAAAGCAGAAGCACTCGATCTTGTTGAAGTAGATCCCGGTTGCGTCCGGCGTGACGTTAAAGCTCGCCGTGGTCGAGATCGGCTGGTTGGACATGTTGGTCGCGCGGTAGACAACGGTCCGGGTCATGCCGATGGGGTCGGTCTCGACCCGCGAGGGCACGACGCGCAGCGGCAGGCCCGGGGAAATGGTGGCATCGAACCGAACGGCCATCTCGCGATCGAGCACGCCCTTTCCATTGCTGCCCGCGATCTGGGTGGTCCCGCCATAGCCGGTCACCCGGCAGAAGAGGTCGTAAAGGGGAACAGCAGCAAACGACATGCCCAGCATGAACAGGGCAAATGCCGCAGCCGATATGACGATCTTGCGATTGGAGCGCCGGGGGGCGACCGCGGGATCGATAGTGGCCATCGCCTCGCTCCCTATATGGCGCGGACAAGCACGGCGGGGCCGAGCTTGACGACCGTGATGACGTAGAACAACAGCACCAGCGCGGCGAGCGAGAGCCCGATGGCGATCGAACGGCGGCGCTGCCGCTTGCGGGCGATATCGTGCGAGATCATTGCCTTTTCGTCCTTCATGTTCATTGCGCGGCCCCAAGCCAGAATGCCAGACCGCTATCGGCCAGCAGCGCAACGAAAAGCACGAACAGGTACCCGAGAGAATAGGTGAAAAGGACGCGGGCCCGGCGCTTCATTTCCACGCCCTCGGCCATGCGCAGCCGCACGGCGAGAATCGCGAAACCAGCACCCAGGACGGCGGCGGCAAGGCCATAGACCATGCCCGCAAGGCCGGTGAGAACCGGGCCGAACGCGGTCGCGCACAGAAGGACCGTGTAGACGACGATCTGATTCTGGGTCACTCGCTCGCCCGCGACATTGGGAAGCATGGGGATGCCCGCTGCCTCGTAATCGCCCTTCTTGTAGAGCGCCAGAGCCCAGAAGTGCGGAGGCGTCCACAGAAAGATGATCATGAAGAGGATCAGCGCATCGATCGAGACAGTGCCGGTAACCGCCGCCCAGCCGATCATCGGGGGGAAGGCGCCGGCCGCGCCGCCGATGACGATGTTCTGGGGCGTCGAGCGCTTGAGCCAGACCGTATAGACCACGGCGTAGAAAAAGATGGTGAACGCGAGGAGCCCGGCGGCGACCCAATTGGTCGCGAGCCCGAGGGTGATTACAGAGAAGGCCGACAGCGTCATCCCGAAGGCGAAGGCCTCCTCGCGCGGGACGCGACCGGAGGGAATCGGGCGGTTAATGGTGCGGCTCATCACCGCGTCGATGTCGGAATCGTACCACATGTTGAGCGCACCCGATGCGCCGGCGCCGATGGCGATGCACAGGATGGCAACGAAGCCGAGAACCGGATGGATGGCCTGGGGTGCGACGATAAGGCCCACAAACGCCGTGAACACGACCAGAGACATGACCCGCGGCTTGAGAAGCGCGAAGTAGTCTTCGATCCGGGCCTCGTCAGCTATCGAGGCCGTGCGGTCATGTCCGTCCATATAGACCAAAAATGATCTCCGAGCTCTTGAAGCGACCAGTGAGTAGCGGACGGGGCCTTGGCCTGCCGCCCGCTACCTGGCTTGTCGCTCCCTACTTGAAGCGGGGCAGCGTTTCGAACTGGTGGAACGGCGGAGGCGAGCTCAGCGTCCACTCGAGGGTCGTTGCGCCCTCGCCCCAGGGATTGTCGGCAGCCTTGCGCTTCTTGGCGAAGGCTTCGATCACCGAATAGAAGAACACGATCATCGCGACCAGCGTGATGGCGTAGCCGATCGAGGACACGAGGTTCCACAGGCTGTAGGCGTCCGGATAGTCGATGTACCGGCGCGGCATGCCCGCAAGGCCCAGGAAGTGCTGGGGGAAGAACACGAGGTTCACGCCCACGAACATGATCCAGAAGTGGATCTTGCCCAGAAGCTCGGAGTACATGACGCCGAACATCTTCGGGAACCAGTAGTACCAGGCCGCAAATATCGCGAACACGGCGCCCAGCGAGAGCACATAGTGGAAGTGGGCCACCACGTAATAGGTGTCGTGCAGCGCCCGGTCAGCACCGGCATTGGCAAGGACCACACCGGTCACGCCGCCGACGGTGAACAGGAAGATGAACCCGACCGCCCAGAGCATGGGCGTGGTGAACCGGATCGATCCGCCCCACATGGTCGCGATCCACGAGAAGATCTTCACGCCCGTGGGCACGGCGATGATCATGGTGGCGGCCACGAAATAGCGCTGGGTGTTGAGCGATATGCCGGTGGTGTACATGTGGTGCGCCCAGACGACGAATCCCACCGCGCCGATGGCGATCATCGCATAGACCATGCCGAGATAGCCGAAGATGGGCTTGCGCGAGAAGGTCGAGACAATGTGGCTGACGATGCCGAAGCCGGGCAGGATCAGGATGTACACCTCGGGGTGACCGAAGAACCAGAACAGGTGCTGGAACAGGATCGGATCACCGCCATAGGCCGGATCAAAGAACGCGGTGCCGAAATTGCGGTCGGTGAGCAGCATGGTGATGGCGCCGGCCAGAACCGGAAGGCTCAGCAGCAGCAGGAACGCGGTGATCAGCACCGACCAGGGGAACAGCGGCATCTTGAAGAGCGTCATGCCCGGTGCGCGCATGTTGAAGATGGTGGTGATGAAATTGATCGCGCCCAGGATCGATGACGCACCGGCAATGTGCAGCGCAAGGATCGCATAGTCCATGGCAGGACCGGGCTGACCGATGGTCGAGAACGGCGGGTAGATGGTCCAGCCGCCACCCACGCCCATCATCGAAGGCGCGCCTTCGACGAACATGGACATCAGCAGCAGGAGGAAGGCCGGCGGCAGCAGCCAGAACGAGATGTTGTTCATGCGCGGGAACGCCATGTCCGGCGCGCCGATCATCAGGGGCACGAAATAGTTCGCAAACCCGCCGATCATGGCCGGCATGACCATGAAGAAGATCATGATCAGGCCGTGGGCGGTCGTGAACACATTGTACATGTGCTTGCCGGCATCGACCGCGGCGTCGCCCTCGACGCCATAGGCCATGGAGGCGAGCCCGTGGAAAATCTGGATTCCGGGTTCGGCCAGTTCCCAGCGCATAAAGCCCGAAAGCGCACCGCCGATGATCCCCGCGACGATTGCGAAGATCAGGTAAAGGATGCCGATGTCCTTGTGATTGGTCGAATAGACGTAGCGCTTCCAGCCGGTGGGAACACCGTGTGAAGCGTGATCGTTCTCAGCGTGAGCCTGAGCCATTTTCTGCCAGCCCCCCTTTAGATTGCGTCGGCGTCGCCACCGGCCGGCTCGGCCTCGGCAAACATCTGATTTGCAGCAGCAAGATCGCCGCCCGAGGCCATCTCGAGCCAGGCGTCGTACTCTTCCTGTTCGACCACCCGCACCGCGATGGGCATGAACGCATGGTCCATTCCGCACAGCTCCGAGCACTGGCCAAAGAACATGCCCGTGCGCCGGGCGTGGAACCATGTCTCGTTGTTCCGGCCAGGCACCGCGTCGGCCTTGATGCCGAAGGACGGCACGGCGAACGAGTGGATCACGTCGCTGGCGGTCACGAGCACGCGCACGGTGGTGTCGACCGGCACGACGATCTCGTTGTTCACGGCCAGAAGGCGGGGATGATCGGGCTTGGATGCCAGGCGCTCTTCTTCGTCGAGCATCAGCGAATTGAAGGCGAAGCCATCATCCATGTACTCGTAATCCCAGGACCACTGGTTGCCCGTGGCCTTGATGGTCACCGAGGGTGCGGGGACCTGGGCGTCACCGCCCGAGAAGATCGCGGCACCAAGATAGGCCCGCTCGCCGTCCGGCGTGGTCTCCTGATCGGCGAGCACGCCGAATGAGGGGATCGCGATGACGATGAGGATCAGGATGGGGACGACCGTCCAGACCACCTCGACCAGCGTATGGTGAGTAACCTTGCTCGGCACGGGGTTGGCGCGGTGATTGTAGCGCACGATGACCCAGATCAACAGGCCAAGGACCAGCAGGACGATGCCCGTGATGATCCACATCAGCAGGCCGTCATGGAACGCGACGACAGAGTCCATGATCGGAGTAACCGATTCCTGAAATCCGATCTGACCCGGCGCCGGCTGGCCGAGTTGAGCAAAGGCCACCGACGGCATGATCGCGGCGATGAACGCGGCCAGCACTGCGAGGAGGCGGAAAGAAAATCCTGTCACCTGGACTTCTCCTGAACGTTTTTATTTTCTGGCCCCCATTACCGACCGGGTGCGCATGACAAATGCCGCACGCGCCCGACTCATGTGCTGGGTGCAGGGTTTTCCGGGTGTCAGCTAAACCACATCCCGCCCCGCAAGGCAATTGAGCACAGGGGTGCCAGCCGTGCGTCATTTTTGCGCCCCCGCGCCACACCCCTGCCCCACTCGTGGGTTTGATGACCACAGACGTGGCCATGGCCGACGTTGACAAATCACCGGCACACCGCACACAAAGGCCCGTCGGCCTGACCGTCCCCAGGAGAGTTTTCCGTGACGCGCCCCATCCTTCCCATCCTGCTGCTCGCTTTCGGCGCCGCCCTTGTGCTTGCAACGATGGTCATTAGCCCGGCGGCTCATGCACAGGGTTCTGTCCGATCCCAGCACGGGGACTGGCAGATGAGCTGCGACATGCTCCCGGGCGCCAACGAAGAGCAGTGCGCGCTGATCCAGAACGTGACCGCGGAGGACCAGCCCAATGTCGCCCTCTCGGTGATCGTGCTCAAGACGGCCGACGAGCAGGCCCGCCTGTTGCGCGTGCTGGCCCCGCTCGGCATCCTTCTGCCCAACGGGCTGGGGCTCAATATCGACGGCGAGGATCAGGGGCGCGTGGCGTTCGTGCGCTGCCTGCCCAATGGCTGCGTGGCCGAAGTGGTCATGGACGAGGCCCTGATCGACCAGTTGTCAGAGGGCGACTCGGGAATCTTCATCGTCTTCAAGACGCCCGAAGAGGGCATCGGCATCCCGGTTTCGCTCGACGGCTTCGCTGAGGGCTTTGCCGCCCTGCCCTGAGTTCTTTCCTCACTCGGACATGAAAAAGCCGGACCCGCTGGGGCCCGGCTCTGGGGTCAGGAAACGGGGTCGAAAAGGCAAATCAACCCTGTTCCGTCAGGTCCGGCTCGTTGGTGGGCCTGCGCCGGCAAAAACGCGAGGGCCCGAACCAGACCTATATCGGCTTCGGCAAGGGGTCACCGAAGCCAATCTGTTGCGCGTTGCGCGCGCCGGGCGGACAAGACATCGGCCGCATTGCCGCCCTCCCGCAGCGCATCCGCGATATCGAAACGGGTCAGACCCAAATCGCTCAGACGAGCTGCATCCAATGTCATCAGGGCACGAAGGCTGCCACGACCAACACCGCCATTGCGCCGAAACCTGGTAAAGAATGCAGTCATTTTCAAGGCCTCCGAAGCGCCGATGCGCTCGCTGTCTCGCCAAGGCTCCTCGTGAGCCGGCAAGCGAGCAGATAGGGCCTTGCGGCACATTAATCAATTGAATAGAAGTCATTGTTGTCATCAACTTCTGTGATGAATGCCATGGCCAGTCCTCTCGATCTCGACCAGCTCCAGACCTTCTGCGCGATCGCCGATTGCAGCAGCTTCACCGAAGCGGCAAAGCGGGTCTACAAGACCCAGTCGGCGGTCTCGATGCAGATCAAGCGGCTCGAAGAGCGGCTGGGGCGCCCGCTTTTCTTAAGGGAAGGCCGCCGGATCGCGCTGACCGGTGACGGCGAGGCCGTCTATGCGCGGGCACGGCGGATGCTCAAGCTCAACGCGGAAATCATGGATCTCTTTTCCAGCGAGGACCTTGCGGGCAATATCCGGTTCGGCGTGCCCGACGACTACGCGGTCAAGCTTTTGCCGATCATCCTCTCGGGCTTCCAGCGCACCCACCCCAAGATCATGGTCGATGTGCGCTGCCAGCCGTCCGAAGAGCTGCTCGAGGGCATGCGGTCAGGCAAGTACGACATCATCGTCTTCACCCAGGGGACGATGCATGAATTCGGCGAGCTGTTCCGGACCGAGCGCATGTTCTGGGTCGCCTCTCATGGCGGACAGGCGCTGGCGACCGAACCGCTGCCGCTAGCGTGCGGACCGCAATACTGCATCTGGCGGGCCGATGCGGTCGAAGCGCTCAGCCGCATAAATCGCGATTTCAGGATCGCCTATACGTCCTCGAACGCGACCGCGATCTCGAGCGCGGTGCTGTCGGACCTCGCCGTGGGTTTCCTGCCCGAAAGCGCCATCCAGCCCGGCATGCGGGTGATCGCCGAAGACATCAAGCTGCCAAGGCTCCAGGACGCCCAGATCGCGCTTCTGCGCGCCTCACACGCCTATGGCGGGATCTACGATGCGCTGGTGACCCACATCACGGGGAACATGGGCAATCTCTCGGGCGCGCGCAGCGTGGGGGATACCGCCGCGGCGGAGTGATCTGGCTCGTTCAGGCC
This sequence comes from Pelagibacterium montanilacus, assembly GCF_003992665.1. Lineage (GTDB taxonomy): Bacteria > Pseudomonadota > Alphaproteobacteria > Rhizobiales > Devosiaceae > Pelagibacterium > Pelagibacterium montanilacus. The sequence goes on from NZ_RZMX01000046.1 coordinate 133,248, forward strand.
GCATCCCGCGCCATGGGATGGTCGGCAAAGACGCGCGAAGCGTCCCCGTTCCAGGGCCCGTGGTACAGGTCGAGCAGGCGCTCGGCCGGTGTCTTGCCGCATTGAAGCGTGTATTCGAGCGGCGAGAGGAACACGGTTTCGTCCGCACCTTCCCAGTTGCGACGTCCCCGCGCCTTGAGCCCCGACCGCGAAATGGCGACCACCTCGCGGGCGACGTCCATGAGCGTTCCATCGCGGAAGGGTGTAGAGAGCGCGTGACGGGCCACGCCATCGCGAAGGCTCTGGCGTTCCTCGTTCGTCCAGTCCCGGACCAGGGACCAGGCGGCTTCGAGCGCGGCATCGTCGTAGAGCAGCCCCACCCAGAAGGCGGGCAGCGCGCAGACGCCGCGCCAGGGCGCGCCATCGGCGCCGCGCATCTCAAGGAACTGCTTGAGCCGCACTTCGGGGAAGAGAGTCGAGAGGTGGTCTTCCCAGTCCTTGAGCGTGGGGAGTTCACCGGGGCGCTGGGGCAGCTTGCCTTCAAGAAAGGCCTTGAAGCTCTCGCCGGCGCAATCGATGTATTGCCCGTCGCGGACGATGAAATACATCGGCACGTCCAGCGCGTAATCCACATAGCGCTCGAACCCCATGCCGTCCTCGAAGGCGAAGGCAAGCATGCCGGTGCGCTCGGCGTCGGTGTTGAGCCAGATGTTTGAGCGGTAGGAGAGATAGCCCGAGGGCTTGCCCTCGAGGAAGGGCGAATTGGCGAATAGCGCCGTGGCCAGCGGCTGCAGGGCCAGCCCGACCCGCAGCTTCTTGACCATGTCGGTTTCTGAGGAAAAGTCGAGATTGACCTGCACGGTGCAGGACCGGAACATCATCGAGGTGCCCAGCGTGCCCACCTTCTCCATATAGGGCTTCATGATCGCGTAGCGCGATTTGGGCATGATGGGGATGTCCTCGAGCCGCCAGGTCGGGGTAACGCCCAGACCGAGAAACTCGATGCCCATGGGCTCGGTGAACTTGCGCAAAAGCTTGAGGTGATCGTTGGTCTCGACGCAGGTTTCATGAAGGGTCTCGAGCGGCGCGCCCGAGAGCTCGAACTGGCCACCCGGCTCGAGCGAGATGGCGCCGCCGCCCAGGGGGTTGTTGAGCCCGATCACCTTGCCCTTGTCGTAATAGGGGGTCCAGGCGGTCTCTGCCTGCACCCGGTCGAGCAGGGCTCCGATGCCGTTCTCACCCTCATAGGGCACGGGCATGCGCGTGTCCGAGAAGAAGGTGAACTTCTCGTGCTCGGTGCCGATGCGCCAGTCCTCGACCGGCTTGTTGCCGCGCGCGAGCGCTTCGATCAGTTGACCGCGCGATTCGATGTGCGGGGAAGGAGTATCGACCATGCAAAACCTCTGGTCCCGGGATAGGGTGCCGGGACGTTTTCCGCGACAATAGCGGCCCGGTGCGACAGATCAATCCTCTTTATCGTAAAACACCGATAAAGCAATCACCAGTCGCCGGCCACCGCCTGGATGATTGCGAGGGCGGCCACGGTCGCGGTATCGGCCCGCAGAATACGAGGGCCCAGGCTGATCGGGCACACGAAGTCCTGCGCCAGCAGCACCTCCCGTTCCTCGGCGGTGAACCCGCCTTCCGGGCCGATCAGGAGCCCAAGGGACCGCCCTTCATGAACCGCGACGGCATCGAGCGGGGAGGAGGATGCGCTTTCCTCATCGCAAAAGACGAGGACGCGCTCCCCCTGGGATTGCCGCCAATCGGCGATCAACGCCTCGAGCCTGATCGGTTCGGCGACCGCGGGTACGGCGATCACCTCGCATTGCTGGGCGGCCTCGATGACGTTGGCCCGGACCTTGTCGGTCCGGATGCGCGGGCTCTGGACGTTCCGGGTGATGACCGGCTGGAGGACGCCTGCCCCCATCTCCGTTGCCTTCTGGACCTGATAGTCGAGCCGCTTGATCGGGGCGAAGCCGAACCAGAGGTCGGGCTGGGGCGTCTGGGGGGCGCTCTGCTCGATCAGCGTGACCCGTGCGCTCTTTTTTCCCACTGCAGTGAGTTCGGCAAGGAAGGCGCCGTCCGAGCCGTTGAACAGCACGCATCGATCCCCCTGCCTGCGGCGCAGCACCGTTATGAGGTGGTTGACCTGTCCGGGTTCGAGCTCGAGCTCGCCGCCGGCTGCCAGTGGCGCATCGACGAACAGGCGGGGGAGGAATTTATGGGTGCGCGGCATGCTGGGGTTCCGGGCTTGATCTCTTGATCGGAAAACGCCAGTGCTTTGTGCCAGACAAGACCAGCGGGAAAAAGCCTATCCATGAATTCGACCAGCAAACCGATGGGCACCGTCTCGGATGCCCCGAAGGGAAATTGGGTGGACCGGTTCGCCCCTGACCGGGCCAAGCCCTATCTGCGCATGTCGCGGCTGGACAGGCCGATCGGCTACTGGCTTCTGTTCTGGCCCTGCGCCATGTCGCTCGCGCTGGTTGCGATCGCTACCGATACTGCGTTCAACATCTGGTTTGTGGTCCTGTTCCTTATTGGCGCCATCGCCATGCGGGGGGCGGGCTGCACGTTCAACGACATCGTGGACCGCGATATCGACGACAAGGTCGAGCGCACGCGGTCGCGGCCGATTCCCTCGGGCCAGGTCAGCGTGCGGCAAGCCGCGGCTTGGCTGGTGCTCCAGGCTCTGGTCGGGCTCGCGGTGCTGGTGCAGTTCAACGGCTTCGCCATCGTCGTGGGCCTCTCGTCGCTGGGGTTCGTTGCGATCTACCCGTTCATGAAGCGCATCACCTATTGGCCGCAGCTTTTCCTCGGCCTCGCCTTTTCATGGGGTGCGCTGATGGGCTGGGCGGCGGTCGATGGCGCGCTGGGGCTGGCGCCGGTGCTGCTCTATTTCGGCGCGATCGCCTGGACGATCGGGTACGACACGGTCTACGCGCTCCAGGACATCGAGGATGACGCGCTGATCGGGGTGAAGTCCACCGCGCTTCTGGTGGGCGCGAGGGTCGTGGGCTTCGTGGCGCTGTTTTACGGGCTCGCGATGGCGCTCTGGCTGGCGGCAGGGCTGCTGGCGGGCGGCGGCTGGGGGCTGGTTGCGCTGGTCGTTCCGGCAACCATGCTGGGCTGGCAGGTGGCCCGGCTCGATCCCGCGGACCGGGGGCGGGCACTTTTCCTGTTCAAGTTCAACCGCTTCGTGGGGCTGGCGATGACGCTTGCCCTGCTTGTCGCGGCCTGGATCGGCTAGAGCGTGTCCAGTTCCGATCCAATCCGAACAGGCCCCGGACTGCTCCGGGGCCTTGATGATCGGTTCCCTGTCGCTCAGACCGACTGGCCGGTCTTGCGCTTGCGGGCGAACCGCGTCCGGCGCTCGACCTGAGGGGCGAGCATACGGCGGGGGCCGGCCTCGCCGAGAGCGACGCCATCGATATGCTGGGAATAGGCCACCATCTTGCCGTCGCCGGCGCGGATATAGAGCGGCAGGCGGAGCTTCTTGCCCCAGTTCTGCCATTCGGCGACAACGTTGGCGTTTCCGCGCTCTTCGAAGACCTGATAGTGGAAATCGGGATTGGGGTGGACCAGTTCGATGGTGCTGAAAAGCTCGCCATCCTCGCCGATCCGCGTCGCAACGGCGACCGCGACATACTCGTCGACCGGCACCTTGATGCGAACGGTGAAGCCCGATTTCTCGAGCTTGCGCCGAACGGTGACCGTCATCGTATCGGAGCGCGCCCTGTTGTCATTGGCCGGGGAAAGCCCGAGCCCTTGGGGGTAGGATGTGCCCAGGTAAAGGGCGACCGGGGAACCCGTGATCTGTGCGCCGCGAACCATGTTCTGCCTCTCTGTCAACTTTCGAGAGCTTGTTTTTGCCGCTCTCTTGATGACCCCAACCTAGCTGGCCGCGCTCTCGATCGGCTTAAAAAACTGGGTTAAGTTTGTCTTGTATGGAAATGGGTTAGCGGATCGTCACCCGGTGTAAGGGCCGATTAACCCAACGACCTTGCGCCGGGCGGGCAAGGGGCATAGGAAAGCGGCCGAACCCTCGCGTTTCCGCCACAGGAACGGCCTTTCTTGATCCCGACGCACACAAGGGCGATGAGCGACACCTTCCCCCACACACCGGCCGACGACCTCAAGCTGCTCAAGGCCGCCGCCGTGCACGCCGGGATCATTGCGCTCGGGTTCTTCAGGTCCGAATACAAATCCTGGATCAAGAACGTCTCCTCGCCCGTCTCGGAAGCCGATATCGCGGTGAACGACTTCCTGGCCCAGTGCCTGCCCTCTGCCCGGCCCGATTATGGCTGGCTGTCAGAAGAAAGCGCGGACGACGACCGAAGGCTCGGCTGCCGGCGGGTTTTCGTGATCGACCCGATCGACGGCACGCGCGGGTTCATCGCGGGGGAAGACAGCTGGACCATCTCGATGGCCATCGTCGAGGATGGCATCCCGATGGCCGGCGTTGTCTATGCGCCTGCGCGCGACGAGCTCTACGAGGCCGCGCGCGGCGGGGGCGCCTGGTTCAACGGGGTCGCCATGGGCCCCGGCGAGATGGACGCGGAGACTCTGCCGCTGATCCCCGCACCGATCGCGGTCCATAAGGAACTGGTCTCGGGCGGGCTGTCCTATGAACGCGGGCCGGCCTATCCTTCGCTCGCCTACCGGCTGGTGCAGGTGGCGGCGGGCACGCTCGATGCGGCGGTGGCGCGGCGCGGGGCACATGACTGGGACATCGCGGGCGCCGACATCATCCTGAGCGAGGCGGGCATGCGGCTCGAGGACGTGTGCCGGGGCACTCCGCTCTACAATCGCACCGAAACCCGCCATGCTGCGCTTGCGGCAACCGGGTCGGGCTCATTAAGGTCACCCCTGCACGCAGCCTTGCGCACAGTCTATGGCTGCCCCGACCCTGAAGGACCAACCGAACCCGGAGCGTGACGGCATGACCAGCGAATCCAACAAGCAATTGCTGCATCTTGTGATCGGCGGCGAGATGTCCGGGCTCGACGCCATCGAGTTCCAGGATCTCGACAAAGTCGACATCGTCGGGGTCTTTCCAAACTACAAGGCCGCCTACGACGTCTGGAAGCAGAAGGCCCAGATGACCGTGGACGATGCCCAGACCCGGTACTTCATCGTGCACCTGCACCGGCTGCTCGATCCCGCGCAGAACTGAGGTCAGCCGAAAAGGCTTTCCACCACCGCCGCCAGCGTGCCCGCACCGCCGATCCGGGCGGGCATGACCGCCGCGATCCGCGCCCGCTCTCCGGGATTGTCGAGCAGCGTGCGCAACGCGGACGCGAGCCTGCCCGCATCCTCCTCGACCAGCACCCTGCCCCGGCCCATCAGCGCCGCTTCATCGGTGACCCGCTTGGCGCGCGTGCCCGGGCTGCGCATGGAGATGACCGGCTTGCCGAGCCCGAGGGCCTGCTGGGTCGCCGTTCCGGCCTGGGAAAGCACGACATCGGACGCTTCGAGCACATTGCCCACCGCGCCGCGGGTGAGGTGGACGATCAGCCCGCCCCGACCCATGAGAACCCCGAGATCACATCCGCGCGGCCGGAATGGCGGACGATGATCGAGCCCGGTGGCCGAGGCGATCTGGTCGGGCTCGATGCCCGGCGCGAGAGCAGCAAAGAGGTCGAGATCGGTGCGCCTGAGGCGCTCGATCGCGGCGATCTGGATCGCCATGGCCTCTGCGGTTCCCGCACGCGAGCCCGGCAGCAGCGCGATGGCGAGCGGGTTGCGGCGCTTGGCCTGGGCATCGTACTGGCCGTAGTCAAGCGTATCCATCATGACATTGCCGCCCGAGGCGGCATCGATATCGTGCGCCCTCAGGCTGGCGGCCAGGGCTTCGTCGCGGCAGTAGACGGTTTCGCAGACCCGCGCGATGGTTTTGCGCTCGAGCGCGGAGTAGCGATGGGATGCGCCATATTTGTAGACGTCGAGATAGACCGAGACCCGCAGGCCGCACAGCCGGGCAAGATAGATCGCCGTCATGTCCCCGACCACCACGACCCTGTCGTAGCGCCGGCGCGCGGCGCGCAGGAACCCCAGCGCGCGCGGCAGGCCTCTGGCGATGGCCGGCAGGTCGCCCGCGACCGTGCCGCCCCGGACCCGTGATCCCTGGCTGGGCAGGTCCAGCCGTGGGCCGGCGAGAGTACAGATGCCTGAGAAGGCCGCGCCATCGCCCATCACCGGATAGGCGTGGGTCTCGACATGGCCGGGGAAACGGGCGATCAGGCTGGCGGCAATGGAATCCTCGCCATGCCCGTTCGCGATCACGAGGACCGTTGGACGGGGGGCGTCGGGACTATTCGCCGATGGCGTTGCGGTAGGCCCTGAATGCGGCGCTGGCGTCCGCATACGCTTCCTGCCGATCGACGCTCCAGTACGAGAGTTCTTCAAGCGGTATGGGTGTCCCGGTTATGGCGCAACGAACGAAGCTGCCTGGCTTGACGACGACATAGTCGGCATCGAGATAGCGGATCTGCGCTTCGGAAGGGGAAAAGCCGGAGTCCAGAATGGTCGTCACCTCTTGGTTGGGCCGCGTCCCTCTTATAGCGGAAAACGGCGGGGCCGCGCAAAGCTCAAAACAGGGTTTCCTGATCGTCGGGAGCGGGCCGTGGCTTGCGTCTGGCGGGGGCAGGTGCGCCTGCGACATTGGCCTCGATCTCCCCGCCCGCGAGCGTGATCGAGAGCGCATCCCCGGGCTTTACCGCTTCTGGAGTCGAGACGACGCGGCCCTCGGCATCGGTGACCAGCGCGAAGCCACGGGCCAGCACCTGCTTGTAGCCCACGCTCGAGAGCACGCGGGCGGTCGCTTCGAGGCGACGGGTGCGTTCCTCAACAATCCGGCGCACGGCGGGCCCTGAGCGCATGCCCGTCATCTCGAGTCGGCGGGCCAGAAGCTCGAGCGTGGATTTGAGCAGGCGCGGGCGCAAAGCGCTCGACCAGCGCGACAGGGCCACGGCCTTTTGCTGGGCGCAATGGCGCAGGCCCGAGCCCAGGCGATCGGCGGCACGGTCGAGCCGCTGGCGGTGCAGCGCTGTGAGGTCGGACGCGCGGGGGAGCCCGGCCGTCGCCGCGCGCAGCCGGTCGCGCTGGTTGGACGCCAGACGACGCGCGCAGGAGCGCTGGCGCAGGCCCAGCTCCTCGACATAAGAGAGCAGTTCGGCGCGGACCGGCACCGCCATTTCAGCCGCGCCGGTGGGCGTGGGCGCCCTCCTGTCAGCCACGTGATCGATAAGCGTGGTGTCGGTCTCGTGGCCCACGGCGGTAATCGTTGGGATGGTGCTGCGCGCCACCGCGCGCACGACGCTTTCCTCGTTGAAGCCCCACAGATCCTCGATGGACCCGCCGCCGCGGGCCACGATCAGAAGGTCGGGTCGAGGGATCGGGCCGTCGGGGGCGAGCGCATTGAACCCGTCGATGGCCTCAGTGACTTCCGAGGCACAGGTGTCGCCCTGCACGCGCACCGGCCAGACGATGACATGGGTTGGGAAACGGTCTTCGAGCCGGTGCAGGATGTCGCGGATGACGGCGCCGGTGGGCGATGTCACCACCCCGATGACCCGGGGCAGATAGGGCAGCGGCTTCTTGCGGTCGGGGTCGAACAGGCCCTCGGCGATCAGCTTGCGGCGGCGCTCCTCGAGCAGCGCCATGAGCGCGCCGGCGCCGGCCGGTTCGATGTTGTCGATGACGATCTGGTATTTGGAAGAGCGCGGATAGGTCGTCAGCCGGCCCGTCGCGATCACCTCCAGCCCTTCCTCGGGGCGGAAGCGCAGTTTCGAGAAGCTGCCTTTCCAGATCACCGCGTCGATCGAGGCGCCCTCGTCCTTGAGGGTGAAATAGGCATGCCCGGAGCCGTGCTGGCCGCGATAGCCCGAGATCTCTCCGCGAATCCGGACATGGCCGAACCGGTCCTCGACGGTGCGCTTGACCTCCTGGGCGACCTCGGAAACTGTGTATTCAAGGGCATTGGTGGGCGTCTGGCTCATGGACGCGTTGGTGGCCGATGCCCGCGCGTCCGTCAAGGGTGGTGCGCAGCAGCCCGGCCATGCTAGAGCCGCTCCAGGTCTTTGATTTGTCGCGTTTCCGAACCGGAAAAGCGTTTCCACTTTGCCTGGAAACGCTCTAGTGCGAGCGAATGGATGTAACGAGACGCTTGTGAGGCGAAAAGGCCGGCCGGCTTTTTGTCTGCAAGCTCAGGAGGGAGACTGCCGGGATGCGGGTCTTGCTGATCGGATCGGGCGGACGCGAACACGCCCTGGCCTGGGCGCTGGCTCGCTCCGAGCGCCTTGAAAAGCTCTATATCGCCCCGGGCAACGGGGGCACGGGCGCCTTGGGCGAGAACGTCGCGCTCGACGTCTCGGATCATGACGGCGTTGCCGATTTCTGCACCGCGCACGGGATCGGGCTAGTCGTCGTCGGGCCAGAAGCGCCGTTGGTGGCGGGCATAACCGATCGGTTGCGCGCGGCGGGCGTGCCCGTGGTGGGCCCTTCGAGAATCGCGGCCCAGCTCGAAGGCTCCAAGGCGTTCACCAAGGCGCTGTGCGACGAGATGGGCATTCCCACCGCAGCCTATGGCAAATTCACTGCGCTTGCCCCGGCACTCGACTATCTCGAAACGCGAGGCGCCCCGATCGTGGTCAAGGCAGACGGGCTGGCGGCAGGCAAGGGCGTGACCGTCGCGGCGACGCGGGACGAAGCCGAGGCGGCCCTGCGTGCGTGTTTCGACGGTGCGTTCGGGGACGCGGGCGCTGAAGTGGTGATCGAGGAATGCCTTGTGGGCGAAGAGGCCAGCCTGTTCGCGCTGTGTGACGGCGAGAGCATCGTTCTTCTGCCGCCGGCCCAGGACCACAAGCGGGCCTTTGACGGGGACGAGGGCCCCAATACCGGTGGCATGGGCGCCTATGCGCCCGCTCCGGTGATGACCGCTGCCCTGGTCGACCGGGCGGCCCGCGAGATCATCGAGCCGGCCATAAGGGGCATGGCCGCGCGCGGCACGCCGTTCACGGGGGTCCTGTTTGCCGGACTGATGATCACGGCCGAGGGGCCCAAGCTCATCGAGTTCAACACCCGGTTCGGGGATCCCGAATGCCAGGCGCTGCTGATGCTGCTCGAGAGCGACCTGCTCGACCTTCTGGAAGCCACTGCGACGGGCGCGCTGTCGACGGTGAGCCCGAAATGGCGCCATGACTTCGCGCTGAGCGTCGTTCTGGCGGCAAAGGGCTATCCCGGCGCCTACGCCAAAGACACGGTGATCGGGGGTCTCGATACGATCGGGTCCGATGATGTGGTCGTCTTCCACGCGGGCACGCGGCGCGAGGGCGATGCGGTGCTGGCCGATGGCGGGCGGGTGCTCAACGTCGTAGCGCGGGGCGCGACGGTGGCCGAGGCGCGCCAGCGCGCCTATGATGCGGTCGCGGCCATCGACTGGCCCGACGGGTTCTGCCGGCGCGACATCGGCTGGCGGGCGATGGCGGGTACGGACTGACGGGGCAAGACCGTCAGTCCGGCAGGGCTTGCACCTGCTATTCAGGCTTGAAAATGATCCATGCGAAGATGACCGCCCCCAGGGCGAACAGGATCGACCCGATGGCAATCAGCGGCTCCATCGCCGCGTTGCCCTGGAGATAGACGTATAGCGCCCCGGTCATCAAAAGCACCCCGACGACGTGGATGCCGTACTGGATAAAGGGTAGCCGGCCCGTCGCCTTGGCCCTGTTGAGCGCCAGATAGGCCCCGAAGAGGGCACTGGTCGCCCAACCCAGCAGGTTGATATGGGCGTGCGCTCCGACCACGTTGTGATTGCCCGAGATCGACATGTGAAGACCCATGGCAATGCCGACGAGCAGCAGGGCGATGGCCGTCTTGAAATAAAGTTGCGAGATAGCAGGCATATTCATTCCCCCGATGCGGCACACAACTGGTGCCATTCCCACTTCGATTCTTGAACGCTGCTAGGCCGACTCTTGAACCAACAACAGCGGGCAGAATCCTATGCGCCTCCTTCTTGGTTCTGGCAAGTGTTTGCGCACGCGCGCAAAGTGCACGCTTGAGTATTGGCAAGAGGCGGGTAAACCTGCCAGCCTGTGGCTCTGGCAACGGGGGAGCACATGACGTCGAGCGCGACCGGAGATCCGCGGATAGGGATAGCGCTGGGGGGCGGTTCGGCGCGCGGGCTGGCCCACATTCCCTTCATCGAAGCGATGGACGAGATGGGGCTGCGCCCCGCCTCGATCGCCGGGACCTCGATCGGCGCGCTGATCGGGTCGGGCTGGGCCGCAGGGCTCGAAGGCCGGGTGATCCGGGAGCTGGCCTATGACATGCTGGGCTCGATGAATTCGCTGTTCGGGCGGCTGCTCTCGACCCATATGCGCTCGATCAAGCAGGTGCTGGCCGAGGGGCTCTCGATCCAGCTCGATGCCGAACGCGTGGTCGATGCGTTCACGCCCATCGACATGCCCGAGCGGTTTTCCGCGCTCAAGATCCCCTTTGCCTGTGTCGCGACCGATTTCCGCTCCTGGCATCAGGTGGTCTATACCTCAGGCCTGCTCAAGCCGGCCATTGCGGGCTCGCTGGCGATCCCGAGCCTTTTCAAGCCCGTGCATTTCCAAAAGCGGCTGCTGGTGGATGGGGGCGTAGTCAATCCGCTGCCGCTCGATTGCGCGGGCGATGACCCCGACATCCTGATCGGCATCGACGTCAATGGCGACCCGCATGACTGGCCAAGCGATTTCGTGCCCTCGGCGCTCGATATCGGGCTGGGGTCAGCGCAGATCATGATGCATCAGTTGACCGCGCACATGATCGCCGCCTATCCGCCCGACCTATATTTCCGGCCGCATTTGCGGGCCTATGGCGCCTATGAATACTGGCGGGTGCGGGAAATCATCGCGGCGAGCGACGCGGACAAGGACCGGTTCAAGCGCGAACTGGCAGCCAAGCTCGAGGCCTTCATCGGCGACCGGCAAAGAACGCCCTGAGCATCTCTCCGGCGCGCGCGCCCGAGAGCCCCCCGATCACTTCGGGCGCGTGGTGGCAGGTGGGTTGGGCGAAAAAGCGCACGCCATTGTCCACCGCCCCTCCCTTCGCGTCCTCGGCTCCGTAGTACAGCCGGCGCAGCCGCACATGAGAGATGGCCGCCGCGCACATGGTGCAGGGCTCGAGCGTGACGTAGAGATCGCACTGGGCCAGCCGTCCGCTCCCGATCTTGTCGAGCGCGGAGCGGATGGCGAGCATTTCGGCATGGGCGGTGGGATCGCGCAGGGCGCGCATGCGGTTGCGCTCGGACGCGACCAGCCGCCCTTCGAGCGTGATGACCGCCCCCACGGGCACCTCGCCGGTCAACGCGGCCTGCTCGGCCAGCGCGAACGCCATTTCCATCGGTTTAAAGCCCGTGCTCATGGCCCGGCCCCATATCAGCTTTGGACAGCGATGTCGCGCGGGATGAAATGGATCGTCAGGGCGCCTATTGTGAGGTTCAAAGGAGAATCGATCCCTCATGGCCATTCGCCAGCTTCCAGACGACCTCGTCAACAAGATCGCCGCGGGTGAAGTGGTCGAGCGGCCCGCCAGCGTGGTCAAGGAGCTGGTGGAGAACGCGCTGGACGCCGGAGCGGGCCGAATCACCATCACCACGGCGGGCGGGGGCAAAACCCTCGTCCGAATCGAAGACGACGGGGTGGGGATGGGCGCGGCCGATCTCGTCCTCTCGGTGGAGCGGCACGCGACCTCCAAGCTGGCCGATGACGGGCTCGAGGACATCCGGACGCTGGGGTTTCGCGGCGAGGCGCTGGCCTCGATCGGCGCGGTCTCGGACCTTTCGATCGCCTCGCGCCCGGCCGACGCCGAGAGCGGGCTGGTGCTTTCGGTCTCGCGGGGCGTGCGCAAGGGACCCGTGCCCCAGGGGATGAACCGTGGCACGGTGGTGGAGGTGCGCAATCTCTTTGCGGCGATCCCCGCGCGGCGCAAATTCCTCAAATCGGACCGGGCCGAGGCCAACGCGATAACCGACGCGGTCAAGCGCCTCGCCATGGCGCACCGGGGCGTGCATTTCCAGATGTCTGGCGCAGACCGCCAGCCGATCAACTGGCCGGCCCAGAGCGGGCCCGAAGCAGTCAAGGCGCGGCTCGCCCAGATCATCGGGCAGGATTTTTCGGCCAATGCCCAGGAGATCGCCTTCTCGCGCGGCGGGATCGTGGTGGGCGGGATGGCGGGCCTGCCGACCTTTTCGAAAGCCAACACGCTGAGCCAGTTCTATTTCGTCAATGGCCGGTCGGTGCGCGACAAGGTGCTCCTGGGCGCGACGCGGGCCGCCTATGCCGATTTCCTGCACCGGGACCGGTTTCCCGTGCTGGCGCTCTTTGTGGCCATCGATCCCGGGGAGGTGGACGTCAACGTTCACCCCACCAAGGCGGAGCTGCGTTTCAGAGACGCGAGCGCTGTGCGGGGGACGGTGATCCGGGCGCTGTCCGAAGCGCTGGGGGCCGCTGGATTCCGGGCGTCCTCGAGCGTCGCCGAATCGGCGTTGGCGAGCTTTTCGGCGCCTCAGCCGGCGCCCGCCTTTGCCGAGCCCGAAGCGGGTCCGGGCCCGAGCTATGGCTACAGGGCGCCGACCGTTCCCTTTCCTGCCCGATCGCCGATCTCCCCTACCCTGGAGGGCGGACGCCAGAGCGTGCTGGGCGCCCTGGACGCGCCGAGTGCGCGGGCCGAGCAGGCTGTGGAGGTCACTGCTGAATCGGCGGAGTTCCCGCTGGGGGTTGCGCGCGCGCAGATGTTCGAGAACTACATCATCGCCCAGAACGGGGACGCTCTGGTGCTGATCGACCAGCACGCGGCCCATGAGCGGCTGGTCTATGAGCGGTTCCGCACCCAATTGCGCAGCGGGCCGGTGCCCGGCCAGCGCCAGCTCATTCCCGTGGTCGTGGATCTGCCCCAAGAAGATTGCGACAGGCTGATCGAGGCCGCGCCGGTGCTCGAAAGGCTCGGGCTTTATCTCGAGCGGTTCGGCCCGCGCGCCATCGCGATCAACGAGACGCCGGCGCTGCTGGGCACGCCCGACAGCGTGGGGCTGATCCGCGATCTGGCTGACGGGCTGGCCGAATGGGACAGCGTGGCGGTTCTGGAAGAGCGCATGGACGCGATCATCGCCCGGATGGCCTGCCACGGGTCGGTGCGTTCGGGCCGCAGGCTCAAGCCCGAAGAGATGAACGCCCTGCTGCGCGAGATGGAAGCCACGCCTCATTCTGGCCAGTGCATCCATGGCCGCCCGACCTATATCGAGCTCAAGAAGGGCGATCTGGAGCGGCTGTTCGGACGGCGCTAGAGCATATCCTGTTCTGATTGAATCAGAACAGGAGCTCTAAATCTTTGATTCGTCGCTTTTCCGAACCGGAAAAGTGTTTCCACTTTTTCTGGAAACGCTCCAGAGCTTATCGGGTGCCGATTGAATCAGAACGGGGCGCCAAGTCCTTCATGTGTCCGCTGCCTCAAGCAGGGTGACCAGAGTATCGCCATAGGTGCGGGAATCGATCGGCGTGGTGCCGGCGATGGGGGCGATTTCAGTGCCCTTTCGCTCCTCGAGGACGATCAATGCGCCCGGCGCGATCCAGCCGCCCGCCAGCGCGCTGGCGATGGCCTTTTCGCCCAGCCCCAGCCCATAGGGCGGGTCGGCGAAAACCAGGCTCGTGGGCCGCAAGCGCTCCACCGGGCCCATGTCTGTGGCGTCCCGGCGCAACAGCCGGACCTGGCCGGCTACGCCGAAGGCCTCGATATGGCCCCGGATCAGCCCGCGCGCCTCGACGCCCGTATCCACGAAGATGCAGTGGTCGGCGCCGCGCGAGAGCGCCTCGAGCCCGAGCGCACCGGTGCCGGCAAAAAGGTCGAGCACCCGATGGCCAGAGAGGTCGGTGCCCAGCCGGCTCGCGACAATCGAGAACACCGCCTCACGCACCCTGTCGGCGGTGGGGCGGATGTCCTGGCTTTTGGGCGCGTCGAGCGCCTTGCCGCGAAATTTGCCGGCGACGATTCTCACCGCCTAGCTGTCCCGGGGCTTGCGTGGCGGGCGTGGCCCGTCAGGACGACGCGGACCCGGGCGCGCGCCGGTGGGCTTGCCTGCGGGTCGGCCACCGGGCCTGCCTTCCGGCTTGCCAAGTGGTCGGCCACCGGGCTTGCCCGAAGGTCTGCCAGCGGGGCGCGCATCTGAGCGGGTTCCGGGCCTTGCGTCGCGACCACCAGCGGGTTTGCCGGAAGGACGACCGCCGGGCTTGCCCTCCGGCTTGCCGAAAGGACGGCCGCCCGGGCGTGAATCGGAACGCATTCCGGGCTTGGCGTCGCGACCTTCCCCGAAGCGTTGGCCGGCCGGTTTGCCCGACGGGCGACCGCCCGGACGGGCATCGGCGCGCGCGCCGGGCTTTGCGTCCCGCCGGTCGCGGGAGCGCTCGGCATCGGGGCGGCTGGCGCCAGGCGCACCCGCACGGTCGAACGGTTTGCGGGCCGGGCGGGAACCGGGCCGTGCGGCGGCGTCATCGCGGCTTGCGGGCCGGTCTCCATAGGGACGGCGTTCTGTGCTCTCGGCGCGGTCGGGGCGCGGGCCGCGAGAACCGGGACGGTCGCCATCGCGGCGGAACGGCTTGTCGCCGGGGGCGCCGGTGCGGTTATCGCGCGGGCCCCTTGCGAACGGCTTGCCACCGCCTTCGCGACGCGGACGGTCCGCGCCAAAGGACCGATCCCCGCGTCCGGGGCGTCCCTCGCCGTCACGGGCATCCCTGCCCGGTCCATCGGGCACAAAGGTCTGGGAGGGTCGGCCATCATCGAAATGCAGCGTGCGCTTTTCGCGCTCACGGGGCTCGGGCCGGGCCCGGCCCTCGGGGCGCTTGCGCAGCCCGCCATGCCGGTCACGTTCGGTGGGGCGCGAGGGTTCGCGTTCGGGCATGCGGCGGCGCGGCTCGGGCGCGGCGCCCGGCAATGCGCGCCCGGTCTCGGGCGCGTCGAAATCGGCACCGGCGTGCTCGGCGAGACGCGTGCCCAACTGGTCCCGCAGGATTCGCGGCTTGACCTTTTCAACGGCCCCCTGGGGCAGATCGCCAAGCTGGAAGGGACCGTAAGAGAGCCGGATCAGCCGGTTGACCTCGAGCCCGAGCGCGGAAAGGACGTTGCGCACCTCGCGGTTCTTGCCTTCGCGCAGGCCCAGGGTGAGCCAGACATTGGCGCCCTTGACGCTGTCGAGCGCGGCCTCGATGGGCCCATAGGTGACCCCTTCGACGGTGATGCCGTCATTGAGGGTGTCGAGCTGTTCCTGGGTCACCGCGCCAAAGGCACGGACCCGGTAACGGCGCACCCAGCCGGTGGAGGGCAATTCCAGGGTGCGCTTGAGCCCACCATCATTGGTGAGGAGCAGCAGGCCCTCGGTGTTGAAGTCCAGCCGCCCGACGGTGACGACGCGCGGCAGGCCCAGATGCTCGAACTCCTGGAAGACCGTGGGGCGCCCCTCGGGGTCCTTTTCGGTGACCATCAGGCCGGCGGGCTTGTGATAGAGCCAGAGGGCCGTCGCCTCGCGCCGTGCGACCGGCTTGTCATCGACGGCTATGGTGTCCTTGTCGGTGACGTTGAAGGCCGGTGTGCGCACCGGGCTGCCATTGACCGAGACGCGGCCGGCCGCGATCCAGGCTTCCGCGTCGCGGCGCGAGCAGATGCCGGCGCGTGCGATGACCTTGGCGAGCCGCTCGCCGGTGGAGGGGGACGAATTCTCGCTCATTGGAGCGTTTCTCTTTTCTGACGGTTCGTGACTGGGGACAAAGCCCCGCAAAGCAAAGCGAGGCCACACGGCCTCGCCTCCATTCCATTGCGATGATCGGCGGCTGTTACCGCGACAGCGCCGCGCGGGTTTCCGCGGGGCAACTGGGATCGGTGACCGCCACCAGTTCGCCGCCGGCGGTCTCACAGATCAGATTGGCGCCGTCCACGCGGGTGAAATATTCCGCGGGCGGCATATAGATGTTGCGCTGGGTGGTGCCCTGGGCGCGGCGATAGGCGGCCATGCGCGCGGCAAGCTGGCGCGTTTCGGCCTCGGTCAGCGGCCGGCCGGCAGAGAGCCCGCCACTGGCCACGCGCCCTTCGCGCAAAAGCACCAGATCGGCTTCAGTCAACCCTGCGGAATCGACGACCACGCCCGACCGGTCTTCCGGAATCTGGGCCGAGGATTGCTGCGGGGGCGGCGGCGTGCTGCCTGCGGCGGGAACCACGAGGGGCGCGCGCTCGGTCGTGGGCAACGCCTTTTCCTCCGAGCCGATGATACCCACGCCCTGCAGGGTGGGGCGCATCACTTCGCGCTCGAACGTGCCCACATCGGACAGCGCGTTGGTGCCTTCCATGGTGGTGCAGGCGCCCACAGAGGCCAGCGCAACCAGTGCTGCGATACACGACATCAGGCGCGGCGCGGCCTTGTGGCCGGACAGGGAAATACTCATCGGACGCCTCGGAACCCCCAAAACTTTCTGGCCTTATAACTGATCGTAACGGCTAAGACCAGAATGAGACGGTTTTACGGTTGTTTTCCGGCGTCCCGCCGGGGGCGGAACGCATCGAAGATCAAAAGGATAACGCCGAGGGTGATCGCAACGTCGGCGATGTTGAAGATGTAGAACGACCAACCCATTGCGTAGAAATGGAAAAAGTCGGCAACCGCGCCATAGATCACCCGGTCGATGGCGTTCGAGAAAGCCCCGCCCAGGGCGAGTGCGATGCCCAGCCGGGTCAGGAGCGCGGTGTCCTTCCACCACCAATAGCCGAGGGCGACCATGGCGAGGGCCATGATGACCAGCAGCATCTCCGGGGAAAGCCCGCCCAGAAGGCCATAGGAGATGCCCGTGTTCCAGACGAGGACGTAGTCGAAAAAGGGCGTGACCGGCACGACCTCGCCACCGGTCCAGCCCATGACGTCGATCTGCACGAATTTGTGCAGCCGATCGAGGATCAGGACATCAAGGCCCAGGAAAAGGGACCAGATAACGGAGGGCGAACGCCAATCCGTCATGCATCGCCCCCTGCGTCAAGCCCGGCGGCGGCCCGCTCGCGCATCGCATCGGCGTCGCGCACGGTGAGATCGGGATAGTCAGGGTCCGAGCCGACTTCGGGAAGCACCTTCCAGGACCGCGCGCAGCGCTCGCCTTCGGCGCGGGCGAAGGTGACCGCGACGCCCGGCACGTCGGCGAGCGTGAAGCCTTCGGACGCCAACGCCTCGGCCCGGCGGACGTCGATCTGGCTGGTGATGCAGATATCGGCCATGTCGTGCCCTTCGAGCGCGGCCAGGAGTTCGGGATCGGCGATCTCGACGACCGGCGCGGCTTCGAGCGACGCGCCGATGACCTTATTGCGCCGCTCGATTTCGAGCGCACCGGTGACCACGCGGCGCACCGCGCGGATCTGCGCCCATTTCTCGGCGAGCGCATCGTTGCGCCAGTTAGCGGGAAGCTCGGGGAAGGTGCGCGCGTGGACCGAGGAGGTCTCGCCCGGGTTACGCTCGAGCCAGATCTCTTCCATGGTGAACACCAGCACCGGCGCGAGCCATGCGGTGAGGCACGAATAGAGATGGTCGAGCACGGTGAGCGCGGCCTTGCGGCGCACCGAGGAGATCGGATCGCAATAGAGCGCATCCTTGCGGATGTCGAAATAGAACGCCGAGAGTTCGAGGTTCATGAAATTTGCGATCGTGTTGACCACGCGCTTGTAGTCATAAGCCCGGTAGCCGGCCCGCACCTCGCCATCAAGCACAGCGAGCCGGTGCAGGATGAGTTGCTCAAGCTCGGGCATGTCGGCGTGCGCGACGGCCTCTTCGGGCTCGTAATGGGCGAGATTGCCCAGGAGCCAGCGGAAGGAGTTGCGCATCTTGCGATACATCTCGACCGTATTGGCCAGGATCTCGTCGCCGATGCGGTGGTCCTCGGCGTAATCGATGGTCGCGGTCCACAGGCGGAGGATATCGGCGCCGAACTTCTTGATGATATCCTGGGGCGCGATAGTGTTGCCCAGGGACTTGCTCATCTTGAAGCCGTTCTTGTCCATGGTGAAGCCATGGGTGAGGACGGACTCATAGGGCGCATGGCCGTTGGTGGCGCAGCTTTCGAGCAGGCTGGAATGGAACCAGCCGCGGTGCTGGTCCGAGCCTTCGAGATACATCGATGCGGGGAATTTCAGATCCGGCCATTTTTCGCTGTTGCGCAGAACGAAGGCATGGGTGGAACCGGAATCGAACCACACGTCGAGAATGTCGGTGACCTTGTGCCATGCCGCGTGATCGGGCACGTCGGCGCCCAGGAATCGGGCCTTTGCGTCCTCGGCGTACCACGCATCGGCGCCCTCCTTGAGGAAGGCGTCGTGGATACGGGCGTTGACCGCTTCGTTTTTCAGAATTTCGCCGGTGTCGGTATTGACGAAAACGGTGATCGGCACGCCCCAGGCGCGCTGGCGGCTGAGCACCCAATCGGGGCGGTCCGCGATCATCGAGCGCAGGCGGGTCTTGCCGGCGGGGGGCACGAATTTGGTGGCATCGATGGCTGATAGCGCGCGGGTGCGCAGGGTGTCGGTGTCGCTGCCGAGCGGCTTGTCCATATAGACGAACCACTGGGGCGTATTGCGGAAGATGACGGGCTTTTTGGACCGCCATGAGTGCGGATACTGGTGCTTGAGACGGCCGCGGGCAAAGAGCGTGTTGGACGCAATCAGCGCGGTGATGACACGCTGGTTGGCATCGCCCTTCTTGCCCTTGTCGTCGATGACGCGCGCGGCCCCGCCCTCGGCGTCCGGCCCGAAGCCCGGCGCGTCCTTGGTGTAATAGCCCGCATCGTCGACGGTAAAGGGGATGGTGGTGTCGATGCCTTTGGCGGCGATCTCGCGGCCCTTGGCCATCCAGATTTCAAAGTCGTCCGCGCCGTGGCTGGGCGCGGTGTGCACGAATCCCGTGCCGGCATCGTCGGTGACGTGATCGCCGTCGAGCAGGGGAACGAGAAAATCGTAGCCGCCAGCCAGCCCGCTCAGGGGATGGTGGAGAGTCATGGCAGAGAGTTCGGCGAAGGTGACATCGCCCAGACGATTGAAGGTGAGCTTGGCCTTGGCCGCGCTCTCGTCGGCGAGCTTGTCGGCAAAGATCAGCTTTTCGCCGGGCTGCGGGCCGAAAT
This sequence comes from Pelagibacterium montanilacus, assembly GCF_003992665.1. Lineage (GTDB taxonomy): Bacteria > Pseudomonadota > Alphaproteobacteria > Rhizobiales > Devosiaceae > Pelagibacterium > Pelagibacterium montanilacus. The sequence goes on from NZ_RZMX01000046.1 coordinate 152,411, forward strand.
CGTTCTCGGCCCCGGTGACTTCGTAGAGGCCATAGGCGATGCGCGAAGAGAACGAGACGGCGCGGTTGCCAGGGATGGTCCAGGGAGTGGTAGTCCAGATGACGACCGAGGCGCCCAAGAGCCGTTCTTCCGGTGCTTCGTCGCTCCAAGCCTGCGAGGCCACCGGGAACTTCACCCAGATCGCATCGCTCTCGTGCTCGTGGTATTCGATCTCGGCCTCGGCCAGCGCGGTGCGCTCGACGACCGACCACATCACGGGCTTCGATCCGCGATAGAGCTGGCCGCTCATGGCCACTTTCATCAGCTCGCTGGCGATGGTGGCTTCTGCATCAAAGCTCATGGTGAGGTAGGGGTTATCCCAGTCTCCCATGACGCCCAGGCGCTTGAATTCCTCGCGCTGGACGTCGACCCAGTGCTCGGCGAAGGTCCGGCACTCGGCGCGGAACTCGTTGATCGGCACCTCGTCCTTGTTCTTGCCCTTGGCGCGATACTGCTCTTCGATCTTCCATTCGATGGGCAGGCCGTGGCAGTCCCAGCCCGGCACATAGGCCGAATTGTAGCCCAGCATCTGCATGGACCGGCTGACCAGATCCTTCATGGTCTTGTTAAGCGCGTGCCCGATATGGATGTTGCCATTGGCGTAGGGAGGGCCGTCGTGAAGCGTAAATTTCTCGCGGTCGCGGCTCTGCTCGCGCAGGAGCTTGTAGAGGTCCATGTCCTCCCAGCGCTTGAGCCATTCGGGCTCGCGCTGGGGCAGGCCCGCCCGCATGGGAAAATCGGTCCGGGGCAGGAACAGGGTCTTGGAATAGTCGCGCTCCCCGTTGTCCCGTGTCTCGGTCGCGCCCGGTGCCGTATCGGTCATTGCTTCTCGCGGATCGTCAGAGTTCTGTGAAAAAACGTCCCGGCTTTTACCAGCCGAAGCCACGCTAGGCCAGTGCGGATTGGGCTTGCGCCCTAGCCGACAAAACCCAGCGCGCCATCAAGGGGGCTGAGCGGAACGGCCTCGGCGATGATCGCCCGCGCCCGCTCTGCGTCCCACCCCATCTGGGCGACGAGCGCGTCGAGCCCGTCAAAGCGCATCTGGCCGCGAAGATGGGCCAGAAGGGCAATTTCGAGGTGCTGGCCGTAGATGTCGCGATCGAAGTCGAAAATGAACGTCTCGAAGGGGGGGGCCGAGTTGTCGAACATCGGCTTGCCATAGGCGGCAACGCCGGAATGGACCGCATCGCCCAGCCTGACCCGGACGGCATATACGCCCTGGGCCAGCCGGCAATTGGCCGGCAGGGGCACATTGGCGGTAGGATAGCCCAGCGTCCTGCCGCGCCGGTCGCCCTCGACCACCGTGCCGGTGAGGAAGTGGCGGTAACCGAGCAGGCCGTTCGCGGTCTCGACCTCGCCCTCGCTGAGCGCCTCGCGGATGCGCGAGGACGAGATCGCGGCGGTGCCGTCGTCGAGCATCTCGAGCACGTCGACGCCAAAGCCGTGGGCGCTGCCCTGCGCGCGCAGGAAGTCGGGGGTGCCGGCCCGACCTTTGCCGAAATGGAAATCGGCCCCGACGGCGACCCCGGCGACGCCCAGGGCATCGATGAGATAGCGCCCGACGAAATCGGTCGCCTCCACCCCGGCAAGATCGCGGGAAAAGGGCATGACCACCAGCCCGTCAAAGCCGAGCGCTGCAAAGAGCGCCGCCTTGGCATCGGCATCGGTGAGCCGGTACATGAAGGGCTCGGGCGCAAAGACGTCGCGGGGGTGCGGCTCGAAGGTTAGCGCCAGGAGGGGCGCGCCATTGGCCCGCGCCCGTTTGCGGGCGGCATCGAAAACGCGCTGGTGGCCAAGATGGCAGCCATCGAAATTGCCGATGGCGACCACGCCGCCGCGAAGAGCGGCAGGTACGGCGTCGAGCCCGTTGAGCCGGACGAAGGAAGAGCCGGAGGTCATGAGGTTTTTATGGCCACACCCGTTTTGGAAAGCGGCGCGAACCTGCCTTTTTCGCTCCGGCTTGGCAAGAGGCGGCCTACCAGGCGAGGCGCGGCATGAAGCCGGCCATGCGCACGCGGCTCACGGACACGAAATCGGCCACCCGCTTGGGGTCGGGATCGTTGAAGGCGTCGAGTTCCTCGGCGTGGATCGAGCCGGTGATGAACAGGAAGTCGACTCCATACTGGGCGGCGCCCATGGCATCTGTGCGCACCGAATCCCCGATGGCGAGGATCTTCTCGCGCCGGATCCGGCGTCCGGCTGCGGCAGCGAGCAGGTTTTCCGCGTGCGCGTAGATGGGGTTGAAGGGCTTGCCCGCCATCATCACCCTGCCCCCGCGATCCTCATAGGCGTCGGCCAGAGCGCCACCGCAATAGATGATCCGGCCCCCCTCCTCGACCACCTTGTCCGGGTTGGACGCGATCAGCGGCAAGCCGCGCTCCAGCCAGTGTGTCATCCGGTCTGCATAGTCGGCGGGGGTGTCGTCGTCGCTGTCGAGGTCGGTGACGGCGATCGCGGCGGCGTCCTCGACCGAACCGAGCGTGAGGTCCAGCCCCTCAAAGAGCACGTCATCGGATGGCTGGCCGATCCGGTGGACGGTCCTGCCGCGGTATTGCTCGAGAAGGGCGCGCGTGACGTCGCCCGACGAGACCACGTCGTCATAGGCGTCGGGCCGGACATTGAGCGCTTCGAGCCCCTCGACGATCGAATGGCCGGGGCGCGGCGCATTGGTCACGAGCACGACGCGCCCGCCCCCGGCGCGGAAGGCCGCCAACGCCTCGACGGCGGGCTGGTGAGCGGTAACCCCGTCATGGACCACGCCCCAGACGTCGCAGAAGATGCCGTCATAGCCGGCGGCGATATCGGAGAGCCCGCAAAGGGCGCGCTTGAGTCCGGTCATTGGTGCTCCTGAGCCTGTGGGATCAACGCGCCGCGGCGCTGCGCAAGGTGTCGTTCTCGGCTTCGCGCAGATCCTCGCGCAGCGGACCGGCCGGGCCGATGGCCGGCCCGAGCGCGAGCCGGATCCGGTCGTCGAGCAGGGTGAGGATCTGCTGCTCGGTGCGCACATTGGACATCACGAGATCGATGCCGAAGCGCTTCATGTAGTCGTCGATATCGGCGGAGTGGAAATCGGTGAGGCGCGAAGGCGAATCGGTGAAGGTCCGGGCATCGACGCTCACATAGCGCACGCCGCGCCGCGAGAGATTGCTGAAATCATGGCGCAGGCTGGGGGCGTCGCGCAGCACCATGCCCACTCCCTGCTCGACGAGGCGATCGATCATGCGCTGCTCGGATTTGTCCAGCACCAGCCAGTCGGCGGCATCGATCGCAAAGCAGAGATCGGGATTGACCGCCCGGTTGGCCGAAAGGATGGCCACGATCTGGTCCATGGCCTCGGTGCTCGAAAGCGAGGCGCGCGACATGTCGAGCCAGAGCTTGACGGGGTCGCCGTTCATCCGCGCCCGGCGGATGGTCCGGATGGCTTGCTCGGTGCAGATGCGTTCGAGCCGGCGGATGACGATGTCGCCTTCCGCGTTCCGCACGGGCATGTAATCGGGGGGATCGGAGAACACACTCTCCTCGAGTTCGAGCCGCGCAACCATATGATAGGCGACGAGCCGCCGCTGGGGCAGGGTCACGATCGGTTCGGCGTGATGGACGAGGCTGCCGTCCTCGAGCGCCCGGCGCAGCACAGGCAGGGGCACCGAGGGGATGCGCAAGTCGGTCAGGGGCGCGCTCTCGCCCCCGGACGCGTCCTTTGACGGCCCGCGTGCGGCCTGGCTTTCGAGCTCGGAGACTGCCTCGGCCACCTGGCGCACCACGGTCCCCAGAACGCTCATGTCGGCCTCGACCACGTCCATGCGCCCGCCCATGTCCAGATCGTCCAGGACCTTGACGCGCTGGCTGAGCACATGGCCGGCCCGGGCATCGGTCGCCAGCAGGCTTCGCAGATCGGTCAGGGCCTTGTCGAGGCGCACTTCCGCCTGGCGGCGGGCCGCGCGCTCATGGACGATCAGGCCGAGAAGGGAAAAGAGGGCGCCCGCGAGCACTGCCTCGATCACCGAAATCCCGAGCGCATACCATCCGGCGGCGGCAATGCCGACGCCGGAAAGGCCGATCAACAGGAAAATCAGTGCCTGCACGCCATATCCAACCAGAATCGCCCGGGACAGGCGTAAGTTCTAGCACCCCCACGATCTGGGCAAAAGCGTGGCTGCGCCACAAATGGGCCGATGCCAACGGTTTGTTTACCCTAACCAATCGATAATCGGCCTGCGCTCTTTGGCGCCAATGTCCATCTGGCAGGGAGAACTTCCCGAACATGCGCTCCGGATCGCAATCCGCCGCAGAGGTGAGCTTTCTGCTCGTCGACACTGCGCTCGACGCTGCACGGGCAACCGAGGCGACCCTGCGCGCCCAGTGGGGCCAAGGGGTGCGCATTAAGCACTGCACCACGGGGAGCGCGGCGCTGACCTGCCTGGCCGGTTCACGATACGACGTGGTGCTGGCCGATTCCCGGACGCTGCGCGACATCGGCAACGCGCCAGAACAGGGCATGACGCGGCTGGCGCGGGCTGCCGAGGGAGCGCTGCTGATCGCGCTTTCCGAGGCCGCTTCGGTATCCTCGGCGGTGGCGGCGATGCAGGCGGGTGCCCATGATTTCCTGGCCAAGCCAATCGGGGGCGCAGCGCTGGCGTGCCGGCTCGAAGAACTGGGCCAGCGCCATGGCAAGGCGCGCGCGCTCGGCTGCGAGGCGGCGGAAGGCACCGATGGCGATTTCGAGGGCTTTGTCGGCAAATCGCCCCAGATGCACGCGATCTACGATCAGATCGTGCGGGCTGCGCCCTCCTCGGCGCCGGTGTTTATCACCGGCGAGAGCGGAACGGGCAAGGAAGTGAGCGCCGAAGCGCTGCACCGGCGCTCGCCCCGGGCCAAGCGCGCCTTCATCGCGCTCAACGCCGCAGCCATTCCCCACGAATTGATGGAAGCCGAGCTGTTCGGCGCGGTCCGTGGCGCCTATACCGGGGCCCATCAGGACAGGGCCGGCGCCATCGAGCTGGCGGACAAGGGCACCCTGTTCCTCGACGAGATCGGGGAAATGGACCTCGCTTTGCAATCGAAACTCCTGCGCTTTCTCCAGACAGGCACGATCACACGGGTCGGGGAATCGCGGTCGCGCGCCGTGGATGTGCGGGTCGTGTGCGCGACCAACCGCAATCCCATGCAGCTCGTGAGCGAGAAGAAGTTCCGCGAGGATCTCTTTTACCGCCTGCACGTCCTGCCGATCCATTTGCCCCCGCTCCGGCAGCGGCCATCGGACATCCTGCCGCTCGCTCAGTGCTTTCTCGCCCGTTTCGCGGCCGAGGAGAACAAGCGGTTCCGAGGCATGGACCCGGACGCCGCCGATCTGTTCGTAGCGCGCGAATGGCCCGGCAATGTGCGCCAGCTCCAGAATCTGGTGCGCCGGATCGTCGTGATGTTCGATGGTGGCGAGGTGACCGCCGATATGGTGATGGCGGCCGATATCGAGGCCCGCGGCCGCCACATGCTCGAGTTACCGCATGTCGCCCCCGATGGCGCGCGCGAGATCGAACCCATGTGGCGCCAGGAGCAGCGGATCATCGAGGACGCGCTCGCGGCGTTCGGGGGCAATATCGCCCGCGCGGCAGCGGCGCTGGAAATCAGCCCGTCGACTATCTACCGCAAGAAGGTGAGCTGGGAGCGTCAGGGCAGGCTGAGCGGCGCGGCATGACGCCGGGCCAGCCCGTCTGGAGCGTATCCTGTTGTGATTGAATCGGAACAGGAGCTCCAAGTCTTCGATGTGTCGCGTTTGCGAACCGGAAACGTGTTTCCACTTTTTCTGAAAACGCTCTAAGGCCGGTACCCTTCGGCGCGATAAAGCTGGATATCGTCCAACTCCACAACCCCGCCCCGGGTGATCCCGATGGTCTCGAGATGCTCGATGGTTTCGAACGCTTCCTCGATGCGATCGGGCACGCTGCCCACGCGGCTGCTCTGGACCACCACATAGGCGTCCCAGCCTGTAAGCGCCTCGAGATTCACATTGTAGGCCAGGTTGCGCGCATCGTCCGAAAGACAGGCGAGCGGGAGGCGTCCGGCGACCTGGGGATCGACGTGGCCGCACTCGATCCAGCCGGTGCTCGCAACGAACGTCTCGGGCTGATCGAACGCGCCGCGCGCCGCGAGGGCGACACCAAGTTCGCGCCAGTGCAATTGCAAGGCCGTGGGGTCCTCCCAGTCTCCGGGGAACATCTGGCGCGCCCAGCCGGTGGCGGCATGCGAGACAAGCAGCGTCAAGACGACGAGCGTGGTGATCGCCGAGCCATAGAGCCAGAACCGGATGAACGGCCCGTTGCGGCGCGCGGCCCAGCCGCCCATCAGAATAAACAGCATCAGATAGCCGGGCGCCTGCCAGTGGAAATGGAACTGGGTATCGGCCCACAAGGCCACGAGGGTGAAGAACAGGATCGGCGGCCAGCCGATATAGGCCAGAAGCGCGGCCGAGCCCGACGGCGCGCCGGTGGGATATTGCCCGCGCGGGCCGGCAACCAGCGCTCTGGCCCCAAACCAAAGGGCCGGTATGGCCAGCCAGGGGACCATATAGAGCAATTGCCCCCAGATCATGCGCAGCAGACGGTCCCAATGGAGTTCGCCGCCGAGCGCCCGTCCGCCCTGAAAGCCGAAGGAGGCCCAGTCGGTCTGGTAGTTCCACGCGATGACCGGAGAGAAAACGAGCAGCGCTACGGCCAGCGCCACCCAGGGCGCGCGATGGGCGAGCCAGGGCCGTGCGGTGGAATTGGAAAGCAGGAACAGCCCCGTTCCCGCCACGAGAAATACCGCATGGTATTTGGAAAGGAATGTGAGCCCCAGAAGCAGGCCGGCCAGTCCCCACCAGAGATAGGGCCGACGCTGGCCGGCCCTGCCGATGAGGATCTCAAGCAGAACCAGCACCGTGGCGAGCCAGAACATCAGCATGGGCGCGTCCGGCTGCATCCAGCTGCCCACCGAAAGGGAAAACAGCACGCAGGCATTGACGATCAGCGCGGCATAGAAACCCCCGAGCGGGGAATAGAGCCGGCGGCCGATCATGTAGACGAACAGGGTCGAGACCGAGAACATGAGGACGAACGGGGCCCGGAGCACCCATGTCGCCTCGCTTCCGGTCCACTCGCGCATCGCCCAGATGACCCACAGCGAAAGGGGCGGCTGGTCGAAATAGCTCAGGTGCAGGACGCGGGAGGAGGAGAGGTAATAGGCCTCTCCCGTGCCCCAGCCGATCGCCCAGGCGCCGATCATGCGCAGAACGAAGGTGATCCCGATCAGCACAAGGGTCGCCTGAAGCGGCGTGAACGGCCCTACCCTGTCGCCTTGCCCAGCCATCAGTCGCGCCACGTGAACATCCGGGTTACCGCATAATTGAAGACCACGCTCATCACGACGCCGGCGATGCCCGCAACAAAGACATTGGTGAGCTGTGCCTCGTATATGACGCTGGCGACCGAGACGTTGGCAACGGTGCCGAAGCTGCACACGAGATAGAAACTGAGCAGGCCAGTCCAGAACCGGCGCCCGGTCAGGCGCTTGTCGGCATAGGTCAGCTCGTTGTTGAGAATGTAGTTGGACGTCATGGCGACCACGGTGGCCGCGAGCTGGCCATTGGCGAAGTTGAACTCGGCGACGAACAGGAAAAAGGCCAGCGCCGCCATGTGCACGACCACGCCCGTGGCCCCCACCAGCGAGAACAGCAGAAAGCTCGTGGGCAGGACGCCCCGGGAAATCTTGGAGACGATCAGCCCCAGGAACTGGGCGACGATCAGCGGGCTCATCTTGCTTTCACCGGCGTGGCGCGGACGGAAGCTGTAGGGCACCTCGGCGATGGCGAGTTCCCCGTCCTTGAGCCGGTCGGCCGAAACAACGATGTCGAGAAGGATCTTGAAACCTTCCCTGGAAAGGGACGGGACGACCGTGTTGAAGAGGCTTCGGGGCATGAGGAAAAAGCCGCTCATGGGATCAGAGAGCGTCTTGCCCGTCAGGATGCCCGAGAGCCGGGTGGCCAGCGTCGAGCCGGCCTGGCGGCTTTTGGTGAACCCGGCCGACGAATTGCCCTCTCCGGTATAGCGGGACCCCACGACGATATCGGCGCCCGCTTCCGCCTCGGCAAGCATCAAGGGGAGGATCGTTTCGTCGTGCTGGTGGTCCGCGTCTATCACCGCAACGAAGTCCGCGGCACTCGAGGCCATGCCCTCAATGCACGCCGAAGAAAGCCCCCTGCGACCGAAACGATGAATGCAGCGCACGTTCGGCCGTTCGGCGGCCAGGGATTTGGCGAGCTCGGCAGTGCCATCGGGGCTGTTGTCGTCGACCACAATGATCTCGAAAGTGATGCCCTCGAGCGCGCGCTGGAGCTTTTCGACCAGAGGCTCGATATTGTCATGCTCGTTAAAGGTGGGCACGATGACCGACAGGCGCGGCCGGACGGCTCCCCGCACCGACGGCGCGGGCGCTGACGTCGAAGACATGATCTGGTACCGGTCCCCTTGATTGCAGGCGGCGCAAGAACGAGATGCGCCCCAAAGCGCATAGCAAGCGCGGCAGGCAGATGCAAAATTTTACGACCCTTGTCCTTGACTCTTTTCGGCCTGCTGCCTATCTCAAGCTCAGCTATTGGCACTCTCTGATTGAGAGTGCTAACAGCGGAGGATAACTGGCTTTTTCAATCTTACGTTCCAAGGAGCGACCATGAGCTTCCGTCCCCTGCACGACCGGGTTGTCGTCCGGCGCGTCGACAGCGAAGAAAAGACCGCTGGCGGCATCATCATCCCCGACACCGCAAAGGAAAAGCCCTCCGAGGGCGTCGTCGTCTCCGTGGGCCCAGGCGCCCGTGACGACAGCGGCAAGGTGACCCCGCTCGACGTGAAGGCGAACGACCGCGTTCTCTTTGGCAAGTGGAGCGGCACCGAGGTCAAGGTCAACGGTGAAGACCTGCTGATCATGAAAGAATCCGACATCATGGGCGTGATCGAGAATTAATTTTCTCGGGCGTCCTTTTTTCCACCTTTCCAAGGAGCAGAATTAAATGGCTGCCAAAGAAGTCAAATTCTCGACCGACGCCCGCGACAAGATGCTGCGCGGCGTCAACATCCTGGCCAATGCGGTCAAGGTAACCCTGGGCCCCAAGGGCCGCAACGTCGTGATCGAAAAGTCCTTCGGCGCACCGCGCATCACCAAGGACGGCGTGACCGTTGCCAAGGAAATCGAGCTTGAAGACAAGTTCGAAAACATGGGCGCGCAGATGCTGCGCACCGTTGCTTCCAAGACCAACGACATCGCCGGTGACGGCACCACCACCTCCACGGTGCTGGCCCAGTCGATCGTCAACGAGGGCGTGAAGGCCGTTGCGGCCGGCATGAACCCGATGGACCTCAAGCGCGGCATCGATCTGGCCGTGACCGACGTCGTCCAGAACCTCGCCAACCGGGCTGTCAAGATTTCGTCCTCGAGCGAAGTCGAGCAGGTCGGCACGATCTCTGCCAATGGCGAAAAAGAAATCGGCCAGATGATCGCCGAAGCCATGCAGAAGGTCGGCAATGAGGGCGTCATCACCGTCGAGGAAGCCAAGACCGCCGAGACCGAACTCGACGTCGTCGAAGGCATGCAGTTCGACCGTGGCTATCTCTCGCCCTACTTCGTGACCAACACCGAGAAGATGGTCGCGGCTCTGGACGATCCGCTCATCCTGCTGCACGAGAAGAAGCTCTCGAACCTGCAGGCCCTGCTGCCGGTTCTCGAATCGGTCGTGCAGTCCAACCGTCCCCTGCTGATCATCGCCGAAGACGTTGAAGGCGAGGCTCTTGCGACCCTCGTGGTCAACCGTCTGCGTGGTGGCCTCAAGGTCGCAGCCGTCAAGGCTCCTGGCTTTGGCGATCGCCGCAAGGCCATGCTCGAGGACATCGCGATCCTGACCGGCGGTCAGGTGATCTCGGAAGACCTCGGCATCAAGCTCGAGAACGTGACGCTGGACATGCTGGGCACCGCCAAGCGCGTCGAGATCACCAAGGAGAACACCACCATCGTCGATGGTGCGGGCTCCAAGGAAGACATCGAAGGCCGCGTCAACCAGATCAAGGCGCAGATCGAGGAAACCTCCTCGGACTACGACCGCGAGAAGCTCCAGGAGCGTCTTGCCAAGCTCGCCGGTGGCGTTGCGGTGATCAAGGTCGGCGGTTCGACGGAAGTCGAGGTCAAGGAGCGCAAGGATCGCGTCGACGACGCGCTCAATGCGACCCGCGCTGCCGTTGAAGAAGGCATTGTTGCCGGTGGTGGCGTTGCGCTGCTCCGCGCGTCTGTCGAAATCAAGGTGACTGGCGCCAATGCCGACCAGAACGCCGGCATCAACATCGTGCGTCGCGCGCTTCAGGAGCCGGTTCGCCAGATTGCGAACAACGCCGGTGCCGAAGGCTCGATCGTTGTGGGCAAGATCCTCGACAGCTCGGACGCCGCGTTCGGCTATGACGCCCAGACCGGCGAATATGGCGACATGATCAAGATGGGCATCATCGATCCCGTCAAGGTCGTGCGTGCCGCGATCCAGGACGCGGCCTCGGTTGCCGGCCTTCTGGTCACGACCGAAGCCATGATCGCAGAGCTGCCCAAGGACGACGCCCCGGCGATGCCCGGTGGCGGCGGCGGAATGGGCGGAATGGGCGGCATGGACTTCTAATCGGGTCCATTCCGACTTACCCGATCCAGACCTCTCCAGGGTCTCGAACGGAGGGCGGTTCCGAAAGGGGCCGCCCTTTTTTGTTGGGCACAGCACGGGCCCAAGAGCGCATCAACGAGTCTGCAAGCCCTGCGGATCACGGGGTTCCCGGCACGTTTTTGTGAACCGGGCGTCCTGATCTGGCGGCAAATCCCTCGCGTTCAAGTGCCAGTTCGGGCGACGCGAAGACGCCCGGCGCTCCCAAGAGACATTTGGAGGACCATCATGACCGCTCTCAAGACCCTCGCCGTTGCATCGATGCTCACCGTCAGCCCGCTCGTGGCCGGCGCCGGCTTTGCCCAGATGGCTTCGGCCCCCGGCAACGTCGTTGAAGTTGCGTCCGAGGCCGGCACGTTCGAAACCCTGCTCGCTGCAGCCACCGCCGCCGGTCTCGCCGACGCATTGGCGACCACCGACGACATCACCGTGTTCGCACCCAGCGACGAGGCCTTTGCCGCCCTGCCTGAAGGCACAGTGGAAGGCCTGCTCGAGGACACCGATGCGCTCGCAGCCATCCTGACCGCGCATGTCGTGCCGTCGGTCATCATGTCGGGCGACATCGCCGAGGGTGACACCGAAGTGGCGACGCTGAACGAAGACGCACCGCTGACCGTCACCAATGACGGCATGAGCGTCACGGTTTCGCTTTCGAACACCGCAACGGTCGTGACCGCCGATGTGGAAGCCTCGAACGGCGTGATCCACGTCATCGACGCGGTTCTTCTGCCCTGACCGGTGATCCACGCGCCGACGGGGCGCGTAACTGACTGGCGTTTCAGCGACATCCGCTGCTCTGAAGCGTTTCCTTTGCAGGGCCGTCCCCGCCAGATTCCGGCCCTGCACCACGGCGAAGCTGCCCGGCTTTGCCGGAAGCCGTGTCACTCACCGAGTGGCACGGCTTTTTTTGGTTTCACCCGTTCATGGAAAGAACAGCAGCCGCGCCGCAAGAACGATCGAGACGACGATGACCAGCGGCCGGATCAGCCGGGCGCCGAACCGGATGCCAGTGAGTGCCCCCAGATAGCCGCCGACAAGCTGGCCGGCGGCCATGGCGAGCCCGACCGACCACACCACCTCTCCGGCCGGGATGAAGTAAAAGAGCGCGGCAAGGTTGGAGGTGACGTTGAGCACCTTGGTGTTGGCCGTGGCGCGCACCGCCGAAAGGCCGAACAACGCAACAAAGGCCAGCATGAAGAACGAGCCCGTGCCCGGGCCGAAAATGCCATCATAGAAACCGATGACGAAGCCGACGATGGGCACGAAGACAGCGAAGTTCAGCCGCGCGATGCCGTCCACATCGCGGATCGAGGGAGAGAGCGCGAAATAGAGCGCCACCGCGATGACCGCGACCGGGACCGCTATGCCCAGCGCCGAGGTATCGATGACCGTCACCGTATAGGCACCTGCGAACGATCCCACGAAAGCGGCGGCAATGCCCGGCACCAGTGACCTGATGGTGATGAACCCCTTTCGCCAATAGGTCCAGGCGGCAGCGCATGTGCCCGCGACGCCCTGGACCTTGTTGGTCGCGAGCGCGGCAACGGGCGAAAACCCCGCCGAGAGCAGCGCCGGCACGGCGATCAACCCGCCCCCGCCGGCCACCGCATCCACGAACCCGGCCAGCATGCCGACCCCGCCAAGCGCAACGAGAAGCCAGATGTCGATCACGGGGAGAACTCCATAGGGATGCCGGTGGGCAGGCGTTGCCCCAAGCGGGCCGTTTTGTCCAGCGGCACGCGCGAGGGCCCTTCGATCAATTGCCCCTCATTGATCGATATGTCCGAACGATCTGTGCCGAAAACCACCCATTCCCAGGCTGCGACAAAAAGAGCACGTTCCGGCCATCGCAATCGCAGCGCTCATGGAGTTTTAAACGATGCATCAGGCTCAAGCCTATCTGCCCACCGCCGGCCGCGTGCTGCTGGCCCTCATCTTCATTGTTGCCGGGTTGGGCAAGATCCCCGCGCCCGAGGGCACGATCGGCTATATGGAAGCCTTCGGTGTGCCCGGCGTGCTGTTCTGGCCGACCGTGGCCGTGGAAGTGATCGGCGGCATCATGCTGCTGGTGGGGTTCAAGGCCCGTTGGGCGGCCGCGGCGCTGGCCGGATTTACGCTCGTTGCCGGGCTGATCTTTCACAGCGATTTCGCCAACCAGGCCGAAATGACCGCGTTCCTGAAGAACCTCGCGATCGTGGGCGGCATGCTCTATGTGATCGCCTTCGGCGCCGGCGCATTGTCTCTCGACCGTCGCAAGGCCTGAGGCCTGCTGCCATCACGCATGAGAAAGGCCGCTCCCTGGGGGCGGCCTTTTTTTGCGTTCAGCCCAGCCGGGAGAGCAATCGATCGAGAACGGCGCGGCGTGGGCCCGGCCAATCGGCATTGCGTGCCACCATCAGCACGGCCTCGCTTTCGAGCATCACCCCATCGCCCAGAATGCGCAGGCCGTTGGCCTTGAGGGTGGAGCCCGTCGAGGTGATGTCGACGATCAGATCGGCCGCCCCCGATGCGGGGGCCGCTTCGGTGGCCCCGAGGCTTTCCACGATCCGGTATTCCGCGATGCCGTGGCGGGCGAAATGGCGGCGGGTAAGGTTGACGTATTTGGTGGCGACCCGCAGCCAGCGGCCATGACGCGCGCGGAAATCGGCGGCGACGTCGGACAGATCGTCCATGTCGGTCACATCGACCCACGCATCGGGGATCGCAACGATCACGTCGGCGCGCCCGAAGCCCAGGCGTTTGACGATGTCGACCTGCTCGGGACCCTGCTCGGCGGTCTCGTGGATGAGATCTTCACCCGTGATCCCCAGATCGATGGTGCCCCGGATCAACTCACGCGCGATCTCGGAGGCCGAAAGGAAGCGCACGGCGACGTCCGGCATCGCGGCCATCTCGCCGAGATAGGACCGCGCGCCGCCGGGCCGGTCGATGGTCAGTCCCGAGGCGGCGAACAGTTCCATCGCCTGTTCCTGGAGCCGCCCCTTGGACGGCAGGGCCAGCATGATCGAACTCATTGCGCGGCCCCCCCTTCGAGCCGGTCCACCCAGACGGCGCAGCCGACGGCGGGAATATCCTCGCGCGCGCCGAGGCGGCGCAGCAGCCGGTCGTACTGGCCGCCCGAGACCAGGACACCCCGGGGGCCCGATATCTCGAAGGTCACGCCGGTATAATAGTCGAGCCGCGGGCTGAACCCAGCGTCGAACACCAGCCGGTCAAAGCCGCCGGTGGTGCGAAGCTGGTCGAGCCGGGCGCGCGTCACCCCGAGCACGGCGGAGAGATCGATCCCCGCCTGCCGGGCGCGGGCGTCGAGCGCGGTGAGCGCCGTATCGGCCTCCCCGGAAATCGAAAGGCATCCGCGCAGCAGATCAATGGTGGGCGCGGGCACATGGGCGGCCTTGAGCGCCTGCTTTTCGAGGTAGCGGGCGGCGATCTCCTCGGGCGAGCGGCTTTCGGTGGGGCTGAGCCCCGCAGTCGCCATCAGTTCTCCGACCCATTCGGCGATGGCCCGTTGGGGCATGCCTTCGGGCCCGGGCATGGGGGCGTGGGGATCGGCCAGCCGGTCGAGCAGGCGTCCCATGGCCTCGGGGTGCCCGAAGCGCGCACGGATGCGCGGACGCCAGACATCGGGCATGTCGCAGGCCGCCAGAAGCGCTTCGAATATCTCGATGCTGCCCACCCGCACCGATGTGGCGCCGGCCCCGTAAAGATCGAGCGTGGCACGGGCAAAGGCCACGATCCGGTCGAGCGCCGAGCCCGCATCCTCGTGAGCGAGAAGCTCGATGCCGGCCTGGTCGAATTCCGCCGGGCCATCGGCACGGTGCCGGAAAATGGGGCCGAGATAGCCATAGGCCGCGGGCGTGCCCGCACCGATCTCGAGATGGCGCATGGCGATGGGCAGGGTGAAATCGGGCCGGAGGCAGAAATCGGCGCCATCGGCGGCGCTGGTCAGGATCATGCGCGCCCCGAATTCCTCGCCGGCGAGGTCGAAATAGGGGGCGGGCGGGATCAGGATCGGGGGGGCGACAAAGGCGATATCGTCGGCCGAAACCAGCGCTTTGAGCGCTTCGCGGCGGGCTTCAGCGGACATGGGCGGCTCCGGTGGATGGGGCTGGCGCTGCTGCCCCCTCATCCGACCTTTCGCTTGCGCCAAAGCCCACCTTCTCCCGCGAGGGGAGAAGGGGAATAGAGGAGCCGCAGCGATCGCCCCCCTCTCCCCTCGTGGGAGAGGGGCTGGGGGTGAGGGGGCCCTGCTGGCTCTGGAATGCGCCCATCACCCGTTCGCCTTCATCCAGGCTGCCACCGCGGGGATCTTTCTGACGAACTCCACCATCTCCTCGCGGGGCACCGAATACTGGCCGGGGCGCTCGGTTTTCCAGGCGGCGTTATCGGTTATCGAAGCGGCCGCTTCGGCGCCCTTGGCAAGATCCTTGATCTGGACGATGCCCTGATCGCGCTCGTCCGATCCCTGGATGATGACCGCCGGTGCGTTGCGCTTGTCGGCGTATTTCATCTGCTTGCCCATGTTCTTCGAGTTGCCCAGAAAGAGCTCGGCGCGGACCCCGGCGGCCCGCAGATCGGCGACCATCTTCTGGTAGTCGGGGATGCGATCCTTTTCCATCACGGTAACGACGACCGGGCCGGTGACCGGTGCGGCGTCGAGATTGCCCGTGAGTTTGAGGGCCGAGGCGAGCCGGGAGACACCGATGGAAAAGCCGGTGGCCGGGGTTTCCTCGTTGCGGAAGCGGGACACCAGCCCGTCATAGCGTCCCCCGCCCCCGACCGAGCCGAACACCACGTCCTGGCCCTTCTCGTTCTGGACCGAGAAGGTCAGTTCAATCTCAAAGACAGGGCCGGTGTAATATTCGAGCCCGCGCACGACCGAAGGGTCGATCTTGATGCGGTCGGCGCCGCAGCCGGCGGATGCAAAGAGCGCGGCCATGGCCTGAAGCTCGGAGAAACCCGAGGCAAAAGCTTCGTTTATCGAAAACTTGCCCAGAGCCGGCGTCTTGAACTCGGCATCGAGAAAGCCGTCGGGGCCGGCGTCGGCTTCCAGATCGACGAGATCATCGATGCGTGCCGCGCCCATCATCTCGAGGATGGCCTCTGCCTGATCGCTATCGAGCTTGGCGCCTTCGGTGAAATCCCCGCTCTCGTCCTTGCGCCCTTCGCCCAGAAGAAGCTTGACGCCTTCGGGGCCGAACTTGTCGAGCTTGTCGATGGCGCGCAGGACGGTGAGCTTCTGGGATTCATCGGTGACCCCGATCGCCTGCATGACCCCATCGAGCACCTTGCGGTTGTTGACCCGGACGACGTATTTGCCCGAAAGCCCCAGCGCATCCATGGTGTCGGCCATCATCATGCACATTTCGGCATCAGCCTCAGGGCCTGCCGCGCCGACGGTGTCGGCGTCGAACTGCATGAACTGGCGGAAACGGCCCGGACCGGGCTTTTCGTTGCGGAACACCCAGCCCTGCCGATAGGAGCGGAAGGGCTTTGGCAGGTCCTGATAGTTCTGGGCGAAATAGCGGGCGAGCGGCGCGGTGAGATCGTAGCGCAGGCTCATCCACTGCTCGTCATCATCCTGCAGCGAAAAGACCCCGGCATTGGGCCGGTCGGTGTCGGGCAGGAACTTGCCGAGGGTTTCGGTGTATTCGAAAAAGGGCGTCTGGATATGGTCAAAGCCGTAGCGCTCGTAAACGGCGCGGATTCTTGCGACCATCTGCTCGATGGCGGCGAGGTCCGCAGGTTCGGAATCGATGAATCCGCGCGGCAGGCGCGGCTCGATGAGCGCACTGTTCTTGGCCATTCTTGCCCTTGCTCCAATGCCCGGAACGGGCGGAAATCTCGGGGCCGTTCCTAGCCGATCGGTCCCGCGCGCACAAGGCAAGCGGCAGTGTCACCGATGGGCAACAGATCGGACGCCCCTGCGACACCCCGCCACATCCGCACTTGCCTTGCCGGCTGGCCGGGATTATCGAAACGGCCCGCCGGACGCAAAGGCCTCCGGCGCAGTGGGACACGAGCCGGGGAAAGGCATCGACATGATCGTATCGCTATTTGCCCTGCGCACCCTCGTGTCGATGCCGAACGTCAAAAATCGACGCATGGCCAACGAACGCCGCAGCTAAAGCCAGCTCCAGCGTCCCTCTCCCGGACAGCCCGCATAGCCAGGCCCTCCGGCCTTCCTAATCCTTACCCAGACCACTCCGGCACATCATGCAAGGACATGCCTTGCTGCGCCGGACGTCGCGATCCCTGCAACCAGAAAAGGAGCCGGAGGCTGGACGCCCCGGCATGGTCCGATGATCTTTGTTCGTTCGTCCGTGGACACCACGATTCTGCGCATCTGCATCGACACGCTCGCAGCCGAACACGGCCGCTGGCGCGTAGCGCGCGCGGTCCTCGTGATGCTCTTGGGACGTCCGGGCAAACAGCCGGTGGTGCGGGCCGACACCCTGCCCGACCACATCAAGCGCGATATCGGGCTGCCGCCCGAAGGCGCTTCGGTCACAAGGCGCGGGCCGTGATCCGGAGGATGGCCGCGCGAGACTTCAGGCCGGGCGGGTGAACGCCGCCCGCGCGGCCTCCACCGCCGGCCGGCAGTGGCAGCCTTCGATGTGGTCGTTGACCATGCCCATGGCCTGCATGAAGGCGTAGCACGTGGTCGGACCCACGAACGAGAATCCACGCTTCTTGAGGTCCTTGGACAGCGCCCTGGACGCGTCGGTCATCGCCAGCGTGCGCAGGGTGTCCCAGTCCAGGCGCTCCGGCCTCGTGTCGGGGTGGGGCTCGAAACGCCAGAAATAGGCAGCGAGCGAGCCGAACTCGGCGCGCAACTCGAGCGCCCGCCTGGCATTGTTGATGGTGGACTGGATCTTGCCCCGGTGCCGGACGATGCCAGCATCGGCCAGAAGGCGCGCGACGTCATCTTCGCTAAACCGGGCCACCGCCTCGATATCGAAGCCGGCAAAACCGGCCCGGAAGTTCTCGCGCTTTCTCAGGATCGTGAGCCAGCTCAGCCCGGACTGGAAGCCCTCAAGGCAGAGCTTTTCGAAAAGCCGCGTATCGTTGGCGACGGGAAAACCCCATTCGGTATCGTGATAGGCGACATAGAGCGGATCGCTGCCCGCCCAGGGACAGCGCACGATATCTGGCGCGTGTGGCTCGCTCATGGAATCGCGATCCCCCGTTAACGATGCGTCGACCATAGCGATCAAGCCCGGATTAACCATCCCATTTGACGCAAAATTTTCCCCGTCCACCCTAGGGTCGGGATCGAATGGACAGGGACGGGGTCATCCTCATGGCAGGCAGGACATTACTCATCATGGCGCTGTTTGCGCTGGCGGTTTCGCCAGCCCAGGCCTCGGGGCGCGGGTTCATGGACGCCATGTTCGGCCCGCCGGCGGGCATGGCGCTGACCCAGGAGCGGCCCGCGCACGCGCTGGCCTACCAGGCCGACTATATCAGCCACCCCAAATATCTGCGCCAGGCCGTGGACTACCCCACCTCGCACCCCGCGGGCACGGTGGTGGTCGAGACCGGCCGGCATTTCCTCTACCTTGTTCTGGGGAACGGGAAAGCCATGCGCTATGGAATCGGGGTGGCGCGCACCGGATTTGCGTGGAGCGGCACCCATAGGGTGACGGCCAAGCGCGAATGGCCGAGCTGGACGCCGCCGGCGGAAATGCACGCCCGCCAGCCCGGGCTGCCCACATTCATGGAAGGCGGACCGAACAATCCGATGGGCGCCCGCGCGCTCTATCTCGGCTCGACGCTCTATCGGATCCATGGCACCAACGAGCCCTGGACGGTGGGCCGTTCGGTGTCCTCGGGCTGCATCCGGATGACCAATGAGGATGTGGTCGACCTTTACGGCCGCGTTCCGGTCGGCGCGCGGGTGGTTGTCCTGTGACCAAACATGATGGGGTGGTGGTACCGCCTCCCCGGATTGAACGGGGGACCTCTAGATCCACAATCTAGCGCTCTAACCAACTGAGCTAAGGCGGCAGACACAGTCATCACGCGAACAAAGTCCGGCGCGGAACGGGGCGGACCATAGGTCGAGATCGTTGCCATGACAAGACCCGATTTCACCCATGAACGCGCCGTGCCGACCTTAACCATCACGGCAATCTGCGGTGCCCGATCAGCCTCTGGCGATAGACCCGGCTCGTG
Organism: Pelagibacterium montanilacus; assembly: GCF_003992665.1. Classification (GTDB taxonomy): domain Bacteria; phylum Pseudomonadota; class Alphaproteobacteria; order Rhizobiales; family Devosiaceae; genus Pelagibacterium; species Pelagibacterium montanilacus. The sequence goes on from NZ_RZMX01000046.1 coordinate 171,345, forward strand.
CGCACCTATATTTAAGAAAAGCTCACCATTGCCCATTATTCGTCCCATTCCGGGACATATCGGGCGCTAGAGAGCGGAGAGGCACGAGTCAGAGGACGGATGGCCCAGGATTGGACATCGGCACCCGCTTCCCAAGCGGTCAAGGCCCTTAAGGACGACCCGCGTCCGGCCTGGCTCTGGTCCCCGACCGGAAGCGAACTGGTATGGGCCAACGCCGCCGCCGGCCTGTTCGGGGCGCGCCTTGTTGCGGGCGAGCTCAGGCGTGCGTCCGATCCGCACCCCATCAAGGGCCAGATCAACCGCATCCTGCGGCTGGGCCTGCTTGGCCAGCCCATGATGAGCCGGCTCCAGTTCATCGCCGGTCGCAAGCCGCTATCCGCCAGTTGCCTGTGCACGCCTGTTGGCCTGGGTGAATCCGGGGTGCATCTGCTCGTCGTCGCCGTCGAGCCGATCGCCGAGACCGTGCGCGAGGCGGCGGGCATCGGGGCGCGGCAGGAGCCGCAACCGCCAACGCCGATGGAAGGATTGGCGCCGGATGCACAGGACCAAAGTCCTCCGGACGCGGATGATGGGTCGGGCCCGATCGTGGAGGCTCTGGATGCGCCAGAAGCCGATCAGGACGATCACGAGAATGCGCCGGCCGCCGGTGACGAGCCGGACGAGCAGGACGCCCCTGCCCCCACGCCCCCTCAGACCTCCCGCAGCGGGCTGGGTGCGCTGGTGGACAAGCTGGCGCGCGAGACACGGCTTTACGAGCCGCTCGATTCCAGCGACGACGCGCCCTTGCCGCCCGCCGTGGACACCACCGAAGGCGCAGAGGAGCCTGCGCCCGCCGATCCGGCCCCGTCCGATGAGGCCGGCAGCGATGCGCCGCTGGCGCTTGCCGGCTCGGACGAGGGGTATGTCGAGCCGCCGGACGCCGAGCACGATCGTGAGCCCGACACAGCCGGGGACGGTGCGACAGAGCGCGCGCCCGGCGGCGAGAACATCCCCGGACCCGATCCGGAAGACGATGAGGCGGCCTTCATCCGGGACGATCTGGAGGAAGCGCCCGCGTCCAGACACCGCCTGTGGAGAATCACGGGCCGCGGGCTCTTCGGCACGCCCGGGCCCGAACCCGAGGCGCAAGACATAGGCACGCCCGAAGCCCCGGACGTCGAGGAGGCGCCGGAAACGCCTGATTCGGGCGCAACAGAAACGGGCGTTGAACGCGTCGATCCGGAGCCCAGCGCCGGGACCACGGCCGACGAACCCGCGCGCCTCGATCCGGCGGCGCGGTACAATTTCGAAGAGCTTTCGCGCATTCTGGGCGAGCGTGTGGGCCGGGACAGCGAGAAGGCGTTCGCAGCGCCAAATGCCGATGCGCCAGCGGCGGGCGAAGCTCCCCTTGAGGCTTCGCCACAGGCCGGGGGTGAGCTGGTCACACTCTCGGATGCGGCACTGGTGCTCAACCGGGTGCCCATGGGCATCATGATCTTTCGCGATCAGGACACGGTGTTCGTCAACCGGGCCATGCTCGACATGACCGGATACGAGAACGCCTCGCTGCTGCGGAGCAAGGGGCCCGGCGTCATCTTCCCCAATGCCGACGAGCGGGAAACCGCCGGCCCGATGACCCATATCCTGCGCCGGGACGGCCAGCGGCTGGCCGTATCCGCCCGGCTCCAGACCGTGACCTGGCAGGGACGGCAGGCCTTCATGCTCTCGGCGCGACAGGCCGATCCGGTGTCTTACAGGGAAACCGAGATCAGGACATTCGCGGCGCTGCAGGCGCGGCTGCTCGGTGGCACGTTTTTCCAGACCGACCGCACGGGCAGGATCACCACGGTTGTCGAATCCGGCAAGGAGAGCCCGCCGGACCTCGTGGTCGGCAGGCCGCTCACCGAGGCGGTGAACCCGTCCGATGCGGGAGCCCTGATGCGCTTTCTGGCGCTGCCCGCACGCTATGCGGACACCGAGCGGCCCGGGACCCGGCTTTCGGGCCGGCGCCGGGGCGACGTCGTGACCGTGTTTGCCGAAGGCAGGGCGGGCGTCGTTGCCGGCTATTTCGGATCGATCATGCCCGCGGGGCTCGACGAGGAACGCGACGGCGGCCTCTCCCATGGCGCAATCTCCCGGATCGGACGCGAGTTGCGTCGGCCGCTCAACACCATTTCGGGGTTTTCCGAACTGTTGGTGGAGCAGACGTACGGCCCGCTTCATCCGCGCTATCTCGACTATGCGCGCGACATCGTCTCGGCGGGCCAGGCCGTCTCGGACCTGGCCGACGAGCTCGACGAGTTCCTGAGGGTGTCGGATCGCAGGACCAGGTTGCCGGTGGGCGAACTCGACCTTTCAGAACTGCTCGAGGAATGCGTGATGCGCATCCGCGCGCAGGCGGGCTCGGCGCGGGTGTTGCTGCGCAGCGCCATTTCCGAGCGCCTGCCGGTCGTGCGCGCGGACAGGGCCACCCTGCGCCAGGCCGTTCTGAACATGCTGGCCAGCGCCATCGCCGAAAGCCCGGCGGGGGGCAAAGTGGTGCTTTCAGCCCAGGCCGAGGACGACGGCTCGGTCTCGGTCCATGTGCGCGATACCCAGAAGGCCCCCAACGCCCTGCTCGAGCAGTTCGTGGTTTTCCGGGACGGCGAGAATGCGGACGGCACCCAGCGCCAGCCCATGCGCTCGAGCATCGGGCTGACCCTGACCCGGTCGCTGGTGGCGGCCAATGCGTGCACGTTCACGATCAGCCCGGCCAGCGACAGCGGGGCGCTGATGACGCTGACCATTCCCGCGGTGCTGGTGGCGGCCACGGGGACGTGACGTCGCGGCCCGCGTTCAGAACTTGACACTGGCTCTCAACTTCGTCCTGTTTGGCCCCTCAGCTCTCACAACCGGCCAGGAGCCCATGCCGTGAAGGTCAGTCTCGCAGCCGCCGTATCCATTGCGTCAGTCTCGCGGCGTTTCGGTGCGGTTCAGGCGCTCGACAACGTCTCGCTCGAGATCGCGCAGGGCGAGATCGCCTGCCTCGTTGGCCAGTCCGGCTGCGGAAAGTCCACGCTTTTGCGCGCCATCGCCGGGGTCGAGGATATCGACAGCGGCGCTCTGGCCCTTTACGGCCATCCGGTGACGGCGAGCGATGTGTTCGTCGAGCCCGAGAATCGCAATATCGGGTTCATGTTTCAGGACTATGCGCTCTTTCCCCACCTGACCGCGCGCCAGAACATCCTTTTCGGGCTGCGCAAGCTCGGACGCAAGGTCGCCGGCGAGCGGACCGACCAGACGCTGGACAGGCTGGGTATCGCCGCGCTGGCGGACCGTTATCCACACATGCTCTCGGGCGGCGAGCAGCAGCGCGTGGCGCTGGCGCGCGCGCTTGCGCCGCAGCCCCAGGTCATGCTGATGGATGAGCCCTTCTCCAATCTCGACAGCCGGCTGCGGGACACGATCCGCCAGGAAACGGTCTCCGTACTGCGATCCCTGGGCACCACAGCGATCATCGTGACCCACGACCCCGAGGAAGCCCTGTCACTGGGCGACAAGGTCGTGCTCATGCGCAAGGGCAAGGTCATCGAGACCGGTACGGGCGATGCGATCTACACCTACCCCCAGACGGCCTATGCCGCAGAGTTCTTCTCACGGGTCAACCGCATCCCCGCGCGGCGTTCGGGCGACTGGCTGGACAGCCCGCTGGGCCGGTTCGCCGCGCCCTGCGGCAGTTCGGGCCCGGTGTTTCTCTATGTGCGCCCGCAGGCGGTGGTGCTCGACGAGGCGGGAATCGCCGCCAAGGTGACCCGGCGCGTGCTTCTGGGCGAGATCGAGGAGGTGACGCTTGCGGTCGAGGGACTTGCCGATCCGCTGGTAATGCGCACATCCGAGCGCTGCGGGGTCTCAATCGGCGGCGACGTGCGCATTGGCGTCAATCCGGACCATGTTCTGGTCTTTGCCGACGATGAGTCCGCACGGGCCGCCCTGCCCCGGGGCTAGCGCCTTGCGCGATCTACCGGAATCCGATCAGCAGTGCGGGAGCCGGGTTTTCATGATTTTCCAATAGTTTAGAACGGTTCCAAACTTGTTCGATTATACTTGATTGCTTCACTCCACTATGCAAAGCGTGACCCACCTCGAGGAACACCAAGTCTTTTCTGCCGCCTACGCATTGCCAAGGAGACAATCGTGACGACACCCATCCGTTTTCGGTCCATTGCGGCCGCCAGCCTGATTGCCATGGGAGCGGCCGCGCCTGCGCTGTCCCAGGAAGTCAACATCTACACCACCCGTGAGCCGGGCCTGATCCAGCCGATTCTCGAAGCGTTCACCGCCGAAACCGGCATTGCCGCCAACACGGTCTTCCTGCAGGACGGCATTGCCGAGCGCGTGATGGCCGAGGGCGAAAGCTCACCCGCCGACATCCTGATGACGGTGGACTTCGGCGCCCTGATCGACCTCGTCGACCAGGGCCTGACCCAGTCGATCGAATCCGACGTGCTCGAATCCGCCGTTCCGGAAGCCATGCGCGATCCCGAAGGCAACTGGTTTGCGCTTTCGGGCCGCGCGCGCATCGTTTATGCCGCACGCGATCTCGAGCTCGACGCAATCACCTATGAAGCGCTTGCCGATGAAGAGTGGCAGGGTCGTCTGTGCATCCGTTCGGGCCAGCACCCCTACAACACGGCGCTTTTCGCGGCCTATATCGCCCATCATGGTGAAGAAGCCGGGGAAGAATGGCTCGCCGGGCTCAAGGCCAATCAGGCCCGTCCCGCAGCCGGCGGCGACCGTGACGGCGCGCGCGACATCGCGGCCGGTATCTGCGATATCGCCGTGGGCAATTCCTACTATGTCGGGCGCATGAAGAGCGGCGGCGGCGGAGCAGAGCAGGTGGCGTGGGCTGACGAAATCGACGTCGTTGTCCCGACCTTCGAGGACGGCGGCACGCATGTGAACGTCACCGGCGCCGGTGTTGCGGCCCACGCTCCTAACCGGGACGAAGCCATCCAGCTTCTCGAATTCCTGGTCTCGGACGAAGCCCAGAAGCTGTACGCGGAAGCCAATTTCGAGCACCCGATCACCGAAACCGGCGAGCCGCACCCGATCGTGGCCTCGTTCGGCGAGATCGTGCCCGACACGCTGTCGTTGACCGATATCCTGCCGCACCGCACCACGGCGAGCGAGATCGTCGACCGGCTCAATTTCGATACGTTCGAGAACTGAGCCAGACGAGGAGTTAAGGGTGGCGGGTCCGGCCCGCCACCTTCATTGCCGATGGCGCTGGTCACCTACACCAAACCCCGGTCGCGGTCGCGATTCACCCTCAACGGGTGGGTCGTTTTTTCCGTTATCGTGGCGGCGCTGGCGCTGCTTCCGGTCCTGACCATCGCGCTGACCGCCGTGGGGAACACCGGCACGCTCTGGTCCCATGTGGTGGCCAACGTGCTGCCGCAGGCGACCAGGAACACGCTTACCCTTTTGATCGGCACCGGAATTCTGGTGACCATCATAGGAACGGGCACCGCCTGGCTGGTGACCGCCTACAGCTTCCCGGGCCGGGGCATTCTCGAATGGGCGCTGCTCCTGCCCCTCGCGGTGCCCACCTACATCATGGCCTACGCCTATATGGACGTGCTCAGCCCGCTGGGCTGGATACAGGACACAATCCGGGCCATCCTGGGCTATTCCAGCCCGCGCGATTTCCGCCTGCCCGACATCCGAACGATGTGGGGGGCGATCGTGCTCTTTGGTTTCGTGCTCTACCCCTATGTGTATCTGACCACGCGGGCGATGTTCCTGACCCAGGCCTCCAATCTCGTGGAGGTGGCGCGCACGCTCGGGGTGGGCCGCTCAGCGGTCTTCTGGCGCGTCGCCCTGCCGCTGGCGCGCCCGGCCATCGCCGTCGGGGTGAGCCTTGCGCTGATGGAAGCGCTCAACGATGTGGGGGCCTCGCAGTTTCTCGGCGTGCGCACCCTTACCGCTTCGGTCTACACCACCTGGATCGTGCGCACGGACCTGACCGGCGCGGCCCAGATCGCCACGGCGATGCTAGTCTTCGTGGTGACGCTGATCCTGCTCGAGCGGATGGCGCGCCGGCAGCAACGCTACGCCCACAGCGCCCAGCGCGCCCGGACAATGACGCCCACCCGGCTGCGCGGATGGCGTGGATGGCTGGCCCTATCGATCGGGTCGATCCCGATCGTCATCGGGTTTCTCGGCCCGGCGCTTTATCTGGTCCTCGCGGCGATCGAGCGCGTGCAGTTCGCCGGGGTCTCCCCCTATATCGTGCGGGCCACGATCAACACTGTCACCATGTCCGCGACCGCGACGCTGGTCGTGCTGGTGGCAGGCTTTGGCGTCGCCTATGCAGCCCGCCTGCGCCCGGGCGCGGCGACCGACGCACTGGCCCGCATTTCCGCGCTGGGCTATGCGGTTCCGGGCACGGTGCTGGGCATCGGCATTCTCATTCCCGTGGCGGCGTTCGACCGGTTCGTGGACCAGTCGATGCGCGAGCTGTTCGGCTATTCCACGGGCCTGCTGATGATCGGCTCGGGCGCCGCGCTGGTCTACGCCTACGCGGCGCGCTTCCTCGCCATCGCCAGCGGCGGGATCGAGGCGGGGCTGAGCCGCATTCCGCTCTCTTACGACCATGCCGCGCGCACGCTGGGCCATACGGCGACCGGCTCGCTGGCCCGGGTCCACCTGCCGCTCTCCCGCACGGCTCTGACCGCGGCGGGATTGCTGGTCTTTGTGGACTGCATGAAGGAGCTGCCGGCAACGCTGCTGCTGCGCCCGCTCAATTTCGAGAGCCTTTCGTCCCTGCTCTACGGGGAAGCGGCGCGCGGCACCTATGAGGAAGCGGCGCTGGCTGCGGTCATCATCGTGGCGATCGGCATCCTGCCGGTGATCTTTTTGGCGCGCACCGGCCGGATGTCCCAGAGCAGTTCCGCGGCCGAGAGCCGACTATAAAGCCATCCCGGAAAAGTGTTCTCACCTTTCCGGGAAACGCTTTATCGGCTCTTGTCGTCAGCCGGCATGGCGACCCCGCCTGCCCCGCCGACCACGCCCGCATCGGGCTCGCCCTGTTTGCGGGGGTCGACAGGCTCGGCCAGATCGGACGCCGTGGGCGCGGCCGCCGCTGGGGCCGAGATGCGCCCGGAGATGGGCCGGCCGCTCTGGTCGAAGCGGTGATAGAGATCGTCCTTGGGCGAGAACGAGACCTGGGCGCCCGCACGATGACTGGTCTTGCCATCCTGCCTGACGATAACCGGCTCATCGGCACCGATATCGACATAGAGATAGCTGTCGGATCCCAAATCCTCCGAGTAGATGACCTTGCCCGTCCACACGCCCTTGTCGACGACGTCCAGGTGCTCGGGGCGCACGCCAACGGTATGGGCCTGGTGATGCTCGGCATGCCGGCCGGTGAGCAGGTTCATCTTGGGGCTGCCGATAAAGCCCGCCACGAAAAGCGACTGGGGATTTTCGTAGAGCTCCATGGGAGTGCCTACCTGCATCACCACGCCATCCTTGAGCACGACGATCCGGTCGGCCAGCGTCATGGCCTCGACCTGATCGTGGGTGACGTAGATCATGGTGGTTTCGGGCAGGGATTCCTTGAGCTTGGCAATTTCCATTCGGGTCGCCACGCGCAGGGCGGCGTCCAGGTTCGAGAGCGGCTCGTCGAACAGGAAGACCTGCGGGTTGCGCACGATCGCGCGTCCGATCGCCACGCGCTGACGCTGGCCACCCGAGAGGGCCTTGGGCAGGCGTTCGAGATAGGGCTCGAGCTGGAGCATGCCGGCGGCCCGGTCCACCAGCGTCTTGATCTCGTCCTTGGGAAGGCGCTGGAGCTTGAGCGAATAGGCCATGTTGTCGAACACGGTCATGTGCGGATAGAGCGCATAGGACTGGAAGACCATGGCGATGCCGCGCTTGGACGGCGCCACTTCGTTGACGACACGCCCCCCGATTTCGAGCTTGCCCGAGGTAATGGACTCCAGCCCCGAGATGGTCCGCAGCAGGGTGGACTTGCCGCACCCGGAGGGGCCAACGAAGACGACGAACTCGCCCGACTTTATGTCGAGGTTGATGTCCTTGAGGACTTCAACGTTACCGTACCTCTTGAATAGATTGGTGATCTTGAGATCAGACATTTCCCCTCCCGGAAGGCTTGGTTTGCGCTTCTTTTATTTCATGGTTCCAATATAGGCGCCGAATGGCCCGAAACTCAACGTATTGCCATCGACCCGGGCATCCGAACCCGGCGCGCCGGCGTCCGCCACGCCCCCCAGGGTCTCCAGTTCGAACGTCATAGGCTCTGCGCTCATGTTGTAGACGCACACGAGGGTCTCCTCCCCCAGGGTGCGGGTGAACGCCAGAACGGGTTCGGGCGTGTTCTCGATCAGCGTCAGATCGCCCTTGACCAGTGCCGGGTGCTGCCGGCGGAAGGCCAGAACGGACCGGTAGAAGGAGAGAAACGAGTTGGCGACGTGCTCCTGCTGGTCGACTGCGGCGTGCAGATGCTGAGCGGGCACGGGCAGCCATGTGCGGTTTGCGGCCGAAAAGCCGCCATTGTGGCCATGGGCCTGCCACACCATCGGCGTCCGGCAGCCATCCCGGCCCTTGAACTCGGGCCAGAATTCGATGCCGTAGGGGTCGACCAGATCCTCGAAGGCCAGTTCAGCTTCGGTCAGGCCCAGCTCCTCGCCCTGATAAAGGCACACCGAGCCGCGCATGGTCATGAGCAGCAGCGCGGCCTGCCGGGTGACCAGATCCTCAAAGCCGTGCGGCGCCCAGCGGGAAACGTGACGCACTACATCGTGGTTGGAAAAGGCGAGGCATACCCAACCCTGGGGCGCTTCGGCTTCAAGCGCGGACATGGCAGATCGGAAATAGGGGGCCGAATACTGCCCACCGAGATAGTCGAACGTATAGCACATATGCAGCATGTCATCGCCGGAGGTGTAGGCGGCCATAAGTTCGAGCTGACGCTGGGCATCGCCGATTTCGCCCACGGTCGCACGCCCCGGATACTCCTCGATCAGAGCCCGCAAGCGCTTGAGAAACGCTATGTTGTCCGGACGACTCTTGTCGTGCACATGGTCCTGGAGATTGTAGGGATTGACCGCCGGCGCCATAGCGGCGCTGTAATTTTCCGTGCCGATCGGAGGATTGTTTTCCAGCCCAGGAGAGTGAAAATAGAAATTGACGGTGTCCAGTCGAAACCCGTCCACGCCGCGCTCGAGCCAGAACCGCATATCGGCGAGAACGGCGTCCTGGACATCCCCGTTGTGGAAGTTGAGATCGGGCTGGGCCGCAAGGAAGTTATGCAGATAGTACTGCATGCGGCGGCCGTCCCACTGCCAGGCCGAGCCGCCGAAGATCGAGAGCCAGTTGTTGGGCGGGGTGCCGTCTGGGCGGGGATCGGCCCAGACGTACCAGTCGGCCCGCTCATTGGTCCGTGATACCCGGCTTTCGGCAAACCAGGGATGGCGATCCGAGGTGTGGGAGATCACCTGGTCGATGATGACCTTGAGCCCGAGCGCATGCGCTTTCTCCACCAGCCGGTCGAAATCCTCGAGCGAGCCGAAGCTGGGGTCGATGTCGCGATAATTCGAGACGTCGTATCCGAAATCCTTCATCGGCGAGGTGAAAACCGGAGAGAGCCAGATGGCATCCACCCCCAGATCGGCGACATACTCCAGGCGCGACGTGATCCCGACGAGATCGCCGATGCCATCCCCGTTGTGGTCCTGGAACGAGCGGGGATAGATCTGGTAGATCACGGCGCCGCGCCACCAGTCCGTGCCGACCGGAGAGGTGTCTGCCGGGTGCAGGACGTGCATGGCGGCAGGCGCAAAATGACTCATTTCCGGCAAGCCCTCCCCTGGAACGCGGAACCGCAAGCGGCCGCTTGGATGGTGTTTTCCCATTCTGCGCGGCGGAACCCGAGCGGTTCGCTGTCGTTGACCAAAACGTTTTGGAGATATAGGCATACGCGGGCGGAAGCGGGCGCGTCAACAGCACTCGATAAAATTGGCAGGGACGGTGCTTGGCGGTATAAGTCTCGGCAGAACGGGGCAGGAAAAAGCCCTTGAGCAGCGCCACCCAACCCGTGGCGCGGAGGAGAACCAGAGCATGCCAGACACGGGGCGACGGGCGCGGCGGGCCCCGGGAGCCGGAAGCCGGAACGTCACGATCAAGGACGTCTCGGCAGAGCTGGGCCTGTCGATCACCACCATATCGCGGGCGCTGAACGGGTATGGCGACGTTTCGGAAAAGACGCGCAAGAGGGTGTTCGAGGCGGCGCGCAGGATCGGCTACACCCCGAACCGCAACGCCCAGCGGCTTGTGACCCAGCGCAGCCATTCCATCGCCTGGGTGCAGCCCGACGACGAGAACAAGTTCACCGACCCCCACTTCGTGGAGGTGATGGCTGGCGTGCTCCGCGAGGCGCGTGTGAGCCGGTACGACATCGTGATGTCGAGCGAAGTCCCTTCCCAGCAGATCGCGACCTATGAGCGCTACGTGGCCGATCGCAGCGTGGACGGGTTCATCGTCGACCTGCCCAGGCCCAACGACGCCAGGATCGACTATCTGCTCGAGGCAGGCGTTCCTTTCGTGGTGCACGGGCGGGACACGCGCGCCGAGCGCTATGGCTGGGTCGATGTGGACAATTACGGCAATTTCTTCAACATCGCCAAGCTGGTGATCGAGAACGGGCACAGGAAGTTCGCTTTCATAAATGGCGACGAACAGTTCCTTTATGCTTCGGCGCGCCGGCGCGGGGTGGAGGATGCGCTGTTGGCCATGGACCTTCCGCCCGACACCGCGGTGCTGCTCGAGGGCACGCACCCCATGGGCGAGGCCGGCTTCCAGCTCACCGAGCTCGCGCTGGCCGATCCGGCGATAACCGCGTTCGTCTATTCCTCGACCCTGATGGCGATCGAGGGCAATGCCGCCCTGCTTCGGGCGGGCCGGACCCCGGGCGAGGATGCCATGCTGGTTTCGATGCACGATGAGTTGCGCTATCTCAACCTCGCGCCCATCGAAGGAGTGGTGACGCTGGTTCGGTCCTCCCTGCGCTCGGCGGGGCGCGCCATGGTGGCCGAAGTGATCCGCCAGTGCGACCAGGGTACCGTCTCAGGCACCATCATCCCGTCCCTGTTCGATCTGGCCGAAGGTGTCACCGCGCAGACGATCAGCCGGGACGTGCTGTTCGCCTGAACCCGGGCTTGGCAAGGATGAGAAAAAGGGCCGCTCCAGTGGAGCGGCCCTCGACATGCCCGGCAACGGGGTCGGCCTCAGCCGCCTTTTACCGATCCGGCCAGCAGCCCGCGCACGAAGTAGCGCTGGAGCGAGAAGAACACGATCAGCGGTACGGTGATCGAGACGAAGGCGCCGGCGGTGAGGATTTCCCAGTTGTCGCCCCGCGAGCCGAGCAGCGCGCGCAGCTGGCCGGTCAACACCAATTCGTTCTGGCTCTGGCCCAGAAAGACGATGGCCACCAGCAGGTCGTTCCAGACCCACAGGAACTGGAAGATGGCGAAGGACGCCAGGGCCGGGAAGGACAGCGGCAGCACCATGGTGACGAAGATGTTGAAGTGCGACGCCCCGTCGACCCGGGCCGACTCCATGATTTCCCTGGGCAGGCCGGCCATATAGTTACGCAGCAGGTAGATGGCCAGGGGCAGGCCGAACGCGGTATGCGCCAGCCATATGCCCAGATAGGATTTGGGATTGCCCCCGAAAGTGCCGGCGATGCCGTTGTACATGCGCAGAAGCGGGATCAGCGACATCTGCAACGGGACCACGAGCAGGCCCACCATGAGCGCGACCAGGAGCGCCCGTCCGGGAAACCGCATCCAGGCCAGTGCATAGGCCGCGAAAGCCGCGATCAGGATGGGGATGATCGTTGCCGGCACGGTGACGGTGAAAGAGTTGACGAAGGCGCGTCCGATCCCCGCTGCCGTGAGCACTTCGGTGTAATTCTCGAAGGTGAAGCGCGGCGGAACGGCGGCAGTATAGAACAACCGTGCCCTGTCATGCTCGAAGGCCGTCGGGGAGTTCCACACGTAAGTGCCGTCCGGCTCGACCGTGATTTCGCCTCCGATGCGCATCTCCGCGGTGGTGCCAGCTTCGAACTCGCCCGGATTGTTGATCGAGGTGCCGAAGCGTTCGATCACCTGATTGGAGCCCTCGGCGAGGATATTGCCGCGGATGACGTATCCCCCGCCCTCCTCGACCTGATCCTCAGCGGTGCCCAGCGTGCCAGCTTCCGAACGCGAGACTGTAGTGAGCGAGGTCCACCAGCCCGAGACTGCGAGCTGGTCCTTGTCGCGAACCGAGGAGACGAGGAGCCCGAACGTAGGGATCGTCCAGATCAGAACGAGCAGAAGGAGAGCGGCATGGGCGGCAAGCCGCCCGGGGCTGACGCGAACTCTTGAGAGCAAACTGCTGGTTGCGGGTGCCGCCTCGGCCGGGCGTGCCTGAGTTACGGTAGCCATCAGTGCGTCCCCTGTTCTGAGTTGGCCTGGCGGATGTTCCAGATCATCACGGGCAGAACGGCGATCATGATCACGAGCGCGACCACCGAGCCGTGCCCGAAATGGTTGGCCCTGAACATCTGGTCGTACATGAAGTTGGCGAGCACCTGGGTGTTCCACTGGCCCCCGGTCATGGCCAGCACGATGTCGAAGATCTTGAGCACGACGATGGTTATGGTGGTCCAGACTACCAGGATCGTGGGCAGGATCTGGGGCACCATGATGTCAAAGAAGATCCTGATGTCGCTGGCCCCGTCGATACGCGCGGCCTCCAGGGTTTCCTCGGGAATGCCGCGCAGCGCCGCCGACAGGATGACCATGGCGAACCCTGTCTGGATCCAGACGAGGATGACCATGAGCAGGAAATTGTTCCAGAACGGAATGGTGATCCAGGCCTGCGGCTCGCCGCCGAACGCGACCACGATGGCGTTGAGAAGCCCGATCTGCTCGCCGCTACCGCGATAGTCGTAGATGAACTTCCAGATCACCGACGCGCCCACAAAGGAGATCGCCATGGGCATGAAGACCAGCGACTTGGCAATGTTGCCCCACCAGAGACGGTCGGCAAGAACCGCCACGAGCAGCCCGAATGCAGTCGAGGCCGCGGGCACCACGATCAGCCACAGAGCATTGTTGATCAGCGATTGAACGAATTGCGGGCTGTTGACCGCCCATATCCAGTTCGAGATACCGACAAAATTGCGCCCGCCATTGTCAAAGAAGGTCAGCCGGATGGTCTCGAAGACCGGATAGATCAGGTAGACTGTGAGAAAAAACAGCGCCGGAAACAGGAAGAGCCACGGGCGGACCCGCGTGCGCAGGCGGTCCCGGCGAATGGAGGTCGCATTATCGACCCCCTGGGTCGACAGCGCCTTGTCCAGAAGCCAGTTGCTGCCCCAGAAATAGAGAAACGCGAACCCAACGCCGACGACGATGGTTATGCCCGCATAGAGAACCTGTTCGATCATCTGCTCACCCCCTCCCGGTCCGATGATGCCGGTGCGCGAGACGCACCGGCATCCTTGGTTTGGTCAGACCTTTTGAGCGTTTCCAGAAACAGTCGAAACACTTTTCCGATTCGGAAACGCGACACATCAAGGACTTAGAGCTCCTGTTCTGATGCAATCAGAACAGGATATGCTCTAGAGGTTGTCCCAGGCAGCCTGGATGTCTGCCGCGACCTCCTCGGCGGATGCGCCGCCCACGAAGTCCACCATGCCGGTCCAGAACGCGCCTGCGCCGATGGCGCCGGGCATCAGGTCGGACGCGTCGAACCCGAAGGCATCGGCGCCGAGCAGGATCTCGCCCTGTGCGCGCAGTGTATCGTCGGCATAGGCGGCAAGATCGGCACCCAGGTGCGGAGTCAGGAAGCCTGCGGTCGCCATCCAGATTTCATGGGCGGCCGGGGTCTTGAGGTAGTCCATGAACGCCCGGGCACCGGGCGTGTCGTTGGTGATCGCGGCCAGCGTGCCGCCCCCAAGGACAGGGTTGCCCAGATCCTTCTCGGCGAAGGCCGGGAAGTAGAAGAAGTCCGCATCGGTGCCCAGCTCGGTCCCATCTGGGAAGAACGAGGACACGAAGGAGGCCTGACGGTGCAGGTAGCACTGGGGCGGAACCTGGAAGAGGCCCGCGGGGCTGTCACGGAAGTCGGTGGTCCCAACCGCCTGGGTGCCGCCTGCGACCCAGCCTTCGCTCTTCACGAACGTGCCGAAGGTGTCGATCGCTTCGATAACTTCGGGCGAATCGAAGGCGAGATCGTTGCTGACCCAGCGATCATAGACGGAGGGCTCGTGGAGGCGCAGCATGATGTCCTCGACCCAGTCGGTCGCCGGCCAGCCGGTGGCTGCGTCCGAACCGATACCGATGCACCAGGGCGTGCCGCCATCGGCGACGATCTGCTCGGAGAGAGCGATGAGATCTTCCATCGTCTCGGGCACTTCGTAGCCGGCATCGGCGAAGTTGTCGGGTACGTACCAGACAAGCGATTTGAGGTTCACGTTGTAGAAGAACCCGTACAGTTCGTCTTCACCGCTCTCGTTTGCATAGGTGCCCAGATCCACCCAGGACTGGCCGGCTGCGTAGTTCTCGAGAACCCACTCTTCGGATCCTTCGGGAAGCGGGGTCAGAAAGCCCTGCTGAGCCATGTTGGCGGCGAGGCCAGGCTGCGGGAAGAAGGTCACTTCGGGGGCCGAACCGGCCTGCGCGTCGATGACGATCTGCTGCTCGAGGCTGTCGGACCCGACATACTCGGCATTCGCGCCGGTCTTTTCGTTAAAGTCGTCAACGACGGCCTGGAACGACTCGATCTCGACGCCACCGACCCAGGGGCCGAACACGGTAAAGGATTCGCCAGCCAGATCGGGCAGCTCCACGTCCTGCGCGGTTCCGGCCGAGGTGAGGGCAAGCGCGAATGCTGCGGCGGAAATTCCCGCCAGCAAGGTTTTGTGCATGTAGTCCTCCCATTGCACACATGAAGACGCGACGGATCGCATCAGTCGGTCGCCTCCCGCCCAAAACGTTTTGGCTTCCAAAACGTTTTAGTCGCCTGTTGCAGTGCGGTTACCGGGGCGTGACGACAAGTCCAACGTTGCACAATCGAGCGCACTTGCCAAGACAGTACGCGATCACCAGGGACAACCGGGCCGGGCGCGCGCGATCGCTGTCGGGAGAAGACCTGCCGGGCTGGCCCGGACCGGGATCAGCGCCGGGCGATTGCCGCAGCGATGGTCGCGCCGATCGAGAGGAACGCCTGCGTGTCGGGGCTTTCGGGCGCCACGGCTACGACGGGCCTGCCCTCGTCCCCGCCTTCGCGGATGGACATCACGAGCGGGATCTCCCCCAGAAAGACCGCGCCGATCTCCTCGGCCGCGCGCCGGGCACCGCCATGGCCGAAGATGTCGTATCGCTTGCCCGTATCGGGGGCGATGAAATAGCTCATGTTCTCGATGATGCCCAGAATGGGCACCTGAACCCTCGCCAGCATGTCGATGGCCTTGCGGGCATCGATCAGCGCCAGATCCTGAGGCGTCGAAACGATCACGGCGCCAGCCAGTTCCACCTGCTGGACGAGCGAAATCTGAATGTCACCGGTGCCGGGGGGCAGGTCGACCACGAGTACGTCGAGTTCGCCCCAGTCGGTCTCGCGCAAAAGCTGGCGCAGGGCGGACGTCGCCATTGGCCCGCGCCAGACCACGGCCTGATGGCCTTCGAGCATGGGCCCGATGGACATGGCCTTGAGCCCATAGACCTCGAACGGTCGGAAGATGCCGTCATCGCGGAGCGCCGGCTTGCCCTCTATGCCCAGAAGCTTGGGCAGGGACGGCCCGTAAAGGTCGGCGTCGAGGAGCCCTACCCGCAGACCCTGCGCCTTGAGCGCCAGCGCCAGATTGACCGCGCAGGTGGACTTGCCCACGCCGCCCTTGCCCGAGCCCACGGCGATGATGCGGGCGATGCCGGGGACCGGCTCGCGCGGCGGCGGTCCGGGACGGCGGGCCGAGGCGGGCTGGGCGTTCGAAGGGGGCTTTTCCGCCGAGAGCGACACCATGACCTTTCGGCCCCCGGCCACCTTGAGCGCAGCTTCCTGGGCAGCGGCGCGCACGGGGCCGAAGGCGGCCTCCATGCCCGGCTGCACGGAAATGGCGAACGCGGCAGCGCTTTTGGTGACGATGACGTCCGAAAGGCCGGGAAACGCGTCCAGCGTCCCGCCGCCGGGCACTTCGACCGTGCCCAGCGCCTTCAGGATGGCCTCCTGTACGGCCTTGTCGGTCATCGGGCGTCCAGGATCAAAGTATCGACTGACCGGTCGATGCCCAATCCTTGACGAAGGCTTCAAGACCCTTGTCGGTCAGCATGTGGCTGGCCAGCTTCTTGAGCACCGCAGGCGGGATCGTGGCGACGTCCGCGCCAGCGAGCGCGGCCTGGGACACGTGATTGGGCGTGCGGATCGAGGCGGCGAGCACCTGGGTCTGGTAATCGTAATTATCGTAGATCATCCGGATATCCTGGATGAGGTCCATGCCGTCGACATTGAGATCGTCCAGACGCCCGATGAAGGGCGAGATGTAGGTCGCACCGCATTTGGCGGCCAGAAGTGCCTGATTGGCCGAAAAGCACAGGGTCACATTGGTCCTGATGCCTTCGGAGGTCATGTGCTTGCAGGCCTTGAGACCATCAAGGGTGAGCGGCAGCTTGACCACCACATTGTCGGCGAGCGCGGCAAGCACCTTGCCCTCGGCCATCATGCCGTCATAGTCGGTTGCGGCAACTTCGGCAGAAACCGGCAGGCCGGGCAGCAACGCACAGATTTCCTGCACCACTTCCTTGAAGTCACGTCCGGACTTGGCGATCAGCGAGGGATTGGTGGTCACGCCATCGAGCAGTCCGATGTCATGCAGCTCGCGAATGTCGGAGACTTCGGCTGTATCGACGAAAAATTTCATGTCTCTCCCCACGGGAATTGTACTTTGGTCTTACGACCAAAGGTGTAACACGACCGGTCCGGGCCGCAAGAATTATCGGCTATCGCGTGGCGGCGACGAGGGCGTCCGCCAGTTTGACGACCCTGTCTTCGGCCAGTCCGGCAATATTGATCCGGCTGTCATCCAACATGTAGATCGCATCCTCATCCTTCAAGCGCTCGACCACCTTTTCGCTCACGCCGAGCAAAGAAAACATCCCCCGGTGTTCGGCCACGAAGTCGAAATCGGTGCTGTTGGAGCGCTCGCGGATCGCCTCTGCCAGTGCGGTGCGGTTGGCGATCATGCGGTTGCGCATGGCTTCGAGCTCGGCCTCCCACTCGGCGCGCAGGGCGCTGTCGCCAAGGATGGTCGCCACGACCTCCGCGCCATGGGCCGGCGGCTGGGAATAGGCGGCGCGGACGGCCGAAAGCATCTGCTTTAAGGCCAGATCAGCCGTCCTTGCGCTTTCGCCCACTGCGATGGCGCACCCGGCGCGGTCGCGATAGAGCCCGAAATTCTTCGAGCAGCTCGTCGCCATGACGAATTCCGGCAGGCGGGAGGCCAGGAGGCGCACGCCGGCGGCATCCTTGTCCAGCCCGTCGCCAAAGCCCTGATAGGCCATGTCGATCAGCGGGAAGGCGCCGGTACGCTCAAGGCTGTCGGCCACCCGGCCCCATTGCTCGAGGCTCAGATTGGCGCCTGTGGGGTTGTGGCAGCAGCCGTGCAGGAGGACGACGTCGTTCTTGCCCAGCCCGTCGAGCGTTTCGATCATAGCCTCGAAGTTCACCAGCCCGGTCGAGCGGTCGAAATAGGGATAAACGGCGGGTTCGAGCCCGACCTGTTCGACCATCGGGGTGTGGTTGGGCCAGGAGGGATCGGAAATCCAGACCCGCGCATCGGGGTTGGAGCGCTTGATCAGCATCATGAGGACCCAGAGGGCTCCGGTGCCCCCCGGCGCCTGGACCGCGCGCACCCGCTCGGCCGGAACGCTGTCGGCCAGCGCCAGATCGATCATCGCCGCATTGAAGGCCTTGTCGCCCCCCACGCCCACATAACCCTTGGTGCTCGCGGTCTCGAGCAGGCGCTGTTCGGCCTTTTTCACCGCGCTCATGATCGGGGTCTTGCCGTGGTCGTCCTTGTAGACGCCGATGCCCAGATCGATCTTGCCCTGGCGTTCGTCTTCGTTGAACGCAGCCATGAGTGCAAAGATCTTGTCCTGGGGTGCAGGCTTGAGGTGTTCGAACATCGGAGCTCCTCGGGTGATGCGGGGTTCGCGCGGCTGCCTTTATAGCGGGGACCGTAGTGTTTTCAATCGGGACGGCGGAAATTGTCGCGCCCATCCCATGGGGTCAGCGCACGAAAACGTCATAGCGCGTGGTCTTGCCGGCAATGGTGTGAGATGGCCTCGGCAGACCTTCGGGGAGCGGCGCGCGGGCCGGCCATTTGACCACCACGCGCCTCGTCGCAGCCTTGAGCGCCACGGCGATCAGCTCGTGAGCGTCGGGGTCCGCGCCCACGATGTCGCGCAGGTCGCGCATCTGCTTTTTGACCAGCGCGGACTTGCGCCGCTCGGGGTGCATGGGATCGACGAGCACCATCTTCGGGTTCAGCTCCGGGAGCACCTCGCGCGCGTCGCCCTCGAGCAGGGTCATGCGGGCAATGATCGCGGCAAGGTCGCCCCCCGCCTCCGTGGCCCGCGCCAGCGCGTCGGTGAGGGCGGCGCGGACGCGGCCATTGCGCTCGATCAGCGTCACCCGTGCGCCGAGCGAGGCCAGGAGGAAGGCATCGCGCCCCAGCCCGGCAGTGGCATCGACGATTTCGGGTTCGGGGATGCCTGCGAGCCCCAGCGCCCGGGCAAGGGCCCCGCCCCTGCCCTCGCCGCTGCGCCGGCGAAAGCCGACCGCCCCATCGACGAAATCGATGTGCAGATCGCTGCCCGGTGCAGCACCGTCCTCGCTCGTCATTGCCTGCGCGTTCTCCCGTCCGGCCGAGTGTTTCTCCCAAGCGTTTTTCCCCTGCACGCCATTGACGCGGCAGGGGCCGAGGCAGAAAGTGCGGCCAGTTTGCATACACTTGCAGGTCCTGCCTATGCCCGTGATCAACCGGATTGCCGAATTCCACTCGGAAATGACCGCCTGGCGGCGCGATATCCACGCCCATCCCGAACTGCTCTATGATGTGGAGCGGACCGCGGGGACCGTCGCGGACAAACTCAGGGCGTTTGGAGCGGACGAGGTGGTGACGGGGATCGGGCGCACCGGGGTCGTGGGAGTCATCCGGGGCAGGAATGGAGGCGCGGGCCGGGTCATCGGGCTGCGCGCGGACATGGACGCGCTGCCGATTACCGAGCGCACCGGCCAGCCCTACGCCTCGACCGTTTCGGGCAAGATGCACGCCTGCGGCCATGACGGGCACACCACCATGCTGCTGGGCGCCGCCCGCTATCTCGCCGAAACCCGCAATTTCGAAGGCACGGCCGTCGTCATCTTCCAGCCCGCCGAAGAAGGCGGGGGCGGCGGCAAGGCGATGGTCGAGGACGGGCTGATGGACCGATTCGGCATTTCCGAGGTGTTCGGGATGCACAATCTGCCCGGCCTGCCGCTGGGCCATTTCGCCATCTGCGAGGGCGGCATCATGGCGGCGAGCGACGAGTTCTCGATCGAGGTCGAGGGCCATGGCGGGCACGCGGCCATGCCGCACCTGGCCGCCGACCCGGTGATCACCTGCGCCCACATCGCCACCGCGCTGCAGTCGCTGGTCTCGCGCAATATCGATCCGATCCGCTCGGCGGTGCTGTCGGTGACCACGCTCAACGCGGGCACGGCGTTCAACGTCATTCCGCGCACGGCCCGAATGGGCGGCACGGTGCGGACGCTGGACGAGGCGGTGCGCGACCAGATGGAAGAGGGCATAACCCGGGTCGCGACGGGCATCGCCCAGGGGTTCGGCGCGGTGGCCCATGTCACCTACCGGCGCGGATATCCCGTGACCGTCAACGCCCCTGCCCAGACGGCATTCGCAGCGGAAATCGCTGCCGAGGTGGCCGGCACCGCGCATGTGGATGCGCAGGCCGATCCCACCATGGGGGGCGAGGACTTCGCCTATATGCTCAATGCCCGCCCCGGCGCCTATATCTTCATCGGCAATGGCGAGAGCACCGAGCTCCATACCGACACTTATGATTTCAACGACGAGGCCTTGCCGATCGGGGCCAGCTATTGGGTACGGCTGGCCGAGCGGGCGCTGGCTCCGGCCTGATCGCTGATCTCGATGCCGAACCGGGCCGGGTCGGCGTCGGCCCCGCATTCGATATAGGCAAAGCCGTTGCCTGCGAGCGCGAGGGTGTTGCCCGCAAGCTCCGCGCCCTGCGAGACGCCCCCCGGCACGGCACTTTCTGGCAGGCCCGAGAGCGTGACGGCGAGCGGGGAGGCCGAGAGGTTGAAGACGCACAGGAAGGTGTGATCGGCGGCGTGGCGCGTGAAGGCGAGGACCGGTTCGCCCACGTCGTGGAAGTGGATGTCCCCGTCGATCAGCGCGCGATGGGCGGCGCGATAGGCGATGATCTCGCGGTAATAATGCAGAAGCGAGGTCCGATCGGCCTCCTGAGCGGCGACGTTGCGCTCGATATGAGGCGGCTTGACCGGCAACCATGGCGAAACGCTCGAAAAGCCGCCATGTTTGCCGTCCGTCCAGGGCATGGGCGTCCGGCAGCCGTCGCGACCCTTGAGGTCTGGCCAGAACCGGATGGCCTGGGCGTCGGTCAATTCCTCGTAGACCAGTTCGGCTTCGGGCAGGCCCAGTTCCTCACCCTGGTAAAGGCAGATCGAGCCGCGCATGGCCAGCAGCATGCCGATGGCCAGCCGGCCGAGGGTGTCGGGCGTCGCCTCGTGGGATTCCCATCGGCTGACGTGACGGCGGACATCGTGGTTGGAAAAGCTCCAGCACGGCCAGCCGTCCGGCGCGCTCTTGAAGAACGCTTCGAGCCGCGATCGGAAATGCTCGGCGGTGAAATCGGGACCGAGCATGTCGAACGAGTAGCACATGTGCAAAAGGTCGTCCCCGCGCGTGTAGTCCGACATCAGCCGGATGGCGTTGTGGTGGTCGCCCACCTCGCCGACGCTGGCCCGGGCCCCGAACGCGTCGAGCAGCGCGCGGACCCGCTTGAGGAACCCGATGTTCTCGGGCCGGTTCTTGGAGAATTCATGGAACTGCATGGCGTAGGGATCGCGCGCGAAGGCGGCGTTGGTCCGATCCCTGGGCGCGGGCGGATTGTCGCGCAGCCGGTCGTCGTGGAAATAATAGTTCACCGTATCGAAGCGGAAGCCGTCGACCCCGCGCTCGAGCCAGAACCGCATGGCATCGAGCACCGCGTCCTGAACCTGGGGGTTGTGGAAGTTGAGGTCGGGCTGCTCGATCAGGAAATTGTGCAGATAGTATTGCTGGCGCGCGCCGTTCCACTCCCAGGCCGGGCCGCCGAAGATCGAGGGCCAGTTGTTGGGCGGGGTGCCGTCCTCCCTGGGATCGGCCCACACATACCAGTCGGCGCGCGAATTGGTGCGCGAGGCCCGGGATTCGATGAACCAGGGATGGCGGTCGGAGGTGTGGCTGACCACCTGATCGATGATCACCTTGAGCCCGAGCGCATGGGCCTTTTCGACCAGCGCATCGAAATCGTCGATGGTACCGAAGATCGGGTCGATGTCGGTGTAGTTTGATACATCGTAGCCCATGTCGGCCATGGGAGAGGTAAAGACGGGCGAGAGCCAGATAGCGTCCACCCCCAGACTCGCCACATGATCGAGTCGGGCGAGAATGCCGCGCAGATCGCCGATCCCGTCCCCATTGCTGTCAGAAAACGAGCGCGGATAGATCTGGTAGATGACCGCGCCGCGCCACCAATCGTTCATGGGTTCTCTCCGTTCTCAGAGGGTCGCTGGGGACAGGGCGGCCCGCGCCCGATCCGGGATGTTGCGATTGGGGGGAAGTGGCTCAGACGACCCGGTGGGGGACCGGGCGCCCGGCGAAATGGGCATCGAGATTTTCCACCAGCGTCAGGCCCATCAGGGTCCTTGTCTGTTCGGTGGCGCTGCCCTGATGGGGCGAGAGCACGACGTTCTCGAGCCCAAAGAACGCCTCGTCCATCTCCGGCTCGTTCTCGAACACGTCGAGCGCGGCGCCGCCCAGTCCGCCCGATTTGAGCAATTCCAGCATGGCGGCTTCATCGATCACCGTGCCGCGCCCCAGATTGACGACGGCGCCCTCGGGCCCCAGCGCTTCGAGAACCTTCCGTGAGACGAGCCCGGCCGTGCCGGCCCCGCCCGGGGCGATGACCATGAGCCAGTCGCTGTCGCGCGCCATGTCCTCGAGGTCGGAATAGTAGACGAAGGGCTGGTTCGCCTGCTCGTGGCGGCCGTGATAGACCACCCGCATCTTCATGGCCTGGGCGCGCGCCGCGATCTCCTTGCCGATGCGCCCCAGACCCAGAATGCCGACCGTCTTGCCGGTGAGCTCGCCGGTCAGCCCGAACTTCTTGCCGCCCCAGCGCCCCTCGCGCACGTAGCGGTCCGCCTGCGGAATGCGGCGGGCAAGGGCGATCATCAGGCCGATGGCGAGTTCGGCCACCGCGTCGTTGAGGACTTCGGGGGTATTGGCCACCACGATGTCGCGCGCCGCAGCGGCCTGGACATCGACCGAATCATAGCCCACCCCGAAGGTCGCGACGATCTCGAGCGCGGGCAGGCGCGCGATCAGCTCCGCGCTCACATCCCCGCCCGCGATCGCCTTGATCTGCGGCCCGATCTGGGCAAGCAGCGCCTCGGGATCGGCGGCCTCGTGAAGCTTGTGGACGGTGAACTTTTCAGCAAGGGCGGTCTGGCCGGCGTGATGGAAGGCATGGGTCTGGAGAATATCGACGGGCACGGATCACCTCTCGCGTGGCAGGACTGAAAGCATCAATCTAGAAGCAACTGGCGATGCTGTCGAACCCGTTGGCCGGGCCTGGAGCTGCCATCGCACTTGTGGCAGACCGAGAAATATGCAGCAATGGCAGGGCGATGAGGTCGCAGGGCAATCGGGGTGGTATGAGCGAAAAGAAGTTTTTCGACGAAATGCTCAATGCGGACGGCTCGGTCCGCGACCCTTACCGCATACTGGGTGAATGGCTGGAGGGCCAGCCGCGGCAGACGCTCAGGCAGCTCTCGCGCGATGCGGAAACCATCTTCCGGCGACTGGGCATCACGTTCGCGGTCTATGGCGCCCAGGAGTCGACCGAGCGCCTCATCCCCTTCGACGTCATCCCGCGCGTGATCGCTGCGGCCGAATGGCAGCTCCTGGAAAAGGGCATCGAGCAGCGCGTCAAAGCGCTCAACATGTTCCTTCACGACATCTACCACGACCAGGACATCATCCGCGCCGGGATCGTGCCCGAACGGCTGATCGTGCAGAACGAGGCCTTCTGCCCCCAGATGATTGGCCTCAACCCACCGCGAGGCATCTATTCGCATATCATCGGCGTCGATATCGTGCGCACCGGGCCCGACGAGTTCTATGTGCTCGAGGACAATCTGCGCACCCCCTCGGGCGTTTCGTACATGCTCGAGGACCGGGAAGCGATGATGCACCTGGTGCCTGACCTCTTCCACAAGCTCCGGGTCGCACCGGTCGAGACCTACCCGGAAGATCTGCGCCGCACGCTCGAGAGCGTGGCGCCCGATGCCTGCACGGGGTCTCCCAACATCGTGGTGCTGACCCCGGGGATCTACAATTCGGCCTATTTCGAGCACTCGTTCCTTGCCGACCAGATGGGCGCGACACTGTGCGAGGGCCATGATCTGTTCGTCACCGATGGCAAGGTCTACATGCGCACGACGCTGGGCCCCCAGCGCGTGGACGTAATCTATCGGCGGATCGACGACGATTTCATCGACCCGCTGACCTTCCGCCCGGACTCCATGCTCGGCGTGCCCGGGCTGTTCGACGCCTACCGGGCCGGCGCGGTGACGCTGGTCAACGCCCCGGGGACAGGGATCGCCGACGACAAGGCGGTCTATACCTATGTTCCCCAGATCATCGAGTTCTATCTGGGCGAAAAACCGATTCTCAACAACGTGCCCACCTACAATTGCACCGATGACGACCAGCGCGCCTATGTGCTCGCCAATCTCGAGCATCTGGTGGTCAAGGAGGTGCACGGTTCGGGCGGATACGGGATGATGGTGGGCCCGGCGGCGAGCAAGAAGATGCGCGCCGAGTTCGCCCAGAAAATCAGGACCCGGCCGGACAATTACATCGTCCAGCCCACCCTGGCGCTGTCCACCTGCCCCACGTTCACCGGCAGCGGCATCGCATCCCGGCACGTGGATCTGCGCCCGTTCGTTCTGGTGGGCGACAAGATCCGGATCACCCCGGGCGGATTGACCCGCGTTGCGCTCAAGAAGGGCTCTCTCGTGGTCAATTCCAGCCAGGGCGGCGGCACCAAGGATACCTGGGTCTTGAAGGATTGAGGCGATGATGACTCTCGGGCGGATCGCCGCAAACCTCTTCTGGATGTCGCGCTATGTGGAGCGGGCCGAAAACATGGCCCGGCTGCTCGAGGTCGGCTATCGCATGAGCCTGACCGAACGCGGCGAGGACGAATCGAGCGACCATCTGCTCTCGATGATGCGGGCCGCAGAAGTCGACGACATCTTTGCGACCAAGCACGATGTGGTGGACGTTTCGACCGTTGCCCATTTCATGCTGTTCGACATCGACAATCCCTCCTCTGTCAGGTCGTGCCTCGATGCCGCGCGCACCAACGCCAAATCGGTGCGCACCGCGATCACCACCGACATGTGGGAGAGCCTCAATTCCACATGGATCGAGTTTTCCCAGATCCATCCCCGGCAGGTGCTTGGCAACCGGCTGCCGAGCTTCCTGCAGTGGATCAAGCAGAACGCCAACCAATTCCGCGGCGCGCTCCTGGGCACGCTGATGCGCACGGACGGTTTCGCCTTTGCCCAGGCCGGCGGCTTTATAGAGCGGGCCGACAACACCGCGCGGATCCTCGACGTCAAATATTACGTCCTGCTGCCCCAATCCTCGGAGGTGGGCGGGGACGTGGACATCCAGCAATGGACGATGATCCTGCGGGCCGCCTCGGCGCACCGGGCCTATCGGCACCTCTACCGGGATCGCTACCGGGCCTGGAACATCGCGGACTTTCTGATCTTCAGAAAGGAAATGCCCCGCTCGCTCGCCTTCTGCGTGACCTCGGTGGCCGCCATGCTGGGCATGCTCGAGCAATTGTACGGCGAGCCGTCCTCTTGCCATGACGAGGCGATCAAGATGGCCCAGCGCCTGACCACTTCGGACATGGACAAGGTCTTTGCCGAGGGCCTGCACGAATACCTCACCGCGTTCATCGCATCAAACAACGGGCTGACCGACGCGATCTCGGACAGCTACAACTTCTACTGAGCCCCATGCGCCTATCGGTCCGACACGAGATGAAGTTCGCAGCCGCCGACGCGGCGCAAAACCGGGTGCAGCACCTGTTGCTCACCCCGCGCGACACCGCCGGCCAGACCGTGCACGAATGGTCCATCGCCATGACCGGTATCGAGAGCGCGGCGCGCTTTGCAGACGCGTTCGGCAACACGGCCTGCCTCGTGAGCCAGCCGCGCGGCGAGGACCAATTGTCCATCACCGTCTCGGGCATTGTCGAGACGACCGACACCTCCGGGGTCGTTGGCCTGTCGGATTCCGATCCCGCCATTGCGCTTTTCAGCCGGTTCACGCCCCAGACAAAGGCCAACGGGAACCTGGTCAACCGGCTGCGCGCCCAGCAGAAGGCCGGGGCGAACCGGATCGAGATGCTGGCCTGGCTGATGAACGTGCTGCACGAAGCGCGCGACGGCGAGGAGGACGAAGACGAGGCCGTCGAGATCGTGGCCGAAGACCACGCCCATGTGTTCGTGGGAGCGGCACGCGGCATGGGCATACCGGCGCGGTTCGTGACGGGCTATGTGCTGACCACCGACAGCGAGCCGGCGCGCCTGCATGCCTGGGCGGAGGCCTTCGACGAGGAGTTGGGCTGGGTGGGGTTCGACCCCTCGGCCAATCTGTGCCCGACCCCGGCCTATATCAGGCTGGCCGCGGCGCTCGATGCCGACAGCGCGCGCCCGGTGCGCCTGGCGCCCGACCTGCCCCGGACCGGGGCGGATACGATCGCGGTCCGGCAGGCCGAAGCTGGCAACCAGCAGCAATAGAGCGTTTCGAGGAAAGGTGGAAACACCTTTCCTGGAAACGCTCTAGGTGGCCGCTCGGTCGATCCCGCTTTCGGGCGGCGGATCAGACAGGCAGGATCAGCAGCCAGACCGAGATCGTGACGATCGAGAGCACGGTCGAGATCAGGATGGTGTTGGCCGCCACGTCGACCGCCCGATTGTAGTAGGTGGCAAACACATAAACGTTGATGCCGGCGGGCATGGCTGCGAGCAGCACCCCATAGCGCGCAAGTTCCGGATCGAGCCCGAGCACCGGGACCATCAGGATCCAGGCGATGGTCGGCTGGGCGATGAGCTTGAACAGCGCCATCACCAGCGGCTGGACCCAGCCCTGGGCGAGCCGGTAATCGTTGAGCGCGGCGCCGAGCCCGAAGAGCGCAACCGGGAACACCGTGATCGCGAACAGGCCCGTCACCTCGTCGACCAGCCCGCCGAGTTCGAAACCCGAGAGGTTGAGCAGGAGCCCCAGCGCGATGCCGATCAGGAGCGGATTGGTCAGCGTGGTGCGCGTGCCCTGGAGCAGCGCTTTCGAGATTTTGCCCCCGTCGCGGCGGGCGAGCTCCATCACGAACATCGCAAGGGTCACGAGCACCGGGGCGTGCAGCCCGATGATCGAATAGACCACCGGCATCGCCTCCTCACCATAGGCGCGCTGGATGATGGGGATGCCCACCAGCACCGTGTTGGTGAACGTGCCCGAAAAGCCGACGGCCACCGATTCCCCCGGACGGCGCCTGAAGACGTGGAAGGCGAGGAGCGAGCCCACCAGCAGCACGCAGAGGGCCGCGGTGTAGAACCCGAACAGGATCGAGGGATTGAACGCGGTCTCGAGATCCACCCCGGCCATGGCGCGGAACAAAAGGCAGGGCGTCGCGACGTTGTTCACATAGGCGATCAGCCCCCGCACCCCCTCGCGCGGGAAATACCGGAACCGGGCCGCGCCATAGCCGATCGCGATCAGCATGAAGACCGGCGCGACGACGTTGAGGACCGAAAGCATTGCGGGGGTGACCGGGCAGACTGGCAGGGTGTGGATTTAAAAAGACACCCATCGGTCCGGCGCGTCAATCTTTACCTCGGCGCCTGATTGGGACACTCTTTTGCAAAACGGAGGAGACAGGGCTTTGGCGACGCATATTCTGGCGATCGATCAGGGCACCACATCGAGCCGGGCGTTGGTCTTTGACAGCGCAATGACACCGGTCGGGCTGGGCCAGAAGGAGTTTGCTCAGCACTTCCCGCGCAGCGGCTGGGTCGAGCACGATCCCGAGGATATCTGGGAGACCGTGCGCGAGGCGATCGACATCGCGCTGGCCGAGGCCGGGCTGGCGCTGACCGACATCGCGGCGATCGGGATCACCAACCAGCGCGAGACGACGCTGGTCTGGGAGCGGACGACCGGCGAGCCCATCCACAACGCCATCGTCTGGCAGGACCGGCGCACGGCGGACCACTGCGCGCGGCTGCGCAAGGAGGGCCATGAGGAGACGATCCGCACCCGCACCGGGCTGGTGATCGATCCCTATTTCTCGGCCACCAAGCTGGCCTGGCTGCTCGATACGGTCGAGGGCGCGCGCGAGAAGGCCGAGGCGGGCGACCTGGCGTTCGGGACGGTGGACAGCTTTCTCGTCTGGCGTCTCACAGGAGGTAAGCAGCACCTCACCGACGCCACCAACGCCTGCCGCACCATGCTCTGCAACATCGCCGAGGGCGCGTGGGACGATGAGCTGCTCACGCTCTTTGGTATCCCGCGCGCGATGCTGCCCGACATCCGCGATTGCGACGGGGACTTCGGCGCGACCGACCCCGAGATCTTTGGCGCGGCGGTCCCGATCCGGGGCGTGGCGGGGGACCAGCACGCCGCCGTGATCGGGCAGGCCTGTTTCTCGCCGGGCATGATCAAATCCACCTAC
Organism: Pelagibacterium montanilacus; assembly: GCF_003992665.1. GTDB lineage: Bacteria > Pseudomonadota > Alphaproteobacteria > Rhizobiales > Devosiaceae > Pelagibacterium > Pelagibacterium montanilacus. The sequence goes on from NZ_RZMX01000046.1 coordinate 199,493, forward strand.
GGCACGGGGTGCTTTGCGGTGCTCAACACGGGCACCGATCTCTGCCGATCGGAGAACCGGCTGCTCACCACCCTCGCCTACCGCATCTCGGGGGAAACCCATTACGCGCTCGAGGGCTCGATCTTTGTGGCCGGCGCCGCCGTGCAATGGCTGCGCGACGGGCTCAAGGTGATCGCCAAGGCAGAGGAAACCGGCGCCCTCGCGCGCTCGGCCGATCCGGAACAGGATGTCTTTCTGGTGCCCGCGTTCACCGGGCTGGGAGCGCCGCACTGGGACGCGGAGGCGCGCGGAGCGATCTTCGGGCTGACGCGCAACACCGGTCCGGCCGAGATGGCGCGGGCCGCGCTCGAGGCGGTGTGCTACCAGACACGGGACCTGCTCGACGCCATGCACAAGGACTGGCAGAGCGATGCCGATACCGTATTGCGGGTCGATGGGGGGATGGTGGCCTCGAACTACACCATGCAGTTTCTGGCCGACATTCTCGACGCCCCGGTCGACCGGCCCGAGATTTTGGAGACCACCGCACTGGGCGCAGCCTGGCTTGCGGGGCAGGCCGTGGGGCTTTGGCCGGACCGGGAAGGATTTTCAGAGTCCTGGGCGCTCGACAAGAGGTTCGCGCCCGGGATGGACGACGCGGTGCGCGCGCGCAAGCTTGTGGGCTGGCGCGACGCGGTGCGCCGCACGCTCACGCATTGATCCGGACCTGATCGGGCTCAGGCGAGGTCGTAGACCGCCAGCAGATTGGGCAGGACGGCGAGCTGCCAGTTGATGGTGCCGCCATTGGCCAGTTCGGTCGAGGCCGAACTGGCCGCCTGCACGGCCGCAAACCCAAGCATGCGCTTGCGCTTGTAGCCGAGCCGCTTTTCGAACTGGGAGGCCATGGCGTTGATGCGGGTGGTGTCCGCCGCCAGCCGTGTCTCGCCCCAGGGGTGAAGAAAGCACGCGGCCAGATCATAGGCCGGATCGCCCAGAAGTCCCAGCGGGCTGCGGGCCACCCATCCGCGCTCGGCCATCACGATGCGGTCGTGATGGACATCGCCGTGCAGCGGGATTTCGGCCTGCGGCTTGTCAAAGAGGCTGTAGGCGATGCCGACCGACCGGGCGTAGAGATCCCGGGCGGTATCGGGCCACATGCGCACGTCCGCGTCAAAGAACGGTGTAAGATGCTCGCGCAGCGGGACCAGAGATTTGGGGACGGATGGCCGGGGTACGTGGAGCATGCCCACCAGATTTGCTATCGCGGTCGTGGCCTGATCGTCCTTGCCATCCTTGGCGGCGTCCCCGAGCGTCTTTTCACCAAGCCATTCGAGCAGCATGGACTGTCCGCTGACCCCGAAGCACTTGACCGCGCCATCGCCGCGATACCAGTCGAGCAGTTCGGCCTCGCGCGCGGCGGCATCGGTGTCCCCATCCTTGCGGATGAGCAGGGCTGCCGGGGAATTGTCCTCGCGCTGGACCCGGTAGACCCAGAGCGCGGACGTTTCCGCCACAGGTGCGAGCTTGGACAGGTTCCAGCGTATCGCAGCCTTGTTGACGATCGTCTCTGACGGTTTTTCTGTGGCCATGGCCCCTGTTTCGCCAAGGCCTTGTCGGCCCCGCGCCCGGTGTGGAATCAGCAATTTTATTGTCTGGCCAGATCAAGTCGAGTTCAAGACCGTCGCACAAAACAGTTGAAGTCCCTAGCGCCGCGAGGGGGGAAACGGCCCCGTGAGCACCGGATTGTTCCAGGCCGGGCGGGAAAGGGCGCTCCCGGGAGCGTAGCACGGGGAATCAAACAGCCGCCGCTCGAGATCGTCGAGCCGGCCCACCGCCCGCTCTATGATCTGGGCCAGCTCGTCATCGTGCCACACATCGCTGGCCAGGATCGCCCGTGCCTGCTCGAGATGGTCTTTGGCAAGGACATAGGCTGACGGCATGGCACACTCGCACGATTGAGACGACATGGGTCCCTGAGTAGGAGCCCAGCCTGAGTCGAACCAGTCCTCGTCCGGATGCGCCCACAGACCACCGGGGTCAGGGTTAACCGGGGAGTAACCACGTATGTACGATTTTAAGTACATTGCGGGTCGCATCTGAGTATTTGCGCATTGTCCCGCAGGCAATGTCGCATTCCGCCCCTCGGGCCGGCTCATCCGGCAGGGCGATTGTCAGTGGAGTTCAATCATGGCCGACCTGCGCATGGACGGTGTCAAAGTTCTTCTGGTCGAGGACGACGCGCTGATCGCGCTCGATATAGAGGATACGCTCGTGGCGGCAGGAGCGACCGTGATCGGCCCCTATGCCACGCTGGCCGCCGCGCGGCAGGCCGCCAGGGGCGCGGCGATCGACCTTGCGATCCTCGATATCGACCTGCACGGGGAAGAGGTCTTTCCGGCCGCTGCCGTGCTGCGCGAACGCGGGGTGCCGTTCCTGTTCTATACGGGGCGACCCGATCGGGAGGCGCTGACCTCGACGTTCCAGGGCGTCCCGGTGTGCCGCAAGCCGCTGGACACGCGCCAGTTGATGGCCGAAGCGGGCAAGCTCATTACCCTCGCCGCCTGACAGAACTTTTGCCCGTTCCGGGTCGCTTGCCCGAATGCGGTCCCCGCGTTCCGCTCAGAGCGGCCAGAATATCGGAATCAGAACCATGGCGCAGGCAAAGGCGATGAGGTTCATCACCGAACCGATGCGCACGAAATCGAAGAAGCGGTAGCCGCCGGCGCTGTAGACCAGTGTATTGGTCTGATACCCGATGGGCGTGAGAAAGCTCGCGCTGGCCGCGAACATCACCGCGACCACGAAGGGGCGCGGATCGACCCCCAGACTGGCGGCGAGCCCGATGGCGATGGGGGTGACGATAACCGCCACCGCGTTGTTGGTGACCACCTCGGTCAGGAACGAACACAGCAGATAGATCACCCCAAGGGCGAAGAGCGGGGAGACCAGGGCCAGCCCCGGCGCCACGCCGTCCACGATCAGCTCGACCAGCCCTGCCCGGTCCATGCCCACGCCGATGGCCAGCATGGCGATGATCAGGCCCAGAATACGCCAGTCGACGGCCTGGACGGCCTCGTCGACCTCCACGCATCGGGTGACCAGAACCACCGCGGCCCCGATCACCGCCAGCCCGGCGATGGGCATGAGCCCGAAGGCCGCGCCCACGACGACCGACAGCGTCACCGCAATGGCCAGCGGGGCCTTGGCCCGCCGGAAGCCGCGTTCGGCGGGTTCTGAGACGTTGACGAGGTCGTAATCCTCCACCATGCGCCGCAGATCTTCGGGACTGCCCTCGATCAGGAGCGTGTCGCCCACCTCGAGCGGGGTGGTCTCGAACCTTTCGGCGAGATTGGAGCCGCGCCGATGCAGCGCGATGGGATAGACGCCATAGCGGCGGCGCAGGCGCAGATGGCGCAGGGTCTTGCCCAGGATGCCCGCCGCCGGGCCCATGAGGATTTCGATCACGGTCGAGGTTCGCGCGCCCAGAGACTGCATATGATCGCTCTCGGGTACGGTGAGGTTGCCCTCCTCCTTCATCGAGAGCAGCTCGGCCACAGACGTGCGCAACACCACCACGTCGCCGGGCTGGAGCACGACCTCGTTCATGTGCCGGCGCAGCGAGAAGCTGGCGCGCAGCACGTCGATGAGCTGGCGGTCGGGCCGGTTGAAGGCCGAGACCTCCCGGGCGCGCTTGCCCACATGGGGGGAATTGTCCTCGATCACCGCCTCGAGCACGAATTTCTTGCCGCTGTCGCCCGAAAGGACCGTCGAAACGGTGGTCCGGTCGGGCAGAAGCCCCTTGAGCGCGATCATTGCCAGGATGCCGAGGACCGCGGCGACCACCCCCAGCGGGGCGATCTCGAAGATGTGGAAGGGCTCCATGCCCGATTGCTGGGCGACGCTGTCGACCAGGATGTTGGTCGAAGTGCCGATCAGCGTGCAGGTCCCTCCAAGGATGGCGGCAAAGGACACGGGAATGAGCAGCTTGGAGGCCGCTGTCGACATCTCCTTGGCGAGCGAGACAGCCACCGGGATCATCAGCATCACCAGCGGGGTGTTGTTCATGAAGGCGGACATGATTGCGATGGCAAAGAGAAAGGCCACGAGGGTGAAGCCGGGCCGGACCCGGGCGCCTGCGGTGACGCCCCGGGCAAAGGCTTCGAGCGCGCCGGTGCGCACGAGCGCGGCGGAAATCACGAACATCGCCGCGATGGTGGCCGGAGCGCTGTTGGAGAGAACCCCGAGCAGATCATCGACCGAGATCAAGCCTAGAATCAAAAGTACCGAGACCGCCACCGACGCGCTGACTTCGGGCGAACGCCATTCGCGGGCGAAAGCCACGAACAGGACAGCCAGGACAGCCGCGACGACGACGGCTCCGTATGGCTCGACTATAGCTGCGATCAAGGCCGCCCTCCGCGTGATGCGCCGCGATCATAGAGCATGGCCATGCCCGGGCGAAAGGGCGCAGGTGAAAAGCCCCTGCACTTTCGTCACCACGGGCCGGGGCGCCGGGCCGATCCATTAACCGTCCGGGCCGCAATCGCTTAGGCGGGACGGGCCCCTCTGGTAGAACCTTCGGAGAAATAACCAACCTTGCGCGGGCACATGTCACAGATCCTGGCCCAGACCGACACTCTCGACGCCTCGGAGGCCGATGCGAGCCTGTTGCCGCTGGTTCTCGATCTCGACCGCACGCTGGTGCGCTCGGACCTGCTCGAGGAGATGGCGCTCCTGCATCTGCGCGGCCACCCCTTAGCGCTTTTCGACCTCGTTGGCTGGACGCTCGAGGGTCGGGCACAGCTCAAGCGCCGGCTCGCCGAAGCGGTGGCGCTCGACGTCGAGCACCTGCCGGTCAATGCCGAGCTGATCGCCTATGCCGAGGCCGAGGCGGGGCGCGGGCGCCAGATCGTGCTGGCCACCGCGGCGGACACGCTGATCGCGAGCAAGGTGGCCAAGCGCTTTGCCTTTATCGACCGGGTGATCGCCAGCGATGGCGAGACCAACCTCAAGGGCCCCGAAAAGGCGCGGGTGCTGGCCGAGATGTTCCCCGATGGCTTCGTTTATGCGGGCGACAGCCACGCGGATCTCGCGGTGTGGAAAAAGGCTGCCGGTTCGGTGATCGTGGGCGCCTCGCCCGCGCTCGAACGGGCGGCCCGGGCGGCGAGCCCGATGGAGAAGGTCTTTGCACGCCCCCCGAGCCTGGGCGCCTGGGCCAAGGCCGCAAGGCTGCACCAATGGGCAAAAAACCTCCTCGTCTTCGTGCCGCTGGTGTTGAGCGGGCACATGCTCGATCCGGTCGCCTGGTGGTCGGCGGGCCTCGCCTTCCTCGCGCTGGGGGTTCTCGCGTCCTCCACCTATATGATCAACGACCTCTGGGACATCGCCGACGACCGCCGGCACTGGACCAAGCGCAACCGCCCGATCGCGAGCGGCAGGCTGCGGCTGGGCCATACGGTGATGGCGGTGCCGATCGGCCTTGCGATGGCCTTCGGGCTCGGGGCGCTGGCGGGGGGCGCAGTGATGCTGGTTCTTGCCGCCTATCTGGGGCTGACGCTCTCCTATTCGCTGGCGCTCAAGCGCAAGCCGGTGCTCGACGCCTTCGTTCTGGCGGTGCTCTTCACCCTGCGGCTGGTCCTCGGGATCGCCGCCGTGGGGGTCGTGGCCTCGCCCTGGCTGCTGGTGTTCTCGATGTTCCTTTTCGCCTCGCTCTCATTCGCCAAGCGCCAGACCGAGGTCCAGAGGATGGCCGAGACCGGCCGCGACATAGGGGAAAAGATCGCGGGTCGGGGCTATTTCGCCATGGACGCGCCCTTCATCCTGGCCATGGGCGTGTCCTCGGGCATGGCCTCGATCCTGATCATGGTGCTCTATCTGACCCAGGACGCGCTGATGGCCGATTTCTACGGCAATTCGGTCTGGCTGTGGGCCATTCCGGCGCTGCTCTTCCTGTGGCTGTCGCGGATATGGATGATCTGCCAGCGTGGCGAGCTCAATGACGATCCGGTCGCCTTTGCCATCAAGGACCCCAAGAGCCTCGTGCTGTGCGGGTTCGTGGGCGTGGCTTTCGTCATGGCATGGGTCGGGGTCACGGTGTGATCCAGATCGTCCGGTTTCTGCTTCTGGGCGGACTTGCCGCGGCGATCAACTGGGTCGCGCGCTTTCCGCTTTCCATGGCGATGCCGTTTCCGGCGGCGGTCTTTGTGGCCTACATGATCGGGATGAGTGCGGGCTTCGTCCTTTACCGGCGCTATGTGTTTCCCGGCTCACACTTGCCGATCGGTACCCAGATCGGGTTGTTCCTCGGCGTGAACGCCGTGGGCGCCGTGGTGGTGATGGGCTGTGCGCTGGCACTGCTGCACGGGGTCTTGCCGGCCATCGGCTGGACGTCTTACCCCGAGGCCATCGCCCATGGGCTGGCCATCGGAATCGGCGCGGTGGTCAATTTCATCGGCCACAAATTCCTGACCTTCCGGGTCAGGCGGAGTTCAACAGCACCAGCAACGCCATCGTGACGAGGTTGAGCCCGATCCCGTAAGTGGCGAGCACCGCAAAGGAGGGGCGGTGGCGCCGGGCGACGGCCAGGGCGAGCACGTAAACGAGGATCGGCAGCCAGTCGAGCACGTAGCGCTGGACGTTGTACTGGGAGAACCCGTTCGAGTGGTAGACCAGCGTCGGGGCCGCAATGGCGATGGCGCACAGAATACCGATCACCACCGGGCGGCGCATGGGTGCAAACAGCGCCAGCAGCACGAAGGGGCTCGCTGCGAGCAGCGAGGTTCCGGCGGGGTCCAGCCCGAGCGGGGTGAGCACGGCGTCGCCGCCGAAATCGAGGTGGAAGCCCTGGATGAACAGGTACATGGCGTTGAAGAACAGATAGTCGAGCGAGAACAGGCCGCTCTGGTCGAGCCGGAAGTCGATCATCGACCATTCCCCCCCGCTCGCCATGTGCTGGTAGCCCGTTTCCATGGCGCCGCCGAAGCGGGCGTAATTGTAGGCCATGTAGGCAAGGACTGCGACCGCGACCGGCAGGCCGAGCTTGAGGACGCGCGCGATGTGGGGCCGGGCGAAGGAAATCAGCGGTTCGTCGCGCTCGAGCGCGAGCGCAAAGAGGAAGGGCAGGTAGAACATCGACATCTGCCGGCACAGGAACGCCAGCCCGATCAGCACGCCCGCGAGCACCAGAGAGCCGCCGCGCACCACCTGGTGGATGGACGCGGTGACCAGAAGGAAAGCCAGGGTCTGGGCGAAGAACCACACCCCGTCCCCGCGCAGGGTGACGTAATAGAGCGGGGTGGCGAAGACCAGCGCCAGCACCAGCCATAGGGCCGTCGCCTGCTCGACCTCCAAGTGGGACAGGATGCGCCACCAGAGCCATGCGGCGGCGGCGGTGAACAGCGCCGAGAGCAGGACGAACCCGCTGAACTCCACCCCGAACAGCGCCACGAACGGCATGGCGACCAGCGCGGGGAATGGCGGGAACATCACATAGGTCCGGCCATCGAAGACGGCGCAGTCGCCATCGAAACAGGTGTCGGAATGGAACCGGCCTTCGAGAAAGGACTGGGCCAGAAGCGCGTAGCTGTTGGTCCCGCCGGGCTCGATCACCGCGTTGAGCGCGACCCCTCCCAACAAGGCCAGTGCCATGAGCGCGGCGAGAACGAGCAGGCCGCGCAGGCGACCACTGTCTTGGCTGTCGTCGGCGGGGAATGCGATTTTCATGATCGGCCGTTGCCTCCCAGAGCGCTCTGCCGGCTCCGATATCGGAAACCCGCATGCCGAACGGCCTAGCATGGCCGGCCTTACCGTTTGGTTTCGGGGCGGCAGTGCCCCGACCGTGGCCAAATGGACACGGTTGGCGCCCCACCATCGGGCGCGGGGAACCGGTCGAGGGACCAAGCCCTTGTGTCCTCGCACCAATTGTAATCTCAACCTCGCAATGACGCTGCGCGGCTCTTCGCGAAGCGCTCCAGGGAGAACAGGACCCCATGCCCCCTTCACATGTCTGGCGGATCGCGATCGTGGGTGGTGGGCCGAGAGGGTTGGCCGCCTGCGAAGCCATGGCCATCAGGGCGCGCGAGAACGGACTGTCCGTGGCGCTCACGCTGTTTGATCCCGAGCCTCGCCCCGGGGCGGGGCCCAACTACGATCCCGCGCAGACCGAGCTCAACCGGCTCAACATTCCCGGTCGCGCCATCTCGATCCCCGCCTCGCCGCTGGCGGGCGCCGATCCGGTTGCCGGGTTCGCGCGCTGGGCACAGGCGCGCACCGACGCCTATGACGAGGACCACTACCCGCCACGGGCCGAGCTGGGCCGGTATCTCTCCGAGCGGTTCGAAGCGCTGGTGGCCGCGCTGCCGGGCGGAGTGAGCCTGGAGCATGCGCGCGCGCAGGTGCGGTCCGCGCGGCGCGGCGAGGATGGCTGGCATCTGGAGGCCGGCGGGGAATGGAGGGGCCCGTTCGACGATTTGCTCCTGAGCCCCGGGCACCTTGTCACCGAGCCCGACGCCCAGCTCGCCCGGTGGCAGGACCATGCGCGCGAGAGCGGTGCGGTGCTGATGGATGCTTACCCCTCGCACAGGGTGCTTGAGGCCTCCGGGAGCTGGGCGGGCCGTGCGGTGGGCATCAGGGGGCTGGGCCTGAGCGCCATCGACGTGATCGGGCTTTTGTCCCAGGGGGCCGGCGGGCGGTTCGAGGAACAGGAGGACGGCACGCTGAGCTATGTCGCGTCGGGCCGCGAGCCCTCGCGGATCGTGCCCTTTTCGCTCGATGGCCTGCCCCCGGCGCCCAAGCCCGCCAACGCCCGGATCGACGCGCTCTACGATGTCGGGCAGGAGCATTCCCGGGCGTTTTCCGCCGCGCTCGACGCAGCGCTGAGCGAGGACCCGGACCAGGCGCTGGCGACGATCTGTTCGGCGGTGGCCGAAGCGACGGTGGCGGCGCTCGAGGCGATGGGGCATCCCGAGGTGGGTGCCGAAATTGCCCCATGGCTCGCGCGCGAGCGGACACAAGGGGCGACCCACGAGGATGCCGATGCGCCGCCCGCCGAACTGCTCGGGCGGACCCTGGCCATGGCCAACGGCACGCTGGCGCCCTCGCCCGGCTACGCGATCGGGCAGATCTGGCGCAAGCTGCAGACCCCGCTGCGCAAGGGCTACAATCCCCGCGCGGTCGATCCCCGGATCGGTGAGGCGCTCGTGACGTTCGACGAGGGGCTCAAGCGCTATTCCTACGGCCCTCCTGCCCGGGCCGCCGCCGAGATGCTGGCGCTGATCGAGGCGGACCTTCTCGACCTGCGGGCTGCGGACGACCCCGATATCGTCACGTCCGCCGATGGCTGGACGTTGGGCAGCGGCACCCATGCGGTCGAGATCGCGGTGATGATCGATTCGGTACTCTCGAGCCCGGTGCTCGGCAAGGTGGACGACCCCCTGATCGCCCGGCTGCGCGCCGAGGGACTGCTGGTGCCCTATGGCGAGGGGCTGGGCGCGCATGTGACGGCGCAGGGCCAGGCCATCGCGGCCAATGGCGAACCGGTGGCGGGGCTCTCGCTGGTCGGAAGGCTGGCGATCGGGTCGGTCATCGCCACCGATTCGGTCCACGACTGCTTTGGCGCGGCAGTGAGCCGCTGGGCCGATGCGGTGGCCGGACATGCGGGCAGCGCGGCGCTCTCGGCAGCCTTTGCCGCCACGTCCTGACCCAAACGAAAGGGCCGCCCCGGGGCGGCCCTTTCTCATCAATGCGCTGACGCTCAGTCGCCGTCCATGGCAAAGGCGGTCTTTGACTTGTCTTTCGCCAGCAGGCGCCAGAGGACAGGCCCAAAGATCGCTGCAGCCGCAACCGCGTAGATCACGAGGGCGATGGTCGAGGTCCAGAGGAACGTCCAGTCTCCCTGGTTGATCATCAGCCCGCGGCGAAGCTGTTCTTCGGCGAGGGGCCCGAGAATGGCCCCCACCAGCACCGGAGCGAGCGGATAGCCGAACCGGCGCATGACGAAGCCCACGAGCCCGAAGCCCAGCAGCAGGACGAGCGAGAAGACCGAGCCCTGCGAGCCGATGATACCCAGGGTCGCAAAGGTCAGGATGCCGGCATAGAGCCAGGGCCGCGGGATCATCAGGAGCCGCACCCAGACCCCCACGAAGGGCAGGTTGAGCACCACCAGCATGATGTTGGCGATAAAGAGCGAGGCCACGAGCCCCCAGACCAGCGCAGGATTGTTGGTAAAGAGGAGCGGTCCGGGCTGGAGCCCATATTGCTGGAAGCCGGCGAGCATCATCGCTGCGGTCGCCGATGTGGGCAGGCCAAGGGTCAGAAGCGGGATGAGCGTGCCCGCGGCCGAAGCGTTGTTGGCCGCTTCGGGTCCCGCGACGCCTTCGATGGCGCCTTTGGGGCCTTCGAATTCCTCACGCGCCTGGCCGCGCGCCGCTTTGCGTTCCGCCGAATAGGACAGGAAGGTCGGGATCTCGGCGCCGCCCGTGGGCAGGGGCCCGAAGAGAAACCCGAGGCCCGCGCCGCGAGCGTAAGGGGCAAGGCAGCGCTTGAGATCGGTGAGGCTGAGCCACACCGAACCCTTGATGGCCTCGACCTTGTCGACCACCGCGGTGGTGCGCGAGGCGATGTAGAGCGTCTCGCCGATGGCGAACAGGCCGACCGCCACGATGGCGATAGAGATATTGTCGCGCAATTCGGGCACGCCAAAGCTCAACCGCGCCTGCCCGGTGAGCTTGTCGATGCCGACGAGACCGATTGTGAGCCCGATAAAGAGCGCGGTCAGTCCCCGCGCCACCGAGCCGCCGAAGGCAGCCGAGACGGTGACGAACGAGAGCACCATCAGGGCGAAATATTCGGCCGGTCCGAACGAGAGCGCCACGCGCACCATGAAGGGGGACACGATGGCAAGCCCGAGCGTTCCCACCATCGCGCCCACGAACGAGCCGATGGCGGCCGCGCCCAGCGCCTTGCCGCCCCGCCCGTCGCGAGCCATCTTGTTGCCCTCGACCGCGGTCATGATCGATGCGGTCTCGCCGGGGGTGTTGAGCAGGATCGAGGAGATCGCCCCGCCATACATCCCGCCGTAATAGATGCCCGCGAACATGATCAGCGAGCCCGTGGCGCCGAACGAAAGCGAGATGGGCAGCAGCAGGGCGACCGTAAGCGCCGGACCAATGCCCGGCATCACGCCCACCGCAGTGCCCAGCAGGACGCCGATCAGGGCGAACATCAGGTTGGCGGGCTGCGCGGCGACGAGCAGGCCATCGAGCAGAAGAAGAAAAGTATCCATCTGTTTTGCCTCGGTTGCGCCTTGGCGCAGTTCCTGATCTGATTCCGATCAGAACAGGAGCTCTAAGTCCTTGATTGGTCGCGTTTCCGAAGCGGAAAAATGATTCCGCCTTTCTGGGAAACGCTCTAGCGCCTGAACGGCAGGTCGATGATCCGCTCGAGCGGACCGGCGGGAAGCGAAAGGCCGAGCCCGTGCCGGAACAGCACGTAGAGAAGCGTGGTGACGCAAACCCCTACGAGCACGGTCAGCCACAGGGGCTTGCGGCCCAGCCCGCGCGCCGCGAACCCGAACAGGGCGCCCGCACCAATGATGAAACCCGCACCGCTGTAGAGCAGCACGATCTTGGCGACGACCGCCGAGACGATCCACGAGACGGCCGGCCAGTTGACGTTCTCGCGCTCGGGAAACCCGCCGCGCAGCCCCATGATCACCGTTGCGACACCAAAAATGGCGAGGCCGGCGGCCACGATATAGGGAAATATTTCCGGGCCGAACTGAGCGTAAGAGCGGCGAATGGGATAAGTCGAGCCGTCCCACGCGATGAGAGCGGCCAGCACGAACAGGCCCGCGGCGATGGCAAGGCCGCCGAGATCGGTGGCCTTGCGCGCGTCAGGAGACCGGTCGGGGCCGGTCTCCTGCACTGTCTGATGCTCGGTGGTCACTCTGTGATGCCCAGCTCGGCGAGGATCGCCGTGGTCGCTTCGATCTCGCTGGCGAGATATTCGGCGAAGGCGTCACCCTCGAGATAGGTGTTCACCCATCCGCGGGTGGCCAGTTCCTCGTTCCAGGCTTCGGACTCGGCCATGGTGCCGATGACCGACAGCAGTTCGGCACGCTCTTCCTCGGTGATGTCGGGAGCCGCCGCGATCATGCGCCAGTTCTGGATATCGACGTCATAGCCCTGGTCCACGAAGGTGGGGGCGTCAGTGTAGTCCTGCGGCTCAGGCGCGGTGATGCCGATGGCCCGGACCGTGCCGGCCTCGAGCTGGCCGGAGAATTCCGAAAAGCCCGAAATCCCGACGGTAACCTGACCGCCCAGAATGGCCGCCAGCGCTTCGCCGCCGCCCGAATAGGGGATGTAGTTGATCAGCGCGGGATCGACGCCTGCCGCCTGCGCGAAGATGCCGGCTGCGATGTGATCGACGCCCCCGGCCGAACCGCCGGCCCAGGTGACCGAACCGGGATCCTCGGCGAGCATGGCCGCCAGATCGTCGGCGTCCTGGATATCGCTTTCAGCGGGTACAACCACGAGGACGTATTCGCCGGTGAGACGGGCCAGCGGAGTGATGTCTGCGAGACCGACCGGCGAATCATTGGCGATCACGGCGCCGACCATCACATAGCCGCCCACGATGGTGGCCGTGGGATCGCCAGCGGACGAGTTGATGAACTGCTGAAGGCCGATGGTGCCGCCTGCGCCAGCCACGTTCTCGACCTGGATGTTGGAGACGAGCCCCTCGGACTGGAGCGTGGACTGGATGGTGCGGGCCGTCTGGTCCCAGCCGCCGCCGGGGCCGGCTGGCGCCATGATCGAAAGGCTGTCGATCGCGAGCGCCGGCCCTGCAGCCAGCGCACCCAGGACGGCAGCCGACGCGGCCAGCCGGAGGGTAAGGGTCTTGGTCATGAGAAATCTCCTCGGGTATGGTTCTTGTCGTTGAGAGCCGGGAAAAGCCGAACAGATGAACCGTCCGCGCATGGGGACACGGTATGGCCCCTCGTCTCCTCCCTCTTGCCGAAAGCCTGTGGAATGGACACACTCGGCTCGGGCTGCTCCTCGGGGCCACCCTAGGCCACGTTAGCTGTCAAGAACCTGTCAGGGAGAAGGCTCTGCGCATTCTGGTCATAGAAGACACCGAGGATGTCGGCGAAGCGGTGGTCGACGCCTTCGCGCGCAGCGGCCATGCCGTGGACTGGGTCCGCACCCGCCAGAATGCCGACCATGCCCTAGCGGTGCAGGATTATGCGCTGATCGTTCTGGACATCAACCTGCCCGACGGCAGCGGGTTCGACATCCTCTCGGCGCTCCGCCAGCGCGGCAACACCACCCCGGTGCTCGTGCTGACGGCGCGGGCGCTGGTGGACGATCGGGTCGACGCGCTCGACACGGGGGCCGACGACTATCTGGTCAAGCCTTTCGACTTTCGCGAGCTCGAGGCGCGGGCCCGCGCCCTGCTGCGCCGGCAGAACGGGAACGCCGCGGCGCGGCTGATGCTGGGCAATGTGGTGCTCGACCAGACCGCCCGCGCCGTCAGCATCGGAGCGCTCCCGGCCGATCTCACGCGCCGTGAGATCACACTTCTCGAAGTGCTGATGGGCCAGCCGGGCAAGGCCTTCACCAAGTCCGAGCTGCTCGACCAGCTCTACGGGTTCGACAACGACGCCGGGCCCAACGCCATCGAGCTCTATGTGGGGCGGCTGCGGCGCAAGCTCGAGGGCGCGACAGCCGAAATCCGCACCGTGCGGGGCCATGGCTACCAGATCGTGGCGCGCGCGCCCGAGGCCCCATGAACGCCATGCCCACGCCCGGGGTCACCCGGCGGCGATTCTCGCTGTTCTGGCGGCTGACCGGGGCAATCGCGCTGGTGCTGCTGGCGGGTGCCGGGGCCCTGACCTTTGCGGCATTCTCCTATGCGCGCACCGCGGCGGACGGTGCCTATGACCGGCTGCTGATCGGGGCGGCGCGCCAGATCGCGGACACGGTGAGCGCCGAGGGTGGCACGATCACCGTGGACGTGCCGATCTCGGCGCTCGAAACGCTCTCGATCTCGCGGACAGACCGGGTCTACTACCAGATCACCGCGCCCGACGGGGCGATCGTCACTGGCTATGAAGCGTTGCCGGTCGCCAGTCCGGCGATCCAGGCCGGGGACGCGGCCCATGTTTCGGATGCGCGGTTTCTCGATCAGGATATCCGGCTGGCTTCGGTCTGGCGCTATATCGCCGAGCAGGGGGCGACCGGATGGGTGCGCATATCGGTGGCCCAGACCCGCGAGGCGCGCAATGTGCTGACGCTCGAATTGACACTCGGGGCGCTCCTGCCGGTTCTCGCCATGAGCCTGCTGGCGCTTGTCGTGCTGATGGCGGCGGTGCGGATCGGGCTGGCGCCCCTGCGGCGGGTGGAACGGGCGCTCCAGCGGCGCGACCCCAACGACCTCACCCCGCTCGAGGGGGAGACACCCATAGAGGTGGAAGCGCTGATCGTGGCGATCAACCGGTTCATGGGGCGGCTTTCGGACCGACTGGGCGCCATGCAGCGCTATATCGAGACCGCGGCCCATCAGTTGCGCACGCCTTTGACCGGCATCGCCGCACAGGTGGAGATGCTCGACCGGGCGCGCGACGACAAGGCGCGGGACATGGCGACCGCCCGGCTGCGCAAGCGCACCACAGAAGTGGGGCGCCTGGCCAACCAGTTGCTCAGCCACGCCACGGTTCTCCATCGCGCCGAGGTGATGCTGGCCGACCGCATCGACCTGCGCCAGCTCGCCGAACAGGCGGTGGTGGACGCCAATATCGACCTCGCCGCAAAGGACCTTTCGGTGCGCAAGGCGCTGCCCGAGAGCCCGGTCTGGGTGCGGGGCGATCTCGTCGCCCTGCGCGAGGCGGTTCGCAATCTGGTGGAGAACGCCGTTCATCACGGTGCTCAAAGCCGGGTGACGATCACCGTGGAGACGGCCGAGGAAGGCCCCATGCTCGCAGTTCATGACGACGGGCCCGGCATATCGCCGGGCGACTGGGACCATCTGCTGATCCGGTTCGTGAGCGGGAAATGGGGCCATACGGGGCTTGGGCTCGCCATCGTTTCGGACGTGGCGCGCGCCCATGGGGCAAGGCTGGGCATCCGGCACGCGCCCGACGGGGATTTCGGGATCGCCCTCATGTTTCCCGCAGACGGAGCTTGCCCATGACGCGTTCGCTGGCCGCAATCGCCCTGCTCGCCGTGCTGGCAGCGCCGGCATCGGGCCGCGAGGAAACGGTCTTTGCAGCACCCGGGCAGGAGACCGAAACGCTGGTCATCGAGGCTTCGGCCGATCTCGAGGCGATCGCCCCGCTGATTCTGGGGTTCCAGGAGACGGCGCCCGAGGTGACGATCCGCTATGCGGATTCGCTGACCAACGAGGTGTTCGCCTCGGCCATGGACGCCTGCACGCAGGCGGAGAACTTTGCCGATATCGTCATATCCTCATCGGTCGATCACATCGCCCGGCTCACCAATGATGGCTGCGCCCAGCGCCACGACTCACCCTTTGCCCAGGCGATTCCCGAATGGGCCAACTGGCGCAACGAGGCGTTCGGCTTTTCCTTCGAGCCGGCGGTGATGGTCTACAATTCCGAACTGGTGCCGCCCGAGGACGTGCCGCTGACGCGCAATGCGCTGGTGGAACTCCTGCGTACCCAGCCCGAGACCTATGACGGAAGGGTCGGGACTTACGACATCACCCGTTCGGGCATCGGCTATCTCTTCGCCTTTTTCGACGCGCAGCAGTCGAGCGTTTTCGGGCGCCTGCTCGAAGGGTTCGGGCGCGCCGGCGCGGTGCTGGCCCCGACGACGGGCGACATTCTCGACCGGATCGAATCGGGGCAATTGCTGGTGGGCTACAATCTGCTTGGCTCATACGCCTATGGCCGCCTGCGCGAAGGCGCGCCGCTCGGCATCGTGTTGCCGCATGATTTCACCATCGTCCTGTCGCGCGCCGCGCTGATCCCCGTCCATGCCGCCAACAGGACGACGGCGGGCCGGTTCATCGACTATCTGCTGAGCCCGGCGGGCCAGGACGTGGCAGCGGGATCCTCGTTCTTTTTCGGCTTCGACCGGCCCCCGCCCCCAGACGTGACGGCAGCCGACGACGCGGGCGGGGCGACCTTTTACAGACCCATCGTCCTCAGCCCCTCGCTTCTGGTGACGCTCGACCAGGCCAAACGCGCGCGCTTCCTCGCCGAATGGAACGACGCGCTCGGCACGGACCGGTGAACCCGGCGGGCCCGCTCCTTGAAAAGGGCGCATTCGGTCACCATAATCAGGATCGAACGCGGCGCGAGATATCGCTTGCCGGTTCTTCATCCCACGGGACCAATCAATCCTGACGCGCCGCGGCCATGAGGCCTGCGGCACCCTTATTTCTTGGGCCCAACGGGCCCGATCGAGAGACATAATGACGAAAATAGACCTTAATTCCCGGGCCGCGCTGTACCTCGGCAGCGGCTGGGAAAATGCACGGGAACAGGGCGCGCGCGCCTTTCCCACGGCGGCCCAGGCCATTCGCTTTGCCATGGAAGAAGCTCCACCGGTCAGCCGGCGCGGCGCGCTTATGGTGGTGGACGGGCGCTCCTGTTCGGGCGCGGACATCGAAGACATCTATCGCAGCCGGGCCTATCCCTATCCCCGCAAATCGCACCGTCGTTACCGGCCTTCGCAGATCGCGCGGCGCCTGCAGACAATGGCGGGGTGAACCGCCGTGCCGCTGACGTTCCGACGAGCCCCCTGGGGCTATAATTCATATGGTGAGGTGGGACAAATGGTGCTGCCGGAGAGATTTGAACTCTCGGCCTCTCCCTTACCAAGGGAGTGCTCTACCCCTGAGCTACGGCAGCACTGTGCGGCGGGTCTGGGCCCTGCCGGAACGGGGCGTTACTGCCACAGAGGTTTTCTGGACGCAAGCGCAAAAAGCTGGCAGACTCCACGCTCCCAACGTCAATTGCCAAACCATGCCCATGCCTGCACCTGACCGGAACCAGAGATTGGCCGCCAAGCTGCGCGAGAACCTCAAGCGCAGGAAGGTGCAAAGCCGCGCCAGAAGCCAGGCCGACGCGCGCGACGCCGGCCCGGTTCAGGACGCGCCCGTCTCGCCCTTGGATCGAGAGGCCCCGGGTTCGGGCTCCCGATAGGGTGATCGCGACGCCCCCTGCCCTCGTGCTCCGGCCATTGCACACCGACCCTCGCCGCGCTATCGGGTTACCATTGGCCATCCCCTCACGTCTCCGCCCGCCCGGCGCACCCCACAAGGAACATTGATATGGACCGCATCCGCCTCGTCGGTGGCAATCCGCTCAACGGCGAAATTCCCATCTCGGGCGCCAAGAACGCCGCCCTGCCCCTGATGATCGCATCGCTTCTGACCGATGAGTCGCTGGTCCTGCTCAACGTGCCGCGGCTCGCGGACGTCAAGCAGCTCGAGCGCATTCTGGAAAACCACGGGGTCGACATCGCGGTTCACGGGCGTCGGCGTGGGGACGCGGCCATGGACGGACAGCGGATCACCTTCACCGCGGCCGATATCGTCGATACCACCGCTCCTTATGACCTCGTCTCCAAGATGCGCGCCAGCTTCTGGGTCATCGGGCCGCTTCTCGCCCGCGAGGGCGAAGCCCGGGTTTCGCTGCCGGGCGGCTGCGCCATCGGCACGCGTCCTGTGGATTTCTATCTCGACGGGCTCAGGGCACTGGGCGCCGAAATCGAGATCGACGGCGGGTATGTGGTCGCGCGCGCGCCGGGCGGGCGGCTGCGCGGGGCGACCGTGCACTTCCCCAAGGTTTCGGTAGGCGCTACCCATGTGGTGATGATGGCCGCTTCGCTCGCCGAGGGCACCACCATCATCGAGAACGCGGCGCGCGAACCCGAAGTGGGCAATCTGGCCGATTGTCTCGTGGCGATGGGCGCAAAGATCACCGGGATCGGGACCGACCGGCTCGAAATCGAGGGCGTGGACCGTCTGGGCGGGGCCACCCATGAAGTTCTGCCCGACCGGATCGAGACCGGCACCTATGCCATGGCGGCGGCCATGACGGGGGGCGAGGTGTTCCTGCGCGGTGCGCGGCCCGAGCTGCTGCAGGCGGCGCTCGACACCCTGGCCCGCACCGGGACCACGATCACCCCGGAAACCGGGGGCATCCGCATCTCGCGCAATGGCAACGGGCTTTCGGCCACCGATATCTCGACCGAGCCGTTCCCCGGTTTCCCGACCGATCTGCAGGCCCAGTTCATGGCGCTCATGACCCGGGCGGACGGGGTTTCGACCATCTCGGAGACGATTTTCGAGAACCGTTTCATGCATGTGGCCGAACTGCTGCGCTTTGGGGCCAACATCCAGGTTGAGGGCCAGACCGCCAAGGTGACCGGCGTTCCCGAACTGCGCGGCGCCCAGGTGATGGCGACCGACCTTCGGGCTTCGGTTTCGCTGGTCATCGCCGGGCTCGCGGCGCGCGGGGAAACAGTGGTCAACCGGATCTATCACCTCGACCGCGGGTTCGAGCGGCTCGAGGAGAAGCTCTCGCTGTGCGGCGCGGAGATCGAACGGATCGCGGGATAGGCCCGGGGGACGCCCGGCCTTGCGGCGGGGGCGGACAATAACCAGATGTGCCCCACCCACACAGTCTGCATGATCGGATCGGGACCTTACCCATGACCAGCCTGAAATTGCTCGCGCTCGATACGGAAGACCTCGAAGTGATCTCTGCCCATGTCCAGGACGCGGTCGTGCGCGTCGGGGACATGGGCTATGCCAAGTCCGACAAACGCTTCGTGCTGCTCATGAACCGCTATGCCTGGGAAGCGGGCCATGCCGGCGGTCGCGGCCACCGCACGCGCGCAGGGCTGCATTTCGACTTCGTCAACGGCGCGCGGTCCGAGGGAATCGATCTCAACGCAAAGGACGGGGTCCTTGAACTGCTGGCCATCAGCTTCGAGGTAACCGCCGAGCCGGCCGGCGAGGTGCTGCTGGCCTTTGCAGGCGGGGGCACGGTCCGGCTGGAAGTGGAATGCCTCGAGGCGCGCCTTCGCGATCTGGGCGGGGCCTGGGCGGCGCGGGGCGAGCCCCGGCACGAGCTGGACTGAACGGACACCCTTACGTGACACTGATCCTCGACAGCACCGCGCCCGATTTCCCCCAGGCATTTGAGGCCCTTCTGGGCTCCAAGCGCGAATCCTCACCCGAGGTCGACCGGCAGGTCGCCGACATTTTAAAGGACGTGAAGGCCCGGGGCGACGCGGCTCTCCTTGAGCTGACCGAGCGGTTCGACCGGATGACCCTGTCGCCCGAAGCGCTCCGGATCACCTCAGCGGAGATCGACGACGCGCTGGCGGCAACGCCCGGCGACGTGCGCGACGCGCTGGGCTTTGCCCATGAGAGGATCTCCTCCCATCACCGCAAGCAATTGCCCGAGGATCACCGCTACACCGATGCGCTGGGTGTGACGCTCGGCATGCGCTGGACGCCGGTGGATTCGGTGGGGCTCTATGTGCCCGGCGGGCTGGCCTCCTACCCCTCCTCGGTGCTGATGAACGCGGTGCCGGCCCGTGTGGCCGGGGTCGACCGGCTGGCCATGGTCGTGCCCACGCCCGAGGGGCGGATCAACCCTGCCATCCTCGCGGCGGCATCGATTGCCGGGGTCGATGAGATCTACCGGGTGGGCGGCGCCCAGGCGATCGCCGCGCTGGCCTATGGCACGGCAACAATCTCCCCGGTCGCCAAGATCGTGGGCCCGGGCAACGCCTATGTAGCCACCGCCAAAAAGCAGGTGTTCGGCACGGTGGGCATCGACATGATCGCCGGGCCCTCCGAAGTGCTGATCATCGCCGATGAGACAGCGGACGCCCGCTGGGTCGCCGCCGACCTTCTGGCCCAGGCCGAGCACGGAGCCGGCGCCCAGTCCATTCTCGTGACCACCAGCGCAGAGCTCGCGCGTGCCGTCCCCGGGGAAGTGGAACGCCAGCTTCAAGCGCTGAGATCGCCCGACACCGCCCGGGAAGGCTGGGAGAGCCTTGGGGCCATCATCACCGTGCCCGGTCTCGAGGAGGCCGTGGGCCTTGCCAACCGGATTGCGTCCGAGCATGTGGAACTGATGGTCGCCGAACCAGAGGCGCTTTCGCCGCGCATCCGCCATGCGGGAGCGATCTTTATCGGGCACCATACCCCCGAGGCGATCGGGGATTACGTGGGGGGCTCGAACCACGTGCTGCCCACCGCGCGGTCGGCGCGGTTTGCCTCCGGGCTCGGGGTGCTCGACTTCATGAAGCGCACCTCGATTCTTTCCTGCACGCCCGAGGCGCTGGGCGCTCTGGCCGATGCCGCCGTGACGCTGGCCGAGACCGAGAATCTCGAGGCTCATGGCCGGTCGGTGTCGATCAGGCGCAACGGGTAGGCCCGCCATGGCACCGCGTGCGTTCCAGACCGAAGACCGGATCGTCACCGTCACCCTCGACCCCAACACCATCACGTCGGTGGACCCCGACGAGGTCCATGAATGGCGGGTCGCGAGTTATGATCTGGTCAGCTCCAATGCGTTCTATCCCGCGCGGGTGAGTGCACCCGGGCCCTTTGCGCTGCACCTTTCGATCGTTTCCAACCACATCGTTCTCGATGTGCGCCATCCGGAAACCTTTGCGCCCATTGCCGCCCATTATCTCTCGCTGACTCCGTTCCGCAGTCTGATCCGCGATTATTTCCGGATCCGCGAGAGCTATTACGAGGCGATCCGGTCGGCTTCGACGTTCCAGATCGAGGCCGTGGATATGGGACGCCGCGGACTGCACAACCAGGCAGCGGAACTGCTGATCGAACGGCTCAGGACCAAGCTGGTGATGGATCTGGAGACCGCGCGACGGCTCTTTACCCTCATCTGCGCCGTCCAGCCCTATGCCAGCCGGGTGCCCGAGCGCGACAGCGTCCTGCCCACCGTGCTGTTTGTATGCTCGATGAACTCGGTGCGCTCGCCCATCGCAGCGGCGCTGGCGCGCAAGCTCTATCCGGGCCGGCTGGTGGCGCGCTCGGCGGGCGTGCGTTCAGGCAAGGCCGATCATTTCGTGCACGAGGTCATGGAAGAGGTAGGCGTGGACATGTCGGTCCATACACCCCATACCATGGACGAGCTGGCGGCGTCGCGGTTCGACCTCATCGTGACCCTGGCCGAGGACGCGGCCGAAGCGATTGCCCGGCGGGCGCTCGAGTCCGATGCGATCGAACACTGGCAGGTGGACGATCCCACGGAAATCGAGGGGCCCCGCGACAGCGTCAAGGCTGCCTACAGAGCGCTTCGGGAGACCCTGGAACGCCGGCTTTCCGACAGGCTCGCAACGCTTGTCGGCTGAGAGAAATCACCGGGCGGGCAACGCCCTTTCATTTGCGCGCAATCCGGTTTAGGTTGCGCGCCGAATTGTTGGGACCCCCGCCCGATGGCGGAGCGGGGACCGATCAGGAGACGGAATGGCCAAAGAAGAAGTGCTCGAGTTCCCGGGCGTCGTCGTGGAATTGTTGCCCAATGCGACTTTTCGCGTCAAGCTCGAGAACGACCACGAAATCATCGCTCACACTGCCGGACGGATGCGCAAGAACCGCATTCGCGTGCTCTCCGGGGACAAGGTCCTCGTCGAGATGACGCCCTACGACCTCACCAAGGGCCGCATCACCTACCGTTTCAAATAGCCCGATGGGCCGATTGCGAGACCGGACATGCCTGCGTCCAGCCGCCCCGAACTGATTCTGGCGTCGGCATCGCCGCGCCGGCTGGCTCTGCTCAACCAGATCGGGGTCGATCCCGATCATCTGATCCCGGCCCAGATCGACGAGACGCCAGAGCGCGGCGAGCTTCCGCGCCGGCTGGCCCAGAGGCTCGCCCATCTCAAGGCGATCGAGGTCCAGAACAAGGCCCGTCAGGGCGGGATCGGCGACGGCGCGGCCGTATTGGCCGCCGATACCGTGGTCGCGGTCGGGCGGCGCATCCTGCCCAAGGCCGAGACCATGGACGAGGCGGCCACCTGCCTGCGCCTGCTCTCGGGCCGCGCGCACCGGGTCTATACCGGCGTGTGCCTGCTCTCGCCCGCCGGCCAGGTCCACCATCGCCTCGTTGACACCAAGGTGCGGTTCAAGCGGCTCTCGGCGCGCGAGATGGAAGCCTATCTCGCCAGTGGCGAGTGGAACGGCAAGGCCGGCGGCTACGCCATTCAGGGCATTGCCGGGGTGTTCGTGGTCAAGCTCTCGGGCTCCTACCCCGCCGTTGTGGGCCTGCCGCTCTACGAGACCGCCGCGTTGCTGGCCGGCGAGGGCTATCCGGTGCATTTCAACTGGCTCAATCCCAGCGCCATGGCCGGAGCGCCGGCATGAGCGATGCATCTGCCAAGGTAACGCGCCTGCGCACGCCCAAGCCGTGCCCGATCTGCAAGCGCACATCTGTGCAGGCGTTCCATCCCTTCTGCTCGTCGCGCTGCGCGGATATCGATCTGGGCCGCTGGCTCAAAGGCAACTACGCCATTCCCGGCCGGGATGGCGATGCCGGCGCCGAACTCGGGCCCGACACTCCGGACGAGGATTAAAAGCCCCTCGGCGCCGCTGCTGTGCACAACAGGCCGACGACCTGCAAATTTCACCCGATCAGTGCTGGACAGCCCCCCTATCACGCCCTATAAACCGCCCACCAACAGCCGACAGGCGGGCTGCGAACGGGTCAAACCCAGCGCATATCCACACAGCCATCGGCAGGCGCCCAGGTAGCTCAGTTGGTAGAGCAGCGGATTGAAAATCCGCGTGTCGCTGGTTCGATTCCGGCCCTGGGCACCACTTTTCTTTCAGTCGACAACACGCGAAAACTGGTTCTTCTCGATTTCCCGGAGCTGCGTGCAGACATCACACCGCTGATGCATTGGTGTGGCAGTCTGGCGAGCAGCAAAGGGAGCAAGGCAATGCGCGCGCTGGTTGTGGTTCTGGGTGCCATTCTGACGATGGGCATGGCTCACGCGCAGCCGGCGGCGGTGGATCTCGCGGCCGTGACCGTGCGCGACGCCGCGGACAATCGCCTGACGCTGAATGAGCGCATCGCGACCCCGACCATCCTGCATTTCTGGGCCACATGGTGCGCGCCGTGCCGGGAGGAATTGCCCGAGCTCGCGGCGTTCGACGCGGTGCTCGACGAGCAGGGGCTGGCGGAGCGATTGGTGCTGGTTTCGATCGACACGATCGATTTCGCCGCCATCACGGCGTTTCTCGACGATCTGGCGCTCGAGATCGACACGCTTCAACAGATCAAGGGCAACGCGGGAAGCGCGTTCGGCATTCTGGCCTATCCCGCTACGGTGGTGGTGGATGGTGACGGCGCCGTGTTGTTTCACCGACAGGGCGTCGTCGCGTGGGACGACCCCGAAGTGGCGCAGGATATGGTCGGGCTCATCGACTGACGCGCGCCCGACCGGATGGGTGTCATGGACACACGTAGGAGCCCTGATGCTCCGGCTGCGGCCCCGGGACGGGCAAGCGCCAGCTAGAGGCCCTGTTCTGATGCATCAGAACAGGAGCTCCAGGCGCATGATCTGTCGCGTTTCCGAATCCGTACAGTGGATCAGCCGTTCCTGAAACCGCCCCTAGTGCTGGTGCCCGGCATGGCTGTGCTGGGTGGCTCCGGCAGCCTCGATGGCGACGACAGCGTCCAGATGGGCGCCTTCGAACTCCAATTCGATCTCGAAGCTCTCGCCCTCGAGCAGAGGAGCGGCAAGCCCGGAGAGCTGAATGGCAAGGCCATTGGGCGACAGAACCAGCTCGGATGCAGCCGGGATCGGCATTTGCGGGATTTCGGCGTAGCGCAGCTCGCCATCCACGTTCTCGAGCCCGACCAGCATGGCACCCTCGGCAATCATGGCCTCGGCACCAAGAAGGGTTGCTGCCTGCCCGGAGGTATTTTCCAGCTCCACATAAACCAGCGCCAGCGCGCCGTCCGTGGCGTTGGTCCAGGCATGGACGGCCCGCAAGCCATCAGCTTGGGCCACGTGGTCATCATGCCCATGGTCGTCGTGATCTTCGCCGTCATGGTCCTCATGGGCGGCGTGGTCCTCGTCGTGGTGATCGTCCTGCGCGATCGCGGGAAGAGCGAGAGCGAGGGCGAACGATAGGGCGATGGCGCGGATCATGATGGGGTCTCCCTGCACGTTATAACTTAACCACGCAAATCCGTAACCACGGGGCGTGACACTGCGATGAAGGCAGGCGCCAGCGCGAGAATGACCGTAAGGGAAACGAAGGCGGCCACGAGATGGAATTCGGGCCAGGCGAGCGTTGCGTTGACCAGGATATCGGTCTGTTGGGTAACGATCCGGGAGATGACCGCAGCAGCTCCGTACCCGACGGCGATGCCCAGAGCGGAGCCCATAAAGATCAGCGCGGCGGCATAGGACCAGACGACGGCGAGGACGAACCGGGCCGGCGCCCCCAATGCGCGGAGAAGCGCAAGACGCCGGGAAAACAGTCGCGTGAGAATGACGAGCCCGGCCAGGACGCCCGCAGCCACCAGGATCTGCGTGACGATCGCCATCAGTGTCATCACCTGCCGCACATCGCCCATCAGCGCATGAAGATTGGCCAGCACGGTGCCGGGAAAGAACGCCATTGTCTCGGACGTCGTGAACTGGGCCCGCAGGGCGTAATTGACATAGAGCTGCTCGGCCGAGACCAGCACCGCGGGCGTGCCGGGGAAATAGTCCGGATCGAACGGCGGGCCGAGCTGATCGGCGTGTTCCGGCGCATGGCCATTGGCAAGGCCGTGGATTTCCCAAACCGCCTCGACGGGCACGAGGATGGCACGGTCCCAGGGGCTGCCGGTGGGCTCCATGCGCCCGACCACGGTGTACTCCGCATTGGCGTGCGCGTCGGTCTCGGCGGCATCGCCCACGCCGTGGGCCGGGCTGAAGACGTCACCGAGCGCCAGTTCGACCCGCGCGCCGATCACCGCGTCGCCATACCCCGCGAACATGGCGCCCTCGGCCAGACTCTGGGACATGTGGGTGACGAACTGGCCCGTCGTGCCCACGATGGGATAGGATTGGTAGCTGTCGCCAAAGGCGATCGGCGCTGCGAGGGAAACGTCCTCTTCGCTCGCGATCTCGTTATAGATCTCGCCCGAAAGAAGCGGCACGTCCGAGGGCTGGAGATAGACGGCGGCGAACAGCATGGTGATCTCGCTGCCCGGCGCCGAGATCACGAGATCGAACGGATCGGCTGCACGCGCCGTTCCCTGCCGCAGCCCCCGCTCTTGGGCCGTGAGCGCGACGCCGATACCCACCGATATGGCGATCAGCGCGATAAAGAGCACATTGGTCCAGCGGAAGCGCCAGAGCATGGCGCGCACGAGCGAAAAGGGGCGATAGCCGATCAGCACCAGCCCGCCGAGCAGCAGCGCAGGCAGCAGGAGCACGATAAGGACGATGGTGTCCTGCACCGCCACCGGCATCCACTCGATGAGCCTGTAGAGCGGCGCGAGCGGGTTCATGCCGCCACCTCGTCGCGCACGATCCTGCCATCGACGATGTCGATCACCCTGTCCATGCGTTCGTGCACCGCCGGATCGTGACTGACCGCGACCAGCGTCTTGCCTTCGTCGCGCACGAGCGACACCAGATCGGCGATCAGCGCGTCGGCCGTGGCGCGGTCAAGACTGGCGGTCGGCTCGTCGGCCAGAAGGATTTCGGGGTCGGCGGCCAGCGCACGTGCAATGGCGACCCGCTGACGCTCGCCGCCCGAAAAGCTCTCCACCGTGCGCTTGCCGTGCGCGATGCCAAGTCGATCGAGGGCCCTGGCCGCTCCCTCGCCTATGGGCGCCTGGCGGCCGCGCGCGGCATAGGCCCCGGGCAAAGAGGCGTTGGCGAGGGCGGACAGTTCCTCAAAGAGGAGGAAATCCTGAAACACCATGCCCACATGGCGGCGCCGGAACCGGGCGCGCTCTTCCATGGACTGGCTGGCAAGCGCGTGCTCGCCCCAGTTCACGCTGCCGGTGGCGGTCTCGACGAGCCCAGCGATGGTAAAAAGGAATGTCGACTTGCCCGCGCCCGAGGGCCCGCGGACGCCA
Source organism: Pelagibacterium montanilacus (assembly GCF_003992665.1). GTDB lineage: Bacteria > Pseudomonadota > Alphaproteobacteria > Rhizobiales > Devosiaceae > Pelagibacterium > Pelagibacterium montanilacus. The sequence goes on from NZ_RZMX01000046.1 coordinate 225,573, forward strand.
AGGCACGTGCCGGGCGCAAGGGCGAGTTCGGGCACGCTCAGAAGCGTTCGTCCCGAGGTCGCCCGGACCTCGAGATCGGCGATGGCAAGTGCGAGTGCCATCGGAGGCTAAGCGCGTTCCTGCACGGCATCGACGACCCGCACGCGGGAGACAAAGCCCAGTTCGGGATCGGTGTAAGTGCCCAACTCCAGCGTGCCGCGGGTGATGATCTTGACGTTGAACGGGATCACATCGACCACGCGCTGGGCGTAGACGGCAAGGATGTCGTTGGGCCATTCGGCTGCATCAGAGCAGAACGGGCACACCGCCATGGGGCGATTGGTGAGCACGTAGAACTCGCTTTCCGCCTTGAGCGGGGGGGCCATGAAGCCTTCGATGGCGACACGCTGGCCTTCATGCTCGAGCGCAAAATCGGTGAAGCTCATGTCGTTGTTGTAGAGTTCGCGCAGGCGCACCTGGGGCTCTGCTGCCGTGGCCCGCGTTGCAAACAGCGGTGCGGCGAATGCGGCCCCGGAGGCCAGGGCAAAAAATCCGCGTCGGTTCATGGTTCAAACTCCTCTTGCCTGGATCAGGAGAACACCCCCGTTTTACCAGACGGCTCGCCCTGCCGTGTGACAGTGCGATGAAGAAAGGGGCCGACAAGCCGGCCCCTTTCCCGCTATCGAAGGCGCCCGATCACTCGGCGGCTTCAGCTTCGAGCGTGGCGTGGTGCATGACGTGGAAGATCATTTCCTGGTCCATGGTGCCACCGAACAGGTGCGCCCAGGGGCCCTTGGCCCAGAGGCCGACGTCGACCGGGGAATGGCTTTCCGAGGAGGCCGGGATGAGGGCCTGCTGGAGGTAGTCGGGGTCCATGGCTTCTTCCTGGGTCAGTTCGGGACGCTCACCGGAATAGGTGCCGTCTTCCTGCTCGACCAGCACCGAACCCGCACCATTGCCGAAGCCGACAACGGTGTAGGGCTTGCCGTCGGCAGCAAGCACGGGCTCACCGGAATGCTCGACCTGGCCGGAGGCCACGTCCATGCACAGACCGGTGATCGGGGTGCCGCGGCCGCAATAGCCATTGAAGACGATGGCATGTTCGTGGTCGCCGGTGACGATGATGAGGGTATCCTCGTCATCGGTCATCTCATCGGCGAGAGCCAGGGCTTCGGCAAAGGCGACGCCGTCGGTGAAGGTGCGGTGCGCGTTCCCGCCATGGCTGGCGTGGTCGACACGGCCCGGCTCGACCATCAGATAGAAGCCGTCTTCATTGGCCTGCAGCTTCTCGATGGCCGCAGCGGTCATGTCGGCGATCGAGGGCTCGCCTTCCGGGCGATCGTGCTCGTAGTTCATGTCCGAAGCGGTGAACAGGCCGAGGACCGGGGCGCTCATGTCGGCAGCAGCGAGCTGCTCGGCAGTGTAAACGAGCTCGGCACCCATTTCTGACGCACGCTCGATGAGGTTGACGTCATCGGGGCGGTTGCCGGCGCCGACTTCGATCTCGGTGCCTTCGGGAGCGAACGAGCGTGCGCCACCGCCGAGCGCGATGTCGACGACACCGGCTTCCATCTGGTCAACGAGCTGGGTTGCGATATCCACGCACCCTTCCGGAGCGTTGTTTTCCCAGTTGCGGTTGGCGGTCTTGGCATAAACGGCAGCGCCGGTGGCGTGGGTGATGCGGGCGGTCGAGACGACGCCGACCGACTTTCCGGCCTCCGAGAGCATTTCAGAAAGGAGCGTCAGCGGGGCTTCGGTCGAGCAATCGTCGTGGATGACGGTGTCGGCCATGTTGATGGTGTTGAAGACCTGCTTGACACCGGTGTTCATCGCACCGGCGGTCGGTGCGGAATCGGGGGTCTGGGCGTTGATGTTGAAGGTCTTGATGATCGCGGAATTGGGGTAGAGGTCGTGGGGAAGATTGTGCTCTTCGCCCAGCATGCCCTTCTGCTGGCCGTCAAAGACGCGGATGCCGAAATTGGTGTTGATGCCCATGCCGTCGACGACGAACAGGATGACGTTCTTTGCGACGTTGGTGTTGGGCTGTGCGTTGACGCGCTCTGCGAGCACACCCTGCGCGGCGGTGAAATAGTCGCTGCCAGCCTGGGGGAGATCCTGGGCGATAGCGGTCGATGCGCAAAGCGCGACGGCGAGAGAAGACGTAAGCGTCCGGCGAAACATGGTTGCCTCCATGGGGTTTCAGCGAGGCGGACGCTAGGACCATTGCATGACTGTGTGGTCACACCACAATTGCAGTTTAATGACTGTGGACAATCCCGCGCCTCGCGCGGTCAGGGCGCGGTACTTTTGCCCTCGCGATCGACCCTCTGCTCGAACTCGGCGAGGATGGTTGGCCGGCCATAGAGAAACCCCTGGAACTTCGTACAGCCGGCCGCTGCGAACACGGCGTGCTGTTGGTCCGTCTCCACGCCTTCGGCCACCACGTCCTGACCCAGATCGCTGCCGATATGGACCACGTTGCGAGCCAGCGCTTCGCTGCGCGAATTGAGCAGCGCATCCTGGACGAACCCACGGTCGATCTTGATCTCCTGGATGGGCAGCCGGCGCAGATAGGCGAGCGAGGAATAGCCGACTCCGAAATCGTCGAGCGCTATGGTTATGCCAAGCGCATGCAGCGCTTCGAGCTTGGCGATGGCCAGATCGACGTCGGTCACCACGATGCTTTCAGTAAGCTCGAAGATAAGGCGCCGGGGATCAGCCCCCGTCTTGGCCAGAGTATCGTGCACAAGGCTCTCGAACTCGGGATCCATGAGCTGGCTGGCGCTGACATTGACGGAAAGGGTCAGATGCCGATGGCCGGCGCTCGCATTCCATTGCGCCAGGACCGAGCACCCTTTTTCAAGCACCCACCCGCCTATGGAAACCATCAGTCCGAGCTGTTCGGCCTGCGGGATGAACTCCACCGGCGCGACCTGCCCCCGACCCGGGCTGTTCCAGCGCAGCAGGGCCTCGGCACCGATGGTTTTGCGCGTAAGGTCGACCTGGGGCTGGAAAGCGAGTTCGAACTCCTCGTTCCATAACGCGCCAAGCAACTCCCGGCTCAGCTTGTCCTTGCGCACGAACTCTGCCTGCATGGCATGGATACAAGCGGCGAGCATCCCTGTGGCCAGAACCGCGTTGGCCCAGGTGCCCCCGGTGCGCAGGCCTTCGGGCATGGTCACGACGAAAGGGTTATCGAGCCTGGCGCTGGCGAACACGACGAACGCCGCCAAGCACAGCCCGATCAGCACCAGTTGCGCGCGAGACTTTTCCCGCTGGTAGTTGAGATAGCCCAGGGCAGCGACGACCAGCAAAAACAGATGGCTGACGCGCGGCGCCTCGGCAGTCGGAACATCCAGGATCAGGCCCATGATGATGCAGATGGCCACAAGAACCGCCTGAGCGGCGAGAAGTCCGATGGTCAGATGTCCCTGCCGGATCAAAAAATAGATAGCAAGGCCGCTGGCGATGATCACAAAGTCCAGCGCGACAACGCCCCACCACCCGATTATGGAAAACACTACTGCCCAGGCCACTCCTGCGCCGGCGAATGCGAGCGCCCCATATCGATAGGCCACGACCATACGGGACGAATAAGCACTCACATGGGCCAGTGGCCGGCTTGGCATTGATCTGGGCATAAATCGTCCATTTTTGAGCATCAAAGAACGATAATGACCAGTACAATTGGCCGTGTTAAGGACAATCCTGCCAATAATTTCTAACACTTTCAGATTTTTATTCTAACCGAACGTCAGTTTATTTTTTTGTCACGCATATGCAGATGCATAAGCTGTGCCAGCGTTATAGCGCCACCGCATGCTAAATCACCGTGTGGCTGTCTCTGCGCCGGCCCAGATGGGTCTGAAGCGCAAAGAAGGTGATGCTGGCCACCCCGCAATAGGCGGCAAAGAACGGCGCCTGCCGGGCGACCGAGACGCCGCCATCGAGGAACAGGCCGACGATCCCGGGCCCGATGGCGGACGAGAGCACCATGGCCGATGTGGCGATCGCCCTTATGGCACCCAGATAGGTCGTGCCGTAGAGCTCCGCCCAGAGCGCGTTCATCACCGTGCCGTTGGCGCCATTGGTCAGCCCGCTCAGAAGGAAGAACAGGGGAATGGCCCAGAACGCCGACGTCGAGGCGATCAGGACATAGGCCAGAAGCGCGGGCACCAGCAGCAGGGGCAGAATGCGATAGGCCCCGAACCGGTCGGTCAGCCAGCCGCTGGCGATCGAGGAGAGGACCGAGCTGGCCGACATCACGGGAAAGAAGGCCGCGAACGTCAATAGGCCCCACCCCTTGTCCGCCACGAGATCGGTCTGATGAAAGAAGATGGCGGTCGAGATCGCAGGCATGGCCAACAGCCCGATGAGCACCGGCCAGAACAGCGGATCGGACAGCACCTGGCGGCGGGTCCAGCCGGTGGCGTTCTGATCGGCGGCGGCCGCGTCGGGATTGGCGGCGGCCCCTCTGCCCCGGGTGCCCTCGGGCGTATTGGCAAAGAGCGTGAGTATGGCGGGCACAAGGACCAGTGCGAGAAAGCCCGCGGCCAGCAGCCAGACATTGCGCCAGCCCATGGCCGCGATGCCGAGCGCGACCAGCACGGGCAGGATGGCCTCCCCGGTGTTGAGCCCCAGTTGCGAGATGGCCAGCGCCCGGCCGCGAAACCGGTTGAACCACCGGCTCAAGGCCGTCGCCGCATTGTGGGTCAGCATGCCCTGGCCGAAAAACCGCAGGCCGAACAGCGCGATGGCCAGAACGAGGATATTGGGCGCAAAGCTCATGGCGAGGCACATCAGCGCTGCCCCCAGCGCGGCGCCGGCCCCCAGAAGCCGCGCCGGGATGCGATCGGCGAGCGTGCCCGCCCAGACCAGCAGAATGGCCGAACACAACGTGGCGGCCGTGTAGATCATGCCGTACTGGCCGGCGCTCAGCGAAAAGTCCTGCCGGATCGCCGCCCCAAAGAGCGCGATGAACACGGTCTGCCCCGCAAGCGAGGAGAACATGGAGATGTATCCGCCCCCGATCCAGCAGACCTGATTGCGCGTGAGCTCGCGCAGCGGCGGCGAAGGAGACGTCAGGGACATGAGCATTCGCACCGGAGGGATCGGGTGCGCCATGGGCGGGAGTGAGAAACCGCGCCGAGATTACTCCTGGCACCGGTCGTCAAGCAAGATAAAGGGCGGACGCGCCGCGTCAAAGCGCGGCGCAGCGAATGCATTTGGCCGCAGCGGGATCGATCTCGAGACGCCGCGGCGCAATGGCCTCGCCGCATTCGATGCACAATCCGTATTCGCCGTCTTCCATGCGCTGCAGCGCAGCCTCGAGCGCGGTGATGCGATGCAGGCGGCGCTGGTGGGAGGCCGTTGCCATGGCCTGCCCCTGAAGCGCATCCATGCGGGACAGGCGCCCCACGCTCTGCTGGTCGAGTTCAATTGGTTTGCGGTCGTCCGAGGTGGCCTCGGACGCCGATTTCAGTTCGTCGAGTTCCTCGAGAACCTTTTTGCGCATTGTCTCGTACACACCGCCCCCGCAGGATCAGCGGAACAGCATGACCGGAATGAGCACCGAGCGGATCATCTCGGTTGTCGTGGAGCCGATGATGAAGTTCCGGATGCGCGAGTGCCCATAGGCGCCCATCACGAGCAGGCCGATGTCGTTGGCCTTCACATACTCGGCGATCACTTTCTCGGCGTCGCCCGGAATCAGAGACGCATGGGTCTCGAACCCGGCCGCGGTGAGCTTGCGGTTGGCGTTTTCGAGCCGTGAGCGCGCCTGTTCGGTGTCGCTGCCGGCGATGACAAGGTGGCAGGGCGTGCCCGGGAAGAGCTTGCCCTTGGCGATGTGGTCGACGGCCTTGTCCGCGCTGGCCCCGCCATCATAGGCGATCATGAACGCGTTGACCGGCTTGAAGGCGCGGGAGGCGACCATCACGGGTTTGCTGCTCACGCGCGCGACGCGCTCGAGGTTGGACCCCAGATGCATCCTGGCAAAGTCCGCCGCCTCGCCGCGCTTGCCCAGAACGATGAGGTCGGCATCGGCCTCGATATCCTTGAGGACCTCGACGATGTCGCCCCTCAGGAGCCTCGCTTTCGCCTGGCTGACGCCGGCTGCGGCGAGGTGCTGGACGCCTGCATCCACGATGAGCTTGCCGCGCTCCTGGGCCAGGCGCGACTTTTGCGCGTCGTGCTCGGCCAGCTCGTGCAGCAGATTGCTGCGCACGCCGAGCTCGAGGCTTCCGCTCCAGTCCATCGGGGTGTC
>NZ_RZMX01000047.1 GCF_003992665.1 Pelagibacterium montanilacus
AGAATTTCCACTTGCGCACCTTCGCGGCGGAACTTGAGGATGATCATGTCGAGCGCCTGCACGCTGGAGATATCCCAGATATGGGCGCGGCTGACGTCGATTGTAACGGTGTCGAGCACTTCCTTGAAGTCGAAGGCGTTGGTGAACTCCTCGGCGGAAGCGAAGAATATCTGCCCTTCGACGCGATAGGTCCGGTGCTGGCCATCGTCTGAGAGAACCGAGGTGATCCTGAAGATCTGCGAGATCTTCCAGGCAAAAAAGACCCCCGAGAGCATGACGCCAGCCAGAACCCCGATGGCGAGGTTGTGGGTGTAGACCACGGTGACCACCGTCGCGAGCATCACGATCGAAGAGCTTTTGGGGTGGGATGTGAGGTTCTTGATCGAACTCCAGGAGAAGGTGCCGATTGAAACCATGATCATGATAGCGACCAGCGCTGCCATGGGTATCTGGGTCACGAGGTCCCCGAGCACCAGCACCATGAAAAGCAGATAAATTCCCGCAAGCAGGCTCGAGAGCCGCCCACGACCGCCGGATTTGACGTTGATGATCGACTGTCCGATCATCGCGCAGCCGGCCATGCCGCCGATAAAGCCGGTTGCGGTATTGGCGATGCCCTGGCCGATGCACTCCTGGTTCTTGTCGGACTTGGTGTCGGTCAGATCGTCCACGATCTGGGCCGTCATCAGCGACTCGAGCAGGCCCACCACCGCAACCGCTGCCGCATAGGGCAGGATGATCATCAGCGTCTCGAAGGTCAGCGGGATCTGCGGGATCAGGAACATGGGCAGCGTGTCGGGCAGCGCACCCATGTCGCCCACCGTGCGCAGATCCATGCCCAGCGCCATGGCCAGCGCGGTCAGAACCACGATGCAGACCAGCGGCGAGGGAATGGCCTTGGTGACGTAGGGGAAGAGGTAGATGATCGCGAGGCCGGCGGCGACCATCACATAGGTCAGCATCGACACATTGGTCAGCTCTGGCAACTGGGCCATGAAGATCAGGATGGCCAGCGCGTTCACAAAGCCCGTCATCACCGAACGGGACACGAACCGCATCACCATGCCGAGCTTGAGAAACCCGGCGGCGATCTGGAGAACGCCCGCCATAACCGTGGTGGCCAGCAGATACTCGAGCCCGTGATCGCGCACCAGCGTGACCATGAGAACCGCCGTTGCAGCGGTCGCCGCCGAGATCATGCCCGGGCGGCCGCCCACGAAGGCGATCAATACGGCAATGGAAAACGAAGCGTAGAGCCCGACACGCGGGTCGACGCCGGCAATGATGGAAAAAGCGATCGCTTCGGGAATGAGGGCCAGCGCCACGACGAGGCCGGAGATGGCATCGCCGCGGATATTGCCAAACCACTCGCGCTTGTACGCGGTGAGAGATGTCATGATTTTTATGGTTCCAACAGGCAGGAGGACGGCGCTGTTTGAGCGCGGTGCTGTGTTCTGTGTGCTGGTTGCCGAGGGATAGGCGCCCGGAGAAGCCACCCGGCGTTTCCGCCAAGTCCAATTTACGCCACAGTCTTTGCCTGCAGAATTCCCGGCGCGCAAGTCATACTTGCCATGCACCAGGCTCATGGCAGGTAAATATTACATCTTTCCTTATCCTCCCCCGGGGGATATGAATGCGCCATGAGCACATCGACACCCCACCAGTCCCACCCTGCCATCGTCAAACGCCTCAAGCGGGCCGGCGGGCATCTCAACTCGGTCGTGCAGATGATCGAAGAGGGCCGGTCGTGCCTTGAGATCGCCCAGCAACTGCACGCGGTGGAAAAGGCCATCGGGCAGGCCAAGAAGACATTGATCCACGATCACCTCGACCACTGCCTCGTCGATGCCACAGAGGGGCTCGATCCGGCACACCGAGACGAGATCGAACAATTCCGTTCCATCGCCAAATACCTTTGAGGCCGACCATGTTCGCCATTCTGGCCAATCGCACCTATCGGCACCTCTTTGGCGCCCAGATCGTCGCCCTGATCGGCACCGGCCTTGCCACGGTCGCTCTCGGGCTTCTGGCCTTCGCACTTGCCGGCGAGAACGCGGGTATCGTTCTGGGCACTGCCCTTGCGATCAAGATGATCGCCAACGTGGCCATAGCGCCGGTCGCCGCGGCGTTCGCGGAGCGCGTGCCCCGCAGGGCCATGCTGGTGACCCTGGACGTGGTGCGTGCCGGCGTCGCGGTCTTTCTGCCTTTCGTGACCGAGATCTGGCAGGTCTATGTCCTGATCTTCGTTCTGCAATCGGCATCGGCGAGCTTCACGCCCACCTTCCAGGCCACGATTCCCGATATTCTTCCCGACGAGCGCGAGTACACCCGCGCGCTCTCGCTCTCCCGGCTGGCCTATGACCTCGAGAGCGTGGTGAGCCCGCTTCTGGCTGCGGCGCTCCTGACCGTCATCACCTTCAACAGCCTGTTTGCCGGAACCGCGCTCGGCTTTCTGGCCTCCGCGCTCCTCGTGCTCTCGGTGCGCCTGCCCAGCCCCCGCCCCTCCGAGCCGCGCGGCATTTATGACCGCACCACCAGAGGCATCCGCATCTACCTCAAGACCCCGCGTCTGCGCGGGCTGCTGGCGATCAACCTCGCGGCAGCCGCAGCCGGAGCCATGGTGATCGTCAATACCGTGGTGCTGGTGCAGGGGCGCTTTGGCCTTGGCCAGCAGGATACGGCCCTGGCGCTGACTGCGTTCGGCGCGGGATCGATGCTCGCGGCCTTCGCGCTCCCATCGCTGCTCGACCGCTTCCCCGAGCGGCCGGTGATGCTCTGGGCGGCCACCATTGCGGCCACGCTGATGGCGGCGGGCGCGCTCATGCCCGACTTCCCTGCCCTCCTTGCCCTCTGGCTCGCGGTGGGCGCAGCCTATTCGGCGGCGCTGACGCCCTCGGGACGGCTTTTGCGCCGCTCCGCGCACCCCGAAGACCGGCCGGCGGTGTTTGCCGCGCAGTTCGCGCTCTCCCATGCGTGCTGGCTCGTGACCTACCCACTGGTCGGCTGGCTGGGCGCGAGCGCGGGGCTTGGCGCAGCCTTTTTCGTCATGGCGCTGGTTGGGGCCCTGGGCGTGGCCACAGCGCTGCGGGTCTGGCCGCGCGAGGATCCGGAAGTGCTCGCCCACACCCATGACGACCTCGACCCCGACCACCCCCATATTGCCGGAGCGCGCGCCACGGCCCACGGGCATCGCCACAGCCATGCCTATGTGATCGATGCCCATCACGTGTCATGGCCCGCGTGATCTTCAGCCGATCGCAGGCTGACAAGCGCTGGCCGACCCGTTAAGCGGAAGCCTGACAGATGCCCTTGATACGAGAAGCACAATGCTGGCCTGGAACGAACTGGACCGCGCCCGCGTCCCCGAGGGGGATGAATTGCGGCTCATGCAAAGGGGCGAGGAATTCTCGATCTTCGCCGGCGCGATCGAACTGATGAACAGCCGCCGGGGTCGGTCCGAGGAGCAGTTGGCGATCCTCGCGGCGGATCGGATTGAAAAAATCCAGCCAGCCCGGATCCTGATCGGCGGGCTCGGCATGGGATTTACACTGCGCGCGGCGCTAGGCCATTTTCCGCCACGCTCGGAGGTCATCGTCGCTGAACTGGTGCCGGAGGTGATCGCCTGGGCACGTGGGCCGCTGGCGGGCGTGCATGGGGAGAGCCTCGATGCGCCGGGCGTTTCGCTCCGGCAGGCAGACGTCGCCAACGAGATCGGGCAGAGCGGGCCGTTCGACGCGATCCTGCTCGATGTCGACAACGGTCCCGACGGGCTCTCCCGGCAGGCCAATGACCGGCTCTACGACGCGAAAGGCCTGGCCGCAGCCCGCGCCGCGCTGACGCCGGGCGGGGTTCTCGCCATATGGTCGGCTGCGCCTGACCGGGCTTTCGTCAAACGCCTCGACCAGGCCAGGCTCGCCGTCGAGGAAGTCCGCGTCCGGGCCGGCGGCGCCCGCCATATCGTCTGGCTGGCCAGCAGGCGGTAAACGCCGAGCGGGCCACGGGCCGGCCCCGCTCAGTTTGCCATGGCGGCCGATTGGGCCTCGAGATGCGCGGGGCCGTTCGCCCGCCCGGCACGCGGCTCTTCGAGTTCGAGCCCGAGCGCGCCGAACACCTTAAAGCACAGGTGCTGGACCCGGAACGTCATGTCGAACAGCCCGCCATAAGCGCTTTCCGGCGTGCCGGTCACCAGCGTTTCGGGCGCGATGACCGAGGTGGCGCACAGGGGTGCAAAGGCGCGGGCAATTTCCTGGCCGCGCTTGTGCCCGGCGGGCGTGGAGGCTAGCACGAAAAGCGCGTCATCGGGCTCGAGCATGAAATTCATCCCGTGGATGAAATTCTCGGTTTCCTCGGCCATCGCCGTCAGCCCGCCCGCTTCGTGGAACTTGGCGGCGGCGAACTTCGCGGAGCCCAGATCGGCCCCGGCGCCGAGGAAAATCGCCTTGCCATCGGCCTTCCAGGTCCGGGCGGCGGGCGCGACAGCCGCTTCGGCGACCCGGAGCATGTCGGGCAGTTGCGCGGCCACGTCGCAGAACCCGGCGCCCTCGCGCCCCGAAAGGGCCCGCGCCACTTCGGCCAGCGCAACGAGGGTGACGCCATAATCGAGCGTATGGGGCGTCTTGCGGGAGATGGGGGTATAGGGCAGCACGATGGTCTGGTCGGAAGTCTGGGCGAGCGCGCTTTCCCCCTTGCAGGTGACGGAAATCACCCGCGCGCCCGTCTCGCGCGCGACCCGGGCAGCCTCGACCGTGCGCCTCGTGCCCCCCGATATCGAGGAGAGGACCACAGTGTCACCGGCAGAGAGGGGTGTGAAACACGCGATCTCCATCGCCGTGCGCACGTCCACCTCAAGGCCGAGCGCCCTCGACACATCGGCCAAAGCGAGCGGCGCGAAGGCGGAATCCCCGCAGCCCCCAGCAAAGACACGGCCCTGGGCAGCGCCGATGGCGGCACAGGCCGCGGCCAGTGTGTTCTGGAGGTCAGGCAGCACCACCGCCTGGGCGGTGATTTCCCGTTCCATGGTGCTGGTCATGCGGGCTCTCCCTTGTCCATATCAAACATCTCGCGCCCCAGCGCCCAGATCGCCGCCGGGGGAACCGGGCCGTGCTCGGTCAGGATCGAGGTGACGAGATTGGCCGGGATCACCTCGAGTTCGGGGGCCCGGGTGGTGACGGTCTCGATGCCCGGCATATCGATGCCAGTCTTGAGGACCCCATCATAGGTCCGAATGGCAGGGGATGGCCGGTGCCCGCCATAGCTGCGGCGATCGAGCTTGAGCATGTCTGTGGCGCCGTATATCTCCACGCCCATCGGACCGGCCAGCCGGGCGATCATGCGGCTGCCGATGGTGTTGAGAAAGCTGCCGTCCGCGCGCAGGGTCTCGATCCCGAACAGCGCCGCGTCGCAGGCCTGCATGCCATGCTCGATGGCAGCATCGGGGATGAAGGACACCGAAAGCCCCGCGGGCAGGAAATCCTCGAGATAGCGCGCGCCCCCGGCGATGGCCCTGCTTTCGGGCACGACGAGTTCAAAGGCCTGGCCGTCTTTGGCCATGGCGATGACGATGGCGGCCACCGTGCTCGAATAGTCGAAGGCGAGGATGCCGCGCGCGCCCGAAAGATGGCTGACGGCGGACGCCACAAGGCGCTGCTTGCGTTCGGCAGCGCTGGCGTCCCAGCGGGCGATCCTCTCGCGCAACTCCCGGGCCTGCTCGGCCGCGGGGACCGCATCGAGCCCGGCGAGCAGCAATTGGAGATTGTTGCCGATCACCGGGGTGTCGTGTCCGCGGGTCCGGGCGATGAACCCGGCGACCAGACGGGCGCGCTCGACCCCGTCCTCATGGGTTTCGATCAGGTGCGCCATCAACTCGTTGGAGAGCTTGACGTGCCGGCTTGCGCCAAGGACGCCCTCGTCCACGATCTGCCAGAGATAGTGCATCGTCGTATCGTCGGGTGCCGCAAGCCCCAGCTCCTGCAATTCGGCGGCGTGCTCATGGCGGCGTTCAGGCATGGTATTCTCCGGCAGCTCGGGCGGGTGCGGCCACCCTTGGACGGTTTCTGGCGATGAAGGCCTCGACGGCCTCGCGCCCGGGCATGGCGGTCTGTGACCCCACTTCGAGCGTGGTCAGCGCGGCAGCGGCGTTGGCGAAGGTCATCGCGTCGACCGGGTCGAGGCCCGTCTTCCGCCCCACGAGATAGGCCGCGGCAAAGCAATCTCCCGCCCCGGTGGTGTCCACCGACGGCACGGCAAAGCCCGGTGCGTCCTCGATGCGCCCGTCGTGATGGCGCCGCGCGCCCTCGGCCCCCAGCGTCACGATGATTTCCCCGTTCGCGCGCAGATGACCTGTGCCCAGCGGTTCGCCCAGCGCCTGCCCCGCGCTTCTGTAGGCTTCACGGTTGAGAAACAGCGTATCGACCTGTTCGAGCACGCCCCGCAGCGCACTGGGTGCGCGGATGATGTCGGGCGGCTCGAGATCGAGCGAGGTGGACATGCCGTTCGCCGTGGCCATGGCGAGCGCCTTGTGGGCCAGCGTGGGGCGTCCGAAGGTCGTGTGCAGATGTCCCACATCGGCAAAGGCGGCGTCGGAAAGGTCCTCGGGCTCGGGCAGATAGGCCCCGGTCTCAAGCTTGATCAGCGATTTCTCGCCCGAAGGCGATAGCAGGACCACGCACATGAAGGTCTTGGCGTCCTCGCGGTGGACGAGGTGATCGCAATCCACGCCCTCGCGCTCGATGGCCCCGACCGCGAACCGGCCCGCGTCATCCCCGCCGACCGCCGCGAGCAGGCGGCTCGAGAGCCCCAGCCGCGCAACGGCAACCGCTGAATTGGCCGACATGCCGCCGGGCATCAGCCCGTGGTCCTGGCCGCTGACCTTCTGGTCGAAGCCGGGCACGGAGGACACGGAGATGAACATGTCGACGTCGAGGTCGCCGATACACAGAACGTCGATCATCGCGCTCAGGCCTTAAACGAGAGGAGTTTACGCCAGTCCCGGACCTGGGACACCGAGGCGATGAGCAGCACGCCGATCACCCCGAGCTGCCAGGCGGCCGAAATGTTGGCCAGTTGCAGCCCGATCTGGAGCGTGGTGATGATCAGGATGGCAAGGATCGTGCCCGGAATGCCGCCTGTGCCCCCGAAGATGTAGGTTCCGCCCAACACCGCGATGGTGACGGCGAGAAGCTCCATGCCGTCCCCGGCATCGGGGCGGGCCGCAAGGAACCAGGAGAGCGCGATGACGCTGCCGAGCGCCGAGAGGATACCGGAAAGGACATAGAGCCCGACCCTGATCCTGACCACCGGCAGGCCAGTGAGGTGGGCGGCGCGATCGTCATTGCCGCACGCCACGATGTGCCGGCCCACCGTCGTGCGGGTGAGCATGACGTGAAGCACGATGGCCACGGGCACGAGCACGAAGAGTACCGAATTGGGCATCCCGAGGGTGCGCCCCTGCCCCAGCCAGGCGAACTCGGGCGGGAACCCGCCGATGGGACGCCCGCCCGTGGTCGCGATCGCCAGCCCGCCAAAGGCGAACATGGTCGCGAGCGTCGCCATAAGCGAGGGAATGCGCAGCACATTGACGAGCACGCCGTTGACCAGACCCAGGAGGGCGCCGAACACGATGCCCGCGCCGCAGGCGAGCCAGATATCGACCCCGATGGAAAAGAGCGCACCCACGGCCACCCCGACCAGCGAGACGATCGAGCCGACCGAGAGATCGATCCCCGGTCCTCCAGCGAGAATGACGAGGGTCTGGCCCAGCCCGAGCAACCCCAGAATGGGCAGGTATTGCAGGATGAAGGGCACGGTGCTCGCCTGCAGGAAATAGGGCGAGAGCAGGCTCATGATGACGATCGCGAGGATCCAGAGCCCCAGGAGCACGAAGACGCGCATCCGCAAGGGGTCGCTGGCGCGAAACTGGCGAGGTTCTGGCGTACTCATATTGCCCTCGGATTGTTGCGGTTGCGGACCGCATCCACGGTCAGGACCACGATCAGCAGCGAGCCGATGATGACGGTTTCCCACAGCGAGGAGACCCCCGTGAGCACCAGACCGTTCTGCATGATGCGGATGAACACCACGCCCAGCAGCGTGCCCAGGAGGCTGCCGACGCCGCCCCTGATGTTGGTGCCGCCCAGAATGGTCGCGGCGATGGCTTCGAGCGCGATGGTGGTGCCGATGTTGATCTCGACATTGCGCATGCGTGCTACATAGAGCAGCGCGGCGAGCCCTGCGAGAAAGCCCAGCATGGCGTAGGTCGCGATCTTGGTGCGGTCGACATTGATGCCCACCAGCCTGGCGGCCTGTTCGTCGCAGCCGATGGCGTAGATGTGGTTGCCGAAGGCCAGCTTGCGCAGGATGATCCACATCAGCCCGTAGACGAAGAACAGCACGATCGCGGCGGCGGGCACGAACCCCACCCAGCCATTCACCAGCGGCGAGAGCGTGGCGGGCAGGCCCGCGATCCACGAGCCGCCGATGACGAGGAACATTACGGCAGAGAAGATGTACATCGAGCCCAGCGTCGCGATGATCGGGGGAACCTTGAGCTTGGTGGTGACGAACCCGTTCACCGCGCCGAGCGCGGTTCCGGCCATCAGCCCCAGCGGCGAGACGATATAGACCGGCAGGCCCGCCTGATAGGCCTTGCCGATGACGATGGCCGACACGGCCAGGATACCGCCCACGCTGACGTCGATCCCGCCCATGATGATCACGAGCGTCATCCCGGCGGAAACGATACCCAGCTCCAGGCCCGCCCGCATCGTCTGAACAAGATTGTTGACCGACAGGAAGTAGGGGGAAGCGAGGGTGAAATAGGCGCCGGCCACGAGGATCGCCGCGAGCAGCGCGAGTTCGCGCGAGCCGGTCGGCGATACAAATCGGAGCGCCGGCCGTGTATCTGCTTGTGTTGCCATCAAGGATCCTCGGGATTTGGGCCGGCTCGCCCGCATATGGGGGCGAGCCGGGATGTTTGAACGCGGCAGGACGATCAGAAGTCGAACTGCTCGATGTTCTCCTTGGTGAAGACCATCGGATCGCCGAGAAGGAGGATCTGCTCGTCCTCGAGCCAGCGGACATTGGCCTCGAGGCCCTCGACTTCAGGCTCGGCCTCGAAGGGCACGCCTTCGGCGACCTGCTTGGCGGCCCAGACGGTGAGGTAGCCCAGATCGGCGGGATTCCAGAGCACCGAATAGGTCATGGCGTCGGTCATGACGTAGTCCTTGACCGTGTTGGGCGAGCAAAAGCCCGTGGTCACGATCTGTCCCTGACGGCCGGCCGCTTCGACGGCCTGTCCGATGCCCGGGCAGGTGGTCGAGGCAATCCCGATGATGCCGTCGAGATCGGGGTTGCGGGTCATGGCATCGGTGGCGAACTGGAAGGCGCGCGCCGCGGTGCCGTCGGTGTGGTCGACCGAGACGATCTCGAGATCGGGATAGGTCGATTCCGCGCGCTCCTGGATCGCCGCGATCCAGGCATTGAGGCTCGCGATCGTCGGGGCGTCGGAGATGATCGCGATCTTCGCGTCCTCGCTGGTGCGCTCGACCATTTCGTCGAGGATCGTGTAGCCGAGATCCTGGTCCATGGCCTGGGCGACGTAGAACTGGCGCTCGCTGCCGGCCGCATCGGCGTCGGACGTGATCACGTTGACGCCGGCTTCGCGGGCACTGGCGATGGCGGGCCGGAGCGTTTCCACATCGACCGGCGAGACACCGACGACATCGACGCCCTGGCTTACGAAGCTCTCGAAGATGCGAAGCTGGTCGGCGGCGTTGGTGCTCGTGGGACCCTGCTGGATGTAGTCGACGTCGAACGCCTCGGCAGCGCGGTTGGCGCCTTCTTCCATGGCCACATAATAGGGGATGCCCTGGATCTGCGGCACGAAGGCCACGCGGGTCTGGTCCTGAGCCTGGATGGCGGTGCCGAACCCGGCGGCGACCAGCGCGATGGCACTGGCGGTAATTGTGATCTTGTTCATGAGTGTTCCCTTCTCCTTTTTGCGGATGGGTCGGGTCATCCGCGAACCCTGCGCCGTCACGATGCGGCGGCGCGCACCTCATGGGCTCCGGTAATCAGCCCGATGATTTCCTGGGGATCGGTCTTGGCGGTCTCGCGCACCGTGATGCAGCGCCCGTGGCGCATGACCGAGATACGGTCGGAGACCTCGAAGACGTCCTGAATGTTGTGCGAGATCAGGACCACCGATTTGCCCTGCTCGCGAAGCGCCTTGATGAACGAGAGCACCTTGCGCACTTCGGCGACCGCGAGAGCGGCGGTGGGCTCGTCCATGATGATGAGATTGGCGTCCATATTGAGCGCGCGTGCGATCGCGATGCCCTGGCGCTGGCCGCCCGACATCGATTCGACCCAGGAATCGATGCTGGGCACGTGGACGTCGAGCTCCTTGAGGAGCTTGCCGGTCTTGGCGCGCATGGACTGGCGGTCAAGAAACGGGATGCCGAGAAACGGCTTTTTGATCTCGCGGCCCAGAAAAATGTTGTCCACGACCGTCATCTTGCCGGCGAGCGCAAGCTCCTGGTAGATCGTTGCGATCCCGCTTTCCCAGGCCTCCTGGGGGGAGCGGAACTGCACCGTCTTGCCCATCATCTCGATGGTGCCCTCGTCGGGGGCATGGGCGCCCGACATGGTCTTGATCAGCGTGGACTTGCCCGCGCCGTTGTCGCCGACCAGCGCCATGACTTCGCCGTGCTCGACCGCGAAGTCGACCGTGTCGAGCGCGGTCAGTCCACCGAAGCGCTTAACGATACCGGTCATCTTGAACATCATGGTCAGATCCTCCTCGGGGCCTTGGGCGTGTGCATTCAGGACACCCGTTGCAAATGTGATGGCGAGAGCGCGGCGACGAGATCCTCGTGGGAGGCCGTCAACCCCTGCGCGCCTTCGACGGTTACGGTGAGACTGCCGGCCGCCGCGGCGTAGGATGCGGCCTCGTGCAGGCCTGCCCCGTTGAGCCAGTAGGCGAGAAAGACACCTGCGAAGGTGTCACCGGCCCCGGTCGCATCGACCGGCATCACGGGAAGGGCGGGCACCCGCAACGGCGCCGCGCCATCCCCGGGAAACACCACGGCCCCCTGGGCGCCGAGGGTGAGAACGAAGGTGCCCCGGCGCTCGAGCCTGGCGAGCCGGTCGGCCACCGCGCCGATCAGGTCACCGCCCGATTCCCGGATGTCGAAGACCTCGCGAACGATCAGGTCGTTGGCAAAGATCAGGTCGAGCTGCCCGAGCATCGAGACGAACCCGTCCTCGGTCCGGGCGCTGCGCGGCAGGCCCGCGGCATGGAGCGTCACTTTCCAGCCGGCGCTGCGGAAGCGCTCGATCGATCCGCGCATCTGGTCGAGGTGATAGCCCTCGATGTGCAGGCAGGAGGGACGTCCGACCGGGCCCATATCGTAATGGGCGGCCATGTCCATTTCCGAGAGCTCGAACGGCTCGTTGATGATCGTGCGGCTGCCATTGGGCTCGATGATGACGATACAGCGCGAAAGCCGGTTGTTGGCCGGCTGCCGGATGGGAATGGCGCGGACGGACTTCTGCTCGAGTTCGGCTATGGCCCAGTCGCTGTCCGGGTCATCCCCGAGCGCGGTGGCCAGTTCCACATCCAGCGCATGGGCTCCGCCCGCGCCGATGCCGGCAGCGGCCACCGCAACGTTGGCGGCCGGACCGCCGAGGGCCTTTTCGATGTGATTGGCCGTCGCGCGATCGTCACGATGGGGCAGCACGTCGATGCTGCACATGTAATCTACGCTCACATAGCCCACGACCACGAGGCGCGGCAGCGAGGAGCGGTCCTGCGCCATGGCCGGGGCATTGGCGCTCGAGAGCGAGCGGGCGATGGTGCTGCGGCGATAAGCGAGGCGACGCACGGCCTCGTCGATCTTCTGCTTGGTGGCTGGGCGCAGATTGGCGGTGCCGTTGAGATAGTTCGAGACCGTGCCCAGGGATACCCCTGCCGCATCGGCCACATCGGCAATCGTCGGTCGTTTCCGCGTCATCGAACCCACCACAATTGAAGCGCTTCAATTAATGCAGGCGGAACTTGGGTATTTCAACCGTGAAAATGCAGTTCAGACGAAGAATCTGTCATAATTTCTGGCGAGCGAATTGAAATTTTTTCAATTCAGCGCGGCTAAGACCATGGCCCCGACCATTCGGGCCGCTCGCCCAGCCACACCCCCGCACCATGAAAAAGGGCGCGTCCGGGAAGGACGCGCCCATTGAAGCAGCGGTGTTGACACCCGTGAGGTCAGGAGCGGATCGGGATGATCTGGATTTCGACGCGGCGGTTCTGGGAGCGTCCGTCCTCGGTGGCGTTCGAGGCGATGGGCTGGTTGGGCCCACGGCCTTCCACAAAGAAGCGGCGGGAATCGACGCCGTTCTGCGCGAGGTTGCGGGCAACGGCATTGGCCCGCTGCTGGGACAGCGTCATGTTGTAGCCCTGGCTGCCGGTGGAATCGGTATGGCCGATGATGTCGACAACGGTCTGGTTGTAGTTCTGGAGCACCAGCGCCACCGACCGCAGCACGCCCTGGAACTGGGGCTGGATGTCGGACTGGTTGACCCCGAAGGTGACGTTCGACGGCATGTTGAGCTGGATCTGGTCGCCCACGCGGGTAACAGAAACGCCGGTGCCCTGGAGCTGCGCGCGCAGCTCGGCTTCCTGCTGGTCCATGTAATTGCCCACAGCGCCGCCTGCGAGTGCGCCGATACCGGCGCCGATCAGGGCGCCGACGCGCGCGTCGCCGCCGGTCGCGGCACCAAGGATGGCACCGCCTACGGCACCGCCGCCCGCCCCGATCAGGGCGCCGCCCGCGGTGCGGGACAGCTGGGACTGGCCGGTGAAGGGATCAGTGGTCGTACAGCCTGCCAGCGCGAGCGCTGCGACAAACGGAATGGCCAGGGCCTTGGTTTTCATGATGGGTCTCGCCTCAACAGCAAAAGAACGGTTCCAAAATCGTATCCGAACCCAATGCGGCAGAAAAGTGTTGCCGCCCCCCCCGTATCGGGGGAGACCCCATTTTTCTCCCGCGACGCTGCAAGAGGGCCACGCAGCCTCAATCCTGTGATAAATTTCTCGCGTCCACCTGAGCGGATGGACTTTGCGTTAGGGCGGGAACACCCATGACGAACCAGCGTCATTGCGTCGCTCTGGAACTCGATGCCGATCGGCGCTAAATAACGCGCGTGCAGGGACTTGCCCGGATGCCAGCCGTCACTTAGCCTTGAGGGCAGCTCCGGCGCGACATGTGTTCTGGATCAATTGACCGCGCGCGCGTGCGCGGTAGGAGAAAGCGGCACGCCAGAGGCGACTTCGGCGGCGCATATGGACGATACTAAGGCGGACCGGAGGACCCGTTCCTCAAGCTTCCGCTCAAGGAGCTGGCCTCATGGACTATCGCGGCATCTTCGAGGATGCGATCGACGCCCTTCGCGTGGAAAAGCGCTATCGCGTCTTTGCCGATCTCGAGCGCAAGGCGGGCGATTTCCCGCGCGCCGTATTCCGCGACAGCTCCGACAATGCCCGCGAGATCACCATATGGTGCTCGAACGACTATCTGGGCATGGGCCAGCATCCGGTCGTGATCGAAGCCATGCAGCAGACCGCCGGCCGGCTCGGCGCGGGCGCCGGGGGCACCCGCAACATTTCGGGCACCAACCGCCCACTTGTGGAACTCGAACGCTCGCTGGCCGATCTGCACCGCAAGGAAGCCGCGCTTGTCTTCACGTCGGGGTTCGTCTCCAACGAGGCGACGATTTCGACCGTGGCCCGGCTGATCCCCGATTGCCTCATTTTGTCGGACCAGCTCAACCACGCCTCGATGATCGCCGGCGTGCGCCAGTCGGGCATGGAAAAGAAGATTTTCCGGCACAACGATCTCAAGCATTTGCGCGAGCTGCTGTCGGCAGCCGGCAAGCAGCGCCCCAAGATGATCGTCTTTGAATCGGTCTATTCTATGGATGGCGACGTCGCCCCGGTCGCCGCGATCGCCGATCTGGCCGAGGAGTTCAACGCGCTCACCTATATCGACGAAGTGCACGCGGTCGGCATGTACGGTCCGCGCGGCGGCGGAATCTGCGAGCGCGACGGCCTGATGGACCGGATCGATATCATAGAGGGCACTCTCGCCAAGGGCTTTGGCACAATGGGGGGCTACATCACCGCCAACGCCGCGATCGTGGACGCCGTGCGCTCCTATGCACCCGAGTTCATCTTCACCACCGCCCTGCCCCCAGCCCTCTGCGCGGCGGCGCGCGCGTCGATCGAGCACCTCAAGGGCTCAATCAGCGAGCGGCAGGCCCATCAGCGCCAGGCAGCGCGCACCAAGCGCGTGCTCGCCGAAGCGGGGTTGCCGGTCATGCCCACCGAAACCCATATCGTGCCGCTGATCGTGGGCGATGCGCGCCTGTGCAAGGCGGCATCGGACATGCTGATGGACCGCCACAACATCTATATCCAGCCCATCAACTATCCCACGGTGCCCAAGGGCACCGAGCGGTTGCGCATCACCCCCACGCCCTACCACACCGACGACATGGTGGCCGAACTCTGCGATGCGCTGATCTCGGTCTGGCAGGTTCTCGACCTGCCGCGCGATTTCGACATGTCGCGCCTGCTCGAGAACAAGCTGATCGCGGGCGATCTCACCCTGCCCACGGTCGGCGGATAAAGATCAGCCCCCGGGGGGCGCGCCATGATGCGTGCAGTGCTCCTGTTGATCCTGGCCATCACCTGCGCAAACGCTGCGCGGGCGGAGACGCTTTGCACGCTGGTTACCGATGCACGCACAGGTGCGGTGGTGATCGAGGAGGGCGCCTGCGCCATGCGGGTCACCCCCGCGTCCACCTTCAAGGTGCCGCTCGCGGTGATGGGGTTCGATTCGGGCGTTCTCTCCAGCCCCGACGCTCCGGCTCTCTCCCCGCGCCCCGGCGATCCCGACTGGGGCGGCGCGCCGTGGCGGGCGGAAGCCGACCCCGCGCACTGGATGGCCCATTCGGTGGTCTGGTATTCGCGCCGCATTGCCGAAGCGCTCGGCGCCGAACGGCTGAGCGGACATGCCCTGGCCTACGGCTTTGGCAATGGCGATTTTTCCGGAGATCGAGGCGAGGATAACGGGCTCGATCGTGCCTGGATCGCCTCCTCGCTGCTCGTGTCGCCAAAAGAGCAGGCCGCCTTTCTCCACGCGCTTCTCGGACGCGCACTGCCCGCCAGTGCCGAGGCCCATGCCCACACCGTCTCGATCATCACCCGGCACCCCCAGGCCGAAGGCTGGACGCTTGCGGGCAAGACCGGCTCGGCCTACCCGCGGCGGGCCGACACGAGCTTTGACCGCGATCATGGCTGGGGCTGGTATGCGGGCTGGGCAGAACAGGACGGCGCGCCGCGCTATATCGTGGTCCGCCTCGCACAGGCTGCCGGCGCCGGACTTCCCTCGGGCGGCCAGCATGTGCGCGATACCGTCTTTGCAGACTGGCCCGCCATCGCGGCCCGGCTGGCGGGTGGTGGCGCTCAATGAGCCCGCACATCGCCGCCGCGATACGCCTGCACCTGCGCGCATGGGTCGTCCTGCTGGTTCTGCTTGCCGGGGTCGGCACCGCGTTGGCCTCGGGCTATCCCCAGGGCATCGGCGGCCCGGCCGGTGCGCCGTCGCTGACCACGGTCCATGATCGGCCCGATGCTGTGCTCCCCGACCATGGCGGATCCATCGGCACGCGGATGGTGGCCATTGGCCCGGACGATACCGACGCGCCGCCTGCCACGCTTTCCAGCGCCACCCACTCGCCCCTCCCGGCCACGCGCCGGACCGGCGACCATGTCCCGCCTGCGCTCGCGGGCGCGGCAGCTGAGCCCGGGCTCTGGGCCCGCGCACCCCCCGCTTCCTGATCGGCGCCGGCGTGGACCGGCTTCACCCTCTCAGCATTTATAGCCCCTTGGCCGCCCGCCAGAGCGCGGGGCGCGCGTGCGGGCACCGATCAGGACTTGCATCATGGACGAACAGGACGTTCCCCTCTGGACCGCTTTCCGGTCCTATCTTCGTACACCCCGGTTTACGCCCGAAGACAAGAAACCGCCGGTGAAGGCCACATTGTGCGCCCTGCCGGTTGCAAGCTTTCTCAGCATCAACGTCTGGGTGCTCGCCTTCGCCTTCGCCGCGGTGATCTTCACCGGCCTGCACATGCCAGATATCCTGGGCTGGGCGCTGGGCCTGATCTTCGCAGTGCCCTGCGCGGCCATGACCTGGGCGATCTTTATCCGATGCATCGAAGTCGAGGCCAGCGTCGCCAACTGACCACCGCCCGTTGCCGCTGCCCGATATCGATCAGGCAGCGGCGCGGCTTCGGGCAGCTTGCCCGTCCGTGGCCAGAACCTGTGGCTCGGGACTGCAGGAACTGATCCTGTTCTGATTGGATCAGAACAGGATATGCTCTAGCTCGTCAGGACGATCCGGATCAGATCGGCGGTGTTGCGCGCGCCCAGCTTTTCCATGACCCGCGCCCGATGCACTTCGATGGTGCGTGGGGAGATGCCCAGTTCGCGCCCCGCTTCCTTGTTTGATTGACCATTGGTGATCAGTTGCAGGACCTCGCGCTCGCGCGGGGTCAATTGCTGGAAGCCGCGGATCTCGACTTCCCGCTGGCCGTGAACGGCGGCGCTGACATGGACATCCCTTTTGAGGGTATCGCGCACCGCCTGAAGACAGCGCTCCTTGTCGACGGGTTTGACGAACACGTCGGCCGCGCCCTGGCGCATGGCCGCGACGGTGAGATCGACATTGTGGCTGTCGGCGATCATGAACACGGCGATGCCGGCGCGCAGATCCTTGATCCGCTCGAGCAGGGGCAGCATGGACTCTCCATGCACCCGGAAATTGAGAATGACCACGTCCGGGCGCCGTGCCTCGAACGAGTCGAGCAGGGGCGTTACCGCATGCGCCGTGCGCACCTGAAACCCGTCGAGCCGAAAAACCGCGGCCAGCGCGTCGCCGATGGCAGGATCGGACTCAAGGATGTGGATCATCCGATCCCGATTGAGAAAGGCTCTGTAATAAACGTCTGTGCTCATATGCTCCCTCCAGGCTGTATCGGGACAACGATACGGTCGTAGCCCCTCCCCCGTGCCCGAAAGCTATGCGCAGTCGTGCTGCCCGGCAGGCACTGGTGGCCTCGGGCCCATCCGCCCCGCCGCAAGCTTCGGGCACAGCTCCGCCCCGCGCGCGCCAGCAGGCGCCCGTATTCCGGGGGTTGGCTTGTGAATGTCCAGAACTGCGCCGCTCTCGAAAGACTCACACACGCAGTCTGCACCCGGCAGACGATCCTGCCGATCAGTAGGAGTCCCACAAAGGAAACTACTGACTAGGACGATAATCCTAGATTACGAAGCGATGCAAGCGTTTTGTCGGAGCCTACGTATTCGGGCTGATGTATCGCTGACCGACACAAACGAAATCCCGCCGACGGCGCCCCGTCGGCGGGTAGGTAAATTCCCGTAAAACTGGCTTCAGCGCGTCTTGAGAAGGTCCCGGATTTCGGTCAGCAGAACCTCTTCGCGCGGGGGTGCGGGGATTTCCTTGGCCGCCTCGGGTTTGGCTGCCTCCTGGCGCCTCAAGGTATTTATTCCTTTCACCAGCAGGAACAGCGCGAAGGCGACGATGGTGAACTGGATGATCGCGTTGAGGAACAGGCCCACATTGAGCGTGGCGGCACCCGCTTCCTGGGCCTCGAGCAGGGTGGTCACCGGCGTGTCCGAAGGGTTGGACAGGACGATGAAGAGATTGGCGAAGTCGATGCCGCCGATCATCAGCCCGAGTATGGGCGTGAACACATCATTGACCAGAGAGGAAACGATGGTGCCGAACGCGCCACCGATCACGATCCCGACCGCCATATCCACCATGTTGCCGCGAACGGCGAACTCTTTGAATTCCTTCAAGAACGACATCTTGCTCTCCAGCTTGTCCCATCCCGGCCGCACGGTGGACCGGTAGCCAAGGCTAGGGCTGGGACGGGACATTGTCCATTGGGATTACTTGACTTGACCGGCCCCGGGCGCGACCTAACGGGAGCAACACCAGGGACGGATCGGAATGGACGAGCCTTCGGCGCATTGGACGGACAGGCTGGACGCGAGCGTGCGCGACGCGGTCGATCACCTGCCCTATGGCATGGCCCTGTTCGATCCCGCGCTCCGGCTGGTGGTGGGCAATGCCACCTATCGCAAGGGGCTGGCCCTGCCCGAGCGCCTGATGGCCTCGGGCACCAGCCTTGATGATATTCTCCTGTTCATCGCCCGGCGCGGCGATCTGGGGCCCGGCACGGCCGAGGTTCTCGCCCAGCAGCGCAAACGGCTGATCACCAGCCAGTCGCGCACCCTCACCCGGCGCCTTTCGGTGATGGGCAGCCATCTCGAAATCCACACCAGCCGAGGCCCCGACGAGGGGCTTGTGATCAGCTTTTCCGACATCACCGACCGCATCCGGGCCGAAAGCGCGCTCGCCCAGATCAACCATACGCTCGAGGAACGCGTGGCGGACCGCACGCGGGCGCTGACTCTGGTCAATGCCGAACTGGAAAAGGCGCGCGCCAAGGCCGACGCGGCCAATCACGAAAAGACCCGGTTTCTCGCCGCCGCCAGCCACGACCTTCTGCAGCCGCTCAATGCCGCGCGGCTCTATACCTCCACCCTGCAGGAGCGCGCGCGCGGCACCTCGATGGCCGAGCTGGCCACGGCGATCGACGCCTCGCTCAATGCGGTCGAGGAGATCATGTCCACCCTGCTCGACATCTCGCGCATGGACAGCGGCGGGCTCAAGGTCTCGTTCGCCCGGTTCAATGTCATGGACCTGTTGCGCAAGATCGATATCGAGTTCCAGCCGCTGGCGCGCGAAAAGGATATCGAGCTCCGGGTGGTGGGCGCCTCGTTCATCGTGCGCTCGGATCGCATGCTGCTCGCACGGGTGGTCCAGAACCTCGTTTCCAACGCCATAAAGTACACGCGCCCGGGTGGACGCGTGCTGGTGGGCTGCCGCAGACGCGGCAAGGAGGTCCGACTCGATGTGCTCGACACGGGCATCGGCATCGACCGGCACCAGCACCAGCTGATCTTCGCCGAGTTCTCGCGCCTCGAACAGGGGGCCCGAATCGCCCAGGGGCTGGGTCTGGGGCTCTCGATCGTCCAGCGCATTCTCAAGGCCATCGATCACCCGCTCGAAATCGAGAGCGTGGTGGGGCGCGGATCGCGCTTCTCGCTGACCATGCCGCTGATCGGGCGGGCCGAGGAACCCGTCGCCGGTCCGGCCACCGCCCCTGCGCAGACCCTGGCCCAGTTCACGGGGCTGAACGTCCTTTGCATCGACAACGAGCGCTCCATTCTCGATGCCATGGCCGGCCTGCTCGAGAACTGGGGCTGCGAGGTGCGGGTCGCCGTCTCGCTCAAGGAAATCTCGCAGGCCTCCATGCTCGAGGGCTGGGTGCCCGATCTGGTGCTGATGGATTATCACCTCGACCAGACCTCCGGGCTCGATGCCATCGAATGGCTCAAGCAGATCGTGGGCGGGCATCTGCCGGCGATCCTGGTCACGGCCGACCGCACCCAGGCGGTCCGTCAGCTCGCCGAGGCGCGCGGGACCGCCGTTCTGAGCAAGCCGGTCAAACCCGGGGCCCTGCGGGCGCTGATCGCCCAGACCACCAGGCGGAATTGACGCGCAGCGGTTCGATGAGGGTTGACGCTCAGCTCGCGTCCACGAGCTGGGAGAACTGGCCCTGCTCGATCTTGGAGGCCGCGATCACGGCCTGGGTCCTGCTGTCCACGCCCAGCTTCTGGAGAATGGCCGAGACGTGGGCCTTGACGGTTGCCTCGGAAATGTCGAGGGCGTAGGCGATCTGCTTGTTCATCAGCCCGTCCGACAGCATCATGAGCACGCGGATCTGCTGAGGGGTCAAGGTCGCGAGCCGCTCGAGAACCGCGGACTGATCGTCCTCGGCACCGGGCGTCATGCCCTCGGGGATCCAGCGCCCGCCCTCGAGCACGGTCTCGATCGCCGCGCGGATCCGGTCCACGGGCTCCGATTTCGAGAGATAGCCCGAAGCGCCGAGCTCGAGGCAGCGGCTGATCACGAGGGTATCCTCGACCGCCGAAACGATCATGACCGGCACTTCGGGGAACTGGGCGCGCAACAGCAGCAGGCCCGAAAAACCGCGCACGCCGGGCATGTTGAGATCCAGGAGTACCAGATCACAGTCCCGGTCCGCTTCGAGCGCGGCGGTCAGGCCCTCGATCTCCCCGGCTTCGCCAACGGTATAGCCGGCCGCGCCGGTCTCGAGGATCTGACGCAGGGCCGAGCGGAACAACGGATGGTCGTCCACGATGATGATGCGGTGGGTCATGCCCGGAAAAGCCTGTTCTGGCGCCGTTATGTGGCGTTTAGACCATTGACCGTGTCCAGACAAGGCACAGCCCGCTCAGATCTTGTCTCCCTGTCCGTCCGGATCCTGCGGCTCGGCCAGCATGCCCTCGATGATCTGCTCGACCCGCGCCAGTTCGTTGAGCGAGGTCTCGATGGCCGCCCGGCGCTGCTGGAGCAGGTGGCGCTGGTGATGCACCTTGTCGAGCGCGCGCCTGAGATGGTCGTACGAGCCGTCCCGCAGATCGTAGGTATCGAGGAATTCCTGGATCTCGCGCAGGGTCAGGCCCACCTGCTTGCCATCGAGAATGATGCGCAGCCGCCGCCGGTCGCGATTGGTGTAAAGGCGCCGGTTGCCCACCCGGCGCGGCTTGAGCATGCCCTTGTCTTCGTAAAAGCGAAGCGTGCGATGCGTTATGGAAAAGGCCTCGGCGAGTTCGGCAATGGTGTAGATGGCAGGTCCTTCGCCCCGGGGGGGCGGACGGTCCTTGCGGGAGGTGGTCATGGTCCAATATTCGTCATCGCAATTGAATGGTCCCCAAAACACCACGCCACGCCAGCCCGCGCAAGCGCCTCGGCAGGTTCGCGTTTTCGCTCTTTTGCCATGGGCAGAGGATGTTTGGCGAAGGTTAACGCGATATTTACCATAACTTTACAACAGTCGAGAGAGGCGATTCCCTCCTAGGACGGCGCGATCCGCGTGTCGTCGACGCCTTTTTGGGACCTGACATGGCGCGTACAAATCCACATCACGACTGGGACGAGCCCGTGCGCCGCCGCACGCCCGAGCGCGCGCCGGCGAATGCGGAGTGGGACAGCCTGCGCAACGAACTCGTCGCGCTGCTCGATCATGTGGAAGACCAGATGCGTCCGCCCCAGCCCGCGCCGGCGCCCCGGGCACGCGCCTCCTATCCCGAGCCGGCAACCGAACGCCCTGCCGATCGCCAGAGCCAGGCCCTGCGCTCAGTGCAGCGCGCGGTCGAGCGCATGACGGATCGCTCCGAGACCCGGACCGCCCCCGCGTCGAGCGAGGACCACGTGGCCCGCGCCATTTCCCAGATTCGCGCACGCCGGGCACAGAGTGCGTCCGCGCCCAAACCCGCTCCTGCCGCTTCGCCTGCCCCTGCCGCCCCGCGCACAAACGACGAGTTGGAAGGCTTCGCACGGCGCCTGGAGTCGCTCGGCCAGCGCATCGAGCGCTTCGAGGCTTCGATCGGCGCCCGGTTCGACACGCTGGAAAACCGCGAGGACATCGCCGCACAGGTCGGTCAGCTCAGCGAAGTGATTGAGCTTCTGGCGGGTGCGGTTGGAGAAACCGGGCAGGTCAAGCGCATCGAAGGCCAGATCGAACGGCTGGCCCAGACCATTCTCGAGACCTCGGGCCAGACCGATACGCTCACCCCTGAGCGGATCGAGGAGATGACCGTCGCGATCGAGCGGCTCGCCGCCGAACAGGAAGGCCAGGCAGGACGCACCCATGACGCCATGGTCCGGGCAACCGACCGGCAGGATCAGGCGCTGGTCCTGATCGAGAAGGGCGTGCGCAGCATCTATGACCGGCTCGACGCCATCGAAGCCTCGGGCGATGCGCCGCTCCATAGCCTCGAGGCCATGAGCCGGGACATCGCCAGCCTCGTGATGATGATCGAGGACCGCACCGACCTCGGCACGCTGGTCGAGCGCATGGACACGCTCAATGCGCGCATGGCCTCCATGGAAGAGACACAGGACGGCACCGCTCAGCAGCTCGAGCGCTCGATCGGCTCGCTGCGCGGCGCCGTGCAACAGGCGCTCGATCCACGCTTTGATGCGCTCGAGGATCGCCTGGGGGCCCTGGGTTCGCAGATCGAGCATGCAGCCGCCGCACCGGAACTCGTCGAGGGCATGGCCGGGGTCGAATCCCAGTTGCGCCATCTGGCGCAGCGGATCGAGGAATCAGGCCGCCAGATCGCCGATCTCGCCGCCGCGCGACAGGCCGAAGCCCAGGCCGACGAACCGTTCGACCTCGACAGGCTGGCCGACCTCATCGCAGCGCGCACCGCCCCCAGCGCCCCCGAGACGCCAGCAGAGGGAATCGAGAAATCCGACCTCGCCGCCGTCGAAGAGCGGCTTTCGGGCCTGATCTCGGCGCGTGCCTCGGCCCAGCAGTCGGGCGAACGGCTGGACGGAGTGCGCGACAGCATCGCTCAGGTCGACAGCCGTCTGGCCCGGCTCGAATCGATGCTCAACGGCAGCGACACGCCTGAGAGGATGATCGCCGTGCCGGCACAGGACGCCGCGCCGATGGCCGCGCCCTATCCGCCGCGCCGCAAACCGCGCGACGCCATGCCCGCGGATCCCGTCTCGGGCGAGCCCGCGGCGGCGCCGTTTGGGCCCGAGGCACCAGATAGGGCCGCCCGCACGCCCCAGTTCAAGATCGATCCCTCGCTGATCGAGCGTCCCTCCAAGCCCGAACCGAGCTTCGCGCAGGAACCGGCCAGGGATGGGGCCAAGGCCCGCGCGTCGCGGCCCGAACCCGCCAAGGCCGCGATTGCTGCAAACCCGGCTCCGGCACCCGCATCGGCGCCCGAGGTGGAACGCCGGCAGGAGGCCAGCCGGTCGAGCTTCATCGAAGCGGCGCGGCGGTCTGCGCGTCATCCTGCAGGAGACGACGCGGCAGCGCCTCAATCGCTGATCGCCAAGGCCATGGCCCGCTTCCAGCGTGCCGAACAGGAACTCGATGACGCGGAACCGGCGGCCGAGCCCGCCCGGACCCCGTCGCCGCAGCCCGAGCGCCGGGACGACCCCGTGGCCTCGCGCCCCGAGCCCGGCATGGCCGCCTTCGCCAGCCAGCACAAGCACGAGGACTATACCACCCAGGAGACCGAGGTGGCCTCCGGGCCCGGGTTCCTCGCCCGGAACCGCCGGCCGCTCCTGCTCGGCACGGCCCTGATCATCGCGATCGCTCTTGGCGCGCACCTTTTGATCAACCGCACGCCGAGCCCGCAGGCCCTTGCTCCCGCGTCCGCCGGGACTGAGAGCGCGCCGGCCGAGCCCGCGCCCGCGCCCTCCGAGCCCGCAGAGCAGAATGCGCCCGAAACGAGCGTGATCGAGCCCGCCGATGCGCCATCCGATGGCGGCAGCAATCTGATGTCGAGCGTGCCCATGACTGATCAGCCGCCGCGGCTGGCCTCGGGCAATCTCGACAGCGCGACGATCCTCGGCGCCCAGACGATCGATCCGGTCCAGACCGCATCGCTGGGCCCCGCAACGATTCGCGAGATCGGACGCAGCCAGACCCCGGCGCCCCAGACCAGCGCCACGCTGCCCAGCATCGAGGTGCCAGAGGGCGTCCAGCCAGAAGCGCTGCGCACGGCAGCCGAAGCAGGCGACCGCTTCGCCCAGTTCGAGGTAGGCGCGATCCTCACCGAGGGCCTCGCGGTCACCCAGGACCTCGCCGCCGCGGCTGCCTGGTACGAGCGCTCGGCGGCCCAGGGCTTCGCCCCCGCCCAATATCGGCTCGGCAATCTCTACGAGAGCGGCCAGGGCGTGGACCGCGATCTCGAGCAGGCGCGCCTATGGTACCAACGCGCTGCCGAGGCAGGCAACCGCATGTCCATGCACAATCTGGCCTCGCTCCATGCGGGCGGCGAGCTCGAAGGCCAGGATTTCGAGGCTGCGGCCTACTGGTTCGAGCAGGCCGCCGCACGCGGGCTCACAGACAGCCAGTTCAATCTGGGAATGCTCCATGCGCGCGGCCTGGGGGTCGAGCAGGACTTCGAGGACTCCTATGTCTGGTTCTCTCTTGCAGCCCGCTCAGACGATGCGGACGCGGCAAATGCACGCGAGGACGTGGTGCGGTCGCTCGATGCGGACACCCTGCAGCGGCTCAATGCCGAAGTGGAGGGCTGGACGCCGGCGCAGATCGACATGGCCGCCAATTTCGCGCCGATCGGAACATGGGATCCCGATTTCGAGTCCGGCGAGGCGATCGCGAACTCCGAAGTGGTTTTGCGTGTTCAGCAATTGCTGGGCAAACTCGGCTATGATGTGGGCGTGCCCGATGGCGTCTTCGGACCGCGCACCGGCGAGGCGATCGCCGCGTTCGAGCGTGAAACCGGCATGACCGAAAGCGGAGAAGTCAATCCGCGCCTCCTGGCCGTTCTGGGCAGCCAGCCTGTTTAAGCGCTTGCCCGAGGAGCCGGCGATTCTGTAAGCAAGCCTTGCCCCGGGACGGCGCAGCCGCCCCGCGCGCCAGCCCTATCGATTGGTCCCCGGCCGTGCAGATCTATTTGCCCATTGCTGAGATGTCGGTGAGCCTGTTCTTTCTCGTGGGAATCGGCGGGGCGATCGGCTTTCTGTCCGGCCTGTTCGGGGTCGGGGGCGGTTTCCTGCTCACGCCACTGCTGATCTTTTCGGGCGTGCCAGCCCCCGTGGCCGTGGCATCGGTCACCGGCCAGGTGGTCGCGGCATCCACCTCGGGGGCGCTTTCGTACTGGCGCCGGGGTGGGATCGATCTCAAGCTCGCGCTCTATCTCGTCATCGGCGGGTCGTTCGGCGCGGTGCTGGGAGTGTGGATATTCCAGGCCCTTAGGGCGCTGGGCCAGCTCGACCTCGCCATTTCTCTCGGCTATCTGATTTTTTTAGGGTCCATCGGCACGCTGATGCTGATCGAGGCAGTGCGCTCGCTGATCCGCTCGCGCAAGGGCGCGACCCCGCCGCGCAAGCTGCCCGGCCAGCACAACTGGGTGCACGGCCTGCCCCTCCGGGTGCGGTTCAAGCGCTCAAAACTCTACATCTCGGTGCTGCCGGTGATGTTCATCGGTTTCGTGATCGGAATCATCGGCTCTCTGCTCGGAATCGGGGGCGGCTTCATCCTCGTGCCTGCGCTCGTCTATCTGTTGCGCATTCCCGGCTCGGTGGTCATCGGCACCTCGCTGCTTCATGTGCTCGCGATCATGGCCGTGACCTGCGTGCTGCACGCGGTGCAGAACCAGAGCGTGGATATCCTTTTGGCGTTCTGCCTGATGGTGGGCAGCGTGGTGGGCGCCCAGTTCGGCGCATCGGCCGGTCAGTATCTGCGCGGCGACCAGTTGCGCGCGCTTCTGGCGCTCATCGTTCTGGGGGTGGCGATCCGGTTCGCCATGTCGCTGTTCCTGACGCCGGACGACCCGTTCTCGATGGCGGTGCTGAGCTTCGGGGAGACAGCGTGATGGTAGCCCGTCTTGTGCTCATCCTCGCTCTTTTGGCGCTGCATGCGGGCCCCGCACGCGCGCAGGGGCTGATCTTCGGGACCTCGGACCCCACGATCTGGATTCATTCGAGCTTTACCGGCGAAACCATCACCCTGTTCGGCAATGTGGAACCGGACGTCGAGGGCACCGCGCCCGAGGGCCCGTTCGACATCCTCGTTGTGATCCGCGGCCCGGTGTCGGACCGCGTGATCCGGCGCCAGTCCCGCCAGTTCGGGATCATGCTCAATGCAGATTCTTCGCTCTATACGGGCCTGCCCGGTTTCTACCGGGTCATCTCCAGCCGCCCTATCGAAACCATCATCGATCCCGAAGAGCTCGCCGAGCGCATGCTGATGCCCGAGCGCCAGATCGAGCTGGCCTCCCAGAGTACCAGCAACGCAGGCGACATCGAGACCTTCAACGCCGAACTCCTGCGCCTGCTCTCGGACGCCAATCTCTACCGGTCCGACGAACGCGGGATCACCTTCCTGTCCCCCACCTTTTTTGCCACGCGGGTGGTCCTGCCCGCCAATGTGCCCAATGGCAGCTTTCTGGCGCAGACCTTCGTGATCAAGGATCGCGACATCGTGACATCGCGCAGCCAGCGCTTCTTTGTACAAAAGACCGGGTTCGAGCGCTTCACCGGCGAAATGGCGCGCAGCCAGCCGTTGCTCTATGGTCTGGCGACAGTCCTTCTGGCCCTGGTCACCGGCTGGCTGGGCGGGGTGCTGTTCAGGCGATAGGAGCGCTCAGATGCTGCGGGCTATGGGAAGTTTCTCGACCATAACGGGGCTGGCCGCGCTCGGCGGCCTCCTCCCCTTCCTTGCCGGTCTGGCGCTGGCACTCTTTCCCGATCTTTCACCCATCGACCGCGTGATCTACGAGCGGGCCATGCTCGGCTATGGCGCGGCGATCCTGTCGTTTCTCGGCGGCGTGCGCTGGGGGATCAGGCTGGGCGGTGGCGCGGGCTCCGAGCTCACCTATATCGCGGGTATCCTTGGCTCGGCGCTGGGGTTCTTCACCCTTCTTATGCCCCTGCCCATCGGCCTTGCCATGCTGATCGCGGGCTTTGCGCTTCACGGGTTCTGGGACATCTGGTCGGGCTACCGCGGCGCTCTGCCCGCCGATTACGCCCGGCTGCGCGCGATCATGACCGGGATTGTCTGCGCCGTCCTTGCCGCCATCCTCGTGGTCGAGATCATCCGTTGACCAGCCGGTTGGCGCCGACCGGATAGACCTGGTCGCGCCCGATCACCATCACCTTGCGGCTCGCGCGATCAAACAGGCCCGCAAAGGCGGGCGAGAGAATGTTGAGGCTTCCCGTCGAGGCCCCATAGGCCGGCAGGACCATCAGATTGTCGTCCCAGACAAAGCACGGCCGGCGCGTCGCCTTGCCGTTCATCGCCACCCGCGCGGCAGGGTGCAGGTGCCCGGCAACGTGCCCGTCGGCCCCGGCCCGGGGCTCGTGACGGAAGGAGAGCGTCTCGATCCCGATTTCCGCGCAGCATGTGCCGCCCAGCCGGTGGGGCTTTGGATCGTGATTGCCTGCGATCCATGTCCAGCGGACCCGGCGCGCCAGGCTCTCGAGATGGCGCACATCGCGCTCGGTCAGCATGGCGAGCGATTCGTCGCGATGGAAGCTGTCGCCCAGCGAGAGCACCGCGCGCGCACCGGTCACCTCCAGATCGCGTTCGAGCGCATGAAGCGTCGTGGTGGTGTCATAGGGGGGGAGCAACTGGCCGGCCCGGGCAAAGCTCGCGAACTTGCCCAGATGCAGATCGGCGACGATCAGCGTCTCCCGGCTTGGCCAGTAGAGCGCGCCCGAAATCAGCGGCAGGAAGCTCTGCCCGCGAAAGGTGAACACCAGGCTGTGGCCGGGGTGGGGCGCCGTCGTCGCGCTCATCGATCGGGTCCTTCCCTGGTTCCGGCCATGGCTTCGGCAATCAGGTCCTCGGCCGCTTCGCGCAGCACCGCTTCGCGCGCGTCCCCAAAGATCGGCTCCTTGCCGATGTCGAGCATCACAGGTACCGCAAGCGGCGAGATTCGGTCCAGTCGCTTGTGGATGATGTGGCGGCGGATGCGCCTCAGGCATTCCCCGAGCCGGGCGATGTCGAGCAGCCCGCGCGCCGCGTCGCGCCGGGTGGCTTCGATCAGGATGTGGTCGGGCTCGTGGCGGTAGAGCACGTCATAGACGATGTCGGAACTCATGGTCATCTGCCGGCCGGTTTTCTCCTTGCCCGGATGGCGGCGCTCGATCAGGCCCGAGATGATCGCGCAATTGCGGAAGGTCCGGCGCATGAGCGCGGATTCGTCCAGCCAGGTTTCGAGATCGTCGCCCAGCATGTCCTCGTCGAACAGCTGGTCGAGCGAGAGTCGGTCGGTCGCAATCAGCGCGGAGAGGTCGGTCCCGCACCAGATGGCGAGGGAATAATCCGACGCGACGAACCCCAGCGGCTGGGCGCGCTCGCGCTCGAGCCTGCGGGTGAGCAGCATGCCCAGAGTCTGGTGCGCCAGCCGACCCTCGAAGGGATAGCACACGAGGTAATGCTTGTCGGCCCGCGGGAAGGTCTCGACCAGAAGGCTGTCGCGCCGGGGCAGTACCGAGGCGTGACGCTGGAGCTCGAGCCATTCGCGTACCTGGGCGGGCAGCGCGTCCCAGCTCGCCGGCTCGGCGATCAGCCCGCGGACCCGGTCGGCGAGATAGGTCGAGAGCGGGAACCGCCCGCCCATATAGGAGGGGATCTTGGGATTGTCCGAGAAAGCCCGGCTCACATAAGCCTCGGTTTCCACTACGCCTTCGAAGGCGACGATCTCGCCGCCGAACATGAAGGTATCCCCGCGCACGAGCTGGTCGATGAAATATTCCTCGATCTCGCCCAGAAAGCGCCCGCCCCGCCCGATCGGCCCGGTGGTCGCGCCTTTCTTTACCCCCCGCGCCCGGACCAGCCGCACCTTGAGCATGGGCTCCTCGACGATGGTGCCGATATTGAGCCGGTATTGCTGGGCGATGCCCGGATTGGCGATGCGCCAATGGCCCTCGGGGGTGCGGCGCAGCTTGGCGAACCGCTCATAGGCGCGCAGCGCGTAGCCTCCGGTGGCCACGAAATCGAGCACCCGATCGAACTTGTCTCGGTCCAGATCGCGATAGGGCCATGCGGAGGTGATTTCGGCGAACGTCGCGTCGGCATCGAGCGGGGCGGCGCAGGCCAGCCCCAGAAGATGCTGGGCGAGCACGTCCAGCCCGCCGGGCAGCGGGGTCTCGCTGTCCTGGGCGCCTTCGGCCACCGCCTCGAGCGCGGCTTCGCATTCGAGCACCTCGAAGCGGTTGGCCGGAACGAACATGGCCCGCGAGGGATCGTCCAGCCTGTGGTTGGCCCGTCCGATGCGCTGGAGCATGCGCGAGGCGCCCTTGGGCGCCCCGACCTGGACCACCATGTCCACATCGCCCCAGTCGATGCCAAGATCGAGCGTCGAGGTGCAGACCACCGCCCGCAGGCGGCCCGCGACCATGGCACTTTCCACCTTGCGGCGCTGCTCGACCGAGAGCGAACCGTGATGGAGCGCAATGGCAAGGCTCTCCTCGTTGATCGCCCACAGGTTCTGGAACAGCATTTCG
This sequence comes from Pelagibacterium montanilacus, assembly GCF_003992665.1. Lineage (GTDB taxonomy): Bacteria > Pseudomonadota > Alphaproteobacteria > Rhizobiales > Devosiaceae > Pelagibacterium > Pelagibacterium montanilacus. Next base: position 29,244 of record NZ_RZMX01000047.1, read on the forward strand.
GCCTGGCTGCGGGTGTTGACGAACAAAAGCGTCGTCCCGTTCGCCTTGATGGTCTCGTAGAGATCGGGCACCGCATAGGCCGCAGAATGGCCCGCCCAGGGCACCCGCTCGCGGCTGGCAAGGATCGAGAGCTCGGGCCTGGCGCCCCCCGGGGCGTTGAGCAGCACCGTCTCGCGTTCGCCCATCGGGGCGGCGATCCAGTCGCGCAGGATCTCCGGGCTCGCGACCGTCGCCGAAAGCGCGGTGATACGCACGTCGGGCGCAAGCCGCGCCAGCCGGGCCAGCCCCAGCGAGAGCAGGTCGCCGCGCTTGGAGGTGACGAGCGCGTGCAACTCGTCGAGCACGATCCGGCGCAGATTGGCAAACAGATGCGCGCTGTCGGTGTGGCTGAGCAGCAGCGCAAGCTGCTCGGGCGTGGTCATCAGGATATGGGGCGGATCGGTCCGCTGGCGCTGGCGCCGCGAGGAGGGCGTGTCGCCGGTCCGGGTTTCCACCTTGATCCTGAGCCCCATTTCGGCAATCGGATCGGAGAGATTGCGCGCCACGTCGACCGCCAGGGCCTTGAGCGGCGAAATGTAAAGGGTGTGCAGCCCCTCATGAGGGGTCTCGATCAGATCGACCAGCGAGGGCAGGAACCCCGCGAGGGTCTTGCCCGCACCGGTGGGCGCGATCAGCAGCACCGAGCGGCCCATGCGGTCGGCGTCGAGCACGTCGCGCTGATGGGCGCGCACCTGCCACCCGCGCGCGCCGAACCAGTCTGAGACCGGCGTGGGAAGCGCCGTCACGCCCGCGCCCTGCGGGCTGGCCATGGAACGCTAGGATGTGGCATAGCATTGGGCACGGGGCGCGGAATCGCTGCGAAAGGAAACGTCATGCCTGACACTATCGACAACCGTGAGCCAAGGGAAAGAGGCAGCACCATGCGCGCGTTTCTGGGCGGCTCACCCGGCGGAGTGGCGGTCAGGCTGATCGTCATGAGCCTGCTCGTCGGCTTCCTGATGTCGATTTTCGGAATAAGCCCGCGCGACATTGTCGCTTCCGCCGAGAGGCTGTTCCGCGACATCTTCGAGAACGGCTTTGAAGTGTTCGATAACCTGTTTGGCTATGTTCTGGCCGGCGCGATCATCGTCATTCCCATCTGGCTGGTGGCGCGCATCCTCGCCTCCGGCCGCCGCTGATTTCCTCAAGACCACCGGACTGGACTCAATGGCACCTGTCATCTTCATCACCGGCGCGACATCCGGCTTTGGCGCGGCCACCGCACGACTGTTCGCCTCCAATGGCTGGAACGTGGTGGCGACGGGCCGGCGGACCGAACGGCTCGAAAAGCTCGCCGCCGAATTTCCCGGACAGGTGCATCCCGTGACCATGGACCTCACCGTCCGCGAGAGCATCGAGGCCGCCGTCGCCGGACTTCCCGAGGCGTTCCGGCCCATAACCTGCCTTTTCAACAATGGCGGGCTGGCGCTAGGAACCGGTGCGATCCCCGAGATCGACACCGACCAGTGGCGCACCATGATCGAGACCAATGTCATGGGGCTTTTGCACACCACGCTCGCGGTGCTGCCGCTGCTGCGCGAGGTGGGCAAGGGCGCCTCGATCATCAATGTGGGCTCGATCGCCCAGCGCTTCGCCTATGTGGGGGGCAATGTCTATGGCGGCACCAAGGCCTTCGTGCACCAGTTCTCCATGAATTTGCGCACCGATCTCGCCGGCACGGGCATCCGCATCACCTCGCTCGAGCCGGGCCACGCGAAATCCGAGTTCACCGCCGTGCGCACGGGCGGGGATTTCGAGGCCAATGAGACCATGTATGCGGACAACGACCCGCTCCTGCCCGAGGACATCGCGGGCACGGTCTGGTGGCTTGCGACCCTTCCGGCCCATGTGAACGTGAATCTGATCGAGATCATGCCGGTCTGTCAGGTGCCCTCGCGCCCGGTCGTTCTCAAGCGCGACGCGTTCGAGGGGTAGATATCCGCCTTGGACCGGCCCCAGCACCCCTTCACCGTGGGCCACAGGGACGTGTGGGCCATCGCGGTGCCCGCATCGCTCGCCTTCATCACCGAACCGCTCGCCGGGCTGATCGATACCGCGGTCATCGGCCAGCTCGGTGACGCGGGGCTTTTGGGCGGGCTGGCGCTGGGCGCGGTCTCGTTCTCGGTGCTCTTTGCGCTTTCCTTCTTCCTGCGGTTCGGCACCGTGGGGCTGGTGTCCCAGGCCGTGGGCGCGCGCGATCCGGACGAGGGACTGCTCCATCTCGTGCGTGCCCTTCTCGTGGCCGTCATACTCGGGGTGCTTCTCGTGGCGCTCTCAGGGCCGCTGCACGCCTTCTTTTCGCTGGTGCTCGCCCCGCCCCCGGCGTCGCGAGCCGCGTTTACCGACTATTTTCTGGTCCGCATGTGGTCGACCCCGTTCGTTCTCATCAATTTCGTTCTGCTGGGCTGGTTTTACGGCCGGGCCCGCGCCCTTGTCGGCATGGCGCTCCAGATCATCATCAATGCGATCAACATCGCCCTGAGCATCCTTCTGGTGCTCGTGCTCGACTGGGGCGTTGTGGGCGTGGCGGCGGCGACGGTCGCCGGGCAGGTCGTGGCGTGTCTCGCCGGGCTCTGGCTGGTGCTGCGCCATTATGGCGGGCTGGGGCCGATTCTGGACCGCACCCCTCTTCCCGCGCTTCTGGACGCCAGTGCCCTGGTGCGCATGTTCTCGATCAGCCGGGACCTGATCATCCGGTCGGCGGCGCTCATGAGCGCGTTTGCCTATTTCTCGGCGCAGGGCGCGCGCATGGGCGAGGTCGAACTGGCGGCCAATGCCGTCCTCTTGCAGCTTTTTTCCATTTCGGCGTTCTTTCTGGACGGGCTGGCCACGGCCACCGAGCAATTGTGCGGCCGGGCCGTGGGGGCCAACTGGCGGCCGGCCTTCGAGAAGGCGACCCGGCTTTCGCTGCTCTGGGGGCTGGCGATCGCGGGGGCGTTGAGCGCGGTGCTGATGTCCATGGGCTGGCTGGCCATCGACATCATGACCACCAACCCCGACGTACGCGAAATGGCACGGGTCTATCTGGTCATGGCGGCGCTCACCCCGCTCACGGGCATGCCGGCCTTCGTCTATGACGGGCTGATGATCGGGGCGACGCTCAACGGCACCATGCGCAACGGCATGGTGGTCTCGCTGCTCGTCTATCTCGCCGTCGCGATCATTCTCCAGCCGATCCTCGGGCTCTGGGGCCTGTGGATCGCGCTCCATGTCCTCTTGATCGGGCGGGCGTTCTATTACGCCTGGGCGATCAGGCGGGAACTGCCGCGACTGTTCACGCCCTAGCCCGGCCCTCGGCCCAGTCTGCGCTGCCTATCCCGGTCAGCTCCGCGAGCGATCCCGCCCCGCGGTCGGCAACGGCACGGGCCAGCCCGGCCTTGATCTCACCGACGAGGCCCAGCCCCTTGTAGGTGAGGCCCGAATAGAGCTGGATGACATTGGCGCCCGCTTCGATCTTGGCGAGCGCGGTCTGGGCCGAATCGATCCCGCCGACCCCCACGATGGGGAAATCGGGCCCGAGCCTCTGGCGCATCTGGGCGAGGCGCTGGGTCGAGAGCGCAAAGAGCGGGCGCCCGGACAATCCCCCTGCCTCTTCGGACCCTGCGAGCCCGGCGACCGTATCGCGCGAGAGCGTGGTGTTGGAGACGATCAGCCCGTCGATGCCGCTTTGCGCCACCACCCTTGCGATCGCGTCCATCTGGGCCTCCTCGAGATCGGGTGCGATCTTGAGCAGGATCGGGACCTGGCGGGGCTGGGCGGCCCGCGTCTCGACCAGCGCGCCGAGCAGCCGTTCGAGCGCGGCATCGGTCTGGAGATCGCGCAGGCCGGGGGTGTTGGGCGAGGAGATGTTGGCGGTGAGATAATCGGCCAGCGGGGAGAAAGCGACGACACCCTGCACATAGTCGGCGACGAAATCGGCGCTGTCCTTGTTGGCGCCGATATTGACCCCCAGGACCGTCCCGTCCCTCCGTCCAGCGAGCCGGGCCATGGCCGCCGCATGGCCCTGATTGTTGAACCCGAGCCGATTGATCACGCCCCCCGCCTCGGGGATGCGGAACACCCGCGGCCTGGGGTTTCCGGTCTGGGCCCTCGGGGTGAGCGTACCGACCTCGACGAAGCCGAAGCCGATGCGCCCGAGCGCCTCGGGCACCTGGGCATCCTTGTCAAAGCCTGCGGCCATGCCCAGCGGATTGGACAGGCTGAGCCCGCACAGCGACGTCGCAAGCGCGGCGGGATCGGGTGCGCCCTTCGGCGCCAGCCCCATCGAGAGGGCATTGATCGTGGTACGGTGCGCGGTCTCGGGCTCCATGCGCGAAAGCGCGTCGCGGGCGAGACCGCTGAAGGCCGGCAGATTCAAGAGGCGCGAGATCATCCCATATCCTCCGGAAGTGAGAATTGCCCGTCCGCATCCGCGCCGATGGTGCGTTCCGCGATGACCGCACCCATGGGCATGGGCGCATAAAGGTGCGGGAACAGATCCCCGCCCCGCGCGGGCTCCCAGCGCAGCGCCGTGCCCAGACGCCCGGGATCGACGACGGCGAGTACGAGATCGGACTGGCCGCGATAATGCTTGTCGAGCGTGGGCTTGAGCTGGGCCAGCGTCGAGAAATGGATATAGCCGTCCGCACGGTCCGCTGCGGTGCCCTCGAGCGCTCCGTGTGCACGCGCCCTGTCCCATTCGGTCCGGGTGGCGATCTTGTATATGGGCTCTGCCATCCATGCTCTCCTTGATCGGGTCCGGGTTTAGGACGTGGGCCGGCCTCTGCCAAGCGCGTTCGTCACTTTACAACAGCCCTCGTCCGCACTAGGAGTCTAGGACTTGTTTCCAGAGACGAGACTAATTTCCTGAACGGACGATGTCATGCTTTCGCATCGCGCCATATGGCAGTCAATCGATGCGCTCGCCGAGCGCCATCATTTGTCGGCCTCCGGTCTCGCCAGACTCGCGGGGCTGGACGCCACCGCATTCAACCCATCCAAACGCAAGAGCAAGGACGGGCGGGAGCGCTGGCCCTCCACCGAGTCCATCGCCAAAGTGCTCGAAGCCACTAATGAGAGCTTCGACAGTTTTCTCTCGAATGGCGGGGCCTATTCCCAGCCCGGCGCCGCAACGCCCGGCGCGGCGGTGCCGCTTCTGGGCTTTGCGCAGGCGGGATCGGGCGGCTATTTCGATGCAGCGGGTTTCCCCGTCGGCCAGGGCTGGGACGAAGTCCGCTTTCCCGGGCTGGGGGACGGCAATGCCTATGCGCTCGAGGTGACGGGCGAGTCCATGGAGCCGCTCTACCGGGACGGCGACGTGCTGATCGTGTCGCCCACCGAGCAGCTCCGCCGGGGGGACAGGGTCGTGGTGCGTACCCAGGAGGGCGAGGTCATGGCCAAAATCCTCCACCGGAAGACCGAAAAGCAGATCGAGCTGCGCTCGATCAATCCCGATCACACCCCGCGTCTTTTCAGGCCCTCCGAAATCGACTGGATCGCGCGCATACTCTGGGCCAGCCAGTAGCGCCACGCCGGTCTTCCCGTGCCCGGGTCTGCCGGGCCGAGGGTGAGCCCGAAATGGGCCGTCTTGTCCCAATGGAACGGCCGCACGATCAATTCGAACGCCGCCCGGGCCACCGCCACCCAGCCCATCAGCCAATAGACCGGCATCAGCACCAGCCATGGGGCGAGATCGGACCGGCCCACCCGCGCCAGTCCGATGGCGCTGACGGCCACCGGCCCCATATAGCTGAGCACGAGCGTCACGAGGTGCGCGTAGGTCCAGGCATCGACGATCCCGTCCGAGACGAGGTTGGCGATCATGCGCGCCAGCACCATGACCAGGAATATCCCGTGCATGCCGATCGAGACGAACATTCCGCCTACAAAGATCTGGAAGGCGAGGAAATTGCGCCAGCCGATATCGGCAAGAAACTGCCTTGGCCTGCGGTTGTGGACGATGAAGGTCTGCATCCAGCCCTTCATCCAGCGGGTGCGCTGCTTGAGCCAGGCTTTCTCGCGCTCGGGCGCCTCCTCGACCGTCCATGCGGCAAAACACTCCGTGCGCTTGCCGAACCGGGCCAGCCGCACCCCGAGATCGGCGTCCTCGGTGACGTTGAACCCGTCCCAGCCGCCGACCTCGACGAGCGCTGAACGCCGCAGATGGTTCGAGGTGCCGCCCAGCGGCACGGGAAGTCCGGCGCGGGCCACAGCGGGGAGCAGCACACCGAAATGGCCTGCATACTCGGAGGCAAAAAGCGCGGCTGTCCAGCTTCGGTCGGCGTTGGCGATCAGCAGTTCGGCCTGAAGGCAATCGATATCGGGCCTCTGGGCGAAAAGGCTTGCCGCATTGCGCAATTGCTGGCGATCGGGGACATCCTCGGCATCGAACACCACCACCAGTTCGCCCCGGGCGACCGGCAGCGCGAAATTGAGGGCCTTGGGCTTGGTCAGCGGCGGCCTGCGCGGCACCACCACCAGCGAGAAGCGCGCATCGCCCAACTCGGCTTCCACCGCCTCGATCGTTGCCGGGCTTTCGCTTTCCACCACGAACATCACGTCAAGCTTTTCGGCCGGATAATCGCGGCCTTATGTATCAAACGCACCAAGAGCCCATCGGGCCGTTTACTCCCTGTCGGGAAGGTGAGTGACAAATGGAATGGGTCAGCTATTCTGAGGCGATGGGGGAAACAGATTCATATCTGACGGTCACACTTGATCTCGACGACCCTGTCGAGATCAGTGATTTTGCGGCATTCTTTGCCGGGCTCGGAAGCCAGTTCGATGAGTATCTCGCGACAAACCATCCTGACCTAAAAGGGTCTGCCCAGCTTTATGTTCGTGAGGTTCGGCACGGGTCGATCATTGCTGATCTCGTGCCCGTAATCCGAGATATCATCGGCCTCATGGATGACGTTATCATCGTCAAAGGCTTTACTGACCTGTTCCGCTATAGGCTGGAAACTTGGCGCTCTGGGAAATTTGTTCCCGACGCGACCAAAAGCAACATCAAGCACATGGCGGAGACGATCCGTGCCGTTGGCCACGATAGAGACGGCACGGCCCGCGTTCACCGGATTGTCTACAAAGAGGGTAGATGGGAAAACCATCTAGAGGTTGAGTTTACTGCGCCTCAGGCTCGCGAGGCCCTGAACACGATTGAGGGGCAAAAGCGCGCCCTGGATACTCGAAAAAACGTTGATCACAGCCGCGTTCTGATGACGTTCAAAAGAACCGATATCGAAAATGCTGAGGTCGGCAAGCGGTCTGGCGAACTCGTGGTAATCAACGACATCCAAAGCAAGCCGCTACCGCTTATGTACGGCTCCGAGCTAGCAGAGCAGAGAATTAAAGAGGAAATCCGTGACCATGACAGCGTCTATTACAAAGGCTTTGTAGTGGACGTAAACGTCCAGCAATCATCTGCAGGACGCAACCATGCGTATAGTGTGACGCACGTCCATCAAGTTATTGACCTCCCCTCGGAAGATTAGAAGCCTATTCGCCATTATGGCTCTTTCCAAACCATCCTCCTATTCGATCTAGAATAGGGACAACGCTATTCACACCGCACCGTTCAGCCAACACCACAATGCCAAATAATTGAATTATGCCTATCACGATGGCGCCCGCCCAATTGGCGATGTAGCTGAACACGAATGCATCGAACAGGACGATGCATACAAGAATCCAGATAAAACGCTCTTCCAGATGCTTGTCGCTCTGCCCTTCGGTCCTTCGCTCAAGCTGAGCGAGAGCCCAATCTTTTTTGTCCGGTTCAGCGCCCAGCTTCAACCGCGGGGCCTTAGGCTCCGGGTCAGTCGGTTGATCGGTCATGGTACTCTTGCATAATGAACGGGTCTGGTATCTTGATGCCTCTCTGCTCAGGATCGTAAACCTTATACCATGCCCCCTCCTCCCAGTGGGTCACGGCGATCAACTTGCTAGCACTCATCCCTTGGGTAAGTTCATCAGCTTCTTCTAGGGCGCCCTCATAGGTGGATCCCTTAGGAACTGGCTTTTCCCAGTGGAATACGTTCCTGACTGGCGAGCTGCCGAATGATTTGGCTCGATGATAAAGGTTGGGCTCAACTGGGCCGTAATCCCACGCCTCAAACCCTTCACGTATCAAAGGCGTACCTGTTTCCCCCAGATGGATCATGTGGGCAATGTACAGGACTTTCTGGAGCTCAAGATTCGTGACGTTCCAATCGCGCATTTCGCAGAGAGAACGAGCAGCGGAAAACGAACTAACGGCCATTCGCAATCTCCTTTCCTTGCACTGAATATAATGCCCAGGCGGGCAAAAATCAAGGAATCTCAGTTAGTTACGTCAATCTTGGAAACATCAATCGCTTCAAGGCATTGCAGCAAAAACGCCGCGGTAAACTTACCCCTGCTCAGCTTGTTCCTGATATTGGCCTCTCGCTCGTCTATGCCTAAATCCCCGAGCCTGTCGGCAAGCTGCGCATAGGTCACGCCTTTACGCTTTAGCTCCGCTTTGAGGACGTTCGCCGCTCTGGCTTCCCAGTCGGTCTTTTCTGCCATGTATCACCTGCAATGCATTTTGTATCGCAAATGATGACATACGCCCTTGCCAACGATACGTCAACGTACTATATACGATGCATAGGCATCGGAGATAGTTACAAATGGCACAGCATTTCCTCCTTTCGGCACAGGCCCGCACCCTCTCGCTCCGCGAGATCTACAAGGGCGGCGAGGAAAAGGCTTACGACACGTTCAAGGCAATGCGCTGGGAAGGTGGCGAGCCGGTTTGCCCTAAGTGTGGTTGCTGTGAGGCCTACGAAATCACCACCCGCCGCAAGTTCAAGTGCAAGGCCTGCTATGCCCAGTTCTCGGTTACTTCGGGCACTATCTTTGCCAGCCGCAAAATGGATTTTGTCGACCTGCTGGCCGCTATCTGCATTTTCGTCAACGCAGTGAAGGGCATCAGCGCTTTGCAGCTCAGCCGCGATCTGGACTGCCAGTACAAGACTGCATTCGTGATGGCCCACAAGCTGCGTGAAGCTCTCGCTGCTGAGGTTGAGGACCGCGAACTGCAGGGCGAAGTCGAAATCGACGGTGCTTACTTCGGTGGCCATATCCGCCCTGCCAACTTCGCAGAGGACCGGATCGACCGCCGCCTCGCCAAGCACCAGACCGGCACCCGCCGCGTTGTTATCGCCCTCCGCGAGCGCCAGGGCCGCACCCGCACTTTCGTTGCCATGCACGAGGCCGAGGGCGTCACCATCGCCAAGCGCGTTGTAAGCCGCATGGCAACCACCGTCTTTGCCGACGAGGGCTCGCACTGGGATCACCTGCACGATGGCTGGATTGTCGGGCGCATCAACCATAGCGAAGCATATTCAGCCGATGGCGCAAACACGAACGCGGTTGAAAGCTACTTTTCGCGCCTCCGCCGCATGGTCACCGGCCAGCACCATGGCGTATCGCCCAAGTACCTGCACCAGTACAGCGCCCATGCCGCATGGCTTGAGGATCACCGCCGCCGCGACAATGGCGCAAACGCAATGGCGGTTGTCACCAACGCAATGGCACACCCGGTTAGCCGCGCATGGAAGGGGTACTGGCAGCGGGCCGCTTGATTTACGCAGTCAACCTGCGGCGCCATTTACCTCTAGCTTGTGGAGGTCAAGGAACATCACCGGCTCCGATCTGGCCAGATTGTCTTGTGTGTCGATGGCCGTAAAGCCGCAACGCTCATAAAATCCAATCGAGAGCCTTTTCGCGTCTACAACCACGAACCTGCATCCAATCGCTGGGCAGATGGTATCCTTCGCTATGCCGATGGCAAGCCGCACTAGCGTCCGCCCCAATTCCATCCCTCGCAACTCGGAATCTACCGCCAGCCGGGCAATCTTTATCGCTGGATAGTGCTTGTAATTGAAACCATCCACGAGTTCTTCGTCGCCATCCTTTATCGCGACTTCGCCTGCGACCAGGGTGATGTAGGCTCTAACTTTCCCATCATCTTGCGGCGTATATACGCCGTATGTCCGCGCTAGGCTCTGTTCGTGGTGACGCCTCGCCTCTTTCTTCAAATAGGCTTTCAGCGGAGCGAACTCTGGGTGCCCAAGAGAAAGCCCAGTGACGCGGTCACTGGGCTCGATATGCCGTATAACAACTTCACCCAACAGCGCTACTCAGCGGGCTGGATGCTGAACGTTAGTTTGCCGCCAGAGTCTTTAAGCCGCCTCGCCAACTCAACCCCTCTTTTGGCGCTTTCGTGCGCCGCAGCTTTCGGCCGACCATATGTCACCTGAGCTTCAAATTTTTTGGCGTCTTTTTCAGTGAGGGTTACACGGCCAAACGCATGTGACTTAATAGCCATTGGCAACCTCCTTTGAGTGGGTATGATGCTGAACGGCTGGCTAGCCGGTTAGTTCACAAAATAGCAGTTGACTCCCCGGGGATCAACGCATATCGCTGGCAAGCGATATGCGCGAGTCGGCAGGATAACTCAAAACTAGAAAAATATTCCTGGCTACGTCATACCCCGTATGCTTGCAATTAATTGCAACCTCCCAGCCCCCACACCACAGCAGCCCCCCGTTTGCCGTGCCTGACAACCCCTGTCCTGCGCTTCTCCGCCATCCTCATGGCGTTGACGATGCGTAGCTGTATGGAATTGCGCAGGAGCCTGTCGTCGGCATCAAGTCCCTTCGCTGCGATCACGTAGGCAGCAAGCTCTCTCGTGTCCTTGGGGCCATCGGAGAGGGCTTCGCGGCATAGAGCGCCTAGCTCGCGCCCCTTGAACAATCTGCCAAGGTTGAAATGCAGCGGGAATTGCTCACCGGCTGCTGGTGCGTTGAACAGCGTTATGCTGGCGTTGATGTGCGACAGGTCGGCTTTGGCGCGGGCCAGAGCCTTTTCCAGCTTGCCTATATGGCGCTCCAGTTCGGATGCCTTGGTGCGCAGGGTGTTGATAACTTGGGGATCGTTTGTCATGGCGTGACAATAGCATCACGAGCAGTTACAAACAGCCATATCCTTGGTGCGTTTGATACATAAGGCCGGATAATCGAGCCTGCGCATCGCGCGAGCGATCTGGGGGACCATGTTGGCCTCGTCGCGCAGCGGAATCATCACCGAATAGACCGGCAGGTCCGCATCCGCGAGGACTTGAGCCGGGGCCAGCGGGCGCACGAATTGCGAGCGGATCAGCGCCCAGATCCGGAAGGCCGAAGGCGCCGCGAGGATCGCGGTCACGGCGGGCAGAAGCAGGGCCTGCAGCCAGAGCGGGGAAAGAAACACGATTGCGAGAACGAGCCCGATGGCGCCCACAAGGGTCGCGCGGGCGCCGAGCGTGAGTTCCAGATGTGCGGTCAGAAGCGGCACGGTCCGCGCCAGCCTGTGAACGCCCTGCTCGAGCATGGCTTCGCTGTTGGCCGCAGCCAGCCCGGCGCTGAGGGCCGAGGGCGTTGCGATGCAGGTCATGGCGCCAAGCTCTCGCCGCGCGGCGAAGCGTTGGGCGAGCGCTCTCACCTGCGCCAGACCGGGCGCGGTCACGACCACTTCGATTCCAGCCATATCCATGCGCGCGGTCTGCACGCCGCCCAGCAGTTCGGCAGGCCGGCCCACGGCCAGTGCCTTTATGTCCCGGAGCGGGGCCTCCCCATAGGCGCAGCCCAGGTAATGGGCGATCCCGCGATGGACGCGTTCAGCGCCAAGGCGATGCGAAAGGCTGGTTATGGGATCGACCCCGATCCGCCGGGCCCGATCGAGCACGGCCTGCGCGTCGGCAGCGCTCAGCCGGCCGTGGCCGGTCAGCGCACGCAAAAGAGCTATATCGTCGGCATCCCCCATGTGCCTCCAGCGCGCCGTGCGCGTCCCACCTCGCGGCCCCAGGGCGCCGAGCCTATCAATTGTCCGGCTCTTGGGCCATAAGGACCTCACCATCGAGTGCTGACTGTGGATATCGTGCGATGACTCTGGCGCTTCGTTTGCTGCTGATCGTCTGCGCGGGGCTTTCTCCCGCGCTGGCTGCGGCACAGGCCCTGCCCACCCATGTCGACCCCTCCGGGCGCGAGGAGATCTTCGATCCCGCCTCGGTGCCGGCCCTGCGGTTCCTGACCACGGCCGATTTCCCGCCCTTCAACTATCTGGACGCCGAAGGCGAGCTGGTGGGCTACAATATCGACCTGGCCAATGCGATCTGCCAGCGGCTATCTGCGCGCTGCACCATCCAGAGCTGGAGCTGGGACCAGGTCCAGGATGCGCTCGCCGACAATCAGGGAGACGCGCTGATCGCGGGACTTGCCATGACCGGGCAGGCCGGCGAACGGTTCGATTTCTCGCGCGTATATCTGCAACTGCCCGCGCGGTTTGTGACCCGGACCGAGGAGGCCACCGAGCCGTTCGATCCCGCGCAGACCGACGGCCCGATCGGAGTGCGGCGCGCCTCGGTGCACGATACGCTGATCACCCGCATCCTGCCCGCAGCCGAGCTCGAGCGGTTCGAAAGCGAATTCGCGGCCCTAGATGCGCTCGCTTCCGGAGACGTCGATGCTGTCTTTGCCGACGGCATGCGCGCGAGCTTCTGGCTCAACGAGAACCCCGATTGCTGCGCCTTTGCGGGCGAGCCCTATTTCCGGCCCGACCTTTTTGGCTCAGGGCTCTCGATCGCCGTGCCCGCAGGGCTCGACAATGTGCGCCGCGCGCTCGACTGGGCGCTCGAGCGGCTGGCGCGCGAGGGGCGCATGGACGAGCTTTACCTGCGGTGGTTCCCCGTCGGGTTTTACTGAGCGATCAATGGGAAATCAGAGCCTGCGGTGCCGGATACGCGCGGAGGTTTCGATGGCCGCCGTGGTCAGCCGGTCGATCGAGAAGGCGTCGCGAAGCATCTCGAGCAGGCGCAATTCTTCCTGGTTGAGCTTGAGATCGACCGTCGCGATCTCGACCGCCAGCGCGTAGGCGGTTTCCTGCAGCCGGGGCTCGAGCGCGCCGGCCACTTCATCGAGCAGGGCATCGAGCCCGCCCTTGTTGAGCGCATCCACGCATTCGCTGGCCACCAGCGGCAGCCGCTCGAGATCGAAGCTCTCAAAGATCGGCCACCGGCCGACCAGCGCGGCGAACCGGTCGATCTCGCGATCGGTCACCTCCTTGTCGGATGCAGCGGCGACGACCATCACATGGACAAGGGCATCGGTGGGAGACAGCGTCATTGGCAAATTCCTGGCAAAGGTTCGGCGCCAGCCTAGAAAGTCGCGCTGCAACGCGCAACAACCCTGTCGTCGCAGGGGATGGCTGCCAGCATTGACCTTTTCGCATCGATGGTGCAACACCTGCCCACCATATCCCCCTTGGACATAACCGTATCGCAAAAGGATGGGCCCCTTGTCCCGCACCCTGCCCGCACTCGATCCAGCAGCCGTCGCCGCTGCGCCCGATGCCCGCGCCTGGCCATTCGAAGAGGCGCGCAAGGTCGTTGCGAGGGTCGAGAAAACAGGCCAGCAGAGCGTGGTGTTCGAGACCGGATACGGCCCCTCGGGCCTTCCCCATATCGGCACCTTCGGGGAAGTCATGCGCACCACCATGGTGCGCACCGCGTTCCGCCTTTTGACCGAAGACCGCTATCCCACCAGCCTCATCTCGTTTTCCGACGACATGGACGGGCTGCGCAAGGTGCCCACCAACGTGCCCATGCAGGAAGAACTGGCCAAGGCGATCGGCCTGCCGGTCTCGCGGGTACCCAATCCCTTCGGCAGTGCCCATGCGAGCTTTGCGGCGCACAACAATGCCCGGCTTAGGGCGTTCCTGGACGATTTCGGCTTTGATTACGACTTCGCTTCGTCCTCGGACTATTACAGCTCGGGCCGGTTCGACGCGGCGCTGTTGCGCATGCTCGAGGTCTATGACGATGTCATGGAGATCATCCTGCCCACCTTGGGCGAGGAGCGGCGCGCGACCTATTCCCCCTTCCTGCCGATCTGCCCGCGCACCGGCAAGGTGCTGCAGGTCCCGCTCATCGAACGCGACATTGCATCGGGCCGGATCGCGTATCTCGATCCCGAAACCGGCGAGCGGATCGAGACCACGGTCACCGGCGGGAACGTCAAGTGCCAGTGGAAGGCCGACTGGGCCCTGCGCTGGTATGCGCTTGGGGTCGACTACGAAATGGCGGGCAAGGACCTCATCGATTCCGTCAAGCTCTCGAGCCGGATCGTCAAGGCGCTCGGCGGCAACCCGCCCGAGGGGTTCAACTACGAGCTGTTCCTGGACAAGGAAGGCGCCAAGATCTCCAAGTCCAAGGGCAACGGGATTTCCATTGAGGAATGGCTGACCTATGCCAATCCCGAAAGCCTGTCGCTGTTCATGTTCCAGAAGCCGCGGGCGGCCAAGCGCCTGCATTTCGACGTCATCCCCAAGGCGGTGGACGAGTATTACGCCTTTGCGGCCGCAGCCCAGGACCAGGACGCCGCAGCGCTTCTGGAGAACCCGGCCTTCCACATCCATTCGGCACGGCCCGCGGCCTATGATCTGCCGATCTCCTTCGCGTTGCTTTTGAACCTCGTCTCCGCCGCCAACGCCGAGGATGCGTCCGTCCTTTGGGGCTTTATCGAGCGCTACGTGCCCGGGGCGACGCCTCAAACCCACCCCGAACTGGCTCGGCTCGTGGGCTTCGCAATCCGGTACTTTGCCGATTTCGTCAAGCCCACCAAGGTTTTCCGGGCGCCCGAGCCCATGGAGGCTGATGCATTGCGCGCGCTCGATGAGGCGCTGGCGCCCCATTCGGGGTCCACCGATGCCGAGGCGCTCCAGACCATCGTTTACGAGGTCGGCAAGAGCTTTGCGTTCCCCAATCTGCGCGACTGGTTCAAGGCGCTCTATCAGGTGCTGCTGGGCCAGGACCAGGGGCCGCGCTTCGGCTCGTTCATTGCGCTTTACGGCGTGGACGAAACACGCGCGCTCATCGCTCAGGGCCTTTCCGGCGCGCTGGCAGCACCGCGATAGATCGGCGCGAATTGCGCTTGACGCGACGGCCCTGAAATGAGGTGATCGGCGTGCACCGGTCCGCCGGACCCGGCCCGGCTTCGATATATGCGGGGAGAAGCCGTCCTTCCGGCCGTGCGGGCATCCAAGGTATCCCCGCCCATGAGGCGCCCGGGACGGGTTTCGTGCGCATGAAACGGTTCCGGCTGAGCGTAGCCATGTGAGCAAATTGCCATTCACGGCCCTCGTGGCGCTGGCAGTGGCCGGGGTTCTGGCCGGCTTTGCCTTTGCCGTGATCGGCGCCTCTGCGGTGATCGGTTTCCCTCTGGCCGTCGCCGTGCCGATCTATGTTGCCGGCGTGGTGAGCATGCTGGCGCTGACGGCAGGAGCGCGGGCGCGCCCCGGCGACCTCTGGACGCTGCGGCTGGCCGCCCCGCTCGGTGGCGCCGTCGCGGTCTGGGTGATCCTGACGGTGATCGGCCTCTGACCCATCACGCCGCGTTCGGATGCACGCTTTAGCGCGACCGACCCGCCAGCGCACGCAGACGGGTCCGGACCGCGAGCAGGCCCCGCGTCGCGCGCCAAAGACGGGCATTGCCCTTTATGGTGCGCTTGGCGGCGCGCAGTGCGGAGACCGTGGGCGCGAGAACGCGGCCGCGTGCCGAGACCGGCAGCACGATATCGTGGGTCCCTACCGCCTCGGTCCAGTCGGTCTTGTAGTCGAAATCGCCCAGCCCCATGTCCACGCACTCCACGCCATCTGCGCGCAACTCGTCCATCAGAAGCGACATCAGCACGCCCATGAGCGAATATTTCGCCGCATCCCCTTCGGCGGTGGAATTGATGTACTGGGAGTAGTGTGTCGGGGTGCGCACGCCCACCGATGTGGCCAGAACCGTGTCTCCGCCGTAAAGGGCGTGGAGCGTGACCACGGCATCCTTGCCCCCAAGCGCCTCGAGCGCCCCCCCGCGCAGGAGTCTGTCGAAATGGGGCCGGGCAAAAATGTTCTCGACCCCCATCTTATGAAATCGCTTCGCCCTCTGGTCGGAGAATCTGCGGTAGATTTCTTCGACATCGTCCGGGGTCCTCGCCCGGCACAGGCTGAGCATACCGAACCTCTCCTCGAGCCGGCGCTGGGAGCGGCGGATATTGGTGCGGCGTTTGTGGGGCAACTCCCGCTCGATGAAGGGGCCGTCCGAGGTTTCAAAGCAGCGCACATAGAGCGAATTGGGCGCGTCGGTGTGGGGCAGCGCCATCAGCGGATTGGCATGGCCTTCCCAGACCGCGGCCACGTGGTGAAACCTGAGCATGTCGGCATGCCGGCCATGGGCAGCAAGCGCCCGTGTCGCTTCGGCCATCGCGGCGGGCGTGATGCACGCGGCATGGGCCGGATCATAGATCAACCCGTCTCCATTGCTGACCGACCAGCCCACAACGCGGGCTACGCGCCCGCCGAACGCCCTTCCGATCTGCAAAGGCAGAATGGCGATGGGGCGCCCGGCTGTGCTCATGACGAGAAAGGCCAGCGTTTCACCCTTGGCCAGACCGGCATCGACGCACGCAGCGATCCAGTCGAACCGCTGATAGGGCGTCATGACCGCACGGGATTCCAGCTCGCGCCAGATCGGCTCGACCGCTCCGAGCGTGTCGTAGATCACCCACTTGGCCGTCGCGGCCCCTGCAACCGCCACCCGAGGCGCAAAGCCAGGACTCGATGCCATGGTCAAGGTCATTGATGTGTTCCCGATGCCAGCAATTCACAAAAAATGGGCCCCGCACTGCCAGTCTGGCATCGATGACCCTCACGAAAACCAAATGGCAGCCAAAAAAGTCGCGCCAGCCCACGGCCTTTTTCAAAATGGGTTAATCACTGGTGCATGCGATGCATATGGGACCCTGAAGGCCGTGACGCGCTCCAGCGCCCCCCTTGGGGCGTTCTGCCCGAAAAAAAGCGCCACGGACCCCGTCAGGGGCTCCGCAGCGCCTCGCATCTTGATACCGATCCTATGTTAACGGATCGTCAGGCCTGCACGACCTCGACGAGTTCGACGTCAAAGACCAGATCCTTGCCCGCAAGGGGGTGGTTGGCGTCGACGGTGACGTTCTCTTCGTCGATGCCCACGACCGTCAGCGTCATGGCACGGCCATCGCCGCCCGTTGCCTGCAGGCGCGCGCCCGGGCTCAGATCGACCCCTTCGGGGATCCGGTCGCGGGGCACGGACTGAACGCCTTCGGGCCGGTGCTGGCCGTAGGCGTCATCTGCGGGAATGGTCACCGTGGCGCTGTCGCCTTCGGCCATGCCCTGAACCTGATTGTCGAGGCCGGGGATGATCTGGCCCGATCCGAGCGTGAACTCGAGGGGATCGCGCCCCGAGGACGTGTCGAACTGGGTGCCGTCGGTCAGCCTGCCCGTATAGTGAATACGCACAGTATCCCCTTGCTTTGCCTGGGTCATGCTGTGTCCTTTTCTCTGGAGTTTTCCTTGTGACCGCCGCGGCCCGCTCCTTCGGTGGCACGGCCTTCCATTTCTGGACCGATCACAACTCATGGATCGCGCACGATAACGAACTGGTCCGGCACACGATCCTCGTGCCCTTAATCTAGGGACTCGTTCGCCGATGTAAACCGCGCGGGGCCGAAAAGATGTGCCGAGTCAGAAACGCCTGGTGAAGGTCAGGCCCAGATCATGGCTGGAGCGCTCGTAGAGCCCGACATTGGAGGTGGTGTGGCGAAAGTCGTAACTCACACGCGGCACCAGATCGCCAAGCGTCAGTCCCCGCAGCGTCGCGCCGGCCCCGAGCGCGAAAGTGTGGTCCTCGCGCGGCGTGCCCATGAGGGGGAAATTGCCATCATAGGCGCGGCGCTCATAGCTCGCCCGGCCATGGAGCACCAGATCGGGGGAAACGAGATAATCCGCCGATATCCTGGGGCTGATGCTCGCATACGAGGTGAAATCGCGCGTGGTGCGCACCAGATCCACCGAAGCGCCCACCGAGACCGACACGCGCGCGTCCAGAATCCTGCGATAATCGACCGACGCCCGAGCCTCCCAGCCGTCATAGGCTATGGCGGTGTCGTGACGACGATCCATCCACGATGCCCTGGCGCTCCACGCACCCCCCGGGCCCATGCGCTGGCTGGCCGAAACATAGGGCCCCACGCCGGTGGAATAGCCTTCCCATCCCGAAAAGGCCCGCTCGCCGGCCAGCCCCACGGCAAAGGTCCAGTCGGCGATCTCGCGGGCGATTTCGGCGTGACCGCGCAGGTTGAGCTGATCGTAATGGGACTGGATGTAGCTCTGGCCGGACAGGGACACGCCCAGATTGGCAACGAGACGAGGCGCAAGATCGTGCCTGTAGGTGCCCGAGACCCCATAGGATAGCCCGAGCCCGCTCTGCGCGCTGTTCTCGGTCTGGAACGGGATGCCGGCAATGATGACGGTCTCGCCAGGCGTGCCGTTGTTGATGTTGCTGCTCGGGGCGAGCCCGAACGAAGCATCGAACGTCCAGGGCCGGCGGGCCCTGATCGCGTCGATGAAGCGGTCATAGACCGCGCGCAGGCGCTCGGACTGGACCGTGGCCTTGAGAATCTCGAAATGATGATGGGCGCGCTCGTCGTCGCCGGCCAGGAAAAGCGTATGAGCCAATTCGTGGCGGATGCGCACATGGTGCGGATAGAGGTCGAGCAGGGCCGACATGCGCCGCGCGGCCAGATCAAACCGCCGCTCGCGCTTGTCGATCAACGCCGCGATCATCGCGAGATTGGTCGCCCGGGCGGTCTCGTTGCCCGCGACCTCTTCTGCAACCGCCTGGGCGGCGCCATACTGACCCGCATTGATGTGGGCCAGTATGGCATCGAATTCGGACTGCGCCCGGACGGGCAGGGCTCCGGCCATGACCAGCGCCCAGAGCCCGATCACCGCCGCAACGAGACGGGAGCGCAAGCGCCCCCGCCTGTTGATCGTACGGTCGACTTCCTGCGTGGCCACGGTCAGGGATCGTTCCTGTCGGCCTGGAAGCCACCGATAACCGAGCTGGTGCCATCGGTGGCAAACAATGCCCCCGCGGTTTCCGCGGCATCCAACCCGTAGAACGCACCCTCAAAGCTCCCCGAACCCTCACCACCAATGGTCACGTTGGTGCCGGCGTATGTCCGTTTGTCTTGGCTCATCGTGCCTTCGAACGCGACATCGTCTATATTCTGCCCCTTCACAATTCCCTGCTCCTGAGCATCCCAGTAATAGGTCTCGATATTTGTGAGGCTGCCGGTCACGCCGCCAGAACCAAAGTCGGCGACGATTTCTATGCTGGCGGGCGTACTGCCGGTCTCTGTCCCGTTGGTGCCGTAACCCTGGAAGGAGCCTGCGTATGTCGCTTGGTCATCCTGCGGGACCGTATGCTCGCCTGTGTAAACAGGACTGGCCCCATAGAGCGCGTAGACATCGATCGCTGTGCCTGCATCGCCGGGGAAAATGTCGCCCTCTTCCTCACGGTACAGTTCCACGACCCCGGCGAAGGATGCATTTGCCTCATCGAACAGCGCCGTCACGGTTCCAAAGTTCTCATCGCCCTGCAGACCGGTTTGACCGTCGAGTCCGGCGGTGACCTTGCCGTTGTTCCCGTCAATACCTTCAAAGATGATCGTCCGGCCATCGAGACCGCCATCAGAGAAAGCCATGGTCACGGTGTCATTCTCGTCATCCAGAGATATCGTCGCAGAACTCCCGGCCCCGGCCACGAACTCCACGTTCGAGCCATCCGACGTCCCCGTCGCTGCCAGTCCGCCGGCCTGCGCGACGGGAGGCTCCTCGTCTCCCCCGCCGCTTCCCGTGCCCGTGGTGGCGCAGCCCGACAGCATCAGCGCCGCCAATCCCGCACCCGCCAGCAATCGCGCGCGCGCCTGTCCAAATCCCATCATCTCTTGCCCTCTTTCATTTGATCCCTGTGGCCATGCCCCGACTCACCGGCCTTCGCCGAACCTTGCCCGGAGGGGCGCCCGTAAACATCAAGACGTCAGGAAGTCTCGAAAACAATCACCCGAACGGGTGAACCGATTTCCTGAGTCTTCACCGAACTTCCTCCTTCTCTCCATTTTCACGATCACGGTTTCCTCCCCAGTTAAATAGAAGATTTACCATTTTGATTGTCGCATCGACTATCCCGGGCCATATTGGCATGGCCAGTCTCGGGACAAAGACCGGGAAACGGCATTGCAGGGGGAGGGGCGCATGCTTCCAGACAAGGTCCAGTCCGCGCTCGACGCCATTTACATGGCCGGGTACGACCGCAGCCGCTGGGAGAGCGCGCTCGAAACCTTCTGCGCCTCCATCGGTGCACGGGCCGGCATCACGGTGCCAAGGGTCGCCGCAGAGGATACGATCCACCTGCCGTTTTCGGCCGACCTGCACGAGTTCGCCAGCAGGTTCGTCGCCGAGGGCTGGTACATGCGCGACTACCGTGCCGATCGGGGATGGGGCCTGACCGATCAGGGCCAGAACATCGTCCTCGAGCAGGACATCGTCGTGCCCGGCGAGCATGAACGCCTTCCCATGCAGAATGATCTTTGCAGGCACTACGATCTGAAATGGTGGGCCGGCATCACCTTCGACACCGCCGACAGGACCTTCGTGTTGTCGGTTTTCCGGGGGGAGAGCGGGGTGATGTTTTCTGAGGATGACCGGGCGCTGTTCGGGCACCTGGCGCCCCATCTTTCGCGCGCGGTCACCATCGCGGAGCGGCTCGGCTCCTCGCACGGGCGGGTCAGCTTCGAAACGCTGGAGGCCCTGGGAGAGGCGGCGATCTTTCTCGATGGAGGCGGCCGGGTGATCGAGATGACCGGGCGCGCCGAGGCGCTTATGGGATCTGGCCTCTCGGTGCTCGATCGCCGGCTGGTCGCCACCCGGCCACAGATCCAAACCGCTCTCACCGAACTGATTGCCCGGGCTCTGGCCGAAGGCCCGCAGTCGGGCGCACCGCTCCGCATTCCGCGCAAGGGCAAGCGGCCCCTGCTCGTCGATATGCTGCCCGTGCCCGGCGAGTTCGATCGCCCGCTTCTGTTCGCCCGGCTGATCGTGCTGGTCATCGATCTCGACGACAGGCCGCTGCCGGCCCGCGATGTGCTCGCGGCAATATTCGGCCTGAGCCCGCGCGAGGCTCAACTGGGCCTCGATCTGGCCTCGGGCATGACCCTTACGGAATCGGCAGAGCGGCACGGGGTCTCGAGCGAGACCGTGCGCACCCAGCTCAAGGCCCTGTTCTACAAGACCGGCACCCACCGCCAGAGCGAGTTGATCTCGCTTCTGCACACCGTCGCCCGGCGCTACCGGTCGCAACC
>NZ_RZMX01000048.1 GCF_003992665.1 Pelagibacterium montanilacus
CTCGTCATTTCGCTATGCCTGACCATGATCGTCGGGCTCCAGTCATGCGCCGTTATGGTCGGCGGCAACATCACGTCCGATACCGATACCGCTGCAGGAGGAGCGGCGGGGATCATCCTGGCCTTCCTGTTCGTCCTGGGCGCGGCGTTCGCCATGGGATTGCCCCGCGTCGCGATGGTCATGTTCGGGCTCGCGGCTTTGATCGGGCTCCTGACGGCCGCGACCACGGTGTTCTCGGACATGTGGATATGGGGCGGTATCGCCCTGGTGCTCTCGGTGATGAGCTGGTTGGGCTATCGCGAGCTGGCCAAGAAGAAGAACGCCGCTGCGGCGCCGGTCGGGGGTGTTGCCCAATGAACGCCTATCTCGATGGCATGCGCCGCTATGTCGACTTCCGCGGCAGGTCGACCCGGAGCCAGTTCTGGCTGTTCACCCTGTTTTATTTATTGCTGCTCTGCGCAGGGCTGCTTCTTGACGCGATGATCGGCACCTTGGATGCGGAGGGCAATGGGGTAATCGGGGGCGTTGTTGTGCTCGCCCACTTGATCCCGTCACTTTCGGTGTTGGTGCGCCGGCTGCACGATATCGATCGTACGGGTTGGTGGGCTCTGATCATGCTCGTACCGCTGGTCGGATTGATCGTGCTGCTGGTCTTTGCCGTTACCCCTTCGACCTCCGGGGCGAACCGGTTCGGGCCCCATCCGCTCGGGGGCGCAGACCCAGGCCAGACCATGCGACCGGCAGCCAATCATGCGCCCCAAGGGGCTTCTGCGGCTCAGTCCGGCCCTGTGACCACCCAACAGCCTATCGCCGGGCAAACCGAGGGGGCAGGGGCTGATGAACTGGCCGGCACTGGCACGGCTCCAATGAATGCCGCGGATGCAGCCAAGGCACCGCAAGCTCCGACCAACCCTCAATCTCCAACAGCACCAGAGCCGCAATCCTCCAGCCCGATCTCCGACGAGACCATTGCAAGGCTCGAGCGGCTTGCAGAGCTGCGGCGCACCGGAGCGATCGAGGAGAGCGAATACGCCTCCATGAAGGCCGATCTTCTGGCCAAGACCCGCTGATAAAGGGGAGACGATTATGCGCCCCCTCAGCGCTCATACCCTCCCGCTCGCGCTTGCATTTGTGCTGTTGCCGGTCGCTCCGGCAATGGCGCAGTCGACCAATGACCTTCTGCTCATTTTCGGCCTGCTCTACGGCGCCCTGTTCATCATCTACGTCATTCCGACCGTCGTGGCCTTTTACCGGGGCCATCCCAACCGCTGGATCATCCTGATCATCAACTTCGCGTTCGGGGCCACCGTCCTGGGGTGGCTGATCGCGATGGTCTGGGCGATGGGCGCGGTGCACAGAACCAGGGACCCGGACGGCACCAATGGCGGGGAGAGCGGGCTCAATATCTTTGCCAATGACGTCAAGCGCCTGCGCATAGAGGGCATCAATGGCGTCAATCCGGCGGCTGCTGCGCCCTTGGCCGGGGATGGTCCCGCGCCGTCCCCCGAACGCCCGTCAGAGCCCGATCCCCTGGCCCAGATCGCCCGGCTCAAGCAGCTCCGCACCGAAGGCCTGTTGAGCGAGTCCGAGTTCACCCGGCTCAAGGGCCCCCTCATCGACCGATACATCTCAGCCCAAGGAGGAACTACAACATGACCAATCCGACCACACCATCACACCGCTGGAGCCGTCCGTCAGAACGCAAAGGCATGGCCCGTGCAGCTCTGGCGTTGGTGCTTGCCTCTCTCTCGACGCCGCTTTTCGCTCAGGATACCGACGAGGACAGCCCCGTCACCCCTATTGCGGGCGATTGGTATTGTGCAGATCGGGCCGAGGACATCTTTCAGGTCTCGCTCGGCTTTGGTGGATTGACGGTCAACAACATCGCCATCGTCCCCTACGAGCCATTCATGCCCGCTCTCCAGCACATTCGGCTCTCGGCATCGGCAACCAATTTCAGCGCCACCAACAGAGCCGTTGCGGTCGAGGCCGTGGGGATCGTCGGCGAGATTGAGGCCCCTGAGGCGATCGCATTTGCCCTCTCGGCCTCCGCCTCATTTGGAATGGTGAGTTCAGGGGCGAGCGAGACCATCACGTCCAACGTGATCTCCAGCGCCAATACCTTCGACTATGACCACATCTGCGTCAGGGTCACGGTCGGGGATAGCTGACCACCGGCAGAAGCATCTCCCGGCCGAGCATGCGCCGAAACCTCGGCGGGGGGTATTCCTACTTCTGCTGATGCTCCACATCGGCCGCCACGCGCTGGAGCGACTTGGGTCGATAGCCTGCATCCTCGCGTCTACGCAGAACAGCTGAACGTGAGGTGTCCTCCAGCATGTGAGGACCTTCTCGATCTTTCTTGACCAGAGTCATGGCTACCGACGTGAAGGACACCTTCTCGTCAGAAATGTTGTTGATCGGGGCCATATGATCAGCATTGGCGCGCGCTGCCTCTAGGAGTCCAAGGCACATCGCGCGAACCAATGCGCATAATCTCATCATCAGTGAACACAGTACCGGCGATGATATGGAACTGCCGCCCACGATCGGCGAGTTGGCGGAGCTTGGTTTCCAGCTGGTACCAGAGCCCCGAGCCGCCATTGAACCGCGAGTGATATTGTGGGGCGATGTTGGACATGGCGTTGATCTCGAAAACCGCGCAGGCATCGTCTGGATCATCGATATCGAGGCTGCCCGGATGCGAGGCGAAGCGGCCATCCTCGTTGCGATCCCCGCCCGCCACGAAGAAGGGCACGATATGTCCTCGGGCAAAATTGTGCGCGCTCGCGTGCCAGCCAAGGTAGTCCTCTGTGTGCACGGGAGTAACATCGGGATCGGGATGGAACCGCCCCCAGCGGCCCTCACGGCGCGGCAATTGCCGGTAGTGCGGGGCAAGGTGCCAGGCCGCCCAGCGCGGCACGAGGTTGTCAGAGTCGAAGGCGAAGATGAAGGCTCGGCGGATATGCGGGGCATCCGCGTCCAGTAGCCCGCCGAAGATATGGCTGGAGATCAGCTGCTCTTGCCGATCCGGCGCTATGGGATCGCATTCGGCGACCTGGGCCCATGCAGCGCCCGCCCAAGAAGTTGCCGCGAGAGCTGCCAACATCAGGGCTGCCAATCCGCCATTGCGCAACGATCCCCCGGATTCACAATTCGCCGAGAACGAGCCTAGCAAACCCAGACCGCGCCAGTTGGGAAAAGCAGGCCTGGGGTCGTTGTTGTCAGCATTCCCCGATCGAGAATGCGTAAATTGGCATGACGAAGCTGAGCCTAATCGAGTGGCGCGGCATCGCCTTACTGCACGACGAGGCTGCCCGCACATCTAAGCAAAGAAGCCCCGCGCAGACCGCGGGGCTTCTCAAGGCTGATCTCGACCGAGTTCAGCCAGTCAAATGCTAGAAGTGGAAGTTCACGCCGGCGCGAACAGTGTGGAAGCGCAGCCCGTCTTCAAATCCCCCGCTGTACACGGCAGTACCGAGATCAGTGTAAAGGTATTCAGCCTTGAAGCTGACGCTTTCATCCATGGCAACTTCCAGGCCGCCACCGACGGTCCAGCCCACGTGGTTCTGGCTGTCCGTGTCACCACCAAGGTCCGTTCCGTCAGCGGTCGCACGCCCAAAGGCTACACCACCTGTTAGGTAGGGCATGACGTTATCTAGGGCGACGCCAGCGCGGGCGCGAACCGTGCCGAAATAGTCGAGCGAAAAGACAAAGTCGCCGCCCTGTATCTCCAACGTATCGGACATCGTCGAAAGTTGAATGTCACCCTCTACGCCCAGCACGAACATGCCAGTCTGAAAGTTGGCACCCGCCTGAACGCCCCCGAGAAAGCCCGAAAAATTGTCCATGAAGACCACATCGTCCTCGTAAGCTTCGCCAGAGCCGAAGCCAGCGTTGATACCAGCATAGAAGCCGGACCAATCATGCGTCATGGCGGGCGCAGCAGCTACCGGCGTCGGCGCGGGAAGGATCGGGTCTGCCGCGTGGGCGGCGGCGCCGAACGCGAAGAAGGCTACGGAAGCGAAAATCGCGGTCCGGATCATGTGTCTGACTCCGTGGCTTGAAACATATGTTATCTTGCGTACCCGAAGTTCTCGCATGCATCAAGCGAGTAGCCCTGAAACCAGACAAATGTCGCCACATTTGGGACAGTAGATGGGCACAGTGTGACTGGTGGGCCACATTTCCAGCAGCACATCCCCCATTTACACACGTGCTGCGGTCATCAGCTGGCAACTGAGGAGCACTTCTCAATGCAGCCGAGGAAACCACAATGGCTTCAATCGAATCGTCAGGATCAGTTTAAGTTATTGAATGACTGTCAGCGTGCCCCGATCGAGATTGTGCGCCAACTTGTAGGGACGGCTTAAAACGAACTCCCCCGATTCCGGGCTGAAGATCGAAAACCTGACCCCGCGCTTATAAAGAGCCCTGGCCTCCTCGGTCGAGATCGCCTCGATCCCGGCAATCCGCCCGTTCAGTTGGATCGAGAAATCGGCGCTCATCCTCCGAGCCCCGCTGTTGAACTGATTGCGCCGCCATTGATCACCTCCAGGTCCAGCATTGGCTGACAGCACCTTGGTCCGAGGCCAGTGCGCTTCAACGCCCGCTCGAAGACGGATCGTTGCAGATCGGCCGCCCGGGGAACCAAGAAGGATGGGGAGGAGGCAACATGAAGCCTGACGAGCATGCTCAGTGGGGGCAGAGCCGCACCATTCTGAGCATCGGTGCCCTAGCAGCCCTGGTTGGCCTTCTTGTCGGCTGGCACACCCAATGGCTTTACGGCCTTCTGACCATGTGGATCGGAGCACCGCTCGGGGTCGTGCTCTATATGAGACTGTTCGCGCGCAATCAGCGCAGAAAATGATCAGCGTCCGGGTTGGGGCCGAGAGCGGACTGGCAGATTTTTGCTGATTGATCATGAGAGCGGACATTCGCTCTTCTAATTTTGCGATTGTATTTGCTGGGAGGTAGCGACTGTTTGCTCCTCGCAAAGGTACTGCGTAAAGCAGCCATTAGGCATGCGCGGGCAGCAGCCTCTCTTTCGCTGGTGCTGTCAGAATGAAAGTTTCTGGTTGAGCCGTAAGGGCCGAACACAATAGACGCACCGCATAACCGTTCAAGCCTATGGTTTGCGTTCCCAGAGTTCAGAGCTCCTCCCGCCACGAACTAAACGCACCGGCCGGTGATGCAGTGCTCTTCAGGTTCTTCCACTTTGCATATTCCCTCCTAGCCCGGCCTTTGAACTCGGCCGAACGCTTCCCTGTGGTCAGCGCGCTAAGAAGTTGCTCCGCTAGGGCGTAGGTCGGCCAGAAATAGACATGACCATCGCGCCGCGCCTTCTGGACGAGATCAAGGCATTTCTCTTCGTCGGCTCCGCGCTGGGCAGCAACCGACCAGGCGGCAATCACGCCAAAGTCAGCAAGCCAATGGTAATGCATCGCATGGCGAACCACGGCACTGCCAAGCGCTTTGGCTTCGCCACTCCTGATCAGAAGTAGCGCACTGGCGGCGGACGTCCACGGATCACGCGAGCGACCTATTGAAACGTTTTGACCCACCCCGCTTTCTGTCCCCGCGGCATAGCGCACTATTGGAAGTCGTTCCTGTGGGAAGGAGCGCTCCAGCCCTCCTACAAGCGCCAGTGTCTTGGCGTCACAAGGTGCAAAACCAAGGCATGATCGCCCGCCGTTGCTCTCGAGAGAAAGCAGAGTGCCGCCGGCAAAGAGCGGGAAATAAGCGCGCAACCGTTCTTTGCTGGTATCAAAGCTCACTCGAACGACAGGTTGTTCCAACCATTGGGAAGAGCGCTCGATTTTGATCAAACCAGGCAGATCCGATCTCAACTTTGCCGTCCCTGAAAAGCCGCTCCAGCCCCACGTCGCGCGACATTTGAGGTCCAATGCCCCGCCGTTCGAATCATATCGGATAGGCAATTTGGAGCCGGTCCAGCCGGGCTTCTTGATGCCCGAGGGCTTGCCGCCTACCGAGCGCCACCCCCCGGCGATCGGCGAAGCCGCCTGGTGGATCGGAATTGTGGCGTCCGCACTTTCGACCTGAAAATCAAACTCGAAGGCGTGGCCGGTTCCGACATTGGTCACGGTTGCGCGATATGTGCCTTCAGCAAGTTCGATCTCGCAAACGTCGCCAATCCCCGTGAGCAGCGCACTCGACTGGTTCGAAACAGGACGACCTGAAACATCGATCCGGAAGGCGCCCTTCTGGTCGTTCGTGAATGTAACGATACGGCTCATGGATTTCCCTCATCGAGCTCAAGGGTGACGGCTAGGCTTGGCGGCATGAGCGACACGGTTTTGGACGCCAGCGAGATTGTTTCCGGCGCATGGGCTGACCCGACGACGATGCTGGCAGGACCAAGGTTGACGTCGACGCGCCAGATGGCTCCAGGCGCTAAAGTCTCCGACAATATTTCCCCGTTGGCGCTCACGGAAAGGCGAATTGCGGTTTGCAGGTAAGCCGCCGGTCGCGATCGTACTTCCACAATGCAGAAAGGTTGATCGACGCGCAGCAGGCTCTTGCGATCGGAGAACTTGGCAAGTGCGGCGGGCTTCACCCGAACATCATCGATCAAGACGTCGGCAATTTCGGACAAAGCGAAGAGCAACATCTTCCCGGTTACCGCCCAGCCATGATGCGGGGTTGGTTCAACGCAGCAACCGCTCATACCCTTGAGGAGAGCTTGGGTAAAATAGGGCGGCAAACGATCATTCGGTGCATGGGCGAACTCTCCAACCCTGGCCCCTGCCACAGCCACTGCATCGCAGCTGGCCTCTGTCAGTTGACTCAACTCGACGTCGCCAAAGACGATGTTTCGGACGCTCCAGATCTTGGATTGAAACTCCCAGGCGATTTCCTGACAGGCGTCGAAAAACACCCACACGCTCTCGGCACCTAGGGTTCGCAAGGCCGTTATCGCGGGCGTCATGTCAAAGGACTGCTCCCAAGGTCGTCGCGGCGCAGATCCCACATCCTCGAGGAGGCCCACGGCATCTCCGTGCTGGTTCACAACGCCGTGGCCGGAAAAGTAGAAGAGAACAACATCGCCGGCACGCACACGATCCTGAAAGGCGTCTGCGGCCTCCTTGAAGTTAAGCGCATTAGCGCGCTCCACTTCAACCGCGATCTCCGGCAGCTGCTCGTGAAGGTATTGCGCGAAGGCTGCTTCATCCGGATCAGACACAATCAGTTCGATCGAACCTAGAGGCGCGACAAGCTTGTCCTTGGCGCCTAAAAGGAACTTCGCCATTGCTATTGCGCCGGCCGAGGGGGCCAGCCGATCAGCGGATCCCGCCTGACCGAGGAATGGATAGTGGCCACAACCCACCAGAAAGACGTGGGTTACGGGCCCAGGATCATTTCTGGAGAAGATGAGCGTCATTTGATCAGGTTTGCACCGAGCACTCGCGCGTTTAGCCGCTGGAGGAACACGCTGTTATCGAAATAGGCCTGATGCGCATGGCCCATGTGGCTCGACGTGTCAACGCGCAGGTCTTCAGCCGAGGGGAAAACTGGCTTCAACAGATAGGCTAGGGTGTCGTTGTAGTCATAGACATTCCACCAGTGGAGCGCCGGCGGCAGTCTCTGCTGGCCATCGGTCTCGGTAGAAAAAAGCCTAAGCTCTTCGAACAGGCCGACCTGTGTTCCGACATTGAGGAGGAGATCAACCTGCAGCTTGCCTGATATCGCCTCCTCTATCCTGGAAAGGCATTCAGGATCGGTTAGCACCTCGTGAAGCACACCGCCGCCCATACTGTACCCGATCAGGACCAGCGTCTCTCCATTTGATCGCGCGGTCTTGGCCGCTTTCGAGATCGTCTCGATTACCGCGGCACGCACTTTCTCACTCTGCTCGCGACGGGCAAAGAACATCATGGCGTCGCCGAGAAACTGAGCCTGATGCGCCGCTGTCCGGCTACGCAACTGGTCTGCACCAAACCTGGACAGCATATTAACCAGATTGCCACCGCCTGTGCCCAGGCCCAGCGTCTTTACAGTCTGAACACCGGAGACCTCTTCGTTCAGTCGCTCCAGAAATTCTTTGTCGCTGTTCAGTTCATCGACCCATTTTGGCCTTGGCTGGGCCGCCGCTATTTTGGCTGCGGCGAACCAGAAGTCCTCGACTGATTGGCACTCCTCCTGACTCAACTTGTCGCTGGCCTCGGCTAATTCGATGATCGAGAGGGTACCAATGAGCGCGGCAAAATCCTTCTGGGCAAGTGGAAGTATTTGCGCAGGGTCGTCTTTGGACGAAGCGGGCTTGGTGCGCAGGCCAAGCCCCTTTCCCAGACCGAGCGTGGTCACCGGAGCCGCGGGCGAGGGGAGCGTTTTCAGGTCTGCGGTCTGCAGGCCAAAAGCGCCCCAGTAGGGGCTTATGACATTCGCGTTCCCGCCGAACACCTGGCGATTGAGGCGATCCGATCGCCCCGCGACCCATTTGTCATAGCTGCCGTCACCCAGGTCCCTTGTATTGACCCCGTGCACGAACACGACCTGCAAAGCGGCTCTCCCAGAATAGCCTTTCAATATGCCACGAAACGTGACATAAATACTTAGCCCATTCAAGGGTCAAAAAAAGAATCGGATTTTCAAGTGGCTAACGAAAAAATGGGAGACTCTGTGGAAACACATGCGGATTTAGCCCAGGCCATCAAGCTCGGCCTGCGCAGTGGCGCTGACGACATTCGGCTGTTCGCAGCTAAACTTGTCCGCAAGTACCGCCAGCACTCTCCAGACCTTGCAAAGCAGATTGACGAGTACCTCAGGAGCACGCCGGCCAGCTCCCCACTGCGCCGCAAGCCATCGCCTGCCGAAACAATGCAGGATGCATCCCCAGATGGGCCAGAGGCAGGCCTGGCTCTATTGAGAATTGACACCCAAGGGGCCAGCAAGCCGGTTTTGTCGAGCGATCTCGATGCATCGATCCAGCAACTGCTTACCGAGAGGCGGCAGGCAGCAAAGTTGCAGCGTCTGGGCCTCGAACCCATTCGATCGGCGATTTTTGTCGGACCGCCCGGGGTTGGTAAGACGATGTCGGCGCGATGGATCGCCGCTGAACTCGGGCTGCCCCTTTATGTACTCGATCTGACTGCGATCATGAGCAGCTTTCTGGGTAAGACCGGCACGAACCTGCGCGCCGTGCTGGACTACGCAAAAAAGGTGCCCTGCGTGCTGCTTCTCGACGAAGTCGACGCGATTGCAAAGCGGCGCGGGGATCTTTCCGATGTTGGCGAACTCAAGCGGCTCGTAACGGTCATCCTTCAGGAAATCGATGCTTGGCCCTCGACGGGACTTTTGCTTGCCGCAACAAATCATCCCGAGCTGATCGACCCGGCGCTTTGGCGCCGCTTCGACCTGACACTGGAATTTCCAAAACCCAGCAAAGGTGAGATTGCCGGCATAGTGCAACGCTCGCTGAGTGACGACGCCACAAAGTTTGAGCCTTGGCGAGAGATCCTCTCGTCACTGTTTCTGGGCACCTCATTCAGCGACATCGATCGCACGCTTCGCCAGTTCCGCAAGGCGGTCAGCTTGAAGACGGCAACGCCAAGCCAATTGGTCGAAGACTATGTGCGCCGGCAGACTATCAACCTAGATAAGGCTGGATGTCTGGATCTGGCCCGGCAGCTGGCAATATCCACTGATCTGTCGCATCACAAGATACATGACATAACCGGGGTGAGCCGGGACACGATAAGAAAGTACAAGCGGGAGGACGAGGCTGGCAATGGCAACTAACTTTCTGATTGGCCGCGGAGAGCTGTTGACCAGCCTTGTCGATCCTCCTTCGCGCCTGCCCAGCACCCGCGAAGTTTACAGCTTCGAGGAAGCTCGCGGGACGTTCGTGCCGCGCTTTGAATCGACGGCGGAAAAGTTTGACGCCGCCGACCCGCAAACAATGCCTCTCGATCTTGCGGTTGCGCGGATGGTGATCAACCCGACCTTCGTGGCCAAGAGCTACTTCCCCAAAGCCATCCTGCGCGCCGCCGGCTTTGAAGCTGTCGGGAGCCGAACAACCCGAGTGGTTCCGCGCAAATGGGGTCGAAAGGGAGAGCCGGAGGAAACCACAACGACTGAGCTTTTCGTTGCCGGTCCAAGAGATGCTTTTCGAAGCCTGCCCGATTGGATCCAGCGAGTAGATGCCGACGATCCTATTGCTGTCGATTTGACGCATCTTGAGGATTTCGGTCCCGTTTCTGCTCAGAGCAAGATCAAAGCCCTCGGCAAGCCCAGTAAGGCGACTTACGAGGTGGGTCTGCACCTGCCAACTGACGAGGCCGGCATTATCCAGCAGGAGTTCATCTCCTTTGGGAAGAAGATCGGCGCTGAACTTCTTCACAACCTGGGCATCATCGTTGGCAAGCTGTGGTTTCTGCCGGTTCGGGCAAGTGCCCAGCAAATCATCGCACTAAGTGAGTTTTCCATGGTGCGCGTCATCCGCCCCATGCCCAAACTTCGCGGCTTTCGGCCCATGACAGCACCCACAAGTGTGCCTGTACGCTGTGACTTGCCGACGAGCCAGCCGCTATCATCGAGCCCGCGGGTTGCCATCCTCGACGGCGGGCTGCCAGATCATCACCCGATCGGACCGTGGGTGTCTTCCTATGTCGAAATGGACCCGGATGCCGATGATCATGAACACGGCCCCAGCCACGGACTAGCGGTGAGTTCTGCGTTCCTGTTTGGACCAATTCAGCCCGATGCAACTGCTGGCCGGCCCTACTCCTATGTCGACCACTATCGCGTCTTCGACCAGCAGAGCGGTGAAGAAGATACTGAACTCTATCGGACCCATGGGCTGATCGAACAGATACTGTTGTCCCGCCAGTACGAATTCATAAACCTGAGCTTGGGCCCGTTTTCAGTCGTGGACGATGGTGACCCCCATCCCTGGACGGCGATGATCGATGAGGTCGTCAGCGACGGAAAGACCTTTGTGTCGGTCGCTGCCGGCAACAATGGCGAGTTTGAATCCGAAAACGATCTGAATCGTGTTCTCGTCCCTGGCGATGCCGTTAATGTCGTCACTGTAGGATCGGCCGACAGAACAGGCGACCATTGGAGCCGCGCATCATACAGCGCTGTCGGCCCAGGGCGTAGTCCGGGGGCGATCAAGCCCGACCTTTTGGCCTTCGGCGGCACCTCGGGACAATACTTCCACGCCCTCGCACCTGGTCGGCGCCCAACGCTGACCCCGCAGCTGGGCACAAGCTTTGCCGCCCCCTACCTGCTGCGCAACGCGGTAGCGATCAGGGCCATCATGGGAGATGATCTGTCGGTTCTCGCCATTCGGGCGCTGCTTGTGCACAGCGCCCGCCAGGACAATCATTCGCAGATTGACGTTGGATGGGGCAAGGTACCCGAAAACGTCATGGATATCATTACCTGTGGGGACGGGGTCGCCCGTATCATCTATCAAGGCGAGCTGAAGCCAGGGAAATACCTCAGGGCCCCCCTTCCCATGCCGACGAGCGGACTAAAAGGCATGGTCAATCTCAAGGCAACTTTCTGTTTTGCGACGCATACCGACCCGCATCATTCCGGCTCTTATACACGATCAGGACTCGAAGTTGTTTTCCGCCCGCACGACGAGAAGGTCGAGGACGGCAAATTCCGGGCACGCACCCGCAGCTTTTTCAGTCTCGGGAAGTACGCAACCGAGGCGTCGCGCCGGTCGGATAGCGGAAAGTGGGAAACGGTCCTTCACGATGAAGTCCGCATGCGAGGATCAAGTCTCAAGGACGCTGTCTTCGATATTCACTATGTGGCTCGTAGCGGAACAGGGGCCGCCCCCCGCGCCGAGAAGATCGCCTACGCCTTGGTGGTGACGATCGAGGCACCAAAGCACCCAGATCTCTTCAACTCTATCGTCTCGCAGTACAGCAGAACGCTTGTCGCTTTGACACCAGAAGTATCTCTGCCAATACTGGTGTAACGGTCAAAAAATTCGTCGGTTCGGAGCAAACGTTCCGGACCGTTTTGTCTGACTGGTTCCCAGATCGAACCGAGCTCAGGCCACCGGCGTACCATCAGACTCCTGCCTTTCAGATGGTAAGCAAAATGTCAGCTTCCGGCCGTCGCCATCATGACCCAAAGGTCTGAAGTGGGGGCGCATAGCTGACACAATGACAGGCCCAGAGTTTGACCAGAGCGTCACGAACTCGAGGGCCCGACTATCCGATATATCTGCATCCGCGAGCACCCAACCTCCTGAGCGATTGCTGTGGGGGATAGGCCCTGGTCCCGGAGAGCGAGAACGCGGTCTCGGTCAATGCGGCGCTTGCCGCCCTTGTATGTGCCGCTCCGTTTGGCCCGCTCAATTCCTTCGCGCTGGCGCTCCTTGATGAACCGGCGCTCCATCTGTGCAACCATTCCCAGCACGGTGATAACCACGTGCCCCATCTCTCCACGTGTTGAGATGTGCGGATCGAGGATGGTGACGAATGCACCCTTCTGCTCGACTTCGTATATGAGATTGAGGACATCGCGCGTATCGCGGCCCAACCGATCGAGCCTGGTCACCATCAGCTCGTCGTCAGGGCGCAGGAACTCGATAATGGTCGCCAGTTCTGCTCTGCCGGTTCTTGAAGCACCGGACACCTTCTCCGACCGAACGATGTCACAGCCTTCGGCTTTGAGCCGTGTGGTTTGGACTTCGAGATCCTGATCAATCGTACTGACGCGGGCGTAACCGATACGGGCCATGTGTAACCTCAGGGTTTTAGGCCCAAGGCTAGCCTGTCACAAATAGTCGCCGTCAACCCAGATGTTACGCCCTACGCCCGGGCGGAGTTACGTCACCTGAGGGTATACCCAAATGTGACCGCTATTACTCGGCGACAGCGTAGGAAGTCCGCTATGCTCTCCCAATGCTGGCGTCCGGAAGCCGAGAGCGAAACTGGGGTTAAACTGCGACAAAAAGGAGGCAGCGCCTAGGCAATGCGTGTTTGTGCGTGTAAAAGCCGGAATCACCACAGGATCTCAACTGAGATGGCGCTGCGTACCCGTGGCCGCAAAAATTGCTTATAAAATACTTCTACATGTATTTCATTTTTAGGATTGCAGATGAAGCGGCTTCTGAGTGCGGTATTCTTTACGGCCATTTCATTATCATTTCATTCCTCAGCAGCGTTTGCGCTCGCGAGCATCGGGTCCTCGCCTGTCAACGACTCTTATGTTCCGCTTGGTAGCTGCGACGTTAGCATTTACCTGAGCGGCCCAAGCGCAAGTCAAGGGAGCGTATGGGTATATCTGGACAACATGGCGGCAGGGGGAAGTTACTGGTGGGATGATCAAATCTATTTAGATTCCGCCATTACTCAGTCACAGATCGAAGCCTGCGGTTTTACGAATGTCTCGGGATTGAGTCAGAATGGCGCAGACAACGGTAGCTTTGCTGCGGACGTTTATGTCGGGTTCTCGTTTACAGGGACGCCGACCGGTGGCGAACCTACCAGCTATGAGTTTGCGTTCTCCGGTGCAAACCCCACGACCTACATTCAAAGCGAAGTGCCAGCAGGGCCCTTGCATGATGCCGGCGAGGTCGCCGCTGAAATGAACACGCTCGTGGGCGGCTTTGTTCAGACGCGTCAGAGTTTTATCTCGTCGACGATCGAGGTGCCAGGTCTGGTCGAACGCCGGCAGGTGTCGAACGCGGCCGAACCCAATACGGGCAACGTCACGCCATCTGCAAATGGCGTCACGGCGAACATTTCCACGAGTTTGACACAGATCGAGGCTGCAGCCAAAGATCCCAATGGCTCCGCTGAGACGGAACTCTCACCCTTCAATATCTGGATCGATGGCACGTTCATGCTTCACAACCGTGAGCAGAGTGGGGACAACTGGGGCAGCTTCGGCATGGTCTCGACCGGTGCCGACTACTTGCTTTCGGAAAAAGCGCTGATTGGACTATCCTTTCATTATGACCATAAGGTCGATCCGACCGATGCGAATGCAGAACTAAGCGGCGATGGCTGGCTTGCCGGCCCCTATGCCTCATTTGAAATCGGCAACGGAGTCTTCTGGGACACCAGTCTTCTTTATGGGGGCTCTTCAAATGCCATTAACACTGACATTTGGGATGGATCTTTCGATACCCGCCGCTGGATGCTTGATACGTCCATCAATGGCCATTGGAAGTTAAACGACGTAACGACTGTGACGCCGAAGTTGCGAGTGGCCTATCTGGCGGAAACGGTCGACGATTATGTCGTCGAGAATGGAAGTGCCGATGTGCTCGACATTGGTGGCTTTACGACCGAACAGCTAAGGGCAAGCTTCGGCGCCGAAATTGCGCGGCAGTTCATGTTGAAGGACAGCTTGTCACTCACCCCCCGGCTTGGGCTCACCGGCGGCTTTTCTGGCCTTGATGGCTCCGGAGCGTTCGGGCAGCTTTCGGCCGGCTTTGTCCTGCAGTCGATGGATGCTTGGAGTGTCGATACGGGACTGCTCCTCAACATCGAAGGCGATGGTCAGACATCAGCCGGTGCAAAAATCGCCATCAGCGGAAGCTTCTAAACCTGGACCTCTTGCTGGAGAGGTCACGGCTGATCTGCGGCAGGAAACGGCCCATCTGCGGAACCGCTGCGCGCTCCCGGAGCAAAAAAGCCTGGAGAATCGAAGCTTCGCCTCTAAACGGATACGGTTGCCAGCCACGCTGAGCGTGCGCGCGAGCGCGAGCGCGAGCACTGGGATGGTATCTGCTGCGTGACCACCGGTAGCCGCCTTGCGCTACACGCCATGTCGCAGACGTCGATGCAGGTAATTCTCATCGAACCCCGCCAACTTGATGAGTTTGGCCGGGTCGGCAATGTGCAGGCTACCCCTCTGCAAGGTCATGGCGCCCTCGATCCGAAGCGTCTTGAGGACCCTGTTGACGTGGACCGGCGTCATGCCG
>NZ_RZMX01000049.1 GCF_003992665.1 Pelagibacterium montanilacus
CCGACCGTGACCCTGACGCAGATGTGGTCATAGTCGAAGGTATTGGCGCTGGAGATCACGTTGGACGTGATGGTCTCGCTCGCCCCTGAACTCACCATTCCAAATGAGGCGGAGGCCGAGAGGGCAAATGCGATCGCCTCAGGGGCCTCAATCTCGCCGACGATCCCCACGGCCTCGACCGCAACGGCTCTGTTGGTGGCGCTGAAATTGGTTGCCGATGCCGAGAGCCGAATGTGCTGGAGAGCGGGCATGAATGGCTCGTAGGGGACGATGGCGATGTTGTTGACCGTCAATCCACCAAAGCCGAGCGAGACCTGAAAGATGTCCTCGGCCCGATCTGCACAATACCAATCGCCCGCAATAGGGGTGACGGGGCTGTCCTCGTCGGTATCCTGAGCGAAAAGCGGCGTCGAGAGAGAGGCAAGCACCAACGCCAGAGCTGCACGGGCCATGCCTTTGCGTTCTGACGGACGGCTCCAGCGGTGTGATGGTGTGGTCGGATTGGTCATGTTGTAGTTCCTCCTTGGGCTGAGATGTATCGGTCGATGAGGGGGCCCTTGAGCCGGGTGAACTCGGACTCGCTCAACAGGCCTTCGGTGCGGAGCTGCTTGAGCCGGGCGATCTGGGCCAGGGGATCGGGCTCTGACGGGCGTTCGGGGGACGGCGCGGGACCATCCCCGGCCAAGGGCGCAGCAGCCGCCGGATTGACGCCATTGATGCCCTCTATGCGCAGGCGCTTGACGTCATTGGCAAAGATATTGAGCCCGCTCTCCCCGCCATTGGTGCCGTCCGGGTCCCTGGTTCTGTGCACCGCGCCCATCGCCCAGACCATCGCGATCAGCCACCCCAGGACGGTGGCCCCGAACGCGAAGTTGATGATCAGGATGATCCAGCGGTTGGGATGGCCCCGGTAAAAGGCCACGACGGTCGGAATGACGTAGATGATGAACAGGGCGCCGTAGAGCAGGCCGAAAATGAGCAGAAGGTCATTGGTCGACTGCGCCATTGCCGGAGCGACCGGCAACAGCACAAATGCAAGCGCGAGCGGGAGGGTATGAGCGCTGAGGGGGCGCATAATCGTCTCCCCTTTATCAGCGGGTCTTGGCCAGAAGATCGGCCTTCATGGAGGCGTATTCGCTCTCCTCGATCGCTCCGGTGCGCCGCAGCTCTGCAAGCCGCTCGAGCCTTGCAATGGTCTCGTCGGAGATCGGGCTGGAGGATTGCGGCTCTGGTGCTGTTGGAGATTGAGGGTTGGTCGGAGCTTGCGGTGCCTTGGCTGCATCCGCGGCATTCATTGGAGCCGTGCCAGTGCCGGCCAGTTCATCAGCCCCTGCCCCCTCGGTTTGCCCGGCGATAGGCTGTTGGGTGGTCACAGGGCCGGACTGAGCCGCAGAAGCCCCTTGGGGCGCATGATTGGCTGCCGGTCGCATGGTCTGGCCTGGGTCTGCGCCCCCGAGCGGATGGGGCCCGAACCGGTTCGCCCCGGAGGTCGAAGGGGTAACGGCAAAGACCAGCAGCACGATCAATCCGACCAGCGGTACGAGCATGATCAGAGCCCACCAACCCGTACGATCGATATCGTGCAGCCGGCGCACCAACACCGAAAGTGACGGGATCAAGTGGGCGAGCACAACAACGCCCCCGATTACCCCATTGCCCTCCGCATCCAAGGTGCCGATCATCGCGTCAAGAAGCAGCCCTGCGCAGAGCAGCAATAAATAAAACAGGGTGAACAGCCAGAACTGGCTCCGGGTCGACCTGCCGCGGAAGTCGACATAGCGGCGCATGCCATCGAGATAGGCGTTCATTGGGCAACACCCCCGACCGGCGCCGCAGCGGCGTTCTTCTTCTTGGCCAGCTCGCGATAGCCCAACCAGCTCATCACCGAGAGCACCAGGGCGATACCGCCCCATATCCACATGTCCGAGAACACCGTGGTCGCGGCCGTCAGGAGCCCGATCAAAGCCGCGAGCCCGAACATGACCATCGCGACGCGGGGCAATCCCATGGCGAACGCCGCGCCCAGGACGAACAGGAAGGCCAGGATGATCCCCGCCGCTCCTCCTGCAGCGGTATCGGTATCGGACGTGATGTTGCCGCCGACCATAACGGCGCATGACTGGAGCCCGACGATCATGGTCAGGCATAGCGAAATGACGAGCACTGCTATTCTCATGGTAGTCCCCCAAGTGAGTTGGAATCTCTTTTCGTGAAACACGACATAACCGTATTTATGTCGAAGATATTCGATGGTTTTGCCGTCAGCAAGCTGGTCGCGTCAATCAAATGGACGCGCGCACTCGCATTGCATCGAATCTTCGAAGGTTGCGTACCGGCCGCAGGGTCTCTCAGGAGCACCTCGCGGTCGATGCAAGCGTTGATCGCACCTACATCAGCGGCATCGAGAATGGGTCGTTTAACCCGTCCATCGACATTCTTGAGCGATTGGCGAAGGCCCTGTCGGTGGACATCGCCGAGTTCTTCGAGCCGTTGAGCACCCCGGTGAAGGCCAAGGGCCTAACACCGGGTAGAAAAAAGAGCAGCGATTGATCACCCCGCGGCCTTCTGCCCCTCCGGGAATTTCAGGGCGAGATCGGCCCGGCGCTTGGTGAAGGCGTCATCCTCGGGATAGTCGCGCCATTTGAGGACGAACTTGCCATCTGCCGCTGCCTCGACGACCAGCGCCTCGAACCACGCCTCGTCATCTGGCGAATAGGCCAGAACCGTGTGCCCGACACTGATGCGGGCCCAGTCCGGCGGAAAGCTTTCCTTGGGCTTGGCGGCAGCATCACCCTTGCCGGACTCCTTGGCCTTGTCCTGCCTGGGTGCGCCTGCATCGCCCGACGCGAACAGATCGCCGCCCTTGGGCGCAGGGGCATTGCCAGCATGAGGCAGAAGGGCTTCGTACACCTTGGGCTGGATGAGCGGGGCAAAAGCCTTCCCGCTCGAGAAGATGCGTCCCTTGGGCAGCTTGAGGGCGAGTTCGGTGAGCTTGCCGGATTTAACGGGAACGATCTTCATCCCGGTCAGCGCTGCAGCCTTCCTGGCCGAGGCGCGATCGGTCTTGGCGAACCAGGAGCCGCGAGGCTTTTCGTTGTCCGATTGTCCGATCAGCACGATGGCGGGGAGGTCGGTGACCTCACCGGGGAGTTTCTGAGCAGGTACGGCCATTGTCGTGTCCTTTTCTAACAAAAGAGCCCCCACATGGGGGGCTCGGATCAGGGTTCACATCGGTGACGGCGATAGCGGCACGAACCGCCATGCACAGCACCGTGCAGCGCCAGCATAGCCCAAAAAGACAATTATGTCAATGTTTTAGCCGAAACCCTCCCCGAACACCCCCATCGCATCCCTCAATATTCCGACGCGAGCATCAGGGTCAGAACCCGTTCGGTCACCTCTGGATTGGTGGGGTCGGGAGAGCCGTACTCGAGCTGCTTGTCGAGGTAATCGATCTTCCAGAACAGGGTATGCCCTTCGACCACGATCGACCCGAAATCGTGCTCTCCATAGGGATCATTGTCGGGGGTGAAACCGTCGAAGGCCTGTATGGATCGGACGGCCTTGGTGGCGATCGGCGCGCCCAGTGCGAGAACGCCGGTGGTGAGTATCCATCGCCCACCGAAGAAACTGGTTCTCAGGGCGTCGTTAAGATCGCGCACTTGGCG
>NZ_RZMX01000050.1 GCF_003992665.1 Pelagibacterium montanilacus
CATGACCGGAATGAGCACCGAGCGGATCATCTCGGTTGTCGTGGAGCCGATGATGAAGTTCCGGATGCGCGAGTGCCCATAGGCGCCCATCACGAGCAGGCCGATGTCGTTGGCCTTCACATACTCGGCGATCACTTTCTCGGCGTCGCCCGGAATCAGAGACGCATGGGTCTCGAACCCGGCCGCGGTGAGCTTGCGGTTGGCGTTTTCGAGCCGTGAGCGCGCCTGTTCGGTGTCGCTGCCGGCGATGACAAGGTGGCAGGGCGTGCCCGGGAAGAGCTTGCCCTTGGCGATGTGGTCGACGGCCTTGTCCGCGCTGGCCCCGCCATCATAGGCGATCATGAACGCGTTGACCGGCTTGAAGGCGCGGGAGGCGACCATCACGGGTTTGCTGCTCACGCGCGCGACGCGCTCGAGGTTGGACCCCAGATGCATCCTGGCAAAGTCCGCCGCCTCGCCGCGCTTGCCCAGAACGATGAGGTCGGCATCGGCCTCGATATCCTTGAGGACCTCGACGATGTCGCCCCTCAGGAGCCTCGCTTTCGCCTGGCTGACGCCGGCTGCGGCGAGGTGCTGGACGCCTGCATCCACGATGAGCTTGCCGCGCTCCTGGGCCAGGCGCGACTTTTGCGCGTCGTGCTCGGCCAGCTCGTGCAGCAGATTGCTGCGCACGCCGAGCTCGAGGCTTCCGCTCCAGTCCATCGGGGTGTCACTCTGCCGGCGACCGATGACGTGCACGACATCGACCGACGCACCGGTCTTTTCGGCCACCCAGGCGGTGTGGTCGAGAACGCTGCGGGTGTAGTCCGAACCATCGAGAAACGTGATGATCTTGGTCATTTGGCTTTCCTCCCTAGAGCGCTTCCAGGAAAAGTGGAAACACTTTTCCGGTTCGGAAGCGCGACAAAACAACGATTTAGGGCTCCTGTTCTGATCTCGTCAGAACAGGAAATGCTCTAGTGGCCCATCAGCTTTTCCAGAGCGCCCGGCTTGTCATGGATCGCAAGCCTGTCCACGATGGTTTCGCTGGCCTCGTTCATCCCGAGAATTTCCACTTGCGCACCTTCGCGGCGGAACTTGAGGATGATCATGTCGAGCGCCTGCACGCTGGAGATATCCCAGATATGGGCGCGGCTGACGTCGATTGTAACGGTGTCGAGCACTTCCTTGAAGTCGAAGGCGTTGGTGAACTCCTCGGCGGAAGCGAAGAATATCTGCCCTTCGACGCGATAGGTCCGGTGCTGGCCATCGTCTGAGAGAACCGAGGTGATCCTGAAGATCTGCGAGATCTTCCAGGCAAAAAAGACCCCCGAGAGCATGACGCCAGCCAGAACCCCGATGGCGAGGTTGTGGGTGTAGACCACGGTGACCACCGTCGCGAGCATCACGATCGAAGAGCTTTTGGGGT
This sequence comes from Pelagibacterium montanilacus, assembly GCF_003992665.1. Classification (GTDB taxonomy): domain Bacteria; phylum Pseudomonadota; class Alphaproteobacteria; order Rhizobiales; family Devosiaceae; genus Pelagibacterium; species Pelagibacterium montanilacus. Next base: position 1,409 of record NZ_RZMX01000050.1, read on the forward strand.
GGGATGTGAGGTTCTTGATCGAACTCCAGGAGAAGGTGCCGATTGAAACCATGATCATGATAGCGACCAGCGCTGCCATGGGTATCTGGGTCACGAGGTCCCCGAGCACCAGCACCATGAAAAGCAGATAAATTCCCGCAAGCAGGCTCGAGAGCCGCCCACGACCGCCGGATTTGACGTTGATGATCGACTGTCCGATCATCGCGCAGCCGGCCATGCCGCCGATAAAGCCGGTTGCGGTATTGGCGATGCCCTGGCCGATGCACTCCTGGTTCTTGTCGGACTTGGTGTCGGTCAGATCGTCCACGATCTGGGCCGTCATCAGCGACTCGAGCAGGCCCACCACCGCAACCGCTGCCGCATAGGGCAGGATGATCATCAGCGTCTCGAAGGTCAGCGGGATCTGCGGGATCAGGAACATGGGCAGCGTGTCGGGCAGCGCACCCATGTCGCCCACCGTGCGCAGATCCATGCCCAGCGCCATGGCCAGCGCGGTCAGAACCACGATGCAGACCAGCGGCGAGGGAATGGCCTTGGTGACGTAGGGGAAGAGGTAGATGATCGCGAGGCCGGCGGCGACCATCACATAGGTCAGCATCGACACATTGGTCAGCTCTGGCAACTGGGCCATGAAGATCAGGATGGCCAGCGCGTTCACAAAGCCCGTCATCACCGAACGGGACACGAACCGCATCACCATGCCGAGCTTGAGAAACCCGGCGGCGATCTGGAGAACGCCCGCCATAACCGTGGTGGCCAGCAGATACTCGAGCCCGTGATCGCGCACCAGCGTGACCATGAGAACCGCCGTTGCAGCGGTCGCCGCCGAGATCATGCCCGGGCGGCCGCCCACGAAGGCGATCAATACGGCAATGGAAAACGA
>NZ_RZMX01000051.1:0-2199 GCF_003992665.1 Pelagibacterium montanilacus
ATTACCGGAAAACCGCCGGTGACCACTCTCCTCAGAACCTACACCACCTCCAGGGACACCATCATCGGCGCTTAGTTTTTCCCGTTCATCACGGTGGCGCGTGGCCATTTCAGCTTTGCGCGATGCCAACTCGTCATGGCGCTGCCTTGCCTCGCGCTCCGCATCCGCAATGAAGGCTTCGAGCTTGTCGCTCATTCCTGCCGCAATCTCGGCCTTGGTCTTATCGACCGATCGCAGCCGCGCCGGATCGCCAATTCGCGCTTCCAGTTCCTTGACCTTCACCCCGGCATAGCGCGAGAGCGAGTAGACCTCCCCACGATAGTCGATGGCGACGAGCCCGCGCCGGTCGCCCCTGGCGAGCCAAAAGCCGCGCTCTTTCAGCGCCCGTTCAAACGACGCCCGGTTGTCCGAGCGCTGCCAGCATTGCTGCAAGACGGATTTGATTTCACGGGGATCGATGCCGGTTCGCCGCGCTTGCTGCCATTCCTCTTGTGAGAAATTCAGCGGATCGCGCAAGGACCGCTCCTGCAAACCGCGCGGCATGTCCCAGCCATGTTCCATGAAGAGTTCGCGCGAGACATCACGCAACCTCATTTTGTAATGCGCCATGTTGAGCGCGCGCATGCGCTCGCTATCGATCCGCGACCACACAACATGGGCATGTCGCCGTCCGTCCTTCTCATGAAAGACAACGGCGCGTGGCTGTGCTTCCAGACCGAGTTTTTCCTCGATCCGGGCAATCGCCAGTTCGAAATCTTCGGTGCGGACCCTTTCAGTCGCCGGTGGATTGAGGCTCATCGAGAACAGATAGTTCTTGCAGCGTGTCCCCTTGGCGATGGCATCGGCTTCGCTGAAAGCGCTGGAAAGATCGTCGCTGACGAACCCACGCAGATCATGCAACTCAACGTGCTCGTTATCGCGCATGGACATGAGATAGCGGGCAAGCTGGGGAGCGTCGCCGCGCTCTTTCGCTTTCAGGATCATGGCCCGTCCCCAGGAGATTTGCCGAGCGCACGCAACAGATCAGCACGCATGGCGGCGACACTCCGGCAGGCTTCTGCCAGATCGGATTCGGTTTCCGGCGTCACCGGCAGGGAACCCGTGTTGACGGCTTTGGCAAGCTGATTGAGGTTTGATGACAGCCGAGATTGCCCCAACGCCCCAAGGACCCGGCCCAGAGCTTCGGCATCCTGGACGGGGCTGTTACCCGTCCGCTTGCGCGGCGCGGCATGATCCCCGAAAAGCCGTTCCCGGATATAGGCGCTTAAGGATTTGTTGCCCCGCAGCACATCCAGTCTTGCACGCTCATCATGAGTCAGGCGTATCGAGAATGGCGGCGGAGATCTGCGCGGCGATATGCTGGCCGGTGTGACGCTGGAGATAGCCCGGCACATTGCCGCCGCGCAGCACCGCCACCGAGCCCGGATCGTAGGCCCGGCCATAATCGACCTTCACTTCCAGCGCCTTGTGGGGTGCGAGCCCGGCGATGTCCTGGTCAGAGCAATTGGCGCGCAGATTGCACACATAGGGGAGGGTCGTGAGCGTTAGCGAAGGCGCGGCCGAGCTCTGGCGGGACAATGTCCCGCCAGGTGGTGCGGCGCCTGCGCCGGAAACCAGATGACGGCGAAGCATCGTCTTGCCCCCTACATCTGTTCGGCCTGGGCGCCGGATTTCTCGCGCGCCCGGCCAAGGTTCGGTTCTTCACCCATCGGCTGCATGGGCTGGCTGGTGAAGGTATCGTTGCCATCGATTGAGGTGCCCTCGGACCAGCGGCCCGACGCAGGCTGACTGCCATCAGCCTGAAAGCCCATATAGCTGTAGGAGAACTCGCGTGCCTCCTCGTCCTGCGGGAAGCTGTTGGGAACGGGAAACACCTCCTGGTTGCCGCCCAACTCCTCGATCACGGCCAGCCACTGGTTCTGGTGCACGCGCGATCAAATAGGCCAGCATGTCCTTCATGCCGGGGTCGTCGGTCATGTTGTACAGCCGGACCGCCAGCACGCGCCGCCGGATTCGGCGGTGACATTGGCGCTCATGTCAGCGCCGATATTGCCCGTCGCATAGGCGTGGGACGCGTCGAAGGGCACGCCGTTGGCGTTCTCGGGGAGTGCGGCGAGGCCTGTGAAGAGGATGTGGGCAGATTCATCCCGTTGAGTACCGAGCCACCGATCGTGTCCCGGGACGCCTCCTCCTGCATGC
>NZ_RZMX01000051.1:2303-15743 GCF_003992665.1 Pelagibacterium montanilacus
GCTCGACCCGCACCGGGTACTGGAGCTTGTTGTCTGTGTAGAACATGATGAACCTGCCTGATCCTGTTGGTTTTTCGGCCCCACCATCGCGTCGGGCCTTGGGACCGGAAGCAGGTTCGACGTCAGCCAGTTCCCCGACGCCTCCTCGCCTTTGGCGGACTTGCGGTCCCAGGATCTCGCGTGGCTGGCAAAATTTGCCAAGGGCCATGTAAGGCGGCCTGTCCCAGGTTATCGTTCCTGGCCAGTGGACCGCCCGGACACCGGATCGGCGCTAGAGCATATCCTGTTCTGACTGAATCAGAACAGGAACTCTAAGTCTTTGATTTGTCGCGTTTCCGAACCGGAAAAGTGTTTCCACTTGTCCTGGAAACGCTCTAGAACTTGATGGCGAGGTTGGCCTTGAAGCCATGGTCCTGGGCATCGGGAGCGAGTTGGCCCTGGTAGGACACGCCCAGGCTGGCATCGGGGGTGAAATCGAGTTCGAGCCCGGCTTCGAGCACGGCACTGTCCCGGGCAATCGGTGCGCCCGCTATCGTGAAGGCCTCGAGGCCCGCAAAGCCATGATCGGAGGTCGGCGTGGTGTCGCCGAACGCGTGCCGCCAGCCGGCCATGCCCGTGAGCCGTGCATCGATCTCGCCAAGGTCGAAATCGGCCTCGCCCCGAACCCCGAGCGTGGTGAAGGTCGTATCGGTTTGTGAACCAGACCCACCGAGCGCGGCCACGCCCCCGTTCTCGGCAAACGCGTCGGTCGCAACGCTCACATGGGCGAGCCGGACGAAGGGTTCGAAGCGGGCGAGGTCCGTCTCGATCACGTGGCCAAGTTCGCCGAATGCCTGGACTGTTCGGGCGCCATAGCCGGCCGATAGCTGATCGCCAATGCCGGTAAAGGCGACAGTCCTTTCGGTCTCGATGTCCGACCAGCTGTAGGCAAGTCCGGTGCGCAAAGCGAGCGGGCCCCATTGGGTGCCGCCGTAAGCGCCGAGATGGTAGGTGTCGCTCGCACCCGAGGAGCCGCGTTCATCGGCCAGGTAGCGCGCTTGGCTGTAGCCTGCCAGAAGGCCCAGCCGCCAGCCGGCCAAAAGGCCATCCGCGCCAAAAACGCCCCCGCCCGTGTCGCGATCGAGGCGCGCTGCATTGCCATCGCTCCCGGTCTGGCTCCACGAGCCGAAGGCATATCCCCATGCGGCCATGCCGTGATCGGACGCAGCGGGTGCCAGAACCGGCCCCTCCGGCCCATAGGCCAGGATCGGGGTGCGCGCCGCTCCAACGGCATCGAAGGCCGCGCGAATGCGATCATTGGCGGCGTTGCGGATGTGGCGGCTGTCCTGGATGAGCCCTGTCAGCATCGATGCATGGATCTCGCCCGAGAGCTGATCGAACGCGTCCAGTGCCCGCCCCGCGTCGAGCTGCACAACGGCATCGTAGAGATCATCGCCAAAACCGAGAGCGTCGATGCTGTCGCCCGTTGCCGTCTGGTTGGGCGTTTCGCCGATCGAGCCGAAATCGATGTCGTTCCGGCGTAGCGTCAGGGTGATGTCATTTTCCCCATAGGCCAGGCTCGGATCGAGAAACTCGAATTCCGAGGTGACGGCATCAGGATCGAACGTGCCGTGCACGCCCTCGTCCGCTGAGAGGATCGTATAGCTCTGGGTGGGATCATAGGTTCCGGTGACCCCGACATGAGCGACCGATCCACCATCAATCGTCGCCCTCCCTGTGACCTCCACCAGATCGCTGTCGGTGCCGCCGGGCGCGACCTCGACCTTAAAAAGCGAACCCGAGCCGAAGGCAAGATCACCGTCCACGGTCAACGTACCGATGGAATTGCCCGGAGCCATGGTCGATCCGTCACCCATCTGCACTTGCGAGCCCGTTCCCGAGCCTATGGTGCCGGTCCCTGCAAGGACACCATCGCTCCCGATCTCGGCCGAGCCTCCGAGCGCGCCCTCGACGATCAGCGTCGATCCTGTGACCTCGGTCATGCCCCCGAACTCCGCGCTGTCACCGGTCAGTTGCACAGCGCCACCGCCCCTGAACACGAGCGTGCCATCGCCCGACAGCGACCCGGCATAGGTCCCAACGCCCGCCTGTTCGAACACGACGGACGGCTCTTGCTGGGGGTCTGACAATGTCAGATCACCGCCGAAACTGTCGGTGTTCCCGACAAGCGTTCCGTCGCTGATCACCCAGTCCTGATTGCCCGTGCCCGACAGCGTCCAGACACTTGCGCCCGTCTTCTCGAAGGCATCGAATCCGACGAAGAATCCGTCCACCCCCGCGGCCTCGTCGACGATCCCCGAGACGTTCAATGTGCCGTTCTCGACCCCGCCAAGCGTCATGGTGCCCGTGGCTCCCTCGCCGACCACCACATTGCCGCCGAACTCATACCTCGCGAACAACTCCAGGCTGTTGGCCCCGCCAGTGAACGCGATTGCATTGGCGCCATTGGCGCCGGCGATCAAACCAGCGTTTATGACTGCGAGGTCTTCGCCGACCACGCCCACCCCGCCCGACCCCGGTCGGCCGTCATTGCCGCCGCCCGCGGCGCCGCGGGCCCCGCCGCGTATCTCCCCGGTGTTGACGATTCCTGCATCGGCGGCGCTCACGCCGGCACCGCCATCTCCGCCAATTCCGCCCGATGATCCGCCATTGCCGCCGCCCGGCCCCCCGCTGCTGCCTTGTCCTCCCGCGCCCCCGGAACCGCCCTCGATGACCCCGTTGTTCGAGAGGTAACTCCGGTTGTCGCCCCGCGCGAGAACAACGCCATCCCCCCCATCGGACCCGGCACCGGCGCGGCCTTCGGTGAAAAATCCCGTGCTGCCATTGGCACCGTCCCCACCTCGGACGACGCCCCCGGCACCAAAGCCTTCGATTGTGATGTCCAGCGATCCGCCGGCTATGCCATGCCCCCCTCTGCCGCCGCGCTGAGTGTTTCCGAAGTTGGAGGCGCCCGGCCCTCCGGCGTCGCCGCCGCCAACGGAAGCGCCGCTCTGGACGGTAATCGCAATGGTTTCTCCGGTCCCTTCGGCGAAAATCCCGCTGCCGCCATCGCCGCCATTGCCCCCGGGCGGGATGTCACCGCTATCGCCCCCGTTTCCACCATTGCCACCAGACAGAGTGGTGCCGTCGGACACTACGATATCGCTGCCAACGCTTATCGCGTGCCCGCCGGCACCTCCCCCGCCGCCGCCTGAGCTGTTGCCGTCAACTCCGGCCTGGCCGGAACCACTGCCGTCTCCGCCATCACCGCCGTCTCCGCCTGAGATCGTACCCACGATGCCGCCACCCAGACTGGCAAGCCCGATCGCACCGCCGCCGCCGCCGCCGCCCGCGCCACCGTCCACCCCGGCGCCACCGTCACTGCCGTCCTCGCCGTCATCGGACCCAGCGTCGCCTCCGGCGCCCCCCTGACCTCCATAGTCAGCGCCATCATCTCCGGCCTGCCCCACGGCGCCCCCATTGCCGCCACCGCCGTTTCCCCCGCCTCCGCGGGAATCGGTGAGTGACTGCGCGCTGGCGTTCACAGGAAAGGCGGAGACCAGAACAAGTGCAGTTCCGGCGAGAAAAAGCCGCCGCAAGTCCGATCCTCCCAGCCTTGACGTACCGTTGCTCCCGGTGCCCGTCGATCCGGTCCGTGCCCGCATGCCTGCTTCTCCTGTTTTGATCCGACAGATGCGGCCGACGCCCACTGACGTCGGCCGATAGTTCCGCCTCGTTCTTTCGGCGCAGCGGTTCGCTTGCGATCAATACATCCGCGCGGGCAGAACGAGCTGGGGCGGCACTAGCAGAACAATCTCGCACCCATATTTGGCCGCACGCCCAATTTCGAGATTTCTGAACTTGATTGGCCGGCCATGGATCGATGTGATACTTCTGCAACATCAGGGGCTTGCCTCGAGAACCGGACAGGGAGTTCACCATTGCTGCGCTGCCACGACCTCGTGATCGCCACCGACATGTTGACCGCGCGGCGAGATGACGGCACCAGGATCGAATTCACCCGGCATGAACGGGCGTTGCTGATGTGCTTTCTGCACCGGCCCGGAACGCTTCTGACGCGCGCCCGGCTGATCAATGCGATCGGCCGCGATGCCGGAGAGATCGGCGAGCGCAATATCGATTATCTCATCAACCGGCTGCGCAAGCGGCTGGGGGACACGGCGCGCAAGTCGCGCTTCATCGTCACGCAATATGGCGAGGGCTATTACTGGGCGGCAACGCCAAAGCAAGCCACGCCACTGTCGGCGTTCCTCGTGATCGGTCCCGTCTTCGGCCTCGATGCCAGAAGTTCGGTAGCGCGCGATGCGCTCGCCCAACTGGCAACGGCCATCGCATCGCAGACCGGCGACGGCAAGGCAGTCCGGCTCGAGCCCGACTGGCGATTCGATCCCCGGGCCGTAGCCGATATCGCCTACACGCTGGAGATCGGCACTCATGAGGATGGCGAGGAGGTGCATCTGGCGCTGACGCTGCGGAGGGGGCGGACAGGGCAGGCCATCGCCAACTTCCGCCATGTGCTGCCATCCCGGGCCAGCGGCGAACGCATCGCCGAGCTTTCGCGGCTCGTCCTCGATGCGGTGTGGGCCCATGAAGCCATTGTCCGCGCCGATGATGTCAGCCCAACCGATCGACCTGCCCATCTGCGCATGCACGACGCCGCGGTGACCCTGACGGACGACCCCATCAGCTGGCGCGAGAACGCCGCCCGCCTCAAAGCCGCTCATGGCGCCGAACCGGGAGATCCCAGACTGGCCGTCATGCTGGCGCTCAATCACTATGCCCGGCTGATCCAGAGCCTGGGCGAAATCCAATCCCCCCTCTCGGACAGCGACTGGTGCGCGTTCGAGAGCGAAATCGAGACCCTGGCCCTGGGCGCACTGCCAGAGTTGGAGGACGACCCGCAGATGCTGTTGGCCATCGCCAAACTGCTGCGGTTCATCGACAGGGGTCATCTCGATCTTGCCGCCCGGCTCACCGACCGCGCTTTTCGCACCAGCACGGCCTTTGCCGCCGCGTTTTCGATGAAAGCCCAGATTTCGGCCAGCCACGGGGCGATCGACACGGCGCGCACGTTCTACAACAAGGCGATCGAGCTGGCTGAACCGGGCAGCGAATTCGACGTCTATCTGACCATCACCAAGGCGACCGCCATGCAGGCGGCCAACCGCCGACGCGAGGTCGATCTTCTGGCCGACAGGCTCTTCACCCGCCTTCCAGCAGCGCGCTCCAGCTTCGGGCTGTTCTTCGTTTCACCCCGCGCTGAGACGCTGGCACCGGATCAGGACGAGGCGATCGCGCACATGCCGGCTGCCCGATGCCGGCATCTGACCGACTATCTGTTTCGCGTCTCGGCCCGCCAGTTCACCCGAAGGCAGCACAGGCGCAACGTTATGCGGGGCCTCGTCCGCCACGTAACGCGCCACCACGGGCCTGCCGCAATCGCGCCGATCGTGGCAAGGACGGTCCCCGAGCTGGTGGCCAGCCCGGGGCGGGATTGACGATATCCTTTATCGGGCGTGATCCAGGCTTGCCGTGGGCGCGCAGCGTCGGACGATGGCCGTCGCGAGGGGGCGGGAACGGCACCCGGGGCGCGGGCGCGGCGTCAGGATTCGATTGAGACGACCGAACGCAGGGCTTTGCCGTCGACGGGTTTGGACAGGACCGGGACCGAGCCGAAACGGCCTTCCAGGCCGGCCCGTCCGTAGCCCGATACAAAGGCGAAGGGGATGGCTTTTTCCATCAAGGTCTCTGCCAGGGCGAAGCTCTTTTCGTGACCCAGATTGATGTCGAGGAAGCCGAAGGCGAAGGTATGGCTGGCCAGAAGGGCTCTCGCCGAGGAGGTGCTGGCGGCGGTGTGGATATTGCGCAGCCCGATGTCGCCAAGCGTGTCCTCGAGCATCCAGAGCACGAGAAACTCGTCATCGACCAGAAGAACCGGATCATCGGCCCTCAGCCGGGCGTGCAGCAATTCCATCATGGGTGAGCCTCGGCGCTCCTTGCGGGAAAGCGGATGAGGCAGGTGAAGCCCTCGGGCGGATAGCTCAGATCCACGTCCGCATCGAGTTCATGGCGGAGAGCGTCCCGAATCATCGCGGTGCCGAACCCTGTCCGCTCGGGTGAGAGCGGGCTGGGGCCACCGGTCTCGGCCCAGCGCAGGGTGAGGGTTCCGTCAGCCTCTCCCCAACTCACCTCGGCCAGGCCCTCATTTGTCGAGAGCGCGCCATGATGAATGGCGTTCATCGCCAGTTCATGGACAGCCATGGCCAGTGCCCTGGTTTCCCCCAGGTTGAGATGGAGGTCGGGGCCGGGCTCGAGCCGGATGCGATAGGCCTCGTCGAACGCGTCGATCACCGAGCCGATCACCTCGGCCAAAGGCGCGCCCCGCCAGCCGCTTCTGACCAGCAGGTCCTGGCTGATGGCAAGCGCATTCAGGCGCTCGCGGAACCGGCCCAGTGCCTCGCCCTGGTCGGCGTCGGCAACGAAGGTCCGGGCGGCGATGGCCTGTACCGTGACCAGCAGGTTCTTGGTGCGGTGATTGAGTTCGTTGACGAGGGTTGCCTGGAGCTGCTCGCTGCGCTTTCGCTCCGTCACGTCCCGGGCGATCTTGGAGGCACCCACGATGACGCCGCTGCTGTTGCGCACCGGGGAGACCGTGATTGAGACATGAATGCGTCGCCCGTCCCTCGTCAGCCGGACCGTGTCGAAATGCTCCACGCGCTCACCGCGCCTGATCTTGGAGATGATCCCGCGCTCTTCGAACTGCAATTCAGCCGGAATGATCGTGGTGATGGGCTGGCCGATGATCTCGTCGGCCGTATAGCCGAAAATGCGCTCGGCCGCCTGGTTCCAGGAGTTGATGATGCCGTTGAGGTCCTTGGAGACGATCGCGTCGCTCGTCGAGGCCACAATGGCGGCAAGCCGCGCCAACTCGACATCCGTGTCGGGTTGCTTACCGGTCATCGATGCGGACATCGCTTTGAATTCCCCCATAGGCGACAGACTGGCCGGAAAGCTTGAAAACCCGGCTAACATCGCGAACGCACAATTGTACGTTCGGTTCCAGCAAATGTTTAGTGTTCTTTGACCACGCCGGATCGGGCCGTCGCGCGCGGCATGGTCGGCGAGACGCGCTTGCCGTCTGGACCAGCGTTTGTGGGCCCGGCAGGTTGTGGTTCCGTCTCACGCGCCAGATTCCGCACGGGCTATTGCGACGGTCCCTGAACCGGGCGATTTCCATGGCAGTGTGTCCTTGGCGCTTTGCCCGGTCAAGCGCGCGATCGACCTCGCCGAAGAAGTGTTTGGGGTCGCGTGGACCCCGAACAGCCCCAGCCCCATGAACACCGCGAAGCAGCCATGCGGCGGATTGTCGGCATGCTCGATCCTCATGGCATGGACGCTTTTGAGCAGGGCCCGGCAAATGGCCACGGCGGACCTGATGTCCCGATGCCAGGAGGCCACCGCGACCTCTTCCCCGCATAGGCGACAGGCGCGGTCCAGTGCTCCGCTTGAGCCGCATGAGATATTGTTTGACGCAGTGCTTGCGAGATCTTGCACGTGCGTCCGAGGACGGTCATGCCCGTTGAGCGCGGATATTCGGCACCCGGGCAATTGCAGGCGACGCACTAACCCGGTCTTAAGTACGTGCTTAATTATCAATTCGCGGAAGGACCAGGTTAACCACGGGCGGGCCAAAATCCCGGCCTCGTTCCGGAGGTTATTATGAAACTGCATTCGCTTGTCCTGGGCCTTATCAGCGCCCTCATCCTTGCCATACCAGCCATGGCCGAGCACTGGCACGCCGACCGGCTGCGCGGCGTCGTCCTGATGATGGCTGGCGGCGACTGGGTTGCCGTGCAGATCGGGGACGTGGTGGATGATGGACGGGTTCTGCGTACGGGCGCCGATGGGCATGTGACGTTGCGGTCCGGCCCGCAACTGGTGGAGATGCGCCCCAATTCCCAGATCCAGCTCACCGGCGAGCCCGGGCGCGCGCGCACCTGGGTCTATCAAGCAGGCGGCGAAATCACCGCCGACGTGGAGGCCCGCGATGTCGAACATTTCGGGGTTCAGACCCACAACATGGTCGCCGTGGTCAAGGGCACGCGATTCACGGTGACGGCGGGTCCGGGTGGCGAGAGCGTTTCGGTGGACCGGGGCACCGTGGGGGTCACCCACCGAGCCAGGCGCCAGTCCGTTTCGATCACCGCCGGACAGCGCGCCGAGGGGCGCTCGGGCTCCCTGCGCGTTGAAGGCCGTGGCGCGCTTCCTCCAATCGTCGACGAGCAGGGCCGCCCGGTGGCGCCTGCGACGCCCGCTCCGGTTTCGGGCCCAGCGACAACAGTGGCGCCCGGTAATTCGGCCCATGCGCCGGGTCACGCGATGGGCACACCGGCTCAGCCGGGCAGCCCCCCGGGCAAGAGCGATGCGGCCCCGGGCCATGCCAAGGGTGCAGCACCGGGCAATTCGGGCAGTGCGCCAGGCAAGGCCGAGGCCGGCCCCAAGGCGGATCCGGGCAAGCCGTCCGGGGGGCCGGGCAAGTCCGGGAGCGCGTCCGGCCGGGCGGACAAATCCCCGCCGGGGCAATCGGGCAAGGGCGGCCCGGGCGGCCGAAACCGCTAGCGGCACCCGGCGACCATGACCCAGATCAATCACTTTTCCGGGCGCTATCGGCTCGCACATGCCGTATGTGCGGGCCTTCTGGCGCTCGGTATTGCCTGGCTCGTCACCTTCAACGTCGCCGCCCCCATCGACGGGGCGCTCTCGGACTGGCGCTTCGAGCGTGCGAAACTCCCCGCCTCCGGTGACATCATCTTTGTCGATATCGACGGCGCCACGCTGGAGGCGGTCGGGGTGTGGCCCTGGCCACGCTCGATCCACGCGCGGCTGATCGAAAAGCTGCTCGGCGCCGGCGCCTACGACATCTGGCTCGACATCGATTTTTCGGCAGCCAGTTCCCCGGGCGAAGATGCCTCGCTCGCCGATGCGCTCGCCGCGTCCGGGCGCTATGTCTATCTCGCCGCGTTCGAGCGGACCTCCCCCAGGGGCACGACGCTTACCCGCCCCATTGCACAACTGGGAGCGCATGCGGACGTCTTTTCGGTCAATGCCTGGACAGACCGGTCCGGCATAGTGCGCATGATCCCGGCTCACGCCCGCGACGGCGATCGCCTTGTGCCATCTCTGGTCACGTCGATGGTCGGAGACACCGATGTGGACTTTCACGGTATAGACTACGGAATCGATGCGGGCACCATTCCGCGCGTCTCGGCGCTTTCGGTGCTCGAGGGCAATGCCGACGCCAACCGCATTGCGGGCAAGCGGGTGGTGGTCGGGGCGTCTGCGCTCGAGTTGAACGACAACTTCTTCACTCCCAACCAGGGGCCGCAGCCCGGGGCCATGATCCAGGTCATGGCGGTGGAAACCGAGATGGCCGGGCGCGCCCTGACCCCGGTTTCGCCCTGGTGGATCGGGGCCGCATCACTGGTGCTGTTTGCCCTCCAGTTCGCGCTGCCGATTCCCAATGTGTTCATCCGGGCAATGCTTCTCGTGGCAGCTTCGCTCGCGGTCGAAGCCATCGCGCTCGCGCTCTATCTCCAGAGCGCGGTAGTGGTACCGACAGGGGTCTACCATGTCGGGACGCTGGCGCTGATCATCGCGACCATGCTGCTCGACACCCGCATTCTCGCAACCGTGGCCCGGCGGCTGGGGGGCGAGCGCGATACCCTGCGCTCGATGCTCGAGCAGGTGGTGGCAGACAATTATGACGGGGTTATCATCGCCCGCGCGAGTGGCGAAATCCTGCTCTCGAGCCGGTTTGCGGCGACCTTCTTCGGCCATGACCTCATTGGCCGGACCCTGGCCCAGGCGCTGCCACCGGCCATTGGCGATGCGGCGGTGCGGGCAGGGTCCGCCGAGGGGAGCGTCAAAGGAGAAACCCAGGTTGAAACCGCCAAGGGCCAGCGCGACATCGAGTTCGTCCTGACCGCCAGCGGGTCGGGCACGGCAGACGCGGAGGTTCTGACCGTCACCTTCCGCGACATCACCCAACGCCGGGAGAACGAGGCCAAGCTCCGGTTTCTCGCCTCCCATGATCCGATGACCGGGATCCTCTCGCGGGCGGGGTTCCTCGAGCGGCTGACCGAAGCTGAGAGCGACGCGAACGCGCCCGCCGGGGTCTTCGTGATCCAGCTCGAGCGGTTCACCGCGATCACCGCAAGCCTGGGTCACGAAACCGGTGACGCCATGCTGCGCCAGTTTGCCGGGCGACTGACCGAGGCGGGCTTTGCCGGCGTCGCCCATCTGGGCCTCGCCCAGTTCGCGATTTCGGCGGGCGCGGCAGCGGATCCGGACGCGCAGTTCACCGCCATCCTCAAGGCGAGCGCCATCCCGTTCGTGGTCGAGGGACACACCTTGAAGGTCGGGCTCTCGGGCGGATATGCGGCCTCGGGGCCCCATGGACCGGCGGTGACCCTGAGGTGGGCTGAGGCCGCGCTGGTTTCGGCAGCCTCGGCGCTCAACGGCCGGCTGGCCCATTACGACGAGGGCCAGGTGATGCGCATCACGCGCACCCGCAAGCTCGAGAGCCAGCTTTCGGACGCGTTGAACAGGGGCGAGTTCATGCTGGTCTACCAGCCCCAGATCGCTCTCGGCACGGGAGCGGTGATCGGTGCGGAAGCACTGGTCCGCTGGAAGCACGCCGGCAAGGTCTTGGCGCCCGACAAGTTCCTGCCGATCGCCGAAGAAACCGGAATGATCGTGGAACTGACGCGCTGGATCCTCAAGGAGGCGTGCCTGACCGCCATGGGTTGGCCCGCTCCGCTGCGCGTAGCGGTGAACATTTCGGCCGTCCACTTCCAGCTCGGCGATCTGGCGGCGGACGTGATGGCCGCGCTTGCATGCTCCGGGCTGCCTGCGGACCGGCTCGAGCTCGAGATTACCGAAACAGCGGCGATGACATCGCGCCTGCCGGCGGCCGACATGCTTGCCCGGCTCCGCGCGCTGGGCGTGACGATCGCCATTGACGATTTCGGCACGGGACAGTCCTCGCTCGCTTATCTCGACCAGTTGCCGTTCGACATCCTCAAGATCGACAAATCCTTCGTGGACGGGTTACTTGCTCCACAAGGGGCGGGCCGGGGCATCATTTCCGGAATCATCTCGATAGCGCGTACTTTGGACAAGCGGGTGCTTGCAGAGGGTGTCGAGACCGCAGACCAGGCCGAGATGCTCGCGGGCCTGGGATGCGACATGGGCCAGGGCTATTACTGGAGCCGGCCGGTCGAGAGCGCCCTGATCGGCCGATGCGCCGCCTGACGGCCCGCTGGTTGCCTGCACGCCGGCCAACCCATTGCTTTTGACAGCACGGTTATCCTCCTGGTTCAGACTTGCTTAGCATCGGGCGGCTAGGGTCGGCGCGGATCGGAGCCCATTATGCCCCTGCATCTTCCAGACGTGTTTGCACGCCGGCTCGTGTTCAGCGTCATCGCGATCATCGGGCTGTCGCTCATGTGCGCGGTCGGTGTCGGGCTGTGGGCCGGCAGCCAGATTGACGCCGAAAGCCTGGAGCGGGAGCAGCGGCTCGCTTCGGCCGGGCTCGAGGAAGCCGTGGATCGGATCGTGGTCGAGCAGGACACGTCGGCCATCTGGGACGATGCGGTCTCGGCGGTGCGGGTGCGCGATCAGGCATGGCTGGCCGAGAACCTCGTGGACTGGGTGAGCGAGTATTTCGGCCATGACAAGGTGTTCGTGCTCGACGCGCAGGACCAGGTGGTGCGCGCGGCCGAGATGGGGGCGCAGGCGGACGCCGAGATTTTCGCACGTGACGCGCAAACCTATCTCGCCCTTGCCTCCGAGCTTCGGGACCAGATGGCAGAGGCCTCGGCGGGCCTTGAGGAATCGACCGAGGCGATAACGGGGCTCGGCGTGATCGATTTCGTGGCGCTGGCGGGCGGCGCGGTCGCCATTGCCAGCGTGCGGCCCATCGTTCCCAGTTCGGACCGCGTGGTCCAGGGGCCCGGTCAGGAAGCCCTGCATCTGTCGGTCAGAACGCTGAGCGACCCGCTTCTCGCCTCGATCGGGCACAGGTTCGGGTTGGACGGGCTCACATTCATCGGCACGCCCGGTTCGGGCGCCGATGTCCCGGTGGTCGACAGCACGGGCACCACGCTGGGCTTTGTCACCTGGACACCGGACCAGCCCGCTTCACGGCTCATCACCAGTTCGCTGCCTGCCCTTATCGCATTGCTGCTCGTGAGCACCGCCGTTCTGGCCGGGCTGTTGCGCATTCTGCGATCCACATCCGAGCGGCTGATCAAGAGCGAGGCGCATGCGCGCCATCTCGCGTTCCATGATCCGTTGACCGGCCTGCCCAACAGGGCATTGTTCGAGGACCGGCTGGAGCGGGCGATCGTTGCCGCGCGGGAGACCGGTGTGCGGTTTGCCCTCCATTATGTGGATCTCGATCACTTCAAGCGCATAAACGACCTCCTGGGCCATCCGGTGGGCGACCAGTTCATTCGGGTGGTCGGCAACCGCATGGCCGGCGCAGTGCGCGGCATCGACACCGTGGCCCGGCTCGGGGGCGACGAGTTCGGGGTGATCCAGTTCCAATCGCGTGGCGACGGGGATGCCGAGCGGTTCGCGTCTGCGCTGACCCAGGCCTCGTCGCGCCCGATCGAAATCGAGGGCCATGACCTTTCTGCCAGCCTGAGCATCGGGTCGGCGCTCTGGCGCGCCGATCTCTCCGCCGACGAGCTGATGCGCAATGCCGACGCCGCGCTGTACGAAGCAAAGGCCGACGGGCGGGGACGCATCAGGCTCTATCAGGGGGACATGAACGAGTATGTGCGCGAGCGCCGGCGCCTCGAGAAAGATTTTCGGTCGGCTCTGGCGGACAAGACCAATATGCGCCTCGTCTACCAGCCGATCTTTGACGGGGATGGCGCCGTGCTCGGCGTCGAGGCGCTGGCGCGCTGGGAGCACCCCATAAGGGGCATGGTGCCGCCCGATATTTTCGTGAGGCTCGCCGAGGAGCGTGGCCTTATCGAAGCTCTGGGCAATTGGGTGCTCCAGCAGGCCTGCCGGACCCTTGCCGCTGGCGACATGCCTTGGATGGCGATCAACGTCTCGCCGCTCCAGTGCGACGATCCCAATTTCTCCCCGCGCGTGACGGCTGCGCTGTCCGCCCATGGGATCGATCCCGGCCGGCTTCAGATCGAGATCACAGAGGGCGTGCTCATGACCAATTCCAGGGCCGTGCGCGAGAACCTCGCGGCCTTGCGGAAAATCGGCGTCCGGATCGCCCTCGATGATTTCGGGACCGGCTACGCATCGATCAGCTATCTGCGCAATCACGGGATCGACAAGCTCAAGATCGATGGCTCGTTCATCCAGCAGATGATCGAGGATGCGGAAATCGAGAGCATCGTCCTCGCCATCGTT
>NZ_RZMX01000051.1:15793-293032 GCF_003992665.1 Pelagibacterium montanilacus
CCGTGCGATGGGCATGGCCGTGACCATGGAGGGAGTGGAAACCCGGGCCCAGCTCGAGCGGGCGACCCGCATGGCACCGGACGAACTCCAGGGCTATGCGCTGGCCCATCCGCTCGAGGAGACCGAGATGCACGCCCTGTTTCCGACCAGGAGCGCCAGCACTGCCTAGAGCGTTTCCAGGACAAGTGGAAACACTTTTCCGGTTCGGAAACGCGACAAATCAAAGACTTAGAGCTCCTGTTCTGACTCAATCAGAACAGGATATGCTCTGAAGCGCAATGCATGCCGGGGCGGGGTGATGTCGCCGCTGCAAGCTCGGGGGTTTCCGGACATCGAGGCTAAATGCCGGAGGCTAGGTAGCCGCCGTCGACATTGATGTCGGTCCCCGAAACGAAACCGGCCTCGTCCGAGGCAAGATAGAGGGCGGCGCCGGCCAGTTCCTCGACCGCGCCGAATCGCGCGAACGGGGTGCGGGCGAGTGCGGCGTCCTTGCGCGCCTGAGCCATGCGCTCTCGGTTGAGCTCGGTCATGAAAAAGCCCGGCGAGATCGAATTGCAACGCACCCCGTGGGGCGCCCATTCGGCGGCGAGGGATTTGGTGAGCCCGATGATGGCGTGCTTGGACATGGCGTAAACCGCCGCAAGGGGCCAACCGCGATGGGCCGACAGCGAGGCGATGTTGATGATCGAGCCCGATCCGCGCGCGATCATGGCACGGCCAAAGCCGAGCGAGGCGAAGGTGACGCTCTCGATATTGGTGCGCATGACGGCGGCGAACTCCTCGCGCGTGATCTCCAGGGTCGGCTTTATCACCGTTGTCCCCTGGCAGTTGACGAGGATATCGGGAGCGCCCAATTGGCCCGTGAGGGACGCGACCATGTCGTCGAGGGCTTCCGGATCGTTGACGTCGGCGGGGTGGAGAATGGTGTGCCTTGCAAGGACGCTGCCGGCCTGATCGAGCTTGTCCCGGCTTCGCCCAACGATGGCGAGCCGCGCGCCTTCGCGGTCCATGGCCTGGGCGAGCGCCAGCCCGATGCCGCCGCTGCCGCCGATGATGACTGCCGTTTTCCCCTCGAGCCGCATTGTCCGATCCTCCGCACTGAAAACGGCTTGTGTATACACCGATCATTATTGGCGGGCCAGACCCGACCGCCTATTTGGCAAGGGTGAGAAACGAGATGCCTTCGGTATGGAACTCGTCCTTGATGAGATCGACGCGGGCGATGACCCGGTCGGAGGAGGATTGCAAATGCCATTTGAGGCTGCGTGAGGCATCCTCGAACCGGCCGGCCAGCAGCCGGTCTAAAATCTCCCGGTGCTCGGGCAGAAAGGGTTCGGAGCGAAAGAGCTTGGGGGTCCAGCGGTAGAGAAAATGGTGCGCGACGAGCAGCGACTGGTGCTGGGTGATGGCCTGCATCAGCGTGTTCTGGCCGCAAAAGGCCAGCAATCGCACGTGCAACTGGTCCTCGAGGGTATCGAGCACATCGCCGCCGATGGTGTCGGCGCTGGCGATGGCGGCGTCAAGATCGGCGCTCATGGTATCCAGAAGGCCCTGGGGCAGGTTGGGGACGGCCTTGAGAAGCGCGGCGGGCTCGAGCAGCCAGCGCATTTCATAGAGCTCGCCGATATGGTCGGGGGTGAGCGCGGGGGCATACCAGCGGGCGCCGTCATCCTTGCGCACCAGACCGCGCTGCTGGAGCCGGCCCACGACATCGCGCGCCACGGTGCGGCTGACCCCGTAATGGCTGGCGAGCGCCATTTCCGAAAGGCGCCAGCTGCCAAATGAAATGCGCGCGATGATCTCGTTTTCGACTTCCAGGTAGATGCGCTCCCAACTGGCGCTGACATCCAGGGTGGTGGCACCGCTCCCCAGTTCGTCTGCCGCGGCGATGCCGTCGGCGATCTCCGAGACCACGTATCCGCGGCCTTCCGCCTTGCTGATCAGGCCCTGGGCCTCGAGGGCAGAGAGGGCCTGACGCGTGGGGGCGCGCGAAATGCCGAACTCGGCGGCAAGATGGGATTCCTGGAGCCGCGCCCCGGGCGCCAGCACCCCTTGCAGGATGCGCGTGCCGATGATGTCCCGCACCTGGGCGTGCAGGCGGGGAGCGGGGCCGACCGGGTGATCCTGCCTGGGCTGTGTCATGTCCACTGTGTGCACGCAGCGTGTTGGCCTCGGGAGGCCGAACCATAGACCGCCCGATTCCATCCGACAACGCACCAAAGCCCCTCTTGCATTCCTTCGCAAAAACGCACTATGTGTACATAAGACGTTTTTAGCCGTCGGGAGGAGCGCAGTGGTGGAACGCCTTGCGGGCAAAAGAGCCCTTGTGACCGGAGCCGGCCAAGGTATCGGCCGCGCCGTGGCGGCCGCTTTCGCAGAGGAAGGCGCCATCGTGGCCGCGACCAGCCGAACGCGCGAGAAGATGGATGCGCTGGTGAGCGCGCATGAGACCATCACCGCGCTGGAAATGGATGTCACCGATGCCGACGCGGTCAAAGCGGTGTTCGAACAGGCGGGGCCGGTCGATATTCTCGTGAACTGCGCGGGATGGGTTCACAACGGCACGATCCTCGAATGCGACGAAGAGGGGTGGGCGCGCAGCCTCGACCAGAACGCGACGGCGTGCTTTCGCACCATGAAGGCGGCTCTGCCGGGCATGCTCGCGCGCGGCTCGGGCGCCATCGTCAATGTGGCTTCGGTCGCCTCCTCGGTGACAGGCGTTGCCAACCGCGCCGCCTATGGCGCCTCCAAGGCGGCGCTGGTGGGGCTGAGCAAGGCCGTTGCGCGCGACTTCATCGGCAAGGGCATCCGCTGCAACGTCCTGGCGCCCGGCACGACGCAGTCGCCCTCGCTCACCGAGCGGATCGAGGCGACCGACGACCCCGACGCGACCCGCGCCGCATTCATCGCGCGCCAGCCCATGGGGCGGCTGGGCACGATCGAGGAGATGGCGGCGGCCTGCGTTTATCTCGCCAGCGAGGAGAGCGCCTTCATGACCGGGACGGTTCTGGTCGTCGATGGGGGGCAGACCCTGTGAGCGGCGCGGCGACCAACCCGGAGATGAAGACCGCGCTCGCCGCACTCGACCGGTTCAGCCGGGACGTGCTCGCAGCGGCAGGGGTCGATACCCAGAGCCTCGATGCAGCAACGCGCGCCATGCTGCATGGGTCGCGGCTGGGCGTCGACAGCCATGGGGTTCGCCTTCTCGATCACTATGTTTCGGTGTTCGAGGGCGGCCGGCTGAACAAGCGGCCCGACCCCCGGTTCGAGCGCACCTTCTCGGGCTTTGGCCGGCTCGATGCCGACAACGGGCATGGCGCGCTGGGGGCGTATCTGGGCATGACCCACGCCACCGCGCTTGCCGAAGAGGCTGGGATCGGTGCGGTCTCGATCTGCAATTCCTCCCATTTCGGCCCGGCCGGCGCCTATGCGCTGGCGGCGGCCGATAACGGGTATATCGGGATCGCCTTTTGCAATTCGGACAGCTTCGTGCGGCTGCACGAGGGCGCCGAGAAATTCCACGGCACCAACCCGATCGCCATGGCCGTGCCGGTCCGGGGGCAAAGCCCCTGGCTTTTAGACATGGCCACGAGCGCCATTCCCTATAACCGGGTGCAGCTCTATCGCAGCCTTGGCCAGCACTTGCCCGAAGCGACCGCATCGGATGGCGAGGGGCGCGACACCCTCGATTCCGAAGCGGTGGAAATGCTGGCGCCCCTTGGCGGCGCGTTCGGCTTCAAGGGCGCAGGCCTTGCGGGCATGGTGGAGATTTTTTCCGCCGTTCTCTCGGGCATGAAGCTCAGCCACGAAATCCTGCCCATGGGCGGGCCGGACAAGGCGACGCACCGGCACATGGGCGCTTTCACGATGGCAATCCGGCCCGACGCCGCGGTCGATCGCGACACGTTCGAGGCCGGCATGGCCCGTTATGTGGAGGGGCTGCGGGCATCGGCGGCGCGCGAAGGCGGACGCGTGATGGCGCCGGGAGACCGCGAATGGGCTGTGGCGCGCGAGCGCGAGGCTTGCGGCGTGCCGCTCGATCCCGAGACCCGCACGGCGTTCGTGCGGATGTCGCAGCGCTACGGCGTAGAATTGCCCTGGAGCCAATGACGGCGAGGGCGCAACGGGCCGGCGATGCACAAGAGCTTGGCCGGACATCGAAACTGGTACCAGGGAGGACCACTATGAAACCGAAACAAACCGCCGCCATGCTCCTGGCGGCCACCGCCATGGCCGGCGCCACGCTGCCGGTTGCACATTCGGCGCTGGCGCAGGAGACCTACACCCTGCGCTTCAATCATGTGCTGGGCCCGTCCGAGCCGTTCCACGAGGGTTTTCTGGCCTGGGCCGAAGCGGTTGCGGAACGCACCGATGGCGGGCTGACCATCGAGGTTTTCCCCTCGGCCCAGCTGGGCGTGGAAGAGGACATCATCGAGCAGATCCGCCAGGGTGCCAATATCGGACAGAACACCGACGCGGCGCGGCTGGGCACTTACGTGCCCGAACTGGCGGTAGTGAACGGTCCCTATTTCGTGGACAGCAACGAGGAGGCCTTTGCGCTTGCCGATGCCCCCTCAATGATCGAGTGGCAGCAGACGCTGGCCGACGAGCACGGCATCAAGGTGGTGTGCTTCGACTGGGTGCAGGGCGACCGGCATTTCTACACCAACACAGAAATCCGCACGCCCGACGATCTGGCGGGCCTGCGCATCCGCACCCCACCGG
Organism: Pelagibacterium montanilacus; assembly: GCF_003992665.1. Lineage (GTDB taxonomy): Bacteria > Pseudomonadota > Alphaproteobacteria > Rhizobiales > Devosiaceae > Pelagibacterium > Pelagibacterium montanilacus. Next base: position 20,519 of record NZ_RZMX01000051.1, read on the forward strand.
CACCGATCTGGCAGGAATCGATCCGCGCGCTGGGCGCTGCGCCCACCGCCATGGCGTTCGGGGACGTCTATCCAGGCCTTCAGCAGATGGCAATCGACGGGGCCGAGCTTGTCTATCCCAACATCACCGCCGGAAACCTCTTCGAGGTGCTCGACTATGCCAACGAGACCGCGCACATCAAGCTGATCAACTTCCAGGTGGTGAGCGCGCAGTGGTTCGACGGGCTGCCCGAAGACTACCAGACCGCGCTGGTCGAGGAATGCCGCACCGCCGGGCAGGACACATCGGCCGTGATGGCGGAGGCTGCGCAAACGGCCAAGCAGACGCTGGTCGACGAGGGCATGACCATTGTCGAGGACATCGATCTCGCGCCCTTCCGGGAAGCGGGCATGGCGGCCTATGAGGAACTGGGCCTCACCGAGGCGCGCGAGCAGGTCTACAGCGAAATCGGCAAGCAGTAAGCCGGCGGTGCCGGCGAGGACGTAAATCCATGCAACGATTCTACCAAGGGTTTCTGCGGATCGAAGCCGTCCTTGCCGGCACCTTCCTGCTCATAATGGTGGCGATGATCTTCACCGGGGGCGTGGCACGGCTGAGCCGCATGCCGCTGAACTGGACCATCGACATCGCCACCTGCGCTTTTGCCTGGGGCGCGTTCCTTTGCGCAGACATCGCGTGGCGCAAGGACCTCTTCATGTCGATCGACGCGGTGGTCACCCGGTTCTCCCCGTCCGTCCAGCGCGTGGTGCTCGCGATCAACTACCTGCTGATCGCCGCCTTTCTGATCTACCTCATCTACTCGGGCTTCCAGCTGACATGGACCAGCCGCGCGCGGTCGTTCCAGGGCATTCCCGGGATCAGCTACAGCTGGGTCACCGCCAGCCTTCCGGTCGGCGCGGTGCTGATGCTCGTCACCACGATGACCAAGATGCGCCGCGACCTCACGCGCAGCGGCGCCCGGGCCGGGGCCGCGGCGTCATGATCCTCGTCGGCATCGCCTTTCTCGTGCTCCTTGTGATGGGCATGCCCGTCGCATTTGCCATCGGCATTTCGGGCGCCATCTTCTTCATGCAGCACCCCGAACTGCCCTTCACCATTCCGGTGCAGGTGACGGTCAGCCAGACTCAGAACTTCGCTCTGCTGGCGGTGCCGCTCTTCATTCTCGCGGGCAATTTCATGAACCGCTCGGGCATCACCGAGCAATTGCTCAACCTGGCCTCGGTGATGACCGGGCGCCTCAAGGGCGGGCTGGCGCAGGTGTCCATCGCGCTTTCGGCGCTGATGGGCGGGGTCTCGGGCTCGGCGATCGCCGATGCGGCGATGCAGACGCGCATGCTGGGCGAGCCGATGATCAAGCGCGGCTTTTCGCGCGGGTTCACCGCGGGCGTCCTGTCTTTCGGCGCCATTCTCACCCCGATCATCCCGCCGGGTATCGGCATGATTCTTTACGGCTCGATCGGGCAGGTCTCGATCGGGCGCATGTTCGCCGCCGGCATCATTCCGGCCCTGATGCTGTGGCTGGCGCTGACCATCGCGGTCTGGATCACGGCCAATGCGCGCGGCTATCAGCCCGAACGGCAGAGCCGGGTGACGCTCGGCGCGTTCGGCACGGCGCTGCGCGGCGGGATCTGGGCGCTGCTCTTTCCGGTGATCCTGCTGTTCGGCCTGCGCGCCGGCATCTTCACGCCCTCCGAGATCGGCGCCTTCGCCGTGATCTATGCGGTGTTCGTGGGGGTCATCGTCTACCGGCAGCTCAAGGTGAAAAGCTTTGCCGACGCCATGGAAGGCAGCCTGGGCGATGTCGGCTCTGTGATGTTCCTGATCGCGCTTTCGGCGATCTTTTCCTATGGCATCGTGCTCGAGCGCGTGCCCGAGGCGATTGCCGGTTCGATCACGGGGCTGACCGACAATCTCTCGCTGATCATGGTGCTGATCGCGATCGCGGTACTGGTCGCAGGGCTGGTCATTGACGCGACGGTGCTCATCATCATGCTCACCCCGATCTTCCTGCCGCTGATCCGTGGGCTGGACGGCGACCCGGTGCATTTCGGCGTGGTCTTCATCATCGCCGCCACCATCGGCAATTTCACCCCTCCGGTGGGCGCCGCGATGTATGCGGTCTGCTCTATCCTCAAGGTCAGGATCGGCGACTATACCCGCGAATCCATACCCCTGATGATCGCGGTGGGCGTCGTCGCGATCCTCCTGGTGTTCGTCCCCGCAGCAGCCCTCTGGCTCCCCGACCTGCTGTTCGGGTGATCCCGGCGGCGCGGTGGCCAGCCCAAGGACGCGATCAAACAGTCAGATCCCGTTGAGTTCGTCGGCAATGCCGGTGATGATGTCTTCGCGCTGGAGCGCAGATTTGCCGGCGACTGCCGCGAAGGCGACCGCGAGGAGCCGGACGGCGCTGGCCATGGCGGTGTGCGAGGGGCCCAGCCCGAAGCTCGAGACGTGGCAGGGGAGAACCACCTGCGAGAAGCGCTGCGCTTCGGCGCTGAACTGGCGGTCGGTGAGCGTGACGACGTTGAGCCGCGAGGTGGCCGCATAGCTCAGGATCGGCTCGAGAATGGGCGGGCGCGGCGGCAGGGTGAGCACCAAAAGCGCATCCTTGGGGCCGGTCATGGCCAGATCCTCGGCCCACGAGCCCTGGTTGATGCCCAGGATCATCACCGAATGGCGCAACCGGGCGAGAAGCAGGCGCGCATAGCGGGCGAGCCCTTCTTCAGCTCCCAATCCCAGAACCCAGACCCTTGGCGCGGCATGGAGCACCTCGGCGGCGTTGCGGATCTTGTCGGACCGCAATTCCTCGAAGGTCTTGGTGAGGTTCTTGAGTTCGAGCTCGAGATGGGTGCCGATCGCCTTGCCGAGGGCGAGTTGCTCGGACTGGCCGACCGACAGCCCATAAGGCTCGGTGCGGTTTCGCTCCTCGCGCGCCTGCTGTTTCACCTCGCTGAAATCGGCATAGCCCAGATGCCGGAAAAAGCGCGCTGCAGTGGCCTTTGACACCCCCGCCATCTCGGCGATCTCGGTGGCCGAATGGATGAGAATACTGTCCTCGCGCTCAAGCATGAGCTGCGCCAGTTTCTTCTCTCCAGCCGTAAGCCGTTCGAACCGTTCCTGAATTCTCAATATGAGGCGCGATGCCATGGCGGTGATTCTTCCCTTTCACAGCGCATAAAAAAGTTCTAGCACCCATCTTGCAACTTTGAAACTGCTGTTTCATGATGATGAAACGCTGAAACGTTGAGGGGCGCTTCCCGTGGCGAATTCGAGAATGGTCCGGCAGAGAATCTGGGAGCGCCTTGCACCTGTCGCCCGGCCTGACACGCGGTTCCATTTCGACTTCTCCGAATTCATTCCCGACTTCGAGGGCTCCGAGACCCTGGCCGCCTGCCTGCTCGATCATCGCACCCTTTCCAGCGCCCGCATGGTGTTTGTGACCCCTGACAACAGCCTCGTGGCGGTTCGCCAGAAGCTGCTGGAGGCGGGCCGACCCTTCGTGGTCTCGAGCTACAACATGCTGCGCGGTTTCCTGCTGCTCGACCCAGCCAAGGTGCCCACCGGCCACGCGCACTACGCTGCCTGGCTCGACGGCATAGAGCATTTCGGCCGCCCGGTGAGCCTTGAGGACATCAGTGGCCTGGGGCCGTTCGGCGCCATGGTTACAGGCGCTTCAGCGGTATCCACCGACGGCATCCGTTTCGGCAAGGGCCACGGCTATTTCGATATCGAATGGGGCATCTTCAGCGATCTGGGGCTGGTCCAAGAGACAACGCCGGTGATCGCGGCGGTCCACGATGTCCAGGTGGTCGCCGACCGGCTGCCCGCCAGCGACACCGAAATCATGGTGGACCTGATCGCCACTCCGACACGTATGATCGACGTCGAACGCGCCCGGAAGCGCCCGCGCGGCGTGAACTGGGACCTGCTCTCGCCCGAAACCATCGCCTCGCGCCCCCCGCTCAGGGAACTCGCCCGCATGCGGGGCATCCAATGACCGATTTTCCTGCCACCTCGCGACCCACTGGAGAACTGAAATGAGCCTTACCGTCAACAGACGCCACTTCCTGTCCCTTGCTGCCGCCGGCGCCAGCCTTCCTTTGACCTCACGCATTGCGTTCGGGCAAACGAGCCCGTTCACCATGCAGGCCGCATGGATCAATGACGCGGAGTTCGCCGGCTATTTTCTGGCCATCGACCGGGGGTATTATGCCGATGAGGCGCTCGACCTCACCTATCTGAGCGGCGGCCCGGACGTGATCCCCGAATCCACGCTGGTCGCGGGGCGCGCGGACCTCGCGCTCACCACGCCCGATACCACCATCAAGGCGATCACCGACCAGGGCGCACCGTTCAAGATCGTGGGCGCGCAATACCAGAAGAACCCCATCGGCATCGTCTCGCTGGCGTCCAATCCGATCACCTCGCCCCAGGACCTCGTGGGCAAGACGCTGGCCGTGCCGCCGGTCAACGTGATCTCGGTCGAGGCCATGCTCGCAATCAACGGGATCGAGCGCAGCGCGGTCAACATCGTGCCCTATGCCTATGACCCAACCCCGCTGATCCAGGGCGAGATCGACGCCTCGCTCGATTTTACCACCAACGTGCCCTACACCATCGCGCAGGCCGGTGCCGAGGCCACGTCGTTCCTTCTCTATGATTTCGGCTTCACCATCTACAACGACACCGTGGTGGTGACCCAAGAGGCGCTGGCCGAAAAGCGCGACCAGATCGTGGCGTTCCTGCGCGCCTCGCGCAGGGGATGGGAAGAGAATTTCGCCGATCCCGACTACGTGCCTTCGATCGCCGATACCTGGTTTGCCGGTACCGGCCGCAGCATCGAGAACGAGGTCTATTTCAACCAAGCGCAACAGCCTCTCATGGAGACCCCGAACGGCATCTTCTCGATGAGCGAGGAGGATATCGAAGCCAATATCGAGGCCATGGCGGCGGTCGGCATCACCGCAACCCGCGAGATGTTCGACACCACGCTTCTCGAAGAGATCTGACGTGACCAAGGGCTCAGGCATAACTCTCGATCGCGTCAGCCGCAATTTCGACTCCCGCGGCCGGCGCGTCGAGGCCCTGCGCGAGGTATCGCTCGCCTGCCCGCCCGGCTCGCTGACCGCGCTGATCGGTCCGTCCGGATGCGGCAAGTCGACGATCCTGCGGTTGTGCCTGGGCCTTGATACCCCCAGTTCGGGCTCGCTGGCGCTGAATGGACTGTCTCCGGCGGATGCCACGCGGGCCGGGATGACCGGGGTGGCCTTTCAGGACGCGGCCCTTCTGCCCTGGCGGTCAGTGCAGGCCAATGTCGCCCTGCCGCTGGACGTCCTGGGCCACTCGGTGTCCGCCCACGCGAGCAAAATCGCCGAGCTTCTCGATCTGGTCGGCCTCAAGGGGTTCGAAAAATCACTGCCCGGGGAGCTTTCGGGTGGGATGCGGCAACGGGTTGCCATCGCGCGCGCGCTCGTCACCGCGCCCGAGGTGCTGTTTCTCGATGAGCCGTTCGGGGCGCTCGACCAGATCCTGCGCCGGCAGATGAACATCGAATTGCAGCGCATCTGGATGGAAACCGGCGCGACCACGCTGCTTGTGACCCACGGTATCGACGAGGCTGTGTTCCTCGCCGACCGCATCATCGTCATGGCAAGCCGGCCAGGTCGGATTGCAAAGATCATCGACGTCGACCTGCCCCGGCCGCGCGACCGTTCCATGTTCGGAGATCCGCGCTTCCACGCGCTCGAACGCGAAATCGCCGAGGCGCTCGATGGCCACTGACCGCATGCCGGGCTGGGTCCGGGGGCTGCTTTACACGCTGGCGCTTCTGGTGCTCTGGGAGGGGGTCGGGCAATTGCGGCTGGTCGCGGGCGGCGCCCTGCCGCCCCCCACGGCCATCGCCCTGCGCCTTTTCGCGGACTGGGCCGACTATCCCAACCACATCCTCGCCACCATCCAGGGGGCCAGCATCGGCTTTGTCATCGGCAACGCCATCGCGCTGGCGGCAGGTGTGCTGTTCGTGCTTTTCCCCGTGACCTCGCGCGTGGCGCGGGGGCTGAACGTCGCGATCTACGCGCTGCCGCCCATCGCCATCTCGCCCATTCTGGTGCTCACGCTTTCTGGCATGGCGCCGCGCGTCGTTCTTGCGGCCATCGGGTGCTATTTCGTGACCATGACCGCCACGGTGGTGGGATTGAGCCAGACCGATGCGCGGGCGGTCGATGTGGTCAAGGCCTATGGCGGATCGAAATGGGCGGTGTTGCGGCTGGTGCAATGGCGCAGCGCCCTGCCCAGTATCCTGAGCGGCTTGCGGATCGCGGCGCCCAATGCGGTGCTCGGTGCGATCCTGGCCGAATTCGGCGGCGGCGGACGCTGGGGGCTAGGCGTCTATCTGCTGGGCTCGCTCGGCCGGGGGGAACCCGACCGGCTCTGGGGCATCGGGCTGATGGCGACCGCGATCGCGGCCTTCGCCTACCTCGCCTTCGCCGTGGCGGCCAATGCGATCACCGGCACCACACAGGCGGTCACCGTGCCCTCGTCCGTTGCCAAGGCCGCCGACCGGGACCGTCCGGTCTGGCAGAACGCGACGATTGCTGCGGCGTCGGTGGCCCTGCCCTTCGGGGTCTGGATGCTGCTGATCTGGGCGCTGGGCGTCCCGGCCATGCTGGCCAAATCCCCGGCCGGGCTGTTCGAGTACCTGTTTTTGATGCCCAATTCGCCCGTGGCCCAGGAGCGGCTGCTCGCTGCGCTGGCCCAGACCCTGCCCATGACGCTGATCGGGATGGTCGCCGGCCTTGCGATGGCGCTGGGGCTCGCCCTGGCCTCCCAGATCTACCCGGCGATCGTGCGGGCCTTCATGCCCATTGCGCTGGTGACCCAGACCATGCCGCTGGTGGCGCTGACGCCGCTGCTGGTGCTGATGCTGGGGCGGGGCTACAGCCTGATCCTCTGGGTCACGATTTCGGTGACCTTCTTTCCCGCTTTCGTCACCATGGCGCAGGGGCTGATCCTCGTGCCGCGCGCCGCGCTCGAGGTGCCGCGGGCCTATGGCGCGGGCATCCTGACCCAGCTCCGGCTGGTCTCGCTGCCCGCATCGCTTCCCTATCTGTTTGCCGCCACGCGCCTGACGGTGCCCCGGGCGCTGCTCGGGGTGATGATCGCCGAATGGCTGGCGACGGGGACCGGGCTGGGCAATCTTCTCAACCAGTCGCGCGGCTATCTCGACTACGGAATGATCTGGACGGTGGCCGTCGTCTCGGTCCTGATCTCCGTCGCCTTCTACCAGATCGTCGTCGTCGTCGAACACCGCGTGCTCGACCGGCTCGGCATGGCCAGCACCAACTAGAATGGATGGATACAATGGGTGAAACTGTCGTCGAACACAAAGCCTCGGTGCGCGAACGGGTCTGGACCGAGTTGCGCAAGGTCGCCGTGCCCGATAGCCGCTTCCACTTCGACTTCGGCGAGTTCATTGCCGATTTCGAGGGCGGCGAGGCGGCGGTCGAGCGCCTTGTGGACCATGAATTCTACCAGAGGTCGCGGTTCATCTTCATCACGCCGGACAATTGCCTCGACCGGCTCAGGCTCAAGGCCCTGCAGGACGGCAAGACGGTCCTGATGACCACCTATTCGATCAAACGCGGCTTCTGGCTTCTCGATCCCGCGCGCATCGATCCCGAGCTCTATCTGTACGCCTCCACGCTCGATGGCATGGAGCGCATTGCCAAGCCCGTGGATCTGCACGCGATCATGGAATTGCCCAAGGTCGACTACATGGTCACCGGAACCGGGGCCATCAACCACAAGGGCGTGCGCTTCGGCAAAGGCCACGGCTTTTTCGACGCTGAATGGGGCATCCTCTACCGGCTGGGCCGGATCGACACCGCCACGCCCGCGGCCGCGGTGGTTCATGACTGCCAGGTGCTCGACGAAGACCTGATGCCCGATGTCTTTGACACGGTAGCCGATGCCATCTTCACCCCCACCCGCACCATCTCGGTGGACCATCCCCACAAGCCGACAGTGGGCATCCTGTGGGACCGGCTGGATCCCAAGATGTTCAACACGATCCCGCCGCTCCAGCAATTGCGCGAGATGGGGCTTTAGGGCGCGCTGCCGGGCGCGACTTCAGCTCAGCGCGATATAGCCGATGCCGGCGCGTGCGATCTCCTCGTGGCTTTCCGCGTAGCCGGCGTCGGCATAGCGCATGACGCCGAGCGCGGTGTCGTTGGTCAGCGCATGGGCGAGGCGCTCGGCCCCGGCGTCGGTGCCATCGGCGACCACGGTGACGCCGGCGGAGGTCATGTATCCCGCGTACCCGCCGCCGCCCGAATGGACGACCACGAGGTCGGCCATCGACGAGCACAGCAGCATGGCATCGAGAATCGGCCAGTCGGCAATGGCGTCCGAGCCATCCATCATGCGTTCGGTCATGATGTTGGGATGGGCCATGGCGCCGGCATCGAGATGATCGCGGCTGAACGTGACCGGACCGGCCAACTCCCCCTTGCGGACCATCTCGTTGACGGCCAGCGCCAGATCGGTGCGCTCGCCATGGCCCAGCCAGGCGATGCGCGCCGGCAGGCCCTCGAACGGTACATGGCGCCGTGCCAACGCGATCCAGTTGGTGACGGTCGTGTTGTCCGGGAACATCTGCAAAAGCCGGTCGTCGATCTTGCGGATGTCCTCGGGGTCGCCCGACTGGGCCATCCAGCGGAACGGGCCGATGGCGCGGGCGAACAGCGGGCGCAGATAGGCTTCGGTGAAGATGGGGATGTCGAATGCGTTCTCGACCCCGCCGTCCCTCGCCTGGGTGCGGATGAGGTTGCCATTGTCGAAAACCTCGGCTCCGCGCTTCTGGAAATCGAGCATGGCGGTGACGTGATCGACGATCGAGGCGCGGCTGGCCGCCATCAGCCCGGCGGGGTCGGACCGGCGCAGGGCGCGAACGTCCTCGAGCGCATGGCCCTTGGGCACATAGCCATAGACCAGGTCGTGGGCCGAGGTCTGGTCGGTGACGATATCGGGAGTGATCCCGCGCCGGGCGATCTCGGGGTAGATATCGGCTGCGTTGCCCACAAGGCCGATCGAGGTGGCGCGCCTGCCCTTCACCGCCGTGTCGATCATCTCGAGCGCGGTATCGAGGTCCGGGGCGATCTGCTCGAGGTAGCCGATCTCCTTGCGCATGCGGGCGCGCTCGGGGTCGATGTCCACGCACAGGATCGCCGCGCCCGCCATGCGGCCGGCGAGCGGCTGGGCGCCGCCCATGCCGCCGAGCCCCGCTGTGAGGATGAAACGGCCCGCGAGATCACCCGCGAACCGGTTCTCGGCGATACGCATGAAAATTTCATAGGTGCCCTGGATGACGCCCTGGCTGCCGATATACTGCCAGGCGCCGGCGGTCAGCCCGCCCCAGCAGATCAGCCCCTTGCGCTCGAGCTCGTAAAACACCTCGGCCCTGGCCCACTGCCCCACGATGTTGCAATTGGCCATGATGACCAGCGGGGCCTTGTCGTGGGTCTTGAGCAGGCCGATCGGCTTGCCGGACTGGATGATGAGGGTCTGGTCTTCGCCCATGGTCCTGAGCGCCTCGACAATGGCATCATGGCTGGCCCAGTTCCGGGCCGCCTTGCCCAGCGCGGCGTAGACCACGAGATTGTCCGGGTCTTCGCCCACGCTGAGAACGTTTTCCAAAAGCCGCAGCAGCGCTTCCTGGCGCCAGCCGCGCGCGCGCAGTTCGGTGCCCCCCGGAATGGGGAAGCGGGGATGACGGGGATTGGGGGTCGGCATGTCTCAGCCCTCCTCGGACAGGGCGTATCGGGCAAGCTCGATGCCCATGGTCTTTTCCACATGCGGGTAGACGGCGGGATCAAGCACGCTCGAGGAAAGCGGAATGACGGATTTGGGCACGTGCAGCACGAAGACCTCCATACCCTCGGCGAGCTGCCCGACGCTGAGCGGCTCGCCTCGTGCCGACAGCGTGGTGATGACATCGGGGAAGGTGGCCCGGCGCGTGCCGTGAGCATCATCGACCGCCATGTACTCGTTCATGACGTGAAGCACGTCGCCGGTCTCGAGCGTGACCGTGCCCACGTCGAAGGCTTCGCTGGTATAGGTCACCGCCTTGCGACTGATCGGGCCCTGGGCGAGGATCGCGCCCCCTGTGGTCCTGACGATCGCGTCGATGACCGCGCTTGGGCCCCGGGCCTGGGCGGCGATGATCGCCTCGCCGAGGGTGAGCGCCAGCGATATGCCGCCCAGTGCCGCGTGCCGGCGGACATAGCCGGCCCGCACCGGGTTGCGGCAGGAGGCGATGAAGCCGCCCGACATGTCGGACGCGGTCCTCAGGATGGGGGAAACCCTGGCCGTCGCGCCGCGGGTCACCAGTTCGATATAGCGGTTTTCCGCGCGATTGCCGCCCACTGCGGTCTGGATCATGGGCTCGGGCGACCCCGCGAGCCCGATCGATCCCATGTCCCCGGTCGGGTGGGCGCGGACGTCGCCGACCGCATCGATGACCTTGAGCCCCAGGACCGCTGAAGGCAGCCAGCCATTGAGCGTGGAGGATTTCCCGTTCTGGCCCACCATCAGGCCGGTGAGCTTTTCGCCCAGCGCATCCTCGAGCAATTGCACCGCCTTGATGTAATCGACGCCGCGCATTTCCCAGGGGGTCGTGGAGGCCGGCGCGCCGATGGCCGCCGCGGTTGCGATCCAGTCGTTTTCGTCCAGTTCCTCGACCGGGACGAGTTCGGGCTTTCCGATCGAGACAGCGGCATAGCCCAACATGCGTCCATGGTCGGCCCAGCCGCCGCCGCCCGCCGCATAGACCGAGCCGCCCAGGACCGCTGCTTCCACGTCTTTCTCGGTAAGTATGCGTCCCATCACGGTTTCTCCTGGAGGTCCTTGTCGAGCCGCAGCACCGCATCGAGCAGCACGGCGGCGCCAAGCGCGATATCTTCGGGCTCGGCGGATTCTTCGGGGGCGTGGCTGCGGCCTCCGGCACAGGGCACGAAGATCATCGCGGCCCTGGTGATGCGCGACATCCAGGCCGTGTCATGGCCGGCCCCCGAGGCCATGCGCCGGTGACGCGCGCCCGTGGCGGCGCATGCCGCATCGAGGGCGGCAAGGACATCGCGATCGCAGGGCGCGGGCATGTTGTCGGAGATCACTCGCGGCTCGGCGATCGCCACACCGGTGCCTGCCGCGATATCGGACAATTCGGTTCGCAGGCGCGCGAGGAAATCTTCCATGTCGTCCCGGCGTTCGGCCCGGGCATCGATCAGCATGGCGACACGGGAAGGCACCACATTGGCGGCGTTGGGCACCATGGAGAATTCCCCGACCGTTGCCGCGAAATGGAACTGGCCACCAGCGAGCCCGGTGGCCAGACGCTCGATGGCGAGCGCGACACGCGCCGCGGCGGTGAGCGCATCCCTGCGGGCGCCCATGGGGGTGGTGCCGGCGTGATCCGCCCGCCCCTCAAGGGCGATCTCGATCCGGGTGATGCCGGCTATGGCCGTGACCACGCCGATGTCGAGATTTTCGGTCTCGAGAACCAGGCCCTGCTCGATATGCAGTTCGAGGAAGGCGACGATGTCGGTGCGCGTCAGCTCGGCCCGTGCGGTGCCGCCCACCTCCCCGATCGCCTCGGCAAGGGTTCTCCCCTCGCTTTGACGGCCGAGCCATTCGGCGGGCCTCGTGCCGGAGATGGCTCGGCTGCCCACGCAGGACACGCCGAAGATCGAGACCTCCTCGGCGAGGAAATCGATGATCTCGAGGTCATGGTCGAGCGCGATGTTGTGCTCTGCGAGCGTCCGCGCAACTTCGAGCGCCGCCGCGACCCCGGCGATGCCGTCGAACCGGCCCCCATCGGGCACCGTGTCGGAATGCGAGCCCACCATGATCGTGCCGAGCCCCGGGGTTTTGCCGGCACGCTTGCCGATGAGGTTGCCGGCGGGGTCGATATGGACGTCGAGCCCCGCAGCCTTGAAGCGCCGCGCCAGCCACTGGCGGCCTTCAAGGAAGGTCGGGGTGAAGGCGCGCCGGGTATAGGGACGGTCGGGCTCGGTGATCCCGGCAAGGGCGGAGATGTCGTGCGCGATCCGTGCCGCGCTGGTGGGCAGGTTGCGGATCACGGGCGGGCCTCGGGCCGCACGAAGCGGCCGGTGCCCGGCGCGGCGAGCACTTGGGTGCCATCGAACACCTGCCGGCCGCGCAGCCAGGTGCCCGCGACGGTCCAGGGCAGCGCGATTCCGTTATAGGGGCTCCAGCCGACCACATTGTGACCGCTGCGCGCCGCGTCATAGATCTGCGGGCGGTCCACAAGAACCGTGATATCGGCATCCTTTCCGACCTCGAGCGCGCCCTTGACGTGGTCGATACGGAAATGGCGGGCGGGATTGTCCGCCATCAGCCGGGCCGCCCAGGTCAGCGGCACGCCGCGCTCGAGAGCGCCCTTGACGAAGAGAGGGACCATCACTTCGAGGCCCGGCACGCCCGAGGCATTGGCGAGCATGTCCGGATCGCTCTTGCGGTCTTCGGACCAGCTCACGTGATCGGTGGACACCAGCGTTACATTGCCCGCCGCGACATGCTTCCAGAGCCGCTCCACCTCGGCCCGGGGCCGGATGGGCGGGTTGATCTTGGCCTTGCCCACGAGCCGGGCCACGTCGTTTTCCTCGTCGAGCGTCAGATAGTGAATGCAGCACTCGACGGTCGCCGAGAACCCCTCTTGGCGATAGCGATGGGCGATGTCATAGCCGCGCCCCAGCGAGCAGTGCACCACATGGGCATCGCAGCCGGTCTGGGCACCGATCTCGTAGATCTCGAGCATGGCCAGAACTTCGGTCAGCGGCGGGCGGCTCATGGCGTGGGCGCGGTAGTCCGTGATCCCTTGCGCGCGCACCCGCTCCATGGCGGCGTGGACATATTCGTCGTCTTCATTGTGCACGCCGGCTGTTAGCCCGAAAGGCGCGATGGCGGCAAAGCACGCCTCGAGCAGATGCGGGGGAATGCGGGGGAACCGTCTGGCATCGGTGCCAAAGGTCGAGAACTTGAACGCGGCGACACCCGCCTGCACCATTTCGGGGATGCGGCGGGCGCCTTCATCGGGGTCGACGGTGCCATACAGGGCGAAATCGACCCGGGCCTGGCGCTCCCCATGGGCGACCTTGCGCGCGACCGCCTGAGCCGAGCAGACGAGATCGCCTTCGTCATAGGGCATGTCGACGATGGTGGTCGTGCCGCCCGCAGCGGCCGAACGGGTCGACCAGATGAAATCTTCCTGGTTCTTCTGGCTGAGCGAATGGGTCTGGGCGTCGATGGCGCCAGGCAGGATCATCGCTTTGCCGAGGTCATGGCGCTCGGTGGCCGCCGGACCCTCGCCCTCACCCACGAGCGCCACCTTGCCCTCGCGCACCGCGAGGTGGCCGCGCCCGATGATGCGGTCGGGTAGGATGATGGTGCCGGTGAGGCTGAGATCGAAGTCCGACATGATCCTTCTCTTTCGGTTGGCTCAGGGCCTTGTCTGTCTTGACCGTGTTGTCCTGCGATCAGGCGGCGTTGGGCTGGTCGCTCCCCGTCTGCGGGCCGAGCGCGAAATAGCCGTCGAGTTCCATGACGGCGGAATGGGAAATCAACTGGGCGATAAAGCCATCCGAAGCCAGCGCCGCTTCCACGGCCTCGACCTCGGCCGAGAGCGGGCGATCCTCGCGATAGAATTCGGCGTGACGGCGCACCAGCCCATAGACCATGCCCGGCACATTGCCCGGCTGGTCCCCGGAGATGTCCATCGCCTGGGCCGCGAGCAGGCCTTCGAGCGCGGCCAGACGGCGCAGCGCGCCTACCTGGCGCTCGAAGCGCTCGACGACCAGCGGCAGGAACGCGGCCTCGTCCTCCAGGCCGTTGGCGACCACGAGCGACTGGGCGGAAATGGCATTCGAGAGCGAGAGGCAGCGCACGAACAGCTCGCCGGCGAGCTTTATGATCGGCCCGAAACCGGTTGCGATGGCGCCGGGCGGCACGAGGTTGACCGGCAGGTTGCGCCGCCCGCCATTGCCCAGAAGCACGCACCGGTTGAACGAGTTTCGCGCCACATGCGCCATGGCAAGCTGGGCGGTCTGGAGGAAGACGGTGACATCGAGCGGCAGCGAGCCCCCCGAGGTGAGCACCTGCCCGCCGGCGACGACCGGATTGTCGTCCGTCCGGCCCGTGGCGGCCAGCACAGTGCGCCCTGAGACCACGAGGCTTTCAAAGGCCGTGGCGAACACCTGGCTCATCATGCGGATCGAGAGCGGGTCCTGCACATGGGTGCCTGTGGGCCAGTCCCAGCCCTTGGCATTGAAATACAGCCACGCCCCGATCCCGGCCTCACGCTCGGTCCCCACATGGGCGACCGCCTTCCAGGGATCACGGGACGCCCCCAGCGCGCCGGCGGTGGTCAGGCCCGTGGCCAGAAGCACCCTGACCGTGCCGGCCGCATTGCGGATGGCGCGCATGGCCGCGGCATAGCCCACGGCATTGGTCGAGACCGAAGCCAGGCTGTCGCGTGGCGCCAGCTTGAACGGCTCGAGCCCGGCGCGCGCCAGCGCCTCGAGCGCGGGCAACCGCTCTCCGCCGTGATAGGCCTCTCCGACTCCGGTCAGCACGGCCCCGATCTGGCCCATGAGCCCGATATCTGCGCAACCGATCGAGCCGGTGCGGCGCACGACGGGAATGACATCGGCGGCAAGCATTTTCTGATAGGTGGCCACGAGGTCAGGCGTACAGCCGACGCGGCCGGTCAGCGCCATGTTGACCCTGATGGCCAGCGCATTGCGGATGACCTCGAGCGGGAAGGCGCTGCCGGTGCCGAAATGATGGGCCCGGACCAGGCCGATGGAGAATGCATCGAGTTCGGCCTCGGTCCAGGACACGTCCTTCATCGCGCCTACACCCGTGGTCGCGCCGTAAACCGGCTGGCCCGAGCGCAGGGCCTCTTCAATGACCGCACGCGCCTCGTGGACCCGTTCGAGCGCAGCCTCGTCGGCCACCACGGTCGCCTGGCGCGCGCCGATACGGACGAAATCGGCAAAGCTGAGCGGCTTGCCTTCCAGCCGGATCGTCATGGACGGCATGGTCTTGCGGGCGCTCACTTGATGCGATCCTCCTTTCGTCAATGACGCTATTGGAAATATCAGGGCCACGGGATATCCCAAAAGCTGAACAAGGCTATGTTCTGTTTATGGGCATGCACATCGAGCGCCCACCAAAAAGGCTATCGGCGCGATGGATACATCCACACTGCTCCTCGTCGACGCTGTCCTTGCCGCGCGCAGCCTGCGATCCGCGGCGCGGCTGACCGGGCGTCCGGTCTCAAGCCTGTCGGCGGCCGTCCACCGGTTCGAGGCGGCGGTCTCGACCACGCTTTGCCGGAGAGCGGGATCGGGCCTCGTGTTCACGCTCGAAGCGGACCGCCTTGCCCCTGCCCTTGCTCAAGCGGCACGCATGGTGCGTGACCTTTACGCAGACCCAGTCGACCCATTTGCGTCCACGGTGCGCCTGCAGGCGCTGGCGCGCTTCGTGGAAGTCGCCGAGCGCGGCAGCATCCGCAGTGCGGCGCGGGCGCTGATGCTGGGTCAACCCCAGCTCACCCGACAACTGGCCCATCTCGAGACCGCCCTGGGGCATCACCTGTTGATCCGTGGTCCTGAGGGAACCACATTGACACCGGCGGGCGCAATGGTGCGCGAGACCTGCACGGGCCTCCTCAAGCGTTGGCGGAAGGTCTCCCGGACATCGGACGTCCGGTTTCGCCGCACCCAGGCAACGGTGCGGCTGGGATCGATCATGCCGCTCGGCCATGAAAGCGAAATCGCTCGCCAGCTCGCGCGCCTGACCGCGAGCTGGGTTGCCATCCACCCCAGCCAGCCGCTGTTCGTCAGCTCCACGACCGCGGAAGAACTGTTTCAAGGACTGAAAAGCGGGACGTTCGACGTGGCCCTCGTCGACACCGTGCACCTGCCGGACGATCTGGATGGCGCCCGCATCGCCATTTCGCCGCTGGCCGTCATCGGCGCCTCGGGACCCGACATCGCCGCGGCCCTGAGGACCAGCCCCATCGCCCTGCCCAGTCCGCGGAGCGGGCTGCGCCTGCGCATCGACAGATTGCTGGAGATGACCTTCGAGGAGCCCGAACGCGACCGGCTGAACCTGCTCGAGATCGATTCCATCCCGGTGATCCTCAACCTCGTGCTGCACTACGGCTTCGTTTCGGTCCTGCCCCTGGCCTCGATCACCGCGATCCGCCCGGAGCTGAGCCGTATTGCCCTGCCTCGGGATTTCGACATGCACTACTGGCTGTGCTGGTTGCGTGCGCCGGGACGCCCGACCGCTGGGGCCGCGGTGCTCGACGCCATGCAGCGGGCCGACTCGCCCCAGTGACTTGCCCTTGTATCAGGGAGCCAGCGCGCCGGGCACCGCATCCTCGGGACGGGTCGTTGCCCAGGTCAGCAGTGCGTCAAGCGCCGGGCAGAGCGCCTGCCCCCAATCGGTGAGGCAATACTCCACCTTGGGCGGCACCTGATGGTGCACGATGCGGCGGACGACCCCGTCCTTTTCGAGCTGGCGCAATTGCTGGATCAGCATTTTCTGCGACACGGCGGGAATCTCCCGCTCGAGCTCGGAAAAGCGCAGCACTTTTCCGCCGAACAGGTGAAACAGGATCACCAGCTTCCAGCGGCCCTCGAGAATGCGCAGCACGTCTTCCACGCCGTCGGCCGCCGCATTGGGGGTCGCGAACTGATCCTTACTCGAGGGTAAGTCCCTTACTTTTTTGTCTGTTCTTGTCATTGCTGCAGCGTAGCGCCATCTCTTTGCGGCAACAAGCGCCCACGCAACGCAAGCAAACAGGCCAAATCATGTCAGACACCTTGCCCACATCCATCGAGAACTACTTCGCCGGAAAGAACACCAAGGATTATGCGCTGGCCGTCTCCGGCTTCGCCCCTTCCGCGGTGGTCAAGGACGAAGGCGAGGACCATGTCGGGCCCGACGCCATCCGCGCCTGGATGGAGGATACCGCCGCGCGATACGATAACCGCGCCGAGATCAAGAGTACATCGGGCCACGGGGACCATGTCGAAGTTTCGGCCGAGGTCACAGGCAGCTTCCCGGGGAGCCCGATCGTCCTGCGCTTTACGTTCACCCTCGAAGACGACCAGATCACCCGCCTTTCGATCGCGCCCTGACCCCACCCGGTCGCTGCGGCCTGCCTCGATCGGGCCGCCAGAAGAACATGAGGGCTGGCTGACGGGAACCGCCAGCCAGCCCTTCATCCGATCCCATGGGGCAGGCAGGAGCCAATCCGCTGCACCCAGTCGATCAGAAGCTGACCGAAAGCCCTGCCTTGACCGTGTGCGACCGGGCGCTTTCCCCGAACTCACCGGCATAGGAGGCATCGAGCGTGGCGCCTTCGGAGAGCTCGAGGGACACGCCGGCGCCCAGGACGAAGGCTGACTGGGGCACGGTGCCGTCGACGCTGAACGCATCGCTATCGGCAAATCCGTGGGTGGCGCCGCCCGACACGTGCAAGGCGTGACGATAGCCCACCAGTGCCTCGAGACCACCGCCGACGCCATTGCCAAGATCGAGCGGCGTGGATGCATGTGCACCGATGGTGGCAAACGTTGCGTCAAGGACATCACCCGAGCCGGTGAGCGCGGCGTCGCCGCCCGATTCGGTGTAGCTGCCCGAGGACAGGTGAGTGTGTTCGAGCCGCACGAACGGCTCGAGAACGGCACCGGACAGCATGAAACGGTGGCCGATCTCGCCAAAGACATGGCCGCCATTGACCCCGTAATCGGCCTCGAGCGTCTGGGTATCGAGCCCCACGCGCACCTCACGGCTGGTTGTGACGCTGTGTCCCGTATAGCTGGCGCCGAGCCGGAACGTGAAATCATCCCACTCGGTGCCGCCATAAAGGCCGGCCTGGAATCCGTCGGACTGCGCGGTGGACGCCCTGTCGGGGATGTCGAGATGGGTCTTGCTGTAGCCAAGGAAGGCCCCGACCGTCCAACCGGCATCGAGCAGAGATTCAGCGCCGATCAGCAACTGGACGGTGTCGGCATCGGTCGCTGCCACCCCGTCGTCAGCATCGCTCGAGCGATCGGTTCCGCTGATGTGGCCCCAGACGCGCGGCCCGGCGACGGCACCGTAAGGCTCGCCGAGATCACCGGACATGGGTGCATAGGACATGATGACCGGCGCCGTCTCGGCGCCCGGCGCGTGGCGCAGCCGGTCCACCGCGACACCGGCGAGGGACGGGCCACCATGAGCGAGCGCGCCCAGGACCGAGGCATGAACCTCGCCCGAAAATCCGTCGAGCCCGGCGCGGACGGCTCCGAAGCCGTCGGAAACAAGGATGGAGTTCAGCACCTCATTGGTGTTGTCGTTTTCAACATCCGCGTCGCTGAGCGCATCAAGGGCCCGGGCGACGGCAAGCTGGTTTGCAGAGTCCGCGCCATCGGCGATGTGGAGATCCTTGCGGGTGATAGTGACGGTGCGGAGTTCATCGTCCCCGACAGTATCTGCATTGATTTCGGGCAGAGCGAAGAAAACATAGTTGCGATCGTAATCAACCGTATCGAAGTCACCGTCGATTTCGTCGCCCCTCAGGAAATCATAGGCGTGGCCGAACTCGACACCGTCGAGGATCGAGAATACCGCCGCGCCATTCAGGGTGATGGTTCCTGTGGCCGTGTACCGGTCATTTTCGGGATCGGGCTGACCGGTGAGTTCCGTCTCAAGCACATGGTTGGCCTGAAACGTCTTGTTGCCGTTGACATGGACTTCGCCGATGGAGTTGCCGGCCGATGTGGTCCCGTCCGATGTGAAGTCGCCTGTGATGGACCAGTTCCCGCCGAGGGTTGAGGTCGAGTCGACGTCAACATCGCCCTCGACCTCAATCGGGGCGTCCGGCGTGCCGCCCGAGGTCGAACTGCCTTCGTTCAGGGCGACACCGCCCCCGATGGACGTGTTTGCGCCGGGCTGAGACGAGAAGACGAAGCTGGTATTGCTGCCCGTCACGCTGCCGCCGATATCGGCGCTCCCGCCGAACACCACTGCGCCCCCGGAATCGCCGCCGTCAGAGCTAACCGAGCCAGATATTTCGGCATCATCCCCGACAGTCACCGATCCACCAGGGGTACTTCCCAGTTCGATGGCCACGTCACCTTCAACATCAGTGAATTCCTCCCCGGCTTGCATGAACAACCCGGCCATAAGTTCGGACCAGCGACTCGTGTAGGACGTCTCGCCGTTGTTGCGAGCATTGAGGAATATCTTGAGAAACTCGTCTACCTGCTCGCCTTCCGGCCAGTCTTCTTCGGACAGCTCCGGCAGCTCCCAGCGATAGACTGTCTCTCCGTTGAAGACGTATTCAACCGCCTGCTCGTCCTTGAGAAAGCGGGTATCCATGGTGTTCCAGCCATCGTAGTGGACCAGATCCGCGGTATCGGGAAGTTCTATCCATTCCGAACCCAATGGCTGGGATGGATCCCATACTACCAGCCGCCCTGCGCCGCCTTGGCTCGTGAAATGCATGATGGGATATGAGTGAATGTCGCCATCCGACCCGAGTGCACTCCACATGCCCGTGTGGACGAAATCATCGTCGGTCCCGGTCGCCCATCCGGACTCCACCCAAAGATCGCCGCGCAGGAAGGAATTGCCAACGCCGACATCAATGTCCTGCTGGTAGCCCTGCCAATTGTACCACGAGTCCAAGCTGGCGGGTGGGTTGATCAACAGAGCCAACACGTCTTCCCGGCCCTCAAACTCTTCCAGCAACTCAAACCCAGCCGGAAACGCCCGATCGCCCTCCCATGCGCTCGGATCGGGATCTATATCGAATTGATTATACGGCGTTATCTGCCCCAAAGCAGGCAATGCGATCGCCACCACGAGCGCGGCGACCGCGCTCGTGGCCAGCAAGGTGTTCTTGTGCCCGGTCATAGAAATTTCCTCAGCCCAGATGTCCCTGGCAACAGCACGGACGCCTTGAAATCCGCAGCCGGCAGCCTTTGGCCGAACTGAAATGTCCAGTCAAACGATGTTCGACTGACTACAATTTTACGGATACAAGAGAACGCGTCCCATCGCCCCCTATTTCCGGCACTATAGTTTCGAATTCTTCATGAGTCAAACTTGAATCCATAACAGCCCGGAACGGGATACTGGCGACCGGCAGTGCAATCCAAAGCCTCGATTGAGGACGCACGGCAATTGCGGCCCCATGAACTCCAAGCCGCTGTTCGCACCTCACAATCCTGCACTAAACAACAAGGGGCCGCCGGGGTGGAGATCGTATCGCGCGATACGAAAACCTTAACTCTCATTGGGTAATTCTACCGATCCACGGACAAGGAATATCTCCAGGATGGGTGTGCCATTTTTGCGTTCCCGAGCGGTCAAGCATGCTCAGCTCTGCGTCGATACGATCGCCGCACTCCACCGCACACAATGCATTATCGAGTTCGAGCCTGACGGGACGATCATCACCGCCAACGCCAATTTCCTGGCGCTGACCGGCCACGCGCCCGAAGAGGTTGCAGGGCGTCATCACAGTATGTTCCTGGACCCCGCCGCGGCGGCGGCGCCCGATTACCAGCGGTTCTGGTCGGACCTGGCGCGGGGCGAGATCAAGTCCGGACGCTTCAAGCGCCGCGACAAGGCTGAGCGGGACGTTTGGCTCGAGGCCAGCTACACCCCGATCAGCGGCCGGGACGGAAAGGTCTACCGGATCATCAAGGTGGCCACCGACGTGACCGACCGCCACCGGCAGGCCGCTGACACGGCTGGCCAGATCGCCGCGATTTCGCGGTCCCAGGCGGTGATCGAGTTCACCCTCGAGGGCACGATCCTGGAGGCAAACGAGAATTTCTGCGAGACCATGGGCTATCGCCGCGACGAGATCGCGGGCCAGCACCACCGCATGTTCGTGACCCCCGAGGACGCCGCCGTCCCCGCCTATGGGGCGTTCTGGCGCAGCCTGGCGAGCGGGCAATACCACTCGGCCCAGTACAAGCGCCTGGCCAAGGGCGGTCGCGAGGTCTGGATCCAGGCCTCCTACAATCCCATCCTCGACGCAGACGGGGTGCCCTACAAGGTGGTCAAGTTCGCCACCGAGATCACGGGGCGCAAACAGGCGGTGATCGGGTTGAGCCAGGCGCTCGAGCGGCTGGCCGACCGGGACCTCGAATGCCGGATCGAAGCGAGTTTCCCCCAAGAGCTCGAATCGGTCCGCCACGCCTTCAACCAGACGGTCGAACGGTTCGGCAGCATCGTGCGCGAGCTGCGCTCGACCTCACGGGCCCTGCGCGGGGCGACGGGCGAAATCCTCGTGGGGGCGAACGACCTCGCCGAGCGCACCGCCCGCCAGGCGGCGGCGGTGGAGGAAACCCGGTCTTCGATCGAGAGGCTGTCGGCAGCGGTAAACGAGAATGCCAAGCGCGCCAGCGCGGCCGGAGACAACGCCAGGACCGTCGCCAGCGGCGCGCAGGCCACAGGCGCGGCGATGGACGAGGCCAATCAGGCCATGGACACGGCCAGCCACCGATCGGCAAAAATCGCCAACATCATCGAATTGATCGACGGGATCGCGTTCCAGACCAATCTGCTTGCGCTCAACGCATCGGTGGAGGCGGCTCGAGCCGGCGATGCGGGGCGCGGCTTTGCCGTGGTGGCCATGGAAGTGCGCCGACTCGCCCAGTCGGCGGCCAGCGCATCGGGAGAGGTCAAGGGTCTCGTCGAGCAATCCAACGACGCGGTTACCCAAGGGTCCCGGCTGGTTGCCGCTGCGGCGACGCGCCTGGGCGAGATGGTCGACCGACTCAAGGAGAACGCCCATCTGATGGAGGAAACTGCCCAGGCCAACGGTCAGCAGGCCTCGGCGCTGGCCGAGATCAGCGTCGCGATCGGGCAGATGGACGAAATGACCCAGCACAATGCCGCGCTGGTCGAAGAGACCAATGCAGCGATCGAGCAGACCGAGGATCAGGCCCAGAGGGTCGATACGCTCATCGACGCGTTCGTCCTTCCGGACGGGGTCGAGGTGCCGGCCAAGCCCAGGATCGCCGCGGCGAGCGGAGCCCCGGCGCCCAGGCGCACCGCGCCGCCGCAGCGGCGGATCGAGGGCGCCCTGGCGGTCTCGGCCGATTGGGACCAGTTCTAGATCCTATCCCGTTCTGATTGGATCAGAACGGGAGCTCTCGAACCTCGATCTGTTGCGGAACCCGCCCTGAAAGGGGAGGATCAGACCGCGCCGCGAACAGCGGGCCGGACGCGTTCGCGGTAGAACGCGGCAAGTTTTTCATGCACGGAAGCGGGCAGATCGGGGAGATCGCCGGCTTCCACGTTGACCCCGATCTGGTCGGCGCGCGACACCCCGGCAATCACGGTCGAGACGGCCTTGTGATCGAGTATCCAGCGCAGGGCGAAATGGGTCATGTTCATCCCATCGGGCATGAACTGGCGCAACTCTTCGGCGCGCTCCACGCCGGTCTCGAACGGCAGGCCCGAGAAGGTCTCGCCCACCGAGAACGCCTGCCCGTCCCGGTTGTAATTGCGGTGGTCGGAAGGGGCGAATTCGCTGTCCTTTCTGAACTTGCCCGAAAGCAGGCCCGAGGCCAGCGGCAGGCGCACGATGATGCCTACGTCCTTTTCCATGGCGCGGTCGAAGAGCTGCTCGGTGGCGTCCTGGCGGAAAAGGTTGAAGATGATCTGGAGCGTGGCAAGGCCATCATGCTCGAGGCAGATCAGCGCCTCCTCGATGGTTTCCACGCTGGCGCCCCAATTGCGGATGAGGCCGTCGGCCTTGAACTCCTCGAGCCAGGTGAAAATCTCGCCGTCCTTGAGAACCGCGGGCGGCACACAGTGGAGCTGGGCGAGATCGAGGGTTTCGACGCACAGCCGGCGCGCGGAGTTCTCGAGGCTCTCGCGCACCCCGCCGCGGGTGTATTTGTCGGGATAGAGCGCCGGAGAGCGGCCGAGCTTGGTGGCCACCACAAGTCCGGCGGGCTTGCCGTAAAAGGTGCCGATGCGGTGCTCGGACAGACCGCCGCCATAGACGTCTGCCGTGTCCCAGAAGGTGACGCCCAACCGTGCGGCATTGGCGAGGATCGTGGAGGCATCCTCATCGGTGACCGGGCCGAAATCGCCCCCGAGCTGCCAGCAGCCCAGACCGATCTCGGAAACTTCAAGTCCGGTCTTGCCAAGCCGCCGCGTCTTCATGGGGTCGTCTCCGTTGCTCGTTCAGAAGGCCTGCATCCTTGATAGGCGAGGCGAAGATGGGATGCAATTGACTTGGGTTGGTGCCCGTGCCAGTGCTTTGCAGTGCTGGTCCTGCCCTTCGCGACGCGAGCGGCAGGTGAGAAAGGGAACACGGTGCGGACGACCCCACAAGGGACCTATGCCGTGGCTGCCCCCGCAACTGTAGGCCGCGAGAGCCTTTGCCGATCCACTGGACGCACGCCCCTTAAGGAGCAAACGCCGGGAAGGGGCAAATGGTTCGCCAACCAGCGGCAAGCCAGGAGACCTGCCAGCACAGCTAGCCGGACCTTCACAGCCGTGGAGGTGCACATCATTTCCGAGCCTGTCGGGTGGACGGGCCAAGGAGGACATCTCGACATGACGACCCAACGCATCCCCACGACCGTGATCACCGGATTTCTGGGGGCCGGCAAGACGACGCTGGTCCGCCACCTGCTCGCCCATGCCAAGGGGCGCCGCATCGCCCTGATCATCAACGAGTTCGGCGATATCGGCGTGGACAAGGACGTGCTCGCGGGGTGCGGGGACGAAACCTGCCGGGAAGAGGACATGATCGAGCTGGCCAATGGCTGCATCTGCTGCACGGTGGCCGACGATTTCATTCCCACCATGAAGGCGCTGCTGGCGCGGCCGGACCGGCCCGACCATATCGTGATCGAGACCTCGGGGCTGGCCCTGCCCCAGCCGCTGATCCGCGCCTTCAACTGGCCCGAGATCAAGGCGGAAGTCACGATCGACGGGGTGATCACGGTGGCGGATGCCGCGGCGCTCGCCGAAGGCCGGTTTGCCGCCAACGAAGCAGCGGTCGACGCGCAGCGCCGGCTCGACGAGATGCTGGACCACGACACCCCGCTGGGGGAATTGTTCGAGGACCAGCTGGTGGCTGCCGACATGATCGTGCTCAACAAGACCGATCTGGTGGCCGCAGAGGCGCTGGACGGGGTGGAAGCCGAGCTTAAAAAACACATGCGCAAGGGCACCTCGATCGTGCGCGCGGCCAACGGGCATGTGGATGCCGCAGCGCTTCTGGGGCTCGGGATGGGCACCGAGGACGATCTGGAGGGCCGGGAAAGCCATCACGAGCTCGAGCATGACGGGGAAGGCCACGAGCACGACGATTTCGACTCCTTCTCGCTGACGCTCGAGGCCGGCCCGGGCAAGACCGAGCTGCTCGAAGCCATTTCACGGACCATCGCCGAGCACGATGTGTTGCGGCTCAAGGGCTTTGCTGCGATCCCTGGCGCTGGCGCGCGGCTGGCGATCCAGGCGGTGGGGCCCAGGGTCAACGCCTATTTCGACCGGGCCTGGACCGAGGGCGAGGCGCGGCAGACCCGGCTGGTGGTGATCGGGGAAAGCCCGCTGGCCCGCGAGACGATCGAGGCCAGCCTGCGGCAGGTGATGCAGGCGGCCTGAGGCCATGCACCTTCTCGCCGCACAGGCCGGGGCACTTCAGCAGGACGGAGAGGCGATCGACCCGGGCCAGACGCCCGGGCGGATGGCGTTCGCCTCTTCGGCCGACAGCGAGCTGGCCATGCTGGCCGCCGCCGCGGATCGGGCGGGCGAAGAGGGCCTGCGGCTCGCGAGCCTGATGCGGCTGGCGCATAATTTTTCCGTAGACCTGTGGTGCGAGCAGGCCCTTTCGGGGGCCGGGGCGATCGTCATCCGGCTGATCGGGGGGCCCGCCTACTGGCCCTATGGGTGCGACGAGATCGAAATGCTCGCGCGCCAGAGGGGCATCCCTCTTGCCTTTCTGCCCGGTGACGGTCAGCCCGACCCCAGCCTTCTTTCCCGCTCGACACTCGATGAGGACGACTGGCACCGGCTCAACAGCCTGTTTCTGACCGGCGGGCCGGACGCCGCCGACGCCATTCTCGCAGCAATGGTTGCGCTGGCCGAAGGAAGGGAAATGGCCGTGGAGGCGCCCGAGGCCCTGCCTGCATTCGGGTTCTGGGATCGCGCGCGCGGCATCATCGACGGCCCCGCCCGGCTGACGTGCCCTGCCCGGCCCGAGGAGGGCGCGCATCATCGGCGCCACGTGCCGATCCTATTTTACCGCGCTCTGCTAGAAGGGGCGGGTACGGCAACGCTCGAGGCGCTGATCGCGCAGTTGGGCGCCGCCGGTCTCGCGCCCGTGCCGATCGTCATTTCCTCGCTCAAGCAGGCCCAATGCGCCCAATTCGTGCGCGAGGCGCTGGGGGCGATCAGGCCCGCGGCGATCTTCAATCTCACCGGGTTTGCGCTCGGTGTCGGCGATCTGGCGCCCGAGGCCAACCCTTTCGCCCTGACCGATGCGCCGGTGATCCAGCTTCTCCAGGGCTCGCGCCCGTCCGCGCTCTGGGAAGCCGATCCAAGGGGGCTAACGCAAAAAGACCTCGCCATGCAGGTGGTGCTGCCCGAGATCGACGGGCGGGTCGGGGCCTTGCTGGTGGGGCACAAGGCTGAAGCGGTCTGGCACGAACGCACGCAATGCCCGCTCACCTCGTTTGTGCCCGAGCCCGAGGGGGTCAAGCGAGCCGTGGCGCTGGCGGCCAACTACGCGCGGCTTCAGCAAACCCCGCGGGCCGAACGCAGGGTGGGGATCGTTCTGGCCAACTATCCCCTGCGCGACGGACGGCTCGCCAACGGAGTGGGCTATGACGCGCCCCAATCGACGGTCGAGATCCTTCGGCTGATGGCAGAGGCGGGGTATGATGTCGGGGGGGCTGAGCCAGTCGCCGGCTCGGATGCCCCCTCACCCCCGGCCCCTCTCCCACAAGGGGAGAGGGGGGCTCCAGTTGCCGGTTATGGGGCGCTGGAATCGGGCACCGCGCTGATCGAACATCTCCAGACCGGGCCGACCAACGGGCGCCCGAGCCATGGGGTGTCCGATGCCATCCTGCCGCTCGTGCTCTACAGCCAATGGCTCTCCGAGCTGCATCCGTGCATCGCCGAGGACGTCACGGCGCGCTGGGGGACGCCGGAGGCCGATCCGTTCGTGCGGGGAGATGGCTTCCACCTGCCCGTCAAGCGCCTGGGCAATGCGGCGATCCTGTTGCAGCCGGCCCGGGCCTATGATGTGGCCGAGGAAGAGAGCTTTCACGATCCCAATCTCGTGCCGCCCCACGCCTATATCGCCAGCTATCTCTGGCTGGTGCGTGCCTTCGGCATTCATGCACTGATCCACAATGGCAAGCACGGCAATCTCGAATGGCTGCCGGGCAAGGCCACCGCGCTCGACAGCGAATCCTACCCCGGCGTGCTCTGGGGACAATTGCCGCATCTCTATCCCTTCATCGTCAACGATCCGGGGGAAGGCACCCAGGCCAAGCGGCGCGCTGGCGCGACCATCATCGATCATCTGGTGCCGCCGCTGACCCGGGCGGAGACCTATGGCCCGCTCAAGGACCTCGAAGCGCTGCTCGACGAATATTACGCGGCCAGCGGCATGGATCACCGCCGGCTCGAGGATCTCAAGCGGCGCATTCTCGACTTCACCCGCGATACGCGGCTCGACCGGGACATGGCCCTGCCCGAGGACGAGACCCTGGCGCTCGCGACCATCGACACCTTTCTGTGCGAGCTCAAGGAATCCCAGATCCGGGACGGCCTGCACGTTTTCGGCCGCTCCCCGACCGGGGCGTTCGAGCGCGACCTCGTGATCGCGTTTGCGCGCGTGCCGCGCGGGGACGGGCAGGACGGCAACGGCTCGCTGATCGCCGCGCTGGCAGACGATCTGGGGCTCGGGGTCGATCCGCTGAGCCTTGAGATGGCCGCCCCCTGGGCTGGTCCTCGGCCCTCGGTCCTGGCGACCGGCGGGGTATGGCGGACGGCGGGCGACACCATCGAACGGCTCGAAGCGCTGGCTGCCGAGCTGGTTTCGGGCCGGGCGCCCCATCCAGACTGGAGCGCGACACGGGCGGTGCTCGAAATGATCGAGACCGATATCCGGCCCCGGGTCGCCGCCTGCGGGCCTGCCGAAGCCCGGGCGCTGATCGCCGGGCTGGACGGCCGGTTCGTGGCCCCGGGCCCCTCGGGAGCGCCGACGCGCGGGCGAATCGACACCCTGCCCACGGGGCGCAATTTCTATTCGGTGGACAACCGCGCCATTCCCACCCAGACCGCGTGGGCGCTGGGCGAGCGGGCCGCGAACGCGCTGCTCAAGCGCCATTTCCAGGAACACGGGGTCTGGCTGACCGCGCTGGCCATGAGCGTCTGGGGCACGGCCAATATGCGCACGGGCGGCGACGACATCGCCCAGGCGCTGGCCTTGATCGGCGCCAGGCCCAAATGGCAGGGCGCATCGCTGGCTGTGATGGGCTACGAGATCATCCCGCTCGCAAAGCTCGGTCGGCCACGAGTGGACGTGACGCTTAGGATTTCGGGGTTTTTCCGCGACGCCTTTCCCGCCCAGATCGCGCTTTTCGACAGGGCGGTCCGCGCCATCGGGGCTCTGGACGAGCCGATCGAGGACAATCCCATCGCCGCGCGCATGCGCACCGACGCGCTGGGGCTGATGGCCGAGGGCGCGTCCCAGGAGGACGCCGCGCTGCGCGCCGGCCACCGGATTTTCGGGGCGGCGCCGGGGGCATACGGCACGGGGGTGGGCAAGCTCCTCGATTCGGGCAATTGGCGCGAGAAGGGCGATCTCGCCCAGGCGGTGCTGGCCTCCGGGCAGCACGCCTATGGCGCCCATTCCGAGGGCATCGCGGAAAAGGCGCTGTTCGCCGATCGGCTGAAAAGTGCCGATGCGGTGCTCCAGTCCCAGGACAATGCCGAGCACGACCTGCTCGATTCCGACCAGTACTACCAGTTCGAAGGCGGGCTTTCCGCTGCGGTCGAGATGCTCTCGGGCGCCCGGCCTGCCGCCTACCACACCGACACCTCCCGACCCCAGGCGATCAAGGTCCGCACGCTCGAGGAGGAAATCTCGCGGGTCATGCGGGCGCGGGTGGTCAATCCCAAATGGATCGAGGGGATGAAGCGCCACGGCTATCGCGGGGCGTTCGAGATGGTGGCCACGGTCGATTTCATGTTCGGGTTCGCCGCCACCACCGGCGCGGTCAAATCCCACCATTTCGACCTCGCCTTCGAGGCATTCGTCGAGGACGAGGAGACCCGGGCCTTCCTCATCGGGGCCAACCGGTTCGGCTATGAGGAACTGCTCGCAAAATTCACCGAGGCGCGTGAGCGCGGCTTCTGGGCGCCGCGGTCCAACGCTGCCCCCGCCTATCTTTCCGGAGAGATCAGATGACCGAGACGCCGCGTCCCAAAAAGACCGATCTGATGAACGAGGCCGAGCGCGACGCCTATCACGCAGAGAAGATGCGCAAAAAGAAGATCGCACGCGACAAGCTGGTGGCGGCCAACCAGAGCGAGAAGGGCCTGCTGATCGTCCACACCGGCAAGGGCAAGGGAAAATCGACCGCCGCTTTCGGGATGGTGTTCCGGGCCATCGCCCACGGATTCAAGGTGGGGATCGTCCAGTTCGTCAAAGGCAAATGGAATACCGGGGAACGCGACATCCTCGACCATTTCCCAGATCAGGTAACCATCAACGCCATGGGCGACGGGTTTACCTGGGAAACCCAGGACCGCCAGCGCGATCTCGCCGCCGCGCGCCAGGCCTGGGACAAGGCCAGGGCGCTGATCGCCGATCCCGATTACAAAATGGTGCTGCTCGACGAGCTCAACATCTGCCTGCGCTATGATTATCTGCCGCTCGATGAGGTGATCGAGACCCTGCGCAACCGGCCCGTAGATACCCATGTGATCGTGACGGGCCGCAACGCCAAGGACGAACTGATCGAGATCGCCGATCTGGTGACGGAAATGACGCTAATCAAGCACCCCTTCCGCGAGCAGGGGGTCAAGGCGCAGGCTGGTATCGAGTTTTAAAAGCAGCCGCCGTCCTGGGCGAGGGAGTTGCCAAGCCGGTTGGCGATGGGGTCGAAATCGGGGATGTCGCGCGCTGGGTAGTCCAGCCGCACATTGGCGGTCTGGGTATCGTTACAGACCAGCAGCGTCTTGGTGTAAAAGACGTGGCCGGCCTTTGTGCCCGTCCAGGCGGCCCAGTCCGGGGTTTCCGAGCGATAGGTGATCGACCAGCCCTCGGCCTCGTCGGCGGCGATGCGCGCCCGGGTCTGGGACGAGAAATCGGGCCCATCCAGCAGGCTTCCCCACACGGTGATTGCCGAGCGGCCGTTGTCGGCCCGGTAGCGCTTGCCGTCTCCGGAGGGCACGAGCGCACCCGACTGGGGCGCATAACCGGGCGGGATGTCCACGCCCACCCCGAAACGCGGATTGACATAGCGCGTCCAGTCCGCCGCAAGGGCGGCCTGCGCCGCCAGGGGCCCAAGCAGAACGAGAAAGACGAAAGCGCGAATCATGGAGCCAGATTTGCCGATCGATTGGGGCTTAGGCAAGGCACCTGTTGGCACCTGGCCGGCATCTTGCCGCGGACCGGCGAGAGGGATAGGACAAACGCTCGATGCTGGGGAGCGCGAGCTGACGTGAAACGGGCCTCAATCGCAGATGTCGCCCGCCATGCCGGGGTATCAACCGCCACGGTGTCGCGCGCGCTCAATACGCCCGATCAGGTGACCGAGGCGACGCTGGCGCGCGTGGAAGCGGCGATCGATGCGCTCGATTATGTGCGCAGCGAGACGGCCCGCAGCTTCAAGACCCAGCGCTCGCGCATGATCATGGTCGTGGCCCGCAATATCGGCAACATCTACTATTCCGAGTTGTTCCGGGGCGTCCAGCGCCGCGCCGAGGCGCTGGACCACGAGATCATGATCGCCAGCCCCATGCACACGAGCACCGATGCGCTGATCGCGGCCCATCTGCGCACCGGGCGGGTCGACGGGGTTGTGGTCCTTTCGGGGCTCGAAGCCTCGCGGGTAAACACCTCGGTCTTGCGCGAGCACTATGGCGGGCCGCCGCCCATCGTGGGGATCGGGGAAGAACGCGGACATCTCGCCCTGCCCCATATCCTCGTCGACAACGAGCGCGCGGGTTATCTGGCGGGCAAGCACCTTCTGGCCATGGGCCATACCGCCATCGCACATATTCCGGGCCCGGAGGGCACGCCGGTGCGACGGGCCCGGGCGGGCGGACTTGTCCGCGCGCTCGCAGAGGCCGGTCTTGCGCCGGCCTGGCCTGAGGCATTCGAGGGGGGCTTTTCGATCCAGACCGGACGCGGGGCTGCCCAGACCATGTCTGCGCGGCCCGACCGGCCCACGGCGATCTTTTGCGCTAACGACGAGGTCGCGCTCGGCTTCATTGCCGAGGCGACGCGGCTCGGCATCCGCGTTCCAAAAGAGGTTTCGGTGGTGGGGTTCGACGATATCGTCTTTGCCGAGGCTGCGATCCCGGCACTGACCTCGATCCGGCAGCCGCGGGAAGCCATGGGCATGCGAGCCATGGATCTGGTGCTGGCCCTGATCGAGGGCGAGCGCGCCGAGGAGATGATCGAATTGCCGCTCGAGCTGGTGGAGCGCGACAGCGTCTGCCCGCCCGGCACCTGATTGCCGTCCGGCGCCCGCACGTGCTAAGGCTCGATCAGATACCTGTCTATTTCCATCAAGTTATTCTCGCGTGAAGCAGCCTCTGGTTTTTTCAACGACCCCTCGGGGGGACGACACCGCCCGGCATGTGGCCCAGCTTCTGGGGTCTCCAGTCCATTTCTGCGGGCCGGGCCGGACCGATCCCGAACCGCTGGTGCGCGCCTCATACTGTGCGCGGACCCCGATCGTGGGCGTGTGCTCGGCCGGAGCGCTGATCCGGCTTCTGGGCGGGGACCTCGGGCCCAAGGCGGACGAGCCGGCCGTGGTTGCGGTTTCGGCGGACGGGAAGGTCGCCGTGCCCTTGTTGGGCGTGCATCGGGGAGCCAATGCCCTTGCCCGCTGGGTCGCCGAAGGGTTCCGCGGGATGGCCGGCGTCACCTCGCTTTCGGATTCTCTCTATGATTTTTCGCTCGAGGATCCGCCTCCGGGCTATGTGGTGAGCGACCTGTCCGCCGCCCGCGCCCTGATGGCGGCGCTCCTCAAGGGCGAGCGGCTGAACGTCGAGGGCCCATCGGGCTGGCTCTCGCTCGCTGGCTATCCCGTCGATCCGGCGGGGAGCCGCAAGCTGGTGATCACCGAGCGCGCAGGCGCAGCAAACGGGCTGGTGGTGCATCCGCGCACGCTGGTGGCCGGGATCGGGTGCTCTTCAGGCGCCGGCGCCGACGAGATCGCCGGCCTGGTGACCGCCGCGCTGGCGGCGGCGGGACTGGCGCGCCAGAGCCTTGCCGCGCTCGCGAGCTATGACAAGCTCAAGGACCATGACGGTCTGAAGGGCGCGGCCGCCCAGCTTGGCGTGCCATTGCGGGTGTTCGGCAAGCGCACGCTCGATGCCCAGGCCCGGCGGCTGGCCACTCCGTCCGAGGCGGTGGCCGGCACCACGGGGCTTGCGGGTGTCTGCGAGGCCGCGGCGCTCAAGGCCGGGGCGCTTGTCGTCCCCAAGCAGAAATCGGCCCACGCGACATGCGCGATCGGCCGGGCTGAGGACCCCATCGACCCCGAGGCGTTCGGCAAGGCTCCCTGATCAGGGCGCGCACATGGTCACAAGGACCGTGGGCAGAAGCGTCAATGCCGTAGCCCCGAATGCGGCCGCGGTGAGCCCAAACCCCAGATATTCGAGCAGTGGGGCCGGCTGGGTGGAGTCATCCCGCCGCGCTCTCCAGCGATGCCATGTCCACGATCCCAACGCGCTGAGCGCCAGAAGGTGGAGGGCAAAAAGCCCCAGCAGGACGTTGCGCTGGAGGCCCTCTGGCCAGCCAAAGGCGCAGCCGATGGCGTTGGTGCCATAGAGCACGACGAAGGCGAGAGACCAGACGACAAAGCCCAGAACGATCAGCAGCATCCGATGAGAGGGGACGGGCGAGGCGGGTTTCATCGCACCCCCGCGAGCATGCCGATCATCGCCGGCATGGCCAGTACGGCGATGATTGCGATGATTCCGGTCAGGGCCGTGTAATCGTGCCAGAGCTTTCCGATGCGCAGCTCGAGCTGCGCGCCCGGGACGATGAAGCCGCGCAGGACCTTGATCACCGCATTGGCGATGAAAAGCAGCCCGATCACCGCGTGCAGCGCGCCATAGCCCAGGAGCACCACGGAAGTGGAGACATGGGCATGGCTGGTGGGGTCGGGCATGGCGGCAATAGCCAGCGCCAGCAGCGCGATGACCGCGCAATAGACCACCGCCAGAGCCCCGAGCGGGACGAGTGGCGAGCCCGCGATGTTGGACCGGACGATGAGCCGTCCGAGAACGGGAACAAGCACGAACCCGGCCAGCGCGAAATAGCCGGAGAGTCCGAGCTCGACGATCTGTGCCGG
Source organism: Pelagibacterium montanilacus (assembly GCF_003992665.1). GTDB lineage: Bacteria > Pseudomonadota > Alphaproteobacteria > Rhizobiales > Devosiaceae > Pelagibacterium > Pelagibacterium montanilacus. The sequence goes on from NZ_RZMX01000051.1 coordinate 53,179, forward strand.
GGGCCAGTTGGGCGCGACCAGCCAATTGTAGATCGAGCCGAACAACAGTGACGAGAACAGCGTGCCGTTGCAGACCAGCGCAAAGACCGTGGCCCACCAGGAGACCGGGCCATCCACTTCCGTATGGGGCGGCAGGGAGAGGCCCCTGCCCGCATCGAGCAGCCCGATATCGGGGCGAATGGGGGTGGCCTGGCTCCACCAGATGAACCCCAGCGCCACCAGCACCGCGAAAAAGAGCGCCACCCAGTAAAAGCCGAACAGCATCGAGAGCACCGCGCAGCCGGTGAGGATGGCCGAGACCAGCGGCAGATAGCTCGAATTGGGCAGGAGCGCGATGTGCTCGGCCCGCCCGGTGGTCATGTCGACCGCAAGCGTTTCCATGCGGCCTTCCCGGGTAAAGCCGAGATAGCCTTTGCCGGCGGCCAGCTCCGGGCCCAGGACGTTGACGTCCAGATCGTCGGCGCGGGCCTCGATATGGGGGATGGAAGCAAAATTATAGGAGGCGGGGCGGGTCGGCATCGCCCATTCGAGCGTCCCTGCCTTCCAGAGATTGCGCCGGAACTGCTTGCCGAAGCGGAACTGGAGGATCATGTCGGTGGCCACCAGCGCAAAGCCCATGGTGAGGATGAACCCGCCGACCGAGGACAGAAGGTTGAGCCAGTCCCAGCCAAAGGCGCCGGGATAGGTGTAGATGCGCCGCGGCATGCCCATCAGGCCCGTAAGGTGCATCAGAAAGAAGGTAAGGTTGAAGCCGACAAAGATCAGCCAGAAGGCTGGCACCGAAATCCTGTGCACCGTTTCCCGGCCCGTCACATGGGGCATCCAGTAATAGAGGCCGGCCAGAAGCGGGAAGACAAAGCCCCCCACCAGCACATAGTGGAGATGGGCGACCACGAAATAGCTGTCATGGGCCTGCCAGTTGAACGGCACCATGGCCAGCATGACCCCGGTCAACCCGCCCATGACGAACACCACGAAGAACCCGAAGACATAGAGCATGGGCACGGCAAACTGCGGCCGTCCGTGCGCCAGCGTCGCCAGCCAGGCAAAGATCTGCACGGCCGTGGGAATGGCCACCACCGCGCTGGCGGCGGAAAAGAACGCGAGCGCCAGATGCGGGATGCCCACGGTGAACATGTGGTGCACCCAGAGCCCGAACGAGAGGAACGCCAGCGCCACGATGGCAATGATGATGGCGCGATATCCGATGATGGGACGCCGCGCAAAGACCGGGATAAGGGTCGAGATCACCCCGGCAGCGGGCAGGAAGATGATATAGACCTCCGGGTGGCCGAACAGCCAGAACAGGTGCTGCCACAACAGCGGATCGCCGCCCCGCTCGGGATCGAAAAAGGGCATGTCAAAGGCGCGCTCGAGTTCGAGCAGGATCGAGGCGAGGATGAGGGGGGGAAAGCCCACCACCATCATCAGCGCAGTCACCAGCATGTACCAGGCAAAGAGCGGCATCTTTTCAAGCGACATGCCCGGGGCGCGGAACTTCAGGATCGAGACGGTGATCTCGACCGCCGCGCAAACCGCCGAGATCTCGACGAAGGTGACGCCCAAAAGCCAGATGTCGGCGTTGATCCCGGGAGTGTAGGGCTTGGATGAGAGCGGGGTGTACATGAACCAGCCGCTGTCGGGCGCCACCCCGAAGAACAGCGACCCCACGATGATGGTGCCCCCGAACAGGTAGCACCAGTACCCGAAGGCGGTGATGCGTGGGAAGGCGAGATCACGCGCACCCAGCATCTTGGGCAGAAGATAGATCGCCAGCCCCTCGAGCATGGGGATGGCGAAGAGGAACATCATCACCGTACCGTGCAGCGAAAAGAGCTGGTTGTAGATTTCAGGGCCCACGAACGCTGCCTGGGACGTTGCGAGCTGGGCCCGCAGCGTCATGGCGAGGACGCCCCCTATGGCAAAGAACACCATGGCGGTGAGCATGAAGCGCTTGCCGATCACGGTATGGTTGACCGCCGAAAGGCGCTTAAAGCCGCGGCCCGAGCGCCAGATCCTGTCGAGCTCCTTGTGCAGGCGGATGGCGCTTTTGGGGACAGCGGCCTCGTCGCTCGCCTTCATGAGCCCGCCTCCATGACGGCCTGTTGGTAGTCATCCGGCTCGTGCGCGATGATGGTGAACCTCATGTCGGTGTGGCCCAGCCCGCAAAATTCGGCACACACGCCCCGATAGGTCCCGGGCCGGTCGGCGGTGATGCGCACGATGTTCTCGTGGCCGGGGATGGCGTCGATCTTGCCCGCGAGCCTTGGGACCCAGAACGAATGAATGACGTCCCCGGAGGTGACCAGCACATCGACCGGCTCGCCTGCCGGGATGTGCAGCTCGTCGGTCGGAGCCGCGCCGGGATTGTCGGGGTAGGAAAACCGCCAGTCCCACATCACCCCGTGGGCCGAAACCCGCTGCACCCTGGGGTCGGGATGGGCAAGGATGCGTTCGCCGAGCACCAGGGCGTAAACGACCAGCGCGGTCAGCACCACCGTCGGCATGACCAGCCCGCCATAGAGCATCCAGCGGGTGCCAGCGAGCCGTGAGCCGAAGCCGGGGCGGATGTAGACGGCAAGCAGCAGGCCCATGACGAGGAGGAACAGAAGCGCCGCGCCGACCAGCATGGTCCACCAGAGCGTGGCGATCGATGATGCGGCCGGCCCCGCGGGATCGAGCGCGGAGAGCGGGCCCGAGCAGGCGCCGAGCACGATGGGCAGCGCAAAAGCCGGGAACGCCCTTGCGCAGAGACGCGTTGATCTGCGACGCTGGGATGCAGGAACACGGCAAGGGGCGCTATGGTCGAAGAGAAAGAACCCGTCAGCCCGGTCATGGCCGATCTGCGCGAGATGGATTTGACCTCGGCGGTCGCTGTCGCCGGCCATCCGCTGCACGCCATGAGCGTGCACTTTCCCATTGCGCTGGTGATCGGCACGCTGGGGATCGACGTGCTCTACTGGTTCTGGGGCGATCCGTTTTTCCTGCGCGCCGGCGTCTGGAGCGCGGGCTTTGCCTTTGCATTCGGCGTCGCCGCCGCTCTCGTGGGAACCGCGGAATTGCTGCTGGTCAAAGGCATCCGCTCGCGTGTGGGAAGCTGGACCCATGCGGTGGCCGCCATGACGCTGCTCGCCATCGCCGGCACCAATTGGGGCCTGCGGCTGGTGGCGCCCGAGGAAGTGCTGCCCCATGGGCTGGCGCTTTCGGTCCTGGCGTCGATCTTCACCGGGATTGCCGGGTGGCATGGCGGCAAGCTGGTGTTCGATCACGGTGTCGGCCTCATGGTATCACCTGACGAATAAGCGGGTCGAGCATGGTGCCCAGGGCGCCGGGCACAAAGATTTCGCCTGCAAAATCCATGGCATCGATCCGGGGCTTGGCCGACACCACAACCAGAATGCACGCGACGACCACGGTGGTCATGCCGGTGACCATCAGATAGCGCCATTTGGGATAGCGTCCAGCCTCTTTGAACAGCTTGAGGATCACGAGCCCGGTCAGCACGTGGATGATGGCCAGGAGGCCCACCAGGAACAGCTTGATCGTGAACCAGGCATCGAAGGTCTGCTGAAAGAAAATGAGCGCGGTTCCCGTGCCCACGGCGACGAAGGCCGCCGGCGAGACGATCACGATATGGAGGAACCGCACCATGGCGTGCATGCGGTGAAGGTCGCGGTCCTCGATCTGGTCGATGCGCTGGCGGAAGAGGAACGGCATGCAGATCAGCCCCGCCGCCCAGACCGAGATCGCCGTGATGTGGGCGATCTTGAGCACCGTGACGATCATTGAGCGGGCCTTGGCACGCGCGGCAGCAGCGATCCGGCCAATTGCCAGATGGCGACGCCCGCATAGGGCACGAAGGCCGGCACCCACATCAGGAGCCCTGCAAGCTGCTGATCGGTCAGCGGGGAGAGCCCGAAGGGCGCTGTGGTGCCGAAATGGGGCGCAAAGACCGGCTGGGGCGCAAAGACGAGCAGCGCGCCTAAGAACCCCATCTGCATAATGGTGGCCAGAAGTGCGAAGGCGCCACGCCCGTTGCGCGCGAAAGGTGAGAGCACGCCGCGCCAGAGCGCCCAGGCGCTGATCCCGAGCGTCGCCTGCATGAGCCAATAGGCGGCATGCGAGCTGAGGGCGAAGCCATAAGGCCCAGGGGCATGCCAGAGCCACACGATGGTCGCATGCCCGATGACCAGCGCCGAGAGCGGCAGCATGGGCCCGCGCCGCCAGGGAAAGGCGATGGCCAGAAGCGGCGCGATGCCGCCTATCAGCACCAGATGATGGGCGACGCGCGCGGAAAACAGCGCCGAGGAGAGAGCGCAGAGCGGGGACACGAACGCAAGCGCGATGAGCAGTTGCGCGCCGAGATTGGCGCGCAACCCCACCCGATCACGCCGACCTGCCACACGCCAGGCCAGAAACGAGGCCAGCATGGCAAGGATCAGGACGGGGTCGAGATTCCAGGCAGCCCAAAGATCGGCCGGCAGGGGCGCCGGTCCGCAATAGGGATCATAGGTGATCGATTGCACCGTCAGATGCGCCCCCTGCACGCTTAATGGTCCGCCGACCCACGCGGACTTTCACGTTGGCCTAACGCGGCAGGTGCGGATTCGATCCCGCGCGCAGGTGAGCATGCAGATTTCTATTGCAAAAATTTCCCGATTGTCGCTTTGGATTTGCGATCCGGCCCAGCGCCGCCCTCCCCCGGAACCGAAACCCGATGCCCGCCGCCCTCGTCGCTTCCTCGCTGTTTCCGGTGCTCGCACCGATCGGCCTGCTCATCGCCTCGAACGTCTTCATGACCTTTGCCTGGTACGGGCACCTGAAATTCCCCGGCGCGGCCTTGTGGGTGGTCGTGATGGCGAGCTGGGGGATCGCGTTCTTTGAATACTGGCTGGCGGTCCCGGCCAACCGGATCGGCTACGGGGTCTATTCGGGGGCCGAGCTCAAAACCATTCACGAGGTGATCTCGCTTTCGGTCTTTGCGCTGTTTGCGATCTTTTACCTGGGTGAGAAATTCACCCTCAACCACGTGCTGGGCTTTGCCTTAATCGCGCTGGGCGCGTTTTTCATCTTCAAAGGCCCATTGAAGTAAACCCTTCAAAAATGGGCGAGACGGGAGCCACCGCCGGCTCCCGTCTCTATGCCCGCACCAATCGGGGTCCGGCAGGCAAACCGGTTCAATCGGCGAGGCAATCGGCGAGACTTTGCGCCATGGTCTCGATCAGGGTGAAATAGAGTTCGGGGCCCTCCGGGATCGCGGCTCCCAGCGGGTCGAGCTCGCCGAGGCGCGCGCCGGTACCCTCTGCGATCGTGTCGATCACCTGGGGGGAAAATTGCGGCTCGGCGAACAGGCACACCGCCTCCTCGGCTTCGACCATTTCGCGGATTTCGGTCAGCCGGCCGGCACCGGGCGCCACTTCGGGATTGACGGTAAAGGTTCCGGAAGCCTCGATGCCAAAGCGCGCCTCGAAATAATGATAGGCGTCGTGAAACAGGAAGAAGGGCTTGCCGCGCACCGGCTCGAGCTGCTCGCCGATTCTGGCTTCCAATTCGTTCAGCCGGGCGGCGATCGCCTGGCCGTTGTCGTTGTAGATCGCGGCGTTTTCCGGATCGGCGGTGCCAAGAGCATCCACGATCGCAGCGACCATCAGGCGGGCGTTCTGGGGATCGAGCCAGATGTGGGCATCGCCATGGTCATGGTCGTGGGCATCGTCATCATGCTCGTGGTGGTCATGATCCTCGCCCTGGTGCTCATGGTCGTCGTCCCCGGGATTCTCGTGATCTTCGGCGTGATTGTGTTCGTCCCCACCGTGATCGTCGTGATCGTCGTGATCGTGATCATGTTCCTCGAAGCGTCCGCCCTCGCGCAGCTCGAGGATCGTCATGCCCTCGACATCCATCATCGCGACAACACTGGCGTCCGATGCAAGGGTCTGCAGTGCGCCATCGAGGAAGGTTTCAAGGCCGGCACCGATCCAGAACACAACTTCGGCGCCTTCGAGCCTGGCCGCATCGGAGGGGCGCATGGAAAACCCGTGCGGGCTGGCCGCGCCATCTATGAGCAGCTCGGGCTCCCCCACGCCGTCCATGACGCCTGCGACCAGGGAATGGAGCGGCTTGATCGTGGTGAGAACCTGAGGCGCGGCGAACGCGGGACTGGCTACCATCAGCGCGACAAGCGCGGCTCCGAGGACGAGCGGGCTGCGAAGAGGCATTGTGGCGGGCTCCTTGAAGGACTATGTTATGACATTACAATCTACGATGTAATGCTATAACGTTATGATAGAACGCATGCAAGAGCTTCTGCCCGGCAAATTCGCGCGCGCGGATGCCCGTCCCGGCGACGGCCCCCTGATCGCCATGACCAAGCTGGGGATCCATCGCGACGGTCGCTGGCTGGTGCGCGGGGTCGACATGACCATTGTGCCCGGCGAGATCGTCACGCTGATCGGGCCCAACGGCTCGGGCAAATCGACCACGGTCAAGGCCGCGCTGGGTGTGCTGACGCCCGACGAGGGCGAGGTGCGGCGGGCGAAGGGATTGCAGGTCGGATACGTGCCCCAGAAGACCGCTTTCGATCGCTCCCTCCCCCTGACGGTGGGCCGGCTGATGACGCTCAGCAGGCGGCGGAGCAAAGCGGAGGTGGCACAGGCTCTGGATCTCGTGGGTATTTCTCACCTCAGGGACGCTCAGGTGCAGGCGCTTTCGGGCGGAGAATTCCAGCGCGCCATGATCGCGCGCGCCATCATCGGACGGCCCGACCTGCTGGTGCTGGACGAACCGGTGCAGGGAGTGGATTTCTCCGGCGAAGTGGCACTCTATGATCTGATCGCGACCATTCGCGACGAAACGGGGTGCGGGGTGCTGCTGATCAGCCATGATCTGCATGTGGTGATGGCGCGCACCGACACGGTCCTTTGCCTGAACGGGCATGTGTGCTGCTCGGGCACGCCCGACACCGTGGCGGCCAGCACCGAATATGCGGCGCTCTTTGGTCCACGGGCGGCGGAAACCCTCGCGATCTACCGCCACCATCACGATCATGCGCATCTGCCCGACGGCTCGGTGCGGCAGGCTGACGGCACGCTGGCCTTCGATCATCACGCGCACGGCCCCCATTGCGACCATGAGCACGATCACACTGGCAGCAAGGCGCGCCAGGATGCTTGAGAGCTTTTTCACGCGCGCGATCATCGCGGGGGTGGGGGTCGCTGCGGTGACCGGACCTCTGGGCTGCTTTATCGTCTGGCGTCGCATGGCCTATTTCGGGGACACCATGGCGCACTCGGCCATTCTGGGCGTGGCGCTGGCGCTGTTCTTTTCGTTCAACCCGCTGGCGGGCGTCTTCGCCATCGCTGTTCTCGTGGCGGTGATCCTGGGTTTCTTGCAGCGACGCGGCACGCTCTCGTCCGACAGCCTTCTGGGCCTGCTCTCCCACTCGACGCTGGCGCTCGGCCTGGTGCTGGTATCGCTGATGCCCAATGTCCGGATCGATCTGATGGGCCTGCTCTTTGGCGACATCCTCGCGGTCTCGGTTGCCGATCTGGCTCTGATCTATGGCGGCGGCGCGGTGGTGCTGGGCGTGCTCGCCTGGCTCTGGCGCCCGATGCTGGCGGGCACGGTGAGCGAGGAGATCGCCCAGGCTGAAGGGTTTTCCCCCGAACGCACGCGGCTTGTGTTCATGGTGCTGCTCGCCGGACTGATCGCCATCGCGATGAAGATTCTCGGCGTGTTGCTGATCACCGCCATGCTGATCATTCCCGCCACCGCAGCGCGCCGCCTGGCCCGGACGCCCGAGCAGATGGCGATCTATGCCGCACTGGGGGGCATAGCCGCGGTTCTGGCAGGCTTGTGGGCCTCGCTGCATTTCGATACGCCATCGGGACCGTCCATCGTGGTCGCTGCCCTCGGGGTGTTCGCCCTCACTTCGCTGATCCCGCTCAAGAACAAGCCGAAGGATGCCTGAGATGTCCGGCCAGACCGACCTGACGCGCAACCAGACCCTGGTTCTCGATACCCTCACCAAGGCGGAGGGCCCCTTGAGCGCATACACGATTCTCGACCAGCTGCGGGGAGACGGACTGCGGGCGCCCCTGCAGGTCTATCGCGCGCTCGACAAGCTGCTCGAGAAGGGTCTCGCCCACCGGCTGGAATCGCTCAACGCGTTCGTGGCCTGCGCACACCCGCACTGCCACAAGTCCGGCCTGATCGCCTTTGCGATCTGCGAAACCTGCGGTCTCGTGCGCGAATTTTCCGACGAGGTGGTGCGCGCGCGGCTCGATGACTGGGCGGATCGCGAGGGTTTCGTGACGGCGCGGACGACGATGGAAATCCGTGGCACCTGCCAGCAATGCGCTTCTGGCTGACAAATTCGCGAGGCCCATTTCCTCCGCGCCCAATCCGTTATAATTTGACTAAAAGGGGGGATCGGGATCGATCTCCCGCATCAGGCCGTCGGGGGGATAGCCATGATTGCGCGGATGCTCCATGGGGGCACCGATACAGGAGTGCGCGAGCAAAAGAACGCTGAGCGGCCAAGGCTTAAGGCTGCCGGGCGGCCAGCGCGTATTTATGCCATCGGCGATGTGCACGGATACCTCGAAAGGCTTGTGGAGCTTGAGCGCCACATCCTGGACGACGGGACCGATTGCGCCGGCGAGCGCTGGATCGTCATGATCGGGGACTATGTGGACAGGGGCCCGCAATCGGCGCAGGTGCTCGATCATCTGCTGGCGCCCCTGCCCAAGGGCTGGCACCGCATCTGCCTGTGCGGCAACCACGAGCTGGCCATGCTGTCCGCCCTCTCGGACCATCGCGCCTTCCGGCATTGGCTCAGGCTGGGCGGTGAATCCACGCTGCGATCCTATGGTCTGGACGCCAAGAGCGTGCACGAGGTCGAGAGAGACTGGATCGGCGCCCGCTCGCGTCTGTTGCGCGCCATTCCCGCGGCTCATCGGCGGTTTCTCCAGACTCTGCCCGTGATGCTGGAAACCCCCGACCACATCTTCGTTCACGCCGGGCTGCGGCCCGGGGTGCCCACCGCGCGCCAGAGTGAGGAGGACATGGTCTGGATCCGGGACGCGTTCCTGGAGTCGGACCATGATTTCGGCCGCTGCGTGGTTCATGGGCACACTCCGGTCAAAGAGGCCCAGATCGGGCGCGGCCGCATCAATCTCGACAGCGGGGTCTATATCGGGGGCGTTCTGAGCGCGGTGCGGATCGAGGCGGGCACGGCGAGGGTGCTGACCAGCGCGGGGTAAAAACGGGGGGCAAGCGTGGACGAGGGACATATCGACTTGGGAGCGGCGCTGTCCGCGATATGGCGTCGGCGGGTGTGGGTCGCCGGTGCGACTGCGGCGTGCCTCGTGGCGGGGCTGATCCATGCCTGGGCGACGCCGGCCCGGTTCAGCGCCACGGCCCTCGTCTATGTCGACCCCCGTCCATCCAACCTGCTGGCCCCGGAGGTGGAATCGGCAGGCGCAACCGACATGGCGCGCATCGCCAGCGCGGCGGAAATCATGCGCTCGGACGCAGTTCTCGGCGCGGTGGTGCAAGCCGAACGCCTCGATGCCGATCCGCGCTTTGCAAGCCCCACCAGGGGACCGATCAATGCCGCCCTGAGCCTCACAGCGCGCCCGGCCGCGCCGGATCCGGCCTTGCGCGCACTCGATGGCTTGCGCGCTGCCACAGGCGTTGAGCAGCGCGGCCAGACCCATCTCGTTGCCGTTGAGGTACGCCTCGATGATCCGCAACGGGCCGCCCACCTGGCCAATGCGGTGGCCCGGACCTATATCGAGCAGGAAACGCTCGCGAGGACAGCCACCATCTTTTCGGCCGGCGAGATCCTGCGCGAGCGGGCCGAGCAGGCAGGACGGGCCCTGCAGACAACGCGCGGCGAACGCGACGCCCAGGGGGCTGCCCAAGGCGGTGCGGCGGCTGACCCGCGATCGGACCTCGACCCGGTGGAGGCCATTGCGCGCACCCATTACGAAACCCTTTTGGCCCGGTCGGTGGAATTTGCGGCCCGGACGGATCTGCAGATGCCCGATGCACGCCTGGTGTCCCCGGCCACGCCGCCCGCACGACCTTCGGGGACCGAACCGGCGCTGATCCTGGGGTTCTGGGGCCTGATCGGTCTGATGCTGGGCACTGGTGCGGCGCTGACGCGCGAAACCGTGGCCGGAGGCTTTGCCAAGGCCACAGTCATGTCCGGATGTCTCGGCGGTCGGCCGGTGATTGCGATTCCCGAGGAACACCTCGATTGGGCGGCGGACCAGTGGAGCCCTGCCGATATCGTTACGGCCGATTCCAGGGCGCCCTACGCCCAGGCGCTCCACCGGCTGCAATTGGCAGTGCGCTCGGCGCTCGACCGGCGCGGAGTCGGCCGCGGCGCCCTCATCGTGGTGTCGTCCGGCGCTCCAGGAGAGGGCAGATCCACCCTGGCGCTCGCCTTGGCGCGGTCACTCGCCATAACCGGGGCGCGAACGCTTCTGGTGGACGCAGACGGGCAGGCCGATTTCGCAGGCGCGCTGATCCCTGCTCCCAACGACGCACTGCCGTCCGACCGGGGGGCGCGGGCCATGAGCGACCTCCAGAGCCCTCTGGAGATCCTGCTCGCCCGCGGCTCTGCCGTGAACGATCAGCCCGGCCGGATTCCGGATCACGAGGGACTGGCGGGGGTCGTCGAGGGCGCGCGCCAGGGCTATGATTTCGTCGTTGTCGATACCCCACCGATCAGTCACGGGGTGGATGCACTGGCGCTGGGCAGCCGCGCGGACGCGATGGTTCTCGTGGCGCAATCACAGGATACGCCGCGATCGGTGGTCGAAGACGCGGTTCATGCCATCGAGACGACGGCCCCGGGGCTCGAGCTTGTGCTCGCGCTCAACCGAGCCCGTCCGCCCCGCCCGCGTTACCGCCCCGGCCCATCCACTTTCCTCAGATCCCGCACGAATCGGCCGGACTTGTCCTGATACCCGCGTGCGGCGGCCTCAAGCCCGCGCACCGCGTCCTGATCGAGGGTTCGCCGCACCTTGGCGGGGGATCCGATCACAAGGCTGTTGTCGGGAATTTCGGTGTTCTCGGTCACCAGCGCGCCGGCTCCGATCAGGCAATTGACCCCGATCCGCGCGCCGTTGAGCACGATGGCGCCCATGCCCACGAGACTGTTGCCCCCGATGGTGCAGCCGTGCAGAATCGCCCGATGCCCGATGGTGCAGCCGGCGCCGATGGTGAGGGGGAAGCCGGGGTCGGTGTGCAGCATGCACATCTCCTGGATGTTGGTGCCCTCCCCGATCACGATCGGTTCATTGTCCCCGCGCATTACGGCGCCGAACCAGACGCTGACGCCCGCGCCAAGCGCGATCGAGCCTATAATGGCGGCATCGGGAGCAAGGAACCCGATCCGGTCGGAAATGGAGGGCTCGCGGCCCTCGAAACTGTAAATACTCACGCTCTCATCCCTGACTGGCCCGAAGGCCGCAAGGGTAGGCGAAGGACGCATCTGATCAAGCGCTCATCTCATGGCGAGGAGGCAGGACGGCGGGTGGAGGACAATTGTGTGGACTTGGCGCAACAAGCGGGCGCAGGAATGGAAAAACTCACATAAACCGGCCACAATTGACCAACACAAGCATTAGATATCGCAAGGTTGCATCAGCCGCCCGCTCCGATCGCAACGTCATGGCGACGGGCGTATGGCGGCGTCAACGCCCGGCCTGGCCGGCACCTTGACGGCAGTATCACGCAGGAAAGACTCGGTTTCATGGATCTTCGCCTTTCTCCCGACGATCGGATCGACGACGGCAAGAAGCGCCGCGGTGGACGCAAGGCTGCGCCTGCCAAGGCCGGAAACGGCGACAAGCCGCGCCGTTCGTCCGGAGGCAAGAAGAAACCGTCCAGGCGCAGGCGCGGGATCGGCGGCTTTTTCGTCTCCCTGATCTATTTCGGATTCTCTGTCGCCATTCTGGGCGCGATCGCGGCAGGAGGGGTGGTTCTGTATTACGGCCAGGATCTGGGTTCGTCCGATACCTGGGAAGTGCCCCAGCGTCCGCCCAATATCCGGGTGCTGGCCTCTAACGGCCAGCTACTGTCCAACCGTGGGCAGACCGGTGGCGAGGCCGTTTCCATCCATGAATTGCCCTATTATGTGGGCCAGGCGGTGATCGCGAGCGAAGACCGGCGCTTCCGTGATCACTTCGGCGTCGACCCCTTCGGCCTTGCTTCGGTTCTCGTGGAGAGCGTTCAGGCCGGGCAGGTGACGCGCGGCGCGTCCACCATCACCCAGCAGGTGGCCAAGAACCTGTTCCTCACTCCCGACCAGACGCTGGGCCGCAAGGTTCAGGAAGCCCTGCTCGCGATCTGGCTGGAACGGAACTACACCAAAGACCAGATCATCGAGCTCTATCTCAACCGCGTCCATTTCGGCTCCGGGGCCACGGGGATCGAGGCGGCGGCCCAGACCTATTTCGGGGTTTCGGCGCGCAACCTGTCGCTCGGCCAGGCCGCGATGCTGGCCGGCATCCTGCCTGCGCCGTCCTATTACAACCCCCGCAACCATCCCGAGCGAGCCGAGGAGCGCCAGCGCCTGGCCCTCGCCAACATGGTCCGCGAGGGCTACATCACCCAGGAGGAAGCCGACGCCGCGTCGCTCGATCCGGCGCGCACGACCGCCCGGTCCGACCGGGTCGCGGGGGCCGAGTTCTACGTTGCGGACTGGGTCGAGACGTTGATGACCGCCTATCTGGGTGAGGTCCATGAGGACGTGGTGGTCTCCACCACACTCGACTGGGACCTGCAAAAGCATGCCGAATTCGTGGTGCGCGAAGCGATTCGTGAATATGGCGAAGCCCGCCAGTTCTCACAGGCCGCGCTCGTGGCCATGGACACCGACGGCCGCGTCAAGGCGCTGATCGGAGGCGTGGACTATTCCATGAGCCAGTACAACCGCGCGGTCACCGCACGGCGCCAGCCGGGGTCGACCTTCAAGCCCTTCGTCTATCTGGCCGCCCTCCAGCAGGGCTATACGCCCGATACGCTGGTCGTGGACGAGCCGCTCGAATATAATGGCTGGTCCCCGGAAAACTCCAACAACCAGTATGTCGGCCCGGTTCTGCTGCGCGACGCGCTGGCCTATTCGATCAACACCGTCGCGGCGCGCCTCGCGATCGACATCGGACCCGAGAACGTCGTCGAGACCGCCTATCGCATGGGCTTTACGTCCAACTTCCAGCCCGTGCCCGCCATCGCCCTGGGCACCCAGGAAGTGTCTCTGCTCGACCTCACGGCGGCTTATGCGCCCTTCGCCAATGGCGGGTACGGGGTGATCGCCAACGTCATCACCCGGATCACCACCTCCGATGGCGAAGTGCTTTACGAGGAAAATCCCTCAGGACCCGGTCAAATCCTGACCGACACGCAGGTTGGGATGATGAACGACATGCTGCGCGCAGGCGTGGAGGCTGGCACGGGCCGGAATGCGCAGATGGGCGGATGGCCCATGGCAGGCAAGACCGGAACCTCCCAGCGCAGCCGCGATGCCCTGTTCGTGGGCTATACCGCGAGCATGGTCGGCGGGGTGTGGCTGGGCAATGACGATGACAGCCCCACCAGCGGCATGGCCGGCGGCTCCGTTCCTGCGGAAATCTGGCGCGAGTTCATGGTTGAGGCCCATGAGGGGCTGACCGTTGCCGAGCTGCCCGGATCCTATGTCCGGCTTGCCGACCGTGTCGCCGATCCCAACGCAGCACCCACGCAGGCTGCGCCCGAGGGAGGGGTGCAGAACCCGGACGGCATCGGCAATATCCTCAATTCGATCTTCGCGCCCTGACGGCGCGGAGCAGATCACCTGATGGAAAAGCCCGGCTGCCCTTCCAGGCAGCCGGGCTTTCGCATTCAGGGCCCCGGCGCGGGGCGAGGCTCAGCGCGCTCGGCGCACCCTGACAATCACGTCCACATGGCTCACGACCATGCCTTCGGGCGCGTCGGGCAGGCCCGAAATCTCGATTGTATCGGAGGGGATGTCCTCGATCCGCTGCTCGTCCTCGATGAAATAATGGTGATGGTCGGTGGTGTCGGTGTCGAAATAGGACCGGGAGGCGTCCACAGAAATTTCGCGCAGCAGGCCCGCCTGACGGAACTGGTGCAAGGAGTTGTAGATGGTGGCCAGCGACACCTGCACGCCCGACCGCGCGGCTTCGGAGTGCAGTTGCTCGGCGTTGACGTGGCGATGAGTGCCCGAAAACAGCAATTCGGCGAGCGCGAGGCGCTGGCGCGTGGGCCGCAGCCCGGCCATCCGCAGCACCGCCATGAGGCAGGGCGCGCGCGATGTGGGGTGCGTTGCGCCGGGAAATGAAGTCATGGTCTTGGCGATATCCAACTCGGTACCTCTAGATTGCGCGGACTATAGTAATCCCGGGCGCTTTTCACAAGGCGCGCGGCAACACGAGCCCGTCAGCGGCACAGCCAGGGGCCTTCAGGAGGGGACGGATTATCCACTGCGCGTTCTGCGCGCGGAACCACTGGGCCCGGTAATGATTGCCTTGCCGATCCTGCGAGACTAGACTCGCGGTCCGTGAGCGTTCGCCAGGCGACCGCGAAGCGGGCTTTCATATGAGACAACCGAGAGGCTTTCCATGAGCTTGCGCGTTTCGGGAAAAAACATGGACGTCGGTGAATCGCTCCGGACCAGAGCCGAAGAGCATTTCGATGCCGTCGTCGCCAAATATTTCGATGGAGGGTATGATGGCCACCTGACCCTCGAGCCAGAGGGCAGCGGATTTCGGGCCGATTGCCTTGTCCATCTGGACACGGGCGTGGTGCTGCAGGCCAGCGCCTCCGCCCATGAGGCCATACCCGCCTACGAGGCAATGGCCGGGCACATCGAAAAGCGGCTGCGCCGCTACAAGCGCAAACTCAAGAATCACCGTCGCAACGCCAATAACGGCCCTTCGAGCGACTATGCCTCCTACGTGCTGGCAGCACCGAACGACGAGGAAGAACTGGCCGAGGATTTTTCCCCGCCAGTGATCGCAGAGAGCACTTCGAGCCTTCGCACCATGAGCGTGGGTGAAGCGGTAATGGAAATGGACCTGATGCAATCGGACGTCATTGTGTTCCGCCATGCTGGACATGGAGGCATGAATGTGGTTTACCGCCGCGCCGATGGGAATATCGGATGGATCGATCCGGCCCTTGCTCCGACATAGGTCGAGCACTCAGTCGCCAGACACAAGACACCACAAAGGCTTTTCTCAATGCAACTTGCTGACATCCTGTCGCAGGACTCGATCATGCCCTGCGCAAAGGTCGCGAGCAAGCGCCAGCTCCTGCAGCAGCTTGCCGAGCGTGCTTCGGCGCAGGTGGGGATAGACGCACAGGTCATCTTCGATACGCTGCTCAGCCGCGAGCAACTGGGCTCTACAGGCCTGGGAAGCGGCATCGCGATTCCACACGGCAAGATCAAGGGTCTGCCTGGCGTCACCGCGGTATTCGCGCGGCTGGCCCAGCCGATCGAGTTCGATGCTGTCGACGATCAGCCTGTGGACATCATCGTGATGCTGCTCGCTCCGGAAGGGTCGGGCGCCGACCACCTCAAGGCGCTGTCCAAGGTCGCACGCCTGCTGCGCTCGGAGGGGATCGTGGACCGGCTGCGTTCGACCAAGGACCCGGCCAAGCTGCGCGATATCCTCACAAGTTCGCTTGAGACCACGAACGCCGCCTAGGGCGCCTCCAGGAAAGGTGGAAACACTTTTCCGGGTCCGAGATACGACACTTGGAGCTCGAGTTCTGATTCGATCAGAACTCGAGACGCTCTGGAGGCGGCACGACCGCGCTGCGCGGGCGGCGCGGTCCAGAATCCCGGTTCAGAGCCCGGGAAAGATACGGGACGCGAGGCTCCGATCCCCGAACACCCAGAAATACCCGTTGGCAAAATCCACGTCCTGGCTCTGGTTGCGCTTGTCGTAGCCGAAGGGACGCCCTTGCGCGTCGAGAACCAATCCGCCCGCGGCGCGCACGATGGCGTCACCGGCAGCGATGTCCCATTCCATGGTCCGGCCAAGGCGGGGATAGATGTCGGCCTCGCCTTCGGCGATCAGGCAGAATTTGAGCGAGGAGCCGACCGCACGGGCTTGTGCCACACAAAGGCCCTCGAGCCGCGGCTCGGAGACCTCGCTGGCGTGGGACCGGCTGCCCACGAGCACGAGCCCAGCATCGGGTGCCGGGCTGCGCGTGCGGATGGAACTTGCCTTGCCCATCTTGCCAGCCTTGCAGGTGGCTGTGAACGCGCCGTCCGGGCCACCCCACCATAGCCGTCCGAGCGCGGGCGCGCAGATCATGCCATGGGTGGGCACGCCGTCCTCAATGAGCGCGATGTTGACGGTGAACTCGTCATTGCGCGCGATGAACTCCTTGGAGCCGTCGAGGGGATCAACCAGGAAGAACCGCTTGCCGGTTGCAGGCACACGGCCCGCCGCCACGGCTTCTTCGGCAATCACGGGGATATCGGGAAATGCCACGGCGAGGCGGTCGAGAATCAGGGCTTCGGCGGCCGTGTCGGCTTCGGTGAGCGGGGAATTGTCGGCCTTGGTTTCCACCGAAAAGGCTCGCCCGTAGATATCGAGTATGATCGCGCCCGCCTCGAGCCCGATCCCGCACAGTTTTTCCAGCACCAGCCCGCACCCTCCCCGCATCACCATACGCCATGGGCGCGAGGCCTATCACAGGCTTCGCGCCCGTGCCAGCGCACGGCGTGATCAGGGCTCCCGCTCTGAATGCATCAGATCAGGAGCCCTCACTCATTGCGTCGTCGCATTCCCTATCGGAACAGCGTTGCCGCCGTTCCCGGGAGCAATTCAGGCTGCACGCCGAGGACGCCGGCGACTGGTGCGGCCGGAAGGCCGCTCGTCGGCGCGCTTGGGCTGCTGGGCCTGGACGGGACGGCCACTCTGGCCGCGTCCCTTGCCTTTGCTCTTGCTCGATGCGCCGCGGCGGGAGGGCTCGGGACGGGTGCCGCCAACGGTCGGGACGGTGATCCCCATGAGCTTTTCCACGGCGCCGAGAAGATCGAGTTCGGCTGCGGCGCACAGGGCAACGGCCTTACCATCGGCTCCGGCGCGTGCGGTGCGACCGATCCGGTGGACGTAGTTCTCGGCCACTTCGGGGAGGTCGAAATTGTAGACGTGGGTGACGCCGGGGATATCGAGCCCGCGCGCTGCCACGTCGGTGGCGACCAGAACCCGGATGGTGCCGTCACGGAACGCCTTGAGCATGCGGTCGCGCTGTCCCTGGCTCTTGTTGCCGTGGATGGCGCCTACCGCATAACCGGCCGATTCGAGCTTTTTGGCGAGCTTGTCGGCCCCGTGCTTGGTGCGGGTGAAGACCAGCGAAAGGGAATCGGTCTCGGCGCCCAGCAATTTGGAAAGCAGGCTGATCTTGTCTCCGGTTTCAACGAAATGGACCGTCTGGTCGACCTTGTCGGCGGCCTTGCCCGGAGCGGCAACCTGCACGCGGACCGGATCGGTGAGATAGGTGCGCGAAATCTCGACCATCTGGGCAGGCATGGTGGCCGAGAACAGAAGCGTCTGGCGCGGGCTGCCCAAAAGCCGGGCAATATCGCGCAGAGCGTGGATGAAGCCCAGATCGAGCATCTGGTCGGCTTCGTCGAGGACGAGATAGCGGGCCGAATCGAGCCGCACGGCCTGGCGCTTGACCAGGTCGAGCAGGCGGCCGGGGGTGGCCACGAGAATGTCCGAACCGTGCGAGAGCGTCCGGATCTGGCCATTGATCGACATGCCGCCGACCACATGATTGACGCGGATCGGCGTGTCGCGGACCAGCGCGCGCAGATTAGTCGCGATCTGGTTGACCAACTCGCGGGTTGGCGCAAGGATCAGCGCCTTTACGGTGCGAGGCGCGGGCCGGCCGGGCGCGGCGAGCAGATGGGTGATGAGCGGCAGCCCGAATGCCGCGGTCTTTCCGGTTCCGGTCTGGGCGAGGCCCATGAGGTCGCGACCGGCCAGAACGTGAGGGATGGCTTCTGCCTGAATGGGCGTCGGCTGGTCGTAACCCAGCGCCGCCACGGCATCGACCAGACGGGAGTGAAGGCCCAGGGCCTGAAAATCTTGCAAAGAACTTGTCCTTATGGCGCACGGCAGATGCCATGCCTGGGCGCGCCGGCCAATGGCCAGCCAGCGTCCGATGAGCGGATACCGGCGCACGCTGCCGCACGGCTTGTGCAGCATTTCGCGAGCCGATCGAAACCCCGCGTGATGTGGGAACCGTTGTGGAAGGGGCGCCGCTAACCCCGGATGGGGGCGCGCCGCGCAAGCCGTTATCTGCCTGAAAAGAACCTGCGGAGGGCAGGATGTGGCGCGGGCGCTCACGCGGCGCCCTCAGCGACTCTGTGCTGCACATATCGTTGAGACGGCCCCACAAGTCAAGGGACTTCGCATGCCCCCCCTTCACAGGGGGGCGACGCACCACCGGCCCATCCTTATTCTGCACGCTCCAATTGCATGCCGGGATCGCTTCCATGCTCGAGTTTCTCGCCATCTCTGCGGGCCTGTTCTATCTTGTGGGAGGTCTCTACCTGCTTTGGGCCATGCGGCTGGACGGTTGGGCCGATGCGGTGCTCGAAGCGCTCGATGCGCCCGACGCCCGGGCCGAGAAGCGGCGCACCATGCTGCTGCGGCTGGGCGGCGGGCTGACTGTGATCTCGGGGCTATCGCTGGCAACGCTGAGCCCGCTCTCGCCCCTGGTCCTGGGCGCGGGCGCCCTGGCCTATAGCTGTTATCTCGTCTGGTCGGCGCGCCATCTGCCGCCCCAGGACGCCGAAGAGGCCAGGGGCAGGCGCAGCACGGTGAACGCCTATATCGTCTATCTCGCCGTCACGGCGCTCACTTTTTTCCTCCAAGCTGCAGGGAGCTGGCGGGCGCTGCTGGTGCCGGGCGACCCGGCACCGGGCGCTGCGATCGAGCTCGCCACGATGGTGGGGTTGGGCGGGCTTGCCGTCTGGGCATCGGCGCGCGGCGGACCGTCCCCGGAATGGCTGGCCTCGTCATCCGCATCGATGCCCGAGCCGGGTCAGGACGCGCCCATGGACGAGGTCCTTGTCGATGGCCGGGCGCGCACGGTGGAAGGCGCCACACGCCCGACCAAGCTCCGGCTGACGCCGGAATACCAGTGCTGGCCGACATGGGACCATGACGAGGGGCTTCCGGTGGATCCCGTAAATCTTGGCCTTTCGGATGCGCTCGTTGAACGGATCAAGGCCTGGGACGACCGGTTCCAGGCGATCTGGGACCATGAGGATCCGTTCGGGTGCTGGTTCGAGGATGTCGAGGCCGAGATCGTCTGGGCAGAGGAAGGCAAGGCGATCGCCGCGGTTCTCGGGCGCGAATGGCCCGGACTGTTTGTCGACAACCTTTCCGGCCTGCGCCAGATGCTGGCCTCGCATTCCGCCGGTCTGCCCCGGGGCCAGTCGATCCCGCTCGAGCGCGCGCCCGATATTGCGCGCTCGTGCGGCCTCTTGGAGATCGAGGAGGTGTTTGTCCGACTCGACCGCCTGGCGCGCGAGAAACTGGCCCTTCCCCAATGGGACGGGGACAGCTCGGACGACATCTCCGAGGGCCAGCATTTCTTTGCGCAGGTTCTGGCCCATGTTCCGGACCGCTACCGCGACCGCGTGTCTGAGCTCTGCAGAAGCGCCGATCCGGAAACCCGGCGCTGGGTCGACGTCGCGCTGGAAAATCCGGTCTCCGTGCGGTCGCGCTGAGGCGCGCCCCGCCCGGCGGCAAAGCCAGCGCGTGGCCAGGAGGACGGACGGCAAGATTTTCTAATGCAGATCGTCGGCACGCATTTCGCGTTCTGGCCAAGTGGACCCTCTCCGCCTATGGTGCGACAAAATTCATCGGAGGAGTCATTTGATGAAACTCGAAACTCTCGCCCTTCACCACGGCTACAGCCCCGAGCCCACGACCAATTCGGCGGCGGTGCCCATCTACCAGACCACGTCCTACACGTTCAACGACACCCAGCATGGTGCGGACCTCTTTGACCTCAAGGTCGAGGGCAACATCTATACGCGCATCATGAACCCCACTTCGGCCGTGCTCGAGCAGCGTGTGGCCGAAATGGAAGGCGGCATCGCGGGTCTGGCGCTGGCGTCGGGCATGGCCGCCATCACCTATTCCATCCAGGCGATCGCCGGGGTTGGCGACAACATCGTCTCTGTCAGCCAGCTCTATGGCGGCACCTATAATCTGTTCAAGCACGCCTTGCCCCGCCAGGGGATCGACGTGCGCATGGCCGAGGGCCACGACTACGAGGGGCTCGAAAAGCTCATCGACGACAAGACCCGCGCGCTGTTCTGCGAATCGATCGGCAACCCTGCCGGCAATGTCGTGGACATCGAAAAGCTCGCCGAGATCGCCCACCGCCATGGCGTGCCGGTGATCGTCGACAACACCGTCGCCACGCCCTATCTGTGCCGGCCCATCGACCATGGGGCCGATATCGTGGTGCACTCGCTGACCAAATATATCGGCGGGCACGGCGTTGCCATCGGCGGAATCATCGTGGATTCGGGCACCTTCGACTGGGTGGCCAACAAGGAGCGCTTCGCGGTTCTCAACGAGCCCGATCCGTCCTATCACGGCGTGATCTACACCGAGGCGCTCGGGCCCGCGGCCTATATCGGGCGCTGCCGCGTGGCGCCGCTGCGCAATACCGGTGCTGCGCTCTCGCCGCACAATGCCTTCCTGATCCTGCTGGGCCTTGAAACCCTGGGCCTGCGCATGGAGCGCCATTGCGAGAACGCGCTGGCGCTCGCCAAGCATCTCGAGAATCATCCCAAGGTCACCTGGGTCAACTATGCGGGTCTGGAGTCCAGCCCCTACAAGGCCGTCTGCGATCGGATCAGCAGCGGCAAGGCCTCGGGCATCGTGAGCTTCGGGGTTCAGGGTGGCCGCGAGGCGGGCGGCAAGTTCATCGACGGGCTCAACATGATCTACCGTCTGGTCAATATCGGGGACGCCAAGTCGCTGGCCTGCCACCCCGCAACCACAACCCATCGCCAGCTCAGCCCTGACGAACTCAAGACGGCGGGGGTATCCGAGGATCTGGTGCGCATTTCGGTGGGCATCGAGAACATCGACGACATCATCGCCGATGTCGATCAGGCACTGGCGGCGATCTAAATCGATCCCAACGCAGAAAGGGGCCGAAGCACTGCGCTTCGGCCCCTTTGCTTGTGCGCAGGCCGCAGTCCGAAGCAAAGAAAAAGGGCGCCCGGATAATCCGACCGCCCCTATCGTTTTGTCTCTAGAGCGTACCCTGTTCTGATTGAATCAGAACAGGGGCTCTAAGTCCTTGATTGGTCGCGTTTCCGACCCGAAAAAGTGTTTCCACTTTTCCTGGAAACGCGCCAAGCCCTTCGGCGTGCGCTGGCCGGGGCGCCCTGCCCCACCCAGCCAGCCAGCTATCAGCGCCGGTCCGGCTCGATACGCTTGGTCGGCGAGCCCACCACGGCACTGTAGGCCTCCCAGAACTGGGGTGAGCGCCCATGGGTATCGCCGAGCTCCCAGGCAAAGCGGACAACAACCTCGGTGCAGGTGTTGCAGAGCTTGGACACCTCGTCGAAATCATAATTGCGCGGCTTGGCATCGTGCAGAGCATCATGAGCCCAGCGGATCAGTCCGAGCTGCGCGGGATTGCCCGAAACCGCCGCATCGGAATGAAGCGCCTCGTTCTCGGTCTCGAGGATTTCCTGACGCGCCATCATCTCGTCCATGCGGACGCTCATCTGCTCCATCTGGCGGCGCAGGGTGTTGCGCTCGCGCACAGCCATGTCGCGGCTGCGCTGAAGCTCAGCCATCGCCCTTTCGTACCGGGCGGCCATCTCGCGTGCAGCCTCGGCATCGACGAGCTGGGTGACGCTGATGCCCTGCTCCTCGTCGCTCGTTATCGGCGCCTGGGAGAAGGACCAGAAGGTGTTTCCGCCGTGCTCGATCGCAGCCATCCAGGCCACGACTTCAGGCTGGGGCGGCGAAAGCCGCTGGGGCACACGCGAAGGCGCGGCGCGGGCAACTGCCTGACGGGGGTCCTGAGTGGCCTGGGGAGCGGGCCGTGTCCGGGGCGGCGGCGGGGGGGCGGTCATGCGCGGGGGAGCGGGAGGCGGAGCGCGCCGCTGAGGCGCCCTCTCGACCCGCTGAGGCTGCGGCTCTGCATGGTGCTCGGGTTCCTCAAGCTCTTCGCGTTCGCCATTGGCAGCGAGAATGTCGGCGAGAAGATCGAGTTCACTTTCCGATTGAAGCGCACTGTCCTGTTCGGGCCGGGCTTTCTCCTCAGCCGCATTGCGACGAGCCGCGCGTGCGCGCTCGAACGAAATCCGGTGAATGTTCTCCATCCCCCACCCCCTTGTCAGAATCGTCCCTACGATGGTTCTCTCGATATCATCAGGCAACCCGGCAGCGCAACGGTTTTTGCCGCGCGAGCGGCCCGTTAGCGTGATGTGGTGCGCTAACGCCTCAACTCGTAGAGGCGGTGCTGGCCGCCCCTGGGGGCGAAGGCCATGAGGTAATGGTCCGGGGCCAGCCGGTAAACCCAGGCCAAAGCGTCGCGCTCGGGGTCCGGCGAGCCGGCCATGTGAGCGCTGTGCAGCCGAGGCTCTTCGTCCCGGTAATACAGCGCCCCGGCAAACAGATAGCGGTCCTGGCCCGTATCGGCCATGAGCCCGCGATGGCGCTGGGATCCGCTGTTCTTGTCAAAGACGAGGGCCCGACCTTCCCGATAGATCCGGGCAGGAAAGTAGGGGTAGCTATAGGCACCCAGCCCGTCGACGAGCAGAGTGCGCGCGCTCCAATCCCCCACGATATCGCCCGGATCGCCGAGGGGCCGGGTTTCCATGTTCACCAGGGCGAGGACTTGCGCGGCTGCCTCCGCGATATGCTGCTCGGGCGCCTCCCCGAGGTCGGCGACCGCGTCGGGCAGCGCCTCTTGCCAGCCTTCGAGCCTATCGAGTTCCCCGGCCCCCACGGCCGTCTCAAGGGCCAAATGATAGGGTGGGTCCGCCTCCTGATCCTGGGCGAACGCCGGGGCACAAACCATGGCAAGAACGGCCGCCAGCCGAACGATCAGATTGGGCACGATGTTCTCCTTCTCGCGCATGTCTTGATGGCATCTGGCCCCGACATTCGGGCACCAGCATGGCGCGCGATGCCCAATCTTCACTTCCGCGTGAAGAGAGCTACGAGTTCAAGGTGAGACGAGTGCGCGAACTGGTCGACCGGCTTCACACTGCCCATAGCAAACCCTGCGGCGACCAATATCGCCGCATCCCGCGCGAAACTGTTGGGATCGCAGGAAACCGAAATCACGCGGCGCACCCTGGAGGCCGCAAGCTGTTCGACCTGAGGCCGGGCTCCGGCCCGGGGCGGATCGAGGACCACCGCATCGTAGGCGTCGAGCTCGGGCACGGTCAGGGGCTCGCGAAACAGATCACGCCGGACGGCTGTGACCGGCTTGAGCCCGGAGGACAGGCGATAACCCTCGAGAAGCGCGGCGATGGCCGGGGCGTCGGTATCGGCGGCGAAGACGCGGGACTGGCGCGCCAGCCGCAGCGCGAAGGGGCCGATGCCGCAAAACAGGTCAGCGACGTTCCGGGCCCCAGCCGCGTGGGCCAGGACCAGTTCGGCAAGTATGGTTTCCGCTTCCCCGGTCGCCTGCAGGAAGGCGCCGGGCGGCAGGGGCACATGGATACCGTCGATCTCGACGAGGGGCGTGCGCGCCTGGGCCACGATTTCGCCGTTGAGGCAAAGGCGGGCGAGGTCGAACCGGGCGGCGAGCGGGGCAAGCAGCTGCCGGCCGCGCGGCTTGCGGCATTTGACGAGGACGTCCAGCCCCAGCGCGCTGGCGGTCAGCGTCACGTCGCACGGCCCCACCACCCCGGCCACGGCCCGTGCGATCTCGGGGGCGCGGGCGAGCGAGGGGACAAGGATGGGACAGCGCTCGATCGCAGCGATCTCGTGGCTGCGCAGGGCCATGAAGCCGGCGGCTTTCGGGGTGGCGTGCAGCGTGGCCCGGCGGCGTCCGATGCCGTGGGCGATGATCGGCTCGGCGATCTCGGGGGCCAAACCGGCGCGCGCCAGCGCATCGCGGGCGAGCCCGCACTTCCAGCTGCCATAGGCCCCAGGGGCCATGTGCTGGAGCTGGCAGCCGCCGCAATGGCCGAAATGGGGGCAGAAGGGCATAATGCGATCGGGACTTGCATCGATGACGGAGACCAGAGCACCACGCTGGCCTTCGATCTCGGCCTCGACCGTCTCGCCGGCCAGCGTTCCGGGCACAAAGACCGTGCTCCCGTCCATATCGGCGATCCCGTCGCCGCGCGCGCCGAGATCGCGGATCGAAAGTGTGCGTGGTCGTCCGGTCATCGCGATCAGCGGGCTGCCGGCAGGTCCGCGCGCTCGGGAATCGAGGGCTGGGCACCGGGCTTGAGACAGGCCGTCGCCGCGGCGGTGTTGGCCAGGGACAGGGCGTCGGCCAGCGACAGGCCTTCGGCGAGCCCGGTCGCGAAATACCCCACGAAGGTGTCTCCGGCGCCGACCGTGTCGACCGGCGTGATCCTGAGCCCGGCGACCGACGCCGTCTCGTCCCCCGATACGGCCACCGCGCCCTTGGGGCCCAGCGTCGCGATCACCGTCAGCCCATAGCGCTCGGCGAGCCATTTGACCGCCTCGACCTGATCGCGCTCAGGCGCATCGATGATCTCAAGCAGGCCCGCCAATTCGGTTTCGTTGACCACCAGATGGGTGATGGTCTCGAGAAGTTCGGGGGGGAAATCCATATAGGGAGCGAGGTTCAGCATCACGCGTGCACCATTCCTGCGCGCCACGCGCGCGGCGGTCAGTGAGGACTGGAGCGGAACTTCGAGCTGGAGCAGAAGAATGTCGTCGCCGCCGATGCCGCCCTGCTCGAGGGCCGCGCCGGTGAGCCGGGCATTGGCACC
This sequence comes from Pelagibacterium montanilacus, assembly GCF_003992665.1. Classification (GTDB taxonomy): domain Bacteria; phylum Pseudomonadota; class Alphaproteobacteria; order Rhizobiales; family Devosiaceae; genus Pelagibacterium; species Pelagibacterium montanilacus. The sequence goes on from NZ_RZMX01000051.1 coordinate 78,185, forward strand.
GGGCAGCACGGTGATCATGTTTTCACCGGCATCATCGACGACGATGAGCGCGGTGCCGGTGTGCTTGTCCATGCGGCGCACACCCGAGAGATCGATCTCGGCCTCGCTCAAAAGAGCCAGCGCGCGGTTGGCGAAATCGTCGTCGCCCACGCACCCGACCATACGCACCTCGCCGCCCGCGCGGCTGGCCGCAAGCGCCTGATTGGCGCCCTTGCCGCCGGGGCTGAACTCGAGCGTCGTCCCCAGCACCGTTTCTCCCGGCCGCATCAGACGCGGCGCGTGGCCGATGACATCGATATTGATCGAACCAAAGACAATGATCACGGGCGGGTCCTTTTTCCTCCAGCGATGGGGCTCAGCCCTTGTGCCAGAGGTGGGCGCGCCTGTTCAATCGAATTTGGCGGCAACGGGCGTGGCGCGCAGCCCGAAGGTGAACTGGTTGTCCTCGTGTTCGCCCGCGGGCCCCGAAACGTGTTCGCGGGCAGCGGAGAGGGTGAGGGTCAAGGGCTCGGCAAGGGCGAGGGAGAGCCCGAACCGGGCGGAGCGGCGCTCCTCGAGAACAAGGCCGAGGATGGCGGACTGCGTGCGCTCGGCCTCCAGGGCCATTTCGAGCGAAAGGCTGTCTGCGAGCCCCTGAGTGAAGGACAGCCCTGCGCTCGAGACGCGATCGGCAACCCCGTCTGCGGGATCAAAGATATCGGCGATCGCGGCGGCGCGGGCGGTCAGGAACGCCCCGCGCCACAGGGCAAATCCCAGCTCTGCCTCAAGATAGGGGGCGGCGAAGGGGGCCAGCCCGGGCCGCAAGGGGAGCACCGCATCGACCCCGGCATCAAGGGCGAAGCGGCCCGTTTCGCTCTCGTGGTCGAGGCCGGCCCAAAGCCGCGCCTGGGCGGAGCCGATCCGGCCGAACGCCAAGGTATCGGCGCGAGAGACGAAGGCGGCCTGGCCTGCGGTGCCGATCTCCGCGCTCCAGCCGGGCCCGACCGGGCCGCGCAGGGCGAGATTGGCCGAAGCGAGCCCCACATTGGCGCCAAGCCGCTGGGGCGGGACGCCGGGCAGCGAAATTTCGGTTTCCCCTTCAAGGGCTTGCTCATAGCCCAGCGTGGCCAGAAACGTCCCATCGCCCCGCTCGGCTATGAGCCCGGCTTCGATGGCGCCTTCATAGCGCTGGCCCGAGAGCCGGACGCGCTCGTCCCCGAAAAGGACGATCTCATCGGCCTCGATGGCCTTGCCGCGGATCGCGCCGCGCAGGACCAGCCCGGGACCGACCGCCCGCTCGGCGGCGATGTCGAGCCCGAGACTGTGTTCGGCCGGGCCCATGGCCCCGATATGGTGGGAACGGGCGGCTTCGAGCCCTGCGCGCAGCGCTTGTCCCTGAGCGGCTGCCTCGATCTCGAGCGTATGGGTATGCTTGAGAAACTGGCCGGGCGTACCCCCGACGGCCTTTTCCATATTGGAGGTCCAGCCCGTCTCGATCGTGAGCCCATAAGCGGGCCGAAGCCCGGAATCCCGGGCGTTTGCGGTCGGTACGGCGAGAAGCGCCAGAGCGGCCACAACCATTCCGTGGCGGCGCGGCTTAAGCGTGTTCACGTAGGGCCTCCTGCAATCTTCGTTCAAACGGAACTGGTCTGATCGGGCCCTTAGGGTGCGGCCGAGCCCATGAACGGGCCGATGCGCGCACAGGTCGTAGTCTTGCGGATGACCGGGGGGAAAAAGCGATGGCGGATCAACGCGATCGGATCGGGGACGCCTTGCGGACCTACCGGATACGGGCCGGGCTGGACCAGGCGGGAATTGCCCGGGCGCTGGGGGTTTCCCAAAGTCAGGTCTCGCGCTGGGAGAGCGGGCGGGACCGGCCGCGGGCGGCCAATCTGGCGGCGATCCGGGCGCTTGTCTGGGGGCGGGACGAGCCGGTGCTGGCCGGGCTGATCCAGACCGTGCGCCTGGCGAGCGGACCGCTGGCGGTGTTCGACGCGCGGCTCCAGCCGCTTTCCGCGAGCCGGAGCCTGCGGCAGGCGGGGGGCGCAATGGCCCGGTTCGGCTGGGTTTTCCAGCCCGACCAGAACCCTGCGGTGACCCTTCTTGCGCGGCGGCTTTGTGCCGGAGCAGAGGCCAGTTCGGAGGTGACGGGCGCCCGGATCTGCCTGCCCTTCAGCTTCGAGGCGAAGCCCTGGGCGGCGCGGGTGCGGCTGGCGCTCTACCGGGTGGGGCCCGAGATCTACGGGTTGGGGGAACTCGACTTCGCGCCCGATCCAGAGGCCGATGCGGTGCCCGGGATCGATCTGATCGGGGCCCAGGACACGCGCAACCCGGCCGCACGCCGGGACTATCGGGACATGCGGCCGAGCTATTAGCGACGGATTTTCAATGGTTTAGCGCCAGCGATTCTTGAAACCGGAGTGGCGGTGCATTGCGCCGCCCCACTGGTTCTTGACGGCGTTGCCATAGCCGGTGGCGTTGCCGTCGCCCTTCACGCTGGTGTTGCCCGACAGGATGCTCGAGCCGTTCAGAACGCCTCCGTTGAGGATCCCGCCATTGAGGACCGAGACGTTGCCGGTCTGGAGGCTGAGCAGATTGTTGCTGAGCCCGAGCAGCCCGCCACCCTTGCCCGAGCCCAGAAACTGGGCGTTTGCGGGGGTTGCGGCGAGTGCGAGAGCGCCAATGACGGATGCGATAGCCAGGATTTTCATGTTCTCACTCCTTGTTTGGGTTGCCTGCTTCGCCCCTTCGACACACCGACCCAAACCGCCGCCCGCATTTTAGGCAATGGTTAACCATGATTTCATGCGGCGTATGCGCGATATGCGCGTTTTCTGGCCGATCAGGGCGTTGATAGGCTCTGATCTGACGCCAAGCGGCGTCTGATCGGCGCTGACAGCGCTTGATCGGGAGAGCGATCTTTACGGGGCGGGATCCATCAGGGCGTGGACGCGGTCGGCGCCCAGCCGCGCGAGCTTGAGCAGCATCGCCTTGCGGCGCGCGGGTGGCAGGGCATCGAGCGGCGCGGGACGGATGATATCCCCGAAATGGCCGTCGGCGACCAGAAGCCCCTCGGCGGAGGGAAATACGGCAGAATCGAGTTCAGGCGGCTTGCAGAAGAAGAACCGGTCGCAAAAGTCCTTATAGGCGGGCCATTTGGAATCGGCGCGATAGTCGGCGAGGCTGGACTTGATCTCGATGATCCATATCTCGCCCTTGGCGCCGAGCGCGATCACGTCGGCGCGCCGGCCATTGACCAGCGGCACCTCGACAAAGCAGGCCATGTCGTGGACCGAGCGCAGGAACCGCATGACCCCGCGCTGGGTGCGCAGGGCCGTGGGGGACTGGCGCCCGTCCACGAGGAAAGGGCCCCCGGAGGCCGCCGGGCCAGCACCGGAATCGGTGAAGTCGGAATCGCTCATGGGGCCAGTCTAACGCCGATAGGCCCGGGGGTGAATCAAATCGTGGAGGCCAGCTCGGTCGCGCTCTCGCGAACCAGCCCGCCATGGCGGACAAGGAACCGGACAATCTCGTCCACCCCCTTGCCGCGCTTGAGATCGGTAAAGACATGGGTCTTGCCCGCGCGCATGCGCCCGGCGTCGGCGTCCATGACATCAAGATCGACCTCGACATAAGGGGCGAGATCGGCCTTGTTGATGACCAGAAGGTCCGAGCGGGTGATGCCCGGCCCGCCCTTGCGCGGGATTTCCTCGCCCTGGCACACCGAGATCACATAGAGCGTCAGATCGGCCAGATCGGGCGAGAAGGTCGCGGCCAGATTGTCGCCGCCGCTTTCGATGAAGACGATGTCGAGCCCGGGCACGCGGGCGTTGAGTTCGGCGATGGCGCGCAGATTGATCGAGGCGTCCTCGCGGATGGCGGTGTGGGGGCACCCGCCGGTTTCCACACCGATGATACGCTCCTCGGGCAGGGCCTGCAGGCGGGCGAGCATCATGGCGTCTTCGCGGGTGTAGATGTCGTTGGTGACGACCCCGACCGAAAACTCTTCACGCATGGCCTTGCAGAGCTTCTCGGTCAGCGTGGTCTTGCCCGATCCGACCGGGCCGCCGATGCCGACCCGCAGGGGTCCGTTGGAATTGCTCATGAGCGGAATATCCTTGTTCCCAGATCCTCGTGGCGCATGGCGGCGATGTCCGTACCATAGCCGATGGCGCCGATGGTTTCGAGCCGCGCGGCGGCGGCGGTGTCCGCCAGAGCGCAGATGCCGGGCTCGAGCCCGGCCAGAGCGGCCAGCCCCTCGGTCTGGCCCAGCGGAACGAGCCGCAGGGCGACCGCGATCTGCTGGCCGGCATACGCGTTGAGATAGCCCGCCACCGCATCGATGCCTGCAATGGCGCTTGACCCCGCCAGCGTGCCGAAGGCGACGGGCAGCGCCATGTCGCCCTCCAGCAGGCGGGCGATGTCCTCGCCCAGATCGAGCGGCCAGGCGGCAGCCGAGGTGACAAAGGAGCGGGCCTGCTCGCGGGTTTCCTTGTCGCGCTCGGCACTGGGCTGGAGGGCGAGCGCCAGGGCGTTGGCTTCGGCCAGCGTCGCGATATCGTGTGCCTGTGCCGCGCGCAGGCTGATGCCCACGAAAGAGGCATCGGTATGGAGCCCGCCGCTGGCCATTTGCCCCTCGATCCAGGCGACAAGGCTCGCCCGGTCGGTGACGGTGCCGGTGGCGATGGCCGTCTCGAGCCCCTGGCTGTAGGCGAACCCCCCGATGGGGAAGGCGGGCGAAAGCCAGGAGAGCAGCCGCACGAGACGGCGCGTGCCGTTCTGGCCTGGCTCAATGGTGATGGTCGTGCCCATGGTCGTGATGGTGGCCGTGGCCGCCGGCCTCGTGATAGGCGCCGCGCAGGGGCGAGAACGGGGCTTCGATTTCAGCGAGCGTGGCGCCCAGCCCTTCGAGCATGGCGGCGATGACGTGGTCGCGCCCGATCAGCAGGCGCGCGCCGGCATAATCGATCTGGCAGGGCAGATGGCGATTGCCCAGATGCCAGCACAGCGCCATCAGATGCTCGGTATCGCGCGCCCTGATCTCGAGCAGCGCTTCGGGAGCGGCGGCGACGTCCACATGGCGGCCATCCTCAAGAACCAGCACATCGCCATCCTCGAGCTTGACGGTCTGGGGAAGATCCACCAACACATCGGTTCCGTCCTCGAGGGTGAGGAGCTTGCGGCGCAAGGTGCGCTCGTCATGGGCGAGGGTGACGCGGCCAAGGGGAGCGCCACGGCCATGGCCCTTGTGGTCGTGATCGGTTGCGCGCATGGGGAAATCGTCCTTTCGGGTGCCGGCCGGCAGGCAAGGTGAGTGCGGTTGGCCATCAGGATGCAAGTTCCGCGCCAGACGCGGCCTAGGGGATATCGAGCATGGCGTGACAGGTGAGGGGCTTGGCATCCTCGCCGGCGCGCACATCGGCGAGGGTGGCGTCATTGCCCTGGGTCCACCACTCATACTCGCCCGAGACATAGCGCACGCCCGAGGCGGCGATGACCGCCACGAAGATGCGGGGCTGGTCCTCGACCGGAACGATGGCGAGGAAATCGGGGTGGGCGTTGATATAGGTGACCGAGAAGGTCTCTTCGCTGTCCTCGCATTCATACTCGGTGATCTGGCTCTGGGCCTCGCCCTGGAACGGGACGACGAGCTGGAGCTGGGCGGCCCCGAGCGGGGAAGCGGCAGCCAGCGCGGCGGCGCAGAGCGCGAAAGCGAGATGTCGACATGCCATGGGACCTGCCCCGGTTCGAATTGCGACCCGATCAGTGTAGTGCATTTTCGCGATTCGCTGAATCGCTCAAACCGCACTCTATTCTCATCGGGTCGCGCTCCCGAACCGCAAAAGCGGGCACCGCTTTTGCTGGGAACGCTCCGAAGCATTTTCGCGATTCGCTGGACCGCTCAAACCGCACTCTATTCTCATCGGGTCGCGCTCCCGAACCGCAAAAGCGGAACCCGCTTTTGCTGGGAACGCTCCGAAGCATTTTCGCGATTCGCTGAATCGCTCGAACGGCACTCCCTTTCCACCGGGTCGCGCGTCCAGACCGCGAAAGTGGAAGCCGCTTTTGCTGGGATCGAGGCTAGACGCCGATGAGCCAGACAGTGATGCCGTAGGCGACTGCGCCAACAAGGGCGGCGGCGGCCATGTCGCGGGTGGCAAAATGCCCGCCCACCACGGCGGCCGAGCCCACGAGGGTGGGCCCGAGCACCGCGACATCCGGGGTGGCGAGCGGCAGGAAGGAGGCGGCGGTGAGCGCGGCGAGAGCGGCGGGGCCGGTGGCGGCGAGAAACCGGCTCATGGCGCCGCCCGGGCGGCCCGAAAAGAACGGCAGACGCAAGGGCAGCGCCCGCATGGCCCAGGTGCCCAGCCCGACGATTGCCACAAGAATGAGCAGGTCGGTGTTCAATGCACCCCTCCATCGAGATCGAAGCGATCGGTGTCCCTGCCCTGCCCCCAGCCGGCGACGCCTACAAGCGCGCCCGCAACCATGCCCATGACGATGCCGAAGGTGGCCGAGACCGTGAGCGTGCCGGCAAGCGAAACCAGCAGCCCCGCGGCGATCGCCGGCAGGTGCACCCGGGAGAGGACCGACAAGAGCATGGCCAGGAACAGCGCCGGCATCAGGAACCCCAGCGCCGCATCGACCGCGGGCCAGGCTTCGATGGGGCCCGTGCCCACCAGCGCCCCGACCGCGGTGCCCGAGCACCAGGCGAGATAGGGACCCATGCCGATCCCGAACATCCAGCGCTCGGAAAACCGGGCGCCGGGCCGTTGCAGCCCCACATAGGCGGCCCCGAACCCGCCATCGGAGAGCCAGCCCGCCCAGGCCCAGGAATAGCGGATGGGGGCGCCCGGGCCGGCCTTTTCCATGATTGCGGGGCCGTAGAGCACGTGGCGCAGATTCATGGCGAGAACCGAAAGCGCGGATACGATCACCGGCGCGCCGCCGGTCAGAAGCGTGAGGGCCAGGAACTGGCTGGCGCCCGCATAGATGGCCATCGAGACGAAGGTGGCCTCAAAGACCGAAAGCCCGGCCCGGCTGGCCGCGATGCCGAACGAGATGCCGACGGGGAAATAGCCCAGCGTGATGGGAAGGCTGGTGCGGGCGCCGTGGCGAAAGCTGGCGGGTGGGGCGGAAGACGGGCGGGGCATGGGGACCGGGGACAAGGACTTGAACGGCGGGTTCCATCGTTTGCGCCCTTCTCTAGTGCGCCTTGCGGACGAGCGAAAGGGCTAACATGCCAGAGGGGGTATGGAAGCGCTGATGACCCCTCACCCCCGGCCCCTCTCCCTCAAGGGGAGAGGGGGGCTCGTGGGGCAGAGCGGTAGACATTTCTGCTGCCGTTCGCGGATTGCTTCCATGGCTCCACTGAAGCTCAGCGCTTGGGGCGAAGATGGTGGCCTTCAGCGACACGTCTCGTGTACCAGCGATGGCTATGCCCCGGCCGGGCGGGGACGGTTGGGTCGGGCTGAGAGCCGCAGCATCACCATCGCCGCCCCGGCCTTCGAGCCGGAGTCCACGTGCGTTACAGCAGGCACTGGTGCGGGTGGTGGGGCTGATGGGTCCCGGGTCAGGCCCGGGACAGCGAGGGTGGAGTGGCTCCCATGTCCCCTCGCCCCGTGTACCACTCGAGCATAGCGCTCATGACCTTCGTCGGACCGGGATCAGGTGAGTTCGGCGCGGAGAGCCTCGGCGAGGTCGGTGCGTTCCCAGGAGAAGCCGCCGTCGGCGTCCGGTTCGCGGCCGAAATGGCCGTAGGCGGCGGTGCGCTCGTAGATGGGGCGGTTGAGCCCCAGATGCTCGCGGATGCCGCGGGGGCTCAGATTCATGACCTTCTGGAGCACGGGTTCGAACCGGTCATCCTCGATGGTGCCGGTGCCGTAGGTGTCCACATAGATCGAGAGCGGCTTGGAGACGCCGATGGCATAGGAGAGCTGGATGACGCATTTGCGCGCCAGCCCGGCCGCGACGATGTTCTTGGCAAGGTAGCGCGCCGCATAGGCGGCCGAGCGGTCCACCTTGGTGGGATCCTTGCCCGAAAACGCGCCCCCGCCATGGGGGGCGGCGCCGCCATAGGTGTCCACGATGATCTTGCGGCCGGTGAGCCCGGCATCCCCGTCCGGCCCGCCGATGACGAAGGCGCCGGTGGGGTTGACGTAGAACTCGTCCTCGGGCGGCATCCAGCCCTCGGGGAGCGTGGCTTCGACGAAAGGCCGCACGATCTCGCGCACGCGCTCCTGGGAGATGTCCTCGTCGTGCTGGGTGGAGACCACGATCGAGGTGGCGCCCACCGGGCGGCCGTTCTCGTAGCGCAGGGTGACCTGGCTCTTGGCGTCCGGGCCAAGGCCCTCCACCGTGCCGGAATGGCGGGCGTCGGACATGGATTTGAGAATCGTGTGGGCGTAAAGGATCGGCGCGGGCATCAGCTGGGGGGTCTCGTCGACCGCAAAGCCGAACATGATCCCCTGGTCGCCGGCGCCCTCGTCCTTGTTTCCGGCCGCGTCAACGCCCTGGGCGATGTGGGCGGACTGCTCGTGCACGTAGCAGGAGAAATCGAAGGTCTGCCAGTGAAAGCCGGGCTGCTGGTAGCCGATCTTCTTGACCACGCCGCGGGCGAGCGCTTCCATGGCGTGCGCATCGATCGAAGCGGGGCCACGGACCTCGCCGGCGAGCACCAGCCGGTTGGTGGTGGCGAGGGTTTCCACCGCCACGCGCGAATAGGGGTCCTCGGCGAAAAACGCATCGACGATGGCGTCGGACACCTGATCGCAGATCTTGTCGGGATGACCTTCGGAAACCGATTCCGAGGTGAAGAGATAGCTCGAGCTGGCCACGTTAAACCTCATGTGCTGGCGAGGGCGCACGCTTATTGCGCGTGCGTGGGCCGACCCCACGCACTTTCAGACCCGCTTGTGGCAGTCCGGACCGACAAATGCAAGAGGGGATATAAAGCGATCTTTATATGATCGCGATCACCGGCGGAGGCGACCGGCGAGCCCGGCAAGGAGCACCAGCGCGATCCCGAGGGCGAAGGGCAGATGGCCGAGCCGGGCAAAGACCGTCTCCTCGAGACGCTGGGGAATGGTGGCGTCGATGGCCCCGACCGCGCCGGGCCCGAGCGATTGGGTGATCCGGCCGAGCGGATCGATGACGCCGGAAATCCCGGAATTGGCGGCGCGCACCAGCGGAATGCCCTCCTCGAGCGCGCGCATCCGATGGTGGTGGAAATGCTGGGGGAGCCCGATCGAGCCGTCGAACCAGGCGTCGTTTGTGGCCACGAGGATGAACTGGGCCTCGCGCACCGGGGCGCCCAGCCCGCCCGGATAGATCGCCTCGTAGCAGACGAGCGGCAGGAAGGCGGGCGTGCCGGGAAGCTCCATGAGCCGGCGCGCGGTGCCCGGCGCCCAGCCATCGGCGCCGTGGACGAACTGGGAAAACCCCAAGGTCTCGAGCTGGTCCTGGAAGGGGAGATATTCCCCGAAGGGCACCAGATGGGTCTTGTCGTAGCTCGAGATCACCTCGCCGGTGGGCGCGATGGCGAAGATTGAATTGAAGGGCCGCGTCGTGCCGTCGGCAGGGCCGGCGGTGCGCGGCACGCCAGCCAGAAGCAGGAGGTCGTCCGGCAGCGCCCGGGCGATCTGGGCGAAGAGCTCGGGCTCGTCGGAGATAAAGAACGGGAGCGCCGCTTCGGGCCAGATCAGATGGGTGATGTCCTCGAGCCCGCGGTCCTCGGGACCGGTGCGCATGGCCGAGAGGTCGAGAAGGCGCGTGACGGTCTCGGCGCGCGCCTCGGTCTGCCATTTGAGGTCCTGGGGGATGGCGGGCTGGACGATCCGGACCAGCATGTCCTCGCGCGCGGCGAGGGGGATCGCGGTGAGCCGCCCATAGCCCCAGCCGAGCTGGAGCGTGATGGCACCAATGCCGACAAAGACCGGCACGAGCCGGGCCACCAGAGTCCGGTCCGCGGCGGGCCAGACCAGCGCGGGGAGCCCGGCAAGGACCAGCGCGACGAGGGTGAGCCCATAAACGCCCACAAGACTGGCAGCCTGCATCATCTCGAGATTGGCGGTGAGCGCGTAACCCACGAGGTTGAACGGCAGGCCGGTGAAGAGGTGGCCCCGGGCGAACTCGGCGATCGAGAGCGCGCCGGCGAGCGCGAGGATGCGCGCCGCGCCATGGGACCAGAGCAGGTGGGCAAGCGCGGTGCCCGCGCCCCAGAAGAGCGCAAGGACTGCGGCCAGGGCCAGGATGGCGAACGGCATGGCGGCAAGCTGGACGCCGCCATCGACGAAAAACGCGGCGCCGATCCAGTGCAGGGAAACCGCGAAATACCCGAGCGCGAACCAGAACCCGATGCCAAAGGCGGGCGGCAGGACGCGCCCGAGCCGTCCGGCCCCCGGTTCGGCGCCATCGAGCGCCCAGACCAGCACCGGAAATCCGATGAAAAGGGCGGGGAGCAAAAAGAAGGGCGCCGCGGATAACCCGGCCAGAGTGCCGGCGAGACCGAGCATCACGGCCCGGCGCCAGCCATGGGCGAGAATGGCGAAATCGGCCAGTGCGTTCACCTCTCACCCCCGGGCTGGGCGCAGCCGGCGGGCGGCGCGCGAGCTTGCGAATCGTCATCGGGGAGCCTGAAGCCAAATCGCGCGCGGCGTCAATTGACCGGCCCCGCGCGGCAGTCCCCGGCGGAGGCCGGGAGCCCCGCACCCCTTTGCAAGGGCACGGGGCCGAGATTGTGGTGCAAACAACCTCTGCCGGAGGACATCCGGCCCCCCGATCATAGGGGACACCCGACACGCTGTCATGAGGGACATGCACGATAAATGTGCACGCACCAGAGGCGCGGGGGGAAGTGTGGGTAAATTTTGGGCAAAAGCAGGCAGGTTCAAGGCGCCGCGCCCGGCGCCGGGGCGAGCGGGCCCATGCCGGGCGCGCCATGAGCCCGGCCCTCGGGGGCTGAAAGCGGTGGATTTACAGTTTGTTAAGCTCTGGCCGTCGCGGGAGCCCGGGGGGCGTGGCACGCTTCTTGCGACTCCTTCCAGTGGTGCAAACAGCAACTGTCGGAGGACAAAATGACAGACTGGACCAAACTTACACGGGGCGTTCTGATGGCCGGGGCGATGGGGCTTTCGCTCGCCGGCGCGCCGGCCTTCGCCCAGGAGGGCGATCCCATCAAGGTCGGTATCCTTCATTCGCTTTCGGGCACGATGGCCATTTCCGAAACGACGCTCAAGGACGTCATGGAAATGCTGATCGAGCAGCAGAACGAGGCCGGCGGCGTCCTTGGCCGCCCGCTCGAGCCGGTGGTCGTGGACATCGCCTCGGACTGGCCGCTGGCCGCCGAACTGGCCCGCCGCATGATCGAGCAGGACGAGGTCGACGTGGTCTTTGGCTGCTGGACCTCGGTGTGCCGCAAGTCCGTGCTGCCGGTGTTCGAAGAGCTCAATTCGCTCTTGTTCTACCCGGTCCAGTACGAGGGCGAGGAAAGCCAGCGCAACGTCTTTTATACCGGTGCCGCGCCCAACCAGCAGGCCATCCCCGCCGTCGACTACCTGATGAACGAAGAAGGCGTCGAACGCTGGGTGCTCGCTGGCACCGACTACGTCTATCCCCAGACCACCAACCTGATCCTCGAGCAGTATCTGCGCGATGCGGGCGTGGCCGAAGAAGACATCATGATCAACTACACCCCGTTCGGCCATTCGGACTGGCAGACGATCGTGTCGGACATCGTGGCGTTCGGGTCCGAAGGCACCAAGACTGCCGTGGTTTCGACCATCAACGGCGACGCCAACGTGCCGTTCTATCGCGAACTGGCCAACCAGGGCGTGGACGCGGCCGACATTCCCGTCGTCGCCTTCTCGGTGGGCGAGGAAGAGCTTTCGGGCTTCGATACCGCACCGCTCGTGGGCCATCTGGCGGCCTGGAACTACTTCATGAGCGTGGACACGCCCGAGAACGCGGAATTCATCGAAGCCTGGCACGCGTTTATCGGTGACGAAGAGCGCGTGACCAACGATCCCATGGAGGCCCATTACATCGGCTTCAACATGTGGGTCGAGGCGGTCGAAGCGGCCGGCACCACCGATGCGGACGCGGTGATCGACTCCATCGTGGGCGTGGAAGTGCCGAACCTGACCGGCGGCACCGCCGTGATGCTCCCCAACCACCACATCACCAAGCCGGTGCTGATCGGTGAAATCCAGGACGACGGCCAGTTCTTCGTCGTGTGGGAGACCGAGGACCTCGTCGAGGGTGACGCATGGTCGGACTTCCTGCCAGGCTCGATGGACCTCGTGTCCGACTGGACCGATCCGATCAACTGCGGGAACTACAACACGGTCAGCGAGACCTGTGGCGGCTCCGAGCTCTGAGCGCTCGAACCTGAACTGGAGAGGGGCGGCCCGCCCGCCCCTCTTTCCGGTCCCGAACGCCCGGCGCGAGGGATCCGGATCGGGACATGCAAGTCTTTGATTTCTCGCGCCTGGGGACCCGACGATTGGTCCGTTTTTCCCGAAGCGCTCGATAGGGGTGGAAAATGACAGTTTTTGCGCGTCCGGCCCGTGCCGTTTCGATCCGCGCCCTTTTTGGAGGCCTCCTGCTGGCCCTGCTGCTCGCCCTGCCGGGGACGGCGCGGGCCCAGGACACGACGGCGACGATCCTTTCCCAGATGCCGGGCGCCAGCCTGCGCGAGCTTGCCGCGGCCGTCGAGGCGCTGGCCGCATCGGGAGACGAGCGGGCCGTGCCCATCCTGAACGCACTGGGCGAGGGCAATCTTTATGAAACCGAGGATGGCGGCATCTATATCCGGGAGGGCCGCGGGCCGATCCTGGATGCGGCGACCGGCGAGACCACCGAGGCGGTCGATGCCGACGCGCTCGACCTGATCCGCATCAATAATTCCCTGCGCCGCGACATCAGCGCCGCCATCGGCGGGCTGACGCTGATGAGCGAGAACCCGGACACGCGCATGAGCGCGGCCCGAGAGATGTTTTCCACCGCCGAGCCGGACAATATCGCGCTGCTCGAGGAGGCGCTGGCCCAGGAAACCGACGCGGGCGTGCGGCGGGTGATGGAACAGGCGCGGGCCGCCGCGCTGCTGCGCTCCGACATCTCGGTAGAGGATTTTGCCGCCGCAGTGGCGGTGATCGCCGAGCGCGGCGACCGTCAGGCCCTGGCCATTCTCAACGCCAACCTCGCGAACGCCTCGGAAGCCGAGCGCGCCAACATCGAAGCGGGGATCGCCGCGATCAACCAGTCCCTGGCGCTGCAGGGGGTGGCCCAGAACGTCTGGTACGGGCTTTCGCTGGGCTCGGTGCTGCTTTTAGCGGCGATCGGGCTGGCCATCACCTTCGGGGTGATGGGGGTGATCAACATGGCCCATGGCGAGATGGTGATGATCGGGGCCTATGTGACCTTCATGGTCCAGGAGATCATCCGCGTCTCCTATCCCGGGCTGTTCGACTATTCGCTCGCGATCGCGGTGCCGCTGGCGTTCCTCGTGACCGGGCTGGTTGGGGTGGCGATCGAGCGCGGGATCATCCGCTGGCTCTACGGGCGCCCGCTCGAGACGCTGCTGGCCACATGGGGGCTTTCGCTCATCATCCAGCAGGCGGTGCGCACGATCTTCGGGGCGACCAACCGGGACGTGGGCAACCCCTCGTTCATGACCGGAGCCTTCGAGGTTTTCGGGCTCTCGATCACCTGGAGCCGGCTGTGGATCGTGGTCTTTGCCATGGTGGTCTTTGCGCTCCTCTGGCTGGTGCTCAACAAGACGCCTCTGGGACTCCAGATGCGGGCAGTGACCCAGAACCGGCGCATGGCCTCCTCGATGGGCATCAGGACGCCATGGGTGGACGCCATGACCTTCGGGCTGGGCTCGGGGGTTGCCGGGCTCGCGGGGGTGGCGCTCTCCCAGATCGACAACGTCTCGCCCAATCTGGGCCAGGGCTACATCATCGACAGCTTCATGGTGGTGGTGTTCGGCGGGGTGGGGAACCTCTGGGGCACGCTGGTCGGCGCCATGACGCTGGGCGTGGTCAACAAGTTCCTCGAACCCTATTCGGGGGCGGTGCTCGCCAAGATCCTGATCCTGGTCTTCATCATCCTCTTCATCCAGCGCCGCCCGCGCGGGCTCTTTGCCCTCAAGGGCCGGGCGGTGGAACAATGATGGCGCGGTTCGAGGTCATCACGGCGCCCATCGGCCTGCTACAGGCAGGCCGGCGGGACCAGTCCGGGCGCGAGGCGTCCGGCGACGCCGGGGTTTGCGCGGCGCACGAGAGCACGCCTGCCCGACCCGCGCCCCCCGCTCCGCCCCAGGGGGTGCTGAGCGCCCCAATCGCAGGCTTCGGCATCTGGAGGTCCTCGCTATGATCACCGCAACGGTTTTGCGCGCTCTCGACAAGAAGGCGTACTGGGTCGTGGGCATCCTGATCGCCCTTGCGATCCTCGTGCCGCTGTCGAACCTTCTTCTGCCCACCGGCCATGCGCTGCGGGTGCCCAATTACATGGTACCGCTTTTGGGCAAATACCTCTCCTACGCCATGCTGGCCCTGGCGCTCGACCTGATCTGGGGCTATTGCGGCATCCTGTCACTTGGGCACGGGGCGTTCTTTGCCCTGGGCGGCTATGCCATGGGGACCTACCTCATGCGCCAGATCGGCACCCGGGGGGTCTATTCGCACCCCGAGCTGCCCGATTTCATGGTGTTTCTGGGCTATTCGGAACTCCCCTGGTACTGGCTGGGCATGGACCAGTTCTGGTTCGCGGCGATCATGATCATGGCGGTGCCCGGGCTCCTGGCCTTCGCCTTTGGCTGGTTCGCGTTCCGGAGCCGGGTGACGGGGGTCTATCTCTCGATCATCACCCAGGCGATGACCTATGCGCTGATGCTGGCGTTCTTTCGCAACGACATGGGATTTGGCGGCAATAACGGGCTGACCGATTTCCGCGACATTCTCGGCCAGCCCATCGCCAACCAGGGCACGCGCGCGGCGCTTTTCGCAGCCACCGCGATCGCGCTGGCGGTCTCTTATGTGCTGTGCGCGAGCATCGTCGCGTCCAAGCTGGGCAAGGTGATGGTGGCGGTGCGCGACGCGGAAAGCCGGACCCGGTTCATCGGCTACCGGGTGGAGAACGTGAAGCTCTTTGCCTTCACGCTCTCGGCGGTGATGGCGGGGATCGCGGGGGCGCTCTACGTGCCGCAGGTGGGGATCATCAATCCGGGCGAATTTTCCCCGGCCAACTCGATCGAAGTGGTGATCTGGGCGGCGGTCGGCGGGCGCGGCACGCTGGTGGGCCCGATCATCGGGGCGATCCTGGTCAATGTCGGCAAATCCTATTTCACCGCTGCCCTGCCCGATTTCTGGCTGTTCGCGCTCGGTGGGCTGTTTGTCTTCGTGACCCTTTTCATGCCGCGCGGGATCGTGGGGGTGTTCGTTTCGGCACGCGATGCGCTGGGTGCCCGGCGGGCCTCGGCACGGGCGGAAAAGGGCGCCGGGCCCGATCCGCGCGACGGGCCTTCGGCCCCTGCACCATCGCGCTCGGATCCCGACAGGGAAACGCGCACCGACACCGGGGACGCGCGCCCCTCGCCGGCGGAGTGAGACCATGACCGAAACCATGACGACACCGACCCAGACGCCACCGGCTCCAGCCCCCGAGGGCGCGGCAGTCGATCCGCTGCGGCACGATTCCCTGCTCTATCTGGACGGGGTGAGCGTGAGCTTTGACGGGTTCAAGGCACTCAATTCGCTTTCGCTGATCGTGGGCCATCGCGAGCTGCAGGCGATCATCGGACCCAACGGGGCGGGAAAGACCACGATGATGGACATCATCACCGGCAAGACCCGGCCCGATACCGGTGAGGTCTATTTCGAGGGGCGGATCGACCTCACCCGCAAGGACGAGACCGAGATCGCCATGCTCGGGATCGGGCGCAAGTTTCAAAAGCCGACGGTGTTCGAGAGCCATACGGTGCGCGACAATATCGAGCTGGCGCTCAAAAAGCCGCGCGGGGTGTTTCGGGCCTGGTTCTATGACCGGAGCGCCGAGGACGATGCGGCGATCGGGGCGATCCTCGAGACGGTGCGGCTGGGCCACCGCGCCGGGGAGCTGGCCGCCAACCTCTCGCACGGCCAGAAGCAATGGCTCGAGATCGGCATGCTGCTGGCCCAGGACCCCAAGCTGATGCTGGTGGACGAGCCGGTGGCGGGGATGACCGACGCGGAAACCGAGGAGACCTCCAAGCTTCTCGTGGACATCGCGCGCTCGCGCTCGGTGGTCGTGGTCGAGCACGACATGAGCTTCGTGCGCGACCTCCAATGCCGGGTGACGTGCCTTGCCGAAGGCTCGGTGCTGGCCCAGGGCTCGCTCGAGCATGTGAGCGCGGACCCCAATGTCATCGAACGCTATCTGGGACGATAGGATTGCCATGACCGAGTTGACCGTCGAGAACGTCGATCTGCACTATGGCGCGGCCCAGGCCCTGCGGAGAGTCTCGATCACCGCGCGGCCCGAAAAGATCACCGCGGTGATGGGGCGCAACGGGGTGGGCAAATCCTCGCTGCTGCGCGCGATCACCGGAGTTCATCCGATCTCGGGGGGCACCATCTCGATCGCCGGCACCGAGCTCAAGCGCTCGGCCCCCTATGCGCGGGCGCGGATGGGGCTGGGCTATGTGCCCCAGGGGCGCGAGATCTTCCCGCTCCTGACCGTGCGCGAGAACCTTTACACCGGCTATGCGCCGCTCAAGCTCTCCGAGCGCGCCATTCCCGAGACGATCTTCACACTGTTTCCGGTGCTCAAATCCATGCTGGGGCGTCGGGGGGGCGATCTCTCGGGCGGCCAGCAGCAGCAGCTGGCCATCGGGCGGGCGCTGGTGACCCGACCCAAGGTACTGGTGCTCGACGAGCCCACCGAGGGCATCCAGCCCTCGATCATCAAGGACATCGGGCGCGCGCTGCAGTTTCTGCGCGACGAGATGGGCATGACCATCCTTCTGGTCGAACAATATCTCGATTTCTGCCGCGAACTGGCCGATGATATCTACGTCATGGACAGGGGGGAGATCATGCATTCGGGAGTGGCCGCCGATCTCGACGATCCCGACGTCAAGCGCCACCTGATGGTCTGATGCTCGATACGCCCAACCCATCGGCGGCTCCGGCCGCCCTTCAGCGTGCCCGCGGTGACGGCCGGGTCACGGCCAAGGCCCGGGACGGCAGAAGTGTGCTCGATACGCTCTACCAGTCCGGCTGCGCCAAGATCCGCACCCCGCGCACCCATGGCAAGGCCATCGAGGCGGTGCTGATCAATTCCTCGGGCGGGCTGACGGGCGGGGACGAGATGGCATGGACCGCCAAGGCGGGGCCGGACGCGCACCTCGTGGTCACCACCCAGGCCTGCGAGCGGGTCTACCGCTCAGTGGGCGGGAGCGCGGCGGTCGCCAACCGCATCGAGATCGGGCCGGGCGCGCGGGTGGACTGGCTGCCCCAGGAAACCATCCTTTTCGAGGACTCGGCGCTCTCGCGGCGGCTCGAGGTCGACATGGCGCCCGACGCGGTGTTTTTCGGGCTCGAGGCCGTGATCCTGGGGCGCAAGGCGCGCGGGGAACACGCCGAGCGGGCCGCGCTCAGGGAAAGCTGGCGGATCAGGCGCGCGGGCACCCTGGTGCATGCCGAAGAGGGGCAGCTTGCGGCCGGAGACATGCTGGCGCGCGCCAACCGGGCGCTGCTCGACGGCGCGGGTGCGTTCGCGACATTGTGCTATGTGGCCCCCGACGCCGAACGGCGGATCGGGGAGATCAAGGACAGGACCGCCCGCTTTGCGACCGCGGGCGCGAGCCTTGTGGGCGACAGGATCGTCGTCCGGGCGCTGGCCCCGACGGGCTATGAGTTGCGCAAGATCATCGTGCCGCTGGTGGCGGCGCTATCGCAGAACGGCGCGATACCGCGCCTTTGGAGCCTTTAGGAACGGATATGAATCTCACACCGCGGGAAAAGGACAAGCTGCTGGTGGCCATGGCCGCGATGGTCGCGCGCCGCCGGCTTGAGCGCGGGGTCAAGCTCAACCACCCCGAAGCCATCGCGCTGATCACCGATTTCGTCGTCGAGGGCGCGCGGGACGGACGGCCCGTGCCCGAATTGATGGAGGCGGGCGCCCATGTGATTGCCCGCGAGCAGGTGATGGACGGGATCGCCGAGATGATCGGGGATATCCAAGTCGAAGCCACGTTTCCCGACGGCACCAAGCTCGTGACCGTCCACAATCCCATCCGATAGGGGAGTTTCAAACCATGCACAAAACCATCCTGACCGCGATCGCCATCCTCGCGGCGGCCACGGCTCCGGCCTTCGCCCATCTCGACCCTGTCGCGCACGGCTCGTTTGCCGCGGGCTTCACCCATCCTCTGTTCGGGCTCGACCACATCCTTGCCATGGTGGCCGTGGGGCTGTGGGCGGCCAGCGTGGGCGGGCGAGCGCTGTGGGCCGTGCCCACCGCCTTCGTCGTCACCATGGGGATCGGGTTCGGTGCGGCGATCCTGGGCATGCCCCTGCCCCTGGTGGAACCGGTCATCCTCGCTTCGGTGATCTTCATCGGCATCATGATCGCGCTGGCCATGCCCCTGCCGGTTGCCGGGGTTGCCGGTGCGGTCGCGTTCTTTGCCCTGTTTCATGGCCATGCCCATGGCGGTGAAATGGGAGAGGCCGGAGCCCTGGGCTATGCTGCGGGGTTCATCGCCGCCACCGCCGTGCTCCATGGCGCGGGGGTGGCGCTCGGCATGGTCCTTGGCGGCCTCGCCCGCAGGGGTGGGCGCCTTGCAACGCGCATCGCCGGTGGGCTGACCGCGCTTGGCGGTCTCTACCTTGCGATCGGAGGCTGACCATGATTCCCGGAGAGGTCATCACCGCCCCAGGTGACATCGAGCTCAACGGCGGGCGTGAGGCCCTGGTGCTCGAGGTGTCCAACACCGGGGACCGGCCGGTCCAGGTGGGCAGCCACTACCATTTTCATGAAACCAACAGCGCGCTGGAGTTCGACCGGGACGCGGCGCGCGGGCTCAGGCTCGACATTCCGGCGGGCACCGCCGTGCGCTTCGAGCCGGGCCAGACCCGTGAGGTGCGGCTGGTGCCCTATGGCGGCGCGCGGCAGGTCTACGGGTTCAACGGCAAGATCATGGGAGCGCTCTGATGGCCAATTCGATTTCGCGCGCGCTTTATGCCGACATGTACGGCCCGACCACCGGGGACAAGGTGCGGCTGGCCGACACCGAATTGTTCATCGAAGTGGAACGGGACCTCACCGTCTATGGCGAGGAGGTCAAGTTCGGCGGCGGCAAGGTGATCCGTGACGGCATGGGCCAGTCGCAGGTGACGCGCGCCGGGGGCGCGGTCGATACCGTCGTCACCAATGCGCTGATCCTCGATCACACCGGAATCTACAAGGCCGATATCGGATTGAAGGACGGGACGATCGCCGCCATCGGCAAGGCGGGCAATCCCGACACCCAGCCGGGGGTCGACATCATCGTGGGCCCGGGCACCGAGGTGATCGCCGCCGAGGGCAAGATCGTCACCGCCGGCGGGTTCGACGCCCATATCCACTTCATCTGCCCCCAGCAGATCGAGGAAGCGCTGATGAGCGGGCTGACGACAATGCTGGGGGGCGGGACGGGCCCTGCCCACGGCACGCTGGCCACCACCGCGACGCCCGGTCCCTGGCATACGGGCCGGATGATCCAGAGTTTCGATGCCTTTCCCATGAACATCGCGCTGGCCGGCAAGGGCAACGCGTCGCGTCCCGAGGCGCTGGTCGAGCAGGTTCTGGGCGGGGTCGCCGCGCTCAAGCTGCACGAGGACTGGGGCACGACCCCCGCCGCCATCGACACTTGTCTCTCGGTGGCCGACGAGATGGACGTGCAGGTGATGATCCACACCGACACGCTCAACGAATCGGGCTTTGTCGAGGACACCATCGCCGCCTTCAAGGGCCGCACGATCCATGCCTTTCACACCGAGGGCGCGGGGGGCGGGCACGCGCCCGACATCATCAAGGTGTGCGGGCTCGACAACGTCATCCCCTCCTCGACCAACCCCACCCGCCCCTTTACGGTCAACACGCTGTCCGAGCATCTGGACATGCTCATGGTGTGCCATCACCTGGACCCTTCGATCCCCGAGGACGTGGCGTTCGCCGAAAGCCGCATCCGCAAGGAGACCATCGCGGCCGAGGACATCCTGCACGACATGGGAGCGTTCTCGATCATCTCCTCGGACAGCCAGGCCATGGGCCGGGTGGGCGAGGTGATCATCCGCACCTGGCAGACCGCCGACAAGATGAAGCGCCAGCGCGGCCCGCTCCCCGAGGAAACAGGCCAGAACGACAATTTCCGCGCCAGGCGCTATGTGGCCAAATACACGATCAACCCCGCCATCGCCCACGGGATCTCCGAGCATATCGGGTCGATCGAAGTGGGCAAACGGGCCGATATCGTCGTCTGGAACCCTGCCTTTTTCGGGGTAAAACCCGATCTGATCGTTCTGGGCGGCATGATCGCGGCGGCGCCCATGGGCGATCCCAACGCCTCGATCCCCACGCCCCAGCCCATGCACTACCGGCCCATGTTCGGCAGTTTCGGCAAGGCGATCGCCCACACTTCGGTGACGTTCGTCTCGGGCGCCGCGCTCGCTGACGGGCTCAAGGAGAGGCTCGGGGTCGACAAGACGATGCTTGCGGTAAAGAACACCCGCGGGGGAATTTCCAAGGCCTCCATGGTCCACAACAGCGCGACCCCGGAGGTCTCGGTGGACCCCGAAACCTACGAGGTGCGGGCGGACGGGGAGTTGCTGACCTGCGCGCCGGCCGAGGTGCTGCCCATGGCCCAGCGGTATTTCCTGTTCTGATCGGATCGGTTTGGGGGCTTCGCAGCGTTGGGGACCCTCACCCCCGACTTGGCCATTCGCGCATAGCGCTCATGGCCTTGTGCGGCTCCGATCGCTCCACTGGAGCGATTGGTCGCTGGAGCGCTGAAGGACCCCTCACCCCCGTCTTGCCAATCACGCAGAGCGCTCATGGCCTTCTGCGGCTCCAATCGCTCCACTGGAGCGATTGGTCGCTGGCGCGACCGCCTTGAAGTCTCCCTCAAGGGGAGAGGGGGGCTCTCTTGGCCACCGATACGGACAAAGGCACTCTTTCTTCCCTTCTCCCCTCGTGGGAGAAGGTGGCCGCCGAGCGGTCGGATGAGGGGGTAGAGGGGTCGCGATGACCTCCTCCGCTTGATGTTTCGCAACGCTGTAGCCCCCTCACCCCCGTCTTGCCATTCGCGCATAGCGCTCATGGCCTTCTGCGGCTCCAATCGCTCCACTGGAGCGATTGGTCGCTGGCGCGACCGCCTTGAAGTCTCCCTTAAGGGGAGAGGGGGGCTCTTGGGGCTAAGGCATGCGCCATCCTGACCATTGTGGCATTGCGCTCATGGCCTTGTGCGGCTCCGATCGCTCCACCGGAGCGCTTGGTCGCTGGCGCGACCGCCCTGAAGTCGCCTGCACGGGGGGAATTGCGCTGCGCTCGCTGCTTAGCCCTCCCGTCCTCCCCCTTCAGGAGGGTGGGAGGGCCTGTGCTGGCGGGGAGGGAGGTGATGGCATGCGGGCCTTCGCGTGTGCGGAAGCGCTGCCGCCCCCTCACCCCCGTCTTGCCATTCGCGCAGAGCGCTCATGGCCTTCTGCGGCTCCAATCGCTCCACTGGAGCGATTGGTCGCTGGCGCGACCGCCTTGAAGTCTCCCACGAGGGGAGAGGGGGGCTCTTCGGGCAACGAATCGGACCAAGGCACTCCTGTTTCCCTTCTCCCCTTGAGGGAGAAGGTGGGCTTTCGCGGCAGCGAAAGGTCAGATGAGGGGTTCCAGGCGCCGCAGCACACCCCGGTCGCAGTGATTGCCCCGGACCTTGGCGCGCATGTTGGCGAGGGGTGGGCGCCGGTCTTGATTTGTGGGCTCGGATGGGCCAGAGGGGGCCCGCACGTGAATTTGTCGGCCCCAGGACCGTGATTTTGAAACCCATTGCTCAGGATCCCAAGGGACCGCGCGCCTTTTTCGGGCGGCGCGCGGGCAAGACGCTGCATGCGGGGCAGCGGGCGCTGTTCGACACCCTTCTGCCCGAGATCGCCATCGACATCTCGGGGCCCTTCGATCCAGCGACGCTCTTTCCCGATGCGGACGCGATCGAACTCGAGATCGGCTATGGGGGCGGGGAGCATCTGGCGCGGATCGCAAAGGAAAACCCGACCCATGGCTTTATCGGGTGCGAGGTGTTTACCGGCGGGATCGGCAAGATGCTCGAGGCGATCGAGACCGGGGGGCTGGACAATATCGCGCTGTTTCCCGACGATGTGATCAAGCTGTTGGCGGTGATGCCCGACGACGCGCTCGACGCGATTCACGTGCTTTACCCCGATCCCTGGCCCAAGCCGCGCCACCACAAGCGGCGGCTGATCCAGTTTGCGATGCTGGCCGAGTTCGCCCGGGTGCTCAAACCGGGCGGCAGCTTCCGGTTCGCCACCGATATCGAGGATTACGCGGACTGGACGCTGGCCCATGTGCTGGCTTCAAAGCTTTTCGACTGGCCCGCCACGGAGCCGGGGGGCTGGCACGAGCCCTACCCGGGCTGGCAGCCCACGCGCTACGAGCAGAAGGCGCGGCGCCAGGGGCGCACGAGGAGTTTTTACTTCTCGTTTGCGCGGCGGTGAGGACCCGTCTTGTCTTTGGTGCCATCCGGCGCTATATGGGGGTCCAACAATCTCAGAGCCAATGAGAGAGTGGGTGCCAGAACCGGCCCCGCTCTTTTTTGTTTTCTTCCCCGAGGAGCCCTGTGACACAGACGCCCCAGCCCAAGCGCTACATCCGCCAGACCCCGCTCGAGGCGAGGATCTCCGAGATCGTCGAGCCGGTCGCCGAGAATCTGGGCTATGCCCTTGTCCGGGTGCGCCTCACTCAGGACAACGGCATGACGCTCCAGATCATGGCCGAGGACGAGAACGGCAATTTCACCATCACCGATTGCGAGGCGCTCCATCGCGACCTCTCCCCGGTGCTCGACCTCGAGGACCCGATCGACCGGGAATACCATCTCGAGATTTCCTCGCCGGGCGTGGACCGACCCTTGGTGCGGGCCCGCGATTTCGAGCGCTGGGCGGGCCATGAAGCCAAGGTCGAATTGTCCGACCTCGTGGCCGGGCGCAAGCGCTTTCGCGGGGAGATCGTGGGGACAGACGGGGAGACCTTCTCGATCCGGGTACCCGACGCACCCAAGGGCGAGGACGGGGTGCACGTCCTGCCGATCGCGCTTCTGGCGGACGCCAAGCTGATGATGACCGACGCGC
The DNA here is from genome assembly GCF_003992665.1 of Pelagibacterium montanilacus. Taxonomy (GTDB): domain Bacteria; phylum Pseudomonadota; class Alphaproteobacteria; order Rhizobiales; family Devosiaceae; genus Pelagibacterium; species Pelagibacterium montanilacus. The sequence continues at coordinate 101,539 of NZ_RZMX01000051.1, forward strand.
TGCTGGACGCGGCGCGGCGCATGCAGGAAGACAATCCGGACTTCCAAGACGACGATCCGGAAATCGAAACCATCATCGAGGGTTCCGAGGCCGAGGACGGCGCGGACGATTCGAACCAGGGGAGACCATAGAAATGGCCGTCTCAGCCAACAGGCTTGAACTCTTGCAGATCGCCGACGCGGTGGCGCGCGAGAAATCCATCGACCGGATGATCGTGATCGAGGCCATGGAAGAGGCGATCCAGCGCGCCGCCAAGGCCCGCTATGGCGCCGAAACCGAGGTGAAGGCCGAGATCAACCCCAAGAGCGGCGAATTGCGGCTCTGGCGGCTGCTCGAAGTGGTCGAGATGGTGGAGGAATACGGCCGGCAGATTTCGCTGGTCGATGCCAAGGCCAAAAACGATGCCGCCAAGATCGGCGACTATGTGACCGAGCCCCTGCCCCCGATCGAGTTCGGGCGCATCGCGGCGCAATCGGCCAAGCAGGTCATCGTCCAGAAGGTGCGCGACGCAGAACGCGAGCGCATGTACGACGAATATATCGACCGGTTGGGCGAGATCGTGAACGGGTCGGTCAAGCGGGTCGAATACGGCAACGTCATCGTCGATCTGGGCCGCGGGGAAGCCATCATCCGCCGCGACGAATTGATCCCGCGCGAGCAGTTCCGCTATGGCGACCGGGTCCGGGCCTATATCTACGACGTGCGCCGCGAGCAGCGCGGGCCCCAGATCTTCCTTTCGCGCACCCATCCCCAGTTCATGGCCAAGCTCTTTGCCCAGGAAGTGCCCGAGATCTACGACGGGATCATCACCATCCGCTCGATCGCGCGCGATCCGGGCAGCCGCGCCAAGATCGCGGTGACGTCTTCGGATTCCTCGATCGACCCCGTGGGCGCCTGCGTGGGCATGCGCGGCAGCCGCGTGCAGGCGGTCGTGGGCGAATTGCAGGGCGAGAAGATCGACATCATCCCCTGGACCGATTCGATCGCCGACCTCGTGGTCTCCGCGCTCCAGCCCGCCGATGTCGCCAAGGTGGTGCTCGACGAGCAGGCCGAGCGCATCGAGGTGGTGGTGCCCGACGAGCAGCTTTCGCTCGCCATCGGCCGGCGCGGCCAGAACGTGCGGCTGGCCTCCCAGCTTATCGGCTGGGACATCGACATCCTCACCGAGCAGGAAGAATCCGAGCGGCGCCAGAAGGAATTCACCGAGCGCACCGGGCTGTTCATGGACGCGCTGGACGTGGACGAAATGGTGGCCCAGCTGCTCGCATCGGAAGGCTTTTCCTCGATCGAGGAGCTGGCCTATGTGGACCTGGGCGAAATCGCCTCGATCGGCGGGTTCGACGAGGAAACCGCCGGGGAAATCCAGAACCGGGCCACCGAATATCTCGATGCGGTCGAGCGGGCCCATGACGAGGAGCGCACCGCGCTCGGGGTCGAGGACGCGCTCTATGACATCGAAGGGCTGAACGCGGCCATGCTGGTGGCGCTGGGCAAGGACGACATCAAGACGCTCGAGGATTTCGCCGGCGCGGTCGCCGACGACCTGATCGGGTGGTCCGAGCGCAAGGACGGGGAAACCCGCCGCCATGACGGCGCGCTCTCGGCCTTCCCGCTCAGCCGCCAGGAAGCCGAGGACATGATCATGGCCGCGCGCGTGAAGGCCGGCTGGATCACCCAGGAAGACCTCGGCGTCGAGGAGGACGCGGAACTGGACGAGGCGGAAGCCGAGGAAAGCCCCGCCGAATAGAGTCTTTACCTGTATCGCGCTTGGAAACCGGGAGAATGGCGCCATTTCTCCCGCTCGCACTCTTGGAGCACTGCCGCAATTGAGCCGTCAAAAGGAGTTAACACGGGCGTGTGCGCTCGAGCGGGTGGAGAAACCCGCCAGCGAGCTCATCCGCTTTGCCGTGTCTCCAGATGGCGTTCTGGCCCCGGACGTGGACGCCAAGGCGCCCGGCCGGGGGGTCTGGATCACCGCCAGCAGACGCGCGATCGAGACCGCGGTGGCCAAAAAGGTCTTTGCACGGAGCCTTAAGGCACCGGTAACGGTGCCGTCCGACCTTGCGTTCATGACCCGGACGCGGTTAGAACAGCGGCTTGCGGGGGCTCTGGGGCTGGCGCGCAAGGCAGGGCACCTGATTACCGGTGCCGCCAAGGTCACCTCGCTCGTGGAAAAGGGCGGCGCCGCTGCGCTGATCACGGCGAGCGACGCGGCCGCCGACAGCCGCCGCAAGATGATGCAGGCCCTGCGCCGCTCGGGACGAGAGGGCGAAGTGCCCCATATCGAGGCGCTCGATGCCACCCAATTGGGTTTGGCATTGGGCCTTGAACATGTGATACATGCAGCGCTCGTTCCGGGAGCGGCTGCGCATTCGGCAATCGAACGGGCCAGACGACTGGCCCTGTTCAGCGCCACAGACGAAAGAGAAGACGGCACCATATGAGCGATAAGGACAACAACAGCGACACGTCGGGTTCGGGCAAGAAGACCCTGACCCTCAAGGGAGCGCCCAATGCGGGTGCGCGCCCGGGCATGTCGCGCTCCTCGCGCACGACCGTGGTCGTCGAAAAGCGCACCCGCCGCGTGGCGGGACCCGGCGCCGGCGCAGGCGGCGGTCCGGCTGCGGGAGCACAGCAGGGACGCGGACCGGGTGGCGGACAGCGCCCCGGCGGACGCCCGGGCAGTTCGCGCTCGGGCGCGCCTTCGCCTTCGGCATCGCTGACCCAGAACGAGGCCCTGGCGCGCGAACGCGCGCTGCGCGAAGCCGCGGCACGGGCCGAGGGCGACCGGATCAAGGCCGAGGAAGAAGCCAAGCGGCACGCGGAAATCGACGCCCGGCGCAAGGCCGAGCGCGAGGAAACCGAACGCCAGGCCGAAGCCGAAGCCCGGCGCAAGACCGAGGACGCAGCGCTCGAGGACATCGTGCCGGTCAAGGCCGGTCAGGCCCGGCCCAAGCCCACGGCACGGCCCTCCCAGACCAAGCCGGCAGACAACATGCCCCCGCCCCCGCCGCCGTCCGAAGACGACGACCGGGTGCGCCGCCGCGCGGCCCCCGCGCCCAAGGCGCTGGTGGACAAGGACGAACTCGAGCGCGCCAAGCGCAATGCGGCGCCCAAGCCCAGCACGACCCCGACCCGGCGCGATGCCGGGGCGCGCGGCCGGCTGAACGTCAATTCCGCGCTGGCCGATTCCGAGCGTGACCGCGGGCCCTCGCTGGCCGCGATGCGCCGGCGCCAGAACAAGAAAATGGGCCGCAACACCAAGGTGGTCCAGCCCAAGCTTTCGCGCGAAGTGATCATTCCCGAGGCGATTACGGTGGCCGAGCTGGCCAACCGCATGTCCGAGCGGGCCGTGGACGTGATCAAGCTCCTGATGGGGCAGGGCCAGATGGTCAAGATCAACGACATCATCGACACCGATACCGCCGAGCTGGTGGCCACGGAAATGGGCCATACGGTGCGCCGCGTGGCCGAGAGCGACGTGGAAGAGGGCCTGTTCGATGCCGTGGGCACCGAGGACACCGGCGATCGCGTCGCGCGTCCGCCGGTGGTGACCATCATGGGTCACGTCGACCACGGCAAGACCTCGCTGCTGGACGCCATCCGGGAAGCCAATGTGGTGTCCACCGAAGCAGGCGGGATCACCCAGCACATCGGCGCCTATCAGGTGGAAAAGAACGGGCAGAAAATCACGTTCCTCGATACCCCGGGCCACGAGGCGTTCACCGCCATGCGGGCCCGCGGCGCGCAGGCCACCGACATCGCCATTCTGGTGGTGGCGGCCGATGACGGCGTGATGCCCCAGACCATCGAATCGATCAAGCACGCCAAGGCGGCGGGCGTCCCCATCATCGTGGCGATCAACAAGATCGACAAGCAGGGCGCCGATTCCACCCGCGTGCGGACCGAATTGCTCCAGCACGAGGTGTTCGTCGAATCGATGGGCGGCGAGGTTCTCGACGTCGAGGTGTCCGCGCTCAAGCACACCAATCTCGACGGCCTGCTCGAAGCGGTGCTGCTGCAGTCCGAAGTGCTCGAGATCACGGCGACCGACAAGGGCAATGCCCAGGGCCTGGTGATCGAATCCAAGCTCGACAAGGGCCGCGGCGCGGTGGCCACCATGCTGGTGCAGCGCGGCACGCTCTCTGTGGGCGATATCGTGGTGGCCGGCAACGAGTGGGCCAAGGTGCGCGCGCTGATCGACGATCAGGGCAAGCAGGTGAAATCGGCCGGCCCCTCCACCCCGGTGGAAGTGCTGGGCTTTTCGGGCGTGCCCGATGCGGGCGACCGCTTCGGCGTGGTCGAGAGCGAGGCCCGGGCCCGCGAGATCACCGAATACCGCCAGCGCGTCATTCGCGAGAAGACCGCAGGGGGTGGCGCGACCAGCCTCGAGCAGATGATGAAGCAGCTCAAGGACAGCGACATCGCCAAGTTCCCGCTGGTCATCAAGGGTGACGTGCAGGGTTCGGTGGAAGCGATCGTGACCGCGCTCAACAAGCTTTCGACCGAGGAAGTCTCGGCCCAGATCCTTTATTCGGGCGTGGGCGGGATCACCGAATCGGACGTGACGCTGGCCACGGCCTCGAAAGCCGTGATCATCGGGTTCAACGTGCGTGCCAACAAGCAGGCCGCCGAACTGGCCACCCGCGAAGGCATCGAGATCCGGTACTACAACATCATCTATGACCTGATCGACGACGTGAAGAGCGCCATGAGCGGGCTTCTGGCCCCCGAAGTGCGCGAAACCTTCATCGGTTACGCCGAGGTGCTCGAAGTGTTCAACATCACCAAGGTGGGCAAGGTTGCCGGCTGCCGGGTGACCGACGGCATCGTGGAGCGCGGCGCGGGGGTTCGGCTCTTGCGCGACAACGTGGTCATCCACGAGGGCAGGCTCTCGACGCTCAAGCGCTTCAAGGACGAGGTCAAGGACGTGCAGTCCGGCCAGGAATGCGGCATGGCCTTCGAGAAGTACGAAGACATGCGCGCCGGCGACGTCATCGAGTGCTATCGGGTGGAAAAGGTCGAGCGCACGCTCTGACCGGCTCCCTGCCCCGGCGGCCTGCTGCCGGGGGGATGGCAAAGATCACGAGACCGAAAAAAGCGCCCTGCGGGGCGCTTTTTTTGTGCCGATTGGGGGGATCGGCGGGGATCGGGGAGAGCGGCGGCTGTTCGCGCGGACGGCGGACGCCGACATGGGGCGCCTTGGCCCGGAGCTCCTGTTCGGATCGCGTCAGGTCAGGACCTTCAGGTCTTTGATGTGTCGCGGCTTCGAACCGGAGAGGTGTTTTCATCCCAGATCAGGGTCCGGGACAGGCATTTATCTGGAAATGCTTTGTCGGCTCCTATGTCCGGGGCCGGGTGAAATTGTCTTCGAAATATTCGACCATGGATTCGAAGCGCGGCTTGTCGCTGGCCGGGAAGGTGATCTCGAAGGCCGAGAAGGTTTGCTGGTCGGGCGAGAACAGGACTTTGGTGTAAAAAATCGTGTCGTCCTCGGCGCCATCCTCGTAAAAGCCCGAGAGGACGAACCAGGAATCGCCGCCGGCGCGATAGGTGGTGGTGGCGACACGCGCAGCGGTTTCAAGCCGCGCCTCCATGGCATCGCGCGTCATGCCCTGAGCGGGCCCGCCATTGAGGTTGACCGTGGCCTGCCCGCCGATTTCCTGGAGCGCAAGGCCCGGTGCACCGCCCGCGTCGACGACCTCGAAGGTGCCCAGGGGCAGTTCGGCGGAGAATCCAAAGCCGGGGTCCGTGTACGGTTGCCACCCGAAACCGGATTGCGCCGAGGCGGGCGCGGCGAGGGCGAGGACTGAGACCATGACGGCCAGTGCGGCAGGTTTGAACATCTCTCACTCCTGGGCCGTGGGGATATGGGGTCAATGGCTCGGGGCCGGGGAATGTTCCTTGGGGGGGAGGCTGGAAGGCAGTCGAAAATTTGGGACGACGGCTTGCGCTTTCGACATTTAGACTGCGATACAAATTACTCGCGTTCCCAATTTCTACGCTACCTATCGAGGCTTTATGCCTTTCACTAAATCAGAAATAGCGGCATTCGAAATTGCTATTCGGACTATTGATAAAGCTGTTGTACGAATGGAATCTCTGGTGCCCCCACCAACATGGACCCAGCTCCATGGAGCCACCTATGCTCATCGATATGTCGAACGTCAGGCTCGCCAAGCTCTGATCCTCAAGTCAGTTCGGTTATCGAGCGCATTGAGAGCCGGCTGGGTCCTGTTGCAGAACGGCTTAGTGCTCGATGCCGGCGCTACAATGAGAGCCTTAGACGAACTCGAATCTGACATCATGTTCATTGCTGGTCCTCTTTTATTTCAACAGCCGTTCGAAAAGCGCCATGATCAGTACTTAGCAGAATTCTTTCAGGAGGAATTCGATCATCCCGATCCTGTTCAAGCGACGCAAAGGCGCAATCGGGTCTCCCGCCGCGATATTAGGGCGTACGTGGCACGTACCTACAATGCGGGATTGCCCGTTAGCCAAGTGGTCGCTTTAAACGAAACCATAGATGCTACATTCTCTGGCTATGTACACGGCGCTGCAGTTCACATCTTCGACGTTTACGATGGTCGCACGTTTGTGTTGCCACTTCGAACCACAGATCAGCGGCTGTCTGATATGATGGAGCAATACGTACTGTATGTTCATCGCGCAATGATGGCCGTCGCTGTCGCATCGAAAGTCTTCGGCAATAGCGGGCCATTTGAGGCGGTGTATCGGGCCGTCCAATCTGTTTTCACAGACGACGGCAGAATCCAGACTCGATAAGTGTCATCACTATATAAGCGGAACATCGGCTCGTTGCGTCCACGGCAGGGAAATGAAGGGATAGGGCTGATGGCGCGGGTAGGCTGATGACCCCTCACCCCCGGCCCCTCTCCCTCAAGGGGAGAGGGGGGCTCTTGGGGCGGGGGCGGTGCAGGATCCGGAGCGGTTGTGCGTTTGGGTTGGGCCGGCGTTTCGCTTGGCGCGGGTATGATTGCTGCCCTTCGCCGCCCCCACCCCTTCCCGCCCCCACCCCTTCCCGCTAAGCTCTCCTTCCCCGCCGGCTGACCCCGTGCGGGCGCGTGGGAGGGGATGATGGCGCGGGTTGTTTATGGGTTGAACCAGTCGCTGGACGGGTATGTGGACCATATGAAGTTTGCGCCCGATGGGGTGCTGTTCCGGCATTTCATCGAGGATGTGGCCGGGCTGACCGGGAGCATCTATGGGCGCACGATGTATGAGATCATGCGCTATTGGGACGAGGACCAGCCCGACTGGGGCGGGCCCGAGCGCGACTATGCGCTGGCCTGGCGGAGCAAGCCGAAATGGGTCGCGTCCCATACGCTCGATGGCGTGGGGCCCAATGCGCAGCTTCTGGAGGGCGAGCTGGGGGCCGCGGTGGCGGCGCTCAAGGCGGACCATGAGGGGGTGATCGAGGTGTCGGGGACCCGGCTGGCGGCGAGTCTGGGGGCGCTGGGGCTCATCGACGAGTACCGGATTTATCTGCACCCGGTGGTGCTGGGCGGGGGCACGCCGTTCTTTGCCGGCGCGCTGCCGCGGCTGTCGCTGGTGGAGAGCGAGCGGATCGGGGAGGACGTGATCCGGCTCACCTATGTGCCGGCCGACGCGGGTTAGGCTTGCAGTGATGTACGTACCTCATTTATATGATCGGGCGCGGGTATGCGGCGCAAAGGGAGGAGAGACGCGATGAGCCATTTCGATCCGGACCATGTGATCGGCGCCGAGGACAGTCTGCGCGCGCTTTACGGCGAGCGCTCGCCGCTGGCGGTCCACAAGTGCCAGCCCGCGCTCGATGCCCATGCGCGCGAATTCATCGCGCGCTCGCCCTTCCTGTGCCTTGGCACGCAAAGCGCCGAGGGCAAGGCCGACGTGACCCCGCGCGGGGATCCGGTAGGGTTCGTGCATGTGCTCGACGACACCACCATCGCCATTCCCGACCGGCCGGGGAACAACCGGCTCGACAGCCTCACCAATATCCTCGCCAACCCCTCGGTGGGGCTGTTGTTCGTGGTGCCGGGGTTCGACGACACGCTGCGGGTGAACGGGAAGGCCAGGCTGGTCAACGACCCGGCGCTGCTCGCGACCATGGCGGTCAACGGCAAGGCGCCCAGGCTCGCGATCGTCGTGGCGATCGAGGAGGTGTTCCTCCATTGCGCCAAGGCGTTCCGGCGCTCCAAACTCTGGGACCCGGCGACCTTCCAGGATCGCAAATCGATGCCCTCGCTGTCCAAGATGATCCTCGACCAGACGTCCGGGGCGCCCGAAGACCCGGCGGAAATGGAAAAGATCGACAGCGATCTCGAGACGGCTTACGCCCGCTCGATGTATTGAGGCGGACCGGGGCCGGTCAGATCAGCCGCAGGATGGTCTGGCGCAGGGTTTCGAGGTCCTGATCGCGGCTCAGGCGATGGTCGCCATCGGGGATGAGGGTGAAGGTCACCGGATCGGACACGAGGTGGCTGACCAGCTTGAGCGCGTGGGCGGGGGGCACATCGGTGTCCTGGCCGCCCTGGAGAATGGCCACAGGGCAATGGGTGCGGATGGGGCCTGAGAACAGCAGGTGGTCGGCCCCCTCCTCGATCAGCGCGCGGGTGAGCACATAGGGCTCGTCCGAATAGTCCGAGGGCTGCTCGACGCGGCCCTTTTCCCACAGATCGGCCAGCTCGGAATCGGTGAAGGTATCGGCCATCAGATCGCGGGTCATGTCCACCGCAGGGGCGATGAGCACCATGGCGCGCATGCGCCCGATGCCCCGCTCCCGCAGTGCGCGGTTGAGCAGCAGCGCCAGCCAGCCGCCCATGGACGAGCCCACCACGATCTGCTCGCCCTCGGTGCGCTCGAACACGGCCACGGCCTCGGCCAGCCAGCGCCCGATGGTGCCATCGAGGAACGCGCCTCCCGAGGCGCCGTGGCCCGAATAGTCGAACCGGGTGACCCCGAGCCCCTTTTGCGCGCCCAGGGCATCGAGGGCCTGGGCCTTGGAGCCCGCCATATCCGAGCGAAAGCCTCCCAGCCAGAAAAGGCCGGGCGCGGCGCCCGGACGGGTCAGCGTCGCCAGGTCATAATGATCGGCCCCATGGGCAAAGGGGATCGATTGTGCCAGTGGCGCGTTGGAGGCGGACGTGGACATAGGATCGGTCACATGGTCTGTCATGGCCCTTCGAGTATCCCAGTTGCGCGCACGCGTGCAAGAGCGGGGCGGACAGCAGGGCCATGGTCTCCATTGACTGTTGACTTTGGCCGCGATTGCCAAGATTTTAAGGGGCGCCCGGTGGAGCCACCGGTGCGGACCCGAAACGTCTGAAAGGATTACGCCCCATTCGTCGCCCGATGAGACCCGTGCAGCCCCAAAAGGATGGGCCGCGCTCCAACAATGAGATCACCGCTCCCGAAGTCCAGCTGATCGATGCCGAGGGCGCCAATGTCGGCGTCGTACGCACGAGCGAAGCTATTGCCATGGCCATGGAAGGCGGCATGGACCTCGTGGAGATCGCCCCGAACTCGAATCCGCCGGTCTGCAAGATCCTCGATCTCGGCAAGTACAAGTACTCCGCCCAGAAAAAGGCCGCCGAAGCGCGCAAGAAGCAGAAGGTGATCGAGGTCAAGGAGATCAAGCTCCGGCCCAATATCGACACCCATGACTACGACGTCAAAATGCGCAGCGTCGAGAAGTTCATCTCCGAAGGAGACAAGGTGAAGGTGACCATGCGGTTTCGCGGCCGCGAAATGGCGCACCAGGACATCGGTCTGGAATTGCTCAACAAGGTGCGCGACCAGTTCGACGAGATCGCCAAGGTGGAATCCACCCCCCGTTCGGAAGGACGGCAGATGGTGATGGTGATCGCTCCGCGATAACGCCCCCGAGGCGGCCCGGCAGGCCGGACCGCCCGATCTGGCCATCAACGAGAATGATGTGCGGACGCCTCAGCGGCGTCCGTTGTCGTTTGCGGGCCCGTGCGTGCGCTCTTTTACATTCCTTAACGTCCCTTGGCTTTAGTTGGCCTTCGATCGACATGCGCGTTTTGGGGGCCCGGTGTCCGGGGCGGGCGCGCAGGTACTCGGAGCGGCCCATGGTTTCGTTTCTCGGCGTGGCACAGCGCATCTACCTGGCTTTCGGCGCGCTGCTGGCGCTTTTGGGCGCGGTGGTCGCCTTTGCCTTTATCGGCATGTCCGGGCTGAGCCAGACTTTCGCAGACTATCGCATGGCGGCGCTGCAATCGCTGGCCATCGAGGAGATGACCGAGCAGCTTTCGGCGGCGCGCCTGGCCGATCTCGATTTCCGGCTCGATCCCTCGCCGCGCGCGGCGGCCGAGCTGGGCGCGCGTATCGCGAGCCTCCGCCAGTCCGATCCCGAGCGCGCGGCGCTTTTTGCCGGTGACCCGGACGCCGCAGTGGCGCTCACCGATTTCCAGGGGACCGCCAGCCTGTACCAGAGCGCGTTTGCCTCGCTGACCGCATATCAGGCCGAGATCGAAGCGCTGACCGCGCAGATGGCCGAGGTCGGGGACCGGCTTCGGGCCGATTCGGCCTCCGCGCTGCAAGCGGTGAGCGGGAATTTCAACGCCACGGGCGCGGCGGGCTTTGCCGTCCAGCACGCGATCCTCACCCAGTTCGAGGCCGAGCGCTTCCTTTTGACCGCAGACCCGGCGCTGCTGGAAAGCACCGGGGCCCAGGCCGCAGCGGCGACCGCGCGGCTGGTCCAGCTTCACGACGCGGTGGTCTCCAACAGCCAGAAGGCCACGGCCAACCGGATGATCGCCGATCTCGAGATCTATGCGGGGCTCACGCAGGAGGCCGGCGCCGCGCTTTTTGCGCGCAACAGCGTGATGGACACAGAACTCGACGCGCTGGGCGCCCAGATGCAGGCGGCGATAAGCGAGATGCTGGCGAGCGTGCGCGTGAGCCAGGACAGCGCCAGCGCAGCCGCTGCCGCACAGGCGGACGCCGCCAAGAGCTGGGTGCTGATGGGCGGGCTCGCGGCACTCGTTGTCGGGTGCCTGCTCGCACTGGTGATCGGCGGGGGGCTATCGGCCACCATAAAGGGGCTGGCCGCGCGCATGCGCCAGCTTGCCGAAGGCGATCTCGACACTCCGCTTGCAGACAGGGAGCGCCACGAAGTGGGCGCCATGCTCGAAGCGCTGGCGGTGTTCAGGGACAATGGCCGGGCCATGGCGGCGATGGATGCCGAGCGCGAAGAGATGCGCCGGGCCGCCGAAGCGGCCAATGGCCGGCGCGCCCGCGTCCAGGCCCAGGTGCAGGCAGCGGTCGACGCGGCGCTGGACGGGGATTTCTCAAGGCGGCTTGAGGCCGACAATGGCGATGACGAGCTCGATGCACTGGCCGAGGGGGTCAACCGGCTGATGGAGACCGTCGAGCGGGGCCTGGGAGAGACCGGGGCAGTGCTATCGGCCCTGGCCGACACCGACCTCACCGCCCGGGTCGAGGGAGACTATCGGGGGGCCTTTGACGCGCTCAAGCGCGACACCAACGCGGTGGCCGAGCGTTTCGCCGAAGTGATCGCGGGGCTGGCGGAAACCGCGGGCTCGATCCGGTCCGCAACCCGGGAGATCCTGTCGGGCGCCGAGGACCTGTCTGACCGCACCACCCGGCAGGCGGCGACCATCGAGGAGACCGCGGCGGCCATGGAGCAGCTCGCGGGCACCGTCACCCAGACGGCCCGCAAGGCAGGCGGGGCGCTCGAGAAATCGCGCGCGGCCGCCAAGCTGGGCACGCGCGGCGAGCAGGCCATGGGCGAAGTAACGAGCGCCATGGAGCGGATCCGGGCCGCCTCGCGCAGGGTTTCCGACATCATCAAGCTGATCGACGACATCGCCTTCCAGACCAATCTTCTGGCGCTCAACGCCTCGGTGGAGGCCGCGCGGGCCGGCGATGCGGGGCGCGGCTTTGCGGTGGTGGCGGTCGAGGTGCGCCGGCTCGCCCAATCGGCGGCCAAGGCGTCGAGCGAGGTCAAGGGGCTGATCGAGCAGTCCGGCCACGAGGTGGCGGGGGGCTCGGCGCGGGTGCAGGACGCCGAGGCCACGCTGGTGGCGATCCGGCAGGCTGTGGACGAGAACGCGGACCTGATGGAGGCCATTGCCGCGGCAAGCCGTGAGCAGGCCGCGGCGATCGAGGAGGTGAACGGCTCGGTGCGCCAGCTCGACGAGATGACCCAGCACAACGCGGCGCTGGTCGAGGAGATCAACGCCGCCCTCTCCCAGACCGAAAGCCAGGCCCGCGAGCTCGACGGCACGGTCGAGATCTTCACGCTCCCGGGAGACCGGAGCGAGGCGGAGGACCTGCAGGCCTGGGCGGACGATCGCGAGGCGGGGGCATGGGAGCCGGACGCGCTGGTACGCCGGGCGTGAACGCCCCTTGCGTTCGGGCGCCCCTCCCCCTATAACGCGGCGTTCTCAATGAGACGGATCGCCCGGCTCAACGGCATGCCGTGGCGATCCATGAATGCGTGGCCCCTTTTTGGGGCCCCTTAGTACAAGGATAGCAAAATGCCCAAGATGAAGACCAAGTCCGGCGCCAAGAAGCGCTTCAAGGTCACCTCCACCGGCAAGGTGCTCGCCGGGGTGGCCGGTAAGCGCCACCGCCTGATCAGCCACAATGCCAAGTACATCCGCACCAATCGCGGCACCAAGGTCCTGTCGGATCCCGATGCCAAGATTGCCAAGAAGTACATGCCCTACAACCGCTGATCGAGTTGGCAGCAGGACAAGGAATTAGCACATGTCACGTGTGAAAAGGGGCGTAACCGCCCACGCCCGCCACAAGAAGGTTCTCAAGGCCGCCAAGGGCTATTACGGTCGCCGCTCGACGACGTTCCGCTCGGCCGTTCAGGCCGTGGAAAAGGCCGGCCAGTACGCCTATCGCGACCGCAAGGTCAAGAAGCGCAATTTCCGTGCGCTCTGGATCCAGCGCATCAACGCCGCCGCCCGTCAGCACGGCCTGACCTATGGTCGATTTATCGACGGCCTCGGCCGCGCCGATGTCGCCGTTGACCGCAAGGTCCTTGCCGATCTGGCCGTGCACGAGCCGGCAGCATTCGCCGCGCTGGTCGCCACGGCCAAGGAAGCTCTCGCCTATCTGGGCGAGATCGAAAAGACGACGCACGAGCGGATCAGCGCCTGATCCGTTTCCCGGCACCAGCCGAGGCCGATTGACAAGCCTTGCGCCGCCCTTTTTTGGGGGTGGCGCAGGGCTTTTTCGTTTGCTACCGCTTCGCCCGAGTTTTCCGACCCTTTTTGCCGAGTGCCCGCGCGCCATGTCCGACACCATCGCAGATCTTTCCGCGTCCCTTCTTCGGGACATCGCCGCCGCCGACAGCGAAACCGCGCTCGAAGCCGTGCGCGTTTCCGCGCTGGGCAAGAAAGGATCGATCTCGGCACTGCTGGCGAGCCTGGGCAAGATGAGCCCCGAAGAGCGCAAGACCGCCGGCCCGGCGATCAACGGGCTCAAGACCGAGATCGGTGCACAGATCGAAGCGCGGCGCGACGCGCTGCGGGCCCAGGCGCTGGAAAAGCGCCTTGCCGCCGAGACGCTCGACGTCACGCTGCCCCTGCGCCCCGCGCCCTCGGCCACCGGGCGCATCCATCCGGTCTCCCAGGTGATCGACGAGATCACGGCGATCTTTTCGGACATGGGGTTCGCGATCGCCGAGGGGCCCGATATCGAGACCGACTACTACAATTTCACCGCGCTGAACTTCCCCGAGGGCCATCCCGCCCGGGAAATGCACGACACCTTCTTTTTCGCCCCTGACGAGACCGGGACGCGCAAGCTTTTGCGCACCCACACCTCGCCGGTCCAGATCCGGACCATGGAAACCGTGGCGCCCCCGATCCGGGTGGTGATGCCGGGCCGGACCTATCGCAATGATTCGGACCAGACCCACACCCCGATGTTCCATCAGGTCGAGGGGCTGGTGATCGACAAGAGCTCCCATATCGGGCAGCTGCGCTGGGTGCTCGAGGAATTCTTGAAGGCGTTCTTCGAGGTCGAGAGCGTGACGCTGCGCTTCCGGCCCTCGTTCTTTCCCTTCACCGAACCCTCCATGGAAGTGGACGTGCAGTGCGACCGCTCGGGCAATGAGGTCAGGATCGGGGAAGGCAGCGACTGGCTGGAAATCCTCGGTTGCGGCATGGTGCATCCCAATGTCATCGCCAATGCCGGGCTCGATCCGGACGTTTATCAGGGCTTTGCCTGGGGGATGGGGATCGACCGGATCGCCATGCTGAAGTACGGCATGGCCGATCTGCGGGCGTTCTTTGACGCCGATGTCCGCTGGATCGAGCATTACGGCTTCCGCCCGCTGGACCTGCCGACCCTGTTCGGGGGGCTGTCAAGCTAGCTCCAAGAAACCCGGGACCCGAGGGAGACACCGGCGTGTTGCGCATGATCGTTTCAGCAATGGCCCTTGCGGGCGCCGCGACGCCGGCAATCGCCGAGCGCGCGCCCCTGCCCGAAATCCTCGATTGCGCGGTGCTCTCCAATGCCAGCTGGCTGGCGGGAGGGTTCACCGTGCTCGGGGGCGAAGACGAGACATCCTATACAATCCATATCAACACGCTCTCGGGCGAGTGGTATCTCTCCAATGCCCATTCGGCGGCCCTGACGGTGGGCGGCGGGACATACGCCATACGCGAGGATGGCACGCACTACCCGTTCCGCTGGATCGGCCTCGATAACGAGGGCGCGGCCCAGTTACGCATCGAAATGACCCGGGCGCCGGATTATCCCTTCGTCTTTCTGGGCTTTGACAACGCCCTGATGGCGGGCACGTGCACGGTGCCCGACGAGATTTTCCTCTTCCTCGACCGCTGACCAGTACGCCGACCGACCCGATACGAGCAAAGCAGATACGCCCATGAAATTCACCATCGAATGGCTCAAGGATCACCTCGAGACCAGTGCCTCGACCGACGAGATCGTCACTGCCCTGACCATGATCGGGCTCGAGGTCGAGGAGGTCTTCGATACCGGCGCGCGGCTCAGGGATTTCGTGGTGGCGCACGTGATTTCGGCCGAAAAGCACCCCAATGCCGACAAGCTCAGGGTCTGCAAGGTCGATGCGGGCACCGGCGAGGTGATCGACGTGGTGTGCGGGGCGCCCAATGCGCGCACCGGGATGAAGGCCGTGTTCGCGCCCGTGGGCACCTATATCCCGGGCTCGGACTTCACGCTCACCAAGGGCAATATCCGCGGGCAGGCGTCCAACGGCATGCTGTGCTCGGGCCGCGAGCTGGAAATTTCGGAAGATCATTCGGGCATCATCGAATTGCCCGAGGACGCGCCGGTGGGCACGCCCTACCCCGATTATGCCGGGCTCGACGCCGTGGTGATCGACGTGGCGATCACCCCCAACAGGGGCGATTGCGCCGGGGTGCGCGGGATCGCGCGCGACCTGGCGGCGGCCGGGCTGGGGACCCTCAAGGATCCCGCGATCCGGCCTGTGCCTTCTCCCGCAGGCCCCTCGCCCATCGAGACCTTCGTGGATGGCGAGATGTGCCGCATGTTTGCGGGCCGGCTGGTGCGCGGGGTCAAGAACGGGCCCTCCCCGGACTGGCTGCAGGCCAGGCTGCGCGCGGTGGGCCTGCGCCCGATCAATGCGCTGGTCGATATCACCAATTTCGTCTCGCTCGACCGCGCGCGGCCGCTGCACGTCTTTGACGCGGACACGCTCAAGGGCGCGGTCGGTGCGCGCAGGGCCCGGGCCGGCGAGAGCTTTCTCGCGCTCGACGGCAAGACCTATGACCTCGACGAGACCATGTGCGTGATCGCCGACGACGAGAAGGTCCTCGGCCTGGGGGGCATCATGGGCGGGGAAGCGACCGGCAGCACAGAAGAGACCACCAACGTCTTTATCGAATGCGCCTGGTTCGAGCCCAATGCGATCGCCGCTGCGGGCCGCAAGACCGGCATCAATTCGGACGCACGCTACCGGTTCGAGCGCACCGTGGACCCCGAATCGGTCAAGCCCGGCATCGAGATCGCGACGCAGATGGTGCTCGATCTGTGCGGGGGCGAGGTGTTCGAGCCCGCGATCGCCGGCGACGTGCATGGGCCCGAGACCGTGATCGATTTCCCCCTCAGTGAAGTCGAGCGCCTGACCGGGCTCAAGCTGAGCGCTGTGGAAATCAAGGGTGTCCTCTCCCGGCTGGGGTTCTGGGTGTCGGGCTCGGGCGAGACGGTCAAGGTCGCGGTCCCCTCCTGGCGGCCGGACGTTTCGATCAAGGCCGACCTCGTGGAAGAGGTGATGCGCATCGTGGGCGTGGACCGGGTGCCGGTAACGCCCCTGCCGCGGCTGTCGGGCGTGGCCCCGCGCATGCTGACCCCGATCCAGAACCGGCGCCGGATCGCCCGGCGGGCGCTGGCGGCACGCGGCATGGCCGAGGCGATCACCTGGTCGTTCATCTCGGGCGAACAGGCCGCGCTCTTTGGCGGCGGCCAGCCTTCGCTCCGGCTGGACAACGCCATTGCCTCGGACATGACCGACATGCGGCCCACGCTTCTGGCGGGCCTGCTTTCGGGCGCCGCGCGCAACGCCAAGCGCGGGAAGGCCGACGTGGCGTTGTTCGAGGTGGGCCAGGTGTTCCTTTCGGACGCGCCGGACGGCCAGCGCACCCACGCCACCGGCATCCGCACCGGAACGGCGGCCCATGGCGGGGGTGGACGGCACTGGCAGGGCAAGACGGCCCCGGTTGGTGTCTACGAGGCCAAGGCCGACCTGGCCGCGGTGCTCGATGCGCTGGGGATCGACATCGACAAGACCCAATTGGTGGCCGAGCCCGCCGACTGGAGCCATCCGGGCCGGGGCGGTCGCGTCCAGCTCGGGCCCAAGGTGATCCTGGGGTGGTTCGGCGAGCTGCATCCGCGACTGGTCGAAGCGTTCGACCTTGCAGGCCCGGTGGCCGCGTTCGTTCTGGACCTTGATGCCCTGCCCGAGCCGCGGCGCAAGGCGACCCGCGCCAAGCCGGCGCTGGCGCTTTCGCCGCTGATGGCGGTGCGGCGCGACTTCGCCTTCGTGCTCGACCGCACGGTCGAGGCGGCGGGGGTGATCCGCGCGGCCAAGGGCGCCGACAAGAGCCTGATCGCCGATGTTTCGGTGTTCGACGTCTTTGAAGGCGGCGCGCTGGGGGCGGACGCCAAATCCATGGCCATCGAGGTGACGCTGCAGCCGCGCGAGCGGACCCTGACCGACGAGGATATCGAGGCGGTGGGGGCCAAGATCGTCGCGGCGGTGGAAAAGGCCACGGGCGGACGGCTGCGGGCCTAGAGCATATCCTGTTCTGATTGAATCCGGACAGGAGCTCTTAGTCTTTGATGTGTCGCGTTTCCGAAGCGGAAAAGGGGTTCACTTTTCCTGGAAGCGCTCTGGCAAAAGGTAAGCGAACGGGAATGATCGAGGCCCTTGCATCGACCGTGCTGGTCTCCGGCCTGGTGTTTCCCGGCATCGCCTCGCATGTGGCGATGTATCTGACGCTGGTGTGTCTCGCCCTCGCGCTGGGTGGGACCGGCCGGGCGGTTCTGGGCTCGCCTGTGCTGCGCGCGATGGCCGCGGGGGCCGGCGTTCTCGTCGTCTCGATCCTGCTCAATGGCGGGCCGGCGGACAATTGGCTGCCGCTCGTGATGGTGCTGCCGTTGATCGGGGTCGCTTCGGGCGCCGCGATCCTTGGCGCAACTCCCGTTTCGCTTTTTGCCACGCTGTGCCTTCTGGGCGTGGTGGCCGGGTTCTCGGTGGGCGCCTATGAGGTGCTGGTCGCGGGCGAGAGCCGGGCCGGGTTCGGCAACAACCCCATCCAGTATGCGAGCCTGATGGTGGTTCTGGGGTTCGGGGCGCTGGCCGGGGCGATTTCGAAGCGTGGCGCGATGCGTTTTGTCTATGTGCTCGGTCCGATCTGCGCCTTTGGCGCTGTGGTGCTGTCGGGCTCGCGCGGCCCGATCATTGCGGGCGCGGCGATGATGCTGCCGGCGCTTTTCGCCGTCCGGCGCGATCGGGCGATGCTCGCCGCGCTCCTGGCGCTGCCGCTGGCGGGCGCCATCGCGCTCGTCGCCACGGGCTATGGCGACCGGGTGCTGGCCGCGATCACCGGGGAATTGACCTCGGGCATGCAGGAATCCAATTCCGTCCGGACCCGCATGTACACGGCCGCCTGGCTGCTGTTTCTGGACTCCCCGCTCTGGGGACATGGGCTGGCGGACATGATGGCCCTGGCGCGGGCGGTGGCGGACGTGCCCGAGGGGCTCGAGAACCTGCACAGCGATTTTGCCAATTTCGTTGCCGCCGGCGGGCTTTTGGGGCTTGTTGCCTATGGACTGATGATCTGCGCTCCGGTTTTCGCGCTTGTTGACCGGGCGGTGCGGGCCGATCCGGTCAGCGTTTATCTCGCGCTTTCGATTCCCATGGGCCATCTGGCACTGGGGCTGACCATGACGACGCTGGGCGTCCTGACGCGCACGACCTTGTTCGTGGTGGTCTGCGCGTTTCTGGTGGCCCGGGCGCTGGAGCTGGTTCGGGCGCGCGGAGAGGCGGGACGGTGAGCGAGACCCAGCCGATCCAGATCGTGGCGCTCTACAAATTCGTCGACCAGCCCGATTTTGCCGACCTGATCGCCCCCATCGACGCGTTTTGCCGGGCCCGGGGCATCATGGGCACGCTGCTGATCGCGCCCGAGGGCATCAACGGGACGGTGGCGGGCACGCGCGAGGCCATAGGCGCGCTGGTGGGCTGGCTGGCGGACGGCAATCTCTTCGGCGGCCGGTTCCGGGGCGCGGAGATCAAGTATTCGAGTGCAGAGACGATGCCGTTTCATCGGCTCAAGGTGCGCGCCAAGCAGGAGATCGTGACCCTGCGCGCGCCCGAGGCCAATCCGGGGCGCCAGGTGGGCACCTATGTGGAGCCCGAGGACTGGAACGGGCTGATCGCGGACGAGGATGTCGTCCTGATCGACACGCGGAACGCCTATGAGGTGGCGCTGGGCAGTTTTGAGAACGCCCGCGACCCGGGGACCGATACCTTCACCCAGTTCAAGGATTACGTCGCCAGTCATCTCGACCCGGCCCGGGACAAGAAGGTCGCCATGTTCTGCACCGGCGGCATCCGGTGCGAGAAGGCCTCTTCCTATATGCTCGCGCAAGGGTTCGAGGCAGTCTACCACCTCAAGGGGGGCATTCTCGCCTATCTCGAGAAGATGCCCCGGGACCAGAGCCGCTGGGACGGGGAGTGCTTCGTGTTCGACGAGCGGGTTTCGGTCGGCCACGGGCTGGCGCCGGGGACCGCCACGCTGTGCCGGGCCTGCCGGCAACCGCTGACCCCCGCCGATCGGGAGCGCGCCGATTTCATCGAAGGGGTGCAGTGCCACCACTGCGCCGGCGCGCTGGACACGGCCAAGCGCGCGGCAGCCGCCGAACGCCAGCGCCAGATGGACCTGGCGGCGAAACGGGGCGAAGCGCATCTGGGAGACGCCGCCAAACGCGCGGCGGCAGACCGCAAGGCCGGCCGCGCGGCGCGGCGCGATGCGGACCGCAAGCGCAATGGGGGGTGAGATCGCAGGGCGGCGGCCTTTGTGATCAGTATCCGCGCGGGGGCGCCGGGGCGTCGTCGAGCAGCAGGTACATGTTGACCTGATCGAGCCATTTGCCGTGCTTGCAGCCGGCCTGGGGCATGAGCCCGGCGGTCTTGAAGCCGAAGCGCTCGTGAAACCGGATCGAGCCGGTGTTTTTCGCCTCGATGACCGCCACCATGAGGTGAAAGCCCTTGTCCCGCGCATCGGCGATCAGGGCCTCCATCAGCGCCGAGCCGGTGCCCTGGCCCGCGGCGCCATCGCGCAGATAGATCGAATGCTCGACCGTCTTGCGGTAGCCCGACCGGCTGCGATAGCTGCCATAGCTCGCGTGGCCGAGCACCTTTCCGTCCCGTTCGGCCACCAGAACCGCAAAGCCGCCCTTTTGCCGGTCGGCGAGCCATTTGGCGCGGTCCTCGAGCGTTTCCTCGGCCTCGGTCCAGATGGCGTCGAGATGGCGGATGGCATGGTTGTGGATCTCGAGAATGCCGGGCAGATCGTCGGGGGTGGCGGGGCGGATGGTCGTGGTCATGTCTATGTCCCTGATGGCGCACCGCAAAGGCCAAGCATGTTCGCCGGGCGCGCGCAAGGGTATCGGTGCGGACCCGGTGGTGCGGCGGCTTTACACGCGGGCCGGGGCGGGGCCATGGTGCGTGCCAGACCCATGAGCGGAGCGAGCCAAGATGAGCGGTCACACTATCCATATCGGGGTCGGGGGCTGGACCTTCGCGCCCTGGCGGGGCGTTTTCTACCCCGAGGGGCTGGTCCAGAAAAACGAGCTTGGCTACATGGCAAGCCAGCTCAATTCGGTCGAGGTCAACGGCACCTTTTATGGCAGCCAGAAGCCCGAGACCTTCGCCAAATGGGCCTCCGAAGTGCCCGAGGGGTTCGTCTTCTCGCTCAAGGGCCCGCGCTTTGCCACCAACCGCAAGGTGCTGGGCGAGGCCGGGGAGTCCATCCGGCGCTTCGTCGAGGGCGGCATTGCCGAACTGGGTGCTGCGCTGGGGCCCATCAACTGGCAGCTTGCGGCGACCAAGCGCTTCGATCCCGAGGATTTCGGAGCGTTCCTCGCGCTGCTGCCCGATTCGGTCGAGGGACTGAAGCTTCGCCACGCCGTGGAAGTGCGCCACGAGAGCTTTGCCGTTCCCGAAGCGGTCGAACTGGCGCGCAGGCACACCGTGGCGCTGGTCGTGGCCGGGGATTCCAAATTCCCCACGATCCCCGACATCACCGCCGATTTCGTCTATCTGCGCCTGATGGGCACGACCGAGGACCATCCGGCGGGCTACGGCGAGGATGACATCACGCGCTGGGCTGGCCGGCTCAAGGACTACGCGGCCGGGCACATGCCCGAGGGCCTGCCTGCAATCGCCGGGCCCGCCGAGCCGGGCGCCCGTGACGTGTTTTGCTACGTCATCTCGGGCGCCAAGGACCGCAACCCTCTGGCCGCAAAAGGATTGACAGACGCCGGGGGTTCATAGTTGGCGCCTGCCGGTGTAGGTTTGCGCCATCGTCCCCGACCAAGACCCAGGCACAAAAGGCTAGAAAAACTTGGCTTCCGTCTTCCGTCCGCTCCTTGTTGCCCTTCTCGTTCTCTTCCCGCTTCTCGTGTCCGGGGCCGCGTTCGCCCAGACCCAGGGCGAGCCGCCGGCCGAAGAGACGCCGTCTGCGCTCTCGAATCTGCTCGAGGTCCTGCGTGACGACGCGGCCCGCGCCGAACTGATCGACAAGCTCGAACAGGCCGTGGAAGGCGGGGGCGACGCCGGGGCTCCGGCCGAGGAGGATGGGCTCCTGCCCGACGAGCTGCGCTCGATCGGCGCGCAGGTGGCAGACGCTACCCAATGGGCCGCCGAAAGCGTGGCGCAGGGCGCCTCGAGCTTTGTGGAGCAGATCAGCGCGGCGCCTGCGATCTTTTCGGCCCTGACCTTTGCCGACATCGTGGCGGTGGGCGGGATCATCGCCAATCTCCTGGCGCTGATCCTGATCACCCATGGCGGGTTCCTGGCGGTGCGGGCCTTTACCGATCGGCTGCGCATGCGCATCCGGATGGATTCGGCGGGCGAAGGGCTGATCGCCAAGACCATCGCGGTGGTGCTCTCGCTTCTGGTGGACCTTGTCGCCTCGGTCGCGCCCTGGGCGCTGGGCTACGTGGTGGCGCTGCTGCTCCTGGGAACACCGGGCGACATCAGCTTCGAGCATTCGCTCTATCTCAACGCCTTCCTCGTGATCGAACTGGTGCTGGCGCTCTTGCGCGCCGTCTTCTCGCCCCGGCGCGGGGACACGCGGCTTGTGGCGCTGACCGACAAGCAGGCGCGCTCGTCGATGCGCTGGTCGCGGCTGTTCGTCTCACTGTTCGTTTATGGCCAGTTCCTGCTGATGCCGCTCTTTAGCCGCACGATCTCGGCGGGTGCGGGACGGGCGCTGTCGGTGGCGGGCCTGCTGCTCATCCTGGCGCTGACCGCCATCGCCGTTCTGCGCGCGCGCAAGGCGATCTCCAAGATGGTGATCCGGCGGAGGGCGGGACGCAAGCCAAGCAAGGCCACCCGGCTGCTGCTGCGCTTCTGGCACATCCCCGTGATGATCTATATCGCCGGGCTGGCCATCACCGCCATGGCCAATCCGGTCGAGGATTTTTACGTGGTGCTGCTGGCCAATCTGCAGGTCGCGGTGGCCGTGCTGGTGGGCATGATGGTCTCCAATGCCCTCTCCAAGCTGATCGGGGGCGGCATCCATCTGCCCGAGCACCTTTCCCAGCGCGTGCCGCTTCTCGAGCGCCGGCTCAATTCCTTCGTGCCGCGCATTCTCACGGTGCTGCGCTTTGCCGTGGTGGGGGCGGTTATCATCTTCTGTCTGCACACCCTGGGCGCGTTCAACTTCGTCACCTTCCTCGAAAGCCAGTTCGGTGCCCGGGTGACCGGGGCGGTGATCACCGTCTCGATCATCCTGCTGGTCACCTTCGCGCTCTGGCTGGTGCTCAATTCCTGGGTGGACTACCGGATCAACCCCGATTTCGCGCTGTCGGTTTCCTCGCGCGAACGCACGCTTTTGACCCTGATGCGCAACGCGCTCACCATAGCGCTGATCGTGATTGCGCTGATGTTCGTGCTCTCGGAAATCGGGATCAACATCGCCCCGCTGCTGGCCTCGGCCGGCGTAATCGGGCTGGCGGTGGGCTTTGGCGCCCAGAAGCTGGTCCAGGACATTATCACGGGGATCTTCATCCAGCTCGAGGGCGCGATCGATGTGGGTGACGTGGTGGCGATCGGGGGCATTTCGGGCGTGGTCGAGCGGCTCACCATCCGATCGGCCTCGCTGCGCGACCTCGAAGGGTCCTACCACATCATCCCGTTCTCCTCGGTCGATACGGTCACCAACTTCATGCGCGGGTTCTCCTATGCGCTGCTGGACATGGGCGTGGCCTATCGCGAGGACGTGGACGAGGTGAAAAAGGCCATGCACGACGCCTTCGACAAGCTCAAAGCCGACCCTGAGCACGGCAAGAACATCATCGGCGAGCTCGAATGGATGGGGCTCAACTCGTTCGGTGCCAGCGAGATCGTGGTCCGCGCCCGCATCAAGTCGCTGCCGGGCACGCAATGGGGGCTCAAACGCGCCTATAACGGGATCGTCAAACGCATCTTCGATGAACGCGACATCGAAATCCCCTTCCCCCACCAGACGGTCTATTTCGGCGTCGACAAGTCCGGAAACGCGCCCCCGATGCACGTGCAGCCCGAACCCGGCCCCGAGGGCGGCGGAGCCGACGGGCTGATCGTGCAGGGCGAGGCCAAGCCGGCGGACGCACCCGGTAGAGAGGACGGCGCGCCGCCCGAAGCCGGCACGAAGTCGGGCCGCACGCCGCGTGCACCGGAGACGGCGGCCAAATCCGCGGCAAAGAGCGCGGCGGCAAAAAGCGCCGCGACCAAGAGCACGGGGACCGCAGCCAAGCCGCGCCGCCGCCGCAAGACCGAGGATACGCAGCCGGTCGACCTGCCCGATCCCGACGCCGGGCCCGATGACGACTAGAGCATATCCTGTACTGACAGACTCAGAACAGGCGATCCAAGTCATTGAATTGCGGCGTTTCTGAACCAGACGAACTTTGCCATCCCTGATGGCACTGAGACCGAAAAGGCCCCGCGCGGAAATCGCGGCGGGGCCTTTTTTGCCGATGTCGGGACTTCGCCCGATGTCAGGACCTGTCGAGATGGCCGAGGTCGCGGTCCGGGGCGATGGCGTCGCGCACGCGCTGCTTGAGGCTCTTGATGTCGGGGAACCCGCCATCGCGCAACCGGTCCCAGACCACGGTGTCGCCAGAGGTAATGGTGAAGACACCGCCGGTGCCCGGAACGAGCGTTACGCCGCCCAGTTCAGCGGCGAAGGTGGAGAGCAGTTCCTGGGCCATCCAGGCGGCGCGCAGGAGCCAGTTGCACTGGGTGCAATAGGTGATGGTGACGACGGGGCGGGAGCCTTGTGTCACGATCATTCCATCTTGAGGGCCTTGATGAAGGCTTCCTGGGGAATCTCGACCTTGCCGAACTGGCGCATCTTCTTTTTGCCCTCCTTCTGCTTTTCCAGAAGCTTGCGCTTTCTGGTGGCGTCGCCGCCATAGCATTTGGCGGTGACGTCCTTGCGCATGGCACGCACGGTCTCGCGCGCGATCACGCGCCCGCCGATGGCCGCCTGGATGGGGATGACAAAGAGGTGCTGGGGAATGAGGTCCTTGAGCTTTTCGCACATGCCCCGGCCGCGGTGTTCGGCCTGGGAGCGGTGGACCAGCATCGAGAGCGCGTCGACGGGCTCGGCATTGACCAGAATGCTCATCTTGACGAGATCGCCGGTGCGGTAGTCGTCGATCTGGTAGTCAAAGCTCGCATAGCCCTTGGAGATCGATTTCAGCCGATCGTAGAAATCGAACACCACCTCGTTCAAGGGCAAATCATATTCGACCATGGCGCGCTGGCCGACATAGGAGAGGTTGGTCTGGACCCCGCGCCGCTCCTGGCAGAGTTTCAGGATCGCCCCGAGATATTCGTCGGGGGTGAGGATGGTCGCCTTGATCCAGGGCTCGCGGATCTCCTCGATCTTGACCGGGTCGGGCAGATCAGCGGGATTGTGGAGCTGGATGGTTTCTCCGCTGGTCATGACCACGTCATAGACCACCGAGGGGGCGGTGGTGATCAGCTCGAGGTCGAACTCGCGCGAGAGGCGCTCCTGGATGATCTCGAGGTGCAACAGGCCGAGGAACCCGCAGCGGAAGCCAAAGCCCAGCGCGGCGGAGGTTTCCATTTCGAACGAGAAGCTGGCGTCGTTGAGGCGCAGCTTGCCCATGGCGGCGCGCAGATCCTCGAAATCGGACGCATCGACGGGGAACAGCCCGCAGAACACCACGGGCTGGGCCGGACGGAACCCGGGCAGCGGGTTGGCGGTCGGCTTTCTGTCGTCGGTGATGGTATCGCCGACATTGGTGTCGGCCACTTCCTTGATCGAGGCGGTGAAGAACCCGATCTCGCCCGGGCCCAGCTCGCCGACTTCCAGAAGCTTGGGGGTGAAGACCCCGACCCGGTCGAGCTCATAGGCGGCGCCGGCCTGCATCATGCGGATCTTCTGACCCTTCCTGATGCGCCCGTCGATGACGCGGATCAGGACCACAACGCCGAGATAAAGATCGTACCAGCTGTCGACCAGGAGCGCCTTGAGCGGGGCATTCTCCTCGCCCTTGGGCGCGGGCAGGCGCTCGACGATGGCCTTGAGCACGTCCTCGATTCCCAGCCCCGACTTGGCGGAAATCTGCACGGCCTGGGACGCGTCGATTCCGATCACGTCCTCGATCTGCTGGCGAACGCGCTCGGGTTCGGCGGCGGGCAGATCGATCTTGTTGAGGACCGGGACGATCTCGTGGTTGACCTCGATGGCGTGGTAGACATTGGCCAGCGTCTGGGCCTCGACGCCCTGGGCCGCATCGACCACCAGAAGCGAGCCCTCGCACGCGGCGAGCGAGCGGTTGACCTCGTAGGCGAAGTCGACGTGACCGGGGGTGTCGATCAGATTGAGCACATAATGCTCGCCATCGGTATGATTGTATTCGAGCCGGACCGTCTGGGCCTTGATCGTGATGCCGCGCTCGCGCTCGATATCCATGGAATCTAGGATCTGCTCTTTCATCTCGCGTTCGCCCAGGGCGCCGGTCATCTGGATGAGCCGGTCGGCAAGGGTCGATTTCCCGTGGTCGATATGAGCGACGATCGAGAAATTGCGGATGTGGGAGAGCGGCGTGCGTATGGGTGCTTTCATGAGCGCCCGTTTAGCAGCAAAACCGGGGCGCGGGGAAGATGATTTCGCCGCTCAGCCGGCCTCCTGCTCTCCTCGGGCCGCATTTTTCTCCAAGCTCGCCTCGGCAGCCCGCCTGATCTGGCCCGGCTTGGCCTCAAGGCAGAGCCGGGCGGCCATGTGGCCCAGCCCGCGCGCCGACCGCAGCCGGTATTCCACGAGCGCCAGCGCAAGGCCCCGGTTGGGGGCGGAGGCGGGGTCCTGACCCGCGAGCGCGCGGGCGAGAACGTCGTGGTCCTGCATGGCGCCCAGGGCATCGACCGCCTCGCGCACGGCGCGCTCATGGCGCTTGCCGTCATCGGGCCAGAACGGGCGCAGGAGCCGGACGGCCAGCCAATGGCGCTTGATGGCCTTGCGCAGTTCGTGGGCGGTCTCGGTGTCCCCGTGCCTGTCGAGCCGGGCGCGCGCCTTGCGGGCCCGCTTGTAGCCCCTGGACATGGATGTCGCGAGTTCTGCGGCATCGAGATCGGACCAATCGGCGTCGGCAAGGGCTCCGGCGGTGATATGGGCGTTGGCGAGCACCCCGTCGAGCGCGGCGCCGAGACCGGCCAGGGTTTCCTCGCGCCCCTTGTCCCGGCCCGCGACCAGAAGCTTGCGCAGGCCCGCAAGCGCGTCTGGCGCGAGCCCCTCGGCAAAGCTCGAGGAGACATCGTCGAGAGTTCGGGTAAGGGTCTGGGCGTCGCGATAGGGCGCGAGGGTGCGTCCGGCATCCCGGCAGCGGCGGTTTTCCTGGTCAAAGAGCTCGGGATCGATCTCGCGGACAAGGGCGAGCAGGGCCCGCAGGCGCTTGAGCTTCTTGCGGGCCTCATAGGCCCGCTCCTCGGGGCTGGCCCCGGTTTCGCCGAGAGCTTCGATCAACCGGGCGCACAGATTGCGCGCGACGGCCAGAAGGCGCGTTCCGGGTGCCTCGCCCGGGGCGAGGCGATAGGCCAGCTTTTCGTCCATGATGTGCGACTCGATCTCTCGAACTCAAACCTGAAGCTTATCGCGGACCATGGGCCGGCAACAGCGCCGATTCCCGGGCGCGTTGGCAACGGGTTGTCCGGTTGGCGCGTTGCCCGGTATCTTCGGATGGCATATTTCCCGGGAGCGACCCATGAGCCAGGCCCAGAGCCAACCCAAGCGCCCACTCAAGCGCCTGGCCCTTTTCGGGCTTCTCGTTGTCCTCGCCATGGCGGGAGGTCAGGCGATCGGCCAGGACGAGGAGGCCATGCCGCCCCTGCCCGAGCCGCGCCCCGCCGACCTTGCCGCGCCGGCCGCCGAAGATTCCGAGAGCCAGGAGCCCGGGAACCAGGACGCCGGGAGCGAGGAGGCGGAGGCCGAGAGCGCCCCCGAGGATGGCGACCGGATCGAAGGCGAGCGCGAGCGGGTCTACCAGGTTGCCTGTCCGGCGCTGATTTCGGGGCAGATCGAGGGCGAGGTGCTCGAGCCCATCGCCGAGGGCACATGCGGCATCTCCACCCCGATCCGGATCGGGGCGGTGATGATTGCGGGCCGCAGGGTGGAATTGACCGGGTCCCCGGTCATCTCCTGCGCAGTAGGGGAAACGCTGGCGCAATGGGCCGGTGAGGTGGACGCGTTCGCCCATGCGCGCACCGGAGCCCGTATCAGCGCCCTGCGGACCGGGCCGGGGTATCAGTGCCGGCTGCGCAACCGGGCGAGCACCGGGTTCGTTTCCGAGCACGGTCTGGGCAATGCGGTGGACATCACCGCGCTTGAGATGGACGATGGCAGCGCCATTTCGGTGCTCGACGACTGGGAGCGCGGCTCGGACGCCGATCCGGCGCGGGTGCTGGGCTTTGCCCATGACGCGGCGTGCGGACGGTTCACCACCGTTCTGGGCCCCGAGGCCAACGCGCTGCACGCGGACCATTTCCACTTCGACCTGGGATGCCACGGCCAGAGCTGCCGCGCGCAGATCTGCGAGTAGACGGCGCGGCGCCCCGCGTGTGATCATCGGCCAGCCCCCCGATGGAGCCTTCGATGACCGCGAACCATCCGCCGCCCGCCACGCGCCCGAGCTATTTCGATTCCCTTGCCGGAGAGGACGCGCGCGATCCGCTTCGCGCGGCGAGAGCCGAGCTCGATATGCTGGCGCTCATGCTTGAAGCCGACCGGCGCTGGGTGTGCACGAGCGCCGGCGATCGCGTCGCCGAGATCACGGACCTGACACGCCCGGACGCCGACAGCCTCGCCGCGCGGATCACGATGACCGGCACGTCCCTTGCGCTATCGGCACAGGTGGACGGGTCGGGCTGGATCGCGATCACGGCAAGGTTGGGCGATCGGGAGGTTTTCATCGGCTGGCTCGACCGGCCCTATGAGGAACGCGAGATCTGGCCGGCGGGAGGCCAAGTGGAGCGGCGCGCCGACACCGACCCGCCGGGGCGGGTCGGCAAACGTCTCAACTGGATCACACTCGATGCCGATTTCTGGCCCGGGATCGGCGCGCTGGCCGACGGCCACGGGTTCGTCGGCTTTCACGAGGAGACCAGCTACCGGACCAATCCCCCAATCGAAGTGGGCCAGCCCGGCTGACGCGGGCCGATGCCGGTCAAGCGACCTGGGCGACCGAATCGGTGACCGCGTAGGGCCAGCCGAAGCGGTTGGCGAGCAGGGTCTGGAGCGCGATGTCGTCCTGGGCGAGAAAGCCCCTGCCCGCAAGCCCGCCCGAGGCCAGCGTATCGAGGACCGTGCAGACGCCCGAGGCGGTGGTGAGCTGGATGGCGCTGCGCGCCCGGCTGCCCAGCCGGGCGCCATGGACGATGCGGGTGAACGCCTCGCTGGCAGCGCGCCCGTTCTTGTGGCCGGTCACCTCCACATGGATGACGACCTTGTCCAGCGTGCCCGAGGGCACGGCGTGACGCAGGATTTCGAGCGCCAGATCGCGGCGGGTGGCGAGCCCGAGATCGTTGAGCAGGAGTTTCATGACCGCGGCATGGCCGGGATAGCGCAGGGTGCGGTACGAGAGATTGCGCACCCGCCCAGCCAGGGCCTGGCAGGTGGACCCCAGCCCGCCCGAGGTGTTGAACGCCTCGTAGCGCACCCCGTCGATTTCCATCTCATCGAGCCCTTCGAGCGGGGCGACATCGTCCCGGTGCCGGCCCTCGACGATGGCTTCGCAGGGCTCGCAATATTCGTTGATGACCCCTTCGGGCGACCAGTTGAGCGCGTAGTTGAGCGCGTTGTCCGGCGCGACCGGCAGGGCGCCGACATGCATGCGCACGTCCTCGAGCGTGTCGAACCCGCGCGCCAGAGACAGCGCGGCGATCGAGACAAAGCCGGGCGCCAGCCCGCATTGGGGGACAAAGGCCGTCGAGGCGCCCTGAGCGATCTCCTTGACCGCGCGGGTGCTGCGCACGTCCTCGGTGAGATCGAGATAGTGCACCCCGGCCTCGCGCGCGGCCCGGGCGATGGCCTGGGTCAGAGAATAGGGCGCAGCCGAGATGACCGCGAACTGGCCTGCAAGAGCGTCGGCGAGAGCCTGGGTGTCCCCGGCATCGACCTGGCGCCGGGCCACATGGGGTTCGACATCAAGGGCGGCGAGCTGGCCCGCGTCGCGATCGAGCACGGTGACGGCGTAGTCCGAGCTCAGGGTCAGCATGTCGGCGATGGTCGCCCCGATGCGGCCTGCGCCGATGATGGTCACCTTCTTCATGCGTCGCTCCTTGCCGATGGCGGTTTTCGAACCAGTGGCGTAGGATGACAGGATACCAAGGCGGATTGCAGTCGTGATTCAATCGGTAACGCGGGGTCTTTCATGCAGATAAACGATAATTAACCTCACAATGACGAAAATTAACGCGGACCGAACACTTCTGGCGCTGTTGCGCGAAAACGCGCGGATGCCCGTGACCGATCTGGCGCGGCGCATGGGGGTGTCCCGGTCCACCGCCCAGAGCCGGCTCGAGAAGCTCGAGCGCAACGGCACGATCACGGGCTATGCGGTCAAGCTTTCAGGCGACTATCTCTCGGCGCAGCTGCGCGCGCACCTGATGGTGACCGTGTCCCCGAAGCATTCCGGCGCGGTGGTCAAGGCGCTGGAAAAGCTCCTCGAGGTACGCACCCTGCATTCGGTGAGCGGGAGTTTCGACATGATCGTGGTGGTCGAGGCCCCGTCGGTGGCCGAACTCGACACCGTGATCGATACGATCGGTGCGCTCGAGGGGGTCGAGCGCACCATGAGCTCGATCATTCTCTCGACCCGGATCGACCGATAAGGCGCCCGCGCGGGCGGCGCCTCACCGGAGCTCCAAGACTTTGATTTGTCAGCGGCCGAGCAGGCCGCGGCCGGCGAGGTTGGTCATCAGCCAGCCGATGCCGTGGGTCCAGGGCGGGCAGTTGGTCGACAGATCCACCGTGTTGGTGAGCGTGCCCAGCCCTTCGCTGGCGATCTCGACCACGTCGCCCACCTTGTGGGTGAAGCCCTGGCCCGGCGCGTCCCGGTCGTCGGTCGGGGCAAACAGAGTGCCCAAAAACAGCATGAAGCCGTCGGGATACTGGTGGTGGGCACCCACGGTCTGAGCCACGAGGTCCTCGGGGTCGCGGCTGATCTTGCTCATGGCCGAGTACCCTTCCATGGTGTAGCCCTCGGGGCCCTTGACCGAGAGGTGCAACTCGGCGCGCCGGACATCGTCCAGGCCGTAGCCCTGGTCGAACAGGCGCACGAAGGGGCCGATGGAGCACGAGGCGTTGTTGTCCTTGGCCTTGCCCAAAAGCAGGGCCGAACGGCCCTCTATGTCGCGCAGATTGACGTCATTGCCGAGCGTGGCGCCCACGATGCGGCCCGTGGAGGTGACCGCGAGCACGATCTCGGGCTCGGGGTTGTTCCATTTGGAAATCGGGTGCAGCCCGATCCGGGCGCCCCAGCCGACCGACGAGAGCACAGGGGATTTGGTGAAGACCTCGGCATCGGGGCCGATCCCGACCTCGAGATACTGGCTCCACATGCCCTCCTCGATCAGCGTCTGCTTGACCCTGGCGGCATCCTCGGACCCGGCGCGGATGTCGGCCAGATTGTCCCCGATCACGCTGGTGACCCGGGCGCGGATGGCTTCGGCCTTGGTGGGATCGCCCGCGGCCTTTTCCTCGATGACGCGCTCGAGCATGGACTGGGCGAAGGTCACCCCGCAGGCCTTGACCGCCTGAAGATCGCAAGGGGCCAGAAGGTGCACGCGCGAAAGATCGCCATCGCCGCCTTCTATTTCCTCGAGCCGGGCGAGAACCGGGCCCTGGGCGGCGCGCACATGGGCTGCCGGGTCTTCGAGCTCAAAAAGCGCGCTCAGGGTCGGGGCCTGGGCGCTGGTGATGTCGTGGAGCGCGCCGTCACGCAGAACGACGAGGCTGGGGCCCTGTGCGTCCGGGTTCCAGACCCGACCGACGAAAAGTCCGGAAGCGGATTCTTGTGGGGAAAGCGGGGCTGTCATGACCGTGGGAGTCCTTTTTGCGGGTTTGTGCCTTTTCCCGGGGGGAGCGGCGCGCTAACATTTTACCGAGCTTGGAAGCGAGCGGACCCTAACGTCACCGCGCGCGCGATGAAAGTCATTCGCGAGCGGGTCGGCCAGATTTTTGTGCCTGGCCGGGCCCGGGTCCGATGCTCGAGCGTGCCGCCTTTCCCGGTGCGGCCAGAAACGGTACAAGCGGGAAGGCGGCAAGATCAGTCGCATACACACGCCAACCTACCAGCAAAGCGCCAGGAGCACAGTGAGCACCTCCGACACCCCCAAGACCCCCGCCCGCCGGCTGCGCTCGCGCGCATGGTTCGACACGCCCGAAAATCCCGACATGACCGCACTCTATCTCGAGCGCTACATGAATTACGGGCTCTCGCGCGAAGAACTGCAATCTGGCAAGCCCATCATCGGGATCGCCCAGACGGGGTCGGACCTTTCCCCGTGCAACCGGCACCACCAGGTGCTCGCATCGCGCCTGCGCGACGGGATCCGGGAATCGGGGGGCATTCCGCTGGAATTTCCCGTCCACCCGATCCAGGAGACCGGCAAGCGGCCCACTGCGGGGCTCGACCGCAACCTTGCCTATCTGGGCCTTGTGGAAGTGCTCTACGGCTACCCGCTCGACGGGGTGGTGCTGACCATCGGCTGCGACAAGACAACCCCCGCCATGCTGATGGGCGCGGCAACCGTCAACATCCCCGCGATCGCGC
The DNA here is from genome assembly GCF_003992665.1 of Pelagibacterium montanilacus. Taxonomy (GTDB): domain Bacteria; phylum Pseudomonadota; class Alphaproteobacteria; order Rhizobiales; family Devosiaceae; genus Pelagibacterium; species Pelagibacterium montanilacus. The sequence continues at coordinate 133,624 of NZ_RZMX01000051.1, forward strand.
TGTCGGTGGGCCCCATGCTCAATGGCTGGCACCGGGGCGAGCGCACCGGGTCGGGCACGATTGTCTGGAAAGCCCGCGAGATGATGGCGGCCGGCGAGATCGGCTATGAGGAATTCATCGAACTGGTGGCCTCCTCGGCACCCTCGCCCGGCTATTGCAACACCATGGGCACCGCCACGACCATGAACTCGCTGGCCGAAGCGCTGGGCATGCAGCTTCCCGGATCGGCGGCGATACCCGCGCCCTATCGCGACCGCTCGGAAATGGCCTGGCGGACCGGCAAGCGCATCGTCGCCATGGTGGAAGAGGACCTCAAGCCCTCAGACGTCATGACGCGGGACGCGTTCCACAACGCCATCGTGGTCAATTCCGCGATCGGGGGCTCGACCAACGCGCCGATCCATATCGGGGCGATTGCCCGGCACATGGGCGTGGAGCTGCCGCTGACCGACTGGCAGAGCGTGGGCCATGACGTGCCGCTTCTGGTCAATCTCCAGCCGGCGGGCGAATATCTGGGCGAAGATTACTACCGGGCCGGCGGCGTGCCGGCGGTGGTAAGCGAATTGATCGGCCAGGGGCTGATCCGCGAGACCGCCATGACGGTCAACGGCAAGACGATCGGGGACAATTGCCGCGACGTCAAAATCGCCAATACCGACGTGATCCGCCCGTTCGATACCCCGCTGCGCACCCGGGCCGGGTTCCTCGTGCTCAAGGGCAATCTGTTTGACAGCGCGATCATGAAGACCTCGGTGATTTCCGAAGAATTCCGCAAGCGCTATCTGTCGAACCCGAACGATCCGGAAGCCTTCGAGGGCCGGGCCATCGTTTTCGACGGGCCCGAGGACTATCACGATCGGATCGACGATCCCGCGCTGGAGATCGACGAGCACTGCCTTTTGTTCATGCGCGGGGCCGGCCCCATCGGCTATCCGGGCGCGGCCGAAGTGGTCAACATGCGCCCGCCCGCCTACCTGATCAAGAAGGGCATCCATTCGCTCGCCTGCATCGGGGACGGTCGGCAGTCGGGGACCTCGGGCTCGCCCTCGATCCTCAACGCCTCGCCCGAAGCGGCGGCCGGCGGCGGGCTGGCCATTCTCCAGACCGGGGACCGGGTGCGGATCGATTTGAGAAAAGGCGAGGCCGATATCCTGATCGATGCGGACGAGCTCGCCCGGCGCCATGCGGCGCTCGCCGAGGCGGGCGGCTACCCCTTCCCCGCGCACCAGACCCCCTGGCAGGAAATCCAGCGGGCCAATGTCGACCAGCTCGGGGACGGCGCGGTGCTGCGCCCGGCGGTCGCCTATCAGCGGATCGCCCAGACCCGCGGGCTGCCGCGCGACAACCACTGAGGTTTAATGCCCTCGTCCGGGGCGCGCCCACCGCGCCCCGGCTCATCGCCTTGCCGGACCGAAACGTTCGCGCAGCCGCGCCAGATGGCTGCGTGAGACCGGCAGGCGCACCCCGGTGTCCAGCACCAGCACGGGACGCCCGTTTTCCTTTTCGATTCCCCGGACCGCGGCTGCGGCCACCCAATGGCTGCGGTGGATCTGATAGCCTTCGACGCCTCTTGTTTCGGCGATGGCGTCGGCAAGGCGCATCAGGACCATCGCCCTGCCCCGGCGGGTATGGATGTCCACATAATGGTCGGCCATCGACATGTGCGTCAGCGGTCCGCGGATATCGGGCGGCAGGCGCTCGAGGATAGGCGCGGCCTCTGGCGCGGGCGTCGCGGCGGGAGCGCCGCCGCCCAGCCTTGGAACGATGATCGTCTCGACCAGCGTGATCAGCAGCAGTGAAATGGCGTAACAATAGACGAACAGGATCCAGGCATCGGGGCCCAGGAACCGGTGATCGGGGAAAAAGGACGCGCTGGCTGCCAGGACGGCGAGGGTAACGGGCAGGGCAGCGCCGAGCGCCTTGAGCCCGACCCGCACCCAGCGCTGCAGATCCCGCCCCTCCAGCAGCGCCTCGACCAGCGCGGCGCCGAAGGTCCCCGCGCCGTAGCTCGCAAAGGCGATGACCAGCCAATAGGCGAGGCGCGGCACCAGAGCGAGCTGGTCATAGGTGCCGAACGGGCCGACCAGCCCCAGGGCGATCCCCACCAGCGCCATGGCCGCTAGGATCGGCGGGCTGACAAAGACCGCGTGCACTTCACGAAGCGCCAGTTGCAATGGCGTACCGCTCACGAAATGGTCCCCTCAATTGACGCAAGTCAGCTTGCCGTCAGTCGCTCGCCGCGTCCAGCCTCGGTGCGCATCCCCGGATCGAGGACAGACCGCACCGCCATGGACATCGCCCCGCTCACCCATTCAAGCCTTGCCATCCAGATTCATGCTACCGCCGCGGTGCTGGCCATCGTTTTGGGCACCGTCCTGATGGTGATGGAAAAGGGCACCGGCTCCCACAGGGCACTGGGCCGGTTCTGGGTGGGGCTGATGGCGGTGACCGCGCTGTCGTCCTTTGCGATCACCGAGGTCAGGATGTTCGGGCCCTATAGCTGGATCCACGGGCTTTCGCTCCTGACGCTGGTCTTTATCGCGCGCGGGGTGAGGGCGATCCGGCGCGGGCGGGTGGCCGAGCACCGCTCGACCATGATCTCGCTTTACGTCTTTGCGCTGTTGCTGACCGGCGGGTTCACGCTTTTGCCGGGCCGGCGCATGCACGCGGTGCTGTTTGCCGATGGCGGGACCAGTGCCGGGATCGCCGGAGCCATCGCCCTTGCCTTCATCGGCGTTCTCCTCGCCATGCGCGGCGCGAGAGCACAGAGCCTTGCCCGCAGGCGCAGGGGGTAAGCGGCGCCGGAGCTCTCGCGCGGGCCATGATTTCTCCCCAGAGCGGGTTTTCTTACTTGGAGGCGATTCCGCTGCCGGGTATGGTTAACTGATTCGGCCATCTCCCTCCGGGAGGGCCGTTACGGGCAGATTTTCTTGATCGCGTTTCAAAAAAGGGCTTGGGGTATGCGGCCGGCTTCAGTCCGGAAACTGACGGGATTGCTGATGCTCGCGACCGCTCCGGTCGCAGTGGCCACACCCGCACTTGCCGCCCCCATCACGAGTGCCGCCATGACCAGCCTTGCTCCCTACGCGGTCGCGTTGGGCGCGGGGGGCTTTGGCGTGGCCGCGACGCTGCTCGCCTTCAGATGGCGCCGCCGCGCGGAGTTGGCCGAACAGCGTTCGGCAGGCCGGCTCGGCGCCATGCGCGCGGCGCTCGACGATTTCGAGACCCTGTTGTCGGGCATGCCAGAGGTGACGGTGGTCTGGAAGGATGCCGGGATCGAGCCCTCTGTTCTCGGGCCCATCACCTCGCTGTTGCCCGGCCATTCGCGCCCTGAATCGGTGCTCGATTTCAGGAGCTGGCTCGAGGAGGGCCCGGCGCGGGACCTCGCCGAGCGGCTGACCGACCTGCGGATCGAGGGGCGGGTGTTCGAGATTTCGCTGCCCACCCGCGACGGACGCGTGGTGCGCGCGGCGGGGCGCCTCGTGGGAGGTGCCGCCGTTCTGCGCCTGAGCGTTGCCGGAACCGTCGTGCCGCCGCTTTCGGGCGACCAGCTCAAGCGCATCCCGGCGCTGGCCGAAGCCCAGGCGGTGCTCTCGAGCCTGACCATCCCGGCATGGCTGCGCGACGCCGAGGGGGTGCTGGTCTACGCCAACGCGGCCTATCTGCACTTCACCCGCACCCTGGGGCTCCAGGGCGAGCGCGGGGTGGCCCCCGACATCTTCGCGCTCTCGCGGCGCGAGGCTCAGGCCAAGGCGCTCGAAGATGCCGGGGACACCATAGCGCTCACCGAAACCCACCCCCAGGCGGGCACGCTCGATATCGTGCTGTTCCCGCTTTCGGGCGGCAGCGCGGGCTACTGCTACCCGCCGCTCGTGCGCCCCGCCGCCGAACGGCCCGAGCCCACCGAGCCCGATCTGGGGCATCTGACCACGGTGATCGACGCGCTGGCCACCCCGATCGCGGTGTTCGACAAAGGACGGCGACTGACCCATTACAACCGCGCCTATGCCGATTTCTGGGGGCTGGACGGCGCGTGGCTCGAGACCGGCCCGGACGAGCGCTCGATCCTTGATCGCCTGCGCACCCAGGGCCAGCTCCCGAGCGAAGCCGATTATCGCGACTGGCGTGCCAAGCACCTGTTGAGCTATGCGCTCACCAGCCCGCGCGAGACGGCCTGGTACCTGCCCGACGGGCGCTGCGCCAATGTGATCGCGGCGCCTGCGACCGGAACGGGCGGGGTGATCTACGTCTTTGAGGACATGACCGAGCGCCTGGCGCTCGAAACCCGGCACAACGCGCTCATTCACGTGCAGCGCGAAACGCTCAATGCGCTTTCGGAAGGCGTCGCGGTGTTCGGCACCAATGGCCGGCTCAAGCTGCACAATCCCCGGCTGACCATGCTCTGGAAGCTGCCCATGAACCAGCTGGGCAGCACCCCCCATATCGACGACATCGCCCGGGCCTGCGGCAAGGAATTCCCCGAGGACGGGCAGCGGATCTGGAGCGAGCTCAAGCAGCGGATCGTCGATCTCAACCCCAACCGGGGCGACACCACGGGACGGATCTCGCGCGCGGACGGGCGACTTCTGGACTACGCGATCGTGCGCCTGCCCGACGGGCAGACCATGATGACGTTCGTCGACATCACCGAAAGCGCCAGCTATGAGCGCGTGCTCAAGGAGCGCAACGAGGCGCTGATCGCGGCCGACAAGCTCAAGGACACCTTCGTCCAGAACGTGTCCTACGAACTGCGTTCGCCCCTGACCAACATCATCGGGTTCGCCGACCTGCTGTCTTCCGAGGAAGTGGGCCCGCTCAACGAGCGCCAGCGCGCCTATACCGACTACATCCGCGCATCGAGCGCCAATCTGGGGCTGCTGATCGATAACATTCTCGATCTGGCCACCGTGGATGCGGGCATCGCCCAGCTCAACACCGCCGAGCTCGACATTCCTGCCCTGATCGAGAAGGCCCGCGCAGGGGTCGCCGCGACGCTTTCGGGGCCAGAGGACGCGGTCGACGTGGTGGTCGAGATCGAGGACGACCTGCCGGTTTTCGTGGCTGACGGCACGCGGATCGTCCAGGTGCTCTACAATCTGCTCTCGAACGCGGCGCGCTATTCGGACCCGGGGTCCAAGGTGCGCCTTACGGTCTCGGCGCGCGGGGAGCGGGTCGTCTTCACCGTCGAGGACGAGGGCGCGGGCATTCCCGAGGACATGCGCGGAGCCGTGTTCCAGCGCTTCGAAGGCCAGACGGTGGAAGGCCGGCAGCGTGGGGCCGGGCTCGGGCTGGCCATCGTCAAGACCTTCGTCAACCTGCACGGGGGCACCGTGCGGATCGAGAGCCGGGAGCCGCGCGGCACCCGCGTGACCGTGATCCTGCCCGCCGATTCTCGGGCGGCCTACAACGCCGGCGAGTAGGCCATGGGGACCGGCGAACCGGACCTCGTTGTGATCGCTGCGCGCGAGGCGGACACCGGGGCGATCGCGCTGGCGCTGGCGCCGCTGCTCACCGCCGGCGAGACCATCGCGCTGGTGGGCGGGCTGGGGGCCGGCAAATCGGCCCTGGCCCGCGCGCTGATCCGGGCGCGGCTGGGCGATCCCGACCATGAAGTGCCCTCCCCCACCTTTTCGCTGGTCCAGCCCCACGGGGCGATCGTCCATGCCGATCTCTACAGGCTCGCGGACCCCGACGAGATCGGGGAGCTGGGACTGTTCGAGGACGAGGAGGCGATCGTGATCGTGGAATGGCCCGAACGCGCGCCGGAGGTTCTGACCCGCGAGGGGCTGACCATTTCGATCGCGATCCTCTCACCCGGCGAGGCGCGCCAGATTTCGATCCGGGCGCGCGGGGCGCGCGAGATGGGCGCCATCGCCGAGGCCCTGGCGCCGTTCTGCGCCCCGGCGGCACGATGAGCGGGCCCGATTGCCTACCCGCAGGGGCGATGCTGCTGGCGGCGGGATTGGGCACGCGGATGGGGGCGCTGACCGCCGGGCGGCCCAAGCCGCTGATCGAAATCGCGGGCATCGCGCTGATCGACCGGGTGGTCGCGGCGCTGGCCGGAGAGGGATGCACGCGGTTCGTGGTCAATGCCCACCACCACGCAGACCAGATGGCCGCCCATGTTTCCGGCCTGGCGGGCGCCCAGGGCGATCTGTCCTTTGCGCTGAGCCCGGAGGCCGAGCGGCTCGAGACCGGGGGCGGGCTGCGCAACGCACTGGCGCTGGTGCCCGGCGATCCGGTGCTGGTGGCCAACACCGACAGCTTCTGGCTGGCCGGCAGCGACACCCCGCTGGCGCGGATGGCCGCGCGCTACGGGCAAGGCGATGCGGACATCGTGCTGTTGTGCACGGCCCCGAGGCGCGCACGCGGGCTGTCCGGGGACCCGGACTTTCACCTTTTGCCCGATGGCGGGCTGGTGGACACGGGAGCCGGGCAGCCGGTCCATTACGCAGGGGTTGCACTTGTCGACCGGGCCCTCGCGGCCAGCGGACCGGAGGGGCCGTTCTCGCTCTATCGGCACTTTGTTGCCGCGCGGGAGGCGGGCCGGCTCAAGGGCGTGCTGATCGAGGCGCCCTGGTACCATGTGGGCGACGCGGGAGGGCTGGCGCAGGCCGAGACCGCATTGGGGGATGACCGATGAGCGGGCCGAAGCGGATCTACACCATCGCGCCCCATGCACGGTTTGCCCGGACGCTGGCCACCGCGCTTCTGGACGGACGGCTATTGCCGGACTGGCCGCGCGAGGGGCCGTTCTGGCTGGCGGACGTGACCCTTTACCTGCCCACCCAGCGCTCCCGCGAAGCGGTGGCCCAGGCGCTGATCGGGGCGATGGGCGCCGACCCGCTGCTTTTGCCGGACCTGCGGGCGCTGGGGGGCGAGGATCCTCTCGCCGAGCCCTTCGTGCCCCCCTATGACGCGGTGGCCCTGCCCCCGCCGCTGGGACGGATGCGCCGGCTGATGCTGCTTGCCCAGCTCACCGAACGCTGGCTGGCCGCCCAGCAGGGCACGCCGTTTTCCGCGCCGGGGGCCGGGGGACACACCGGGGCGCCCCATGCGGGGGAAGTGCTGGCGCTGGCGCGCTCGCTGGGCACGCTGATCGACGATTTTCTCGTGGCGCGGCGGGACGGGTTTACCCTGGCTGCGATCGAGGACGCCCAGCTCGCCGCCCAGCAGCAGGAAAGCCTGAGCTTTGTGACCTTCGTTCTCGAGAACTGGCCTGCCGTGCTCGAGGCCGAGGGGGCGATCGAGGCGGCCGAGCGCACCAATCTGATGCTGGACCGGCAGGCCGAGGCGCTGGCGGCGATTCACGGCGACAAGCCCGTGATCGTGGCCGGCTCGACCGGTTCGATGCCGGCCACCGCCGGGCTGATGGCGGCGGTGGCGCGGCTGGCGCGCGGGGCGATCGTGGTGCCCGGGCTCGATACGCAGCTTGACGGGCAGGCCCACCAGGCGCTGCTCGAGGAGCGCAACGCGCCCCATGGCCATCCGCAATACGGCCTTGCGCGCCTGATGCGGCGGCTGGGCACGCCCCCCGCCACGGTCATCGAGCTCGCCAGGGGCGAGGACACGCGCACGCGGGTGCTGAACGGGGCGCTGGCGCTGGCCGAGGATACGGCGCGCTGGCGCGCGGTGCGGGCGGAGATCGGGCCCGAGGCCATGGGCGCGGCGGTGGCGCAGATGAGCATTTTAGGCGCGCGCACGCCCGACCTCGAAGCCCGGGCGATCGCCTTGGCGGTGCGGGCCCGGCTGGCCGCAGGCGGAGACGCCGCGGTAATCGCCCCCGACCAGACGCTGGCCCGGCGCATCGCCGCAGAACTCGACCGCTTCGGGATCGAGACCGACGACGCTGCGGGCACGCCGCTGGCGCGGTCCGAAGCGGGACGGCTGGTGCGCCAGATCGTGACGCTGGTCACGGGCGGATATGGCGCGGTGGACCTCGTGGCGCTGTTGCGCAACCGCCATGTGCGGCTGGGGCTGGGCCGAAGCGCGGTGGCCAGCGCCACGCTGGCGCTGGATCTGGGCGTGTTGCGCGGCCAACGGCCCGCGCCCGGGCTCGAGGGGCTGAGGGGCGGGCTCAAGGCCAATCTCGATCGCACCACGTCGCGTCCGGCCAGACGGCTGGACGCGGGCGAAGCCGAGGTTGTGAGCGTGCTGCTCGCGCGGCTTGAGGACGCGCTGGCGCCGCTCTCGCGTCTTCTCGAAGGCGGGCGGTTCACCGTTTCCGCGCTGGCCGAGGCGCTGGGAGCAACGCTGGGGGCGGTGCGGGCGGCGCCGGGCACGGAGCGGGTGGGGACCATGGAGGGGCAGGCCGAGATGTCCCGCTGGTTCGAAACCTGCACCGGGCTGGGCGCCCGGGGGCCGCTTCTCGACGCGTTCACCCTGCCCCAGGCGCTCGAAGGGCTTCTGGCCAATGAAAGCGTGCGTCCGCGCCGGCCCAGTGGCGCCCGGGCGGCGATCTATGGCCGGCTCGAAGCGCGGCTGATTTCTGCGGATCTCACGATCCTTGCCGGGCTCGTCGAGGGCGCCTGGCCCGAGGCCGCGGACCCCGGGCCCTGGCTGAGCCGGGGCATGCGCATGGCCGCAGGGCTCGAGCCGCCCGAGCGCCAGCACGGTCTGGCCGCGCACGACTTTCTAATGGCGGCGGGACAGGGCGAGGTGATCCTGTCCTATGCCGAGCGGGCCGGAACCGGGCCTGCCGTGCCCTCCCGCCTGCTCCAGAGGCTGGAAGCGTTTCTGGGGTCCGAGGTCACCGCGCCGATGCGCGCGCGGGGGCGGCGCTGGGTGGAGGCGGCGGCAGGGCTCGACGCTGCCGATGGGCCGACCAGACCAGCCACGCGCCCCGCGCCAAGGCCGCCGGCCCATATGCGCCCGCGGCGCCTTTCGGTGACCGAGGCGGAAACGCTGCTGCGCTCACCCTATGATCTTTATGCCCGGCATGTGCTGCGGCTTTCGCCGATCCCGGCGCTGGGGGCCGATCCCGATGCGGCCGAGCGGGGGACGATCATCCACGCGATTTTCGGGGACTTCATCATCGGTGGCGGCGATCCGCTGGCGCCCGATGCCCACCAAGAGCTCATGGAGATCGCCGCCGGGAAATTCGCCGGGCTCGAGGCGATCCCCGAGCGCCGGGACATCTGGCTGCGCCGTTTCGAGCACGCGGCGCGCGGGTTCCTGGCCTTCGAGCACGGGCGCGCCGAAACGGTGCTGGCCCGCCATGCCGAGCGCAGGGGCGAGGCGAGTTTTACCCTCGGCGCGGGAGAGATCACGCTTTCGGGGCGAGCCGACCGGATCGATACGCTCACGGGCGGGACGATCGAGATCATCGACTTCAAGACCGGCGGGCTGCCCGCCCCTGGCGACATGAAGGGGTTTTTCGCCCCCCAGATGCCGCTCGAGGCGCGCATGGCGGCGGCGGGCGGCTTCGGGCCGGAGCTGGCGGCGCCGGCCACCGCGCTCACCTATGTCAAGATCGCAAACGGGCCGCAGGCTTTCACCCCCACCCCCTATCGTGCGGCGGACGGGATGGCGCTGGGCGAGGCTGTGGACGAGACCTTCCGGCGCTTTTCGGCCCATGCGGCCGCCCTGCTTTTGAGCGACGAGCACCCCATGGCCGCGCAGGTCTTTCCCCGGCCGGGCCAGCGCTTCAAGGGCGATTACGAACATCTTGCACGCACCGCCGAATGGGCGGTGGCCGACCCCGAGGACGACCCTTCATGAGCGCGGGCCGCACGGACAGGCGCGAGGTGAAGGTGCCCGACGATCTGCGCGCCACCCAGGCCGCCGTGAGCGCGCCCGAAAATTCGGCGTGGGTGTCGGCCAATGCGGGGTCGGGCAAGACCTTCGTTCTGACGCGGCGGGTGCTGCGGCTGCTGCTCTCGGGCGTGCGGCCCGAATCGATCCTGTGCCTGACCTACACCAAGGCGGCGGCGGCCGAGATGCGCCAGCGGGTGGGCGCGGAGCTGGCGCGCTGGGCGCTGGCCGAGGACGGGGACCTTGCCAGTATCCTTGCGGAAACGACGGGCCGGCCCGCGCAGCCCGAGGACATCGTGCGCGCCCGCACGCTTTTCGCCCATGCGCTGGAGACGCCCGGCGGGCTCAAGATCCAGACCATCCACGCCTTTTGCGAGGCGGTGCTGCAGCGCTTTCCCTATGAGGCGGGGGTGCCTGTCGATTTCTCGGTGATCGAGGAGGACGAGCGCGAGCGGCTGATGCGCGAGGCCCGCGAAACGGTTCTGGCCGAGGGGCTTAGGGGCGATGCGGCCTCGCGCACGGCGGTGAGCTATCTCTTCACCCATTTCTCGGACGCCCAGATCGAGACCGCGATCGCCCAGGGGCTGGCCGGCGGCCGGGCGCTGGACGCGGCGCTGGCCGACCCCGGGCGCGCGATGGCGAGCCTGCGGGGGTTCCTGGGGCTGGGCGCGGGCGAGACCGAAGAGACGATCCGGGCGGGAATCGTCGGGGACATGCTGGTGCCGGTCAGCGACTATCCGGCGATCCTTTCGATCTGCCCGCCCGATCCGGACAAGACCCGGTTCGAGGACAAGATCGCGCGGATCGACCCCGAAGCGCCCGATCCCGACGCGGTGCTGGCCGCCTATCTGACCGACAAGGGGCAGGTGCCCAAGGCCTTCCCCAAAAAGGCGTTCGGGGCCGCGGACCCCGCGCTTGCCGACCGGCTGGCGCGCGAGGCCGACCGGCTGGCCGGGCTTGTCGACAGGCTCAAAGCGGCGGGGATCGCCGAGCGCAGCGGTGCGCTGCTCGTGGTGCTGGGGGCGATCCTCCAGCGTTTCGAGACGGCAAAGCGCGCCCGCTCACTGCTCGATTTCGACGACCTGATCGCGCGGACCAACGGGCTCTTTGGCAACCGGGATGTGCGCGACTGGGTGCGCTACAAGCTTGATGCGGGGATCGACCACATCCTTGTCGATGAAAGCCAGGACACCAACCGCGCCCAGTGGCAGGTGATCGATACGCTGGCCGAGGATTTCTATGCCGGGGACGGGGTGGCCCGACGGCCCCGGACGCTGTTTGCGGTGGGCGACCCCAAGCAGTCGATCTATTCCTTCCAGGGCGCGGAGCCCGAATTGTTCATCGACAAGGGCCGCCACTACGCCGCGGCGGCGCGCAATGCGGGGGCCCGGTTCGAGCAGCGGGCGCTCAAAGCCAGCTTCCGCACGCTCGGGGGACTGCTCGGTGCGGTCGATGCGGTGGCCGCCCGCCCCGACATCGCCGCGGGGCTTCTGGCCGGGGGCGAGCCGATCACCCATGTCAGCGCGCGCACCGAGGAGGGCGGGGCGGTCGAGATCTGGCCGCTCACGCAGGATCCCGCAGCGCCGGCACCGGGGGAGGACTGGCCTGTCCTGCCGCCCGAAGCGCTCGAAAGCGCACCAAGGCGGCTGGCCCGGAAGATCGTGGGGCAGATCGCGCGCTGGCTGGAGAGCGGGACACCGCTGGCCGGGCGGGGCCGGGCGATTCGGGCCGAAGACATCCTGATTCTGGTCCAGACGCGCAACAAGGCGTTCGTGGAGATCGTGGCGGCGCTGCGCCGGGCGGGGATCGCGAGCCCTGGAGCCGACAAGCTGCCGGTTTCCGCCCATATCGTTGTCGACGATCTTCTGGGGCTGGCCGATGCGCTGGCCAACCCCACCGATGACCTGATGGTCGCCGCGGTGCTGCGCTCGCCGTTTTTCGACCTCTCCGAAGACGAATTGTATGCCGTGGCTGCCGGGCGGGCCGACGGGCGCTCGGTGTTCTCGGCGCTGGCCGAGGCCGAGAGCGCTGCGGCGCGGCGCGCTCATGAACGGCTGGACGCGCTGCGCCGGACGCTGGATATCGACCGGCCTTACGGGTTCTTTGCCCATTTGCTCTACGCACAAGGGGGGCTCAAAGCCCTGCGCCAGCGGCTGGGGGCCGAGGTCGACGAGATCGTGGCCGAATTTCTCGAGCTGGCTCTGGCGCACGAGACGTCCGACCAGCCCTCGCTGACCGGGTTCGTGGCGCGCATGCGCACCCTGTCGGTGACCGTCAAGCGCGACCTGGCCGAGCGCTCGGCCGGGGTGCGGGTGATGACCGTGCATGGAGCCAAGGGGCTGGAATCGCCCATCGTGATCCTCGCCGATGCCGCGGGAGTCCCCCCATCGGTCAAGCGCCAGGTGTTTTTCGAGGCGCCCGGGCGGGGGGCGCCGTTCATGCTTTATTGCGGGGGAGACAAGGACCGGCATTCGACCGCATCGGCGCCCCTGCGCGAACGCGAAGCCGAGCGCCAGCAGGCCGAATACTGGCGCAACCTTTATGTGGGAATGACCCGTGCCGAGGATCTGCTGATCGTGGCCGGGCACACCACGCGCGGGGCGGACAAGAGCTGGCACAGCGCGATCAGCGCGGCGCTGGCCCCCACGGCGAGGCCGGAAACGCGGGGCGAGGAGACGGTGCTGGTCCACGGGTCCCTGCCCCATAGCCCGATCGCGGCCGATGGGACGGCGATGGACGTTGAGCCGGTAGAGCACGCGCATGCCGAGCCCGCCCCCATGGCGATTGCGCCGGCACCCGAGCTGCTGGCGCCCTCGCGCTATGACACGGACACCGGCGATGGGGGGCTGGCCCGGGCCGGGGAGAGCCTCGTTGACGCCGAGACCGCACGGGTGCGCGGGATCGCCCTCCATGCGCTGCTCGAGCATCTGGCCAAGACCCCCGAGGCGCTGCGCGAGGGGCTGGCCCATGACGCGGCGCTCCAGTTCCTGCCCGAGCACACCGAACTCGCCGCGCCGCTGGCCCGCGAAGCGCTGGCGGTGCTCGCGGCGCCGTCACTGGCCCCGGTCTTCGGCCCTTCGAGCCGGGCGGAGGTGGCCTTTTCGCTCAAGGGCATGAGGGGCGAGCGGGCGATCGTGCTATCTGGGCGCTTCGACAGGATCGTCGTTGACCAGCACGGCGTTCTGGTGGTCGATTTCAAGTCCGATGCGGTCCCGCCCGCGACCCAGGAGGCGATGCCGCAGGGCTACCGCGCGCAGATGGCGCTCTATTTCAAGGCGGCGCAGCGGCTCTTTCCCGATCGGGCAGTGCGGGTGGCGATCGTGTGGACGGCGACGGGAGCGATGAGCGAAATGGATACCCGAGAGCTCACCGCTCTGGCCGCCGACATCGCGCTGGCGTGAGGGGGAGCAGGCTTGAACTTGGTCCCGACTCTGCCTAGCTAAAGGCCAGAATGACATTCACGTGCCCGTCGGGGCACCCCAGTAAGGACCCATCGCGCAATGACCGAGCAAGTGACAGACGCCAATTTTTCCTCCCAGGTTCTGGGGGCCAAGGAACCCGTCCTCGTGGACTTCTGGGCCGAATGGTGCGGTCCGTGCCGCGCGATCGCGCCCATTCTCGAGGAAATCTCGACCGAGATGGAAGGCAAGGTGAAGATCGTCAAGCTCAACGTCGACGAGAACCCCTCGATCGCCGCCCAGTACGGGGTGCGCTCGATCCCGACCATGATCCTGTTCAAGGGCGGGGAAGCGGCCGACATCAAGGTCGGCGCCGGCACGCCCAAGGCCGGGCTGGTCAAATGGCTTGAGGGCCACGCTGCCTGACTAGAGCATATCCTGTTCTGATTGAATCAGAACAGGAGCTCCAAGTCTTTGATGTGTCGCGTTTTCGAACCGGAAAAGTGTTTCCACTTGTCCTGAAAACGCTCTAACCCACACACTGACTGAGAATTCCCGCGCCCCCGCCCGCTCAGGTCGGGGGCGTTCTGTTTTGCGCGAGGACGGCGCCGGCGAGATAGAGCGAGCCGCAGATGACGAGGCGGGCGCCCGGGTGCGCCTGGGAAGCGGAGCGCAGGGCTGCGCGAACCGAGCGGGCCGTATGCGCACTGAGCCCATTGGCCGCCACATGGCCCGCGAGTGTCTTGGCATCGAGCGCTCCGGATTCCCCGGGAATGGGGACGGTGAAGACCGGCGGGGCGAGATCGCGGAACGCGGCAAAGAAGGCGGCGGCGTCCTTGCTGGCCATCATCCCCGAAACCAGCACAAGCGGCGCAGGGCGCGCGCGGGCCATATCGGCGAGCGCTGCGGCAAGGGCCGTGGCCCCGGCGGCGTTGTGCCCCCCGTCGAGCCAGAGTTCAGCGCCCGGGTCGATGCTGTCGATGAGCGCACCATGGCGCAGAGACATGAGGCGCGCCGGCCAGACCACCTCGCGCAGGCCCGCGGCAATGGCGCTTTCGGGCAGATCCAGACCGAAATGGCGCACCGCCGCCACCGCAAGGGTGGCGTTCTCGATCTGGTGCTCGCCCACGAGCGCCGGTAGGGGCAGGTCCAGAAGCTGGGTGTCGTCCTGATAGACCAAACGCCCGCGCTGGGCGTGGCCGTCGAAATCCTGGCCCGCGACAAAGGGGGCGATCCCCAAAGCCCGGGCGTCGCGCTCGAGCACCGCCATGGCCTCGTCGGGCTGGCGGGCAAAGACCGCCGGGGCGCCGCGCTTGAGGATACCCGATTTGGCGCTGGCGATCTCGGCGAGGGTTTCGCCCAGGAACTGGGTGTGATCGTGCGATATGGGCGTGATGATGGTGCCCAATGGCCGCTCGACAACATTGGTGGTGTCGAACCGCCCGCCCATGCCGGTCTCAAGCAGCAGCACATCGGCGGGATGGCGGGCAAAGAGGGTGAGGGCGGCGACCGTCGTGATCTCGAAAAAGGTGATGGGTGCGCCCTTGTTGGCGGCCTCGCACTCCTCGAGCACCTGGTTGAGCCGGCGGTTCGACACCAGCGTGCCGCCCAGCCTTATGCGCTCGCGAAAGGCGACGAGATGCGGGGAGGTGTAGACATGGACACGCTTGCCCGCAGCTTCGAGCATGGCCCGCAGATAGGCGATGGTCGAGCCCTTGCCATTGGTGCCGGCCACGTGGATGACCGGGGGCAGGCGATCCTGGGGCCGGCCCATGGCCTCGAGCAGCCGCTCGGTGCGCGAGAGCTCGAGGTCGATCAGCTTGGGATGAAGCGCCATCAGGCGCGCCAGTATGGCGTCGGTGCGCGACACGCTTTCCCCCGGATCTGTCCTTTGTGCCGCGGCGCGGCCTATTCTGCGTGGGCCGCCACGGGAGGATTGGCGAGCGTGTCGTCCTCACCGTCCCCTTCCGCGGCGATCGCCACGTCGCGCATGGAGACACGGCCCGCGTCCCGCTCGGCGGCGGGGATGGCGGGGTTGACCGGCTGGCGGGTGAAGATCCCGATCAGCGAACCGATGGTGGGGCGCAGATCGTGGCGGTGCACGACCAGGTCCACCATGCCGTGATCCCGCAGATATTCGGACCGCTGGAAGCCCTTGGGCAGCTTCTCGCGGATGGTCTGCTCGATGACCCGGGGGCCGGCGAAACAGATCAGCGCGTTGGGCTCGGCGATGTGCACGTCCCCCAGCATGGCATAGGAGGCCGTGACCCCGCCGGTGGTGGGATCGGTCATGACCACGATATAGGGCAGGCCAGCCTCGCGCAGGCGCTGGACACCGACCGTGGTGCGCGGCATCTGCATGAGCGAGAGGATGCCTTCCTGCATGCGCGCGCCGCCCGAAGCGACAAAGAGAATGAAGGGCTCCTTGCGCCGGGCTGCGGTTTCCAGCCCGGTGATGATGGCCGAGCCTGCAGCCATGCCGAGCGAGCCGCCCATGAAATCGAAATCCTGCACCCCGACGGTGACGCCCTGCCCGTAAAGCGCGCCGGTGGCCACCAGGACCGCGTCTTCCATGCCGGTCTTGGTGCGGCTCTCCTTGAGCCGGTCCGAATAGCGCTTGGTGTCGCGGAAACGCAGCGGGTCCTGGGGAACCTGGGGCAGCGCCACGGTCTGGAAGGCGCCGTCGTCGAGAAAGCTCGCGAGCCGGTCCCTGGCCTTGATCTTCATGTGGTAGCCCGAATTGGGCACCACCCACTGATTGGCCTCGAGATCGCGATAGAACACCATCTCCCCGCTCTGGGGGCATTTCACCCAGAGATTTTCCTCGACCTCGCGGCGATTGAGGAAAGAGCGGATTTTGGGGCGAACGACGTTGTCTATCCAGTTCATGGTTGCTTACCAGCCTTGGCGTCTTTTCGTGTCCGGACGGGCCTGTGACCACTCCGCCAAGGAGCGCCCGAGGCCCGCCGGACCAATGGTTCAGATCATATCAGCTTCGCGCCGACTTTGCACCTTGGGACAGCTTTGCGGCAAGGCTGTGGACGGCGCCCGGCGTGGCGTCGGTGGCCTTGCCGTCGGAAAGCGAAGCCTCGACGGCGGCGACCAGCGCCGAGCCCACCACGACCCCGTCGGCGTCGCGCCCGATCAGGGCCGCATCCTCGGGCGTCTTGATCCCGAAGCCCACGGCGACGGGCAGATCGGTGTGGGCCTTGATGGCCCGGACCGCATCGCCCACCGCATCGCGGTTCTTGATCTCGGCGCCGGTGATCCCGGTCATCGAGACATAATAGACAAAGCCCGAGGTATTCTCGAGCACGCGCGCAAGCCGTGCGGCGTCCGTGGTGGGGGTGGTGAGGCGAATAAAGCTCAGGCCCGCGGCGATGGCCGGCAGGCACAGCTCGTCGTCTTCCTCGGCCGGCAGGTCCACCACGATCATGCCGTCGACCCCGGCCGACCTGGCGTCGGCCACGAAGCGATCGACCCCGTAGATGTAGATGGGGTTATAGTATCCCATCAGGATCATCGGGGTTTCGGTGTCGGTCCGCCGGAACCGCTCGACCATGGCGAGGGTCTTTTCCAGGGTCATCCCGGCGGCGAGCGCGCGCCGTCCGGCCTGCTGGATCGCGACGCCGTCGGCCATGGGATCGGAAAACGGCATGCCCAGCTCGATCACGTCGGCACCCGCCGCGGGGAGGCCCGCGAGGATGGCGTCAGCCGTCGCTTCATCGGGATCACCGGCCATCACGAAGGTGACGAAGGCGGGGCGGTTCTGCGCACGCAGGCTGGCAAAACGGCTGTCGATCCGCGATTGGGTCATTGGCTGGGCCCTGTTCGACGTGAGATTGGCTGGGAAGGGAACGTGCTGCCGGTGTAAATGGCAATACGCACCCGCTGTCAACAGGCCTTGTGGCCAAAGAAAAAGCGCCTGCCAGCCAGCAGGCGCCCGTCTGTCGCAGTGGTCTTGCGCCTCAGCTTACTTGCTGAAGGCCTTCTTGTAGGCGTAGCCGGCGATACCGTCGCGGGTCAGGCCACGGCGGGCCAGATTGTCATCGCTCAGACCTGCAAGCTCGGTGTAGATGTTGGATGCGTTGTTGGCGCGACCGATATCACCGAGAAGATCAGAGAAAGCGCCGAGGAAACGATTGCGAGCCATGTTGGCCTCCAGATGTTGGGTCAGTTGTCTTGACACATCAAATGGGCCCAAACCGCCCGGAGGACAAGGCGCGGAGCGACAAGGCAGCCATGCGGAAAATGCGGGGCTTATCGATCGATCCGGTTTCCTCCCCTCCCGGAGGGTCCGCTGCCCGGCGCTTCAGAGCCCCGTTCTGATTGAATCAGAACGGGGCTCCAAGTTCTTGATTTGTCGCGTTTCCGAACCGGAAAAGTGTTTCCACTTTTCCTGGAAGCGCTCCAGGAGGCTGGTTCAGTTTCCCATGCCGAGGCGACGGCCGACCGATTCCACGTCCTTGTCGCCCCGGCCCGAAAGGCAGAGCACGACGATGGCCTCGGGGCTGAGCGTGGGCACCAGTTCCATGGCGTAGGCCAGCCCATGCGCGCTTTCGAGCGCGGGGATGATGCCCTCGAACCGCGTGCAGGCCATGAACGCGTCGAGCGCCTGCTGGTCGGTGATGGGCACATAGGTGACCCGCCCGCTGTCGCGCAGGAAGGCGTGTTCTGGGCCGACGCCGGGATAGTCGAGGCCTGCGGAAATCGAATGGCCCTCGCGGATCTGGCCGTCCGCGTCCTGCAGCAGATAGGTGCGATTGCCGTGCAGCACGCCCGGGGAGCCTCCGGCCATGGAGGCGGCATGGCCATTGTCCACGTCCAGCCCGTATCCGGCCGCTTCGGTGCCATAGAGCGCCACGCCCGGCTCGTCGAGGAAATCATGGAAGGTGCCGATTGCGTTCGAGCCGCCGCCGATGCACGCGACCACCGCGTCGGGCAGCCGGCCTTCGGCCTCCATCATCTGGGCGCGGATTTCCTCGCCGATGACCTTCTGGAAGTCGCGCACCATGCGCGGATAGGGGTGGGGACCCGCGGCGGTGCCGATCAGGTAATAAGTGGTGTCCACATTGGTCACCCAGTCGCGCAGCGCCTCGTTCATGGCGTCCTTGAGGGTGCCGGCCCCCGCGGTAACGGGCCGGACCTCGGCGCCCAGCATGCGCATGCGCAAGACGTTGGGCATCTGGCGCTCGACGTCGGTGGCGCCCATGAAGACCGTGCAGGGCAGACCAAAGCGCGCGCAAACGGTTGCGGTGGCGACCCCGTGCTGGCCGGCGCCGGTTTCGGCGATGATCCGGGTCTTGCCCATGCGGCGCGCCAGAAGGATCTGCCCGATACAGTTGTTGAGCTTGTGGGACCCGGTGTGGTTGAGGTCCTCGCGCTTGAAAAACAGGCGGGCGCCGCCGAGCTCGGCGCTCATGCGCTCGGCAAAATAGAGCGGGGAGGGCCGGCCGGCGAAATGGGTGCGCAGATCGTCCATTTCCGCGTGAAATTCGGGATCGTCCTGGGCGGCGTTATATGATTTTTCCAGATCCAGGATGAGCGGCATGAGGGTTTCGGCGACGAAGCGCCCGCCATAAAGGCCGAAGCGGCCGTTTTCATCGGGGCCCTGACGCAGGGAATTGATCTTGACCTGGCTCATCTCGGTTCTCTCGTTGAAGGCGCCAAGGCGCGGGCATTGGCAATAAAGCGCGAGATCAGACCGGGAACTTTCTGCCCCGGCGCGCTCTCCACCCCCGAGGATACGTCCAGCCCGAAGGGACGGACCATAGAGACGGCCTCGGCCACATTGTCGCAATCGAGCCCACCGGAAAGCATGAAGGGCATGGCGGGGTCAAGCGCGTCGAGCAGCGACCAGTCGAACCGGGCCCCCAGCCCGCCGGGGCGGTCGGCCTCGGCGGGAGGACGCGCATCGAGGATCAGCCGGTCGGCGACCAGGTGATAGGACGTGACGGCGGCGAGGTCTTCGGCCTCCCCGATCCCCACGGCCTTGATGACCGGCAGGCCCGCAAAGGCCTTGATTTCGGCCACGCGGTCGGGGGTTTCCCGACCGTGGAGCTGGAGCCAGCCCACGCCGGTGCCCGCGACCCGGGCCACCAGCCTGTCGTCGGGGTCCACCAGCAGCGCCACGGTCTCGATCCGGTCCCGGCCCAGCGCGGCGAGCGCGGACATGGTCTCGAGATCGATATGGCGCGGGCTTTTTTCGAAATGCACGAACCCGACCATATCGGCGCCTTCGCGAACGCAATGGTCGAGCGTCTCCGCCGTCGATATTCCGCAGATCTTGATGAGGGTCATGTCGAGACAGCAGTCATGGGGCTAGCCAAGATCCCGCACGGCGGCCATGGCGGGATCGGGGTCGCGCGCCGTGTGGCCGCGGGTGCGCTCGAGCTCGCCGCGCAGGGCTTCGGCTTCCTTGCGGTGGCGGCGCTCGGCCTTGCGGTGGGAGGCCTGGGCAAACCAGACCGAGGCGCCCCCGAGGGCAATGCCTAAAAAGAGCGCGGCGTAGATCACGAGGAACAGCGGGATACCCGAGCCCGGAGCGCTGGCGTCGACGGGCACGAGGGGATTGAAATTGACGCCCACCGCGTGGCGGTTGGCCAGTGCGAACACGACCATGAGCAGACACAGCGGAATGAGGACGAGCCAGGCGGTCAGGCGTCTGCGCATTGTGTTGGGTTCACCTTCCCGGCGACGGCGCTCAGCGGTTGAGACGCTCGCGGATTTCCTTGCCAGCCTTGAACTGGGGCACGTATTTCTCGCCCACATCGACCTGTTCGCCGGTGCGCGGATTGCGCCCGACGCGGGCGGGGCGGTTCTTGACCGAAAACGCGCCGAACCCGCGCAGCTCGACCCGGTCGCCGCGCGCCATGGCGTCGCCTATTTCATCGAGGATGGCGTTGACGATATTCTCGACATCGCGGTGGAACAGATGGGGATTTTCCCCGGCCAGCTTTTCGATCAGTTCGGACTTAATCATCGAGAGCCTGCGCCCCCCGGCGCGAAAAAGGCCGACGGCCTTCACCATTGGAGATTTCTTGTTCTGCGACTTGGCGTTAAGGGTGCCAAAGCGAGACCAGCCCGTCAAGCGCCAAGCCCTTCTCATCGGCAAGCCCGACCGCAGCGGCGGCCCCGGTGAGCGCCTCGCGCAGCCAGCCGGTGCGCGACGCGGGCGGATAAGCGGTGACGATCTCGAGTTCAGGATCGATCTCGTGGGTCTCCTCGAGCCAGGCGCGGGCCTCGGCTTCCCCGCCCACCGCGTCGATCAGCCCGGCCTCGACCCCCATGGACCCGGTCATCACCCGCCCGTCGGCAACGCCCAGGATTTCGGCGCGTTCGAGAGCGCGGCGCTCGGCCACGATATCGACAAACCAGGCATAGCTGTCTTCGACCAGCGCGGCGAGCGAGGCGCGCACTTCCGGAGCGATGGGGCCGTCGAATTCGGGCTCGGCCTTGAGCTCGCCCGAAGCGATCTTATCGAGGTCGATGCCGATGGTGTCGAGCAGGCGCCCGGCATCCACGTGCCGGTAGAGCACCCCGATCGACCCAACGATCGAGAGACGCCGCGAGACGATGTGGTCGGCGGCAATCGCGGTCATGTAGGCGGCGGAAGCCCCGGTTTCCGCGATGACCGCGACCACGGGCTTTTCAAGCGACAGCCTTCTGATGTCCTCGTAAAGCTCCTCGCCCCCCGCGGTCGTGCCGCCCGGGCTGTTGATGGCGAGAAGGACGCCTCTGACAGACGCGTCCTCGGCCAGGCGCGCCAATGTGCGGCTGCGCTGGCGGTCGGTGGTGATGGTGCCCGATATTTCCACCCGGGCGATGCGGTCCCCGCCCGTGGACGTGAACACGGGCGAGAAGCGGGCGAAGGCGAGGACAATGGCGAGAGCGAGAATGACAAAGGCGATGATCCGCCAGCGGCCGCGGGAGCGGCGCAGCGTGCGCGTCGTCGAGATGGCGTTGACGGGATCCTCACCCGGATGGGTCATGGCGGGCCTGCATATCGCTGATCGGCGAGAGCCAGAGCGTTCTTTGCTCTAAAGCGTTTCCGCGCTCGCTTTGAAGGCTCTACCGCCTCTGCCGACCCGATGCAAGACGCGAGGCTCAGGCTGAAAGCAGCCGCACCATATAGGCGGTGCCGAGCCCATAGCTGGCGAGCTTGGGGTCGAGCGCGGGATCGTTCCGGCGCACAAAGCCGTGGCTGGTCCAGAAGGGCTCTGAATTGTTGACGGCCACAAGGCTCATCGCGCCACAGGGCAAGGCAATCCCCGTCAGCCAGGCCACCGCATCGGTGGCGGCGCCAGCCCCGCGGGCCTCGGGCAGCAGCGCGATATCATGCAGATAGAGGGTGTCGGGGGCCTCGGGCAGTGCGCCCATAAGCGAATTGAGCGGCGCGATGACGCCGAGCCGCCCGGGGTGGGCAATAAGATAGCCCAGGGCGGTGTCGCCCGCGCTCAGCATCCGGCAGGTGGCGGGCGCGAGCGCGACGCGCTCGTTCAGGACGGCGCGGTCTTCGGGATAGCCCGGGTGAACGCGCGCGGCGATCTCGACCATGGCATCGATGTCGGCGCGCCCTGCGACGGGGCGCCAGTTGGGGGCTGGCATCAGAGCACCTCGGGGGCGGGCGGTTGAAACGATGGGTGAGAAAGAAAAGGGGTCCGCGCCGGCTGGCGCGAACCCCTCGATCCTTGTCTCGAAACGAGAAGGATTACTTGTCGTCCTTCTGGCCCTTGAGGGCCGCGCCGAGAATGTCGCCGAGCGAAGCGCCGGAGTCGGTCGAGCCGTACTGGGCAACCGCTTCCTTTTCCTCTGCGATCTCCAGAGCCTTGATCGAAAGCCCGATGCGGCGGGTCTTGCGGTCGAACTGGGTGACGCGGGCGTCCAGCTTTTCGCCGACCGCGAAGCGCTCGGGGCGCTGCTCGGACCGGTCACGGGACAGATCGGAGCGGCGGATGAAGGCCGTCAGATCGGTTTCCGCAAGCTGAACTTCGAGGCCGCCATCGGTGACTGCGGTGACGGTGCAGGTCACGACGCCGCCCTTGCGCAGGCCGTCGCCGGCTGCTTCCTCGATCGGATCGGAACCGAGCTGCTTGATGCCCAGCGAAATCCGCTCCTTGTCGATGTCCACGTCGAGGACCTTGGCCTTGACCATGTCGCCGCGATTGTAATCGTCGAGGGCTTCCTCGCCCGGACGGTTCCAGTCGAGGTCCGAAAGGTGGACCATGCCGTCGACGTCGCCATCCAGACCGATGAACAGGCCGAACTCGGTCTTGTTCTTGACCTCGCCCTCGATCTCGGTGCCAACGGGGAAGCGCTCGGAAAAGCTCTCCCAGGGATTGGCGAGGGTCTGCTTGAGGCCCAGCGAGATGCGACGCTTGTCGGGATCGACCTCGAGCACCATGACTTCGACTTCCTGGGAGGTCGAGACGATCTTGCCCGGGTGGATGTTCTTCTTGGTCCAGCTCATCTCCGAGACGTGGATCAGCCCTTCGATGCCCGGCTCGAGCTCGACGAACGCACCGTAGTCGGTGATGTTGGTCACGCGTCCGGTGAAGCGGCCATTGACCGGGTACTTGGCGGTGATGCCTTCCCAGGGATCGGCCTGGAGCTGCTTCATGCCCAGCGAGATGCGGTGGCTCTCGTGGTTGACGCGGATGATCTGCACCTTGATGGTCTCGCCGATCGAAAGCACTTCGGTCGGGTGGTTGACCCGGCGCCATGCGATGTCGGTGACGTGCAGCAGGCCGTCGATGCCGCCCAGATCAACGAACGCACCGTAATCGGTGATGTTCTTGACCACGCCTTCGACCACCTGGCCCTCTTCGAGCTGCTGGACGATTTCCGAACGCTGCTCGGCGCGGCTCTCTTCGAGAATGGCGCGGCGCGAGACGACGATGTTGCCGCGGCGCTTGTCCATCTTGAGGATCTGGAAGGGCTGGGGCACGTTCATCAGCGGAGCGATGTCGCGGATGGGGCGGATATCGACCTGGGAGCGCGGCAGGAAGGCCACGGCGCCGTCGAGATCGACGGTGAACCCGCCCTTGACCTGGTTGAAGATCTGGCCTTCGACCTTTTCGTTCTTTTCGTAGAACGCCTCGAGGCGCACCCAGCTTTCTTCGCGGCGTGCCTTCTCGCGGCTGAGGACGGCTTCACCCATCGCGTTCTCGACACGGTCGACATAGACTTCGACTTCCGAGCCCACAGTGATGGTGCCGTCGCGGCCGGCGGTCCCGAATTCCTTCATGGGCACGCGGCCCTCGGTCTTGAGACCGACGTCGATGATCGCGAGGTCCTTCTCGATCGCGACGACGCGACCCTTGACGACCGCACCCTCTACAGGATCGATGTCCTGGAAGCTCTCCATGAGGAGCTGTTCGAAATCATCCATGCTTGTGGTCTGGTTAGCCATTCATTCTCCCTTCCGGACGCCCCGGAAGTCTTTTGCTGGTTTGTGTTGAACTGATGGTGCGCCCCGGCTCCGTCCCGACGCGACCGGACCACAGGGGGTCGGGCGACGTCGACGCGGCATCGGGGCAGCGTTTGGTCTCGATCTATGATTTCGGGCGGAGGATGGTGCAGACGCGCGAAGGCGCGTCGGCGAGGATCCGGCAGATCGGGAACACGGCCCAACCCCGCTGAGTTTGGATTTGAACCGGTCTTCGCTTTGAAGATGGGTTCGACTAGCGGGCGATGGCCGCCTCGACGATTGCGATGGCCGCCTTGATGGCCGCTTCTATATCCAAACTGGTCGTATCGAGCAAGTGGGCATCCTCGGCGCGGCGGAATCCGCCATGGGGGGCCGTGGCGTCGCGTTCGTCGCGCGAGACGATATCGGCGCGCATGGCGTCCCGATCCACCACAATACCGCGGGATTCGATCTGGAGGGCCCGCCGCTCGGCGCGCACGCCGGACTCGGCGACGATAAAGAGCTTGGCGTCGGCGTCCGGCGCGATGACCGTGCCGATATCGCGCCCGTCCAGAACCGCCCCCTGCGGCCGGGTGGCAAAGCTGCGCTGGGCCTCAAAGAGCGCCGCGCGCACGCCGGGAAACACCGCCACCCTGGAGGCCAGAGTACCCATATCGGCGCCGAGCAAAAATTCGGGCTCGACCGCATCGGCATCAAGGGCCCGGGCCGCGGCGACCGCCCGTTCCTCGAAATCGGGCAGATCCACATACGCGCGCACCTCGCGCCCGACGGCACGGTAGAGCAATCCGGTGTCGAGATGGGGCAGGCTGAAATGCCGGGCCAGCGCCGCCGCGATGGTCCCCTTGCCCGACGCGGCCGGGCCATCCACCGCGATGATCATTGCGCATCTCCCGGGGCCGAAAAGCTTGCCCCCAGCCGGGTGAAATCGGCGGCAAAGGAGGGAAAGCTCGTGGCGATCATGGTATCGTCGTCGACCGTTACCGGCCGGTCGGCGGCGAGGCCCATGACCAGAAAGCTCATGGCGATCCGGTGGTCGAGATGGGTCTTGACGGTGCCCCCGCCGCGCACCCCGCCGGTGCCCTCGACGATGAGGAAGTCAGTGCCCTCCTCGCAGACGACGCCATTGGCCTCGAGCCCGCGGGCAACGGCGGCCAGACGATCGGATTCCTTGACGCGCAATTCCTCGATGCCCGCCATCTCGGTGCGCCCCTGGGCATAGGCCGCGGCGACCGCGAGGACCGGGTATTCATCGATCATCGAGGGCGCGCGCTCGGGCGGCACGATAACGCCCCTGAGCCGGGAATGGCGCACGCGCAGGTCCGCGATGTCCTCGCCGCCCGAAGTGCGGCGGTTCTCGAGGGTGATGTCGCCGCCCATCTCGATCAAGGTTTCGATGAGCCCGGTGCGGGTGGGGTTCATGAGCACATTGGTGATGGTGATGTCCGAGCCCGGCACGATGAGCCCGGCCACAAGCGGGAAGCCCGCCGAAGAGGGATCGCCGGGCACGACGATATCCTGACCCCTGAGATCGGGCAGGCCCTTGACGCGAATGGTGCGCACACCCGCCTCGTCGGTCCCGACCGAAATGTCGGCGCCAAAGCCGGCGAGCATCTTTTCGGTGTGGTCCCGGGTCATGATGGGTTCGACGACCCTGGTTTCGCCGGGGATGACGAGACCGGCGAGCAGCACGCAGGACTTGACCTGGGCCGAGGCCATGGGGACGCGGTAATCGACCGGCAGCGGCGTTCTGGGGCCGCGCAGGGCGACCGGCAGGCGGTTGTCGTGATGCTCGACAACTTCCACGCCGATGGCGCGCAGGGGATCGAGCACGCGGCCCATGGGGCGCGCCGAGAGCGATGCATCCCCCACAAAGCGGGTAACGAAGCGATAGGCGCCCACAAGGCCCATGGTGAGCCGGACGCCGGTCCCCGCATTGCCGAAATCGAGATCGTCAGTCGGCTCGAGGAACCCGCCCACGCCCAGCCCGTCGATCGTCCAGGTCTCGCCGGTCTTTTCCACGCTGGCGCCCAGCGCCTGCATGGCCCGGCCGGTGGCCAGCACATCCTCACCTTCCAGAAGACCTGAAACCGTGGTGCGGCCCATGGCCATGGCGCCGAACATCATGGCCCGGTGGGAGATGGACTTGTCGCCGGGAACGGTCATCGCGCCTTTAAGGGCACTGCCCGAATGTGCGGCGCGTGGGCGCATCGTGTGGGAGTGGCTGGTCATGAATGGCTCCGCTGCTGCCTGCATGGATCGGGCGGAGACCGATTAGCACGAAGCGTCGGGGGTGCCAATCTCCGGGCCGATGCGCCCGAAGCCAGCGCGCCGGCGACCATTTTGCGTTTGACACGGCGTTTTTTTTCGTCGTAACCGAACGGCAAATGCGGTGCGCCCCACTGAAAGTGTGGTGGCGGGCACGACGCCCCCGCGCGACTATCATCTCCACACGATGACATATGGGGAATTGCCTTGGCCAGTGATGAACGCGGTACCAAGCGGACCTGCCCTGTTACGGGCAAGAAATTCTACGATCTCAACAAGGATCCGGTGGTTTCGCCCTATACCGGCAAGTCCTATCCGATGAGCTTTTTCGAGGCACCACCGGAAAAGGCGCCTGCAAAGGCACCGGCACCGGTCAAGGAAAAGCGCGCCGAGGTCGAAGAGACCGAGCTCGATCCCGCAGCCGCCGAGGCGGGCGCCGAAGTCATCTCGCTCAATGATGCTGAAAAAAGCACCAATGACGACGAGGATGACGACGACGAGGAATCCGGAGAGAAAATCCCCGACGTCGAGGACGTCGAAGTGGACGAGGATCTGGGCGATGACGACGACACGTTCCTTGAAGACGACGAGGACGATGAAGACATCGATTTCGACGTCGAGGTGGACGACGAAGAGGAGCGTTGAACCGGTGTGAGAAACCGGATGCAAGCGTGATTTTTGCTCTTGCGTCGGGCACCGCTCTCACATAGGTTCGCGCCCGTTCAGCCGGGGTCCCAAGCCCGGCGGTGACCAAGTTTCGGGGCCATAGCTCAGTTGGGAGAGCGCTTGAATGGCATTCAAGAGGTCGTCGGTTCGATTCCGATTGGCTCCACCATCCATCCCCAAGGGGACGCCAGAGGCCGCGCCATCGAGCGCGGCCTTTGTGCGTTTGGGGGTCAGCAAGCCGAAGGTTACTGGACCAGCACGGCCGAGCGGCATTCAAAGCCGAGCGCGCGCAGGTCCGCGGTCCCCACAGAAATCCCCAGAACATCGAGCACCGTGACGAGCACAGCATCGATGGCGGGGGCCACCGGCACGAGGAGCGTGCCAACGGAATTGGCCAGCCGTGTGCCCAGGATGCCGAGCAGGTCGAGCCCCAGGATCCGCACATCGAGGTCGAGTCTTTCAAAGAGCCCGCGCGTGAGCCCTTCGAGAGGCGTTCCGGTGGAGACCCGGTGAACGGTGCCGGCCTGCGCGTCGGCATGGGTGAGCGTCACGGGGTGGGGTTCGACCTCCTCGACCGGCAGGTCGGCCCGGGCGTCGACACGGGCGAGCCCGATGAGGTCGATGATCCGCGCCGGTTCGAGATCGAGCGGCGCGCGCGTGTCGAGAAAGGCCGACCGGGGCGCCTCCCCGATCGCGAGCCTCAGCACGCCGGGGGTGACGGAGACCCCCGCCCGGGCGGTCTGGGGCTGACCGGGCAGGCAGAAGACCGATTCGAGTTCGGCCCGTGCCGGTGCGATTTCCGCGTGGATGGGCAGACGGATGGTCATCGCGCCGATTCCTGCCCCACCATGGCCGAGGACGGTCACGTCCAGCCGCATACGCACCTGGGCGGTGCGCACGATGGTGCCGGCGCGCCCGAAGGCGAACCAGGCCCCTTGCGGCCGCTCGCCCACCACGAGATCGAGATCGATCCCGGCGAGCCCCGGCAGGGCGGCGCCGAGCGCGAGGCTGGCCTGGCGCTCGCCATCAGCGAGGATTGCGGCTGCCGAGATCACCTCGAGCGCCGAGACACTGGCGGCGCCGGCGGCGATGGGGGTGCCCAGAGCAGCCCGCCCCGCCCCGCCCAGCGCCACCAGATCGACCATCTCGAGCATGATCCGGTCATCGAGGTCCCCGGACAGTGTCGAGAGAACCTCGAGCGCCACGGGGTCGGCGCCGGCAGCAGCGGTCCGGATCGAGAGGACGAGATCGCGCAGCCGGACCTGGGAGCCGAGCACCTCGTCATAGGTGCCCGCGGAGAGCCCCGCCTCGCCCGCAAGCGCATCGAGAATGCCGGCGAACGCGATGTCGAGATCGGCGAGCGCGCTATAATGGACTGCGTCCAGCGACAGGGAGGCGCCCAGAAGCTGGCCCAAAAGCGCATTGGCGATGCCCCCCTCGAGCCTGACGAGGCCCGAGCCCAAGGTGAGCCCGGCTTGGGGATCGGCGCTGGCCAGCCCCGTGGCCCAGAGCCCGGGCGGGCGCGGCATGAACCCGCGTGCAAAATGCAGGCGCCCGGTGGAGCGCAGCCCGACGCGCACCGCATTGGCGGGGGCCGCGCCGGGCACGAAGCGCTCCCCCGCCGGCCGGCCGGGATCGGCGGCGTAGCGGCCGGTCTCCACCCGCAAGGGCCCATCGGGACCGGTGAGCGCCGAAATCGATGCGCCCGGGGCGAGGTGGCCCGAGGCAACGAGGCTCTGATGGGCGCGCTCGGCAGCGCGGGCGGGATCGCCCGCCGCATCGATGGCGGCAAGATCGACCGCCGCCTGAAGCTGGCGCTTCTGAAGGTAGAGCGCCCCTTCATCCACCGCGAACGCCGCAGCAAAGAGCCCGATCGGCGCCATGAGCGCGAACATCACGGCGATGTTTCCCGACTGGGCACCAAGAAAATCGGCCAGTCTGCCCATCAGAGCCCGCCATTGCGGATCGTGGAGCGGTGGGCGATCGTCGATGAGGGCAGCGGGAGGGGCGGATAGATATTCCAGATCGGCAGCGCGCTCGCATCGTAGCGGACGGTCACGTGATACTGCCCGGGATCGAAGGGGCTGGGCTCGGGGACAACTTCGAGCCGGTCGGGATCGAGCCAGAGATAGGACCGGGCGTTGGTGGCCACAAAGCCGTCGGCCAGCATGGCGCGCTCCTCGGCACCAAGGCCCGCCACCGCGGCGCGGGCGGCATCGGCGGCGAGCTGCTGGACCGAATGGGTGGCGCCGAAATAGATGCCATAAGCCAGCGCTCCGAGCACCAGCATCAGATAGACCGGCATGAGAAGGGCGAATTCCACCGCAGAACTCGCGGCGCGATCGCGCGCGAAATGCAGAACCCGGGAGCCAAACCAGTCCATCGCGCATCTCCCCCGAAAAGGGACCATCATGGGCCGCGAGGATGGACGAGAGACGGCTTATGGCGTGTGAAGCGGCAGACCCGGATCGCTGCGGATCGGAAGACTACGCAGCACCGGCCGAGAGCATGGGTTCGAGATGATCTTCGAAAAGGGCCGGCTGGGGCACGGCCGCGGCATCGAAACTGCGCTCGGCGGCGAGGGAAATGGCGAGAAACCGGTCCATTCCCGCGATCCCGTCGGGATCGGCCAGCCGATAGGCGCCGGCGGCGAGCCGCTCGCGAATCAGGGTCTTGGCGCCGATCATGCGCGCGGCCACCCCGGGGCCGTTGGAGACCGAGACGGGGAGCTTGACGTAATCATGGAGCGGGGAGCCCAGATGCAGGCAGCGCGCGATGCCGGCAAACAGCCGCAGCAGGAAATCGAGATCGGTCATGCAAGGCAGAGCCGGATCGAACCGCGGATCGGCGCGCCGGCGGTCATAGACCAGCATGGAATCCATCGAGAGATTGGTGAATTTGTACTCCCCCGGCCCGAGCAGCCTGTCCGGCCCTGCACCGACCGTGCGCAGAGGCCTGCCCGTCGCATCGGTTATGGTGAGCGCGCAGGAGGCAAGGCCATGCTCGAGGGCCGCGGGCACCATCAAGGCGAGCTTTTGCGGCGCGAAGCGGTCGTCGGCATCGAGGATGGCGCAGAGATCGTGGCGCGCGTGCTCGAGCCCGAGATTGCGCGCAGGCGGCGACCCGCTGCCCACCGCACCGGTGGAAACGTGGCGGATGCGGGGATCGGCGATGCCGGCGTCCTCGAGCACCGCTGCGTAATCGACCCCGTCATCGGAAACCACGACCAGCTCGAACGCGGTGTGGGTCTGGTCGAGCAGGCTTTTGACGGCGCGCGCGATGGTGGGCCGGGCCCTGTAGGCGGGCATGACCACGGATACGGGACTGGCCAGAGTCATCGCGGGGGCTCCTTGGGGCAGTGCTTGAACGCAAGTGCGCCCGCTCCCATATCCTTGTCAACGCCGGACGGGTGCCGATGATCGGGCCTGGGCGGCATGTCGCTTGATGCAAGGACAGACCGAAACCGATGACACGCGTATCGCTTTTCTCCGCGCCTTTCCTTTTGGGCTTCGATGCCTTCGAGGAGCGCTTCGACCGCCTCGCCAAATCCAGCGACGGCTATCCTCCGTACAATATAGAGCGGGTCAGTGCCCAGGATGGCGGCGAGACCTATCTGATCTCGATCGCGGTCGCCGGATTTGCCCGTAACGAGTTGGAAGTGATTGCGGAGGATAATCAGATCCTGGTTCGCGGTCAGCAGGCCGAAGACCAGACGCGCCAGTATCTGCACCGCGGGATTGCCGCGCGCCAGTTCCAGCGCACCTTCCTCGTCGCCGAGGGAATGCGCGTGGACAGCGCCGAACTCAAGGACGGTCTTCTCGTTGTATCCGTATACCGGCCGGTCGCCGACCCGGTGGCCCGCCGCATCGAAATCCGGTCAGTCGAGTAAAGGAGGTATGCCATGAACAAGCCCCTCACAGGGACGCTGGAACTGGAAGCCGGCGCGCCCGCGCTCAAGCTTCTGACCGCAGACCAGTTCGCAGCGCTCGGGGCCGGAGACATCGTCTTCTGGCGCCGGATGAAGGCTCGCGACCTCGTCGACCTCGTGCCCCAAGCCGCCATGGCCCCCGACGAGCAGGAACTGGAGTTCCTGGTTTCCGCCGATGGCGCTCCGGTGCTGATCGCCGACAGCCGCCAGGCGATCATCGACTGGATCGACGGCCATGAAGTGCGGCTCGCCACGCTGCACTGACCGGCCAGGCGTCAGGAGACGGGCGGGAGCGATGCCCCGCCCAATCGTCCTCTTGCATTCGGCGCGCGATGGATTATCTTGGAGGTGAATTTGGAATGGTTCTAAAGAGCTGTTCCGTGCGCGCGCCGCACGCCAATGACAGGAAACGATCGCCATGTTCATCCAGACCGAAGTCACGCCCAATCCGGCAACGCTGAAATTCCTGCCCGGGCGCGAAGTTCTGGCGGGAGAGCCCCGCGACTTCCGCGACGCCGACAGTGCCCGGGTTTCCCCCCTCGCTTCGGCGGTCTTCTCGCTCGATGGCGTGACGGGCGTGTTTCTCGGGTCCGATTTCGTATCGGTGACCAAGGCCGAAGCGGTGGAATGGGCTCATATCAAGCCTGCGATCCTGGGCGCGGTCATGGAGCATTTCATGAGCGGCAAGCCGATCCTTGCCGAGGGCGCGGCACCGGTCGATGACGCCGGCTCTGAAGAGTTCTTTGAATCGGACGACACCGAGACCGTCGAGGTCATCAAGGAGCTGCTCGCCACGCGCGTGCGCCCGGCGGTGGCCATGGATGGCGGGGACATCATCTTCCGCGGCTATCGCGAAGGCACGGTGTTCCTGCACATGCAGGGCGCCTGCTCGGGCTGTCCCTCCTCGACCGCCACGCTCAAGAGCGGCATCGAGAACCTCCTGCGGCACTTCGTTCCCGGGGTCGAGCAGGTCCAGCAGATCTAGAGCATATCCTGTTCTGATCGAAACAGAACAGGAGCTCTAAGTCTCTGATTTGTCGCGCTTCCGAAGCGGAAAAGTGTTTCCACTTTTTCTGGAAACGCTCTAGCGAGCTGCCCCAGCGGATTCCGACAGGCCGGGGCGCGCGATCGCGTGTTGCCCGCCCCGGCGTTTGGTCTTATGCGATTAGGCCATGAGTGCCGCCCCCACACTTGCCATAGACACGTCCGGTCCCCGTCTGGCGCTTGCGCTCGCAAGCGGCGGGCAGGTGCTTGCCATCCACGTCGAGGACCTTGCCCGGGGCCATGCCGAGCGGCTGTTCGACGCGCTGGCCGTTCTTCTCGATGAGGCCGGATGCGTCGTAGGCGACATTGGGCGGGTGGCGGCGCTCTCGGGGCCCGGCTCGTTCACCGGGTTGAGGGTGGGACTTGCCGCGGCGCGCGGTCTTGCGCTTCCCCGGCGGCTCACGGTGATCGGCGTGCCAACCCTTCTTGCGCTTTCGCTGAGCCGGCAGGGTCCGCACGCAATCGTTCTCGATGCACGGCGCGGGGAGGCCTATATCCAGCATTTTTCCGACACGGCGTGTCCCCTCTCGGAGCCCGCGCTGACCGGGCTCGATGCGGCGCTTGCCCAAGCGGGAGCGGACGGGCCCGATTCGCCGCTTTGCGACATCGGCGCGGTGGCCGTCTTTGCCGGCGCCTGCGCGCCCAAGGATTTCCCGCCGGTGCCCCTTTATATCCGCCCCGCCGATGCCAAGCCCCAGACGCGGGGCAAGGTGGCCCGGCAATGAAGGCCTGGCTCGCCCCGGCGGGGCTTCATGTGAGCTATGGTGTGCCGGGGGACGCCGAGGCACTCGCGGCGCTGCACGCCGAAGGGTTCTATCGCGGCTGGTCGACCAGCGAATTTCAGTCCTATCTCGAGACCCCGCGCGAGACGCCGGTCTATGCGGCCATGAACGGCAAGCGCGTCATTTCGGGCTTCGTTCTGCTGCGGATCGTGGGCGATGAGGCAGAGATCCTGACGGTTGTGGTCGCGCGCCGCATGCGCGGGCGCGGGATCGGGCACGCGCTGCTGAGAGCGTGTATAGACGATCTGATGCGCAGCCCGGTGCGCAGCCTGTTTCTGGAGGTCGACCAGGCCAATGGGCCGGCCCTTGCGCTTTACCGGTCGATGGGGTTTGCCGGCGTTGGCAAACGGGAGGGATATTATCCCCGGCCCGACGGGAGCGCGGCGACCGCCCTTGTCATGCGCTCGCGCATCGGCTAACCGGACCGGATCGGTTTCCTTTCAAGGCGGGGGAAGCGCTTCCTCATGAGCATCCAGTCCGGTGGCGAGGCCACCCTCGAAGAGCAATGCGTGGCGCGCAACATGCGCATGACCGAGCAGCGCCGGGTAATCGCCCGGGTGCTCGAGGCGGCGACGGACCATCCCGACGTCGAGGAGCTCTACGCCAGGGCCTCGGCTGTCGACCCCCGGATCTCGCTTTCCACGGTCTATCGGACCGTGAACCTGTTTGAAGAAGCCGGGCTCGTCACCAAGCACGATTTCAAGGACGGGCGGGCGCGCTTCGAGCAGATTCCCGACGAGCATCACGATCACCTGATCGACGTGCGCTCGGGCCGGGTGATCGAGTTCCGCAACGAAGAGATCGAAGCGATCCAGGAAGTGATCGCCAAAAAGCTCGGCTACAAGCTGGTCGACCACCGGCTCGAGCTTTACGCGGTGCCCCTCGATCCCGTCCCGGGGCCGGACAAGGCGTGATCGGACGGCTCGTTTTCATCGGGCTGGTCATCGTGCCGTTCACGCTTTTGGGACTCGTCCCGCAAATGGTGCTTGTCGCCGCCAAAAGCCGCCGCCGCCGGGTGCTGCCGCGCCTGTTTTTCCGGCTGCTGGCGATCGCGCTGGGCCTGAAGGTCTCGCTTTGCGGCCAGCCCCCGGCCGAGGGCGGGACGCTCTATCTGGCCAACCACATCTCCTGGCTCGACATCATCGCCATCGGGGCGCATCTGCCGGTCAGCTTCGTGGCCAAATCCGAAGTGGGGCGCGCGCCGCTGGTGGGCTTTTTCGCCGGGCTGGGCTCCACGCTCTATATCGAGCGGGCCAAGCGCACCGACACCGGCCGGGCCGCACGCGATATCGGGGCGCGAATCGCGGACGGAGACCAGGTTCTGCTGTTTGCCGAAGGCACGTCGGACGCGGGAACGCACGTGCTGCCATTTCGCAGCGCGCTTGTGGGGGCGGCCACAGGCTGGAAGGGCGCGGCGGGCCAGTGCGAGGCCTCCATACAGCCGGTCACGATCGCCTATCGGTCGGTCTGGGGCCTGCCGATCTCGCGCGCCGAACGCATGCGGGTCGCCTGGATCGGGGCCATGGGGGTGGGAGAAAGCCTCGTATCCAATCTGCGCGCCGGCCCAAGGGAGGTCGCGATCGGGCTGGGGGCGCCCTTTCCGGCGTGCGTGGACAGAAAGGCGCTGGCCCGTCGCGCCGAGGGCGACGTGCGGGCGATGCTGGTCGCGCTCAATCGGGACACCCGGATGGGCACGGACCCTTTGCCAAGCGGGGGTGCTTGGGTGTAAATGGCCCCATGAGCGCAACGCACGAAAAAAAGCGGGTCTTCATCAAGACCTATGGCTGCCAGATGAACGTCTATGACAGCGATCGGATGACCGACGCGCTGGCGCCCCATGGCTATGAGCCCACCACGGAGATCGAGAGCGCGGACCTCGTGCTCCTCAACACCTGCCATATTCGGGAAAAGGCCGCCGAGAAGGTCTATTCCGAGCTTGGCCGCCTGCGCGACATGCGCGCGGAAATGGGCAGGGACCGGTCCGACATGCTGATCGGTGTGGCCGGGTGCGTCGCCCAGGCGGAAGGCGAGGAGATCATGGCGCGGGCGCCGGCGGTAGATCTCGTCTTCGGACCGCAATCGTACCACCGGCTGCCCGAGTTGGTCTCGCGCGCCCGCACCGCGCGGGTGATCGACACCGAATTTCCCGAGGAAGACAAGTTCGCCCATCTGCCCGCGGCGCGCCGAGAAGTGACCATCGGCCGGGGGCTGACGGCCTTTCTCACCGTGCAGGAAGGCTGCGACAAATTCTGCTCGTTCTGCGTGGTGCCCTATACGCGGGGCACGGAAGTCTCACGTCCGGTCGATCAGGTGCTCGCCGAAGCGACGAGGCTGGCCGAGGCGGGGGTGCGCGAGGTCACGCTGCTGGGCCAGAACGTCAATGCCTATCACGGGCTCGACGCGACGGGGCGGTCCACCAGTCTGGGGCAATTGTGCCACAGGCTGGCCGAAATTCCCGGGATTGAACGGCTCCGCTACACCACCAGCCATCCGCTGGACATGGATGACGACCTGATCTCCGCCCACCGGGATCTCGATGCGCTCATGCCCTATCTGCACCTGCCGGTGCAGTCGGGGTCCGACACCATCCTCAAGGCGATGAACCGGAAACACACCGCAGCGCAATATCTCGAGATCATCGGACGCATCCGGGCCGCCCGGCCCGACATGGCGCTTTCGGGCGATTTCATCGTGGGCTTTCCCGGGGAAACCGACGCCGATTTCGAGGCCACGCTCGAGATGGTGCGCCAGGTCCGCTACGCCTCGGCGTTTTCGTTCAAATATTCGATCCGCCCGGGGACCCCGGGCGCGCTGATGGACGGGCAGGTGCCCGAGGCGGTCAAGGCCGAACGGCTCGCCGCGCTCCAGACGCTGATCGCGTCCCAGCAGGCCAGCTTCAATGCCGGCTGCGTGGGACTGACCCTGCCGGTGCTGCTCGAGAAACCCGGGCGCAATCCCGGCCAGATCGCGGGCCGTTCGCCCTATCTGCAACCGGTTCATATCGACGCGCCGGCCGATCTGATCGGCCAGATCCTGCCCGTCGAGATCACCGGTCAGGCGAAAAACTCGCTTTCTGGCGCAATTGTCACAGGCAAGGCGCAGGCGGTCTGATAGAAATCGGTGATCAGGAACGCAATGCTCCGGAGTCGGACCGCTTGACATCGCTACCGCGTACCGCCGGCGATACCGCCGCTGCCCATCTCGAACTGGCCTTTGAAGACAACAGGCTCGTTTCCCAGCTTTACGGCGAATTTGACCAGCACCTCGCCCTGCTCGAACAGCGCCTGGGGGTCGAGGCCAATTCGCGCGGCAATCACGTGATGCTGCGTGGACCGGCCAACGGGGTCGATCAGGCCCGCCGCACCCTCGAATCGCTCTATGGCATGCTTGAGGAGGGCAAGCCGGTGGGCGTGGGCGATGTGGACGGGATGATCCGCATGATCCAGACCGAGGACAACCAGCTTTCCCTTCCGACCATGGAAAAGAAAGGCAAGGTGCGCATGGCGCAGATCGCCACCCGCAAGGCGACGATCATCGCGCGCAATCCCGCCCAGGACGGCTATGTCCGGGCCATGGACCGGTTCGAGATGGTCTTCGGCGTGGGCCCGGCGGGCACCGGCAAGACCTATCTGGCGGTAGCCTATGCCGCGACCCTGCTCGAGCGTGGGGAGATCAACCGGATCATCCTCTCGCGTCCGGCGGTCGAGGCGGGCGAGCGGCTGGGCTTTCTGCCCGGGGATCTCAAGGAAAAGGTCGATCCCTATCTGCGTCCGCTCTATGACGCGCTTTACGACATGATGCAGCCCGAAGTTGTCGAGCGCTGCATCGCCTCGGGCGCGATCGAAGTGGCCCCGCTCGCCTTCATGCGCGGGCGCACGCTGGCCAATGCCGCGGTCATCCTCGACGAGGCGCAGAACACCACCTCGATGCAGATGAAGATGTTCCTCACCCGCCTTGGCGAGAACTCCCGCATGATCATCACCGGTGACCCCACCCAGGTGGATCTGCCGCGCGGGGAGAAATCGGGGCTCGTCGAGGCCCTGCACCTGCTCAACGACATCGAGGGCATCCACATCACCCGGTTCACCGACAAGGACGTGGTGCGACACGAGCTGGTGGCGCGAATCGTCCGGGCCTATGAAGGCGCGACCGGCAAGGCGCCGGCGGGCCAGGGCCCGCTTTCGGTCTGAGCGGAATGGACGGCCCCGAGATCGACGTCATCATCGGCGCACAAGAGCAATGGAGCGAAGCGGACGCGGCGTTCGCCGAGGCAATCCTCGTGCGCGCCTTTTCGCTCTCGGGCCTGTCGCTCGACGGCCCGGCCGAGCTGAGCGTGCTTTTGACAAACGATGCGGCCCAGCGGCAGCTCAACCGGGAGTGGCGGGGGTTGGATAAATCCACCAACGTCCTCTCCTTCCCCCAGATCGATCCCGACGGGCCGGCGATGGGGCTTTTAGGCGATATTTCGCTGGCCCGCGAGACGCTGGAAGAAGAAGCCGGCGAAAGCGCGGGCCCCCGGCTCGAGGCGCATTTCGCCCATCTGCTGGTCCATGGCCTGTTGCACATTTTCGGCTATGATCACCAAACCGAAGACGAGGCACTTGCCATGGAAGGCAAGGAGACCGATATTATGGGCTCGCTGGGCTATGACGACCCCTATGCGGGAACCGATCCCGCCTGAGGGCCGACGGCTCGAATCGCAACATGCCAAGGAGTGCAGCCGGCCGGTCAGACCGACGACAAAAGAGACCAGCCGCACCCCAAAATGAACGACCAGGATCAATCTAGCGCCGCGGCGCGCCGGCCGCATCGCCACACTGGCGACAACGACACACAAAGCCTCACCGAAAAGCGTCCATCGCTCTGGGACAGATTGCGGGCAATCGTGTCATCGAAATCCCCATCGCTGCGCAGCGATATCCAGGAGGCGCTCGACGCGCCCGAGGATGATCTGGACGGGGACAGCTTTTCCGCTTCCGAGCGGGCCATTCTTCAAAACGTGCTCAAGCTGGGCGGCATGCGCGTCGAGGACGTGATGGTGCCGCGTGCCGACATCGAGGCGGTCGACGCCGCGGTGGCGGTCGGCCACGTGATCTCCCGGTTCCGGGACGGCGGGCATTCCCGCATGCCGGTGTTCGAGGACACGCTCGACAACGTGATCGGCATGATCCACATCAAGGACGTGCTCGACAAGGTGACCGAGGAGGTCAAACCCGAAAAGGGCACTTCGGCCGGACCTGCCAACGGCAATGGCAACGCCTCGAACGGCGCGGGCAACGGAAACGGGAACGGCAACAGCAACGGGTCGAGCCCGGTGCGCTTTCTTTCGGCCTCGCTCAAGCAGAAGATCTCCAAGCTCGGGCTGGTGCGCAAGGTGCTGTTCGTGCCGCCCGCCATGCCCGTGACCGAGCTGCTGGCCTCCATGCAGACCACCCGCATGCACATGGCGGTTGTCGTGGACGAATATGGCGGGACCGACGGGCTGGTGACCATCGAGGATCTGCTCGAGGCCGTTGTAGGGGATATCGAGGACGAGCACGACGAGGACGAGGCCGTGATGGTCCGTGCCGTGGGCGAGGATACCTACCTTGCCGACGCCCGGGTCGAGCTCGGCGAAGTGATCGACGTGGTGGGCTCGGATTTCGACCCCGGCGAACTGGCCGAGGACGTCGATACGCTCGGCGGGCTGGTCTTTGCGCTTGCAGGCCGGGTTCCGGTGCGCGGGGAAGTGCTCTCCCGGCTCAAGGGCTTCGAGATCGAGATCACGCGGGCCGATCCGCGCCGGGTGCGCCAAGTCCGGATCGTGCGGCGGCGGCGCAAGCTGCGCGGGCCTCTGGCAGCCGGCGCCAAGCCGGTGCGCGAGGCTCCGGCCAATGCTGAGACCGAAGCGCCGGCCCCAACGCCCGAAGACGAACAGGTCAACAGCCAGGCCGCCGAATAGCCAGCCGGCCCTCACCTTCAAACGCCTGTCCCGATTCAATCGGGGCAGGCATTTTCCCGGGATCGCTCTAAGTAATTGATTTCACAAGGCTCCAGGAAACGTATTGTCCTGGAAACGCTCTAAGTCTTTGATGTGTCGCGTTTCCGAACCGGAAACGTGTTTCCACTTTTCCCGGACACGCTCTAACGCGGCGCGCGCTTGGCGAGGATACGCTGGAGCGTGCGGCGGTGCATGTTGAGCCGGCGTGCGGTTTCAGAGACATTGCGGTCGCACAGCTCGTAGACGCGCTGGATATGCTCCCAGCGCACCCGGTCTGCGGACATGGGATTGTCGGGCGGCTCGGGCCGGACCTGTTCGCCGGCCAGAAGCGCCTTGACCACGTCATCGGCATCTGCAGGCTTGGCGAGATAATCCACCGCGCCCAGTTTGACCGCCGTTACCGCCGTGGCGATATTGCCATAGCCGGTGAGCACGACGGCGCGCGCCTCGGGGCGCCTTTCATGCAGGCTGGAGACGACTTCGAGACCGTTTCCGTCCTCGAGCCGCAGGTCGACCACAGCGAAGGCGGGCGGGTCACCCTTGACCGCGGCCAGACCGGCCGCAACCGTATCGGCAATCGTGACGAGAAAGCCGCGCTTTTCCATGGCGCGATGCAGGCGGGTCAGGAACGGCTTGTCGTCATCGACAAGCAGCAGGGTTCTGTCCTTGTCCTCACGCTCACTCAGATCGGTCATGTTGCGCACTCTTTGTTCGTCCTGCGAGCATATATCGCCAATCGGCTCTCAAGGTCAAAAACACCGAGGATCGGCCTTGCCTAGAGCTCGTGTTCCGACTGGATCAGAACAGACGCTCCAAGTCTTTGATTTGGCGCGTTTCCCAACCGGAAAGCTGTTTCCATTTTTCCTGGAGATGCTCTGACCAAGGTTGATACGCCCTAAGGGTTGCTTGGGATCGGGCACAAAATGCCGCAGCGCGGGGAAAGCAGGCGCTTTGGTCTCAGCCATGATCGGGCTCGGCATCGGCCAGAGCGGCGCGCGACCAGGTGATCTCCACGCTCGCATGACCGCTCGAGCGCATATTGGCGAATTTGAGTTGCGCTCCGGCGCGCTCGAGAAGGGTCTTGGCGATGAACACGCCCAGCCCCAGCCCGCCCGCCCCGTCCGGGCCCCTGGGGTCGTGCGCACCCTTTTCGCGCCAGCGGGTGGTGAGGTAGGGCTCGCCGAGCCGGCTGAGAAACTCGGGCGGAAAGCCGGGACCGTCATCGGCGATGGTGACCATGAGGTCGCGTTCGTCCCAGGCGGCGCTGATCCGCACGTCCGCGTGCGCGAACTGAACGGCGTTCTCGATGATGTTGCCCAGGCCATAGAGCAGGGCGACATTGCGGATGAAGACCGGCTCGGGCCCGCTGGTCCGGGTGCGCACAATCGATATCTGCTTGCCCGCGGCCTCGGCGGAGCGCTCATGGGGTTTGGCCAGTTCAGCCAGAACGTCGGTCACCGGCGCCTGATCGAAGATGTCGGCGCCCGCCGGGCGCAGATTGCGAAGACGGCCCAGGATGGCACGGCAGCGCGCGACCTGCTCGAGGATGAGATCCATGTCCTCGGCCAGTTCCCCATCTGCGACGTCCCTGCGCATCTCCTTGGCGGCAAGAGCGATGGTTGCGAGCGGGGTGCCCAGCTCGTGTGCGGCGGCGGCGGCCAGCCCGTCGAGCGCGGAGAGCTGCTGCTGGCGCGAGAGCGCCAGTTCGGTCACCGCCAGCGCATCGTCGAGCTGGCGCGCCTCGTGAGCGACCTTGCTGGTGTAGCCCGCCATGAACGCCACTCCGCACAAAAGCGCCGTCCACATGCCCAGCAGATAGAGCGGAGGCGGAGTGAAGGGCTGCGCCGGGTCCCAGGGCAACGGGAGGTGGGTGACCGCCAGAACCGTGGCGATCACGGCGACCAGAGCGGCAAGAAGTATGGTCTCGCGCGTGGGCAGGGTCGAGGCGGAGACTGACACCGGCGCCAGGAGCAGCAGCGCGAAGGGATTGCCCAGCCCGCCGGTGAGATAGAGCAGGCCGCCGACCTGCAGGCAGTCATAGGCCAATTGGAGAAAGGCGAGGCGACTGGTGGGACGATGGGCAGGCCCGAACCGGACCAGGAGGCCGATATTGAGCAGCACCGAAACCCCGATCAGCACGAGGCACTGGGCGATAGGCAATTGATAGCCCAGCCCGAAATGCACGACCAGCACGCTGATCGCCTGTCCCCCGAGCGCCAGCCAGCGCAGCAGAACAAGGGTGGCAAGGCGCAGGGGATGGGCCGGGCGGGCCACCTGACCTGCCCTCGTGGCAGCGTCAACGGTCATCGCACTGCCCCCGAATGAGCTGCGCGCGGAGGGGTGGGGACGGGACAAACCGATTTCAAGAGGCGAAAGTTGGGTCCCGAACGCTTGATCGGCCCCTGCGAACCCCCAGATATCAGAAGTTCGAGACTGGAGTGAAACGACATGAACACTGCTCTGATCAAACCCCAATGGTCTGCCCTGACCATCGCGCTGATGGTGCTGGGCTTCATCGTATTCTGGCCGCTCGGTCTGGCCATGCTCGCCTATATTCTCTGGGGTGAGTATTTCGGGGGATCGCGCGAGCGCGCGGAAACCTGGCTCAAGTCCCAAAAGGGCAAGTTCGGCCACAAAGCCTCCCACCGCAAGGCCTCATATGGCCGCACCGGCAACGCTGCGTTCGACGATTACCGCGACGAGCAGCTGCGCCGGCTGGAAGAAGAACGCCAGCGGCTCGAGGAAGAACGCGCAGCTTTCGAGGAGTATCTCGATACGCTTGCCAAAGCCCGCGACCGCGAAGAGTTCGACCGCTTCATGGCCGAGCGCCGCGCAACGACCCGCACCGATTACGGGGACGGGCACACCGCCTGAGCAAAGGGCCGGATCTTCCGGCCCTTTTTGCGTTGCACTCCCGGGCGGGCGTCCCTGTGGCGCCTGCCCGTTTTTTGATGTTTGACCTTGTGGCGGACTGGCGCACAATGGGGTGAGCGGGCCCTCCGAATCGCCTGCCATTGCCCCGAAATTCAGCACCACCAGACCCCGATGTCCCTGCGCGCCCTGTTCCGCTCGCCCGTGCCCGACACCACCAGCCTCGCCCTCCCGGGGCGCGAAGTCACGGTGCGCGTGCGGGTCAATGCGCGTGCGCGGCGCTACCGGCTGTCCTTTGCCCCGGACGGCTGCCCGGTGCTGACCTTTCCAAAGGGCGGGCGCTGGGCCGAGGCCACGGCCTTTCTCAGGCGCAATGCGGGCTGGCTCGATGCGCGGATCGATCGCCATCAAGAGCGCCCCCGGCTCGTTGCCGGCGCCGTGATGCCGCTGCGCGGGATCGACCATGTCCTGGTGGCCAGGGGCACGATCCGGGGCAAGGTCGAGCGCTACGAGACCCATGACGGGCCAGCCCTGAGCGTGCCGGGCGAACCGGACCATTTCACCCGGCGGCTGGTGGACTGGCTCAAGGCCGAGGCCAGGGCCGATCTCGACGCGCGCTGCGCGGTGCACGCCCGTACGCTCGAGGTGCGCATTTCCGGGCTCACGATCCGCGACCAGTCGGGGCGCTGGGGGTCATGTTCGAGCGCGCGGTCGCTGAGCTTCAACTGGCGGCTGGTGTTGGCGCCCCCTCATGTGCTCGACTACGTCGCGGCCCATGAAGTGGCCCATATTCTCGAGATGAACCATTCCCAGGCGTTCTGGGACACCGTGGCGCGCGCGCTGCCCGATTACCGCCAGGGCAAGGCCTGGCTTACGCGCCATGGCGCGGGGCTGATGGTAGTGGGGCGCTAAAAGCGGTTCAGCTCAGTCGAAGATTTCGTCTGGATAGACGCCCCAGAGCGCGTCCTGATCGACAAAGCCGTCATAGCTGGCGGTGCGCCCGTCCGGGTCGGTGTGGTTGAGCCGCACCGAGCAGGCCGTGGAATCGCAGCTTCTCACCTCAACCATCATGCCGGGAGAAAGCCAGGCCCGCGTGGGTTCGTCCGGGCCCGCGCCGCGGCGCAGGGCGATGGTTGAGTCCGCGGTCCAGGGGGCAACAAGCGCAGTGCGGGTGCCGGCCAGAAGGCTCTGGTGGAGCCAGCCCTCATCGCCGTCCACGTCTCTTATCCGCCGCCAGGTGTCGAATTCCTGGGTGATCTCGACTGGAACGCCCGGGCGCACGAAGACGAAGGCGATGTCATAGCGCGTGCCCGGCCCAACCCGCACATTGACCGGGGACGAGCGCACCGACACGAACCGTGGCAATGGCAGGCCCGAGGGCCCTTCGGTGGTCTGGGCGCCGGCGGGCGAAGACACAAGGGGCAGGCCGACCGGCGTTAGCGCCAGTGCCGCAAGCAGGCAGGCGAGGAGAGGCAGGATACGGCGGCGCATCAGTGTCAATGTGAAGACTCGCTTGAAGACCGGCGGGGTTGGGGGGGCCTGGGAGCCCTTCTCTTTTCCCGATCACTACGATAGATGACCTTAATGGTCGCTGAAAGGATTCCCAATGCAGCGCGCTATGGCGCAAAAATGGTCATCTTGTGACTGAGACGCGCCCGAGGGTGATCGTCACGCGCCGCCTGCCCGACCAGATCGAGGCGCGCATGGCCGATCTGTTCGACGCCCGGTTCAACCGATCGGACGTTCCCTATGGGGCAGAGGACCTGATCGCTGCGCTCGATGGTGCGACGGTTCTGGTGTCCTCGATCACCGACCGGATCGATGCCGCCCTGATTGGCGCGCTTCCCAGATCGGTGCGGCTGGTCGCCCAGTTCGGCAATGGGTTCGACAATATCGACATCGATGCCGCCTATGGCGCGGGCCTGACGGTGACCAACACCCCTTCGGTTCTGACCGAGGACAGCGCTGACATGGCCATGGCCTTGATGCTTTCGGTGCCCCGCAGGCTGGCCGAGGGCGCGCAGGTGCTGCTGGGCGACGGAACATGGCCCGGCTGGGCGCCCACCTGGATGCTGGGCCGACGGATCGGGGGCAAGGCGCTGGGGATCGTGGGCCTTGGGCGCATCGGCACGGCGGTGGCGCGGCGTGCGCGCGCCTTCGGACTCGCCATCCATTATCACGGGCCGTCCCGCAAGCCGGCGCAGGTCGAGGACGCGCTTGGCGCGCGCTATTGGCCCGATCTCGACGACATGCTGGGGGCAGTCGATATCGTTTCGCTGCACACACCCCACACCCGCGAGACGTTCAACATCCTCTCTGCCGAACGGCTGGCCGCAATGCGGGCGGGGGCCGTACTCGTCAACATTTCGCGGCCCGAGCTGGTCGACGAGGCGGCCCTTGCGCGCGAGATCGGCTCGGGCCGGCTCGCCGGGGCGGCGCTCGATGTCTTTGAGCACAAGAAGGGCGTCAATCGCGACCTTCTGGAGCTGGCGCGCGGGCACAGGGTCGTCCTGACCCCGCATATGGGATCGGCCACGCTCGAGGGCCGGATCGAGATGGGCGAAACCGTCATCGTCAACATCCGCACCTTCCTTGACGGGCACCCCCCGCCCCACCGTGTGCTTCCTGCCGCACCCCAGCCCGGCGCGGGGCAGCCGGCTGCAGACCCATCACGCCAGCCAGGGGCCTAGCCATGGGGGACCGATCGGATATCGCGTTCGGCACCTCGGGCCTGCGCGGACCCGCCTCCGGGTTCGACGCAGCGCTTGTGGATGCCCATGTGGCGGCCTTTGCGCGCGTGTGTCTCGAGCCGCATCACAATCGGCTGCTGATCGGGCGGGACCTGCGGGCCTCAAGCCCGGAGATCGCGGCTCTGGTTGCGGCCAGCGCCGTCCGGCTGGGACTCGCGCCGATCGATTGCTGTGCGGTTCCCACCCCGGCCCTGGCGCTGGCGGCCGCGCGGGCAGGCATGCCCGCGATCATGGTGACGGGCAGCCATATCCCCGCCGACCGGAACGGGCTCAAATTCTACCGCCCCGAAGGCGAGTTGCGCAAAGCCGACGAGGGGCCGATCGCACGGATTGCGGCCGATCTTCTGGCTGCCGATGGCTTGCCAGACCGCTTGCCGGACCCGATGTTGCCATCGCCGGCCGGCGAGGACGCGGCGGAGCGCTATTGCCGGCGGTTCACCGACTGGTTTGCGCCCGATGCGCTTGCCGGGCTCACGATCGGGGTGTTCGAGCACTCCTCGGTGGGGCGCGACCTGCTCGTTGCCATTATCGAGGCGCTTGGTGCCACCTGTCACAGGTTCGGGAAAAGCGAGTCCTTCATTGCGGTCGACACCGAAGCGGTGGACGCCGAACATCTTGCGCAGATCAGCGCGGAAATCGCACGGCATGGGCTGGACTGCGTGGTCAGCACCGATGGCGACGCCGACCGGCCGCTGCTGGTGGACGGGGCGGGACGCCAGATCGCCGGGGATGTGCTCGGGGCGCTGACCGCGCGGGCACTGGGGATCGAGGCGATCGTCACCCCCATCACCTCGACCACAGCAC
Source organism: Pelagibacterium montanilacus (assembly GCF_003992665.1). Classification (GTDB taxonomy): domain Bacteria; phylum Pseudomonadota; class Alphaproteobacteria; order Rhizobiales; family Devosiaceae; genus Pelagibacterium; species Pelagibacterium montanilacus. The sequence goes on from NZ_RZMX01000051.1 coordinate 178,294, forward strand.
TCGAGGCGTCGGGGTGGTTTGCGCGCGTCGTGCGCACCCGGATCGGATCGCCCTATGTCGTGGAGGCCATGGAGGCACTCGGGGATCGGCCGGTTCTGGGGTTCGAGGCCAATGGGGGCGTGCTGACCCTGGGCACGGTGCATAGCGGGGAGCGAGAGCTGGGGCCGCTGGTGACCCGGGACGCGGTGCTGCCGCTGGTTGCGGTGCTTGCCGCATCCGTTGCCGCCAGCCGTACCCTGACCGAAATGGCCGCGGACTTGCCCGCCAGAATCATGGCGGCCGACAGGGTGCGCGATGTCGATCCAGAATCGGGGACGCGGTTTCTCGACAGAATACAAAAGGACCGCGCGGCGCGCAGCAAGCTCCATGCCGAACTTGCCGGCGTTGCGGCCATCGATCTGACCGACGGGGTGCGGCTGACGCTTCAGGATGGCCGGATCGTCCATTTCAGGCAGTCGGGCAATGCGCCGGAAATGCGCTGCTATGTCGAGACCGGTTCGGCCGGCGAGACGGCCGAGCTCCTCGGAGCGCTGATCGCGCGCATGAAAGACAGTCTGGGCGAGGAGATCGAGAGCAGATGAGCGATATGCAGGGCAAGGTCACACCCGTCATCATGGCGGGCGGAACGGGAACGCGGCTGTGGCCGCTTTCGCGGGCCTCGCGCCCCAAGCAGTTCCTGGTGCTCACGGGCGGCACGACGCTTTTCCAGCAAACCCTCGACCGGGTCTCGGACCCGGACCTCTTTAATCCGCCCGTGGTGGTCACCAACGCCGATTACCGGTTTCTGGTGGCCGAACAGGCCCGGGAGGTGGGAATTGCACTCGGGGAGATCATTCTCGAGCCCGAAGGGCGCAACACCGCGCCGGCCCTGCTTGCGGCAGCGCTGGTGGCCGACGCCCGCCATCCGGGTGCGCTGATCTACGCCCTTCCCTCGGACCACAGGATCGTCCGGGACGCCGCCTATGACGCGGCGCTCGAGGCGGCGCTTGGGGCTGCGCACGATGGCCTGCTCGTGACTTTCGGGATTGCGCCCACGAGCCCCGAGACCGGCTTTGGCTATATCGAAGTGGGCCCTGCGCTTTCGGGCGGCCTGCACCGTGTGTCCCGGTTCGTGGAAAAACCCGACAGGGATCGGGCGCAGGCGATGCTTGATACCGGCGGGTATTGCTGGAATTCGGGAATGTTCGTCTTTTCCGCGAAGGCGTTCGCGGCGGAATGCGCGGCATTGGCCCCCGAGCTGGCCGAGGCGGTCGAGCCGGCGGTGGCCGAGGCGCGGCGCGATCTCGATTTCCTGCGATTGGATGCAGCGGCCTTTGCGCGCGCGCCGTCGATTTCAGTGGACTACGCGATTTTCGAGAAAACCGAAAAGGCCGCCGTGGTGCCCGCGGCGCTCGACTGGTCCGATCTTGGATCCTGGGATGCGGTGCACAAAGCCGGCGATCGGAATCAGGAGGACACGGTGTCCCGGGGGCCGGTGACGCTCAATGCGGTTTCCAACGCGCTGGTGATTTCCGAGCGCCATCATGTGGTCGTGGACGGGCTCGAGGACATCGCGGTGCTCGCCAGCGAGGACGCGGTCTATGTGGGGCGCCTGTCGGCTGCACAGGGCGTGGGCAAGATCGTGGCGAGGCTCAAAGCCGACGCGCGCACGCGCGGGCTGACCGAAACTCACATGACGAGCTACAGGCCTTGGGGCGGATACAGCTCGGTGCTCCATGGCGAGCGTTTCCAGGTCAAGCGGCTTTTCGTTCTGCCCGGAAAGCGGCTTTCGCTGCAAAAGCACCATCACAGGTCCGAGCACTGGGTGGTGGTCAAGGGGACCGCCGAGGTGCATGTGGACGGAGACACCCGGATCCTGGGCGAGAACGAGAGCGTCTACATCCCTCAGGGCGCGCTCCACCGGCTGACCAATCCGGGCAGGATCATGCTCGAGGTGATCGAGGTGCAGACCGGGTCGTATCTGGGCGAGGACGACATCGTGCGGATCGAGGACGAGTTCGGGCGCTCGGACGGGTAGAGCGGTTCCAGCGACAGCACCCCGTCAGAGACCGGGAGCTCTCTTATCCCCGGTCCCCGGGGCGGTGCGATAGTTGCCGGCACGGGCGAAAGCGCCCGCGTGCAACTGCAAGGAAAATCCGTCCATGTCCCAAAATCTCAATGGCCGCGCGCCGGCCCAAAGCGCGCCCGCCGGGCACGCCATCTCCCTCACTCCCAGCGACGCGGTCGAGATCGGCCAGCCGGTGAGGGGCCTTTACGTGGGCGCCACCGGAGACCTCGCCGTCGAGATGGCTTCGGGTGAGGCGGTGATCTTTGCCGCGGTGCCGGCGGGTTCGATCCTGCCGGTGCGCGTGCGCAAGGTGCTGGCGACCGGCACGCTCGCTTCGGCGATCGTGGGGCTGGTCTGAGATGGGCCCTGCACTCGATCTCACCAGCCGCCGACCGGGCCCGCCCTGGTCGCCCGATGCGCTGGTGGCGGCCGATTTTCCCGCCCGCAACGGGCTTTTCGAGGGCCGCAACGTGCCGGTGCACGAGGCCTTTACAGTCTCGCGGTCAGCAAGCCGGCTGTGCCGGGGGCCGGATGGAGACTGGGCCACGGTGGGTCCGGACGTCCCGGCGCTCGAGCCCGGCGGGCTTTCGGTCGAGCCCGAGGCAACCAATTGGGTGCCCAACGGGGCGCTCGCGGGCGCGTTCGCGAGCACCAATGACGCGCTCAACGGCCTGCCGACCGGCTGGGACCGGGTCCGCTTCGACGGCGTTGCAATCAAAGGCCGGGTGCTCGAGACCGGCACCTGGATGGGATTGCCCTCGATAACGGTGCGGCTCTGGGGCGAATCGAGCGTCGATGACGCGGAAATCCGGGGGTTCACCTGGGCCGATACGGCCAGCAACCTTGTCGTCGCACATGGTGAGAGGGTGCAGGCGAGCGTATTTGGCCGGGTCGTTGGGGGGAGCCTGGCCAATATCGACCTGCGCCAGAGGATCACGGAGCGCACGGGGGCGGGGGACTTCCTCGCCAAACGGCTGGCCAGCTTCGACCTTTCGGCCACCGAGCGGCCCTCCCATGTGTTCACGATCGGGCACGCCAATGCAGGCCTCGTGCTCTCGGGGATCGAGATCGGGTTCTCCGGTGCTTTCGACTGCACGCTGGAGATTGCGGCCCCGCACCTGGTCGTGACCGACCAAGCCGTGCCGACCTCTCCGATCCTGACATCGGTCGGGCCGGTGACACGGCAGGCCGATATCGTGGTGCCCGCGTCAGAGCCTCTGGCCGGGACGGCGCACTTCATGCGGCCGGAATCCGGCCAGATCCACAGCGCGGCCCTCTCGGGCGCCCCGCTCGGCGCTGCCATCCTGGGCACCGGCACCATCGAGCGGCTGTGGTTGGTCTGAGCCAATGCGCCTGTGACCGGCAACGCGCACGAACGCGTCAACGAGCGCCCGGTAGGCGGGGGGAGGCAAAAGGCAGCGCATGGCCTGGCGCAGGACGATGCGCGGCGCGATCCTGCCCTCGACCGCGCCGCCGATAAGGTGGCCGATGGCCTTCGGCCTGCTCGATCCCGACAACTCGCGGGCTAGAACCGTGACGCGATAGCCGGCCCGGGCACGGGGGGAGAGCATCATTCCCGTCGTCTCGAGCCAACGGGCCGCGCCCTCGGGGTCGAACCGTTGTGAGACCCGGGCATGGGCTGTGCGATCGGTCCAGACGGTCAGTGGCTCGGCCAGCATTTCAAAGCGCGCGCCAGCGCGGGCCGCACGGAGGCAGAAATCGGGATCCTGCCCCTTGCGCAGGGCGGGGTCGAAAAGCACCCGTGCAGCGAGGGCGCGCGAGAGAACGAGCGTGGAGGTCTGGATGAACTGGTTGGCAAGAAAGAGGTAGTCGCCCACATCCTCGTCGGGTCCGATGGCCCGGTCCGGGCGGACCCAGACCCGGCCCGGCTCGCGCTCGACCAGAGCGGGCGCGTAGAGCACACGGTCCGGATCAGGCGCCCGGCCCAGCGCGCGGCGCATGGTCAGGAGCTTGTCGGGCAGGAACATATCATCGCTGTCCAGAAGCGCGATATAGCGCCCCTTGGCGGCTATGATCCCCGCATTGCGCGCGGCGGGCGCCCCGGCTCGGTGCTGGGTGACAAGGATGAAGCGGGAATCGTCGAGCCGTGCGAGCTCATGGGCGATGGCAAGGGAGTCGGGCGAGCCGTCATCGACCACGATGCATTCGAGATCGTGCCAGGTCTGGGCCCGGACCGATGCGAGGGCCTGCCGCAACGCCTCGGGGCGGCCGTGGCAGGGAATGACCACCGAAAAGAACGGGCGCGGCGGGGCGATCATCGGGCCGGGACACCATGATGGTCGAGCATGCGGGATCTGTACGTCTGGTTTTGCCTGGCGGCGGCGGCGCAAGTGGCCAGCACGACCAGAAGGACGATCCACACCGGATTGGCGCGGTCGAAGAGCGCGGTCTCGAGCAGATTGAGCGCAAGGGTAAATCCGGCCAGCACCAGAGCGATCGTGGCGGAGGGTGGATCGGCGCGCCCCAGCGCCCCGAGCCCGCGCCAGAGCACGCTCGCAAGGGCTGAAAGGGCCAGAACGAGCCCCACAAGGCCTGTGGAGAGCGCGATTTCGAGATAGCCCCCATGAGCGTGGGGGGCATGGGCAATCCAGCCCTCCCCGGGCAGAAGCGTTCCGGCTTGGAACAGGGACCCGAACCCCGAGCCGGCGAGCGGGGACTCGAGCAGGCCGGGAAGGAGGGCGGCCCAGAGATCGGTGCGCCCGGTCAGCCCGCCCCGACTGGCGTCGGGGTCGGCGAGCATCATGGTGAGGGCGAGGACCGCGAGGAACCACATTGCGGCCCCGCCCACGAGCGTCGTACGTGCAAGCCGCGCCACGCTGCGGGTACGCGCGATATGGCCAAGCACCAGGGTCAGCGGCACAAGGGCGACGACGAGCCCCTGGGGCGCCTTGGCCTGTGAGACAATGAGCGCGAGGCCGCAGAGCACCACCGCGAGCGCACCGGGGAGCCCTGGCCGTATCCGCACCCGGGCAAGCATGGCCAGGAGGGCCATTCCCGCCACGGCGCCAAAGAGGTTCTTGTGATAGAACAGCCCGCGGACGGCGCCGGCCACCGCTTCGGTATCCCCAGGCTGGTGGATGGCGCGCTCGGGCCAGAGGAGGGCCGCGAGCAATCCCAGGATCGTGATGCCGGCCAGGGAACGGCAGAGAATGTCCAGCACCCTCGAGCGGGGCATGTGTGCCGCCGCGATCATGGCCACCGCGACGATGATGATTGTGAGCGCGAGCCGACGCAGCCCGACACCGGGCGCAGCGGAGAAGCCGAGCGTTACGAGGCACCACGCGAAAAAAAGCCAGACCATCGCCGGGGTGGCGGTGATTATAGAAAGCGGTGCGCGCCACAAGAGTGGCAGAATGGCCGCCGCGAGCAGCGCGGAAAAGAGAAGCTGGCGGACCGGATCGCCCTCAGCGGCATTGCCCATCATGGCCAGCGCCGTGCGCTCGGCCAGCGGATAGGTGCCTATAAGGCAGGCGAGCAGCAAGGCCCACAAGAGACCCGCATAATAATCGGCGCGCGCGATTCTCATCGGGCCGCTCTCTCATGGCCCCGCGCGATGGCGGTTCGCAAGCCCTCGAGGCGTCCGGCGGCCCGGGCGAGGCGCAGTCTGGCTTTCATGGCGCGGGCCCCGTCGCCGCGCGAGAGCGCCAACCCGGCCCAACCCGCTGCCAGCCCCAGCGGCAGGCGCAGAACGGCCTCGGCAGCCGCCCGGGGCCCGGCGGCCAGGGCCAGGGTCGTATCGACCTGCCCGATTCCGGCCGCCCGGCGGCTTGCCCAGTCCCTGTCAGCGCGCTCGGGCGGAATGGTTTCATACGTGCGGGCGTCCGAGGCAAAGGCGAATCGGGCGCCCGCGGCACCGAGGGCTGCAAAGAACGCCTTGTCCTCCCCGCCCGTCGCGGAAAAGGCGTCCGAAAAGCGCAAGCCCTGCGCCCGCGCGAGGCTTTTGCGGGCCAGCAGCACGCCCCCGGCGCCAGTGAGAGGGCCACAGAGGCCGTTGGCGCGCCGGCGTCGCCAGTAGAGCTCGAGCCCCCGGCTCCAGGCCGGGACAGGACCGGCGAAATCGGGAATGGTCCACCCGCCGACGATGTCGGCTCCGGTCCGGGTCTGCATCTCCAACAGGGCCTCGAGCCAGCCGGGGCCGACCCATTGATCGTCGTCGAGCATGGCGAGATGACTGGCCGTGGGGGTCTCGTGAAACCTGTCGAGAAGCGCGTTCCGGGCCCGAGCAATGCCCGGGGCGGGCACATCGAGGACGTCAACGCGATGGGGGTAGCCTGCCTCGCAAACCGCACGCGCGGCCAAGCGGCCAGCGCCGCCCTCCGGATCGTTCTCGGCGATGACGATCGTGATGTCTCGCCCGCCCTCGAGCAGCGCCAGCGAGGCCAGAAGTCGGGTCAGTCCACGCGGACGCCTGAAGGTGGGGATAGCCACCATGATCCGGGCCTCAGGCATCGGCAAGGCGCTCCCGGGCCGAAAATTTCGCGCCGAAGGCGCGGGCGATGCCTGCCGCCAGGGCCAGTTCACCGGCCACAATCCCCAGAGCGGCCAGCGCCGGCAGCCCGGGGGCGCACAGGACAACAAGAAGGGTCGCGCCCAGCGCTACGGGGGCAGCCCTTAGCGATGCCATGGCGAGGGGGCGCAGGGCACCTTCGGCCTGGAGGGCGACGCTCTGGGGCGTGCGGAGCGCGCGCAGGACCGCGCCCGCCGAAACCAGAGCCAATGCCGTCCAGAGAAGCGATGGGGAATAGCCCTCGCCCCCGATCTCCGGGAGGACTGCAACCAGGCCCGCGGCAGCGAGGAGATTGACCGCCACGGCAAGGGCTGCGATTCGCCCAAGCACCTCCATGCGCCGGTCCGCCTCCAGCCGGGCGCCACGCCTGAGGCAGTCGGCGAGCGCGGGCCGTTCGAACCCCACCAACGCCATGAGCACGACCCCGAAGGGGCGCAAAAGGAGGGTGGCGAGGGCTATGGGCGCAAAAGCGGCGGGGCCCAAAACGAGGGTGACGACATAGGCGTGCCCATTCGCCGCCATTTCCGCACCGGCGACGCCGAGAAGCGCCCATCGCCCGTGCTGGCGGGTGAGTGTGATGAACGGGGCCAGCGGAGCCTTGAGAGCGGAACGCAATGCTGTGCGGTGCGCCAGGGCCGCAAGACCGAGCGCGAGCAGCATGGCCCCTGCCATGACCTTCGCCACGGTTGCGGGGCCCGTCGCGCCGGTGAGTACGAGGACAACGAGACCCGCAAGCGTCAAAGTGCCGGTGAGAAGATCGGAGCGGACGGCGCGGGAGGGTGCGAGCAGCGCGAGGTCGAGACTGCGGAAAAACCACCTCAGGAACGCCGCCCCCGCCCAAAAGCCCAGAGCCAGCGCGAATGTCTGCGGGCCACCGAGCAGGACGGCGCTCGCCCAGACGAGTATGCCCGTGAGCCCTGAGAGGACCAGCGCGGCGAGGACGCAGGCGGGAACGAGGCGGTTATCGCGCTCCCCGGTTCGCGCGAGGGCAACGACAAGCGGAGTGGCAAAGAGCGCGTTGCAGAGTCCCTGGCCGAAACCGGACAGCACCACGCAAAAGGCAAAAAGGCCAAAGAGCGCTGGCGTCGCGCTCTGCTGGACGAGGACCATGGCCACCAGCCCGGCGGCCGACAGGACGAGCGGCCCGGTGAGCGGCAGGAGCCGGCCTGACAGCAGGGATAGGGTACGTCCCGTCATCCCTGCCTACTCCTGGGTGTGCCGCGCAGGACGACAAGCAGCGCGTGCGGGATCGTCCGCAGATAACGGCCCACGAGATAGCGCGGGCCTGTTGCCATGCGGTGCAGCCATTCGAGATTTGCGCGCTGCATCCAGAGCGGGGCGCGTCTGTAAGTCCCGGCGAGAAAGTCGAGGCATCCCCCGCAGGTGACGATCCATCCGCAACCGACCCGATCACGCAGGTGGAGCGCGAAAATCTGTTCTTTCGGCTTGCCCAGCCCCACCAGCACCAAATCGGCCCGCGCGGTGCGAATGGCCTCGACGATGCTCGTTTCGTCCTCCGGAGCGAAATAGCCGTTCCGCCGCCCGGCGATGACGAGACCGGGATGGGTGAGCGACAGGCGTCGGGCCGCCTCGGCATTGACCGTCTCGGTGGCGCCCAGAAGGAACAGGCGCAGCCCGTTGGCCGCGGCATGGGCTGCAAGGTCGTGGACGAGATCGGTGGTGGCGCTGCGTTCGGCAATGGTCGGTCCGGGCAGAAACCGGGACAGGGTGACGAGGAAGCCGCCATCGGCGTGCACGACATCCGCGCTCCCCAGCGCCGTGCGATAGGCCGGGTCCTGTTCACGGAGCGAGAGGGCATGGCCGTTGACGTCAAAGACAAGTCGTGGCCTCGGGGTCTCCGCCCGGCGTGCGGCAAGACAATCGGCAACCATGAGCCGGGCGAGCCGGTCTCTCGATGCCGTCGAAATGTCGAGGCCGGCCAGCCGCGTGGTCTCCCCGGTCTGCGCAGATATCGCCACGCCGAGCCCCCTCTGCCGGTTAACGATCCGTCAACCATAACCGGGGCGCCCGGGCCTGGCGAGTCAAACCGGCGGGGTAGCTACCGGGCGGCCGACCGGCTGGCCGGAGCGCAGAAGGGCCGGCCTTCACCGATATTGAAATAGTCGAGGCCCGCGCGCTCGACCTCCTCGCGTCGGTAAACGTTGCGCAGGTCGACAAGACGGGGCGTGGCCATGCTCTTGCGGATGCGGTCCAGATCGAGGGACCGGAACTGGTTCCACTCGGTGACCAGCACCATGCAATCGGCGCCCTCGGCAACCTCATAGGCGTTCTGGGCGTATTCGATTTCCTCAATGGTCGACCGGGCCATGTCCATGCCCTCGGGATCATAGGCCACGATCACCGCGCCGGCGTCGCGCAGCATCTGGATGATGGCGATCGAGGGGGCGTCGCGCATGTCGTCGGTGTTGGGCTTGAAGGTGAGACCCAGGATCCCGATGCGCTTGCCGCGCACGCTGCCGCCGCACGCGGCGATAACCTTGCGGCCCATGGCGCGCTTGCGCGTGTCGTTGACCGCGACAGTGGTCTCGACGAGCCGCAACGGCGCATCGTGGTCCTGCCCGGTCTTGACCAGCGCAATGGTGTCCTTGGGAAAGCACGACCCGCCATAGCCCGGCCCGGCATGGAGGAATTTGGACCCGATCCGGCCGTCGAGCCCGATGCCCCGGGCCACGTCCTGGACATTGCCCCCGGCCGCTTCGCACAGATCGGCCATCTCGTTGATGAATGTGATCTTCATGGCAAGGAAGGCGTTGCCGGCATATTTGATAAGTTCCGCGGTGCGCCGGCCGGTAAACATCAGGGGCGCCTGGTTGAGATAGAGCGGGCGGTAGACCTCTTCCATCACGGCGCGGGCGCGCTCGTCCTCGAGGCCCACCACGATCCGGTCGGGGCGCTTGAAATCCTCGATGGCGGCGCCTTCTCGCAGGAATTCGGGGTTGGAGACCACGACCACGTCTGCATCGGGATTGGCCTCGCATATGATGCGCTCGACCTCGTCGCCCGTGCCCACGGGAACGGTGGACTTGGTGACCACCACCGTGAACCCCCTGAGCGCGCGCCCGATCTGGGCCGCGGCTTCATGAACGTAGGAAAGGTCGGCGTGACCGTCGCCCCGCCGCGAGGGCGTGCCCACGGCGATAAAGACCACGTCCGCATCGGAAACGGCGGGTGCCAGTTCGGTGGTGAACGAAAGCCGGCCGGCCCGGGCGTTGTCGGCAACCAGGGCAGCGAGTCCGGGCTCGTAGATCGGCATGTCGCCCTGTTCCAGGCGGGCGATCTTTTCGGCGCTGACATCCACGCAGACGACCTCGTGGCCGAAATCGGAGAGGCAGGCCCCGCTCACCAGCCCGACATAGCCCGCACCGATCATGGTAATCCGCATTCCGATGTCTCCTTGCGCGAGGGGCGCTCGAGAGCGGCCCAGCGTTTGTTCCGATGGCGCCGCCGAGCGAGATACGCCTATCCGTATTTTCTGGCAGCGCCCTGATTATCACCGCTCCGCCATGGGCAAAACCCGGAGGGTTGATCGGGGTGCACTTTTTTGCCCCGGGGCCAGCGGACTTCTCATGGGCGGGGAAACCCGATAGGAGGGGCCGAACCATCTGGCAGGACTCGGAGTGTCCATGCGCATCCTCGTCACAGGCGCCGCAGGCTTCATCGGATTTCACCTCAGCCGGCGCCTGATCGCCGATGGCCATCTGGTTGTCGGCTTCGATGGCATGACCCCCTATTACGACGTGGCCCTCAAGGCGGCGCGGCGCGATATCCTTGCCTGCAGCAACGGCTTTCGGATGCACGAAGCCATGCTCGAGGACACCGCCGCGCTGGCGGCCGCCGCCGAGGACTGCCGGCCGGACGTGATCGTGCATCTGGCGGCACAGGCGGGGGTCCGTTACAGCCTCGAGAACCCGCACGCCTATGTTGAGTCCAACCTCACGGGCACCTTCAACGTGCTCGAGGTCGCGCGGGAGCACCAGCCCGCCCATCTGCTGGTCGCCTCGACCAGTTCGGTCTATGGCGGAAACACGCAGATGCCGTTCCGCGAGACCGACACCACGGACGCACCGATGACGCTTTATGCGGCCACCAAGCGCTCGGGAGAGGCCATGAGCCATTCCTACGCCCATCTGTGGGGCCTGCCCACGACGTGCTTTCGGTTCTTTACCGTCTACGGACCGTGGGGCCGGCCGGACATGGCGCTGTTCAAATTCGTCGATGCCATGGAAAAGGGCCAGCCGATACCGGTCTATGGCGAGGGCCGCATGTCGCGGGACTTCACCTATATCGATGATCTGGTGGAATCGATCGTCCGGCTCATTGCCCGCGCGCCCGAGCGCGACAAGCCGATCGAACTTGCAAAGGGCAGGGATTCGCTCTCTCCGGTCGCGCCCTGGCGGGTGGTCAATATCGCGGGAGGCCAGCCTGTGGGCCTGATGGACTTCATCGAGGCCATTGAGGCGGCGACGGGCATCAGCGCCGAGCGCGAGATGCTGCCCATGCAGAAAGGGGACGTGGAGGCGACCTTCGCGGACCCCGAACTGCTCGAAGCCCTTACCGGTTATCTGCCATCCACCCCGGTCCCAGAAGGCGTTTCCGCCTTCGTGGAGTGGTACCGGCAATGGCGGCGGACAGCTCTATGAGGCGCGCCTGCCCCAGACCCGCGATGGTGTCATCGCGAGAATCCTGAGGTTGAGCGCCAGCGATACGTTCTGGACATAGGCGATGTCGTGGTCGAGCCGGGCGATAGCCTGGCGCTCGGTGTGAACCGGGCCGGTGAGACCATGAATCTGTGCCCAGCCCGTCAGGCCTGGACGCACAGCGAGCCTTGCATCGTAGGTCGGGCAGATATCGCGATAAAGTCCGGCGCCCGCGCGCATGTGCGGGACGTGGGGACGCGGGCCGACCAGCGACATGTCTCCCATAAGAACATTGAACAGCTGCGGCAGCTCGTCGAGCGCCTTTTCGCGCAGCATCCGGCCCACTTCGGTGATCCTGGGATCATCCCACCGGACCGGATCGGCTCCTCGGGAATCGCAATGGCAGACGTGAAACGTCCTGAACTTGACGATCCGGAAGGGGCGGCCGACCAGCCCTTCGCGCTCCTGGAAAAAGAACGGATTTCCGCGGCTGCCGGCCATCACATGAAGCGCGATGCCCACCATGAGCGGGGACAGGGCCACGAGCCCGAACAGGCTGACAAGGATGTCGATCGCCCTGATGGCCCCGCGCTCGATGAGGCCCATGCTGGACGATCGACCGGCCAGCGGTCGGCCTGCGTCCAGATAGACCTCGAGGCCCGAGGGCCGTTGCCGGCTTCGCCGTCCGGCCATTGCCCGAGTGCCCGGGCGCGTGCTCGCGTCCCGCCCGCTGCCTTGGGAAGCAATGTAGGCCATGTCTGCAATGCTCCTCGTCTCCGGGTGTCAAACCAACCCCAAGTTGAACTGCTCGCCCCTCTTATGGCTTGTCAGTAGTTTTGCTTAAAATTGATGCGGGGCGACCCCAAAATTGAGGCACGCCGATCACATCGGCTTCCCTCCACAGGTTCTGCACAGAGTTTTCCACAACGCCAAAATGCAAAAAACCCCGCCGCCTCTCGGCGACGGGGCAATCATCAAACTCGAAAATTCGATGCCGGTGGGCGGATCAGCCCTCGGCGTCTTCCTTTTCGATTTCCTTGCCGGTGGCCTGATCGACCACCTTCATGGACAGGCGAACCTTGCCGCGCTCGTCAAAGCCGAGGAGCTTGACCCACACCTTGTCGCCTTCCTTGACGACGTCGGTGGTCTTGCCTACGCGCTGATCGGCGAGCTGGGAGATGTGCACCAGACCGTCGCGCGAACCGAAGAAGTTCACGAAGGCACCGAAATCGGCCGTCTTGACCACGGTTCCCTGATAAACGACGCCCACTTCGGGCTCGTCGGTGATCGACTTGATCCACTTGATCGCCGCGTCGATGGCCTTGCCGTCCGAGGAGGCGACCTTGACGGTGCCGTCATCCTCGATGTTGACCTTGGCGCCGGTCTTCTCCACGATCTCGCGGATGATCTTGCCGCCGGTACCGATCACTTCACGGATCTTGTCGGTCGGGATCTTGAGGGTTTCGATGCGCGGCGCGAACTCGCCGACTTCCGCACGGGCCGAGTCGATGGCCTTGGCCATCTCGCCCAGGATGTGGTTGCGGCCTTCATGGGCCTGGGCCAAGGCGACCTTCATGATCTCCTCGGTGATCCCGGCGATCTTGATGTCCATCTGGAGCGAGGTCACGCCCTCGGACGTACCGGCCACCTTGAAGTCCATGTCGCCAAGGTGATCCTCGTCACCCAGGATGTCCGAGAGAACGGCGTACTTGTCGCCCTCAAGGATCAGGCCCATGGCAATGCCCGATACCGCGCGCTTCATGGGAACACCGGCATCCATCAGGGCCAGCGAGGTGCCGCAGACGGTCGCCATCGAGGACGAGCCGTTGGATTCGGTGATCTCGGAGACAACGCGCAGGGTGTAGGGAAATTCCTCGGCCGCGGGACGAACGGGGTTGATGGCGCGCCAGGCGAGCTTGCCGTGGCCGATCTCGCGACGGCCGGGCGAGCCGACGCGGCCGGCCTCGCCCACTGAGTAGGGCGGGAAATTGTAGTGCAGCATGAAGTTCTGCTTGGACGTGCCCTCGAGCGAGTCGATGAACTGCTCGTCCTCGCCGGTGCCCAGCGTTGCGACCACGAGGGCCTGGGTCTCGCCACGGGTAAAGAGCGCCGAGCCGTGCGTGCGGGGCAGAACCCCGACTTCGGACTGGATCGGACGGACCGTGGAGAGGTCGCGTCCATCGATACGGATCTTGGTGTCGAGGATGTTCCAGCGCACGATCTTGGCCTGGAGCGACTTGAACACGGCGCTGACCTGTTCAGGGGTGAAGCGTGCCTCGCCCTCTTCAGGCAGGAAGTGCGCCTTGACCCTGGACTTGACCGCGTCGACCGCAGCGTAGCGGGTCTGCTTGTCGGTGTTCTTGTAGGCAGCGCGCAGGTCGTCCTCGACGAGCTTGAGCATCTCGCCCTCGAGCTCGGAGTGATCCTCGGGGGTGAACTCGCGCGGATCCTTGGCAGCCAGTTCGGCGAGCTTGATGATCGCGTCGATGACCTTCTGGCTCTGGGTGTGGCCGTACATCACGGCGCCGAGCATCACGTCCTCGGGCAGTTCCTTGGCTTCTGATTCCACCATGAGCACCGCGTCATGGGTGCCGGCCATGATCAGGTCGAGCTTGGAATCGGACCGGCGGTCGATGGGCGTGTTGAGCACGTATTCGCCGTCGATATAACCCACGCGCGCCGCGCCGATCGGGCCCATGAAGGGAATGCCCGAAATCGTCAGCGCTGCGGAGGTGGCGACCATGGCGAGCACATCGGGCTCGTTTTCCATGTCGTGCTGGAGGACCGTGACGATGACCTGGGTCTCGTGCTTGTAGCCGGCGGGAAACAGCGGCCGGATGGGACGGTCGATCAGACGGCAGATGAGGGTCTCGGATTCGCTCGGCCGGCCTTCGCGCTTGAAAAAGCCGCCCGGGATCTTGCCGGCTGCGAAGTATTTTTCCTGATAGTTGACCGTGAGCGGGAAGAAGTCGACGCCCGCTTTGGGCTCCTTGGCCGAGACGACGGTGGCGAGGACAACGGTCTCGCCCAGGGTGGCGACGACGGCGCCATCGGCCTGGCGGGCGACCTTGCCGGTCTCGAGCGTGAGCGGCTGTCCGCCCCAGTCGAGTTCGACCTTGTGGTGATTGAAATTGATCGTCATTGCGTCATATCCGAATTTTCCGCGCCCCTCCCACCGGATGCCCGGCAGCAGCGGGAGGCGGATGCCGGCCCTTGCAAGGAACATGGACAAGACGGCGAGAGATTTCGCATGCGGGGGGAAGCGAAATCTCCGGCGATCCTGCCATGCCCCGGGAGCGGGGGCAGGCGGTTCATGTGCCGGGCGGCCGAATTGCCGGACCGGCGGGTCGCGCCTTTCGGGATCGGAGGACCCCAAAGGCGGGAGTGCGGATATGGCCACTGGCCGACCCGCACTCCGTGCACTTTCCTAGCGGCGGATGCCGAGCCGGGAAATCAGCTTCTGATAGCGCGCCTCGTCGCCACGCTTGACATAGTCAAGCAGGCTGCGACGGGTCGAGACCAGCTTCAGGAGGCCGCGCCGGGAGTGGTTGTCCTTGGCGTGGGTCTTGAAGTGCTCGGTCAGGTTGGTGATCCGCTCGGTGAGGATCGCAACCTGGACTTCCGGAGAACCGGTATCGCCGTCCTTGGTCGCGTAATCCTTGATGAGCTCAGCCTTGCGCTCGGGTGTAATCGACATCGGACAATCCTTTCGAGATCGAGGAAAGTGGGACGCCAGGACCGGGATGTCGTCCAGCCATGGCCATGGAAAAACCGACAGGCGGGAGACGTCCCACTGCCGATTGCGCTCCATATAGTCCAATCGTGGCGAAAAGAGAAGCCCCGCCGCTGTGGGGGGCCTATCGGGCACGAGGCGGCAGAGCCTCTCAGTTGCCATCCTCGTCGTCGGTATCCTCGGAATGCTCGCGGTCGGGATCGATCTTGTCGAGGGGAATCGAGAACACCCACTCGATGCCGTCGTCGTGGACGAGGCGCTCGACGTCGGCGGCAAGCGTGCCCCCGACCATCTTGGTGAGAACCACCGTGCCAAAGCCCTTGCGATCGGACGGGGGGACGAACCCGGGCAAGTGCTCGCGCCAGGAAAGGTGCAGCCGGGCGCCCCCTGCCCGGTTCCAGTTCACTTCCAGCCTGCCGTCGGGCACCGAGAACGCGCCGTATTTGGACGCGTTGGTCGCCATCTCGTGCGCGGCCATGCCCAGAACCTGGGCAGCCTGGACGTTGAGCCGCACCGCGGGGCCGGTCTTGACGATCCGCGCGGGGTCTTCGGGGCGGAAGGGGTCGATCTGGGTCTTGATGAGCTCACGCAGGCCGATACCGGTTGCGCCCTGGGTGACCAGGAGATCGGTGGAGCGGGCGAGGCCGATGATACGGTGCTGGAAGTTTTCTATGAACTGCTCGACCGAAGCCGAGCCTTGCGCGGTCTGTTTGGCCATCGAGGAGATGACCGAAAGCTGGTTCTTGGCCCGGTGGGCCAACTCGCGCATCAGGAACCGGACCTCGGCATCGGCCTCCCTGCGCTTTTCAGCGGCATCGGCAAGCGCGGTCGAGACCAGCGCCAGCTCCTTGACAGGATAGTCGACGGGGGCGATGGGCTCTCCGGCGCCAAAACTGCGGGCCTGCCGGGCAAGACCGCGCACAGGACGGGCGATCTGCCGGGCAACAACCGATGCCACAAGCGCGGCCAGACCGGCTATAGCCAGCCCGCCGAACACCAGCCACAGCAGGGTGGTGCGCAAGGGGCTGGCGACGACCGAAACAGGCGCCCATGCCACCACGTACCAGCCGGTGAGCACCGAGCGCTGGGTGATCGTCTTGTAGCTCTCGCCCTCGACCTCACGCTCGCGCCAGCGTAGCGACGTCCCGGACCCCTCGACAAGCGGAACAAAGAGCTGTTCGCCCGATTCGGCCGTATCCTGGGAGGCGGCGATCACCGTGTTGGTTCCATCCACGAGCGCCACGTGCCAGCCCGTTGCCAGCTCCCGCGTGAGCAGGGCATTGGCGAGGTTGCCAGCGTTCTGGGTCAGGATGACCACCTCTCTGCCGCCCCCGCCGCCGGGTCTCTGGATCATGACGTTGAACACCCAGTCCTCGGCGGTATTGCCCCAGAACAGCGGAGAGACCACCGCATCGGTGGTCTCGAGCGCCCGTCGGGCCGATGAGGGATCGGACATGGGGCTGAGCGGAGAGCCGTAGGGCACTCTGGTATTGAGCAGCTGGTTGAAGTTCTCATCGATCAGGATGAGATCGGAGCCCGTGCCCTCGAGCGCGGCCTGGGCGTGGCCGTGGAAGCGGGCCAGGTCGTTGTCGGCCAGCGATTCCACCGTCGCGAGCACCCGCAGGGTGGTGATCATCCCCGCGATCTCGCGCTCGACGGACTGGAGAACCGAGCGCGTGGTGGCGACGGTGAAGGTCTCCACCACCTCTTCCTGGGCGATGTTGTTCCTCTGGAGCAGAACCCCGGAAAAGGCGAGGACCGGCACGAGGATGATGGCCATCAGAAGGGCAAGGTAGAACAGGATCGGCCGCGCCTTACGCGAACGCTTCGGGCTCGGTCTGTCGGGGGATGTATCGTAAGCGGGAGAGGACATGGAGGCAGGCCAGAATGGTCATCGGGGCCATCCGACACCCGGCCGCCCTAGTTGACAAAAACTTTAAGACCATGCCCCGGCCGGGTAAAGTGCTGCCCGGTCACACCGAAGGCAAAATCACCCGGCGGGGCTTGAACTGGCCGTTTTCCACATGGCCGACCGCCACCGCTTCACCTTTGGTGCTCGCCCATGCCGGGTCGAGTTCGACCGGGGCGTCCCGGCCCACGAGAAGCACGGGATTGCCGAGCCGGATCGTCATGGCCTGGCGGGCGTCGACCCGCACTTCCTCGACCTCTCCAAGCCCGGCTGCGACCGGCAACAGCATGGCGTCGCGCTCGTCGGGCGATGCAGCC
Source organism: Pelagibacterium montanilacus (assembly GCF_003992665.1). Classification (GTDB taxonomy): domain Bacteria; phylum Pseudomonadota; class Alphaproteobacteria; order Rhizobiales; family Devosiaceae; genus Pelagibacterium; species Pelagibacterium montanilacus. The sequence continues at coordinate 195,486 of NZ_RZMX01000051.1, forward strand.
TCGAAGGCGGCGAAATCGACCGCTGAGGCCTCGCCGAACACGCCGACGCGGCTGCGCCGCAGGGCGCCCACATGGCCACGCGTCCCCAGAGCGAGGGCCAGATCGCGGGCGAGCGCGCGGATATAGGTTCCCTTGGCGCAGGTGACCTCGAACCGGGAGCGCTCGGGGGTGTGATCGAGGAGATCGAAGGCGTCGATCTCGACCGTGCGCTCGGGCAGGTCGACCACCTCACCGGCGCGTGCCAGATCATAGGCTCGTTCGCCGGCGACCTTGAGAGCCGAGAACTGCGGGGGAATTTGGGTGACCGCGCCGCGGAACGCGGGAAGCGCAGCCTCAATGTCCTCACGGGTCGGCCGGTGATCGGAGGTCTCGATGACCTCGCCCTCGGTATCGTCGGTGCTGGTCTGGCTGCCCCAGACGAGCTCGAATACATAGACCTTGGTGCCGTCCTGGACGAAGGGCACGGTCTTTGTCGCCTCGCCAAAGGCAATGGGCAGAAGGCCCGTTGCGAGGGGATCGAGCGTGCCGGCATGGCCGGCCTTCTTGGCCCCCATCAGCCAGCGCAGCTTGCCGACCGCCTCGGTCGAGCTCATGTCATAGGGCTTGTCGAGCACCAGCCAGCCCGAAATGGCGCGCTTGACGCGCTTTTTCTGTTCGCTCACCTGCGATCGCCTCTTGTTGGTGCTTTTTGAATTGCTGCGCTCCCCGACCGGGTCCGTGTGGCCACGTTCCCGGCAGCGCTTCAGTGGTCGTCGCGCTCGCCGGGCTCGTCGTCCTCTTCTCGCGGGCCAAGGTCGCGCTGCACGCGCTCGGACCGGAGAATCGCATCGATACGGCCGAACTCGTCGAAGGTGGTGTCCACGAAGAACTTGAACTCGGGCGCGAATTTGAGTTCGAGCGCGGGGGCAAGGCGGCCGCGGATGAACCTGGCATGCTGGTTGAGCGCCTCGGCGACTTCCTGCGCATGCTCGCCGCCGAGCGGCATCACATACACATTGGCGAGCTTGAGATCGGGGGTCATGCGCACTTCGGGCACGGTGACCGTCACCGTCTCGAGCAGATCGTCGATGATCTCCCCGCGCGCAAGCATGGCCGACAATTCCTGTCGCACGCGTTCTGCGACGCGCAGCATGCGTTGGGAAGGACCGGTGGTTTTCGTGTTACGTGCCATTGGCGCGGACATAGGCATGATCGGCGCGCGCGTCAATCATCGTGTTGTGCGCCGCGCTCGCGCTCGAGGATCGCGGCAAGGCCGGCCCGGTAGTCGGGATGGATGAAGCGATAGTCCAGCGCCGTGCAGATCGCGGCGTTGGAGAGCTTGCGGTTGTTGGCGTAAAAGCTCCGCGCCATGGGCGAGAGATCGGCGCTCTCAAAGTCGATTTCCGGCGGAGGGGCGACGCCCAGCAGCGCCGCTGCGTGGGTGATGACGTCCTGGGGCGGGGCTGGTGCCCCGTCCGCGACGTTGAAGAGCCCCTCGAGCCTGCGCTCGGCGGCGAGCGCGGTGATCCCGGCGATGTCGTCCACATGCACGCGGTTGAACACCTGGCCGGGCTTGACGATGCGGCGCGCATTGCCGGCCCTGAGCTTGTCGAAGGCGGAGCGGCCCGGGCCGTAAATCCCGGCGAGCCGGAGGATGGCGAGGGGCACATCGCGTTTGTGGGCGAGCGCCCGCCATCCGGCTTCTGCCTCAAGCCGGCGCGCGAGCCGGGCATTGGTGCCCGCGACCTCTGCGGTTTCGTCGATCCAGCCGCCATCGGAGCGGGTATAGACCCCGATGGTGGAATAATAGCCGATCCATGCGAGAGTGCGATTGTCGGCAAGGTCCTCGCCAAGCGCCGCAAGCCCGGGGTCTCCGGCCTTGTCGGGCGGAGCCGAGACGAGAAGGTGGCTCGCCGATCGTGCGGCGGCGCGCAGCCCCTCGTCGGCGCCGTCCTCGGTCAGCACGTGCGCCTCAAAGCCCCGTTCGGCCTGTAGGGCGCGTGCCTCGGGGGTGCGGGCGGTGACAATCACGGCCATGTCGGGATGGCTGGATCTGAGCCGGGCGATCGCGGCCCGGGCGGAATATCCCGCGCCGATGACGAGAAGGGTCATTGCAGCCATTCGGAACGCACCTCCGGGTCGGTTTCCATACCAAGGGCCTTCTCGCGCAAGGGCGCGAGCCGGGCCGGGCTCGCCAGCTCGCCCAGCGCCCATGCGGCCATGCCGCGCACCAGCGGGCTTTGGGCCTCCAGATGGGCGCTCACCGGTTCGATGAGCGCCTCATCGCCTGAATTGCCGGCGGCCACGAGACAATTGCGCATGAAGCGGGCCCAGCCCAGACGCTTGACCGGGGTTCCGGCAAAAAGGCTGCGAAAGCCCGCATCATCGAGGCCCAGCAGATCGGCCAGCCTTGTGTCCGAAAGGGCCGGATCGAGCGCGAGGCGCATCTCGGCCGTGGCGCGGGCGAACTTGTTCCAGGGGCAGACGGCCACGCAATCGTCGCAGCCGAACACGCGGTTGCCCATGGGCTTGCGATAGGCGCGCGGGATCTGCCCCTCGTGCTCATTGTTGTAGTAGGCAAGGCATTTGCGCGCATCGAGCCGGAATGGACCGGAAAACGCGTCGGTGGGGCAGACATCGAGGCAGCGCGTGCAGGTGCCGCAGTTTTCCGGGTGCGCCGGGTCGGGAGGCAGCTCGGCATCGGTGAAGATGGTGCCCAGAAACAGGAACGATCCATGCCGGCGCGAGACGAGCACGCTGTGCTTGCCCTGCCAGCCGATGCCGGCGGCCTCACCCAAGGGCTTTTCCATGACCGGGGCGGTGTCGACGAAGACCTTGACCCGGGCATCGGCGCGCCGGGCCAGGAGGCCCGCCAGCTCCTTGAGCTTGCCCTTGATCACCTCGTGATAGTCGCGCCGCCGGGCATAGACCGAAATGTTGCCGAGCCCGGAATCATCGAGGCGGGCCATGGGATCGGTGGGCGGCGCATAACTCATGCCGAGCACGATCACCGAGCGCGCCTCCGGCCAGAGCGCCCGGGGCGCGCCGCGGCGGTCGGCGGTCTCGGCCATCCAGACCATGCCGGCGTGCCAGCCCTCATCGAGCGCGTGCCCGAGCCGCCCGGGCAGATCGGGGCGGTCATCGGCGGCGGCTATGCCGAAGGCATCAAATCCCAGAGCCTCGGCTCGCGCCTTGAGTTCGGCGACGATCCTGCCGGCATCAAGGGTCAAAAATCGAGATCCGTGTAGGTTCGCGAGGCCGGCATGCCCACCACCCGATCGGCCAGAAGCGTCCGGAAGGCGGGGCGGGACTTGATCCGGGCGTACCAGTCCTTGGCCTCTCCGGCCTTGTCCCAGTCGATATCGCCCATATAGTCGAGCGTGGAAAAATGCGCAGCGAGTGCGAAATCGGCCAGGGTCATGGTGTCGCCGGCAAGCCAGCGCCGGGTAGCCAGAAGCCAGGAGAAATAAGCGAGGTGTTCGCCCAGATTGGCCTTGGCGATCCGCAGGACCGCCGGGTCCGGTGAACCCGAGCGCATGGCGCGCTTGATCAGTTTTTCCTCGAGCAGATAACCGGTGACTTCATTGCCGAGCTTGATCAGCACCCATTCGAGAAGGCGCCAGGTCTCCGCCTTTTCCCCGGCATTTTCAGGCAGGAGCGATTCCACGGGGCCCTCGGGGCCGAAATTGGCCTCGATATGGGCAATGGTCGCGAGAATGCCGACGATGGGCGGGAACGGCTCGTCGAACATCACCGGGACGGTCGCCGCCGGATTGACGTCGAGGAACTCGGGCTCGCGCCGCCAGGGCGCGGTCTCCACCAGTTCGATGCCCACGCCGTATTCCGCGAGCATCAGGCGCACGAGGCGCGAGGAGGGATCGAGGGTGTGGTGCAGCAGGGTCGGCATGGACGAGGGGCTCGCACGCAGGTTTGTGGATGGAGCCTTTCTCGATCGTCCCAAGGGAAATCGAAACGTCGGCTCCACATATGTCGGGTCTCCGGGCCGGAGCGAGGGCTTCGGTCTGTCCTGGAGAGCTTCGAGGCCCGGACACCGCGCGAGTGTGCGCGCGGACCGGGCCACCGATCAAGTTCTTTGTGCCGACGGCCCCTTGGGCCGGTCAGGCGTCAGGATGCTTGAACACCAGGGTTGCGTTGGTGCCTCCGAACCCGAAGCTGTTGGACAGGACGCAGGCCAGATCGACGTTGTCGCGCCGCTCGCGCACGATCGGCATGTCCGCGAACTCGGGGTCCAGTTCCTCGATATTGGCGCTCTCGCAGATGAAGCGGTTGCGCATCATCAAAAGCGAATAGATCGATTCCTGCACGCCGGTGGCGCCGAGCGAATGGCCCGTGAGCGACTTGGTCGCCGCGATCGGCGGGCACTTGTCCTCATTGCCGAAGACTTCGCGCAGCGCCTCGATCTCCTTGCGGTCCCCGACCGGGGTCGAGGTGGCATGTGGATTGATGTAGTCGATGGGCACGTTCACCCCGTCAAGAGCCATACGCATGCAGCGCATGGCGCCCTCCCCTGAGGGGGCCACCATGTCATACCCGTCCGAGGTCGCGCCGTAGCCGACGATTTCGGCGAGGATTTCGGCGCCGCGCGCCTTGGCATGCTCGAGTTCCTCAAGGACCAGAACGCCGGCACCGCCCGCGATCACGAACCCGTCGCGATTGGCGTCATAGGCGCGGGAGGCCTTGTGCGGGGTATCGTTGAAGCCCGAACTCATGGCACCCATGGCATCAAACAGGTTGGACATGGACCAGTCGAGGTCCTCATGGCCGCCGGCAAAGACCACGTCCTGTTTGCCGAGCTGGATCTGCTCATAGGCATTGCCGATGCAGTGCTTGGAGGTCGCGCAGGCCGAGGAGATCGAGTAGTTGACCCCCAGAATGCCGTACGCCGTGGCAAGGGTGGCAGACGCCGTCGAACTCATGGCCTTGGGCACGGCGAGCGGGCCGATGCGCTTGGGGCTCTTGCGCTCGCGGGTGATATCGGCGGCTTCGACGACGGCGCGAGTCGAGGGTCCGCCCGATCCCATCACGATCCCGGTGCGGGGATTCTTGATGTCGGTATCCTCGAGGCCGGACATGGCGATGGCTTCGCGCATGGCGATATAATTCCATGCCGCCCCCTTGGCCATGAACCGGGTCGTGCGCCGGTCAAGCACCTCGAACGGATCGAGAGTCGGGGCCCCATGGACCTGGCAGCGAAAGCCGAGCTCCACGTAGTCGTCGGCCCGGGTAATCCCGGGACGGGCCGCCCTGAGGCTGTCGAGCACCTCGGGGATGTTGTTGCCGATCGAGGACACAATCCCCATGCCGGTCACCACAACACGCTTCATCAGAGCCTCTTTCGCATGTCTTGTTCTCTATCGGCCAACCGGTGACCGACAAAACGGGTCATTATAGGGCATTGAGGTCGGTAAAAAGGCCGACCCTCATGTCCTTGGCCACATAGATCGTCTTGCCATCGGCTTTCACCCAGCCATCGGCGATCCCGAGGGTGAGCTTGGAGCGCATCACCCGCTTGATGTCCACGCCATACTCGACGAGCTTGACATCGTTGGTGATCTGGCCGGTGAACTTGATTTCGCCGCCGAGCGCGCGTCCCCGGCCCGGTCCGCCCGACCAGCCCAGATAAAAGCCGGTCATCTGCCAGAGCGCATCGAGCCCCAGGCACCCGGGCATCACCGGATCGCCGTGGAAATGGCATTTGAAGAACCACAGGTCCGGGTGAACGTCGAGCTCGGCACGCACCTGGCCCTTTTCGTATGCGCCGCCCGTCGAATCGATCACCGGGATGCGGTCGAACATGAGCATGGGCGGAAGCGGAAGCTGGGCGTTGCCTTCACCAAACAGTTCTCCACGGCCGCAGGCCAGCAATTGGTCGTAGTCGTAGCTGTTGGCGCGCTCTTCCATCATCGCCCTTTCGGTGTTGTCGGGAAATCTGTGTAGAGGGCATTTGCGCAAGGGGTCAATAGACCTTTGGGCTGCGCCCCTGCCCGCCAGTGCCGCAAAACCGGCACCGGCGCGCCCGGTTCAGGCCATCTGGGCCTTCTTCTGACGCCTGCGAATGACCGAGGAGGGAATGTGCATGGCCTCGCGATACTTGGCGACTGTGCGCCGGGCGACGTCGATGCCCTGCTCGCTCCGAAGCATGTCGGCAATGGTGTCGTCCGAGAGAATCGCTTCGGGGCGTTCCGCGTCGATCAGCTGGCGGATGCGGTGCCGGACGGACTCCGCGGAATGATCTTCGCCCCCGCTCGAGGAATTCAGGGCGGTGGTGAAGAAATACTTCATCTCGAACAGCCCGCGCGGGGTTGCCATGTACTTGGCCGCCGTCACCCGGCTGACGGTGGATTCGTGCATGTCGATTTCCGAAGCGACTGTCTTGAGCGTCATGGGCCTCAAATGCGAGATGCCATGGGCGAAGAACGCATCCTGCTGGCGCACGATCTCGGTGGCCACCTTGAGGATGGTCTGTGCCCGCTGGTCCAGACTCTTGGCCAGCCAGTTGGCGGTCTGCAGGCAATCGACCAGAAACGTCTTTTCTGCCGTGTCCCGGGTCTTTCCCGACACCGAGGCATAATAGGTGCGGTTGACCAGGACCCTGGGGAGCACCTCCGAGTTCAGCTCCACCTTCCAGGTCCCGTCATGGGCGCGCCGCACGAACACATCGGGCACGACCGCTTCGATGGGGGCGGAATCGAAGGCTCGTCCGGGCCGGGGATCGAGATCGCGCAGCTCGGCCAGCATATCGGCCAGATCCTCGCGGTCCGCGCCGATCTGGCGCCCCAGAGTGGAGAGGTCATGGCTGGCGACGAGGTCGAGCCGCGCAAGCAGCGCCTCCATCATGGGATCGAGCCGATTGCGCTCGAGAAGCTGCATGGAAAGGCATTCGGCGAGTGATCGGGCGAAAACGCCCACCGGATCGCAGCCGCGTACCCGGGCGAGCACACCCTCGACCTGAGCAAGGGTGGCCCCGAGCTGCTCGGCGATCAGGGCGCATTCGGCGGTGAGGTATCCGCGCTCGTCGAGATTGTCGATCAGATTGCGGGCGATCAGCCGCTCGGCGGGGTCCGAAAAGATCAGCGAAACCTGCTCGGAGAGATGGTCGCCAAGAGTCCGGCCTGCCGACACGTACTGGTCGATATCGGGGGCCTCGGCCCCCAGCCCGCCGCCATCGCGCGCCGGCCACATGCTGGACTGGGAGACCGAATCCTGCCCGGTCTGCTCGGGAAAGACGTTCGAGACATCGGTATCGAAGCCATCGGCGATCGACACCGCGCTTTCCAGATGCCTGCCGTGGTCGACCGTATCGGAATAGGGGTCGATTTCCGCGGGCCGTTCGCGCTCGAGAGGGGTGAGATCGTCGGGGCCGGTGTCATCGCGCTCGATGAGCGGATTGCGCATGAGCTCGGCATCGACAAACGCGCTGAGCTCCATATGGCTGAGCTGAAGCAGCCTGATCGATTGCATGAGCTGCGGGGTCAGCGTCAGATGCTGTGACTGCCGGACATCCAGCCGCGGCGATAGCGCCATGGATCGAACTTCCCACCCAGATTGATCCCGGACGCCCCTTCCGGCGCGTCCCTGCCAGCGTCACCCTAGCGGGTTCGGGCGCGCCATACAAGATTCATGCCAGAGGCCTAGAGGGTGAAGCCTTCGCCAAGATAGACCCGGCGGGCCTCGGGGTCGGACATGATCGTCTCGGGCCGGCCCTGGATCATCACCCGTCCCCCATGGATGAGATAGGCCCGATCGACCAGCCCGAAGGTCTCGCGCACCTGATGGTCGGTGATCAGAACGCCAATGCCGCGCGCCGTGAGCTGGCGCACGAGGCCCTGGATTTCGGCGACCGCAATCGGATCGATGCCGGCGAAGGGCTCGTCGAGCAGCATGAATTTGGGATCGGCCGCGAGCGCACGCGCGATTTCCACCCGCCGGCGTTCCCCGCCCGAAAGCGCCAGCGCATCGGCGTCGCGCAGATGGGCGATGGAAAATTCCTCGAGCAATTCGTCCAGTCGCGACATGCGCTCGCTTCTGGACCGGATGTGGCCCTCGAGAACGGCGAGGACATTGTCACGCACGCTCAGCCCGCGAAAGATCGAGGCTTCCTGGGGCAGATACCCGATCCCGAGCCGCCCCCTCTGGTAGAGCGGCATGTGGGTGATGGGGAGCCCGTCGAGCAGAATCTCCCCCGCATCGGGCCGCACCAGCCCCATGATGATGGTAAAGACCGTGGTCTTGCCCGCGCCATTGGGCCCGAGCAGACCGACCGCCTCGCCCCGTCGCACCGCGATCGAGACGTCGCGCACCACCTGCCGCCTGGAATAGGCCTTGGCCAGTCCGTGCGCGACAAGCCAGCCGCTCTGGTCGATACGCTGAACCAAAGGGGTGTGCCTAGCTGCCGCCGGGGGTCAGGACGCTGCGCACGCGCCCGCCGCTCTCCCCACCGCCGGTGAACGAAGACGTTCCCGCTCTGGTGTCGATCACCAGCCGGTCGGAATCGATCTGCCCGGACGCGTTGATCACGGTGACATTGCCGGTAAAGACCAGTGTGCGGTCGCGAAAATCGTAGCGGGCGGTGTCGGCTTCGACCTCCTGGTCCTCGGTCACCATCATGACGCGGCCGCCGCTGGCGGTAAATTCCACGAGATCGGACGGCCCGCCCTCGCCATAGACCGCTTCGGCGCGCGGGGCTCGCATTTCCATTGCGCCCTGCACGATCACGACATTGCCCGAGAACACCGCGCGGTTACTGTCCTCGGCGATCTCGAGGGAATCGGCGGAAATATCGACCGGCTCGCCGGAGTCAGAGGCCAGTGCGCTGGCGTCGACGGCGCCGCTCTGCTGGGCCATGGCCACGGAGGGACCGGCCAGCACCAGGGCAATCAGGAGGGGAATCAGGGGTTGCATCAGGGTTCTCCCGGAGCATGAGGATCGCGTTCGCGCCCCGCATCGGGGACCGGCGTCATGGTGAGCCGTACGGCGGAAAATTGCCAGTGCGCACGGCCCATGTCGTGCACCATGGTTTCCGCATCGAGCCGCGAGCCGTCATCGAAATCGAATATCACCGGCCCGTCGCTGGCAATTGTCTGGGCCGGCCAGTCGACCGACAGGCCCGCGAGCCGGCCGCTTGCGCCGGTCGAATCGGTGACCGTCACGTCTTCGTTGGACACCAGATGTTCGGCGCTCATGGTCCATTGGGCGGTGGGGAAGCTGGCATTAGCCAGATAGTTCTCGCCCCCCTCGATATCGATCACCAGACCGTAAAGATCGGCGATATCGAGATCGCCCACCCGGCTTTCGGCCCGCTCGGCGGTCATGGAATAGACCGTTCCGGTCGCGGTGCGGCCTTCAAAGCGGGGCGCGTCGATCACAAGGGTATCGGCCTCCAGCCGCACCCCGCCGATCGAGATCGACCGGGCGAGACTGGAAACAGCGAGTTCGACCATCGGGTAGATGAGGATGGCAAGCCCGGCGAGCGGGACCGCAAGGCGAAGAATGCCGATCGCGCGGTTGTGCCGCGCAAACCGGCCGTACAACGCCCGCCGGTCGGCTGGCTGGGCAACGCTCACAGCGCGATGCTCCCCGGCACCGGGGCGATCTGTGGTGAACTGGGTGCTGCCATCCTTGCCATTGCGTGTTCCTTAGCGCGCCCTGGTCCCAGCCGGAAGGGACGTTTCCTAGCTGTGGGCGAAGATGTCTGTTTCCGGCCACCCTGCGAGATCGAGCCGCACGCGCGTCGGAAGAAACGAAAAGCATGCCGCGGCCATTTCGGTGCGCTGCTCGCGCGAGAGCATGCGATCGAGGTGCCGGCGCATGTCGTGCAGATAGAGAACGTCCGAAGCTGCATAATCGAGCTGGGCCTGGGTGAGGGTCTCGGCGCCCCAGTCCGAACTTTGCTGCTGCTTGCTCATGTCCACGCCCAAGAGTTCGCGCGCCAGATCCTTGAGCCCGTGCCGGTCGGTATAGGTGCGCACGAGCTTGGAGGCGATCTTGGTGCAATAGACCGGCTGGGGCATGACGCCGAGCGTGGCGCTGAGAACCGCCATGTCGAACCGGGCAAAGTGGAAGAGCTTGGTGACGTCCGGATTGGCGAGCAGGCTCACGATATTGGGGGCTTCGGTTTGTCCCGGAGCGATCTGGACGACATCGGCGGTGCCGTCGCCGGGTGAGAGCTGAATCACGCACAGTCTGTCGCGGCCGGGAACCAGCCCCATCGTCTCGGTGTCGATCGCGACCTGACGGCCGTAGCGCGAGAGATCGGGAAGATCGCCCTTGTGGTGCCTGACGCTCATGAAGTCCCTCTTGATGCGGCTCTAGAATGCGGCGGGGTGCGCATGGCATGGGGCCAGCGCGCAGGGCTGCGTTGATGCCACAGCACGGCGCGCTTGCCTAGCCTTGCACTCTGGCAAGACCGGGGCGCAGGCACGTCGATGAAAAGGGGGGATGGTGCCCAGAAGAAGACTCGAACTTCCACTCCCATACGGGAACTAGCACCTGAAGCTAGCGCGTCTACCAATTCCGCCATCTGGGCAACGGGAGATGTCACTAGAGTGCGCCGGACCCTTTGTCAATCACTCAACCGTCCTGCCGATCGATAAAGAGAACACTGGTCACCCCGCTGACGCCAATGTGCGTCTCCGCGGCCGTAAACCGATTGCAAATCGGGGGCTGCCGGGGCTAGAACGGGCCCATCAGCTTACCTCGGACGGATGCACGGACACAATCATGACGGTCAATTCCGGCAAACTGGCGACGATTTTCGGCGGCTCGGGCTTTGTGGGGACCCAGGTGGTTCAGGAATTGGCCCGGCGCGGCTATCGCATCCGGGTCGCGGTCCGGCGGCCCGATCTGGCAGGCCATGTGCGCATGTTCGGCTTTCCCGGCCAGATCCAGCCCATCCAGGCCAATCTGCGCTATCCTGAATCGGTCGCCGCAGCAGTGGCGGGCGCCGATCTGGTGGTCAACCTCGTGGGCATTCTCTTTGAGAAGGGCCGGCAGAAGTTCGACACCATCCAGACCCAGGGCGCGGCAACGGTGGCCACCGCCGCCAGGCAGGCGGGGGCAAGCCATCTCGTACACATGTCAGCGATCGGGGCCGATACAGGCTCGCCTTCGGCCTATGCGCGGTCCAAGGCGCGCGGCGAGGCTGAAGTGCTCAAGGCGTTCCCCGAAGCGGTGATCATCCGGCCCTCGATCATCTTCGGGCCCGATGACGGCTTTTTCAATCTCTTTGGCTCGCTGGCCCGGTATTCCCCGGTGATGCCGCTCGTGGGCGGCAAGACCCGCTTCCAGCCCGTCTACGTGGCCGATGTGGCGCAGGCTTTCGCGATCGCGGCCGAAGGGCGCGTGGCCGGGGGCACGATCTACGAGCTGGGCGGACCCGACATCGAGACGATGCGCCAGCTGATCGATCGGGTGCTCGAGGAGAGCTACCGCAAGCGGCTGGTGCTCCCGCTGCCCGACGCGCTGGCGCGGCTCTCGGCCACGATGATGAGCGTGCTGCCCAAGCCCATGCTTACCCCCGACCAGATCACCCAGCTCGGCATCGACAATGTGGTGTCCGAAGCAGCGATCCGGGATGGACGCACCTTTTCGGCCTTCGGGATCGCCCCCACGGGCATGGATGCGGTGCTCTCGAGCTATATGTGGCGCTTCCGCAAGCATGGCGAGTTCGAGCGGCGGCCGGCATAAAGCGATCCCAGGAAAAGCGGACACATTCCGTCGGTTCGGACGCGCTAAAAATCACGGACTTGGAGCTCCTGTTCTGATTCAATCAGAGCAGGACAGTCTTTCACCGCCCTACGAGCCTAGCGATAGCCCAGAATGCGGGTTTCCCCGGTCCGCGCGGAATAGAGCGCCAGCTTCCCCAGAAGCGGTTCGCCATAGCCGGCGACGAGCTTGAGCGCCTCATTGGCCATCATGGCGCCCACCACCGCGGGCAGGACGCTCAGGACGCCCGCCTGCTCGCATGTGGGAATATCCTCAGGCGAGGGCGCGTGGGGGTAAAGCGCCTCGAGGGTCGGATAGGGTTTCCCCTCCCCATCTCTGCTGTATGGAGCAAGCACGGTCACCGTGCCGTCGAACTGGCCCACCGCCCCGGTGACCAGCGGAATGCGCGCTCGGGCGCAAGCGGCGGCAACATGCCGGCGGCAGGCGAAATCGTCGCTGCCCTCGACCACCAGATCGTAATTTTCGACCAGCGCGCCCGCATTGTCTGGGACCAGGCGCTCGGCGTGGGCGCTGGCACGGCCATGGGGGTTGAGCACGCCGATCTCCCGGACCGCGCACAGGGCTTTTGACGCCCCCACGTCGCTATCCCGGAAAAGGGTCTGGCGGGGCAGGTTCGAAAGGCTCACGGTATCGTGGTCACAGACCCCGAGCGTCCCGATCCCCGCTGCGGCCAGCGCGGTGATCACCGGTGCCCCGAGGCCACCGGCGCCGACCACGAGCACGCGGGCTCCCGCGATGGCCTGCTGGCCCGAGGCGCCGATACCCTTGAGAACCAGATGCCGCGCATGGCGGCGGCTTTCGGGAGGCGAGAGCATCATCGGATTCAGCGCGGGGTTGCGGGCAGAGCGATGAAGCGGCGGTCGAGGCCCTCAAAGCCATGGGACCAGACCGAAATCACCGCGACAGCCGATGCCAGAGACCAGTCGGCGAAGGGGATGTGGATGCTGTGGATGCGGTAGTCGGCCGTGCAGTTGCGCGACCGCGGGACGGACGAATCCCGGTGCAGTTCGGCGCCTTGCCCAGGCGCCTCCAGCGTCAGCGCGTAGCCCTGGGCGGGGCCCCCGAACCAGTCCTCGCAATCGAGCGGGCTGGTTGAGCCGAAGACCTCGAGGCTGAGCGCGTGGGGCTCGCCGGTGTCATCGAGACCGAAACCGGGAAGAGCAAAAGAGATGTCGCGGGGCGCGGGATCGATCTCGCCGTCGGCGTGAACGACAAGCGGGCGAGCGGGAACCGTGATGTCCGCCAGAGCGGTGCCGGCCATCGCCCGCACCGCATCGCGCGCATCGTCCAGACCGGAGGGCTCCTCCTCGATCCGGGCCCGGAACGGGCTGCCGAGAGCGAACCTGTCGGTATCGAGGTCGATCAGGAAGATCTCGGCATAGGCAAAGCCCGAGCCGTCCTGAATGCCGAACTGCTCGAAGGCGAAATAGCGTCCGTCCGGGGAATAGCCGAGCACCTCGATAAGCGCCTGATCGGCCGCCATGGCCTGTGGGGCAGAAAGACCGCCCGCCACGACCAGTGCGGCGCTAAACCCCCGTCGAACCGAACCCGCCAGTGCCACGATCTGTCTCCTTGAGCGTATCGACTTCCCCGATATCAAGACGGGCCACTTGCGCGATCACCATCTGCGCGATCCTGTCGCCCCGCCCTATGCGGAAGGGCTCGCGCCCATGATTGATCAGGAGGACCTTCACCTCGCCGCGGTAATCGGCGTCGATGGTCCCCGGAGCGTTGAGCACGGTGACCCCGTGCTTTGCCGCCAGTCCTGACCGCGGCCTGATCTGGGCCTCGTAGCCCTCGGGCAGCGCCATGGCGAACCCGCAGGGCACCATCGCGAACGCGCCGGGGGCGATCTCGAGGGTCTCGTCCTCCGGGACCGCCGCGCAGACATCATGGCCTGCCGCCCCGGCGGTGCGGGGCGAGGGCAATGCCAGTCCGGCCGCGTGCGGCAAACGCCGAAGCAGGAGCATGGCTATTTCTGCACCACCGCGTAGAGCTCGGCGGGGATCTCCACCGAACCGGAGACCAGTCCCCCGAGCGGGATCTGGAAGCGGGCGGACTGCCCGTCCTCGGCGGTTTCCATGTTGGTCTCGACGATCTCGCCACCGGAAACCGACAGCGTGATGAAATGGCCCTCGAACATGGTGGCGATCATGGCTGCCATTTCAGGGTCGGAGGCTCCCGCCTCGTCATTGACCTCGTCGGCCACGCCCTCGGTGGGGAACGAGACCCGGATGCGACCATCGCCGAGCGCCTCGAATACCGGCCTGTTCTCGCCGTCCTCGTCGAACCGGAGGTCCTCGAAACTGCCCTCCTCGACGACACGGCACTCCACCACCGCCGCAGTCTCGACGATGTCGCCGTCTTCGCAGAAGGCTTCGCTCTCAACGCCCTCCATAGACATCATGGCGTACATGTCCGGCGACATGCCGGTGACCATGGTGCCACGCGCCTCAGTCTGTGAGAGCACCTCGACATCCATCGAAACGTCAACGCAGCCGGCAAGCCCCGCAGTCAGAAGGGCGATGCCGCTCATCTTCGCGATCGGGTTCAAAATGGCATGGTCTCCCTCCTTGTTCTTTTTTTAGGGCGGCTGAGGCCGTCGGGCGCAGCGTGATTCAAGATGCGCACTCTGGTCGCAAACGCTGCCGATGACAAGCGCCGGGTCAGACGCCCTGGGCTGACCCGGGCGCAGCGAGTGCACCGGCCACGCGCCCGGCCAGGCGCCGGGCCACAACACGCTTGCTGGCCTGACCCCAGTCCTCGCTGCCATGCGCGTCGAAAAAGACGATCGCGGTATCGGATCCGCCCATCACCCCGGTGCCGGGAGAGACGTCATTGGCCAGCAGCCAGTCGCATCCCTTGGCGCGGCGCTTGGCCTCGGCATTGGCCACAAGGTTCTCGGTCTCGGCGGCAAACCCCACGACGAGCGCGGGCCGGCGGGCGGGCTCGAGCCGGGCGATGGAGGCCAGGATATCGGGATTCTGGATGAACTCGAGCACCGGCGGAGTGCCCGAGCCGTCCTTCTTGATCTTGTTGCCCGCCGGGGAGGCGACACGCCAATCGGCAACCGCCGCGCAAAAGATCGCAGCGTCGGCGGGCAGCGCCCCGTTGACCGCCTTTTCCATTTCGAGGGCCGTCTCCACCGGCACGATGTCACAGCCGCGCGGGTCGGTGACCTCAGCGGGGCCGGTCACGAAGCTGACACGGGCACCCAGCTCCGCCAGCGCTTCGGCGATCGCGGCGCCCTGGCGCCCGGACGACTGGTTGGAGATGTAGCGCACCGGATCGATGGGCTCGCGGGTCGGCCCGGACGTGACGATCACATGCCGGCCCGCGAGCGGACGGGGCGCCTCCATGCGCGCGAAATGCGCCTCGATCGCCGTTAGAATGGCCTGGGGCTGGGCAAGGCGCCCGGGCCCGTATTCCCCGCAGGCCATCTCCCCTTCGTCGGGGCCCACCATGGTCACGCCATCGGCGGCAAGAATCTCGAGATTGCGCCGCGTGGCGGGGTGCTGCCACATGCGCACATTCATGGCCGGGGCCACCAGAACCGGGGTATCGGTGGCCAGAAGACAGGTGGAGGCCAGATCGTCGGCGAGCCCGCCCGCCATGCGCGCCAGCAGATGGGCGGTCGCCGGGGCGACGACGATCAGATCGGCCGAGCGCGAAAGCTCGATGTGGCCGATCTCGGTCTCGCGGGTCAGATCGAACAGCTCGACGAGCGCCGGGCGGCCGCAGAGGGTGGAGACGCTGAGCGGAGTGACGAACCGCGTGGCGCTCTCGGTCAGGATCGCCTGGACCGTGCCGCCTGCCTTTTGGATGAGGCGGATAAGCTCGAGAGCCTTGTAGGCGGCGATGCCGCCCGAGACGATGAGAAGGATGTGCTTGCCGGCTATCATCTTCAGCCTCCCACGAGATAGACCGCCAGCGCGGCCGCCCCAAGAACCAGCACCACCGAGGCCGCCCATTTGAGGACCACGCGCATGGTGGTGTTGCGCAGGCGTGCCTCGTGCTGATCGCGTTCGATCTGGCCGAGCACGATTTCGGCCCGCTCGGCGATGGCCGGCAGGCGGCGCACCAGCCCCACCGCCTCGTCGAGCGCATTGCGGGCCATGTCGATCTGCCCGAGCGGCCCGATCTGGCGCTTCATCCATTCGCCCACGATGGGCTCTGCGGCGGTCCACATGTTGAACCGGGGGTCGAGCAGGCGGGCCGAGCCTTCGACGAGCACCATGTTCTTCTGCAAGAGCACCAGTTCGGGGCGTGCGGCCATGTTGAACACTTCGGTGGTCTCGAGCAACTGGCCAAGCACCTTGGCCATGGAAATCTCGTCGGCGGCGCGTCCCACCAGCGGCTCGCCTATGGCGCGCAGGGCCTGGGCGAAATCATCGACCGATTGGTCGGCGGGCACATAGCCGATCTCGAAGTGCAGCCGGGCTATGCGGCGATAGTCGCGCGTGATGAACCCGTGCAGGATGCCGGCGAGGAACCGGCGCTCGCGCAGCGAAATCCGCCCCGTGATGCCGAAATCCACCGCCACGACATCCCCTGTCACCGGATCGGCGAACAGATTGCCCGGATGCATGTCGGCATGGAAAAAGCCGTCCCGGATCGCGTGGCGCAGGAAATTGCGGATAAGCTGGAGCGCCAGAGCCTTGCGGTCCATGCCCGCGGCTTCTAGCGCCTCCACATCGCGGATGGGAATGCCCGTGATCCAGCTCGTGGTGAGAACCGAGCGCGAGGTCTGGGCCCAATGGACCGCCGGGACACGGAAGCCCTCGTCGGCGCTGCTGTTCTCGGCCATCTCGGAAATGGCCGCCGCCTCGAGCCGCAGATCCATCTCAAGGACAGCCGAGCGCTCGAGAGCGTCGACGACCCTGTCGCCGTTGAACCGGCGGGCGGCGGGCATGAGCTTTTCGAGAAGGCGTGCGGCCGCCCGCATCCCTTCGAGATCGCGCATGAAGCGCGCCTTTATGCCCGGGCGAAGCAGCTTGACCGCGACGGTTTCGCGCCGTCCGTCCCCATGGACGAGCTGGGCCTTGTGCACCTGGGCGATCGAAGCCGCGGCAATGGGCGGGGACAGCTCGTGGAGCGCCGCGGCATCGGACCCGAGCGCCTCGGCGAGAAGCCCGGGGACCAGCGATGCATCGAAGGGCTCCATGTCGTCCTGGAGCCTGGCGAGGTCACGGGCGACGGTCGGGCCGAAAATGTCATGACGGGTCGCCAGAAGCTGGCCGAACTTGACATAGGTCGGCCCCAGCCGGTTGAGCGCCCCCGCGAGCCGGTCCACACGCCCGCGCCGACGGACCGAACGCTTCTCTATGAGCCGGACGAGGCGCACGAGGGCGCTCACCGACGGCGGAAGCGGCTGGTTCTCGGCCAGCGAGAACGCGCCTTCACGGGCCAGGATGAACCCCGCACGGATCAGCCGAAGATAAACCAGCATCGGGCTAGAGCTTCCAGGCCTCGTGGAGAGCGGCGATATTGCCGGAGTAGGCGGTGTGCCTGACCCGGGAAAAGCCGGCCTCCTCGATCATGGCCGAGAACTCTGCCGGCTGGGGGAATTTGCGGATCGATTCCACGAGATAGCGATAGGGCTCCTCATCGCCGGTCACCATGCCCCCCAGGCGCGGAATGACGAGGTCCGAAAACGTGTCGTAGACTTTCTCGAGCACCGGCACGTCCACCTTGGAGAATTCGAGCACCAGAAGCCGCCCGCCGCGCTTGAGCACGCGATGGGCTTCCTCGAGCGCCTTGCCGATGCGCGGCACATTCCTGATCCCGAACGCGATGGTATAGGCATCAAAGCTCTTGTCGGGGAACGGCAGTTCCTCGGCATTGGCCGCCTCGAACGTCGCGCGCGAAGGATAACGCCAGCGCTTGGCGCGCTCGGCCCCGACCGCGAGCATGCCGGGGTTGATGTCGGCAACCACGACTTCGGCGTGGCCGTGTGAAGCATCGAGAACACGCATGGCTATGTCGCCGGTGCCGCCGGCCATGTCGAGAACGCGATAGGGCGAACGCCCGCGACGGGGCGGAGCCAGGCGGGCCACCATGTGGTCCTTCCACAGGCGGTGCACACCCGCGCTCATCAGATCGTTCATCAGATCGTAGCGCGCCGCGACCTTGAAGAAGACCTCGTCGACAAGGCCCTGCTTGTCGCCCAGCGGCACATCGCGCTCGCCGAAATGAGTGGTGGTCTGCGCATCCTGCATCGGCCGGCTCTTGATTGGCTTGTGGAGGTTCCGTTATGGGCTTGGGGGCACGATAACGCAAGCATGGGCCGGGGCAAGCGCCATCGGCCGGCAACCCCAGGGACCGATTGCCCCATGCCCGAACTCCCAGAGGTCGAAACCGTCCGGCGGGGCCTTGCGCCTTGGCTCGAGGGCGCGCGCATCACGAACGCCACCCTGATGCGCCCAGACCTGCGCTTTCCGTTCCCGACAGGGTTTTCCCGGGCCCTGGCCGGCCAGACGGTGACAGGGGTGGGACGCCGTGCCAAATATCTCCTCTTCGGGCTGTCGGGCGGGGCGACGTGGCTGTCCCATCTGGGGATGACCGGGGTCTTCACGGTGGGGGGCGAGCGGCTGGCTGAAACCAGCCGGATCGATCCGGTCCCGGCGGCAGACCGGCATGTCCACATGCGCCTGTCGCTCGAGCATCCCAGACACGGCGCCCTCACCCTTGCCTATGCCGATCCGCGCCGGTTCGGCTTCATGGACCTTTTCGGCCCCGGAGCGCACAATCGGTTCATCGATCCGCTGGGCCCCGAGGCCCTTGGCAACATGTTCAACGCCCTCCATCTCACCGATCGCCTCAGGGGCCGGCGCGGTCCGATCAAATCGGCCCTGCTCGACCAGAGGATCGTCGCGGGGCTCGGCAATATCTATGTGTGCGAGGCGCTCCACGGGGCGGGCATCGCCCCGACACGGGCCGCAGGCAGCCTCAGCCCCGCCGAGAACGAGGCGCTGGTGCGCGCGATCGTGGACGTGCTCGAGGCGGCGATCGCCGCGGGCGGCTCCACGCTTTCCGATTTCCGCGACGCCGGCGGGAAGCCGGGTTATTTCCAGCACAGCTTTTCGGTCTATGGACGCGAGGACGAGACCTGCCGGAGATCGGGGTGCACGGGCACCATCGCCCGGCTCGTCCAATCCGGGCGATCGAGCTTTTTTTGTCCGGTGTGCCAGCGCTAGGCACGTTGACTCCCCGCCCGGCCCCGCCTATAGAGCAGCCTTCGTCGGGGAGGCCCAGGCCGCCCCGTTTCCGGTTGCGCCCCACGGGAAACCCTGATGGGCGCGCGCAAGGCATCTCGCCACGAGGAACTCATACATGGCAAACACTCCCTCGGCCAAGAAGGCCACCCGCAAGATTGCGGCCCGCACCCAGGTCAACACCGCCCGCCGCTCGCGCGTGCGCACCTTTATCCGCAAGGTCGAAGAGGCCATCGCTTCGGGCGACCAGGCCGCCGCACAGGCAGCGCTGCGTGTCGCAGAGCCTGAAATCGCCCGCGCCGCAGGCAAGGGCGTGTTTCACAAGAACCTGGCGGCCCGCAAGGTTTCGCGGCTGTCCAAGCGGGTCAAGGCGCTCGGCGCCTAAGACGACCCCCTTCGGCCACGCTGGAACAAGATTTCAAAGCCCCCGCAAGGGGGCTTTTTCATGGCCGGAAAATGTCGTGACGAATCTGTCACACCCACCGCATGCGATGCGGGTGCCCCACGCCTTCCGGAAAAAAAATTTCTGCTCAATGAATGCGCAGATCCCCGATTCTGCAAGGAGTCCCATACCCTTAATTTTGGGTTGATGAAGGGGGGACTCGGGGGCCTTCAAAAGGGCAGAGAGTCAAGCCCGATTTTGGCAATTTCTGCGGTTGTGCGCGAATTTTTGCCTGTCTAATATGGCTCTGTCAGATAGGAAACAGGGCAGGCGATTGAAGACTTTCTGGATCGTCTCGTCCGTAAGCAAGGGGGCAAAAGTGGCCGGCATCCATCGCGTGCAGTCCAATGGCAAGCAGATCTGGATACCGTGCAACTATCGCTCTCCCGGTAGAACGCCGGACAACTAAACCAATACTATCGGGCACACGCGGCGACGCATTAGCGTCCACTCCAATTTTGTTCAGTTCATGTTTTTCCGTCAGGTAGTGGGGCGGAAAAGGGAGTTTTTTTGCGTCCGGCACTGTTGTGCCGGGGCTGTAGACCATTGACCGTTGCGGGGGCCGGTCCGGGCAGGAAAGAGGCAGGAAATGGAATCGTTCGCGATGGCGGATCGCGCGCGTCAGGCGGCTTCGGCGCGTCAGGCACAGGACTATAAGCAGAAGCGCGAAATCGCGCTCAAGGGCTCAGGGCAGAACGGACCGACGACGGCAGACGCCGCGGCCGGGATCGGCGGACACAGCAGGGAAGCGACAATGGCGGGCACCGAGGATCAGGCGTGGCTGCGGGCGCGGGCACGCCTGCGGGTCGCAGTTGGCGAGGACGTGTTCGCCTCCTGGTTTGCGCGGCTCGAGCTCGAGGAGATCATCGAGGACCTTGCCCATCTTTCCGTGCCCACGCGCTTTTTGTGCTCCTGGATACAGTCCAACTACCTCGAAAAGATTCTTGCCGCCTTCCAGGCCGAGAATGCCGCGATCCAGCGCCTGCACATAACGGTGCGCGTGAACGGGCAGGCCCGGCCGCGCCTGGCTGCGTGCGGGGAGGAGGCCAGCGAGGCCGATGCGCCGCTGCCCGCCGAACCGCGCTCGGGCGAGGCGCCGGCGACGGGGCTGTCGCTCCACGGCCAGCCCCTGCGCGCCGACGCGCTCTCGGGCAGTGCGCTGGACCGCAAGCTGACGTTCGACACCTTCGTTTCGGGCACCGCCAACGAGATGGCGCTCGGGGTGGCCAAGCAGGTGGCTTCGGCGGCGGCCAACAATGCGGTGACCTTCAACCCGGTCTATATCCATTCGAGCGTCGGGCTGGGCAAGACGCACCTTCTCAATGCCATCGCATGGGCGGCCGGCGCTTCGGACACGAGCCGGAACATCGTCTATCTCACCGCCGACCATTTCATGTACCACTTCATCACGGCGGTGAAGCACCAGTCGGCGCTGGCCTTCAAGGAATGGCTGCGCAGGATCGACCTGCTGCTGATCGACGACATGCAGTTCCTGCAGGGCAAGTCGGCGACCGAATTCGGTCACACGCTCTCGACCCTGATCTCGGGCACCAAGCAGGTGGTCGTGGCCGGGGATTCCGCGCCGCGCGACCTCGAAATGCTTGACGACCGGGTGCGTTCGCGCCTGTCGGGCGGACTGGTGATCGCCATGGCCACTTTCGACATCGACCTGCGCCGGGCCATCGTCCAGAAGCGGGCCGATCAGGCCTGCGCGCGGTTCACCGGGCTCCAGTTTCCCCCTGCAGTGATCGATTACGTGTCGCGCTCCGTGGTCAGCCACGGCCGCGACCTCGATGGCGCGGTCAACCGGCTGGTGGCGGCCAATCAGCTTACCGGGGAACCGGTGACCATCGGGCTGGCTGAAAAGACGCTCCAGGATCTGATCCGGGCCCGGGAAACCCCGCGGGTGCGGATCGAAGACATCCTCAAGATCGTCTCGCGCCATTTCAAGGTGCCACGCACCGATCTCTTGTCCTCGCGCCGGTCGCGCGACGTGGTCCGCCCGCGCCAGATCGCCATGTATCTGGCAAAGGCCCTGACCTCTCGGTCGCTCCCGGAAATCGGGCGGCGGTTCGGTGGCCGGGATCACACGACCGTTCTGCACTCGGTCCGCAAGATCGAACAGCTCATGAGCCAGGATGGCGAACTGACCCAGGACATCGAGCTGCTCAAGCGCATGCTCGAGGAATAGCCTCAGATCTCCGGCCCGGTCATTGCGCCGGGCCGGTTCGAACGCAGGTGTCGAGCCACCGCAGCGTCAGCGCTTCCTGGTCATCCAGCCCCTTGCGCCGGGGACGTTTACGCTTGAGGTCTCTCACTTCGTCGTGCAACGCGCCCTCTTGCCAGTGAGAAAGGATCGCGGGGTGAACATAGCAGGCCCGACACACCGCACGGGTGTTGCCCAGCCGGCCCGCGACCTGATCGAGAGCGCTGTTGAGTATTCTGGCCCGGGCGGTCTTGGTGGCCTCGGTGGAGATGCAGCCCAAGATATGAAGCGCACGAACCGTGCCGCCCCAGGTCCTGAAATGCTTGGATGAATACTCCTCGCCCACCACGTCGCGGATGTAGGCGTTGACGTCGTTGGACGCGATCGCCACCCGGTCTCCCTGGGCATCGATATACTGAAAAAGCGACTGCCCGGGCAGGTCCTGTATGCTGCGCAGCACCCGGGCAATGCGCCGGTCCGAAATCGCCAGTTGCCAGGCCTTGCCGGACTTGCCCCTGAACGCGAATTTCAACGTGCTGCCTGAAATGTCGAGATGGCGCTGGCGCAACGTGGTCAGCCCGAAGCTGCCATTTTCCCGGGCATAGGCGGCATTACCGACCCTGATCAGGGTCTGGTCGAGCAGCCAGACCACCGATGCGATGACCTTGTGGCGTGGCAAGCCACGAGCCGAGAGATCGACGCCCACCCGATCGCGCAGGAGCGGCAGGCGAGCCCCAAAGCCCGCAAGCTCGGCATATTTCGACAGCCCGCGCGTGCGGGACCATTCGGGATGGTAGCGATACTGCTTGCGCCCCTTGCCGTCCCTGCCCACCGCCTGAATGTGACCGTCCGCATCGCTGCAGATCCAGACCTCTGTCCAGGCCGGTGGAATGGCGAGCGCTCGGATACGGGCCAGGACCTGCCTGTCGCGCAGGAGCTGGCCGCCGGGTTCGCGATAGCTGAACCCGCGCCCCGATCTCGAACGGGAGAGCCCGGGCTCATGGGTGTCCACATAGCGCAGGCCTGCCCGATCGACCGCACTTGGGGGATCGGGGCTCAGCATGATGGCCCCCAAGGGGACCGAGGCTGGGGTCGGAGCATGAGAAGGGTTGGGGCGATCATGGAGCATCTCGGGCGGCTTTGCCCCAATCAATGCTTGACCGCACGAGTCCGTTGCACGCGGACAGGCCCATGCGGAGTTGCCCGATCCCCGTCACGGCGAAGCCATGGAACGATTGGAGCAGGCCGGACCTTATCACAGTCCCAACAAGCCCAGGAGAACTGATCATGGATCACACCAAGCACACGCCCCTCACCCCGGCCGAGCTGACGCCCGCAACCCTCGAAGGCGCCTCCATCTACGGGGCGGACGATCACAAGGTGGGCAAGGTCTCGCACATCCACGGCGCTGGCACCGCTGCGCTCGTCGTGATTGACGTGGGCGGTTTCCTCGGCATTGGCGCCAAGCCCGTTGCCGTGGGCATCGACCAGTTGCAGTTCATGCGCGACGAGGATGGTGACGTCCATGCGGTGACCGGCTGGACCAAGGATCAGCTCAAGGACATGCCCGAGCACAAAGACTGATAGAGGGCCAATGGCAGGCGAGGCGTTCGGTCTTCGGGCGCCTCGCCTGCAAGTGTTCCCATGCGCGATTGGCATTCCCAACCGTTTCGCCGATAAAAATCGACATCATCCACGCGGTTGCCCTTCACCATCGCAACCGGTGGGAGCTTGGAGTTCAGCCCGCCCTCGGCTTATTGCCCCATACGACAGGGACATACCTTGGTCATCGCCTTGGGGAACTCCCTGCGACAGCGGACAGAACGCCGCTAGTGCCGTTTGATCTGCAGCAGGCCAGCGTTCGGCCAAGATTGCCGATCAGCAAATGATCCAGATATACCGGAATGGCGCCCGCCTCAACAGCGTTCGAAAACCCGTTCGTTGACCGGTTCATGGCAGCGCTGCTTCTGCGCGAAACAGTCCTACTTTCGGGCTTTTCGCGCCGCATACTTGCGGTCTCGTTCAGCTTTTTTCTCAGCATCGCTTGCAGCCTGGTTTCGCTCCTGGGCAGCGTCGGCCTCCGCAGCGTCATCCTTTGCCACTTTCTCGGCCTGAATGCGCTCGGCTTTACGAGCGGCCCGTTCTGCGCGTTCTGCTACCCTTTGGGGATCATCAAACTTTGGAGCGGCGTTGAACTTGGCCAGCATCGCTTGCTTTGCCTCGATTGAGGACTTCTGTCGTTCGGCAAAGTCACTGCCCTTAGGCGATTTCATCGGTAGGTTCCCTGGAATCAATAGTCGAAGCGTTTGGTGCGCGCGGCACTCGATAACCCCAATTAGACGATCTGCCGCAAGCTGGCCATGGAATCATTCGTAGCTACGTGCAATCACGGCACGTCATCTGGGTTTCGTGCCAGCGGGAATGGTCCTGCAAGCGCTGCAAGTCCGCTAAGCGAGGAACCGAACGGTCCATCTCGCCTTCACCGGCTAGATCGGCGCACTCAGGATGGTGGATAAAGTGTGAGGCGCATTGAACACCTTGCAGGACAAGGCCATCAAAATCAAAGCGCTACATGATAAAGTGGCGGAGAGAGAGGGATTCGAACCCTCGAGACGGTTACCCGCCTACACGCGTTCCAGGCGTGCGCCTTCGACCACTCGGCCACCTCTCCAGCTTTACGTCGTGCAGGAATTGCGCCAATGGCGGGGGCCTGCAAGCCGGCGCGGTCGAAGCTCAAGCTCGACCGCATGCTCGCTTATCCCGCTTTCACGCCGATCTCAAGGGGCCATGGGGGAAAATCTGCACCTTGGGGCCGCGCCTCGCCCTTTCTCTCCCCCTGAAGCGGGGGCCCGGCCGCGCTTGCGGCGCCATGCATTTGTGATAGACCGGGGCGGCGGTCCCTCGTGGTCCCGATATCGGCTGCCGATCAGGGGTAGGAACATTGCGCGTTGTGCTGCGGCTTTTGGGGCTCTGGTTTTTGGGCGCCGCGCTGATATTGCTGGTGATCGACGGCACGCGCTCGCTGGCGGCGAGCGCCCTCGTGATCACCGAACTGGCCGGGACAATCGACCATCTGATGCCCGATGTCCTCGAGACGGTACAAGGCTTCGTGAGCACCAATGTGCATCCCTTGCTTTGGGACCCGGCCATGACCACATTGCTGTCGTGGCCGGGATGGCTGGTGCTTGGCGCTTTGGGCGCCCTGCTGCTGTTTGTCGGCCGCAAGCGCAGCGACGGATCCTTTTCCCGGGAATCGGGCTATTGATGCCTTACGACCGAGTCCGGCAGTCCCTCCCGTCAGAGGGATGAAATCCAAGGCGCGACACGTGTCCCCAGTTCAATCGCCTCGGAAGGAACGCTCATGTTTTCCCTGTTTGCCAAGCCCGCCGCCCTGCCTGAGGCCGACAAGGCGCTCCCCGGCCGGACCGACCCCATTGCCATCGCGCCCGAACATTTCGTTTCGGGGCGCCCGCTCAAGGGCCCTTACCCCGAGGGCAGCGAGATCATCTATTTCGGCCTGGGGTGCTTCTGGGGCGCCGAGCGGCTGTTCTGGTCCCTGCCGGGCGTCTACGTTACCGCGGCGGGCTATCAGGGCGGATATACGCCCAATCCCAGCTACGAAGAGGTCTGCTCGGGCGGCACCGGCCACACCGAAGCGGTGATGGTTGTCTACGATCCTGCGACCACGAGCCTGGCCAGCCTCCTGCGCACCTTCTGGGAGGCCCATGACCCCACCCAGGGCATGCGGCAGGGCAATGACGTGGGCACCCAGTACCGCTCGGCCATCTACGCCACCACGGACCAACAGCTCGAGGCCGCCAAGGCGAGCCGCTACGCCTATGGCGCGCGCCTTGGCGATGCCGGCAAGGGGGCGATCACGACGGAAGTGGCCCAGGCCCGACCGTTCTATTTCGCCGAGACCTATCACCAGCAATATCTCGCCAAGAACCCCAACGGATATTGCGGCCTGCGGGGAACGGGCGTGAGCTGCGCGATCTGACCCTGGCGGCCGGCGGAAGGGACCGGGTTGATCGGCGGGCCGGCAAGCTGGTAGGACCATGAGCTGTCCAGCAATCCATGTCGGGGCGCCCCAAGCGATGAGCCTTCTCCACGAGCCGTTCGACGCCGCCGTCTTTGATATGGACGGCACGCTTCTGGACACTGAATCGGTGTTCAGAGCGATCGTCTTTGAGGTGGTGGGCGAGCTGGGCTTCGAGATGACCGACCATGTGCACGGACGCATGGTGGGCTCCTCTCACGAGGCGACCGAAAAGCTCCTGATCGAGGCCTATGGGGTGAGCTTCCCCTACGCGGATTTCGACAGGCATTGCCGGGACCGCATGGTGAACCATACCCGCGACAGCGCCATCCCCGTCAAGCACGGTGCGCGCGAGCTTCTGGGCGCATTGAAGGCCAACCATATCCCGATCGCCGTGGCCACATCCTCGCGCGGCCCCCATGCCCGCAGCCATCTGGGCGCTGCCGGACTGCTTGACCTCTTTGACGTGGTGGTGACCCGCGACGACGTGGTGCGGCCCAAGCCCCACCCCGAGCCCTATCTGCTGGCGGCGGACCGGCTGGGAGCGGACCCGACACGGTGCCTGGCGTTCGAGGATTCCCATGCCGGTGTGCGGGCCGCCCATGCCGCTGGCATGCGCACCATCATGGTGCCCGATCTGGTGGCGCCGACAGACGAGGTGGCCCGGCTTTGCATCGCGGTGCTCGAAAGCCTCGCCCACGCCCATGAGGGCCTACCGGAAAGCTTCGCCGTCGCCAACGCCTCTGACAATCATTTGCATTTAAAAACAACAGGATAGACAGGTTTTTGCCGCTGTGCTTATAGTGCGCCGCCGCGTCCCCGAGACGGCTGGGCAAGAGGGTACCGCTTTGCAAAAAACACTGATTCTGGCCATGGGCAGCATCGCCGTGGGCGTGGTCGTTCTCGGGCTGAAATATCTGGCCGCCCATGTGACCGGATCCGTGGCCCTTCTGTCCGACGCGCTCGAGAGCATCGTCAACGTGGTGACCGCGGTGGCTGCGCTGGTCGCGGTGCGCCTTTCGGCTCGTCCTGCCAATGCGGCCCTGCCCTACGGCTACCACAAGGCCGAATATTTCTCGGCCGTCGCCGAGGGCATCTTCATCGTCATTGCGGCCTTGGCGATCTTCCATCAGGCCTGGAAGGGAATCACGACCCCTGTGCCCATCGACGCGCCGGCGCTCGGGCTGCTGATCAACGGGGCGGCCACGGTTCTCAACGCCGGCTGGTGCTGGGTGCTGATTTCCCAAGGGCGCAAGCTGCGCTCGCCGGCTTTGGAAGCGGATGGCCACCACCTACTGACCGACGTCTTCTCCTCGCTCGGCGTGATCGGAGGGCTGGGGCTTGCGATCCTGACCGGCTGGTATGTTCTCGATGCGGTGATCGCGGTGATCGTGGGCATCGTCATTCTGGTTTCGGGCTCGCGGCTGATCGCGAGCAGTGTCGGTGGGTTGATGGACGTGGCGCTGCCCGCCCCGACCCGCGAGCAGATCGGCGATACGATTCGCACCAATGCCGCGGGAGCCCTCCAGGCACACGACGTACGAACCCGCCAGGCCGGGCGCATGACGTTCATCGACTTTCACCTTGTCGTGCCCGGCACCATGGCCGTGGAAGAGGCGCACGCGATCTGCGACCGGATCGAAGGGGCGCTCAAGGCGGACCATCCCGAAAGCCTCGTCACCATCCATGTGGAGCCAGAGGATAAGGCAAAGCGGGCTGCCATCGTCGTCGCCTAGAGTCGATCTGTCGCGTTTCTGACCCCCAACCTTATATGCGGCTTCTTGCCGAAACGCGCCCGGACCGGGTCCTGAACGCGTCATCATTCCCATCAACATAAAATTGCGGGCGTCTGCACAACGTTGCGGCAAGCAAACCCCTTTACGGCTAGCCTAGGGGCGGCTACAAGTCGGTCGTTAACCACCGATTAAGCTAAACATCGCGTTAACAGGTGCCACCCGATAGGGCTCGCTACCGACGCGAGGTCACGATCAAGGTGGCCGACAGGGCTACAAGGGGACTCATGGCGGGCTATCAACACGCCATTTCTCGTTTGGCAACCGGGGCCATTGCAGTGCTTCTCGCAGGCACTGCAGCATTGTCGGGTGCACAGGCCAACGACGTCGGACCGGGTTCGGTTCCGGCCGAAAGTGCCGTTCTGGCGCTCAACGCTCTGGCTTCGACCAACACGGTCCTTGATTCCCCCGTATCGATTTCCCCTTTCGCCCCCACCCTCACGCTCGGCTATGCCCAGCATCTGCTGCCTGAGGGCGAGGACCAAGCCGCAAGAGAGTCTGCCGATTTGGGGGCCGACGCGCTGGCCGCTGCACTTGCCGCCTACGTCGAAGACGGGTTCGTCGAAACCCAAGAGCGCAAGGACGTCGCCGTGCGAGAGCGCGAATGCCTCGCCCAGGCGGTCTATCACGAGTCGCGTGGCGAGCCCGAAAAGGGCCAGTGGGCGGTCGCCTCGGTCATCCTCAATCGCGTGGATTCCCGTCAGTATCCCGACACCGTGTGCGACGTCGTGTTCCAGAACGCACATCTCTACAACCGCTGCCAGTTCTCTTTTGCCTGCAACGGGCGCCCCGTGGACTGGCGCGGTGGCAATGTGATCGACCGCGAATCCTGGGTGAAATCCAATATCGTGGCCGACATGGCCTACAAGCAGTTCCTCGAGGGCAAGCGCCACGAGGACGGCCTGCGGACGGCGCTGCATTTCCATACAACGGCGGTCAATCCCTCCTGGGCTTCGGCCTATGCCGCGATCGCATCGATCGGCGCGCACATCTTTTACGCCCCCTGATCCTTTCCGGCTGCTTTCGGTCCGCCGGGCCATGGTGGCCGACAGCGATCCTGTGTTGCCCCCCCACCTCCAGAATTACTCGCCCAAGCATCGGGTCATCAAGCCCGACCGCAGGTGATCGGGGCCGATCCGCGCGTTCGTGCAGCGGCCTGCTTGCGGCTGCCGATAAGAGAATTCTCGCTCAGAAAAAAGGCCCGCCCCAATCGCGGGGCGGGCCTTTTCAAATTCCTCGTGCAGGGCGAGCCGTGCCGTGCGCCTTATTCGGCGGCCACCGCGAGCCGGGGGCCCGCCTCGGCGATCTGGGCGTCGGCGGCCTCGAACTTCTCGAAATTGGCTTCAAAGAGCCCGACCAGCCGAGCGGACTGCCGGTCATAGGCCTCCTTGTCGTCCCAGCTCTCGCGGGGATCGAGCAGCGCGGGCTCAACGCCGGGCACGGCCAGCGGCACCGAGAAGCCGAAGACGGGATCGAGCCGCGCCGGCGCGTTGACGAGCTGACCGGACAGCGCCGCATCGAGCAGGGCCCGGGTGTCGGCGATCGAGATGCGCTTGCCCACGCCATAGGCGCCGCCGGTCCAGCCGGTGTTGATCAGCCAGCACTCTGAAAGGCTTTCCTTGATCCGCTTTTTCAGCATGCGGCCATAAACGGTCGGGTGCAGGCTCATGAACGGCGCCCCGAAGCAGGCCGAGAAGGTGGCTTCCGGCTCGGTAACGCCCCGCTCGGTGCCTGCGACCTTGGCCGTGTAGCCCGAAAGGAAGTGATAGACGGCCTGGTCGGGCGTCAGCCTTGCGATCGGAGGCAGAACGCCGAAGGCGTCGCAGGTCAGAAGCACGATATTGGCCGGCGCCGGTGCCGTGCCGGTGCGCGAGACGTTGTCCATGATGTAGAGCGGATAGGCCGCCCGGGTATTTTCCGTCCGCGAGCGATCGGCATAATCGAGTTCGCGGCTGTCGGGGTCAATGCCCACATTTTCGAGCACGGTGCCAAAGCGGCGGGTCGCCGCATAAATCTCAGGCTCGGCGCGCGGCGAAAGGTCGATGGCCTTGGCGTAGCACCCGCCCTCAAGGTTGAAGACCCCGGTATCGGACCAGCCATGCTCGTCGTCGCCGACAAGCGTGCGGTTGGGGTCGGTCGAGAGCGTAGTCTTGCCGGTGCCCGAAAGCCCGAAGAACAGGGCGCTGTCGCCTTCCTTGCCCATATTGGCCGAGCAGTGCATGGGCAGAACGCCTTCGGCGGGCGCATGGAAATTGAACAGCGAAAAGACGCTCTTCTTGATTTCGCCGGCATAGGCCGTGCCGCCCACAAGCACGATGTTACGCGAGAAATCGAGGGCGATCACGGTGCCAGAACGCGTGCCGTGCCGCGCCGGATCGGCGACGAAGTCGGGATTGTGCACGATGGTGACATCGGGCGCGAATCCGTCCAGCCCGTTGCGCGCGGGGCGGATCAGAAGATTGCGGATAAAAAGGGCGTGCCAGGCCGAAGGCGTGAACACCGATACGTTGAACTGGTGGGCGGGATCGGCGCCGGCAAACAGGTCCTGGACGAAAAGCTCGCGCCCCGAAAGGCTCGCTTCGATATCGGCGCGCAGCACGTCGAACTGCTCGGGGGTGAGCGCGGCGGTGTTGTCCCACCAGACCAGCTTGTCGGTGTGCTCGTCGCGCACCACATATTTGTCCTTGGCCGAACGGCCGGTGAAGACGCCGGTGTTGGTGACGAAGGCGCCCTCTGCGCTCAATTTGCCTTCCTTGCGGTCGACGGCAGCCTCGACGAGCACCGCGGCGCTGTCGTTGCGATAAACCGCCGCCGCGCGATCGGCTAGGGAGAGGGCGAGGCTCTGGCAGGGCAAGGACGTCATTGTCGACCACACTGGTAAGGATTGCAAACGGATACCCGACAGGCGCAGCGCCCTTCCATCGGCGCGCCGGATGCCTATCTAGAGCCTGACACTAGGCCACACAGGCCCTGCCCAACCATCTGGCAATGGGTCTTACGACGTTCGTCTGAAAACCCAACGCACCGCTCAGGGAAAGGGAACGTTTGGTGGCGCCATAATTTACGCGTAATGTGAAGGCCAAACCCGAAACGGAAATGCTGACGGCCTCGAGTTCATCAGGCCGACGCCCTACCGTTCAGGCGTCGCCCATTCCGACAGAAGGGGAATTCATGCCCAAGATCGCTCTGGTCGATGACGACCGCAACATCCTGACTTCGGTGTCCATGACACTGGAGGCCGAAGGCTACCAGGTTGCTACCTATACCGACGGTGCATCCGGCCTTGAAGGACTGACGAGCGAGCGTCCGGATCTCGCCATCCTGGACATCAAGATGCCGAGAATGGACGGCATGGAACTTCTGCGCCGGCTGCGTCAGAAGTCCGACGTTCCGGTGATCTTCCTGACCTCCAAGGACGAGGAGATCGACGAGCTGTTCGGGCTCAAGATGGGCGCCGACGATTTCATCACCAAGCCCTTCTCCCAGCGCCTTCTGGTCGAGCGTGTAAAGGCCGTACTGCGCCGCGCCGCGGCGCCCAAGGATGCTCCGGCCACCGGCGGCGCTCCCAGCGAGGACGGCACGGCGCGCGGCTCACTCGAGCGCGGCTTTCTGGTCATGGACCAGGAGCGCCACACCTGCACGTGGAAGGGCCAGCGCGTGACCCTCACGGTCACCGAGTTCCTGATCCTGCTCGCGCTGGCCCAGCGCCCGGGGGTCGTCAAGAGCCGCAACGCGCTCATGGACGCAGCCTATGACGATCAGGTCTATGTGGATGATCGCACGATCGACAGCCACATCAAGCGACTGCGCAAGAAGTTCAAGAGCGTGGACGACAGCTTCGACATGATCGAGACGCTCTACGGGGTCGGCTACCGGTTCAAGGAGCAATAGTCGGGATTTGGACGACCGGCTGCAGCGTGAAGATCGGCTCGGCTCCGCCGTGGAGCCGGACCGGGATCAGCCCGAGAGGCGACGCCCGGTCCATGCGCTCGTTGTGCGTCCGGCGGTGGCTCTGGTGCGCGCGATCGGGCGCGCGATCAACTTCACCTTCTTTTCCTCGCTCACCCGCCGGATCGTCATCCTCAACCTCGTGGCGCTTGCCGCGCTGGTTGCAGGGATCATGTACCTCAACTCATTCCGGGCCGGGCTGATCGACGTCCGCGTGCAGTCGCTGCGGGTGCAGGGGGAGATCATCTCGGCGGCGATCGCCGCTTCGACCGGAACGGATTCTGAATTCCTCACGGTCAATCCCGACCGACTGCTCGAGCTCTATATGGGCGACAGTCCCTCCTCCTTCACCTTTTTCGACCCCAGCTTCTCGTTCCCCATCGACCCCGAGCGGGTCGCCCCGCTCTTGCGCAACCTCGTGACGCCGACCCGGACGCGGGCCCGCATCTTTGACCGCGAGGGCATCATGATCCTCGATTCCAACAACATCTATGCGAGCGGGGAGCTGCTGCGTTCGAGCGCCATCGAACAACCCTCGGGAACGGGGTTTTTCCTTTTCGACTGGTGGAACCGGCTTTCGCGGCTGTTCCGGGGCGCGGACTATCCCTCCTACCAGGACTATGCCCCCCATGAGGGCCTGCGCTATCCCGAGGTCGCGGCGGCCCTGGGCGGCTCGCCCGCCGACATCGTGCGGGTGGACGAGCGCGGCCAGCTCGTGGTGTCGGTGGCCGTTCCCGTCCAGCGCCAGAACAATGTGCTGGGCAGCCTCCTGCTCTCGACGACGCCGGGCGATATCGACGCCATCGTCACCCAGGAGCGTTGGTCGATTCTCCGGATCGCGCTGGTCGCCGCCGCGGTGACCGGCTTGATGTCCGCGCTGATGGCCGGCACGATTGCGGGGCCCATGCGCCGGCTGGCCGAAGCGGCAGAGCGGGTGCAATCCTCGATCCAGGCGCGGACCGAGATCCCGGATTTCACCGACCGGAGTGACGAGATCGGCCACCTTTCGGGCTCCCTGCGCTCGATGACCAACGCGCTCTACAACCGTATCGAAGCCATCGAACGGTTCGCCGCCGATGTGGCCCATGAGCTCAAGAACCCGCTGACCTCGCTCAGAAGCGCGGTCGAAACCCTGCCCCTGGCCAAGACCGCGGCCGACCGCAAGCGGCTCGCCGACATCATCCAGCACGATGTGCGCCGGCTCGACCGGCTGATTTCCGACATTTCCAACGCCAGCCGCATCGATGCCGAGTTGGCCCGCGAGAACACCGAAACCGTCGATATCGGCCAGCTCGCCGAGGCGATCGTGTCGATCCAGACCGATCTGGCTGCCAGCCGGGGCGTGCATTTGGCCTTCGTGCCTGCCAGGGGCAAGTACATGCCGCTGGTCAAGGGTCATGACAACCGGCTGGCCCAGATCTTCACCAATCTGATCGACAACGCGGTGTCATTCTCGGCCGCCGAGAGCACCGTGACCGTCTCGGTCACCGCGGACGCCGAAAAGGTCACGGTGACCGTCACCGACGAGGGGCCGGGGCTGGGCGCCAATGGCGACAAGGTGTTCGACCGGTTCTATACCGACCGTCCCGAATCCGAGAGCTTCGGAGACCATTCCGGGCTCGGGCTGTCGATTTCCCGCCAGATCGCCGAAGCCCACAAGGGAGCGCTCGAGGCGGGCAATCGCAAGGACCGCAGCGGTGCCGTCTTCACCCTTACCCTGCCGCGCGCCAGATCATGAGCTCCGCCGCTACCATCCACGGCACCGGGCTGGTGCTCGACGGGCTCGGCATTTTGATCCGTGGGGCTTCGGGAAGCGGGAAGTCGCTCCTGGCGCTCGACTTGCTCGAGCACACACGGCTGGCGGGTACGCCCGGCGCGCTGGTTTCGGACGACCGGATTGCCCTCGAGCGGATGTCCGATGGCCTCGTGATGGTGGCGCCCGACACCCTTGCGGGGATGATCGAGTTGCGCGGGCGCGGGATCATCGCCATATGCCATATGCCGCGCGCGCCGCTGCATCTGGTCGTCGATCTGGTCGATACCCTCGAACGCATGCCCGAGGACGGCCAGTTTCGCGTACGGATCGAGGGCTTGGATCTGGCGCGATGCCCGGTGCCCCGGCGCGGCATCGTCGACGGGGGGCACCAGAGGCTGCTGGTCGGCGCCGCGCTCGCAGCGGTTGCGGGCGATATCGGGTCACACCCGACCGAAATGTCTTGAATCCTGAGCCGGTCCGGACAAGAGTCCTCCCGGTTGCGCGTGGCTGGAAAGGCTGAAGACGATATGATCGGCATGGTCCTTGTGACCCATGGGCGGCTCGCGGAGGAATTCCAGCTGGCGCTCGAACACATTGTCGGGCCCCAGGAGGCCATTGCGGCGGTCTCGATCGGCGCGGATGACGATATGGAGGCCCGGCGCAACGATATCATCGCCGCGGTCCGGGCGACCGACAGCGGTGCGGGGGTGGTGATCCTCACCGACATGTTCGGGGGCACGCCGTCGAACCTTGCCATCTCGGTGATGGATCAGGGCGAGATCGAGGTGATCGCGGGGTTCAACCTGCCGCTTCTGGTCAAGCTGGCCAGGATTCGCGGGGAGATCGACATGAAGGACGCCGTGCGGCTCGCTCAGGAGGCGGGACGCAAATACATCAACGTGGCCAACGACGTATTGGGGAAATGACGACACCTATTGCCGAACCGGGCCGCGCCATCTGCCAGCGGCTGACCATCTGCAACCGGCGGGGCCTGCACGCCCGCGCCTCGGCCCGGTTCGTGAGGACCGCGGACCATTTCGACGCCGAAGTCACCGTGAGCCGGGACGGCATGACGGTGGGGGGCACCTCGATCATGGGCCTGATGATGCTGGCCGCGGGGCCGGGCTCGACCATTCTCGTGCGCGCCACGGGCCGGCAGGCCCGAGAAGCGGTCGAGGCGATCGCCGAGTTGGTCACCTGCGGGTTCGACGAGGACAGTGAGGGGCTCGATCCCGCCCACTGAGCGGCCGGACGTCCCCCTCTCCTTTCTCCCGCTCGGGACAGATATAAAACTTTCTTTATATCCCGTGTTGTGCGCCGGGCGCGGCCTGCGTATAACCATGGCCAATCCAGACCGACACCATGCCAAGGAGCACCGGCCATGACCGCGGCGTTCACCGATTATGCAGTCAAGGATATCGCGCTTGCCGATTACGGGCGCAAGGAAATCGAGATGGCCGAGATCGAGATGCCCGGCCTGATGGCGATCCGCGCCGAATATGCCGCCGCCCAGCCGCTCAAGGGCGCCCGCATCGCCGGTTCGCTGCACATGACCATCCAGACCGCCGTTCTGATCGAAACCCTCGCCGCGCTGGGCGCGGATGTGCGCTGGGTGAGCTGCAACATCTTTTCGACCCAGGACCATGCCGCCGCGGCCATCGCCGCCGCGGGCATTCCGGTTTTCGCGCACAAGGGCGAGAGCCTTGAGGAATACTGGGCCTATACCGACCGCATGATGGAATGGGGCGACGGGGGCACGCCCAACATGATCCTCGACGATGGCGGGGACGCCACCATGCTGGTGCTCACGGGCGCCAAGGCCGAGACCGACCCCAGCGTGCTCGACAAGCCCGGCAGCGAGGAGGAGGAAATCCTTTTCGCCACCATCAAAAAGCGCCTCGCCACCCACCCGGATTTCTACTCGAAGATCCGCGCGGCGATCCGGGGCGTCTCTGAAGAGACCACGACGGGCGTGATGCGCCTCTACCAGCTTCAGGAGCGCGGCGAGCTGCCCTTCCCGGCGATCAACGTCAATGACAGCGTCACCAAGAGCAAGTTCGACAACAAATATGGCTGCCGGGAGAGCCTCGTGGACGCGATCCGGCGCGGCACCGACGTGATGATGGCCGGCAAGGTCGCCATCGTCTGCGGATATGGCGACGTGGGCAAGGGATCGGCCGAATCCCTGCGCGGCGCCGGCGCGCGGGTTCTGGTGACCGAGATCGATCCGATCTGTGCGCTGCAGGCGGCGATGGACGGGTTTGAGGTGGTGACGCTCGAGGACGACATCGAGCGCGCCGATATCGTGGTGACCTGCACGGGCAACCGCGACATCCTCACCGTCGACCACATGCGCCGGGTCAAGAACATGGCCATCGTGTGCAATATCGGGCACTTCGACAACGAGATCCAGGTGGCCGGGCTGCGCAATTTCCGCTGGACCAACGTCAAGCCGCAGGTCGACCTCGTCGAATTCCCCGACGGCAAGAAGATGATCCTTCTTTCCGAGGGCCGTCTGGTCAATCTGGGCAACGCCACGGGCCACCCGTCCTTTGTGATGAGCGCCTCGTTCGCCAACCAGACCCTCGCCCAGATCGAGCTCTGGACCAAGGCCGACCAGTACGACAACCAGGTCTATGTGCTGCCCAAGCATCTGGACGAAAAGGTCGCCGCGCTGCATCTGGAAAAACTGGGCGCCAAGCTGACCAAGCTCTCCAAGGGCCAGGCCGACTATATCGGCGTGCCCCAGAACGGCCCCTTCAAGCCCGACCACTACCGGTACTGACCGTCCGCCCCGGAAGGGGCGAGGGCACCGAGAACGAGAAAAACCGCCGGCACCCCCGGCGGTTTTTTGTTGCTTGGGTTGGGTTTTTGGGGTTGGCGACCCTGTGGCGGGCATAGCCGGGTCGTCGTTCGCAGGTGCACATCCCTGCGCCGAAGCCGCTCTTACCCGAGGCGCTTGAGAGTCTCGGGGTCTTCCTTCCCGTCGAAGAAAATGTCGAGCGCTTGCGCAAAGACCGGCGCGTCTGGCGCCGCGCGGGCAAACAGTGTCATCGACGAGCGAAACTTCAGATCATCGGGATGCCCGAAGATGGACTGGGCCGATCTCTCGGCATGGCCGAGAACGGCTTGCGTGCAGGCAATAAGCCGGGCCCCGAGAACGGGATGCGCCAGATAGGCCCGCGCCTCGACCGAAGACCTGAGCGCATAGCGTTGGCTCATGGCGCTCACACCCAACCCGGCGATCTGCGGGAAGATGAACCACATCCAATGGCTGCGCTTCTCGCCGGCACAGAGTTCGGCGAAGGCGATTTCGTAGATGGATTCTTGGGCGGTGAGGAAGTGGTCCATAGTCGTCAAAACTCTACGGAAAATAATACCGCACAAAAGCACACATTGCATCGTCCGAATCGGGCCAGCATCCTAAGAAGAAAAATGTTGGACGCGCCTGGTGTGCGTTCCATCCACCATCTTTGGAAATTCTTGCCTCTATCATACGCGGATTATTCTCTTCTATTAACGAGACTTCGCAAAGACATTATGAACAAACTCAACTATCGAATTTTCTTTATCGCCTCTAGTATGTCTCCTCCTTCGAGCACGGCTACGGCGATTGCTGCTGCTGCCGGCCCAGGCACTCCGCAGGCTGCCAAGAAACTACAGGCTAATCCAATTATCGCTATCCTTTTTAACTTGTGCAGAGCAGCAGCATGTTTTTGCAGCCAGTTTTCAACGGTCTGTGAAAGCTTTCGAATGGTCCCAAGCGCCTGTTCTTTTTCGCTGGCTGAAGACTCGATCAGTTCTACTCTCAGTTCCTTCCGAACGGTTTTTAGATCACCGCGCAACTCGGTCAGAAATGCTCGAAATGCATAATGCTCATCCAGCTGCTCAGGTTCATTTGGAATGGCTTCTTGCATCTCATCGATTACATCGGCAATTGCTACATCGATTGATGCTGCCCAAGATTGAAGAAGGTCGGCATTTCTCGACAGCTGTCGCACCAAATTATCGCGGTTCTGATTTTCATCAGTGTCTGCTTCTTCGAGCGGAGCGTTTTGCGCAAACGTTTTGAATACATCAACGCAGCTTTCCGCGCCGCGTTTGTCCGTAAATGATTTAGATTTTAGCAAAAGTTCGTTGTTGGCGGCGTACATAGAGAAATAGAAGTGATTGTCACTAGCGGAAAACACCCTAAAATGGCCTGATGTACTCCTATCTTTTTTCATGAGGGCTTGATCGGTGGTTCTGGAGAGCCCTTTTCTAACCGCATTAACTAGACTTTCCGCAGTTTCCCTCTCCATATAGCTTTCGGAGGACATGAGGATTTCGTCGTCGCGCAAGAACTGGACCCTGATCCCGCCATTGTCGCCCTCAACAAACTTGAACCTATATCGATACATGCCCTGCCCCCTAATGTGCCGCTCCCCAGTTCTGTGCGGCTTTTGCATCCACCTGCAACGGCACTGATAGTCGCAACGTTGGTTCGGCGGCGGCTTCCATGACGCGGCGGATGAGCGGGATGGCGCTTTCGGCCTTGTCCTCGGGCGCCTCGAAGATCAGTTCGTCATGGACCTGCAAGAGCATGTCCGCCTCGATCTTTTCCGATGAAAGCACCTCTTCCATGCGGATCATCGCCCGGCGGATGATATCGGCGGCCGAGCCCTGAATGGGCGCGTTGATCGAGGCGCGCTCGATGAAGGCCCGCTCGGACGGGTTCTTGGTGTTGGCGTTCTCGAAGGGAATGCGGCGCCCGAAAATGGTCGAGACATAGCCCTGCGCCTTCACCCGCCGGCGCTGCTCGTCCATATAGTCCTGGATGCCGGGAAAGCGGGCGAAATAGGTCTTGATGTAGTCCCCCGCCTCGCTGCGCGAGATGCCGAGCTGGTTGGCCAGCCCGAAGGCTGATATCCCGTAGATGATGCCGAAATTGATCGCCTTGGCCCGGCGCCGGATCATGGGGTCCATGCCATCGATGGGCACGCCGAACATTTCGGACGCGGTCATGGCGTGAATGTCCAGCCCCTCCTCGAACGCGTCTTTCAAGGTCCCGATATCGGCGATGTGGGCGAGCACGCGCAATTCGATCTGGGAATAGTCCGCAGAAATCAGCAGATGGCCCGGCGCGGCGACGAAAGCCGTGCGGATCTTGCGCCCGTCCTCGGTGCGGATGGGAATGTTCTGCAGGTTCGGTTCGGTGGACGAGAGACGGCCCGTGGCCACCGCCGCCTGATGGTATGAGGTGTGCACCCTTCCGGTGCGGGCGTTGATATAGCCGGGCAGCGCATCGGTATAGGTGGATTTGAGCTTGGTCACCCCGCGCCAGTCCAAAAGCGTCTGGGCCAGCGGCACGCCCTGGGCGGCGAGATCGTCGAGCACCGAGGCGCCCGTGGCCCAGGCGCCGGTCTTGGTCTTCTTGCCGCCTTCGAGCCCCATCCTGCCAAAGAGGATATCGCCCAGCTGCTTGGGCGAGCCCAGATTGAAGGTCTCGCCGGCCTGCTCGTGGGCGCTCGCCTCGAGCGCGGCGGCGCGCTGGGCGAAATCGCCCGAAAGCCGGGAGAGGATCTGCCGGTCGACCGACACCCCGCGCGCCTCCATGCGCGCGAGCACCGGGGCCAGCGGGCGGTCGAGCGTCTCATAGACCGTGGTGGCGCCATGTGCGGCCAGCCGGGGCTTGAGCACGTGCCACAGCCGCAGCGTGATGTCGGCATCCTCGGCGGCGTATTTCGCGGCGGTCTCGATGTCGATCTGGTTGAAGGTCTTTTGCGCCTTGCCGGTGCCCGCGATGTCGGTGAACTTGATACAGGTGTGGGACAGATAGCGCTCGGCCAGCGCGTCCATGCCGTTGTTGCGCGCCCCGTCGAGCGCGTAGCTGATGAGCATGGTGTCGTCGATGGGCGAGAGATCTACCTCGTAGCGCTTCAAGATCCCGATATCGTATTTCAGGTTCTGCCCGATCTTGAGGATCGAGGGATCCTCGAGCGCCGGCTTGAGGATCGCGAGCGCGGGGTCCATAGGCATCTGGCCTTCTGTGAGGCCCGAGCCGAACATGTCCTCGCCATCGGTATGCCCGAGCGGGATATAGCAGGCCAGCCCAGGCTCGGTCGAAAGGCAGATGCCCACGAGATCGGCCTGCTGGTTGTCGAGCCCGGTGGTCTCGGTGTCCACCGCCACATGGCCCATGGCGTAGATGCGCGCCACCCACGCCTCGAGCGCTGCGGCGTCGCGCACGATCTCATAGTCCTCGTGCCGGCAAGGGATGGCGGCGATCCGCGCCAGCTCGGCCTCCGCATGGGCCTCGGGCCCGTGATCGGTCACATGGGCGCCGCCGGTATCGGCGGATATCCCCGACTGGCCGGTGCCCGCATCGGGATCGGCGGCAAGTCCGGTGTCGGGGGTGAAGTCGTCGGGGTCCGCATCGAGCAGGGCCGCGACGCGCCGGGTAAAGGAGGTGAACTCCATGGCCTTGAGGAAAGGCAGCAGCACCTTGGGGTCGAGCGGCTGGCGGGCGAGATCGGCCAGGGGCAACTCCACCGGCACGTCGATCTTGAGCCGCACCAGCTCGCGCGAGATGCGCGCCAGCTCGGCGTGGTCGATGAGGTTTTCCCGGCGCTTTTGCTGCCTGATCTCGGTGGCGCGCGAGAGCAGCGTATCGAGGTCGCCATATTCGTTGATGAGCAAGGCTGCGGTCTTGACCCCGATGCCGGGCACGCCGGGGACATTGTCCACGGCGTCCCCGCACAGCGACTGCACGTCCACGACCTTTTCGGGCCCCACCCCGAACTTCTCGACCACTTCGTCGGGGCCGATCCACTTGGCCTTGAGCGTGTCGAGCATGCGCACATTGGGCCCGATCAGCTGCATCAGATCCTTATCGGACGAAACGATCGTCACCTTACCCCCCTCCTTGACGGCGTGGGTGGCGTAGGTGGCGATGATGTCGTCGGCCTCGAACCCTTCCTGCTCGATGGCGAGGATGGAAAAGGCGCGGGTCGCGTCCCGGGTCAGGGGAAACTGGGGCACCAGATCCTCGGGCGCATCGGGGCGGTGGCCCTTGTAGTCGGGGTAGAGATCGTTGCGGAAGCTTTTCCCCGAATAGTCGAAGATCACCGCCATATGGGTGGGGGCTTCCCCGTTCTTGAGGTCCTCGTGCAGCTTGTAGAGCATGTTGCAAAAGCCCGAGACCGCGCCGACGGGCAGCCCGTCGGACTTGCGCGTGAGCGGGGGCAGCGCATGATAGGCGCGGAAGATGAAGGTCGAGCCGTCGACGAGGACCAGATGCATGGCGGTGTTTTCGCTTTTCCCGGCACGCCTTGAATCGCGCCGCTTCTCTTGATCGTTGGCGCACATTGGCGCGGTTGGGGCCCCGGGGCAAGGGCCGGGCCGGCCAGTGAGAAAATGGTAACCGCAGGGCACTAGGGTGGACCGGGAACGGTTCGGTGGCAGGCGCCACAGCGACAGGGCCGGGGGGAAACAATGCTCGATGACTGCGGCGCGCTGCTTTTTGCTTCAGACGCCAAATGGATCGCAAAAACCACCGCGCTGTGCGAGACGCTG
The DNA here is from genome assembly GCF_003992665.1 of Pelagibacterium montanilacus. Classification (GTDB taxonomy): domain Bacteria; phylum Pseudomonadota; class Alphaproteobacteria; order Rhizobiales; family Devosiaceae; genus Pelagibacterium; species Pelagibacterium montanilacus. The sequence goes on from NZ_RZMX01000051.1 coordinate 236,162, forward strand.
GGCTTCGGTGAGACCGCTCCGTTTGATGGAATCGAGGATCTGGGCCGCCGGGCGCGCCGGCGGGCGATCACTTATATCCTTGCGGACTACCGGATCGACGCCGATCTTCTGGCCCATACGGTCCGGATCATACGCCATCACGACGCCGATCCAGTGCGGTTCGCACCCATGCTGGCCTTCACCAAGGGACTGGACGCCGAAATCTACGGCAAATATATCCGCATGGGATTCGATGACATCATCGCCTTCCCGCAGACCATGGCCCGGGTCGCCCGCAGGCTGCGCGCCCAGCTCGATACCCCCATCGACTATTTCCAGGCCGGCCCCTATTTCGGGCCCGACCGGCGGCGCCTGCTCGAGGAAGAGCCCGAAGACGATCGCGAACCCGGCGAAGGCTTCACCCGGCTTGTCATCACCCGGGATGCACGCAAAGGCATCGAAATCGTAGAGACGCACGATCATCAGGCCGCCGAGCGACGCGCGGGCTAGCGAAGGCCTTTCAGGCCCGGCGGTCCTCAGGCGGCAGAACGCCCATGATCAGCGCCCAGTAGGTGCCATAGGTGTTGGTGACCGTCGATGGACCGCGCCTCACGGCAAGCCCGAACTGGCGGTAATCGGGATTGACCATCACCCGATGGTGGGCAGGAGAGTTCATCCACCCTTCGATGACCGAGGTCAGGGTCGGCGGGCCGCCGGCGAGATTTTCGCCCGCCCCGCCCCAGAAATCGACGCGCCGCAGCCGGGTCGAAAACCCTTCTCCGGGCTCGGAGGTGTGCGCCACCCGCGTGGTGCGCGCCATGATGGCGGCCTGTTCTTCGGCCAAATCCTGAAGCACCCGGTTGTGGACCAGTTCGGGCAGCCCCTCCCGGCGTCGCATGGCGTTGAGCGCGGCCCGGGCGTCCGACACCGCCACCGCGGAGACGGGATCGGTCCTCTCGGTGGTCGTGATCACGGGGAGCGACGCGCAGGCGGACAGGCTTGCGCCGAGCCCGGCAAGGGCCAATCCGGACAAGATCTGGCGGCGGTTCAGTGTTTCCATGGGGAAGAGTCTATGGAGATTTTCAGCCCGGTTGGCCAGAAAAAAAGCGGCCCGGTCCGGGGCCGCCTCTTTGCGAATTCGCCTGGATCAAGCGGTCAGGTGCGCCTGACGCGATTGAAGAAGGGGATGATCGTGTTGCGGTCGCGGTGGTCACCGCCCATGCCGGCTGCAAAGTATGCACCTGCTGCGCTGACGACCAGAGCCGCACCGGTCAGGAAGGCAGCAAGGATGGCAATGATCCGAGCCTGTTCAGCCGCCTCGGCGATATCAGCCTGAACGGTCTGTGCCTCGGCCACGACCTGGTCGACCCGAGCCGCAGCTTCATCCGGCGAGAGCCCGGTGCGGGTGGCAACGACATTGGCCAGATAGGCGCGGTCTTCGTCCGTGACGCCATCTCCGGTCACGCCTGCAACCAGAATACGGCTAGCCTCGGCCCGTGCGGCCTCGTCTGCGATATCGGGCTGCTCGGTGCGGAACAGCAGATCGACGGTGTAGTCGAAGGGGTTGATGTCAGCCGTCGCATCTGCGGCCTGGGAAGAGGCTGCGCCGACCGCCGCGCCGGTGGTCTGTCCTGCGATCGAGGCCAGCCCCCCAATGCCACCAAAGGCAAGGATCGCGGTGAACGCCACCCCGGTTCCCCAGACCATGAGCCCGTGGATACCGTCGCGGACGTCGACTTCGTGATCGGTGGCATCCCCGAGACGCCGACGCATGCGGCCGGTCACGTAGCCGCCCGCCATGAAGGCCGAAAGCTGGACCCAGAGCACCCAGATCGCGAGGGTCACCGCCACCCAGAACGGGGACACGCCTTCGCTGCCGAACGGGCCGCTCATGGAAAAGCCGATGGCGGACCCGAAGGTCATGAGCACCAGCGATACCGCGGAAGCAAGCACCGCACCGGCAAGAATGGCAGGCCAATCAATATATGACCCTGTGTCGCCTGCGGGCGCCGAGGCGCCGGCGGACAGGTGAGGTGAGGTTTCGGCCATTGCCGGGTACTCCTGGGGTTCGAGAAAATCAGGCCTTGAAAAATCAGGCCAGACCGATGAAGGACAGAATGGCCATGACGACGACGACGAGACCGACGATGTAGATGATGGAATTCATTTGAATAATCTCCTTGTGTGATGTCAGCCGGACAACCGCCCGCTCTAGAGGACGAAAATCAGAAGCAGGATGATCAGCGGGATGGGGATCCCGACAAGCCAGAGCAACAAACCCGCAAACATGGCAAAACCCTCTTTTCCCCGCCCGCAGAATGCGGCGCGAGGGCGGTTGAAATCATTGTGATCGATGGCTGGTAAAGTCCGAGACCGCGCAATGGTTCCAAACGCGGCGAGATCAAGGCGGAATTGGCTCGAGCTGCTGCAGAACCGCCGCGCCCCTACAGGCCGCGGCCGCGACGATATGGTGGCAAGCGACGCTGATCGGCGTGCGATCGGGCGCTCAGTAGTCCTGTTCGTAGAAGATCCCGAGCGAGGAATCCCCGTCGGCGCCAGCGGCACCGCGTGCGCGCAACTCTTCGGTGAGCTCGAGGTCGATCGTGACCCGGGACTGACCCTCGGCGCCCGCCTCGACTCCTAGATATATGTTATCGTCGATGTACCGACCCGCGCGGACCGTGGCCTGCCCGTCAGCACCGGTGACGATGTCGAGATCGTCCAGCCCCACCGCATCGCGCAGCCCGCCCAGAATCGACCCACTCTCGGCGCCTCCGGCCAGTTCGATTGCCGCGGCGGCGAGCTGGGCAAGCTGGAGGGGCGAGAGTTCGGCGACCGGCCGGTTGAAGATGAGCTGGGCCAGAACCTCGTCCTCGGGCAGCGAGGGGTTGGAATCGAACGAGATCTCGGGTTCGGACGCCCGTCCGGTGACCTGCACGATCACCGTGACGTCGGCGCTGGCCGTGGTGGCCGTGAAGTCGATGAAGGGGTCGAGGTCGCCCACCAGCGTCACCGAGCCGGACTGGAAGTCGATGCGCTGGCCCAGAATGCTCAGCCGGCCCCGGATGAGCTCGAGCCCGCCCACGGGAATGATGGCGTCGGTGGTGCCGGTGAGGGTGACCGAACCGCCGACCTCGGCATCGAGTCCGCGGCCGCGGATGAAGACCTGGTTGGGTGCACTGATGGTGAGATCGAGACCGAGCCCCGACCCGACGCCCGGTGCGTCCGGCTCTGGGCGCTCGTCGATCCGGGCGCGCTCAAGGGTGGCCGAGACCTCGGGCGCCGGGTTGCGGTGGATGACGTCGATCACCTCGCCCGGGCCGCCAAAGCCCTCGGGTACCGTGATGTCGGCGCGCGCAATGGCGATATTGCCCGATATCGTGCCACCGGCGCCCAGAGGGCCGTTGAGCGCGATATTGCCGCCCAGCGTGGCCACCAGGAGATTGCCGTCGGCATAGCGCGCATCGTTGAGCGCCACCTGAATGTTGGAGGTGAAGGCGGGGGCGTCGAGCCCCACAGTGCCGCTGACCGAGATCGAGCCGCCCGCCGCGAGCCGGGCAGTGAGGCTGTTGATCGTGACCTGCCGTGCCGAAAGAGAAGCATTGCCGGTGATGTCCACGAGCCGCAACCCCAGGGTGGGGTCGACATAGGTGGCGCCGGCTACGCTTACGGTGCCCGAAAATTGAGGATCGTCGAGCGCGCCGGTGACCCGGGCGTCGAGATTGGCCGAGCCGGAAAGCTGGGCCCCCTGATCGAGAAGGAAGCGGTTGGCGAGGGTGAGGGGGATCGTGCCCCCGACCGCGAGATCGAGCCCGGTGCCCTCGAGCGGGATCGACCCCTGCGCCGTGACGCCCAGACCTTGCGCGCCGGTGGCACTGGCCGAGGCAAGGGTGATCGCGCCGTCTGCGAACCCGCCCCGGGCGGAAAACGAGAAGGGGGCGATGCCCAGATCGTCGATCACCGCAGCATCGAGCCCGCTGCCCTCGACCGTGAAACTGGCCTGCGGATCGTCTGCTGCGCCGGTGATCCGGGCTGTGCCCTCGAGCGTGCCGGCCAGCCCCAGATCGGGGGCCACGGTGTTGGCGATCGAGAGCGGCAGCGCCGAGACGGTCAGCGCGATGTCGAGCGACTGGCCGGCGGTGCCGGTGGCCGTGATCCGGCCCGAACCCACCGCGAAATCGAGCCCGGAGAACGCCACCTGATCGTTGGCGACGGTGAGCGTGGTGGGGTTGGCCAGCCGGGCCGAGAGCTGGCCCTGCTGGAGGTCGAGCCGATCGAGCGCGACCGAATAACCCGCCTCGACCGGAGAGAGCGTGCCGGCGAGCCCAAGGTCGGTGCCGTTGGCAAGGGCCGCCTCGCCGGCGAAATCGGTGGTCTCGTCGCTCGAGGACGCCTGGAGGGCGAGCGATGCGATATCGAGCCCGCCCACCGCGATCCCCTGTCCGCGCACCTGCCCATCGACGGCGGGCACCCCGAAGAGATCGGCTATCCGGGCCTGGATCGTGGCGCTCGAGATCGAGGTGTCGTCAAGGACGAGTCCGGAAACCGAGGCGGAGATTTCAGCGCTCTGGGTCTCGGCTCGGCTCTCAAGGCTGATGTCGGCGGTGACCGATCCCCGAGCCTCAAGCGCCGCGAGCGCGGCGGCCGCTTCGATATCGCGGCCATCGAGCATCAGCCGGCCATCCATGAGCCCGTCGGCGCGAATCGTGAGGTGTCCGGAAAGATCGGTCCCCGGGGCGCTGAACTCCAGATCGGCAATGCGCGTGATCTCCTCGGTGCGCTCGATGCTGGCGGCGAGATCCACGAGGAACCCGTCGAGCATGCCTTCGCCCGAAACATCGCCGCGCAGTCCCTCGGCGTCGGACACGCCGTCAAAGCCAAGACGGGCATCAGAAAGCGTCCGCCCGGCAAGTCGGCCCTGCGGCACGCGTGCGTCGAACGCCAGATCGATGGTGCCCTCGGTCCCCTGGGCCGTGCCCATGGCGGTGAGCGCGCCACTGGCGTTCTCCGATATCAGTGCGAGATCTGACAGGGACACCTCGAAGGCGAAATCTGAGGTTTGGGACCCCAGGAGGCCATCGGCGGTGATTGCCAACTGGTCATTGCCCAAGGCAAAGCCCTCGGCCTCGATCCCCGCCTCGGTCCGCGCGACGCGGCCCAGAACGGCCACCGGCTCGGTCAGCAGCCGGTCGGCGATCGGATTGTCCAGCGCAAGATCGGTCGCGACCCCGTCGAGCGCAAGATCGAACCCGCCAGACAGGAGCGCCAGCGTGCCATTGGCATCGAGCCGGATGGCGCCTGAAAGCTCGCGCCCGGCAAGGCCGGAAAAGGGGGCAAGCGAGGAACTGGTCAAGGCAATATCGCCATCGAACACGGCTTGGGCGATCTCGCCGGCCATTTCGAATTCGAGCGCCTGGCCCATGACGCGCAACTGGGCCAGGGTTATGGGGTCGCCCGCTTGCCAGAGCCCGGCAAAGCCGATGCCGATCGAGGCGCCCAGTGCCTCGGCGATTTCCTCCGATGCGGTCTCGATGCCCTCGAGCGCGCCCTGGCCGTTGAAGGTCACGCGCCGGGCATCGGGGTCGTCGAGCCCGGCGGCAACGCCGGAGGCCGACATCGAGAGGCTGGCGGCAGAAAATTCGGGGGTCGTGAAATCGATCATCTGCAGGGCCCCCTGCCATTCCTCCGACCCTTCGGCGCCGAAATCGACGTCGAACCGCGCGCGGGAAATCCGGGTGGACGCGCCGGGCACGGGCAGGGTTACCGGGCTGCCATCGGCCGAGGAAATCTCGCCGCGCGCCACGAGGCGCTGGAGGAACCCGTCTTGCCCGGTGCGGCCCTCGGCGAGCAGCGAAAGCTGACCGCCCGACAGCGCGAGGGAATTGAGCACGAGGCCGCCCTCGCCGGGCACGAGCAGATCGAGGGTCAGTTCGGTGCGCTCCCCGAAGAACTCGCCATAGGCGGCAGGCAGGATATCGGCGAGCGGGCCACCCAGATCGGCGGTGATGGCAAGGCCCTCGGCCATCTCATCGAGGGTCCCGCGCCCGGAGAGGACGCGCTGGCCCGCCGCATCAAGCGTGAGGTCGATATCGAGATCGTCCAGCGCACCGGCTCCCGCGATCCCCAGTTCGATCTCGGGGCGCCCTTCGATGTTGAGCACATTGGCGATGATGCCGTCCTCGGGCTCGACGAGCGCGAGGTCGAGATCGATTTCCCGGGTTTCGTTGGAAAAGGTGACGTCGAGCGCGAGGCTCCCACCGGGGCCATCGACACGGGTGATGTCGAGATCGGCGTCGAGATTGCCATCGTCGAGCACCATCGATCCGGCCAGGGAAATTTCCGAGCCCAGCCCGAAGACCTGATCGCCAAAGACGACCGAAGGGACCGAAAGTTCCTCGAGGATTACCGCGACAGGCAGGTCCGGCACCGAAAAGCCGGTTGCCTCCAGGCTCGGGCCGCCCGTGGCCTCCTGGGTGGAGACCGGGTTGCGCACATAGCTGATCTGGTCGGCCGAGAGCGAATCGATCTCGAGCCGGCCAAGCAGAAGGGCCCCCTGATTCCACTCGATCGCGGCGTTCTCGATAATCAGCCAGATCCCCTGGGTGTCGGAAATGGTGATCTGGGCGATCGAGGCATTGGACGAGAGCGCACCGTCGATGCCGGTCAGCCGGATCTGGCGGTCGGGGGTGGAGATCTGGTCTTCCACGAACTGGACCAGCCGGCTGCGTTGGGTGGCTTCATCGAGTTCGACGGCGCGCGCGAGGGTGTCCATGAGGCTTTCGCCTTCTTCCTGCGCGGTGGCGGGAAGAAGCGAGAACGCGGCAGGCAGGAAGATGGCCAGCCCGAGAAGAAGTGCCGCAAGCCGTCTCAAAACGATTGTCCTATGCCGACGTAGAGGGCGTAGTCGGGGTCGCCCTCGCGCTTGTTGAGCGGGATGGCCGCGTCGAGCCGCAAGGGCCCGAGCCCGGTGTGGTAGCGCAAGCCCACCCCGGCGCCCAGGCGCAGATCCTCGAGCCCGGGGAAGGTGTCGGCAGCCACATAGCCGCCATCGACGAACCCGACCACGCCGATGTCCTCGGTGATCCGGGCCCGCGCCTCGAGGGACGCCTCGAGCAGGTAGCGCCCGCCGGTCAAATTGCCGTCCTGGTCCTCCACCCCGATGGAGCGGAACCCGTAGCCGCGCACCGAGCCGCCCCCGCCGGCGAAAAACAGCATGCTGGGAGGGATCTCGGAAAGATCGGGGCCTGCCAAAGCCCCGGCGCGCACCCGGGCGGCAAGGACGTAGTCATTGTCCTCCCCGAAGCCGAAATAGGTGCGGCCCTCGACCGTGGCCCGGACGATCGGGTTACCGTAGGAGAATTCATAGACCGGATCGAGCGTGCCCGAGAGGTAGATACCCTCGGTGGGATCGAGCTCGGAATCGCGGGTGTCGTAGGTCGCCTCGCCATAGAGACCGGCTGTGGTGAAGGTGCGCGCCCCGAAGGTCTGGTCCTCGACATAGGACTGGCGGAACGCGGCCCCGCCCTCGCCGTTGATCGCGCCGAAAAACAGGTGCTGGAGCCCGATCCGGCCTTGGAGCGCGGCTTCGGTATAGAGCGGGAGCACCTCGTATTGCGCGGAGGCGGAGGCGACGAGATCGGTGTCGGGGGTGAAGATGCCCGGCTTGGTGAAGGTGCCGCCGAAGAAATAATCGAACTCCGCAGTCTCCACCGGATAGCCGATGCCCGCGATGCGCGCGTCGAGCCGGAGCCGTTCGGCCTGGCCAAAGAGATTGCGGTGCAGCCAGAAGCCCTCGACGCCCAGCCCATCGACGCTCGAAACCGTGGCGCCGACGCCGAAGCGGCGCAGGGGCCGCTCCTGAACCACGACCTCATAGGGCAGGGTGCCCTCAGGCGTGATTTCGGCAGCTGCCTCGAGGCGCAAAGTGGAAAAAACGTCGAGGCGCGAGAGACGCGTGCGGGCCTGGTCGACATCCTCGGGATGATAGGGCGTGCCCGGGATGAGCCCGGTCTGGCGGATGATGAAATCGGGATCCATGCGCTCGGCGCCGCGCACGCTGACCGGCCCGAAACTGGCATAGCGGCCCGGATCGACCACCGCCACGACCTCGAGGGTGTTGGTCGGGTGGTCGGCGACGACCTCGCGCGCGGCGATCTCCGCCTTGGGGTAGCTCTGGCGGCGCCATGCCTCGATCGATAGCTGCTCGGCGCGGGCGATGGTGCCGGCGCGGGCGGGCTGGCCCTGGGCGAACCCGGCCTCGGCGAGCGTTTCGACTTGGTCGGCGTCAGCGGCGGCGATGGGTGCGCTGTTCTCGATCCGGGTGGTGGAGAAGGTGAACCGGGGGCCTGTGGAGACGCGCACCGCGATGCGCGCGGGATCGGGGAGCGAAACATCGGGCGGCAGGGTGCTCGCCTCCCGGCCTTCGACGAGGATGGAGACCGACCCGCCGTAATAGCCTTCATTGTAAAGCGCGGCGGTAAGGCGGCGATAATCGCCCCTGGCCTTGGAGAGCAGCCCGGGGACCCCCGAGGCGGGCTCCTCGCGATCCTGCCAGAGGGTCGAGGCCGATTGCAGGACGGTCTCGATCTCCTCGGGCGCCTCGGCCGAGAAGTCCAGCGCGTAACTGCGCGGGTCGGCGATCACGATATCGTCCTCTTGGGCGTCTCCGCCAAAGAACTGGATGCCGAACAGTTCGAAGGCGTGCGCCTGCGGGGCACAGAGGACGAGGATCGAAAGGCTCGAGGCCAGAAGGAGGGGAGAAAATCGCTTCACGGCTGGTACGCAGTCCTACAAACCCAATTCCGTTGCGTTCCGATGCCGTTGTGCGCCCCCGTCACCACCTGCATCATGATCCCAGCCGGCCCCGCAGCAGCGGACGGCACGCGAAATGAACGCCTTTGTCTCAAACCCAATCTAGCACAGTGGCGTTAACGAGACACCCTACAGGCAACACGATCCAGGATCGGGGTTGCAGGAAGGCCACACCCGACAGGCTACTGGCCCGCGGACTGGAAGGGGCTGGAGAACTTTTCAAACATCGAGAAGGTGGCCTCGATGAAGTCTGTTTCGATGCGTTTGGCCGCCTCCGAGACCGTCTCGAAATAGGCCGAGCTCGAAGTGACCGAGGGCCTCAGGCCATTGGCTGTGTCACCTGCCACCGGTGCGGGCGCGACGGCAGCGACGGCCTGGACGGCGGTCGTGGCCTCGGCCACTGCGGCGGCGGGGCTCAGCAGGTGGCGCGGACGCTCGGGCGGAACCATGCCCTGGGGCAGGCCCACGGCCGCGGGCGCGACGGATGCGAGCTGGGGCAGTTTCTGGGGTGCAGGCTGGGGCGTTTGCGCGGTGCGCAGGGCAGGCGGGGTCGGGGCGACGGGGGATTTGGGCCCGGGCCGCAGACCGGTTTCCTCCAGAAGGCCCATATCGCGCGCCTTGTAGTAATAGCCCGCAGCGTAATTGCGGACCGCGGCGTCCTGATTGCCTCGCGCGACCAGATAGGCGCCGCGCAGGTATTTGACCGCGTAGATGAGGTTTGTCTCGGCGTCCAGCAGGCCCTCGGCAGACCCGCGATAGCCCATGGATTGAGCGGTGTCGTGCCGGATCTGCATCAGGCCCCAATAGGGCCCGTTGCGGGCGGCCGGGTTGAAGGTGCTTTCGCGCTTGACCACGCGGCGCACGAGTTCGACCGGAAGGTCGTAATAGTCGGCGTAATACTGGATGAGGACATCGACCTGGGCGCGGTCGTCGGATCGTGCGGGCTGGATCATCAGACCCATCAGGATCGCGGCGCACAGCGCCAGAAGTCGACTTGCCGTCATCGCGGGCAACTCCGCCTGTTTCGGATGGATGCCCGGCCCAACGGACCAGAGGCATTGATCGCCCATGTTCGGGACAGTTGTGGCCAAATCGGGGCGCAATCGCGGCGAAACGGCGCGTGGCGCGCTTCAAGCCGCTTTGTGCGTCCAACCATTGCTGATATGCCACACGCCCATGACAGAGATGCCCTCCCTCCCCGAGCTGGGGCCCATGCCCGAGCAGTTCGTCTATGCGCCCCCGACCGAGCCCTGGCTCGACATCGTCTTCGAGGACGAGGTGCTGATCGTTTTCGACAAGCCCTCGGGGCTCTTAAGCGTTCCGGGCAAGGATCCGAGGCTGGCCGACAGCCTCCAGACCCGGGTTCTCGCGGCCTATCCGGGGGCGGGGACCGTGCACCGGCTCGACAAGGACACGTCCGGGCTGATCGTGATGGCCAAAACGCGGTTCGCCCATGGGCGGCTGGGGATGCAGTTCGAGAAGCGCCAGACCCGCAAGACCTATTTCGCCCGGGTCTGGGGCGAGATCGAAGGCGAGGACGGGCTCGTCGACCTGCCGCTCGCCACCGACTGGGAGAACAAGCCGCGCCAGCGGGTGGACCATGAGCGGGGCCGCACCGCACAGAGCCGCTGGGAGGTGGTGGGCCGGGAGGACGGGGCGACGCGGGTGAGGCTGGTGCCGATCACCGGGCGCACCCATCAGCTCCGGGTGCACATGCGGGTGCTCGGTCACCCTATTCTGGGGGACGAGTTCTACGCCACCGGCGCGGCGCTACGCGCCGCCGATCGGCTGCAGCTCCACGCCGCGCATCTGGGCTTTGCCCATCCGCTGACGGGCGAGGCCATGGACATCGAAAGCCCCGTGCCCTTCTGAGCGCACGCCCCGGGTTCGCGCCGCACGCAGCCAGACCAAATCCTGTTCTGAGTGAGTCAGAACAGGAGCTCCAAGTCTTTGATATGTCGCGTTTCCGAACCGGAAAAGTGTTTCCACTTTTCCTGGAAGCACTCTAGATATCGAGGTTGGAGACCGCCAGGGCGTTGTCCTGGATGAATTCGCGCCGCGGTTCGACCAGATCGCCCATGAGCTGGGAAAAGGTGTCGTCCGCATCGTCGCTCTGGCCGATCTGGACCTGGAGCAGCGTGCGCCCGTTGGGATCCATGGTGGTCTCCCAGAGCTGCTCGGCGTTCATTTCGCCCAGCCCCTTGTAGCGCTGCATCGAGACGCCCTTCTGGCCGGCGGCCATGGTGATCGCGAACAGCGAGCGCGGGCCGTAGATCTCGTGGCGCGATTCCTTGCGGGTGAGAACCGGCACCCCGCCATAGATCTCGTCGAGCTTTCCGGCCAGCGAACGCAGCTTGCGCGCATCTGCGGACCCCAGCAACGCGGCATCAAGGGTGTGGGTTTCGGCCACGCCCCGGACGACGCGCGAGAAGACATAGCCGCCATCTCCATCGAGCCGGCCTTCCCAGGTCCGCTCGGTTTCGTCAGACATGCGGTTGAGCCGGTTGGCGACGCGCTCGGCAAGGCCCAGCGCGCGGGCTTCGTCTTCCATTGCGGCAGGATCAAGGGCGCCGACGACGGCAGCCTGCTCGATCATCTGGCGGCTGTACTTGGTGTTCTGCGCCTCGAGCAGATGGGTGAGATCGCGGGCCTGCTCGAGGATGCCCAGAAGATCGGTGCCCGCGTGGGTGGACCCGGCGCGGGTGGCGAGCACAGCATCGTCCACACCGCCTGAAAGCAGGTAATCCTCCCTAGCCCGCTCGTCCTTGAGGTATTGTTCGGAGCGGCCTCGGGTGACCTTGTAGAGCGGGGGCTGGGCGATATAGAGGTGCCCGCGCTCGATGAGCTCGGGCGTCTGGCGGTAAAAGAACGTCAGAAGCAGGGTGCGGATATGGGCGCCGTCCACGTCCGCGTCGGTCATGATGATGATCTTGTGGTAGCGCAGCTTGTCGGGATTGAACTCCTCGCGCCCGATGCCCGTGCCCAGGGCCGTGATCAGCGTGCCGACCTGGTCGGAAGAGATCATGCGGTCGAACCGCGCGCGCTCGACGTTGAGAATCTTGCCGCGCAGCGGCAGCACCGCCTGGGTGGCGCGATCGCGGCCCTGTTTTGCTGAACCGCCGGCCGAATCACCCTCGACGATGAAGATTTCGGCCTTTGCAGGATCGCGTTCCTGGCAATCGGCGAGCTTGCCGGGCAGCGAGGAAATTTCGAGCGCGGACTTGCGGCGGGTCAATTCGCGCGCCTTGCGGGCCGCTTCGCGGGCGGCGGCAGCCTCGGCGACCTTGGAGACGATGGCCTTGGCGTCGGCGGGATGCTCCTCGAACCACTGGTTGAGCTTGTCGTTGATCACGCTCTCGACCACGGGACGCACCTCCGAGGAGACGAGCTTGTCCTTGGTCTGGGACGAGAACTTGGGATCGGGCACCTTGACCGAGAGCACGCAGGTCAGCCCCTCGCGGGTGTCGTCGCCGGTGAGCGAAACCTTCTCGCGCTTGGAAATCCCGCTCTGTTCGGCATAGCCGGTGACCTGTCGGGTCAGCGCGCCGCGCAGCCCGGCCAGATGGGTGCCGCCATCGCGTTGGGGGATGGTATTGGTGAAGCACAGCACGTTCTCGTGGTAGCTGTCGTTCCACCACAGCGCCACATCGACGGTGATCCCGTCGCGTTCGGCGGTGATCGAGATGGGCTTGTCGAGCAGGCCGGACTTGTTCTTGTCGAGATATTTGACGAAGGCCTCGAGCCCGCCTTCATAGTAAAGGTCGGTTTCGACCGGTTCGGGGTGGCGGTTGTCACGCAGAGTGATGTGCACGCCCGAATTGAGGAAGGCCAGCTCGCGCAGCCGGTGCTCGAGCGTCTTGTAGTCGAAGTCGATCATGGTGAAGGTTTCGGTGGACGGCATGAAGGTCAGCTCGGTGCCCGAGCGCCCTTCGTAATCGCCCACGGCCTTGAGCGGAGAATCGACGACCCCGTGGGTAAAGCTGACCTCGTGGACCTTGCCTGCCCGCCTGATCCTGAGCTTGAGCCACACCGAAAGCGCGTTGACCACTGAAACGCCGACCCCGTGCAGACCGCCCGAGACCTTGTAGGAGTTCTGGTCGAACTTTCCGCCCGCATGGAGCTGGGTCATGATGACCTCGGCGGCGGAAATGCCCTCGCCCTTGTGGATGTCGGTGGGGATGCCGCGCCCGTTGTCGGTGACCGTCACCGATCCGTCAGCGTTGAGCGTTACGGTGACGAGGTCAGCATGGCCGGCCAGCGCCTCGTCGATGGCGTTGTCCACCACCTCGTAGACCATGTGGTGCAGGCCCGTTCCGTCATCGGTGTCGCCGATATACATGCCCGGGCGCTTTCGGACCGCATCGAGTCCCTTGAGGACCTTGATGGAGTCCGCGCCATATTCGGGCTGGGCCGGGTCGAGGGGCAAATCGCTCATGAACAGTGAATCACCTTGTTGGATCTGGGCACAGTTCTATCCGATCCGGGCGCCGACCCCAAGCGTGATGGCGGGTTTTTGCCCGCATGGGACCCTTTGTGGCTCAGCGCCGGGCTAAAACCGTGCCCGCAGCCACGCTAAAGGCCTGTGCCCGCTCGCCAAGATCGGCAAACAGCATCTGATCGGTGCCCGTCATGAAGCACTGGGTGTCGAGCCTGTCGAGGGTATCGAACAGCGCGGCGCGGCGGCGCGGGTCCAGATGCGCCGCTACCTCGTCGAGAAGAAGGATCGGCGCCATGCCGGTCATGTCGCGCACGAGGCGCGCATGAACGAGGATCAGCCCGATCAGCAGGGCCTTCTGCTCGCCGGTCGAGCACAGCGCCGCGGGCATGGCCTTGCCCATATGCGCGATCTCGAGATCGACCCTGTGGGGGCCCATGGTGGTGCGGCCCGCGGCCCTGTCCAGCCCCCTCGCGCTGCGCCAGCGCGCCCGCAAGTCTTCCTCGAGCCCGCTTGCAGTCGTCGGGATCGGCTCCTCGAGCATGGGCACGAGATCGATGCCGGCCTCGGGAAAGCCCGTATCGGCGACCGAGGAGGCCATGAGCGCCCGCAAGCGCCCCAGCGAATCGGTGCGCGCGAAATGGATGGCGGATGCGGTTTCGGCCATCTGGGCCTCGATGGCCGAGAGCCAGGCGGGATCGCCGTCGTCGTCAAGGAGCCGGTTGCGCTGGCGCATGGCGCGCTCGAAATCGGACACGGCCGCGCCATGGCCCGGGATGAGCGTGGTGACCAGCCGGTCGAGAAAGCGCCTGCGGTCTCCTGATGGACCCGAGAACAACCCGTCCATGGCCGGGGTGAGCCAGAGCAGGCGCAGATGCTCGCTCATGGCTTCGACCGAACGGGCGTTTGCGCCGTTGATGCGCACGCGCCGCGCGGCGGCATCGGGGGCGGCCCCCGTGCCCACATCGACCGCGCCATAGGGCGTCTCGATGCTCGAGGCCACGGCCCAGAGCCCGTCGCTGCCGGCCAGCGCCAGGGTCTCGAACGGGGCCCGGCGCAGACCGCGTCCCGGCGAGAGCAGGGACACCGCCTCGATCAGATTGGTCTTGCCCGAGCCGTTCTCGCCGGTCAGCACGACGTGGCGCGCATCGAGGTCGAGCGCGGCGCTCGCGTAATTGCGGAAACTGGTCAGCCGCAGGCGGGAGATGAACCGGTCTGGCATGGCCGCGGGGAGAACAGGCGACGGGCGAAGCGCCCGCCCGTGCCTAGACGCGCATGGGCATCAGCACGAAGAGCGCCTGGGTTTCCCCATCCTCCTTGACGAGCGTCGGCGAGCCGGCATCGTTGAAGCGGAACTCCACGGATTCGGTGCGGATCTGGGAGATGATCTCGAGCAGATAGCGCGCATTGAAACCGATCTCGAAGGCATCCTCGGAGAACTCGACGGCCAGTTCCTCATTGGCGGTGCCGTGGTCGGGATTGGTGACCGACAGCTCGAGCTGGCCCGAGGACAGCGAGAGCTTGACCGCCTTGCCCCCGCGTTCGGACGCGATGGTGGAGACGCGATCGACCGCACGCGAGAGACTGTCGCGATCCACCAGCAGCCGCTTTTCATTGTTGCGCGGGGTGACGCGCTCGTAGTCGGGGAAGCTGCCCTCGATGAGCTTGGAGAGCAGAACGACGCCGCCAAGGGTGAACCTGATCTTGGTGTCCGAGAGCTCGACCCCGACTTCGCCCTCCACGCCGTCGAGCAGCTTGAGCACCTCGGTGACGGTCTTGCGCGGGACGATGATGCCGGGCATGCCCGAGGATCCAGAGGGGGCCTCGGTCTCGACGCGCGCCAGCCGGTGGCCGTCGGTCGCCACCGCACGCATGGCAATGCCGTCGCCACCGTCGATGGTGTGCATGAAGATGCCGTTGAGATAGTAGCGGGTTTCCTCGTTGGAGATCGCGAACTGGGTACGCTCGATCAGATCCTTGAGGGTCTGGGGCGGAATGGAAAAGCTGTGGGTGAAGGTGCCCGATTTGAGATCGGGGAATCCGTCGGGGTTGAGGCACTGGAGATGAAAGCGCGAGCGCCCCGAGGAAATCTGCATCTGGTCGTTGCCATCGGTCTCGAGCAGGACCTCGGCGCCGTCCGAAAGCTTGCGCACGATCTCGTATAGCGTGTGGGCCGGGACCGTGGTGGTGCCCGGCGTGCCGGTCATGGCGGGCACGGTTTCGGTGACCTCGATATCGAGATCGGTCGCGCGCATGTCCAGCCCGTCCGGCGTGGCGCTCATGAGCACGTTGGCCAGGATCGGATAGGTGTTGCGGCGCTCCACGATCCTGTGAACGTGACCGAGCGACTTGAGAAGATGGTTGCGCTCAAGCGTGACCTTCATCGCTGTTCCTGACCTCTGGCGAAATGTCTTTTGCATGCCGCGCCTGCAATAGGCTCGGCCCGGCAGGACGCCGGGGTGCGACCCTGCCCTGACCGGAAAAAAAACGCAAGGGCCCCCAAGCCACCCGGGCGGCCCTTCGGGCCGGATCGGGCATCGGGCCGCGTCTGGAAGGCGGCCGGGACATGGGATAGACTCCGGGCACCCGGTTCTGCCCGGTTCCATTGGCCAGCCGTGAGCCCGAGATGACCCGAAACTTCGCCCTTTTGGGCGCCACCATCCTTGACGGGGAGCGCCGGCATGAAGGCCGGGCCCTGGTGATCGGCGAGGGGCGCGTCCTCGCGCTGGCCGACCCCGCGGACCTGCCCGCGGGGCTCGAGCGGATCGCTTTCGAGGGGGGGCTGATCGCCCCGGGATTTGTGGATCTGCAGGTCAATGGCGGTGGCGGGGTGCTGTTCAACCAGAACCCGGACGTCGAGGCGATCGCGGCGATCTCTGCGGCCCATGCCCCGTTCGGCACCACGGCCCTTCTGCCCACGGCTATCACCGACCGCCCCGAGGTGACGCGGGCTGCGCTGGACGCGGCGCGGGCGGCCGCGCGTTCGGGCGTGGCCGGGTTCGCCGGGGTGCATCTGGAGGGTCCGCACCTTTCTCTCGCGCGCAAGGGTGCGCACAGCCCGGCGCTGATCCGGGCTATGAAGGATGCCGACCGTGACCTGATCATCGCGGCCCGCGGGGCTATCCCCACCGTACTGGTCACGCTGGCGCCCGAGGCGGCCACGCGGGCGCAGATCGGAGCGCTCGCCAAGGCCGGGGTGATCGTGAGCCTGGGGCACAGCGATGCCAGCTGCGCGGCCGCGCGCGCGGCGATCGAAGCGGGGGCGGGCATGGCCACGCATCTGTTCAACGCCATGAGCCAGATGGGCAATCGCGAGCCCGGGCTCGTCGGCGCGGTGCTCGAGACCGGGATCTGGGCCGGGCTTATCGCCGACGGCATCCATGTGGCGCCGGAGACCGTCGCCATCGCCCTGCGGGCCAAGCGCGGGCCGGGGCGGATTTTCCTCGTCACAGATTCCATGCCTCCGATCGGCACTGACCTCGCTGGCTTTGAGCTCAACGGACGCGAAGTGATGCGGTCGGAGGGCGCGCTGCGTCTGGGCGATGGCACGCTGGCGGGCGCCGATCTGACCATGATCGACGCGGTGCGCTGGACCCACCGGGTCATCGGGCTCGAGCTCGACGAGGCCCTGCGCATGGCCTCGCTCTATCCGGCCATGGCGATCGGGCGCGACGAGACGCTGGGACGGCTGCGAGCGGGGAGCGATGCGTCCTTTGTTCACCTCACCGACGGGCTCGAGATCGCGAGCGTCTGGCGGCGGGGCGAAAAGGTGGCTTAAGTCCTTGTGGCCCTAGTGGCCCTAGCCGACCTTTTCGAGCACGTCGATTTCACCGACCGCGTCGGCGAGCGTGGTGCTGTCGAGCACGGCGCGGGTGGCTTCGGTGACCTTGGCAAAAACGTGCCGGATTTCGCAATCGGCCTCGCTCTTGCAGTCGACGCAACTGCGATAGGCGATCTTGGAAAGGCAGGGGAGCGGCGCGATCGGGCCGTCGATGATTCGCAGCACCTCCCCGAAACTGGTGGAGGCGGGATCCTTGAGCAGGAGATACCCTCCCGCCTTGCCGCGCTTGGACATTACAATGCCGTTGCGCTTGAGTTCGAGCAGGATCTGCTCGAGGAACTTCTTGGGAATGTGCTGGCCGACCGCGATCTCGGAGATCATCAGCGAGGCCCCCGGTCCGGCCCGGGTCAGGGCAACGAGCGCGCGCAGCGCATAGCGTGCCTTTTGCGAAATCATGGCTGTCCTTCGGCGTGATCGGGCTTCCTGTCATAATCGTGTCCGGCCCGGGCTTCAACTCCGGCGGGCCCTTTGCACCCCAGCCATGCGGGAGAGTGGAGGCGCGGGGCGCGGCCAAACCGCTCGCCACACCCTCCATCTAAAAAATTTTGATGCGGATTTGCCGTTGATGTACCGCAGGTTACGGCATTTAGGCTCTGAAATATCTATAATTTTTGACCAAATGGTCAAGTTAGGTCAGCCTGGTTGACGCAAACGTCCCGGCCATACCCATTGCGCGAGGCGGGAAAAGACGCTTTGTTGCGGCTTCGGCGCACAACGTCGGCAAACGTTGTGGCCCCAAGTCGCGGGGAGGAATCATCATGCAAAACGATATTCCCTGCACATCGTTCGAGAGGGTGCGCCCATCCGTCTGACCCGAGCCGATCGAACCCGTCCGATGCCCATCGGCGCTTCGAGACGACTGGTCACCGGAGGGCGCGCCCTCCTGGATTTCTTCCGCGTAGCCGGGCCCTTCCCGGGCCGCACGCGGACCGTTCCAAGGGGAAACACCACCATGCGAAAAACCTTTACCGCCATCGCAGCCACGCTGCTGGCCTCCTCGGTGCTCGTCTCGGCCGCGCAGGCCGAAACGCTGCGCTGGGCCCGCACGTCCGACGCGCTCACTCTGGACCCACATTCCCAGAACCAGGGCGTCACCCACACTTTCAACCACCACATCTACGAGACGCTGCTGGACCGCGATCTCGAGGGCAATCTGCGTGAGCGCCTGGCGACCGACTGGTACGTCAAGGAAGGCGACGACACGGTCTGGGTCTTCGAGCTGCGCGAAGGGGTGACCTTCCACGGCGGCGAAGAGTTCACGGCCGAGGACGTAGTGTTCTCGATCGAGCGCGCCAAGAGTGAAAACTCCAACATGCGTCAGCTCCACGCCGATGTGGAAAGCGTGACCGCGGTGGACGACTACACGGTCGAATTCCAGATGGCGGGTCCCTCCCCGCTCTATCCCAACAACGTCACCAACACCTTCATCATGGACATGGGCTGGTCGGAAGAAAACGACCTGCAGTCGGTCCAGGATTTCGGCGCCGGTGAAGAGAATTTCGCGGTGCGCAACACCAACGGCACCGGCCCCTATGTGCTCACCGAGCGCGATCCGGACGTGCGTTCGGTCCTCACCGCTTACCAAGACTGGTGGGGCGAGGCTTCGGACGTGACCGAGATCGTCTACACCCCGATCGCCGACAACGCCACGCGCGTGGCGGCCCTGCTCTCGGGCGAGGTGGATCTGGTCCAGGACGTTCCCGTCCAGGACATCGATCGCCTGAGCGGCACCGACGGGGTCAAGGTCGAGACCGGCCCGGAAAACCGCACCATCTATTTCGGCTACCGCATGGATGACGAGCCGCTGACCTCCTCGGACGTCACCGACGAGAACCCCTTCGCCAATCCGCTGGTGCGTGAGGCCATGGAGCTGGCCATCGACCGCGAGGCGATCCGCCAGGTGGTGATGCGCGGGCAGTCGATTCCGACCTGCGTGAACATGCCCCCGTTCGTGAACGGCTGGACCGAAGAGCTCGATGCGTGCCCTGCGGTCGACCTCGACGCCGCCCGCGCGCTGATGGAAGAGGCTGGCTATGGCGACGGCTTCACCGTGACGCTCGACACGCCCAATGACCGCTACGTCAACGACGAGGCCATTTCCCAGGCGGTCGTGGGCATGCTCGGCCAGATCGGCATCGACGTGACGCTCGCGTCGCGCCCGGTCGCCCAGCACTCCCCGCTGATCCTCAACAACCAGACCGATTTCTATCTTCTGGGCTGGGGCGTGCCGACCTTTGACTCGGCCTACATCTTCAACGATCTGGTCCACACAAAGACCGACGATTACGGGACCTACAATATCGGTCTGTATTCGAACCCCGAGGTCGATGAGATGATCCAGTCGCTCGGCACCATGACCGATCTCGAGGCTCGCGATCAGGTCATCGCCGACATCTGGGAGCAGGTCCAGGAAGATCGCGTCTTCCTTACCGTTCACGTTCAGGAACTGGCCTACGCCATGCGCGATGACATGACCCTGGCCGTGCATCCGGAAAACCAGCCCTCGATGGTCGACGTCACCTACGAGTAAGCCAGCACACCTCATTGCGCGCCGCGCCACGGCTTTGTCCATAAGTCGTGGCGCGGCGTTCGCTTAAGGGTGGCCTGGCGGATCGGCCGGATACCACCCCGGCACCCTGGAAGGCACCCGGAGTGGGCCGGCCGGCCCTGAGAACGTTCGGGCCTGAGAGCGGCCGCAAGGGGATCACGTCGGGCCCCCGTCCGCCGACCGACGTCCCCAGAAACGAAGCGGAGACCAGACGTTCATGTTGGCCTTCATCCTAAAGCGCCTCGCGCAATCGGTCCTTGTGATGCTGGTTGTGGCGCTGATCTCGTTCACGATGTTCCGCTATGTCGGCGATCCCGTGGCCTCTCTGGTCAGCCAGGAGGCCTCGATCGCCGATCAGGAACAGCTGCGCGAGCGGCTCGGGCTCAACGATCCCATCGTCGAGCAGTTCTTCCGGTTCGTGGGTAACGCCCTGCAGGGACAGTTCGGCATTTCCTACCGGCTTCAGCAGCCGGTCTCCGAACTCATCCTCTCGCGCCTGCCGGCCACCATCGAGCTGGCCTTCGCCTCGGCGACGATTGCCCTGACGCTCGGGATCATCCTGGGGGTCTTTACCGCGCTCAAGCCGCAAAGTCCCGTCTCTGGCGGGGTGATGGCCTTTTCGCTCGTGGGGGTTTCCCTGCCCACCTTCCTGATCGGCATTGCGCTCATCTACATCTTTGCGGTCGAGCTGCAATGGCTGCCCTCGTTCGGGCGCGGGGACGTGGTGGATCTGGGCTGGTGGAACACGGGCCTTCTGAGCGAATCGGGCCTGCGCTCGATCATCCTGCCCGCGATCACGCTCTCGCTGTTCCAGATGACGCTGATCATGCGGCTGGTGCGCGCCGAGATGCTCGAAGTTTTGCGGGCCGATTACATCAAATTCGCCCGCGCCCGCGGTCTGACCGACCGGGCCGTCAATTTCGGCCATGCGCTCAAGAACACGCTGGTGCCGGTCATCACGATCACCGGCCTGCAACTGGGCTCGGTCATCGCGTTTGCGATCATCACCGAGACCGTGTTCCAGTGGCCCGGCGTGGGATCGCTGTTCATCAACTCGGTCGCGGTGGTCGACGTGCCGGTCATGGCCGCCTATCTGATGTTCATTGCGCTCGTGTTCGTCGTGATCAACCTGATCGTGGACATCCTTTACTATCTCGTCGACCCCCGGCTCCGGGTCGGCGGCGCACGCGGAGGGCATTGACCATGAGCGCTTCGGCACCGCCGGGCCGCCGCCCCATGGGGCTGTTTTCCCGGATCATCGATTCCGACATCTTCTATTCCTTCCGGACCTCCCCGGTCGCGGTGGTGGCCGCGAGTATCGCGCTCATTCTCATTCTTGCCGCGGTGTTCGCGCCCTGGATCGCGCCCTATAACCCGTTCGATCCGCGGACGCTGAACCTGATGGACGGCTATACCGCGCCGATGGAAACCTCGTTTGCGGGCAACTACTTCCTGCTGGGCGCCGACCATCAGGGTCGCGACGTCTTCTCGACCATTCTTTACGGATCACGCGTCTCGCTTCTCGTGGGGCTTTCGGCCACGCTGTTTGCCATGACGCTGGGGGTTAGCCTGGGCCTGATCGCGGGCTATCGCGGCGGGTTCACCGACGCGATCATCATGCGCATCTGCGACATCCAGCTCACCTTTCCCGCCATTCTCATCGCGCTCCTGATCTTCGGGGTGGCGCGCGGGCTCATTCCGCCCAGCCAGCAGGAAAGCACCGCCCTTTACGTCCTGATCCTGGCCATCGGGCTCTCGAACTGGGCGCAGTTCGCGCGCACGGTGCGCGGGGCGACCATGGTCGAGCGCCAGAAGGACTATGTCGCCGCCGCCCGCATCATGGGGGTGCATCCCCTTTTCATCCTCGTTCGCCACATCCTGCCCAATGTCACGGGCCCCGTGCTCGTGATCGCCACGATCGGGCTGGCGCTGGCGATCATCGAGGAAGCGACGCTGTCGTTCCTCGGGGTCGGGGTGCCGCCCACCCAGCCCTCGCTGGGGACCCTGATCCGCATCGGCCAGCAATTCCTGTTCTCGGGCGAATGGTGGATTCTGTTTTTCCCCGCGCTCACGCTCGTGCTGCTGGCGCTGTCGGTGAACCTTCTGGGCGACTGGCTGCGCGACGCGCTCAATCCGAGGTTGCGCAAATGAGCACTCCTGTTCTCTCGGTCGAGGGGATGACCGTACAATTTCCCACCCGCCGCGGCATCCTGACCGCCGTCGACGACGTCTCGTTTTCCATCAAGGCCGGCGAAGTGCTCGGCGTGGTGGGCGAGTCGGGGGCGGGCAAGTCCATGACCGGCTCGGCGATCATCGGGCTGATCGAACCGCCAGGCCGGATCTCCTCGGGCCAGGTGTTTCTCCATGGTGAGCGGATCGACACGCTCCCGGCCGAAAAGATGCGGCGGGTGCGCGGGCGCAAGATCGGCATGATCTTCCAGGATCCGCTGACCTCGCTCAATCCGCTCTATACCGTGGCCGAACAGCTCGTGGAGACAATTCGCACCCATCTGCCGCTCTCTGCGGCCGATGCGCGCAAGCGGGCCATCGGGTTGCTCGACGATGTGGGCATTCCCGACGCCTCGCGCCGGATCGACGACTATCCGCACCAGTTCTCGGGCGGCATGCGCCAGCGCGTGGTGATAGCCCTGGCGCTGTGCGCGGACCCCGACCTCGTGATCGCCGACGAGCCCACCACCGCGCTCGACGTGTCGGTCCAGGCCCAGATCATCGACGTGATGAAAAAGCTCTGCGCGGAAAAGGGTGCCGCGATCATGCTGATCACCCACGACATGGGGGTGATCGCGGAGATCGCCGACCGGGTTGCGGTGATGTACGCTGGCCGGCTCGCCGAGATCGGCCCGGTGCGCAAGGTCATCTCGGACGCCGCCCACCCCTATACAAAGGGGCTGATGGGCTCGATCCCGTCCCTTCTGAGCGATGCCGAGCGGCTCACCCAGATTCCGGGTTCCATGCCGCGGCTGACCGCCATCCCGCAAGGGTGCCCGTTCAATCCACGCTGCTCCTATGCCTTCGATCGCTGCTATATCGAGCGGCCCGATCCCCTTCCCCATGACGAACGGCGGGTTGCCTGCTGGCTCTATGACAAAGAGGAGGCGCTTTCGTGAGCACGCCCCTTCTGGAGGTGAAAAACCTTTCGGTCTCTTTTGACGTCTCCCGGCCCTGGCTCAACCGCAAGCTCGAGGGCCAGGACAAGGTCTTGCTCAAGGCGGTCAACGACGTCTCGTTCTCGATCAACAAGGGCGAGACCTTCGCGATCGTGGGGGAATCGGGTTCGGGCAAATCGACCATCGCCCGGCTGATCGTGGGGCTGCTCAAGCCCAGCTCGGGCGATGTGTTTTTCGAGGGCAAATCGCTTTCGGCCGGGCTCGAGGGCGCCGAGGCGCGCAAGCTGCGCCGGCGCTTCCAGATGATCTTCCAGGATCCGTTTGCCAGCCTCAACCCGCGCTGGCACGTGGCCGACATCGTCGCCGAGCCGCTCCGGGTGTTTAAGACCGAGACCGGAAAGCAACGGCGCGAGAAGGTGGGCGAGCTGCTCTCGCTTGTGGGCCTTTCCCCCGAGGACGGGGCGAAATTCCCCCACCAGTTCTCAGGCGGCCAGCGCCAGCGCATCGCGATCGCCCGGGCGCTCGCGGCCAATCCGGACTTTATCGTCTGCGACGAGCCCACCTCGGCACTCGATGTTTCGGTGCAGGCCCAGATCCTGAACCTGATGAAGGACCTCCAGGACAAGCTGGGGCTGACCTATCTCTTCATCTCCCACGACCTGTCGGTCGTCCGGCACATGGCAGACCGGATCGGCGTGCTCTATCTGGGGCGCATGGCCGAAATCGCCGACGCCAAGTCGCTGTTCGTCGATCGCCAGCACCCCTACACGCGGATGCTGCTCGACGCGGTGCCCGATTTGGGGATGACGGGCAAGCCGCGCAAGCCGGTGGAGGGGGAAATCCCATCCCCGCTCGACCCGCCTTCCGGGTGCGTGTTCAACCCGCGCTGCCCGCTGGCCAATGCGCGCTGCCGCACCGAACGGCCCGAACTTCGGCTTTACGGGCCCACATGGGCGGCCTGCCACGCGGTCGAGGAAGGGCGCGACAAGGCCGCCTGACCGGCCCCCGACCGCGTCCTCCACCAGCACCCCGGACTGCCGCAAACACGCCATATTCGGCGCGCTGAGATAAGGGGCGCCGGGGGGCGCGTGCGAGGGCAGAAAAACCATGAACTCGATATCGGGAATCGTCGCCGCGCTGTGCATCGCGGCAGGGCTGGCCGCTGCGGGCTGGCTGGGCGGTCAGGCGCTTATCGAAAGCCGCGAGCCGATCCGGACCGTCACGGTCAAGGGGCTGTCCGAGCGCCCGGTGGATGCGGATCTGGGGTTCTGGCCCATCAAGTTCGTCGCCACGGGCGCCACGCTCGAAGCGGCGCGGGCCGGGCTCGAGACCGCCGACGCGGCGGTGCGGGACTTCCTGCTCGAGGCGGGCTTTCCCGCCGAGGCCATGCGCGTCCAGAACATCCTCGTGGAGGACCGTCTGGCCGGCTACAATGCGGGCAACACTCCCGGGGAGGCCCGGTTCGTCCTGACCGAGGAGTTCCTGGTCACCTCCAGCGAGGTCGAGGCGATCGCCGAGGCGGCGCGCAATGTGGGCGAGCTGCTGCGCGCGGGCGTAGTCTTTTCGTCGGACGCCTACAATGCGGGGCCCTCCTATACCTTCACCGGGCTGAACGCCCTCAAGACCGACATGCTTGCCGAGGCGACCCAGCGAGCCCGGGAAGCGGCCGAGGAATTTGCCCGCGAGGCCGGCGCGGCGGTGGGCACCATACAGACCGCGAACCAGGGCATCTTCGAGATTCTCGCGGAGGTCGAGATCCCCGATCAGCGGCCCGAAAAGCAGATCGAGAAAAAGGTCCGTGTGGTCACCACCATCACCTATTTCCTCGAATAGGGCGCAAGGCCGGCAAGCCACTCGAGCAGCGCCTGGGGGGTGCCGACGGTCTCGACGTCGGGAAGCTGGGGACGCTGGACGACGATCACCGCAAGGCGCTGCGCACGCGCCATTTCGAGCTTTGCCGGCCAGGGCCCTCCGGCGTTCTTGGTCACCAGATGGGTGATCGCGTGGGCCTCGGCAAGCGCCTGTTCGGTGTCGGTCGCGAAGGGTCCCCGGCCCAGAACCAGCGTCCAGCCCGGGAGCGGCATTTCGGGCTGCTCGATCATGCGGGCGACGAAGCTGCAATCGGTGCGCGCCACGAACGCCCCTATCTCCTGGCGCCCGATGGTGAGCAGCACCCGGGCGCCCGGTGGCAGGGAACGGGCCGCCGACGCCATGTCGGGCACCATCATCCAGTCCGGATCGACCGGCCAGGGCGCGGGCGCGAGCCGGGCGACAGGCGTACCGGTCGCGCGTGCCGCCTCGTGGGCATTGGCCGACATGCGCGCCGCGAAGGGATGGGTGGCGTCGACCAGAACGTCGACGCGGTGGGCGACCAGATAGTCGGCCAGCCCCCGGGCCCCGCCGAACCCACCGATCCGCACCGCGCCATCGGGCAGGAGGGGATCGCGCGTGCGCCCGGCCAGAGAGGTGGTGACCGCGTATCCCTCTCGCCCAAGCAGGGTGGCGAGCGCGCGCGCCAGGGAGGTTCCCCCCAGGATCAGCACGCGGGCGCCGGCGCACAGGTCTTGAACGTTGCCCTTGGTCATGCCCAAGCTCTATAGAGAGCTTGACGACGAGGCGATAGACACGAGCGGCATGGATCACACGCGAGAGCAGGACGCGCGCACAATGGGGCATTTTGCCCGGCTCGACCATGCCGGCCTGCCCGATTTCTCTGCGGGTTCGGTCTGGCTGGTGGGCGCGGGGCCTGGCGCGCCGGGGCTGCTCTCGCTGCTGGCCTATCACGGGCTGGGTCAGGCCGATGTGATCGTCCATGACGCGCTGGTGAGCGAGGCGATTCTGGCCTTTTCCCGCCCGGACGCCGAGATCATCCAAGTGGGCAAGCGCGGCGGCAAGCCGTCCGCAAAACAGGACGACATCACCCTCACCCTCGTCGAAAAGGCGCGAGACGGCAAGCGGGTGCTGCGGCTCAAGGGCGGGGACCCCTTCATGTTCGGACGCGGCGGGGAGGAATGCGCCGCGCTGGTGGAGGCCGCGATCCCCTTTCGGATCGTCCCCGGGATCACCGCGGGGATAGGCGGGCTCGGCTATGCGGGCATTCCGGTGACCCACAGGGACACCAACCACGCAGTGATCTTCCTGACCGGGCACGACGACACCGGAGGTGTGCCGCAGGCGGTCGACTGGGGGGCCATCGCCACCGCGGCCCCGGTGATCGTGATGTATATGGCGATCAAGCATCTGGGCTCGATCGCCGACAAGCTCATGGCCGCCGGGCGTGATCCCTTCGACCCGCTCTCGATCGTCGCCCACGCGACCCTGCCCCATCAGCGGGTGATCGAAACCACGCTGGGGGAAGCGGGGATGCTGCAGGCGACCGGCGCGTTCCCCACCCCCGCCATCGTCGTCCTGGGGCCGGTGAGCGGGTTCCGCGCCTCGCTCGACTGGTATCTCGACACCCTTCGGGAGAACGGCTTTGGCTGAAGCTGCCCGCGGGCTCGTCATCGCGGCCCCCCGCTCGGGTTCGGGCAAGACCACGGTGACGCTGGGGCTGGCGCGCGCGCTGGTGCGCCGGGGGCTCGCGGTGGCCCCCGCTAAGACCGGGCCGGACTATATCGACGCCGCCTTTCTCGCCCGCGCCGCCGGACGGCCCGCCGTCACACTCGATCCCTGGGCCATGGGCGCGGATCGGCTCGGCGCGCTCGCTTCGGTCCATGCGGAGGACGCGGACCTGTTGCTGGTCGAGGGGGTGATGGGGCTCTTCGATGGCGCGGTCAGCGGGACGGGCTCGACCGCCGATCTTGCAGCGGCGCTGGGGCTACCCGTGATCCTCGTCATCGATTGCGACCGGCAGGCCCAGTCGGTCGCCGCGCTCGCGCTGGGCTTCGTGCGGTTCCGGGCTGACGTTGCCGTCGTCGGGGTCGTTCTCAACCGCGTCGCCTCGCCCCGGCACGAGGCGATGCTGCGCGACGCGCTCGACGCGGCGGGCGTCCCCGTCCTCGGCGCGCTCGGCCGGTCCGATGGGCTTGTCGCGCCCTCACGGCATCTGGGGCTGGTCCTGCCCGGGGACATGCCCGATGCCGATCGGTTCCTTGAGAGGGCTGCCGATGCGGTGGGAGCGGGGCTCGATCTCGATGCCGTGCTTGCCTGCGCCGCGCCGGTCCCCCTGACGGGTGCCGGCCGCGCGCCGGCGCCGCTCGCCCCGCTGGGCCAGCACATCGCCATCGCGCGCGATGCGGCCTTTGCCTTTGTTTATCCCCATCTGCTGGCGGGCTGGCAGGCGCAGGGCGCAACGCTGTCCTTTTTCTCGCCCCTTGCCGACGAGGCGCCCGGGGAAGGGGCCGATGCCGTGTTTCTTCCCGGGGGCTATCCCGAACTGCACGGGCGGACACTCGGCGCGGCCCGGGGCTTTGCCGCCGGACTGGCCGCGGCGCGCGACCGGGGGGGGCTGATCTATGGGGAGTGCGGCGGGTTCATGGTGCTGGGTCAATCGCTCACCGATCGCGAGGGCGCCACCCACAAGATGACCGGCCTCCTCCCGGTCTCGACCCGGATCGACCGGCCCCGGCGTGTTCTGGGCTACCGGACGTTGACCCATGCGTCCCCGCTGCCCTGGCCGGGCGCGCTCAGGGGCCATGAATTCCATTATTCGAGCGCCGATGCTCCGGACTTGCCGCCTCTCTTTGTGGCCGAAGACGCCGGGGGCGCGCCGCGCGGCTCCATGGGCGTGATCCTCGGGCGGGTGATGGGCTCGTATGCCCATGTGATCGACGCGGCCCAGGGCGTGGCCCCATGACCGCCCGCGCGCTCATGGTGATGGGCACGGGCTCGGACGTCGGCAAATCGCTCGTCGTGGCCGGGCTCTGCCGTGCCTTTGCCAATCGCGGACTGCGCGTTGCGCCCTTCAAGCCCCAGAACATGTCCAACAATGCCGCGGTGACAGCCGATGGCGGGGAGATCGGACGGGCGCAGGCGCTTCAGGCCCGCGCCGCACGCCGGGACTGCGTCACAGCGATGAACCCGGTGCTGCTCAAGCCCGAGCACGAGACCGGATCGCAAATCGTGGTGCGCGGGCAGCGCCGCGCGACCCTTTCGGCGCGCGCCTATTTCGCCATGCGCGGCACGCTGATGCCCGAGGTGCTGGCGGCGTTTTCCGAACTTGCAGCCGACAGCGACCTGGTGCTGGTCGAAGGCGCGGGCAGCGCCTCGGAAGTCAATCTGAGGGAGGGGGATCTGGCCAATTTCGGCTTCGCCCAGGCCGCCGGCGTGCCGGTGCTGCTGGTGGGCGATATCCACCGGGGCGGGGTGATCGCGGCATTGGTGGGCACATTCGCCGTGATCGCCCCCGATGACGCGGCGCTGATTGCCGCGACCCTCGTGAACAAATTCCACGGCGACCCCTCGCTCTTTGATGCGGGCCGCGCGCTGATCGCCGAGCGTACCGGGCGCCCTGCCTTCGGGCCCCTGCCCCATTTTCCCGATGCGGGCCGGCTGCCGGCCGAGGACGTGCTGGCGCTCGATGCGGCGCAAGCCCCGGGCGGCGAGTTCGTGATCGCCGTGCCGCGCCTGCCGCGCATCGCCAATTTCGACGATCTCGATCCCCTGCGCGCCGAACCCGGCGTAACCGTCAGGATCGTCCCGCCCGGCCAGCCGCTGCCGCGCGATGCGCGGCTCGTCGTTGTGCCCGGTTCCAAATCCACCCGGGCCGATCTCGATGCCCTGCGGGCCCAGGGCTGGGATATCGATATTGCCGCCCATGTGCGGGCCGGCGGCCATGTGCTGGGGATTTGCGGGGGTTACCAGATGCTGGGCAAGACCATAGCCGACCCCGAGGGGATCGAAGGGCGGCCCGGAACCTCCCCGGGCCTCGGGCTGCTCGACGTGGACACGATTCTGGGGCCCCACAAGCAGCTCCGGACCGAGGCGGCGGTGCACGCGGGCTCGGGCCATTTGGTTTCAGGCTATCACATTCATATGGGCGAGACCTTCGGCCCCGATGCGGACCGGCCCTTCGCCCATGTGGACGGCGCGCCCGAAGGGGCCACGGCGTCCCAATTCCGGATCGCGGGCACTTATCTGCATGGGGTGTTCGCAGCCGACGGCTTCCGCCGGGCTTTCCTCGAGACGCTCGGGGCCCGCACCGATCCGACGCTCGACTATGAGGCGGGGGTGGATGCGGTGCTCGATCGGCTCGCCGCCCATATGGAAGCCCATCTCGATCTCGACGCAATCCTCGCGCTGGCGCGGATTCCGGAGCCCAGATGAGCCTTCTGGTCGCTCTTGCAGCCCTGGGTCTGGAGCGGCTCGCGGGGTATCCGCCGGCGCTGGTGCGCGCCATCGGCCATCCGGTGATCTGGATCGGCTGGCTGATCGGGGCGGGCGAGAAAGCCTACAACAACGCGGACTGGAGCTTTGAAGACAGGCGGTTCGCCGGCGCGCTGGTTCTGGCCGGCGTTCTGGCGGTGGTCCTCGTCGTCACCCTCCCGCTCACGCTCGCCCTGCGGGCGCTGCCCTGGGGCTGGGCGCTCGAGGCGGTGCTGGCCTCTTCGCTGCTGGCGCAAAAGGAACTTTGGGCGGCCGTCGGACGGGTGGGGCGCGGGCTGGAAACCTCTCTTGATGCAGGACGACACGCGGTCTCCCAGATCGTTGGCCGGGACACCACCGAGCTCGACGGGCCCGAAATCTCGCGCGCGGCCATCGAAACGCTGGCGGAAAACACCTCCGACGGGGTGATCGCGCCGCTCCTATACCTTGCCCTCCTGGGACTGCCCGGGATCGCGCTCTACAAAGCGATCAACACAGCCGATTCCATGGTCGGGTACCGATCGGACCGCTATCTCGCCTTTGGCTGGGCCTCGGCCCGGACCGACGATTTCGTCAATTTCCTGCCCGCACGGCTGACCGCGCTCCTGTTCGCGCTGGCCGCAGCGCTCGATCGGTCGGCCTCGGGACGCGCGGCCTGGCGGACCGCCCGGCGCGATGCGGGCAAGCACGCGTCCCCCAATGCCGGCTGGCCCGAAGCGGCGATGGCCGGAGCGCTGGGGTTGTCGCTTGGTGGCCCGCGCGCCTATGGGGGCCGGGTTCTCGATCTGCCGACGATGGGGGACGGGCGGCGCTCGCTCGGACCGTCCGACATCGTGGCCGCGCTCGGGCTCTACCGCACCGCGCTCTGGCTGACGCTGGGGGCGATGGCCCTTGTGACGGCCGGCTGGTTTGCGTCGAGCCTGCTATAGGTCCGGGAGCCGTCCCTTGACCGCCATGGGCAGGCCCGCGACCACAAAGCACACATGGGGGCAGATTTCCGCAAGCCGCTGATGGGCAGAGCCGGCGAGGTCGCGGAAGGTGCGCGCCAGCGCGTTGTCGGGCACGATCCCCAACCCCACCTCGTTGGAGACGAGAATCACCCGCGTGGTTTCGATCGCCTCGAGGGTTTCGGCAAGGTTCTCGATCTCGTCGGCTACGTCGCGTTCCATGCTCAGGAGATTGGTGATCCAGAGCGTGAGGCAGTCCACGAGAATCACGTCGTGGGCCTGTGCGGCGGCAAACAGCGTCTCGCACAGCTCGAGAGGCTCCTCGATGGTGGCGAACCGGCCCTCCCTCGTGCGCTGATGGGCCGCGACACGCTCGGCCATCTCGTCATCGAGCGCCTCGGCGGTCGCGAGATAGGCGGGCGATCTGGACCCGCGGGTCGCCACGCGTTCGGCAAAGGCGGTCTTTCCCGACCGCGCCCCGCCCAGTATCAGGATATGCTCGCTCAAGGCCCCGCCCCTTGTTGCTAAAGATCAGCGACTGCGCCGGGCCTCGGGCAACGCCCGCTGCACGGCCCGGTTCCGGCCCGGCCCGCCGCCACATTTGAATTTGACCCTATAAGACTTTTGTCTTAGGCCCTGTTGGCGAGTTGCGCTCCGGAGTTGCGATCTTGACCAAATATCTGCTCGGCGTCGATGGGGGCGGCACCAATTGCCGCGTCAGACTGGCCGATAGGGATCTGCGAAGCCTGGGGGAAGCCCGGGGCGGGCGATCCAACCTCCAGCTTGACGGGGGCGAGCCGGCCTACCGCTCGATCATGGACGGGGCACGGGACGCCTTTGCCCAGGCCGGCATCGATTTTTCCCACGCGAGCCAGACCACCGCGTGCTTCGGAATGGCCGGCGCGCGCCTGCCCTCGGCCCGCGAAGCCTTTGCGGCGCGGCAATGGCCGTTCGCGTCCCTTGCGGTCCACGACGACATCGATATCGCGCGGGCCGGCGCCCATGAGGGTGAGGACGGCGCGGTGATCATCGTGGGCACCGGGTCGGCCGGCATGGCGCTGGTCGAGGGCCGGCGCTACCAGGTCGGGGGCTGGGGCTTTCACGCGGGCGACCAGATGTCGGGCGCCATTCTCGGGCGCGAGCTCGTGCGCCATGCAGTCGAGGCCGAGGACGGACTGGTGCCCGCCTCCCCGCTCACACGGGCAGTGATCGAGAGGCTGGGGGGTGATCTCAACGCCGTGATGGCCTGGAGCTTCGACAACCGGCAGCCGGCGGACTACGGTGCGCTCATGCCGATGTTCATCGAGCATTTCGAAAACGCAGACCCGGTCGCCGCTCAGCTCATGGAAATCGAGCTTGGCTATATCGACCGCTATGTGGATTACTTCAAACGGTGCGGAGCGGAAAAGCTCGCCGTGGTCGGCGGATTTGGCCAGAGGCTCATGGGCCTGCTCGAGATCCGCTATGGCGCCTATGTCTGCCTGCCCCGATCCGAACCCCTGCACGGCGCGCTCATCCTCGCCCGTCACAACGCCAGCGCAGCCTGAGTGCGCAACGCGAGCCGGAGACCTTTTCAATTGTCCAGTCGCATCATTCCCGTCCAGCCCTTCGATTATGTGGTGTTCGGCGCCACCGGCGATCTCACCAAGCGCAAGCTGATCCCGGCGCTCTACCACCGGTTCCGTGACGGCCAGTTCGACGAACGCTCCCGGATCATCGGGGTGTCGCGCACCGAATTGTCCGACGAGGATTTCCGCGGCCTCGCGCGCGATGCGGTCGGCGAATTCGTCAAGCCCGACTACCGCGACGAGGGCGTGATCGAGCGGTTCGTCTCGTGCTTCTCCTATATCGCCAACGATGTGGGCGACCGCGACGGCTGGGCCGAGCTCGAGGCCAGCCTGCGCCAGGATCCCGAGATCGTGCGCGCCTTCTATCTGGCCGTCGCCCCGAACCTGTTCGGCCCGATCTGCTCTTATCTCGACGAGAAGGGCTATTGGCGGCGCGACGCCCGGGTCGTGGTGGAAAAGCCGCTGGGCACCGATCTCACCTCCTCGATCGAGATCAACGACGCGATCTCGGACGTCTTTGCCGAGGATCAGGTCTACCGGATCGATCATTACCTCGGCAAGGAAACGGTTCAGAACCTCCTGGCCCTGCGGTTTGGCAACATCCTGTTCGAGCCCATCTGGGACGCGGCCCATATCGATCACGTCCAGATCACGGTGTCGGAAGACGTGGGCGCGGGCACGCGCGGCTATTACGACGAATCGGGCGCGCTGCGCGACATGGTCCAGAACCATCTGATGCAGCTTTTGTGCCTCGTGGCCATGGAGCCCCCGGCCTCGGACGACGCCAACGCCCTGCGCGACGAAAAGCTCAAGGTGCTGCGCTCGCTCAAGCCCATCACCGGGGAAATGGTTTCGAAATGCACGGTGCGCGGCCAGTATCGCGGCGGCGCGGTCAATGGCGGGTCGGTGCCCAGCTACCAGGATGAATTGCCCGAGGACAAGAAGGGCTCGCGCACCGAGACCTTCGTTGCCATCAAGGCGGAAGTGGAGAACTGGCGCTGGTCGGGGGTACCTTTTTACCTGCGCACCGGCAAGCGGCTGGCGAGCCGGGTCTCGGAAATCGTCATCCAGTTCCGCTCGATCCCCCATTCGATCTTCGATCACGCCGAAGGGGCGCCCCGGCCCAACAGCCTCGTCATCCGGCTTCAGCCCGACGAAGGGGTCAAGCTGTTCCTGATGATCAAGGATCCAGGCCCCGGGGGCATGCGCCTGCGCGAAGTGCCGCTGAACCTCTCGTTCGCGGAAACGTTCACCGAACGCACCCCAGAAGCCTATGAGCGGCTTTTGCTCGACGTGATCCGCGGCAACCAGACCCTCTTCATGCGTCGGGACGAGCTCGAGGCCGCCTGGCGCTGGATCGACCCGATCCGGGCGGCGTGGGACGCCTCCTCGGACGCCCCCCAGCCCTACACCTCGGGAACCTGGGGACCCACCGGTTCGGTCGCCCTGATCGAGCGGGACGGGCGCACCTGGCACGAGGCCGACGACTGACCCCGGCCTTGCCCTTTGCCAATGCCAAGGAGAAGACGATGACCATCGAGCGCAATGTTTTCCCCACCCGGGACGAACTGGCCCAGGCCCTGGCCATTTCGGTGGCCGACGATCTGATCGCCGGGATCGAGGAGAACGGGGTTGCGAGCCTCGCGGTCTCGGGTGGTTCGACGCCCGCCGCGTTCTTTGCCGCTCTGGGCGCGCGCGAGGAGATCGACTGGGAGAGCGTCACCGTCACCCTCGTGGACGAGCGCTGGGTGGACGAGACGTCCGAGCGCTCGAACGCCAAACTGGTGCGGGAACGGCTTATGTCCGGCCCCGCTGCCCAAGCGCAGCTGGTCCCGCTCTATTCGGGCGGCGACGCGCCCACCGCCGATGCCGTGGCCAGAACCAACACTGCGCTCTTGGCCCTGCCCGACCGGTTCGATGCCGTCGTTCTGGGCATGGGCGGGGACGGGCACACCGCCTCGTTCTTTCCCGGCGGCGACACGCTGGACGCGGCGCTGTCCGCAAAGGGCCCGCTGGTCGCCATCGAGGCTCCAGGCGCTGGCGAGCCGCGCGTGACGCTGACGCTACCGCGGCTCTTGTCCACCCGTGCACTCTATCTTCACATCGAGGGCGAGGAAAAGGCGAGGGTGCTCGACGCGGCCCTTGCCACCGGCCCTGTCCACGCCATGCCCGTCCGTGCGGTCCTCTCGCAGGGGACGGTCACGGTCCAGCTTTTCTGGTGTCCCTGAGCCCGCTCCCCCGGCCCGGGTGACGCCCCACGCAGCCAGGAGGCGCCAATGAGCATCAAGACCGCCATAAAGGACGTTACCGACCGGATCGCGGCACGGTCCGAACTCAGCCGCCGGGATTATCTCGACCGGCTCGACAAGATGGCCGCCCAGGGCGTGCACCGCACGGCGCTTTCGTGCGGCAACCTCGCCCACGGCTTTGCCGCCTGCGGGCCCTCCGACAAGGCCGCGCTCGCCGGCGACACCGCGCTCAATCTCGGGATCATCACGTCCTACAACGACATGCTCTCGGCCCATCAGCCCTATGAGGACTATCCGGCCCGGATCAAGGCCGCAGCCAAGGAGATCGGGGCCGTCGCCCAGGTCGCGGGCGGAGTGCCCGCCATGTGCGACGGGGTCACCCAGGGCCAGACCGGCATGGACCTCTCGCTGTTTTCCCGTGACGTCATCGCCATGGCCGCTGCGGTCGGGCTCTCGCACAACATGTTCGACGCGGCTGTGTTTCTGGGGATCTGCGACAAGATCGTCCCCGGGCTGGCCATTGCCGCACTGACCTTCGGGCACATCCCGGCCATCTTCGTGCCCGCCGGGCCCATGACGACGGGCCTGCCCAATGACGAGAAATCGCGCATCCGTCAGCTCTTCATGGAAGGCAAGGTGGGGCGCGCCGAACTGCTCGAGGCGGAAAGCAAATCCTATCACGGTCCGGGAACCTGCACGTTCTACGGCACCGCCAATTCCAACCAGATGCTCATGGAGATCATGGGCCTGCACCTGCCGGGCGCCAGCTTCGTCAATCCGGGCACCCCGCTGCGCGATGCGCTGACCCGGGCCGCGACCCATCGCGCCCTTTCGATCACAGCCCAGGGCAATGACTACACCCCGGTCGGCCATGTGGTGGACGAAAAGGCCATCGTGAACGGGCTGGTGGGGCTTTTGGCCACGGGCGGATCGACCAACCACACCATGCACATCATCGCCATCGCCAACGCTGCGGGGCTTCGGGTGACCTGGGACGACATGTCGGCGCTGTCCGACCAGGTGCCGCTGCTCGCCCGGGTCTATCCCAACGGGCTGGCGGACGTGAACCATTTCCACGCCGCGGGCGGCATGGGGTTCCTGATCCGCGAGCTGCTCGATGCGGGCTATCTGCACGACGACGTTTCCACCGTCTGGGGCAAGGGGCTCGAGGCCTATACCCGCGAGGCGCGCTATATCGACGAGACGCTGAGCTTCGAGCCGGCGCCCACCACCAGCGGCAATCCCAAAGTGCTCACCACCGCCGCCGAGCCCTTTGCCAGGACCGGCGGGCTCAAGCTGCTTTCGGGCAACCTCGGCAAGTCGGTCATCAAGATCTCGGCGGTCAAGGCCGAGAACCGGCTGGTGGAGGCGCCCGCACGCATCTTCCACACCCAGCAGGGCCTGATCGACGCCTTCAAGGCGGGCGAGCTGACCTCCGATTTCATTGCCGTGGTGCGCTTCCAGGGGCCGCGGGCCGTGGGCATGCCCGAGTTGCACAAGCTCACCCCGACCCTTGGCATCCTGCAGGATCGCGGGCTCAAGGTGGCGCTGGTCACCGACGGGCGCATGTCGGGGGCCTCGGGCAAGGTGCCCGCGGCCATCCACATGACCCCAGAGGCCGCCGATGGCGGGCCGATCTCCAAGATCCGGGAGGGCGACATGCTCCGGCTCGATGCCGAGGCCGGCACCCTCACTTTCCTGGGCGACGAGCACGCTTTCCTCGCACGCACGCCGGCGACGGAAAATCTCGAGCACGAGCATTTCGGCATGGGCCGGGAATTGTTCGCCGGCTTCCGCAGGTTGGTGGGCACCGCCGACAGGGGCGCCAGCGTCTTTGCCTGACGCGCCCCGGCGCGCATCAAGCGACCTGAAAAAGGCCCGGCATCTTCACCACGCCGGGCCTTTTTCTGTGTTCCCCATCCGCAGCTCTGTCAGGCGCTCGGTTCGGCCGCGTGTTCGGGAGCAGCCGACACAAGCCGCGCCTCGGGGGACTGCACCAGCATCAGATAGCGCTCGAACTGGACCAGAACGTCGGCAATGAGCTGGTCACGGGTCATGCCCATCACGTCATAGCCCCGGCTGCCGTCCGAGAAGTACGTCCGGGCTTCGTGCCGGTTCTCCGGACGCGCCGCCTCAAAGGCCGTATAGGCCGCGAGCGGAGAGGTGGCCGGCATGACGCCATAGATGAAGTCGCGCACCCCATCGGCCGGAGCGGTCAGCACCACACCGCCGGTTTCCCCGGCGGTGGCCACGCTTGCCTGCCGGCCACGCGTGGAGAGCTCGGCCGCCACCTGTTCGAGGGCCGCCCTGGCCTCCTTGTCGATGAAGCCCAAGACTTCCCTGTCGCTGGGGGCGTGCAGCATCAGGGCCAGGCGCCGCTGCCAGGTGAGGCCCGACGCGGGCTGGGCCGGCGCGGCGATACCGGCCGCGGCGGCCTGCTGCTGCTGGGCGATATCGGCCCGCATGCCCACAAACAGCGCCCAGACGAGCACCAGCATCACGATCGAGAACGGCAGGGCGCTGGCGATCGTCGCCGCCTGCAGCGCCCCGAGCCCGCCGGCCAGCAGGAGCCCGCCGGCCACCACGCCTTCGCCCGCGCACCAGAAGACGCGCTGGCCCGTGGTAGTGTTGGTCTCCCCGCCCGAGGCGATAGTGTCCACGACCAGCGAACCGGAATCCGAGGAGGTGATGAAGAACACCGCCACGAGGATGACCGCGAGGGTCGAGGTGACTGCCGGCATGGGCAGGTAGGTGAAGAACTGGAAAAGCCCCACCGAGACGTCGTTGAGCACCGCCTCGGTCAGCGCACCTTCGGCCACGCCGGTGTCGATGAAAAAGGCGGTGTTGCCGAACACGGTCATCCAGAAGAAGGTGAAGCCGGCGGGGATGAACAGCACCGCGGTGATGAATTCGCGCACGGTGCGGCCACGGGAAATCCGGGCGATGAACA
This sequence comes from Pelagibacterium montanilacus, assembly GCF_003992665.1. GTDB lineage: Bacteria > Pseudomonadota > Alphaproteobacteria > Rhizobiales > Devosiaceae > Pelagibacterium > Pelagibacterium montanilacus. The sequence goes on from NZ_RZMX01000051.1 coordinate 272,921, forward strand.
TGCCCACGAAGGGCGACCAGGAAATCCACCAGGCCCAGTAGAACAGGGTCCAGCCGTCGACCCAGGGCGTGGGCTCATAGGCGTAGATATTGAACGTGCGCAGGACGAGCTGGTCGAGATAGAGCCCGATGTTCTGGACAAAGCTACGGAAGAGGTCGGCAGTGGGACCTACAACCAGGACGAAGACCATCAGCAGGATGGCGACCACGAGATTGGATTCCGAGAGGATGCGGATGCCCTTGTCGAGCCCGGTCACCACCGACACCGTCGCGAGCGCGGTTATGACGGCGATCAGGCCGATCTGGATCATTGGGGTGACCGGCAGGCCGACCAGATAGTTCAAGCCCGCATTGATCTGGGCGACGCCCAGACCCAGCGAGGTGGCGATGCCGAACATGGTGCCGACGATGGCGAAAATGTCCACCGCGTGGCCGATGGGGCCGTTGATCCGGTGCTTGAGCAGCGGATAGAGCCCGGACCGGATGGTGAGCGGCAGGTTGTAGCGATAGCCGAAATAGGCCAGCGACAGGCCAACCACCGCGTAGATGGCCCAGGCGTGAATACCCCAGTGAAAGAAGGTCACGCTCATGGATTCGCGCATCGCAGCGATCGTGCCCGGCTCCGCGGTGGGGGGCAGCGCGAAATGGGTGATGGGCTCGCCCACCGCATAAAACATCAGCCCGATGCCCATGCCGGCGGCAAAGAGCATGGCGATCCAGCTCACATAGCCGAAATCGGGGGTCGAATCATCGGGCCCGAGCTTGAGCCGCCCGAACCGGCCGAGCGAGAACAGAAGCACCGAGGCGAGGAAGATCCCGACCACGAGCAGGTAGAACCAGCCGAAATTGACCAGAATGCCCAACTGGATGCCAGAGAAAATGGCCTCAGAGCGGTCCGGAAACACCAGCCCTATCAGAAGAAACAAAGTTATGATGGCCACCGACGTGTAGAACACCGGCGGGTTGATGACGAATGGCTTGAACACGTTGCCCCCATGGGTAGGTCGATTGACGCGTCCACAGGGCTCCCGCCAGCAGGTTCCGGCACATCCATCTCCCGCTGCCCCCAATGGCGCACGCGCGGGCATGGTCACAGGAAATCGGGGTGCGGGTCAAATCGGACCGCTGCTCCTGTGGACACAGGGCGCGCCGGCTGACAGAAATCGGGCCATTGATCTTTCCTGTCGAGTCCCGCCCATGTCCAGCCCATCGCCCGTCTTCCTGCCGGTTCCGCTCTTCTCCCCGCTTTGCAACCTGGGCTTTGCCCTGAGGCGGGAAGTGTTCGTTCTCGAGCAGGGCGTGCCCGCCGAGATCGAGCACGACGCCGATGATTTTACCGCGACCCACATCATCGGTATCGACGAGGGGGCGGTCGTGGGGGTGCTGCGCATTCTCTGGAAGCCCGAACACGCCAAGTTCGGACGCGTCGCGGTCGCGGCTTCCCATCGCGGCCAGGGGGTTGGGGCGGGACTGATCGGGCACGCGCTGGAGCACGCCCGGGCCGCCGGCCAGCCGCGCGGCTACCTCGAATCCCAGGCCGACAAGACGGGCTTTTACGCCCGTCTCGGCTTTGTCGCCTATGGCGAGCAGTTCATGGACGCGGGCATACCGCACCTGAGGATGAAGAATTACTGAGCGCGCTCAGAACAGCACGGCGCGGGCGATCGAGAAATAGATCATCACCCCCACGATGTCGCAGATCGAGGTCACCAGCGGTCCACTGGCGGTCGCGGGATCGAGCTTGACCCGGGTCAGGATGAACGGCAGCGTCATCCCGATCAGGGCGCCGGCCAGAACGATCACGATCATGGCGCTGGCTACGACTGCGGCGATGTCGGTTCCGCCGCGCCAGAGCCCGATCCCCCAAATGGCGACCGACATGGTCAGCCCCAGCAGGATCGCAACCAGGGTTTCCCGGCCCAGCATTCGGCCCCAGTCGCGCATCCGGACGTCGCCGGTGGCGATGGCGCGCACCATCAGGGTCGCCGATTGCGCGCCGGCATTGCCGCCCGATGCGATCAGCAGCGGCAGGAAGAACAAGAGCGCCAGATGGACCGAAATCGTGTCCTCGAAATGCGCGATTCCCGCGCCAGAAAAGATGTTGCCGAACACCAGCAGCACGAGCCAGAACACCCGGGCGCGATAGAGCGAGAAGATGCGCGCCTGCTTGACGCTTTCGCCCAGCCCGCGCACCGAGCCCGATTTGTGGAAATCCTCGGTTGCTTCCTGGGTGATGACGTCGAGCGCGTCGTCATGGGTGACGATGCCCACGATCCGATTGTCGGCATCGATCACCGGCAGGGCCAGACGGTCGTAGCGGGCGATCTTGGCGGCCACTTCCTCCTGGTCCTCGTCCACGCGCACGGCCAGCGTGTTGCGCTCCATCATCTTTTCGATGCGGGTGGAGGGCGACACGAGAATGAGGTCCTGGAGGCGCACCGAGCCCACCAGCCTGCGATCGGGGTCGATCACATAGGCGCGGTAGATGGTTTCCTTGTCCGGCGCCTCGAGCCGGAGCTTGTCGAGCGCTTGGCGGGCGGTGATCTCGGGGGTCAGCACCGCATAGTCCGAGGTCATGATCGAGCCTGCGGTGCCTTCCTCGTAGGAGGCAAGCCGCCGGATGTCCTCGCGCTCGGCCTGGGCGAGGGCGGGCAGGAGCGCTTCCTGCTCCTCTTCGGACAGCGCGTTGAAAAGATCGGCGCGGTCGTCGGAATCCATTTCGGTGATGATGGCGGCCAGCCGGGCACGGGGCGCGGACTTGGCGAGCTCGACCTGCAGGTCGCGGTCGAGATAGCCCAGCACCTCGGCCTGGCGGGGCAGGTCGATCAGGTCGAGGACCTTCCAGTCGATCTCGGCCTCGTTCTCCCTGAGGAAGGCGGCGATATCGGCGGCGTGCTGGTTTGCAAGAAACTCGCGGGTCAGCACCGTGTCGGGAGCGGCGCCGGCCTTGAGGTCGTGGGCAAGATTGTCGAACGTCATTGTTTGCCTCGGTTTCCGCCGTCTCGTGGGGCGGCGTCCGAGACAAAGCCGTCGGCAGGGATCAGCCCCGCAGGCTCCGCCCGGCGCCCGCGATCGAGGCGGCACCAGTTAACGTGTTGCTACGACTGGACGGGTCGTCCATTGCGGAAAATGCCTGTGCTGTTTCGGATTGCCGGCGGGACGAGCGCTCGCCGACGGAAGTGGTTATGACCCAGCCCGACGTCACAATCAAGCCGCAGGATCAAAGATCCGGCAGCCCCGATGGTTCCGCTCTATCGCGCCGACCGACCCGTGGTCTCTAGGAGCAGGTCCTTGGCCGCGTTGATGCGCGCGGCGAGAAAGGCCGACCCACCCTGGTCGGGATGCACCTTCTTCATCAGCCGGCGATGGGCGGCGCGGATCTGGTCAGGGCCGGCACCCGGTTCCAGACCCAGGAGCTCGTAGGCCTCCTCGACGCTCGAGAGACCCGATCGGGTGCCGGACGTCCCACCGGTTGCGCCATCTGTCGGCCCCGCCTCGCCATCCATGCCGTAGTGCTCGGAGAAATAGTCCCGCCAGCCCTTGCGGTTGGCGTCGAGCCAGCTTTCGAACAGCGCCTGGGAATCGGGATCCTCGCCCACTTCATCGTAGAGGGCCCAGCATTCCTCGGGGCCCAGCCCGGCCAGGTCGCGGCCCCTGAACAGGCCCTCGCGCACCTCTCCGGTCACCGCTCCGGTGTCGTGGTCGAGCCGCATGTCGAGATACCGGCTCTTGACCTTGGAGGCGTTGTTGGGGCCCGCCTGTCCCCCGCCGCCGAAATCGATGGGCCCGAGCCGGCCGCGCATCAGGAGCCCGGCCGCGCCCATGGCGATGACGCTGGCCACCATCATGTTGCCACGCAGCCCGAAAACGGCCGCAACCGCGATCATCAGGCCCCCCAGCGTATAGCGCAGGGCGCGCACCAGCCTGCGGATTTCGCCCTGGGTGAAGAGCGAATAGAGATAAACCAGAAGGACCAGCGCAAGGCCGCCGCCCACAAGCCAGATCATTTGAGCTGCTCGAGGAGTAATTTTGCGGGGCCCGTCCCCTGAAGCTGGAGGGCCTTGCGCCCGCCCGCCGCATAAGCGGCAACGGCCCGCAGCAGCGCGGAGAGCTCTGCGGGCGCGCTCGAATCAAAGCGGGCATAAGCCCCTTTCGTCAGCCGGGCGAATTCGCGAAAGGCGCGTTCGGCGACGGGGTCTCTGCCCTCCTGGAACAGGAACACCGGGCACCCGAGCAGGCCGAGCTCACCGGCCCTGGCCGCAAGCCTGTCCACGTCCTCCTCCATGGCGTCGCCCACATAAACGACGGCGTTGACCTTTTCGCGCTTGTGTTCGTTGCGCGCGTGGGAGAACACCTTCGATATCTGGGTATGGCCGCCGCGACACGCGATGCCGCCCATCAGATCGGCCAGCGCCCGGGCGTTGGCCACCCATCTTGAGGTGCGGCACTCGCCGAAGCCGCGGAAATAGAGCAGCTGCACGTCAAGCCCGCCCGTATCGGCAACGGTCTGGAACATTTCGGCCTGCAGCTGGCAGGCCAGGTCCCATGTGGGCTGGCGGCTCATCGTGGCATCGAGGGCGAACAAAAGCCGTCCGCGCCCCGCCCCGGCGGGCCCGCGCGCCTGTGTCATCGCGCCGACCTTGCCAAGGAAGTCGGCAACCGCTCCGGAGGTCTGTCCGGTGCGCTCGGGGGTCTTTCCGGGTCGCGTCGGCGTTCTTTCGGCCAAGGCACGCTCCTGTTGGTCGGCGTCGTCGCGGTGGTCGGGGCTCTCGCAAATATGGGGCGCCCCGCCCCGCCCCGCAAGCCCAAGGCGCCGCGAGGCGGCCCTGGCGTGCTTGTACGCTCCGGCGCAAAGCGCGGATCGGTGGAGCAGTGGTTGGGCAATCAGATTGGCCGAAAGGAAGGGGGGATCAGAAACCGCCGCCGGTCTTGAACCCGCCCTTGCCGAAGCCGCCACCGGTCTTGAACCCGCCGCGGCGCCCGGTCGTAGCCGAACGCGGCCGCGAGAAACCGCCCTTGGAGGTGCCGGTCCAGTTGGTGCCCGAGGGCGGGCGCGGAGAGAAGCCGCCCTTTGGAACGGAAAAGCCCGAAGGCCTGCTCTGGCGGCGGGTGCGGCCCGAAAAGGTCTGGGACCGGCGCCACTGCTCCCAATAGGCGCCGGCGGTAATGGCGCCCTTGAGAAAGTCGTTGAGCATGTCGCCGGCCAGACGGTCCTCCCCGAAGGTGGAGTTGGGATGGTCGTAGCGGGCCTTCTTGAATTCGTAGGCCAGATCCTCGAGTTCGCGCCGGCGCGTCTCGAGAGTCTTGAGGCGCGCGCGCTGGTCGCTCAGCTCGGTCTCTTCCTCGCCGATCCTGCGGCGCGTGTCTTCGATCCGCCCGACGACCGCGTCATCCTCGGCGGTGTGCGTGCGCCTTGCATCGGCCAGAAGCTGGGCGACGTCCACATCGCCCATGGCCCGTGCCAGCACGTCGAGCGCCTCCTCGAAGGTCGGGTCGCCGCCCTCTGCCAGTTCCTTGTGCTGCTCGGTCAGCGCCTCGCGGGCATCTTCGGCGGCAACGATCCGGGCGTCGAGCTCGACCATGCGCGCTTCGAGCGCTTCGACCGCCTCGCGCACCGATTTGCCACCCGCGCCGTCCAGAGCCGCGGTTTCAAGTCCATTGCGCTCGGCGGCGGCGGCGTCGGCCTCCTTGCCAAGCTGTTCGGCATGGGTCGCGATCCGTCCGGGAATGGCTTCCAGAAGGGCATAATTGACCCGGGCCGTCTCGAACCGGGCGTGGCGCGCGACCATGGCGTCGAGCATGGCAAAGAGGCCCGAGGCCGCATAATCGGGCGTGCCGAAGCGCCGCTCCCAGAGATAGAGAAAAATCGGGTCGGATCGGTAGGGCTCGCCCTTTTCCTGGCGGTCGGCCTCGGCCTGCTCGGCCTTGCGCGCCGCGTTCTCGGCGTGCCGGATCGCTTCGCGTTCGGTCTCGAGGGCCGCCTTGTAGGCCGGGTCGGCCTCGAGCGCCGGCCAGACGGTCTGCTCGAAGGCATCGAGCTTTTCCTGCTCCTGGACCAGCTCCCGCGCGGCCTCGGTCCGTGCCCGGGTCATCTCCCCCAGCGCGGTTTCGCGGGCCGCCAATTCGGCCTCGAGCGCGTCCATGGCTTCTCCATGGGCGAACAGCATGTCGCGCGCACGGTCTTCGGCGGCCTTGAGCTTCCCGGAGATCGCATCGCTTTCGGAAAGGTCGAGGCGCACGCGCGCCAACTCGCGCAACTGGCCCAGCTCGGTTTCGCGCAGCCGCCCGATCCGGTCGGTGGTCCGGGCGATCTTGCGGGTGATCTCGTCTTCCTCGCGCCGGATGTCCTTCAAGGCATCGTCGAGAGCGCCCAGGGCGCCCGGTCCGTTCAGCATCGGTCCTCGCCCTCCCTTACCATTCGGTGATCGCCCCGCCCAGAACGGGCATCACATAGTCGATGTCGAGAAAGCCGTAGGCCTTGGCCCCCAGGACGTTGCGCTGGATGATGCCGTCGTCCAGCCGGTCGGCACGGACCGCTTCATAGGTGACCTCGGGCACGCGCACCGCCCAAGTGTCCACCGACGTGATCTCACCGGTCTCCTCGCTCTCGATGGGCAGGGTCAGCCGGTCCCCGTCCGGAGCGATCGCCTCGACCACGATATAGTAATTGGTGGCATCGGCGCTTTCCTCGGGGAAGCGCCACACGCCGGTGGGCTCGCCCTCCCGGTCCACGATGCGCAGGGAGAACTCGGCCAACAGCATTGCCTCGATGCGCTCGAGCCGGGCGATGGCCGAGAGCGCGCCCTCGCGATCTCCGCGGGCCGCCGCCGCCTCGCCGCGCTCGACCAGACTCCGGGCTTCCTCGAGAGGGGACTGCACCTTGGTTTCGGTGAAAATGGCCTGGTAGAGCGCCTCCATGCGCGCGGGCAGGCCTTCCTCGAGTTCGGCGCGCGCCTGATCGGCCTGCCAGGCCTCGATGGGACGGTAAACCAGGAAATAGCCGCCCAGCACCAGCGCCAGCGCCGCCAGCGCGATGCCGACGCGACGGCCCCAGCGCTCCCGGGTGACGTAAAGCCGGGCGAGCCGGGTCTTCCAGCCGTCGGGGGGCGGGGAATAGGTGAACCGGCTCTCGGCGAGCGCCGCAACACCCTGGCGCAGGATGTGGTCGGGCACGGCGATGCCCTGATCGCGGTAGATCGCCCGCAAGCGCTCGATCAGCTCGGCCTCGCGCGCGGGGGCGTTGAGTTCGCGGCGCACCAGTGCATCGTCGTGACGAAGCGTGTCGACCACATCCATGGCCAACATGACATCATCGAGCGGCGCGCCGTTTCCTGCCTGAGCCGTCATTGCCAGCAACCGTTACCCTTGTCGCCCGTCCCGGGCGTCACTGCGCCGCGAGCGAATCGCTCTGTGCGGCAAGACGCGCAAGACGCGCCTTGCCATCTTCCACCGCTTCGCGGATCGCCGCGGATTCCCGGGTGGCGAGCGTGCGCATCTCGGCGATGATCTCGCGCGAATGCTCCTGGTATGAGACCACGCTGTCCACGAGCGCCTTGACCGCATCGGCCCGGATGGTGGGGCCGTAGCCAGCCTTGAGCGCCTCGGTCTGCACCTTGCCGCCGATATCGGCGAGGGTCTCGAGACTCTGGCTCATGCCCTCCTTCATCGCGTTGAGGGTCTCGGTGGATTCGTGCAGGCCGAACATGCCGGTGAACGAGGCCGAAAGCGCGGTGAGCACGGTTTCGTTGGTGGAAAAGAACGAGATGGACTGCTGGTAGACGCGTTCCTTGGCGCTCGTGGTCTGAGCCAGGCGCGTCATGATGACTTCGGAGGTCGAATAGGCGACCGTGAGATTGTCCGAGAGATCCTTGGCGATCTGGTAGCGCCGCTCCTCGTTCTGCAGGGCCCGCAGCTTTTCGTCGCGCTCCATCTCGAGCCGGGCCCGCTCCGCGGCGGTGTCGCCCGAAAAGGCGGCGAGGGTGTCGGCCGATGCCTTGAGCTCGGTGCGCTTTTCCTCGAGCGCCGTGGTGGCGGTTTCGAGAACCTCGAGCGCCATCACCTCGGCCTGCTTGAGCGCACCGCGGAAGTCGCGATAGGCCTCGAGAATGGCGTGTTCGCGGTCGATCTGATCCTTGGTGTCGCCCGAGACCGTAAGATAGGCGTCACGGATGCGGTCGAACCGGGCGGGAATATCGCCGCGGCTGACCTTCATCCATACATTGGACGCGCGTTCGAGCATGTCGAGCTTGCCATCGTCGAGCTGGTCGACGAGCCGGCGTGCGTCATCGCGGATGGAGCTGAAATCATTGGTGATCGCCTCGTAGCGCTCGCCGATGTTCATGGCCGCGACCTGGGTGCGCACGACCTCGTTGAAGACGCTCGCCTGGGTGAGAACCCGGCCGATCAGGACCACGCGTGTCTCATCGAGCCCCACGATCTGGTCGAGAAGACCGGAAACCGGGTTCTCCTCTACGGTTTCGGGCCACAGGCCCAGCTCCTTGACGGCGCCCACGGCGCGATCGAGATAGGTGAGTGGCGTCTGTGTGAGCGCGGTTGTCATCGCGGTATTTCCCTGCTGATACTGCCCGCGGGTGGGCCGATGGTTCCTCCATGATTCCCCGTGCGGCCGCCCGAGACAATCTCCCTGGGCGCGGCGGCGGCGGATTTGTGCCGCAATGGTGCGAAAAAGACGCATACGTCATAACCGGTTGGGAGATTTGGCAGGCCATGGACTTCGGGGGCCGCTATCGCATCGGCGCATCCAGGCAGGCGGTCTGGGAAGCGCTCAACGACACCGCGATTCTGGGGGCCTGCATCCCGGGGTGCCGCTCGATCGTCTGGACGGCGCCCGACCGGCTCGAAGCGCGCATCGGGGTCAATCTGGGGGTCGCCAAACCGGTCTTTACCGGCGAGCTTGTGCTAAAGGACGTGGACCCGGCGCGCCACTATACGCTTTTGGGGCGCGGCAGGGGCGGACTGCTGGGCGCGGCCAGCGCCTCGGCGCGCATCGCGCTTTCGGACAGAGGCGCCGACACGATCCTCGAATTTTCCGCCGATGGGGGCGCTTCGGGCCCGATCATGAAGCTCGGGCGCACGCTGGTGGGCGCTTCGGCACAAGGGGTGATCGACGGGTTTTTCGAACGCTTCGGGGATGCGATGGGCGCCCGGGTAGAGCCTCTGGGGCCGGACGGGATTGCCGAGGCGTGATCACGGAGCGGTGAATTTTTGCCCATTTGGTCAAAAAGTCGGAAATTGCCCCTTGCAGACCGATGATTTGCACGCTTGTATCAAGCCTTGATCGTCCCGTGGACCATCGGCGAAACCCCATAAGGGGCGCCGTCGTCGCGGCTCGGGAACAGGGAGTATCATCATGTCCATCCACACCACCTTCAAGGGGCTGGCCGCACTGACCGGCGCCGCCGCCCTCACCACTCTGATGGCCGGCACCGCGCTGGCCGCGCCCGCCGTCATCTACGATCTGGGCGGCAAGTTCGACAAATCGTTCAACGAGGCTGCCTACAACGGTGCCGTTGCCTGGTCCGAGGAGAACGGCGAGGACTTTCTCGAGTTCGAACTCCAGAACGACGCCCAGCGCGAGCAGGCGCTGCGCCGGTTCGCCTCCCAGGGCGCACAGCCCATCGTGATGGCAGGCTTTGCCTGGGAAGCGGCGCTGACCGCGGTTGCGCCCGAGTTCCCCGACACCAATTTCGTCGTGATCGACACGGTTGTCGACGCACCCAACGTGCGTTCGGTGATGTTTGACGAACACACCGGCTCGGCCCTTGTCGGCGCGCTTGCGGCGACGGCATCGGAAACCGGTACCATCGCCTTTGTCGGTGGCATGGACGTGCCCCTGATCCGGCGCTTCCATTGCGGTTATGCCTATGGCGCGCGCGCGATCGATCCCGAGATCTCGGTGATCGAAACCTATACCGGCACGACCCCGGCCGCGTGGGACGATCCGGTGACCGCGGGCGAGCTCACCACCGCCGCGATCGACGAGGGCGCGGACGTGATCTTTGCCGCGGCCGGCGGCTCGGGCATCGGCGTGCTCCAGACTGCGGCCGATGCAGGCGTCTATTCGATCGGCGTGGATTCGAACCAGAACTACATGCACCCCGGTTCGGTTCTGACCTCGATGATCAAACGCGTGGACCTCGTGGTCCAGGAATCGTTCACCGATGCGGCGGACGACGCCACCTTCGAGCCGGGACGCGTGGATCTGGGCCTGTCGGAAGACTCGGTCGGCTATGCGCTCGACGAGTTCAACGAGAGCGAGATTTCCGAGGAAATGATAGCGGCCGCCGAAGACCTCAAGGCGCAGATCATCGCAGGGGAGGTCGAGATCCACGACTTCTACACCGACAACGCCTGCCCGCTCGACTAGGCGCATGGCCGGTTCCCCAGACACACATTCGCAGCGGCCGGACACTCCGGCCGCCGCCACCGGCGCGTCCGGGGGGCCGTGGGCCATCGAGCTCGAGAAAATTTCGAAAAGCTTCGGCCCGGTCCGTGCCAACAAGGACATCGATCTGAACGTCCGGCGCGGATCGATCCACGGGATCGTGGGCGAAAACGGGGCCGGCAAGTCCACGCTGATGTCGATCCTTTACGGATTTTACACAGCCGACAGCGGGACCATCAAGGTCAACGGCAAGGCGCACACCATCACCGACAGCCGCCATGCGCTCGCTTTGGGCATCGGCATGGTGCACCAGCACTTCATGCTGGTCGACAACATGACCGTGCTCGACAATGTGGTGCTGGGCGCCGAACGCAGCGCATTGCTGTCGCGCACGCTCGATCGGGCGCGCGCCGAGCTGATCAAGCTGGGCAAGGAATACAGCCTCGAGGTCGACCCCGACGCGCTCATCGAGAACATCTCGGTTGGCCAGCAGCAGCGGGTGGAAATCCTCAAGGCGCTGTTCAGGGGCGCGGACACGCTGATCCTGGACGAACCCACCGGCGTTCTGACCCCGGCGGAGGCCGACCATCTGTTCCGGGTGCTCGAAACCCTGCGCACGGAGGGCAAGACCGTCATCCTCATCACCCACAAGCTGCGTGAGATCATGGCGATCACCGATTCGGTATCGGTCATGCGCGCCGGCGAGATGGTCAAGACGCTGCCCACCAGCGAGACCGATCCCGAACAGCTCGCCGAGCTGATGGTAGGCCGGCGCGTGCTGCTCAGGGTCGAAAAGCAGCCGCCCAATGTCGGGGATGTGGTGCTTGAGGTCGCCAATCTCTCGGTCACCGACCGGCAGGGCGTCGCGCGGGTGAAAAATGTCAGCCTGTCTGTCCGCTCGGGCGAGATCGTGGGCATCGCCGGGGTCTCAGGCAATGGGCAATCGGAATTGCTCGAGGCCATTTCGGGCATCATCGACCCCAGCTCGGGCACCATCGCCATCGGTGGCGTGCCGCTCGACATCCGGGGCGACGATGGCGCGGCGCGCGCCCGCAAGGCGGGACTCGCCCATGTGCCCGAGGATCGGCACCGCATGGGGCTGGTGACCAATTTCGAGGAATGGGAAAACTCCATCCTGGGCTATGAAACCTACCCTGCCTACGGCAAGGGCATGATGCTCGACATCGCCGCGGCCAGGGCCGAGGCGCAAAAGCGCATCGAGATGTTCGATATCCGGCCCGCCGATATCGGGCTCCAGACGGCCAACTTCTCGGGCGGGAACCAGCAGAAGATCGTCCTGGCGCGGGAAATGGACCGCGATCTCAAGGTCCTGATTGTCGGCCAGCCCACACGCGGGGTCGACATCGGGGCCATCGAATTCATCCACAAGCAGATCATCGCCATGCGCGATGCGGGCAAGGCGGTGCTGCTGGTTTCGGTCGAGCTGGATGAAATCCGCTCGCTGTCGGACCGCATTCTTGTGATGTTCGACGGCGAGATCGTAGGCGAAGCAGACCCCGAGACCGCATCGGAAAGTGCCCTGGGCATGATGATGGCCGGCATCGGCCAGACGGAGACCGCCCAATGAGCGCGCGCCACCCCCTGCCTCGCTGGATGGACATTGTGCTGTTGCCCGCGATCAATCTGATCATGGCGTTCACCATTTCCGGACTTGTCGTGCTCATGATCGGGGAAAGCCCGCTTGAAGCGATCTCGATCATCCTTTACGGCGCCTTCGGCTACGGGGACGGGTTCGGCTATACGCTCTACTACGCCACCAATTTCGTTTTCACGGGACTGGCCTTTGCCATCGCCGCCCATGCGGGACTCTTCAACATCGGGGGCAACGGGCAGGCCTATGTCGCCGGCTTGGGTGTGATCATCGTGGCGCTGGCGCTCGACCAGACCCATTGGCTCCTGGCCATGCCCATCGCCATCGTCGCCGCGGGGATCTTCGGGGGCGCCTGGGCGCTGATCCCGGGCTATCTTCAGGCCAAGCGCGGCAGTCACGTGGTCATCACCACGATCATGTTCAACTTCATCGCCGCGGCGCTGATGGTCTACATGCTCAACCGGGTGCTCAAGCCCGCATCGAGCCAGGCTCCGCAGTCCGAGACCATCGATGTGGCCGGGCGTGTGCCGCAACTGCGCGAGTTCATTCCGTTTTTCGGCTATTCTCCGGTCAATCTCACCATCGTTTTGGCCATCGCGGCGCTGGTGGCCGCCTATTTCCTGATCTGGCGCACCAAGCTGGGCTACCAGCTGCGCACGCTAGGCCAGAATTCGGTGGCGTCGCGCTATGCGGGCATGTCGAACTCGAAACTGATCATGATCGCCATGACCATTTCGGGGGCCTGCGCCGGCATGGTGGCGGTCAACGAGGTCATGGGCGTTCAGAACCGGCTGGTGCTCGATTTCGTCGCCGATGCCGGGTTCGTGGGCATCGCCGTTGCGCTGATCGGGCGCAACCATCCCATCGGCATCGGGCTTGCGGCGGTCCTGTTCGGCGCGCTTTACCAGGGCGGCCAGGAATTGCAGTTTTCCATGCCGACGGTGACCGTGGAGATGATCGAGGTGATCCAGGCGCTCATCATCTTGTTCACCGGCGCTATGGAAGGGCTGTTCCGGCCCGCGCTCGAGCGCAGCTATGCGCTGCTCTCGTTCGAACAGAATGCAGAAGCGACCCGTCGCGCCACCGTCGAACCGGAGAGCTAGGCCATGGATCTCGAGCTCATCCTTTCGATGGCCAATGCAACGCTGAGGCTGGCAACGCCTCTGCTCCTGGCGGCGCTGGCCGGACTTTATTCCGAGCGTTCGGGCATTTTCGACATCGGGCTCGAGGGCAAGATGCTCGCGGCCGCCTTTGCCGCCGCTGCGACCGCAGCGGTGACGGGCAGTGCCTGGCTGGGGCTGTTTGCCGGGGTGGCGGTCTCGATCATGACCACCATGGTCCAGGGTTTTGCCTCGATCACGCTCAAGGGCAACCAGATGATCGCTGGCGTCGCGGTCACCATGCTGGCGGCCGGTCTCACCACTTTTCTGGGCCAGACCTGGTTCGGACAGGGCGGGCGGACCCCGCAGCTTTCGGGCGACGCACGCTTCGAGCGGATCATTCTGCCCTATGCGAACGAGCTGTCCGGCGTGCCGATCGTCGGGCCGATCTATGCCTGGGTGCTCTCAGGCCATTATATCCTCGTCTATATCGCCTTCCTCGCGGTGCCGGCCACCGCCTTCGTCCTCTACCGCACCCGGTTCGGCCTGAGACTGCGCGCGGTGGGCGAAAACCCCAAGGCCGTGGACACCGCCGGCATATCGGTGACGTTTCAGCGCTATCAGGCGATCTTCATCACCGGCATCCTCGCTGGGCTTTCGGGGGCCTATTTCTCCATCGCTCAAGGCGCAGGGTTCGGCAACGAAATGACCGCAGGCAAGGGCTATGTGGCTCTGGCTGCCCTCATTTTTTCCAAGTGGCGACCGGTGCCTGTCATGTTCACATGCCTCCTGTTCGGGTTCCTCGACGCGCTCCAGATCCGGATGCAGAGCACGGAGCTGCCGCTGATCGGCGAAGTGCCGGTCCAGGCGATCCAGGCCCTGCCCTATGTCCTGACAGTGGTGCTGCTGGCCGGGTTCATCGGGCGGGCCGTGGGCCCCAAGGCTGGCGGCGTGCCCTACGTCAAGGAGCGCTGAGGTGCTGGCCGTGACCGATGCCGAACTCTTTGACGCCGCCGAAGCGGCGCGCGCCCGCGCCCACGCGCCCTATTCGGGCTTTTCGGTGGGTGCGGCGATCCTGGCCGATGACGGCCGGATCTATGCCGGGTGCAATGTCGAGAACGCCGCCTACCCGCTGGGCAATTGCGCCGAACCATCGGCCATATCGGCCATGGTGATGGGCGGTGGCCACCGCATCATGCGCATCTATGTGACCGGGCCGGGCCAAACCCCGGTGACGCCCTGCGGCGGCTGCCGCCAACGCATCCGGGAATTCGGCACGCCCGAGACGGTGATTGTCTCCCACGGGGTCGAGGGCCGGCCGCTCGAGGCGACGCTGGAGCAATTGCTGCCCCATTCGTTCGGGCCCGAATTCCTGCCGCCGCGGGAAATCTGACCGGACAGAGCCGCCCGAGCCTTCCGTGAACAACACCAAACGGGCCCAAAGGGGAGAGACTGCCGTGACCAAGGCCGCCAAGACCATCCGCGCCGCTGCAGGCAAGGCGCCCATTGATGCCGCGTTGATCCTGGGATCAGGGCTCTCACGGCTGGGAGACCTGCTCACCGACAGGATCACGATCCCCTTTTCCGATCTCAAGGGCTTCCCCGAGGGCGGTGTCTCGGGCCATGGCCGGGATCTTCTGGTCGGGGAGATGGCGGGCAAGCGCATCGCCATTCTGACGGGCCGTCAGCACTATTACGAGCAGGGAGATGCCGCCGCCATGCGGCCTGCGATCGCGACCCTTGCCGATCTGGGGGCGAAAACGCTGCTGCTGACCAACTCGGCCGGCTCGCTCGACCCCGAGATCGTGCCCGGCGAGCTCATGGTGCTCTCGGACCACATCAATTACGCCGGGATGAACCCGCTGATCGGGGAAGAAACCGACAGGCGCTTCGTCAACCTCGTCGATACCTATGATCCGGCCCTGCGGGCCGCGAGCGTCAAGGTGGCCGAAAAGCTCGGGATCACCCTGCGCGAAGGCGTTTACATGTGGTTCTCGGGTCCGACCTTCGAGACCCCGGCCGAAATCCGCATGGCCCGGACGCTCGGGGCGGACGCGGTCGGCATGTCGACGGTGCCCGAGGCGATACTGGCCCGGTTTTTCGGGCTTTCGGTGTGGGCGTGCTCTTCGGTCACCAACATGGGAGCAGGGATGGCAAGCGAGACCATCTCCCACGACCAGACCAAGCAGATGGCGCCGCTGGGCGCCAAAAAGCTCAACGCGCTGATCCCCGAACTCGTCGCGCAGCTCTAGGGACCACTTGCCCTTGTCCCCCCAAAGAGAGGCTCCATGACGCTGCTTGCCCAGGAAATCATTGCCAGAAAGCGCGACGGACTGGCGTTGTCGGGCGAGGAGATCGCCCATTTCATATCCGGGCTCACGCGTGGGCAGGTGACCGACGCCCAGGCTGCGGCCTTTGCCATGGCGGTCTATTTCAACGACATGACGACGCCCGAACGGGTAGCGCTGACGCTTGCGATGCGCGATTCAGGCCGGGTTCTGGACTGGTCCGGGCTCAATGGCCCGGTCATCGACAAGCATTCGACCGGTGGAGTGGGCGACAACGTCTCGCTGATGCTTGCGCCGATCCTCGCGGCCTGCGGGGCCTATGTGCCCATGATCTCGGGCCGGGGGCTGGGCCACACCGGCGGGACGCTCGACAAGTTCGACGCGATCCCGGGCTATAACACCAATCCCGACATCACGACGTTCCGGCGCGTGGTCGAGGCCGTCGGGTGCGCCATCATCGGGCAGACCGACGATCTGGCGCCCGCCGACCGGCGGCTCTATTCGATCCGCGACGTCACCGCCACGGTCGAGAGCATCGCGCTCATCACCGCCTCGATCCTTTCGAAAAAACTCGCCGCAGGGCTCGATGCGCTGATCCTCGACGTCAAATCCGGATCGGGCGCCTTCATGGCGACACCCGAGGATGCGCATGCGCTCGCCGGAAGTCTCGTCTCGGTCGCCAATGGCGCGGGACTTGCGACCGGGGCTCTGCTCACCGACATGAACGAGCCTCTCGCCTCGGCGGCGGGCAACGGGCTCGAGGTCAACAACGCCATCGCATTTCTCACCGGCGCCCATCGCGACCCCCGGCTCGAGGAGGTCACCCTCGCGCTGTGCGCTCGCGCGCTTGTGCTCGGCGGGCTGGCCCAAGGCTATGATGAGGGCCTCGCCCTTGCCCGGCGCGCGCTCGATTCGGGCCGTGCGGCGGAACGCTTCTTTGCTATGGTCCATGCGCTTGGCGGGCCTGCCAATCTTGAAAAAGATCATCGCGCGATCGCCCCTTCTTCACCGCGATCAGCCCCGATCAGAGCGCCGATCACCGGTTATGTGCGCGCGATCGATACGCTGGCGATCGGCATGGCGGTTGTGGTGCTGGGGGGCGGTCGCCGCACGCCATCTGACACGATCGACTACGGCGTCGGCTTTGATCGCCTGGCCGGAATCGGCCAGAAACTGGAGGCTGGCGAGCCGCTCGCAATGATCCATGCGCGCGACGAAGCGAGCGCCGAGGAAGCAGAACGCCGGATTCTTGCCGCCTATGAGATCGGGGAGACCCCACCCCCCGCCGCCCCGGCGGTATTAAGCTACATGCCCCCAAGGGAGGCCGAGTGATGCCCCGCGTAATCCTTTGTGTTCTCGACAGTTTCGGCATCGGCGGCGCGCCCGATGCCGCCGATTTCGGCGATGAGGGCGCCAATACGCTCCTCCACATCGCCACCGCCTGCGCCGAAGGTCGGGGCGATATCGAGAGCCTGCGATCCGGGCCGCTTTATCTGCCCAATCTCGATGGGCTCGGCCTTGGCTGCGCGGCGCACCTTTCATGCGGCACGCTCCCCCCGGGCCTGAGCGATACCCCGCTCGGCGGTCGCTGGGGCGTGGGGCGGGAAGTGTCGATCGGCAAGGACACCCCTTCGGGCCATTGGGAAATCGCGGGCGTGCCCGTGCCCTTTGCCTGGGGCTATTTCCCCCAGACGGTCCCGACCTTCCCCGAGGATCTCGTGGACAAGATTGTCGCCGCGTCGGGCGTTCCCGGAATCCTGGGCAACCGGCACGCCTCGGGCACCCAGATCATCGAGGCGTTCGGGGACGAAAGCATCGCGACGGGAAAACCCATCTGCTACACCTCAGTGGACAGCGTCTTCCAGATCGCGGCCCATGAGGACCATTTCGGTCTCGAGCGCCTCTATGAGCTTTGCCAGACCGTCTTTGAATTCACCGCTCCGATGAAGATCGGGCGCGTCATCGCCCGCCCCTTTGTCGGCGAGGCGCCCGGTGCGTTCAAGCGGACCGGAAACCGGCGCGATTTCGCCATCGCGCCGCCCGAGCCCACCATCCTCGACCGGATCAGCGGGGAGGGCGGGCAGGTCTATGCCATCGGCAAGGTCTCGGACATCTATGCGGGCCGCGGGATCACCCACAAGATCAAGGCAGCAGGCAACATGGTCCTGTTCGACCGGACGCTCGAGGCGCTTGAGATGGCGCAGGATCGGGCGCTGATCTTCACCAATTTCGTGGATTTCGACACCGAGTTCGGCCATCGACGCGATCCGGCGGGTTATGCCGAAGCGCTCGAGGCCTTCGACCGGCGACTGCCCGAACTGATCGCCGCGATGGCGCCGGACGACCTCGTGATCATCACCGCCGATCATGGCAATGATCCCACCTGGAGGGGGACCGACCACACCCGCGAGCAGGTGCCGATCCTGTTGTTTTCACCAGCTCTTTCCAAGGGCACGATTGGCTTGCGCCAGGTTTTGTCCGATATTGGCGAGACCATTGCGCACTGGCTGGGCCTGCGGCCCGGCCCGCATGGCAAAAGCGCGCTCTAGGCGCGTCTGGCAAGATCTGTCCCCGCTGTCCGAACCGGAAAGTCCGACCATGGAAAACCTCACGATCGTCGATCATCCGCTCGTCCAGCACAAGCTGACCATCATGCGCGACAAGGACACCTCGACCGCCAGTTTCCGACGGCTGCTCGAGGAGATCGCGCACCTTTTGTGCTATGAGGTCACCCGCGATCTGGAAACCCAGACCATCGACATCCAGACGCCCATGGGCCCGATGCAGGCGCCCGCGCTCAAGGGCAAGAAGCTGGTTTTCGCCTCGATTCTGAGGGCCGGCAACGGTTTGCTCTCGGGCATGCTCGACCTCGTGCCCTCGGCGCGCGTGGCCCATATCGGGCTTTATCGCGATCCTGAGACCCTGCAGGCGGTCGAATACTATTTCAAGGCGCCCACCGATATCGCCGACCGGCTGGTCATCGTGGTCGATCCCATGCTCGCGACCGCCAATTCGGCGGTCTCGGCCATCGACAAGCTCAAGGAGCGCGGCGCCAACAACATCCGGTTTCTCTGCCTTCTGGCGGCCCCCGAAGGGGTCAGGCGGTTCACCGAGGCGCATCCAGACGTGCCGATCTTTACCGCCAGCCTCGATGAGAAGCTCAACGACCACGGCTATATCATGCCGGGGCTGGGCGATGCCGGCGACCGGATGTACGGGACGCGCTAGCCGGTCCGCGAACGCGGCATATCGAGGACTCTGAACGCCTGTTCTGATCACTTCGAGCAGGAAACGCTCTAGAGCATGTCATTTGGCGATTGAATCAGATTTTGGATTCCGTTCAGGGAGTAAATCTGATTCATATGTGGACGCCCCCTATGGCAAGAGCTGGTTTTGTCATGTTGCGGTGATCGGTTGCTTTCATATGTCCGGCCTGTTTGTGCGGCGTGATATTCGCTGCTGGCCCTGATGGAAATCCGCCGGTGAGGTCCCTGATCAAGCTGGCGCGCACGAGTGGCGCATTGAATCAGACGGGTTTGCCTCTCCATTGGCTCGATCGTTACGCATCATCGACTGCCATTGCCAATTTGGTTCGGGCTGCGCGCGGTCAGGCAGGCCGCCCATAGGGTCTATATGTCTCTCCGCGGGTTAGTACTACCCAGGCGATGCGGGCGAGCTTGTTAGCGAGGGCGACCGAGGCGAGCCGGAACGGCTTCTTCTCCAGCAACCCATTCACCCAGTCTGTTATCGGCGTCGGGTTACGCTTGGCGTGTCGCATGACGGCCGTTGCGCCAACGACGAGCAGGCGCCGCAAATACCTGTCGCCCTGTTTGGATATACCACCGAGACGTGTTTTGCCTCCGGTCGACTGCTGCTGCGGCGTCAGCCCAAGCCAGGCGGCGAATTGCCTGCCTGATTGGAACTGATCGGGGTCTGTCACTGTTGCCGCGATGGCTGTCGCTGTGATCACCCCGACACCCGGGATAGCCGCGAGCCTTCGACTGGCCTCGTTCTCGGCATGCCAGATGCGTAATTCCTGATCGAGTTCGCCGACCTCCTCGGTTAACTCGGTGATCCGTCGGATCAATATCTCAAGCGCTCGATGAGCGTAAGTAGGAAGGGCTTCATCAGCAAAGGCCCTATCGGCCAGCTTCGCCAGATTGGCGATGCCGGGATTTGCGACGAAGCCGAATTCGGCCAGGTGAGCGCGCAGTGCATTCGCTGCCATGGTGCGCTGGCGCACCAGGAGAGATCGCGCCCGATGCGCCATCAGGATGCCCTGCTGCTCAACCGTCTTGACGGGCACGAACCGCATCGTGGGACGTTGCACGGCTTCGCAGATCGCTTCTGCGTCCAGCGCATCACTTTTGCCGCGCTTGACGTATCCTTTTACATAAGACGGCGGCATGATCCTGACGTCATGGCCCATGGCGATCAGCGTACGCGCCCAGTGATGCGCCGTAGCGCAGGCTTCAACCCCGATCAGGCAGGGTGCCAGTTTCGAAAAGAATGGCAGCATCTGTTTGCGATGCAGCTTCTTCACCAGCACTGTCTTCCCGGTGTCATCCACGCCATGTGCCTGGAAAACGCTCTTGGCCAGATCCAGTCCGATTGTATTGATATTCATTGTAAACGCTCCTTCTCTTGCTTTCACTTCCACAGCACCTTAACCGGCACTGCGCTGGCCGGGGGCGTCCACATCATCAAG
>NZ_RZMX01000052.1:0-701 GCF_003992665.1 Pelagibacterium montanilacus
GGTGCAAAAGCCTTGCAGCTTATCGATGAAGCGGTTTTTCATGGTTTCACCATTTCACGACCTCGCTTGCTTTGATATTGTCTGAAGTTATTGTCCGAAATTGATCTAGGTGGTGGTTCTGCGCAGATAGATAGTCCAGAACGAGACATTGTGGGCCGGCCATCAGGCTGGCGGCGGCTGAGAGACATCATGCTCTCGCCTGTGAGGAGCGAGCAATGAGCGACGAAATTTCCAGCAACAACGACATTGCGCATTCGCGGGATGCCGACGCGCATGGTCAGGCGGCCCTGCTTCTGGTGGAAAGCCTGATCCATGGCCTGATCGAAAATCAGGTTCTCAGTGTGGTTGACGTCATCGAGATTGTCGATGTGGCCACCGAAGTGAAAATTGAAACGGACACCGTACGTGGTGATGCGCCAGCGACAGTGCAGACGACAATCAAACTCCTGCAAGACATCAGCGCGAGCCTCAGGTTTGACGTGGGAGGCCCGGCGCAGCGGCTTACTCCGATATGACTGATCAGATCGCTATCCTTGTCGTCGAGGATGAGACGCTCATTTTGATGGATATCGTCGATCAGCTTCAAGCCAAAGGGTTCAAGATCTATCAGGCGACCAATGCCGACGCTGCGGTCGCATTGCTCGAGGCGCATGCCGATATCGGGCTGATTTTCACGGATATCGACATGCCCGGCTCGATGG
>NZ_RZMX01000052.1:809-12413 GCF_003992665.1 Pelagibacterium montanilacus
CAGATGGCGTTTCTTCAACAATGGGCCGATGTCTCACCGGATGCCATGATCGTTGCCGACGCTGGCGGGCTCATCGTGCACTGGAATACGGCCGCAGAGAGCATGTTTGGGCTGCCAGCGGACGAAGCATTGTGAATAATCCTTAATTTGATATAGAGTTCAAATGCAACCTGACGTTAGTATTGTAATGCCTGCGTTCAATTCTGAGAATTATATCGGGCCCGCAGTGCAGTCCGTATGGCAACAGAGCCACTCTAATTGGGAGTTACTTATTGTCGACGACGACTCCACAGACGCCACGCGTCAGCTGGCAGCACAGTTTTCGCGCTTTGATAACCGGATCAAGCTTATTGAGGGGCTTGGCAAAGTTGGAGCTGCCGCAGCCCGGAATGCAGCCATTGAATACTCGCGCGGAAACTGGGTCGCCTTCCTGGACAGCGATGACATTTGGCATCCTGCAAAACTTGAAAAGCAGCTGAGATTCCTAGCCAACTCCGGCAGTCCGATCACATTCGGGGACTATCTTCGCGTGACGTCCGATGGGCGTGCGATGCATCGGGTTCGTGCGCCCGTGTGGACGGACTATGGCAGGATGTTGCGCTCGAACTTCATTGGCAACCTCACTGCGATCTACGATCGCAGGCGCTTTCCCGAACTCAGATTCGAAAGCTGCGGCAACGAGGATTACGTGTTCTGGCTTACCGCACTTAGGCTGCTAGATAGCCGCATCTTGTCCACGCCATCTGAGGAACCCTTGGCCAGCTACCGCGTTCGCGCAAGTTCGTTATCTGGGAACAAGTTTCGTTCTGCGCTGTGGCAATGGGAAACCTACCGTCGCAGACTTGGGTATGGACGCCTGCAGAGCGCCGTGTTCATGGGCTCCTATGCGTATTATGGAATGAGTAAGCGGCTGCCGCATTTCGGTGAGCTGCTGCCGGTTCGGTGGGCACGAAGTTAGGCTTTCTTAGCTTGCTCTTCGTATTCCACGGGGCTGAGATAGCCCATTGTCGAGTCTCGGCGCCTCGGGTTGTAGAAGCGCTCGATATAGTCGTACACATTGGCCTTGGCATCGTTCCGAGTGCGATAGACCTTGCGGGCGGTGCGTTCGGTCTTGAGCGAGGAGAAGAAGCTCTCCATGGCCGCGTGGTCCCAGACATTGCCGGACCGGCTCATCGAGCAGGTGATGCCGAGATCGGCCATCAGGCGCTGGAACTGCTCGCTGGTATATTGGCTGCCTTGGCCGGAGTGGTGCAGCAGGCTGTCGGGCTTGCCGCGGCGCCAGATGGCCATGATCAGCGCATCGGTCACCAGTTGAGCGGCTTCGATGAACTCATCGACCAGCCCACCACCCGGCGGGAGTAGAAATCGACGACCGCCGCCACATACAGCATACAGCCAGCCCTGGGCCGTCCAGATGTAGGTGAAGTCGGCGATCCACTTCTGGTTCGGCGCCGACGCCACGAAGGCTCAATCCAGGATGCTGGGCGAGACGGCGTGGCGCTGACCGCCATCTTTGGGCAGGCCCCGGCCGTCGCATTCGCGCCCGCAGCCCTTGCTGGCGCATCAGCAGCCGTTCGATGCGATGCAGACCAGCGTCGAGCCCTTCGGCCAGCACGTCGTGCCAGACCCGCCGGGCGCCATAGGTGCGATCACTTCCGGCAAAGCTGAACCGGATCCCGGCCACGAGCACCTCGTCATACTCAGCGCGTCTACTCGGCGAACGGTTGAGCCAAGCATGGAAGCCCGAACGAGAGACACCGAGCGCCCCGCAGGCCCACGAGACCGGCCATATCAATCGGTGCTTCGCTATAAAAGAGAACCTCATATCGACTCCCTGGCGAAGTAGGCCGCGGCCTTTTCTAGGATATCGCGCTCCACCTTGAGCTTAGCGACCTCGCGGCGCAGCTTCTCGATCTCGAGTTGCTCGGGCTTCATCTGCCCATGACCGGGGAAGGCCTGCTGCGGATTGGCAGACTGCTCGCACACCCATTTGCGCAACACGTACACATGCAGGTCCAGATCACGGGCCGCCTGCGCCACCGCAACGCCCCGTTCCCTGACCGGTTTGACAGCCTCGAGCTTGAACTCCCGGCTGAACTTCCGTCTCTTCATCAAAACTCTCCAGTTCCAAAAACACCTTAACTCGGTGTCCTCAAAACCGGCAGCAGCTCAGAATGCTGCTTGCGTTTCGACATCTCTGTTCTCCGTCGTCGAAGACCAGCAGACAACAATTTGCCGCTTACGTCAGCGTCCCATTTTCGGGGAGTAGCCCACTAGTGCCATGGAACTTCGAGTCATAGCGGCCTCGGCTACGCGTTTACGGTTTTCCGACAGCAGGTCCAGAGCAACGTCGAGAAGGCATGCCTTGCATCCGATCTGCGCCACCTATAGAGGAGTAGCCGCACGAAGCGTCATCGAAGCTGAGTTGGCGAGGCCTTTCAAATAGCATGACTGCAGAAACATCGACACAAGCGCGGCGCCTTGCGCGCATCGCGAGCGATACGCGTTCATACAGACGTGCAATAGGCGACATCGGCCAGGCCCTCAGTCTTTGGCGGCTTTGGGGCATGCTTGGATGGCTCGACATCCGTCAGCGCTACCGCCGTTCGTTCATCGGCCCTTTCTGGATAACGATCAGCATGGGGGTAATGATTAGCGCCCTTGGCTTCGTATACTCAACACTTCTGGGCACGCCGATTGCGGAACTGCTGCCGTACCTCGCAGGCGGGTTCATTGCTTGGGCGCTCATATCTGCAATGATGATCGAAGGAGCGGCGGTCTTCACAGCGTCCGAGCCCTTTATTAAGCACGGTAATGTGCCTCTTTCTCTTCATTCTCTGAGGCTGTACTGGCGCCACGCCATCACCTTTGCCCACAATCTGGCCATTTTGCTCGCCGTTTACGTAATTTTTCAGTTTCTGCCCGGCACAAGTTTGTTCGTATTTCCGCTCACATTTACGATCGTTAGTGCAATACTTGTAATTTGGGCAATAATAATTGGATCTCTGTCAACACGATTCCGGGATTTGCCGCCAATTATTAGCAGCACAGTACAAGTTGTTTTCTTTGTAACACCCATACTATATAAACCGGAGATGCTATCTGATCGACCATTCGTGTATCAGTTCAATCCATTTTACTACATGGTAGAAGGTCTCCGAGCGCCAATACTTGGGGAGCCGGTGACCGCGAAACTCGTGATGACTCTTCTCTTGATGCTCGCCGTATCCGCCGTGCTCGGCTTGATCGTTTTCGCCCGCACGCGAGGTCGTATCTCCTACTGGTTGTAACGCGATGATGTCCACACCACCCGCACGTTCTGGCGAAAGCCCCGATATACACGTCAACTTCAACGCCGTTAGCGTTGATTTCCCGATTTATTCTGCCTATGGGCGCTCGTTGAAGCGATCCATGCTCTCACTAGCGACCGGCGGCAAAATTGGATTGACTAATGAGGATCGCATCAGCGTCAAGGCGCTGGACTCAGTATCATTCAGCCTTAAGGCGGGCGACAAGCTCGGGGTCATCGGACACAATGGCGCCGGCAAGACCACCCTCCTTCGGGTTGCAGCAGGAGTTTTCGAGCCGACTTTTGGTGCGCTGGAGACGGTGGGCCGTGTGGGCGGCCTTTACGACTTAACGCTTGGCATGGACATGGAAGCCACGGGCTACGAAAACATCCGTGTCCGTGGGATGCTCCTTGGACTGACGCGCAGGGAAATTGATGCAAAAACCGACGAGATCGCAGAATTTACGGAACTGGGTGACTATCTTTATCTTCCTATAAGGACGTACTCATCTGGTATGTTGTTGCGGCTTGGTTTTGCCGTTACCACAAGCGTTGATCTCGATATTTTGCTTATGGACGAGTGGATTTCGGTCGGCGACGAAAGCTTTCAGCGAAAATCGGAAGCTAGGATGAAGGAGATAGTTGGTCGCAGCGGCATACTTATTCTGTCCGCACATACTCTGGGCCTTATTGAGGACGTATGTAATAAATGCCTTTGGCTTGAACATGGGCGCGCCCGCGAGTTCGGCGAGACGAAGTCCGTCTTAGACCTGTACAGGAAAGCGGCCGCAGCCTGAGCGCCATCGAAATGCAGTTCTGTGCCGTGTTGTTGCCCGATCAACTGCGTGTTCACGTTCTTTTAGTTGCATTATATATTAAGTATGCGCTCTTGTTGCGAACTATATTTTAGCGGAATCACTCGCTGCGGAGCCGATGATGATAAAGCGGTATGGTAAAGGTTTTTAGCAGATGGGCTTTGAATGGAATCGAAAGAAAGTCGTGGTTACCGGCGCAGGGGGCTTCATTGGGAGCCATCTTGTGGAAGAGCTCTGTCGGCTTGGCGCGGACGTGACAGCGATGATTCATTACAACGCTCTTGGCAGTTGGGGAAATCTCGCTTTCGCCGAACCCGAGCTGCGCGAGCAAATGAAGGTTGTCGCAGGCGACATTCAGGATTCAGAATCTGTCTGTGCCACCCTAGAGGGGGCCGATATCGTATTCCATCTCGCCGCTCTGATCGCGATTCCTTTCTCCTATATGGCGCCGCGGTCGTACATCCGCACGAATATCGAAGGTACGCTAAATATATTGGAGGCAGTAAGAAAAGGTGTCGCAGGCAAAATGGTGCACACTAGCACCTCGGAGGTTTATGGAACGGCCCTGCGCGAACCGATTGACGAAGAGCATCCGCTTCAGGGCCAATCGCCTTACTCGGCCACGAAGATCGCAGCGGACAAGCTCGCAGAGAGCTACTGGCGCTCATTCAATGTCGACGTTGTGACGGTGCGCCCTTTCAATACCTTCGGGCCGCGGCAATCTGCGCGGGCCTTCATCCCTACCATAATCATGCAGGCATTGACACGAGAGAAGATAGAGCTGGGCGCGTTGGATCCACAACGAGACATGACTTATGTAGGGGATACAGTCAAAGGCTTCATCGCCGCCGCCGCTTCCGATGGGCTTGCGGGCGAGACGCTCAATCTGGGCACTGGAAATACTGCTTCCGTTGGAGATTTCGCACGTAGGATCACTACGCTAATGGGCGTCGATAAGCCTCTGGTTTTAGATCATAGACGCGTACGTCCAGAAAAGAGCGAAGTGCTAAAACTCGTATCCGATAATCGAAAAGCCGCCGGTCTTATGGGGTGGTCGCCGACCACCGATATTGATGATGGTTTGAGATGCTCCATAGAATTTATTACTAAGCACGTCGATCTTTATCGCAGCACCGACTACGTAGTCTAAGGAGGATATGTGCAAGCTGTCATATTGGCTGGAGGCCGCGGTACCCGGCTAGGACCTTACACCGCCCTGTTCCCGAAACCACTCGTGCCGCTCGGTGACGAGATGCCGGTCCTGGAACTTCTCTTGAGGCAACTCAAGGCGGCGGGGGTCACTGAAGTGATCCTCGCGGTAAACCACCTCCATCATCTTCTGCGCGCATTCTTTGGGCAAGGAGAAAAGCTGGGTATCTCAATTAGGTATAGTCTTGAGGATAAGCCGCTTGGGACTGCCGGCCCTCTGGCAGCCGTGATTAACGATCTCGCCGAGACGTTTTTTGTAGCGAACGGCGACCTTCTTACCACACTCGACTTCGCGGAGTTTCATCGCACCCATGTGATGTCTGGCGCGGACGTGTCTGTGGCCAGCTACAAGCGCGAAGTCAAGATCGAGTTCGGCCTTCTGGAAACTGATGAGCAGATGTGGCTTCGCAACTACCGGGAGAAGCCCTCCTACTCTCATCTTGTGAGCATGGGCCTTTACGTCATGCAGCGCGATGCAGTTGCTCCGCATCTGCAGCCTGGGTTCTACCTCGATATTCCCGACCTGCTTCGCACTATGGTGGGACATGGTAGCCGCGTCTATTGCCATGCTCCCGACTGTTTCTGGCTCGACATTGGTCGACCAGACGACTACCGGCAGGCTCAGGAAATCTTCGCCGAGGATCGCACCAGGTTCCTGAAGGAAACACTTTGACTGGCAAAGCCCTGATCACTGGTGCGAGCGGGTTTCTGGGACGGCATTTGATCGAAGCCTTGCGCCGAAGCGGAGCAACCACGTTCGCCTTGACTAGGTCTCTATCCGGTCTTTCTCGTGCAGATCGTCAGATAGCGGTCTCCAAGGAGACTGACCCTGCGGCACTGATTCCGATCGTGGAAGAAGTATCGCCTGATTGGATTTTTCATCTTGCCGGTCGATCCATAGCTTCGTCTATGGAAGACCTTTATAGCGCCAATGTCCTATACGGCGCTGCTCTCCTGATAGCTTCACGCACCGCATCGTCCCGGCCGACTGTTGTCTTGGCGGGCTCGGCTGCCGAATACGGGCCAGAAGCTGCAGCACTTGACACGGTGAGCGAAGACGTGCCGTGCAGGCCCACGTCTTCCTATGGCATCAGCAAGTTCGCTCAGACGCTACATGCCCTTGCGGAGCAAGACCGTGTTGTCGTCGCTCGACTCTTCAACGTGGTCGGGCCGTTTATGCCGCAGCATCTTGCCCTCGGCAGCTTTGCAGCACGTATCAGTCAAATGACTGGAGACGAGCGTTCTATATCCACAGGCAGCTTGTCCGTCGTGCGCGATTTTGTCATGGTGGAGCATGTTGCAGATGCACTAGTTGCACTGGCAGGGTCGCCCCCGCCTTCTCCAACAGTCATCAACATCTGTACTGGACAAGGCACCAGCCTGCGGACGCTCGTTGAGAGTCTTGTTGCCGCCTCGGGCAAAGACGTTTCGATTGAAGAGAGCAAAGCCATAGGTAGCCCAACATCGAAAGGAATTTCTCGCTTCGTTGGAGACCCCACCAGATTGAATGCATGGGGTATTTCACTTCCGCTACCTGATCCGGATCGTCTCGCACGTTCCCTGATTAAGGCTTCTCACTTGCCATAGCGCGAGCGCGCGCCATCAACTCGGTAATTGCGCGGGCATAAGGCGCGTCAGTATTACGCAGATCATACTTTTCTTCCGCAATTGATCGAGACTTGCACTTGAATTGCTGGAGTAGCGCCGGATCGGCGGCTAGAGCCAGCAGGCGCGCGGCTGACGAACGTGCATCACCTGGCCGGACGAGGTAACCGTTCACCCCCTCCTCAACTAAGGCAGGTAGTCCACCAATGCTCGAAGCTACTATTGCGCAGCCACTTGCCAGCGCCTCCAAAATCGCTATTGGTCGCCCATCTATATATGACGGCAGCACAAAAATATCGTATAGGGTAAAATATGGTTTTACCTCGTCGACGACGCCCCGATATTCTAGTCGTGTGCCCGGGGGATTAGTCGCAACTATCTGGGTAATGAACTTTGACAGTGGCCCCCCGCCGGTCATGACGAAACGCAGACGAGGCTCATTTCGGCACAATCGTGCGATCTCCACAAAAGTCTCTGGTGCCTTCTCCTCAGACAACCTGCCCGAAAATCCAACTACAATTTCCTCCGGACAGATGTTCATCTGCTGACACAAGTCGGCCGGCCGAGGTCCGGTAGCGTAGGCGCTGACGTCTATGCCACTTTCGACAAGAGCGACTCGATTGGCGTCCCACCCCATTTGGAGACACCAGTCCCGCACCTCAAGGTTCTCGCACAAGACGCCGGAAAGGAGCGGAAACGCCTTCCTATGCGAAATGACATGGCCTGACGTATTGAACAGAAAATCGACTACAGCCAGGCCGGGGTATTTCTTCTTCAAATCAAGCAAAATATCATAGAAGAACGCGCTTCCCGCAATCAGCAAAGCGTCGAAGCGACGTGATGCGAACAAGTATTCTACAAAATTTATCCACTGGGATGGCGAGAGAAAACGAGGCAGAGCATATACTTCTGTCGTTAAAGTTTCAAACCATTCGATAGAGTCCGTATCGTCATCCCCCTGAAACATTGTCGAGACTAGGACGATGCGCCACCCTTTGCTTTTGAGTTCGCGCGTGACGTGGGATAGAAGCCGCTCCGCGCCTCCAATAAGGAAGTAGGGCATCGCGATTAGGATCGATGGCTGTGACTCATCGTCATGATCTATTGTCATTGCCACGGCCAACGACGTTTCCGGTGTCGACACCTGGAAGTTTTGCCCTCGCGCCGCCTCGGACCGCTCAATCGCCTTCTTCGATAAAAGATCTGCGTTTCGCTCAAGGATTCGACGCCGCTGGACGGCCAGTTCAGGCACGCCCGGTCCTGAGCTTAACGAGTGGGTATGATGCACACGATAATTCAGCAGGCACTCGCCCCATATATTGCCAAATCTTGCCCCTTTCGCTGACAGTCGCATCCAAAAGTCCCAGTCTTCAGCTGCATGATCGGCTCCCAAACCAAAATCTCTAAATCCACCGACCTGCTGCCATAGTTCACGGCGGAAGAGAGCACAGGTAGACATGTGGTTGCCGTGCATCATGTCGCTGAGTGACGGGCGCGGCAGAATTCCGACCTTATCAGCACGAGCACCGAACATGCGCAAGGCCGTAGATACGACGTCGAAGCCTAGGTGTTCAGCCATGAACAAGGCCTTCTCGACATAAGTAGGGTGGAGCATATCATCGGCGTCGAGGCAGACAATGTAGGGGCTTTGAGACTGCAGGATGCCAAAATTTCGGTTGTCACCGGCTAGATGCCGTCCCTCGCGCAAGACCACACGCACGCGTGGTCCCTCCAGCGCCTTAACCCGGTCAGGCGTAGATCCATCTGTGGATCCTCCGTCGACGACCACGATTTCAAGGCCACGGAAAGTCTGTGCAAGTACGCTTGCCACAGCCTCGCCGACGTGGTTGCCATAATTGAAACAGGGTATGACAACAGTTACCAACGGAGTGGGATGTGGATGGCAAAAGGGAGCGTACGAGTCCCACTGAACTGCGCTTTCCAGCCCCTCAGAAGCCTCCTGATAAGCGATTAGGTTGCGGAAAGACGAAAGGATGGAGGACCTCCGACCATTCTTGATAGCCGCAAGTGCTTTAGTCAGGTTTCGCTGGTTGACCAAACCCAGCGCAATGGCGATACGCCGCGCGTTCATTCGGACGTACCTTCCCTCATGGGTGTGCCATCTGAACCAGCCAGTAGTCTAAAAACCGACTGGTTTTCATTCGGCATCGAACATTCGACAAAGCACCGCTCCGCATGCAGCCGCGCGCTCACTCCAGGGGCGCCCAGGAGATCCGGCTGGTTGGCGAGCATGTATATCGTTTCAGCGACCCGAGCAGCTGGCCTGTGGAGCGCACCCAATTTGATGGGACAGGCGGTATAGCCAACAAAGCGTGACGGTGACATATTATCACTATACTCTCAAATAGGTGGACGATAAACTGGGCCCGGCCGCATCAATTGACCTCTTAGGACGCCGATTTTATCATCGACCCTTCGAAAATGCGCAGTGTTCCGCGCAATGCGATGGGTGTCATCGCCTGTTGCTGCCAGACAGTTCCACCACCAGTCTACATCTCCCCATGCACGATCTCTATCTTCATCCGGCCATGGCACCGACTGAATAACGTCGCGCGACGTGACGAACCCCGAAGGAAGAGGATTCTGTCGCCGCAAGATAATGTCTTCCCGCGTGTGGCTATGTTGCAGAATGCATTCGAAACCATCTGGGAGAAATGGGTCTGCACCAAAGGTGACCAGTGCCTCTGGTCGAACAACAAATGACCGCTGGGACACCATGTCGACTGTATCAATCAACCAACTCTCGCCGATCATGTCGGTACCGTCTAGAAAGAGGACAGCACGACCTCGCGCTTGCTGGCGTGCGACGTTGCGCGCCTCGGCGAGTGTGCTTGCCGGGAGTCCAATGACGATCCAGGGAGACATCACTCTCTCGCTCGCCCAGCACTTTGTGGCTGGATCCGCATTCCAGAGAATTAGCGTCAGTCTTACATTATGGCCATCGCCGATCGCCAATGCTGCGGATCGCTCCACGGAGTATAGGCTTGACCCCAACCAGTTGCGTTCCCGCCTTGCGAAAACGAAGCAGTCAATGTCGATCATGGGCGCACTTTCTCGAGCGCCTGCTCAGCGCATTGAATGTAATTAGGGATCACTCGCACCGACCTCGTGAAATTCTCCCACGAATGCCGTTGAAGCACAAAATTACGGGCCGCTCTTGTGCGTTTCGCCACCTCGCCCGGATTGTTTCGAATCGCTTCCAGCGCCTCAACATACTCATCGATCGCATCAGGGGAAGACACCAGCCAGCCCGTAGAGTCGTTGATGAGTTCGCCAATGCCTCCGACGTCAGGAGCGATGATTGGCAGGCCAATCATTGCCATCTCTAGTAGTACGATCGGCAACCCTTCAGCTGATGTTGTAAAAACGAAAGAGTCGAACTCCTCGAATGGAATGTCTTGGAGGCGCTCGAATTCACCTCTCAATTTAACGTTGTTCAGGTCGTCAATCCAAGACAGATCGACAGGAAATGCCCCTTTGATTGCAGATCCGTACATGACAAATTCGCGCTGCGGGGAGCGCCGCGCTATTTCGGCCAGCACATCGATGCGCTTCTCGAGAGCTATGCGGCTCAGCCAAAGCGATCTCGCGATCAGAGCACCCTTTCCCCCGCCTTCATGCTGATGTGCAATGGGCTCGATTGGCGTGTGTAGGATGTGGAATTTTTCGCGTTGTGAGGCGGCAAGATTGAAATGGTCTGCAGCCTTCCGAACGACAGACCCATTATCCACGATGATACCTGAAAGATGGTCAATTGTTTGTGGTACATAGCGCCAAAAAGCGCCAACAGGCATCGTATCCACTCTGATGTCGCTGTATGCACTGCCGAACAGCTCCGTGTCTTGGCGGTAATGCTTCGCCCTGTCAACAAATGCCAGCCAAGCAATGTCCGAATTGACAGTATGTACGGTCTTTAACTGCGATTCGATCAATATTCTGTCGAACAAATCAACCCTGTCCTCAACGCTCAATTCAGCGTCTATCTCGTTGATGGACACGATCGGCACCTGATATCGCGAGTAGTCTCTCTCACTGAGGTTGAATATGGCGTCAGGAGCAAAGACAAGGACTTCACGTTCCTGATAGTGGGCTCGGAGCGCCCGTATCAGGTTCAGGCTCACCTTCTCAGATCCTCCCGCAGTTCCCAGCAGAGGAAGCGCGATCATATGCCGTGCTCCGAGAGGAATTCGATCGATCAAACGCGTCAGTGTTTGGCTTCGATTGACGCCAGGTGCGGAGACTGCTTGGCGAAGCTTGTAATGGAGGTGAATGTTGGGAGTTATGGTATGAGCGATGTTCTGAAATTCAGTTAGATCTCTCTGGACGTGTAGCCAAATGTCCTCGAACCGATCCTCGTTGCTTGGAGCGTTGGCCTGAGGATGCAACGCGCCAAACCCTTGTTCAGCATCGGCCTCAGGAGCGAGCGCGGCAGGTCCCTGTTCTGCACCGACCTTAGATGGTTCGGACTCAGACCGAAAATCACGATTCTCAAATAGGTATCGATAGGTCCGGCGTAGTCCGCGAACCGTCCACCCAAAAACTACACCCATGAACAATCCGATCCTCTTGGCGCTAGGGCACCCGTGGCAAAGCAGTTGGATGCTGGGCGGCGTTCCTGAAGCACCACAATCTTGAGCACTCGATGAGCCGTCGCGGCAACTGCCA
>NZ_RZMX01000052.1:12463-19812 GCF_003992665.1 Pelagibacterium montanilacus
GAGGAGGCAAGGCAGGACGTGTTCGACTACATTGAGATGTTCTACAACCCGAAGCGCAAGCACGTAAGGAACGGGATGCTGTCACCCGTAGAGTTCGAACGGCAGCAGGATATGTAACCCGAGGATGTCCACGAAACCCGGGGCTATTAATGCGTTTTTCGCATATTCAACCTACATCCTCTCGGATCGAAACTCAATCATAGCCAATGCGCGACAGCTGCTGCGAGCATGACGGTGATAGGTAAGTATGCGCGAATTTGTCGTCTCGGTTGCGACGCCACGCAAACCCTTGAAGGCGGCAGAACATCGCCTCGACGTACCAGCGATCCCTGTATCGCTTTTCATCATAGCGTATGGCGCGCTTGCGGCTCATGCTGTCAAGCCAGCAGAGGATGTCCGCGCGATCACGTCCCGTCGTCTGGGTCGCGTGCCACCGAGAAAATTCCCGCAAGCGTCGCACCCAGCTGGTCGCTTGCAGCGGTAACCGGATCGTCCGCGAGATGAGCGTAACGCTGCGTTGTGCTTGCATTCGCGTGCCCCAGGAGCTTCCCGATAACGGCGAGGGGCATGCCCTGAGCAATGGCCAGGCTCGCAAAGGTATGGCGCAGATCGTGCAGACGAACGTCGCCTAGGGCAGTATCCTTCCTCAGACGGCTCCATACCTTGGAGGTGCCTTCATACGGTCCTGTGCCCTCGGAGTTGGGGAAGACATAGCCCTGGGGCTTAGCGTCGCCTCCGATAAGGTTCTTGAGCACATCGAGGGCAGGGGCATTCAGTCTCACGATCTTCTGCCCTGTCTTGGAATCGTCCAAGCGTAGAGCTGAGCGTTCCAGGTCGACCTCGGACCACTTGAGGTTTTGGATTTCGCCCCGCCGGGCTCCGGTGAGCGCAAGCAGTCGGATGATCGTGATGGCAGTGGGATACACCGCCTTGTTCTCCGGAGCGTCGAGCATTTCACCCAATGTCTTGAGTTCATGGGCATTGAGATAGCGTTCGTTGCGCTTGTCCGGATAGCGCTTCACCCCGCGTGCCGGATTGGTCTCGAGCAATCCAGCATCCACCGCGTATGAGAAGATGCCCCCGAGCAGTCCCAATGTGCGCGCAGCTGTTCCCTTCCCCCCGGTCACGATCGCCCTGCCTCGAGCTTTGGTCTTGGTGTCCTTCTTAGTTTTCCCGGCTGCGACATCCGACTGAAACGCGCTGATGTCGGCCCTGGTCACCTCATTAATTCGCATTGTGCCGAGCAGTGGCTTGATGTGGGCTTCGATGCGTCCTTTGTCCGTGGCCAATGTGCTGGCCTTCTTTGTGCCTGTGCCCTTGAGAAGGTAGTCATCGCACAACTGCGCTACGGTCATCGCGGCATCGCCGGCGAGTTCCAGGGCACGAGGATTCTGGCCATTGGCAACCAAGGAGGCCAGTTCACGAGCGCGTACTCTGGCTCCATCGGGGGTCCAAGGGGAACCGTGCTTCCCGATCGTCACGCGCATTGTCTTGCCTCCGCGCCGGGGGGGATAACGGTACTGGTAGACGTAAACCTTGCTGCCTGTTGGAGTGATCTTGAGCCCAAACCCCTTTGCTTCCGTGTCCCAGAAATGCTGGTCGCGCTCCGCCGGTGCGGACTTGTCGACGAGTGTCTTGGTGATCTTGGCGTTGGGCATGAGGGGCTTCCGATTGCGTTGATAGCAATCACCCAGTAATCACCAAAATGGGAACGAGCAATAGAGGTCAGGGTGAGTAGGGAAGCGGAATCGAAAAAAATTACAATGAAAATAAGAGATTGGAGGTTCTGTGTGAACCTGCGGGATGGTGCGGGTTCTTGACATTACTGCCCTCCGAAGGCAGAGGTCACACGTTCGAATCGTGTCGGGTGCGCCATTTTGTTTTTCGCGGTTGAAATATTCCCCAACACCTTGAAGGGAAAGGATATTTTGGGCGTTCGAACACCCTCACTTCGGCAGTAGCGGACGGGCTCCGCAAATGCCAATCTGAGCACGGCTTTTTGCCATGCAACAGAGTCGTTTTTCCAGATATTACAAGGGCTTGACAGGAACTTGAGGGCGCGTTCGAACGACTCCTCTAGGTATGCACCGGCTTGCCCGTTTTCGCGGCCCGCTCCTCTGCGATAACCTTCTCGGATTCCAGTTTGGCGATGCGCTTCTCATAGGCCGCCACTACGCTGCCTGAACTCGATTCGACAATCCGGTCGAGCAATGGTCTCGATCTGACGCTCGATCTTCTGGACTTCTTTCTTGAGCGCCGTCCAGGTCTCTGCGGCAGCAGCCAACCGCGAATCCCAAATGTCGCGAAACATCGCCCTGGCGACCTGGAAGAGCCCCTTGGACGGCTCCAGCGATTGCAGCAGCCTGAGGAAGTCCTCTTCGAGCTGATCGCGCTTGATCGATTTGCAATAGCTCTCACACCCTTTCGTCTTGCAGAGATAGTAGGGGTATTTCTCCCCTGTGCTGCTGGCAGACCAGCAGGCGGTCAGCATGGTGCCGCAATCGCTGCACTGGATGAATTCGCGCAGCGGGAAATCGGCGCTGATGTCTTTTCGCGCAGGCGCTTTCGCCGTGGAGGTCAGACGTTCCTGAATGCGCTGAAACGTCGTATAATCGATCAGCGCTTCGTGATGACCTTTGCGAAGGCTCACGCCCCAATCCGCATGCTCGACATAGCCAGCATAAAGCGTGCGCGTCAGAAGCTCGAAGACGCGCTGGTTGCGAACCTCCACCCCGTTCAGGTCTTTTGGAAAGGCGGGTTGGCTCTCCAGAAATCGCTTCACTTCAACTTGCGTCTGAAAGCGGCCCAACGCGTAGCCTTCGAGGGCTTCTTGCAGGATCGAGGCATACGGCTCGTCGCGGACCAACACTCTGCCATGGCCGCCATTGGATCGGGCATGGCGATACCCTATCGGGGCGAGAAA
Organism: Pelagibacterium montanilacus; assembly: GCF_003992665.1. Taxonomy (GTDB): domain Bacteria; phylum Pseudomonadota; class Alphaproteobacteria; order Rhizobiales; family Devosiaceae; genus Pelagibacterium; species Pelagibacterium montanilacus. Next base: position 15,387 of record NZ_RZMX01000052.1, read on the forward strand.
GGGCCAATATCCGTTCTGAATGCGGGCGCGCATCCGGTTCTTCGTTTGCTCGCCATTTTTCTGGCGCTGATGCTGCGAGACCGAGGCAAGCAGGTTCTCCCCCAGGATCGAATCCGAGTCCTCTCCAAATTCTATCGACGGGCTTTCGAGAATACCGCCCGCGCCATTGATGTCGGCGCGCAACTTGATGTGAGCATCGAGGCCGCGGGCGAGCCGCGTAATATCATCGATGATCAAAACATGCGGCGACTTCCGGTGTCTTCGCAGGAAGGACAGCGCCTCTTTCATCCCCGGACGGGCATGAAACCGCCCGGACATATCGTCTTTGAATACGGCGGCGACTTCATAGCCCTTGTACTTGGCAAACTCGCGGCAACGGGTTTCCTGCGAATTGAGGCCGTCGCCGCGCGTGGTCTGCTTGGTATCAGAAACGCGGCAATATATGATTGCCTTGGTTCCGGGTCCGAGTTTCCTTTTCTCCTCCATACTGGCAATCTCCTATCCGCGCTAACCTGAAATCCTGAGCAGTAATAATATTTACTATATTTATATTCTGTATTATTTCAATACATTAGAATCCATTTCCTCTTGTGCTTCAAGTTCAAATTCGGACCGCTGCTGTGAATCAGCATCCTGCACCTGTTGCGCCGGGTGGACACCGAAGCCAAGATCAACAGATACTGTGATGATGGACCACAGGGCTTGAATGATCTCTTCCCTCTGCTCGTCGCTGAGCGTGGGATCGTCCAGATATTTCTGGTACTTGGCTGTGTCGATTTCGATTGATGGCGGGGGCTTGGCTGCGACCGCAAGATCGAACTGATCGCCGAGCTCTCCCCTCGTGGAGTTTCGTTGGTCATGCATGGCAAAGTCCCCCTTTCCCCCAACTATCCTGGGCTTGCTGTCGGTCTCTCCCGCTTCATGCGGGAAGTCATCTTTCCTTTCTGACGCCGCATCAACTACTTCGCGTTTCGGCCGAAAATTGTCTTCTAAAGCAATTCTAGCACAGGTTGTAAAATCGTCGCAAATTATAGTCTCGCGAAGCGTTCTATGTTTACTGTCCACCACGCAGAGTCCTGTTTCTGATTAGGTCCGGGGGCGATGCCACTGGATGTAGCTCCACTGGCCATTCTGGTATTGCGGCAGATGGGCATGGCTTGATGGGACCGGCTCGGTGATCACCCGCAAGCTGCGGCTCCCGCCCCACCCAGGCGGGGACTAGGACCTTGGACAGGTCGCGGTCGAAATACGGGTTGGGTGCGAAGAGCCCCCGATAGGATCTGAGCGCGCAGTACGGGACCTTCTCGGCCAGGAATGGCGGGATGCCGTATCCCGAGGCCATGACCAGCGCCTGATTGTGCGGCATGGTCAGGATTTCCTCTGGCGTGCGAAGCGCGCGCGCCTGCTTGCGCTTATGTGAGCGCTCATAATCCAGCGCTTTCAGCGAGAGCCCCGTGCGCGAGGCGTTGGCGTTGCCGAACAGCGCATCATGCATGGCCTCGCGCGCTCTTGCGTCAGGTGATCTTCCAGCTCCAGCGTCTGGTTGCCCAGCTTGGCACTCAGGTGCCGCGCGGTTTCCAGATCGGAAACTCCGCCGCCGAGATAGACCTCGAGATCGGCACTGGCCGAGAGCGTCATGGCGCCGGTCGGGCCGAGGTTGTTCCTGATCTGGCCGAGGTCTTGATAGACGCAAGCCGGGCAGAGACCGAACCCGCGACCGATGGAGTAGAACTCGGATATCTCGGGAAACCGCCCAAGCTGTGCGGCTTCATCAATCACAAGGTTGAGCGTTGGGGCATCCGGCCTTGCCTGCTTGAGCGTGCGCAGCGTCGAGAAAAACTGCCGGATGAGCGCAGCATTCTGCTGCATCATCTCCGGCGGCATGACGAAAAACACGAACACCGGGTCAGCCGATTTCTCGCAGAGCACATCCAGCGTGAAGTCGGCTCCGCGCGTGGCGACAAAGGCTGATTGCAGGCTGGGGTCATTCATGATCGCCAGCGCGTTGGTCATGCCGCCCATGACAGAGTCAAAGGTGCGGCGGCTGTCCTCCGCCATCTCAATCATCTCGGCGAAGGCGATCTTCAGGTCAGGCTCACCGAGCCCGGCCATCATGCCCGCCGTATCGATCCAGGCGTCAGGATCGGAACGGATCATGCCGACCAGATCATAGAGCGAGGTTGGCGAGACGCCGCCGTCCAGATGCACGAGACCGCGCATCAGCGGATCGAGCCAGTTCTGCGCCTTCTGATCGAAGAAGTGGGAATCCCCACCGGCACTATCCGGCAGGAGCGTTCTGGCCACACGGCGACTATCGCCGACTAGGCGCGGCGAGTCCGGCGTCAGATGGCTAAGGATGGAGAGCCGGTGCCCCGTGACACCGTGCGTGAAATATGGATTGATCTCGTAAACTCGCGCCTTGATGTGCGCGAGATAGGGCTCCAGCACGGCGCGCAGCTCGCGCTTGGGATCAAAGATCGCATAGCGCGGCGGCTCGCCCGAACGTCTAGGCGCGACCATGATGTGCGAAAGAACGGAGGTGAACTTCCCCGAACCCGCACCGCCGATCAGCAGCATGCCAGCCTGCTTGGAATGGTATAGCTTGCGCCCGCCATGAAAACCGAAGGGCACACCGCCGATGGCGCGAAAGGCGCGGCGCACTTCCAGCGGCTGCGCAAAGCGCGCCGATCCGTATGGGTATTGCTGAGCATGCATAGTCTTGGCCTTTCGAAGCGAGGGGGATAGTCGGCCCTCGCGGGCCGACTAAACGCATTTAGTAGATCTTGATTTGCCCTCGGGCGTCCCGGTGCGTCTTTATCTTGCTGCCTACAATAAAGCCGCACGCGGAAAGCAAGCAGAAGCCAAATACGCCCTCGCCAGCACCAAGAAAAAAGGAAAATACCGCTAGAAAGAGCGATATACTAGCAAATCCATAAATTCTTTCCTGTAGCTTGATGCGGCTCGGGATCGGGAGTCTGGGAGGCGCTTGATTGATCATCATTCTGTCCTTTCTGAATATGATGGCTTTCCTAGGTCGTGTGGACAAAGGGGATTCCCAAACTGGGTGATGAGTGATTCATATGTGGACGCCCCCTATGGCAAGAGCTGGTTTTGTCATGTTGCGGTGATCGGTTGCTTTCATATGTCCGGCCTGTTTGTGCGGCGTGATATTCGCTGCTGGCCCTGATGGAAATCCGCCGGTGAGGTCCCTGATCAAGCTGGCGCGCACGAGTGGCGCATTGAATCAGACGGGTTTGCCTCTCCATTGGCTCGATCGTTACGCATCATCGACTGCCATTGCCAATTTGGTTCGGGCTGCGCGCGGTCAGGCAGGCCGCCCATAGGGTCTATATGTCTCTCCGCGGGTTAGTACTACCCAGGCGATGCGGGCGAGCTTGTTAGCGAGGGCGACCGAGGCGAGCCGGAACGGCTTCTTCTCCAGCAACCCATTCACCCAGTCTGTTATCGGCGTCGGGTTACGCTTGGCGTGTCGCATGACGGCCGTTGCGCCAACGACGAGCAGGCGCCGCAAATACCTGTCGCCCTGTTTGGATATACCACCGAGACGTGTTTTGCCTCCGGTCGACTGCTGCTGCGGCGTCAGCCCAAGCCAGGCGGCGAATTGCCTGCCTGATTGGAACTGATCGGGGTCTGTCACTGTTGCCGCGATGGCTGTCGCTGTGATCACCCCGACACCCGGGATAGCCGCGAGCCTTCGACTGGCCTCGTTCTCGGCATGCCAGATGCGTAATTCCTGATCGAGTTCGCCGACCTCCTCGGTTAACTCGGTGATCCGTCGGATCAATATCTCAAGCGCTCGATGAGCGTAAGTAGGAAGGGCTTCATCAGCAAAGGCCCTATCGGCCAGCTTCGCCAGATTGGCGATGCCGGGATTTGCGACGAAGCCGAATTCGGCCAGGTGAGCGCGCAGTGCATTCGCTGCCATGGTGCGCTGGCGCACCAGGAGAGATCGCGCCCGATGCGCCATCAGGATGCCCTGCTGCTCAACCGTCTTGACGGGCACGAACCGCATCGTGGGACGTTGCACGGCTTCGCAGATCGCTTCTGCGTCCAGCGCATCACTTTTGCCGCGCTTGACGTATCCTTTTACATAAGACGGCGGCATGATCCTGACGTCATGGCCCATGGCGATCAGCGTACGCGCCCAGTGATGCGCCGTAGCGCAGGCTTCAACCCCGATCAGGCAGGGTGCCAGTTTCGAAAAGAATGGCAGCATCTGTTTGCGATGCAGCTTCTTCACCAGCACTGTCTTCCCGGTGTCATCCACGCCATGTGCCTGGAAAACGCTCTTGGCCAGATCCAGTCCGATTGTATTGATATTCATTGTAAACGCTCCTTCTCTTGCTTTCACTTCCACAGCACCTTAACCGGCACTGCGCTGGCCGGGGGCGTCCACATCATCAAG
>NZ_RZMX01000053.1:0-682 GCF_003992665.1 Pelagibacterium montanilacus
CCAACTGGTCGATGAGGGCACCATGCGGGCCTGGATAACAAGCATGGGTCGGCGCACCAGCATTGAGCGCGTTGCCCATCTGATGTGCGAGCTCTACCTGCGCGCTCGCAACGTCGGGCTGAACTTGGAGCCCGACCTCAGGCTCCCGCTCTCGCAAGTTCTCGTCGCGGATTCGCTCGGCATGACGCCGGTCCACGTCAACAGGGTTCTCAAGACGCTTCGGATCGAGGGCGCCATGACATTGCAGAGGGGTAGCCTGCACATTGCCGACCCGGCCAAACTCGTCCAGATGGCGGGGTTCGATGAGAATTACCTGCATCGGCGTCTGCGAGAAGGGGCGTAGTGCAAGGTGGCTATCCGTGACGGGAAGGCTGACGACACGTAGCCAATCATCGCGGAGTGGGACAGCTATCTGCGCCAAGTCCAAGGCTATGTGCATACACTTAAGGAGCAATACGGGCAACCATGTCGATCTGTAGCTCTCGGGAAGGTCGGCTTTCATGCGGCGGCCAAGTTCCGCTAAACGGCCGATTTGGGGGCGCATAGCAGACGCCCTACGCTGTCGCCGAGCAATAGCACTCACATTGGGGTATACCCTCAGGTGACGTAACTCCGCCCAGGCGTAGGGCGTAACATCTGGGTTGACGGCGACTATTTGTGACAGGCTAGCCTTGGGCCTAAA
>NZ_RZMX01000053.1:732-8033 GCF_003992665.1 Pelagibacterium montanilacus
GCACATTGCCGACCCGGCCAAACTCGTCCAGATGGCGGGGTTCGATGAGAATTACCTGCATCGACGTCTGCGACATGGCGTGTAGCATTTCGTCCGCTGAGTCGAGACGATCAAATGATCGCTCACCCTTCGGTCAGCAACGGTGCCCGATTTCAGGTGGAGTTTTCGCTAGATAGCCACGTCTAACTGCTGGCCACCTGTAGGGACACCATCCGGCAAGAGCCTTGCGGCGCGTGAATTGCTCTTCGCGCCGATGATCCATGTTGCACCGTGCCACGGCAGATAGTGCAGCTTGGAACCCTAGCCACATGGCGAGCTTCTGGTACGAACCACAAATCCGAGGCGTCACGTGCCGCTGCTGTCAATACTGCGCTTTTTTGGAATTCTGATCTCTTTGGCCGTACTCGGGGCCTCTGCCTACCTCCTCTGGCTTTGGTGGCAAGGGGAATCGGTGGTCACAACCGAAGGCGATTTGCTCCGTGTGCGCGACGGCTGGCTACTTGCGCTCGGGTTGGGCTTTTTGGCGTGGTCGCTGCTGGGTCGATTTCTTATTCCTCTCGTACTTGCCAAGCCGGACAGTCGGAAAACTCATTCCGAACGGGCGGATGGCAAAGGCCGATCAAAGTCTGGCGAACGGCCGTACGTTGAGGAGCATGGGGAGCAAGGACCCGCTATTGTGCTCACACATGGCTGGTCGCTGGACAGTACAGCCTGGTACTACGCCAAGCACGACCTATCGCAAGACTTCAAGCTGATCACCTGGGACCTGCCGGGCATGGGACGCTCGAAATCGGTCAATCCGATCTCGCTCAGCGGCTTTGCTGAAGAGTTACGACGCCTGATTGGGAAACGATCATCGGGAGAGCCTGTAGTGCTGGTGGGGCACAGCATTGGCGGCATGACCATTCAGACCCTGGCCCAAGAGCATCCGGAACTGTTCACCAGAGAAGTGGCGGGGATCGTCTTGCTCAACACCACCTACACTAACCCTTTAAAAACAATAATTTTCAGCAGGCTGATGCAGGCTCTACAAAAGCCGATCCTCGAACCCGCGATGCATCTGACCAAGGCGCTGCAGCCGCTCATATGGGTAGTAGCTTGGCAGAGCTATCTCAGTGGGTGGACACATGTCGCAAACCGATTCGGGTTTGGAAAATATGTAACGCGCAGCCAGCTCGAACATGTCTCGCTCCTTACTACCCGCAATTCGCCGGGAAATGTGGCTCAAGGCAACTTGGCCATGTTTAATTGGGATGCCACAGGCGCGCTGGCCGAACTATCGATCCCCATTCTTGTAATCGGCGGAACGATGGACATTGTGACCAAGCCCGAGGCGAGTAAAGCCCTTGCCGCGAGCAACCCACACGCCCGGCTCTTGTTGATCGAAGGTGTCAATCACATGGGCTTTATGGAGCGCCCTGAGCTCTACAATGCCGCCATCGCGGAGTTTGTATCTGAAATTTTCCGCCGGCGTGACGGCTTGGAGAGGACAATGCGGTCGGCGCCAACATCGATGGACCGGCTGAGCGAATGAACCACAGAGGACATCTGAAACCTAAGCCCACTGCGCACAGTGATCACCCAGCGCAAGTCGCCAAGGCTCCCCAATCGCTCGACGTCTGACTCTGCTCGAAAGAAGCTGACACTGCTGGACAGAATTCTGGCCGCTGAAGAGGACAACGGGACGGAACAAACGTAGCACTCCCAAAGATGTGGAGCGTTATTGAAGAAGTCTTTCACCATATGTGCTCCTGCCTGTTGCAGCCAAAATATTTACCGGCTTGATTTAGCGATAGGGAACGGAATGGGGGTTGAGATGTCCACCGAGCTAGCGAAATTTGAGATGGCGTTCGATCTCTGGCCAGCCCCAGCCATGCTTCTCGATCGCAACTTGGTCATAACGGCTTGCAATCAGGCTTATGAGCATGCGGCCAGGCATGATCGGACCACCCTGATAGGCCGCAACCTGTTTGAGGCATTTCCCGGTTCAGGAAATACGCAAGCGGCAATCCTGCAGAATTCATTCCAGCGTGTTCTGAGAACTCAAAAAACCGACCACCTTGCCGACATCGAATATGCAGTAGCATCGCCCGACGGTTCCCAACTGGATTCCAAAAGATGGACCGTTTCCAATGTCCCACTTTTTTCAGAAACTGGAGAGTTGGTCAGCATTTTGCACTGTCCCCTGGAGATACCGGACCTTGAAGGTATGACCGGGACCGAAAGTGTGTGCGGGGCGCCCAATCTTGGCATCCCCGAGTTGGCCCAGCCGACGGCGCGCCAGTTGGTGACAGTGCTAGACGTGGAACGGAAGCGGCTGCAACATTTGTTTCACCAAGCGCCTGGCTTCATATGTGTCCTAGAAGGACCACGCCATTCATTCGAGCTGGCAAATGCCGCCTATTACCAACTCGTTGGGCATCGAGAGATCATCGGACATCCCCTTGCAGATGTTCTTCCCGAGGTCGTGGAACAGGGATTCTTGGAAAAGCTTGACCAAGTCTACAAGACGGGCAAACCCTTTATCGGCCGAGCGATGCCTATTGAACTGCAGCGCGTGGCAGGGGGAGCACTCGAACTCAAATATATAGACCTAATATACCAGCCAATCGTAGACGAAACTCAGAATGTGACGGGCATCTTCGTGCAGGGCAACGATGTCACGGAAGCGTATACCTTGGCTCAGGAGGTAGCGCATCAAGCGGCGCATGACTCACTTACCGGGCTGATAAATCGACGGGAATTCTCGCGACTGACTGAAGATATCGTAAGCGAGGGTCCTCACGCCTTGCTCTATTTGGATATCGATCATTTCAAAATCGTCAATGACCGTTGCGGTCATGCGGCCGGGGACAGCCTTCTTAAAGAGGTCACTCTCCAACTCGATGCTTTTGCAGGCGAGGACATGATCATCGCCAGGCTGGGAGGCGACGAGTTCGCCGTGGTCCAGTCCAATTGCGACGTCGCGGCGGCGACGGCGCTCGCGGACAGGCTGCGCGCTGCGGTCAAGGGTATAAGCTTCGTCTGGGGAGAGCAGCGGTACAGCGTGTCGCTGAGCATTGGCGTTGCCATCTTTTCGGTCCCCGAGGGTGCTACGTTTGAGATGGCTCTGGGCCATGCAGACGCGGCTTGCTTCCTCGCTAAAGAGGCAGGACGTGATCGGACAAAGGTCGCGCTTGCGTCTGATGCGGAAGTCGGGCGACAGCGATGCGACATGGACAACGTCACCCGCTTGCAGCAGGCTGTTCGCGAGAATCGTATCGAACTCTTCGGCCAACAGATACAGAATCTACAATCTTACAGGTCTGACGCCTCTAAGTTTGTCGAAGTGCTCGCCCGGTTACGGGATGTAAGCGGCAGGCTTATTAGTCCAGCTGGCTTTATCCCTGCGGCAGAACGATTTGGCCTGATTGAAGAGTTGGACAGACACATTATATCCAAGGCTATTGCGCATCTAGATTCCAATATTATCCATCCCGGGACATGCTATTTCATAAACTTGTCGGCTGTTACATTAAGTTCGGACAGTTTTTTCGCGTACGTAGTTCAGCTCCTTGAGGAGAAGCCGCAATTCTTGACTGCGCATATCTGTTTCGAAGTGACAGAGACGCAAGCCATTTCCAATATAGGTCGCAGTGCCGCAGCTATGCGAAAACTAGCCGACCTGGGCATTCGTTTTGCGCTTGACGACTTCGGAAGCGGCATGGCGTCGTTCGCCTATTTGCAGCAACTACCTGTCCATTTCGTTAAGATTGATGGCGAGTTCGTGAAATCGGTCAGCTCCAATCCTGCTAGCGCCATCATCGTCGAATCTGTGGTGAAGCTCGCAACGAGCATGGGCATACAAACTGTCGCGGAGTCGGTGGAGTTCGCGGAGTTGACGCCGGTATTGCAAAGGCTAGGCGTGAACTATGCTCAGGGTTATGCAGTGCACCGACCCGAACCTCTGTGCGCCGCTGTCTTGGGGGCCGATAATGCGAAACTGCGCGTAGTTGGTTGATATTCGTACGGCGGCTTCCAGGAATCTCCGTTTCTAGTTTGGACGGCCGAACTGCGGGCGTACAGCAGACGCTGGACGTGGCAGCTGACCAATAGCAGCCAGCTCGCAGTATTCCTTGCAGGTATAACGATCTTCGGCTTCCCGCCCTTACCGGAGCCCGGCGGGGCGGAATCCAAAGCCTCCAATGGTCAAAGGTCGACCTAGAACACTCGGCGCAATACATAGGGCTTTAGATATGCCCCGCCGCGTCGGGCAGAGATTCAGTCGATCAGGTAGTGGATCGGCTTGAAGCTGCCGCCATTGCTGGCCGGGGCCGAACAGGCGGTCAGCCCGATGATCAGGTCCATTGCAGCTTTGAAGTGGATGGAATCGCCGGGTTTGCTGAGGGGCGGCAGTACCTTGAACTTGCCACTTGCGCCCTCGATCGGCACGTTCATGAAGCAGTTAAACGCAATGGGAATGGCGTCCTCGCCGATCCCATAAGGCATGAGGGCCTTGTGCAAATTGCCGTGGCACCCAGGATGCGGCGGCTCGTGGTCATAGCACAGGCGGAAGGTCGCTTCGCTGCACGGTGTGAGTAGGAAGTCGTGCCGGCCTACGCTATCGGCGACAATGTCGAGCATCACGTTGGATCGATTAGAATAGAGGCGATTGCCAGTCGTCAGGTAGATAGTCTCGGCGTAGTCGAGAGTTCGGCCAGACGAGATCATTTCGCGCGTGTCGGCGCGCGAGATCGCCAGAAGATCGGCAACCTGCCCCCCTTCGGGATCGATCACCGAGAGGGTCTGTCCTTTGCCCAGTTCGAAGGCGACGCCGGAGCGTGGGGGAATCACTTCGAATGCGCTCATGGCGCGCCTTTGGCCGGGGTCTCCCGGTCGATAGGGCCCGTAGGGCCGCGATGGTAAGGGCAGGACCAATCCTCCGGCACTGCTCGGCCGCTATACTGACGGGCTTCGGAAATGCTCCCGTGGCGCGCCAGCATCGGGTTTACACTGCCCGCGAGCCGCATGTCGCGCTCGAGGATGGCAGTGCGCAGCTTGTCGTACCGGTTCTGCTGGCGCAACGCCTCGAACTGGTCGTGTAGATTGAACACCATGACAGGAAAGTCGAATCGGCGCGCCGGCCGGCTCGCCTGCGGGTGCAGCCCCACTACGAAAAACGCCTCGCCGCCGAAACTTAGAGAAAAATGCGGGTCGCCTGGGTCAGCGCTGACGCGCGGATCGGGCTTTTGCCCCCGCCAGTCGTCCTTGTCGGTCAAAGATTGAATGCGCTGCCAGAGGTGCTCTTCGAACTCGGCCTCAGTGAGCGCCGCCGGGCCTGAAAAGACTACGGCAAAGCTGGTAAACAGGAGGGGGGCCCGCTTGTAGGCCCAGGCGAACTGCATCAGTTGATCCTGGACCGCGACATCGTCCCATGCGCTGTCGATACTGCGGGCCAGATACGTGGTGAGGCGATCATTACCCAGAGCCGATTTCGCACCCACGCAGGGAAATTCGGGGGCGCGTATCAAGGAAGCCAGACGGCCTTCGAGGTCGGAATCCATGCAAGTCCTCTCACTGCCGGCAATAGCAGTACATAAGCGTTGGACTGGGGGATCGTTCCGGCGCGTGTCCCAACCAGCGGACGCCGGAGCGGACGGGACGACCCGATTGCTTACAAAACGCGCACCTCCCCCGATTTCGACCGGCTTACGTGGCTAATGCGCGATATGCTCTTTAGTACTGCCTGACGCGGCGGCGGAGTAGCTATCGGGAAACGCGTCTCGGTACGAGCATCAGCTTGCCGCGCCCGACCGGTTGATTCGAGCCTGGCAGTGCCAGGAATGCGTGGCGGCCATCCTGACCTACGGCAATCCAGGGGCGTCCTCAACGAGCGCACCTTGCTTTACCGACAGCTTCCGACTTGGATGCTGGCCTGCGGGCCCAGCGGAGTTGCGCTGTTGCCATAGGCGGGTTTCGCGCATGGGGCTCATGGCAAGCTCTCCTGCTCAAACGGGGCTGGGGTGTCGCCGGGTCAGCACGACGACAAGGATCTCGACCACGCCCACCAGCACGTGGGGCCACCAGATCACGTCGGCAAAACCAAAGAGCCAGGGCGAGGCCGCGAGCAGCACGCCCGCCACAGCATCTACGCCCAGGTGGATCGGGACGGGGATGATCTTGGCGATGCTCAGGTCGTACCGGGTGATCAGGCTCATCACAAGGGTCAGGACGCCCAGCACCTGGGGCAGCACCTGCTCGATCTCGCCGGTGGCAAAGCCGAAGAGGTAGGGGGCAACCAAAAGCAGGAGCCCCACGAGGTAATCGATGATGGCGTGAACGCGAAGCGGGATCATGCGGTATCTCCCAGATGGGTTTCGAGGATGATGGAGAGGTTCGGGGCGTGCCCGCCACGGGCGGCTTCCACCCGCGCCTTGACCAGAAAGCCGGCGGAGATCTGCGCGGCGATATGCTGGCCGGTCTGACGCGGGAGATAGCCCAGCACCTTGCCGCCGCGCAGCACCGCCACCGAGCCCGGATCATAGGCTCGGCTATAATCGACCTTGACCTCCAGCGCCTTTTGGGGTGCGAGCCCGGCGATGTCCTGGTCAGAGCAATGGTCGCGCAGATTGCACACATAGGTGAGGGTCGTGAGCGTTAGCGAAGGCGCGGCCGAGCCCTGGCGGGACAATGTCCCGCCAAGTGCTGCGGCGCCTGCGCCGGCAATCAGATGACGGCGAAGCATGGCCTTGCCCCCTACATCTGTTCGGCTTGGGCGCCGGATTTCTCGCGCGCCCGGCCCAGGTTCGGTTCTTCACCCATCGGCTGCATGGGCTGGCTGGTGAAGGTATCGTTGCCGTCGATCGAGCTGCCCTCGGACCAGCGGCCCTGCGCCGGCTGGCTACCATCGGCCTGAAAGCCCATGTAGCTATAGGAGAACTCGCGTGCTTCCTCGTCCTGCGGGAAGCTGTTGGGAATGGGAAACACCTCCTGGTTGCCGCCCAACTCCTCGATCACGGCCAGCCACTGGTTCTGGTGCATGGTGTCACGCGCGATCAAATAGGCCAGCATGTCCTTCATGCCGGGGTCGTCGGTCATGTTGTAGAGCCGGACCGCCAGCACGCGCCCGCCGGATTCGGCGGTGACATTGGCGCTCATGTCAGCGCCGATATTGCCCGTCGCATAGACGTGGGACGCGTCGAACGGCACGCCGTTGGCGTTCTCGGGGAGTGCGGCGAGGCCTGTGGAGAGGATATGGCGCAGATTCATCCCGTTGAGTACCGAGCCACCGATCGTGTCCCGGGACGCCTCCTCCTGCATGC
>NZ_RZMX01000053.1:8161-21680 GCF_003992665.1 Pelagibacterium montanilacus
GCTCGACCCGCACCGGGTACTGGAGCTTGTTGTCTGTGTAGAACATGATGAACCTGCCTGATCGTGTTGGGTTTTCGGCCCCGACCATCGCGTCGGGCCTTGGGACCGGAAGCGATTTTGTTCTCCGCCAGTTCCTGCGCGGCTTCCGGGTTTAGGCGCGCTCGCGGCGCAATCGACTGCGACACATGGGAAAAATTGTCTGCAGCGGTGGGACAGGGCCTGTCCTAGGTTATCGTTCTCCGCCGGTAGCCCGGCTAAACGATAAGGGCGCCCTACGCCGCGACCTTTCAAGGGTCCGCGTGGAGCGCCCTGAAAATGTCCGGGAGGATACCGGATCGGCGCTAGTGCTCCTTGGGCTCGAGCTTGCCGTCACGGTGGCTGTAGGAATTCACCACTTTGTCATCGCGCAGCTCCCGCGCCTTGCGGGGTGCCCGATGGTCGTTCTTCCGCACCTTGCCAGTATCGGTTTCCTCGCTGGAGGTGTGCGGATCGTTGCCCGGCGGGCTCGGCGGGACATGGGGTTGGCGCATGGCTGGCTCCGATGGCTGATTGTATCAGCGAAACAGCCGTCTGCCGGGCTCCGTTCCCTTCTCCCCATGTCGGCGCGAGGCGCAGATGCCCGCCCGCCATCGCACTGATAACCTATGTGACCGCCACGAGCTGGGTCGGGCGCAACGGTCCGAGGCGCCATCGCGCATTTGGGGGCTCTGGGCAGCTGTCTGCGGGCTCCTCAGCGCGGGCCGCCGGGGAGAGGGGCAAAGCCTCATGCCGGAACGCGAGGTCGCCGATCCCATTGGTCCAGAGGCTAAGTGAACCCTGGAAGACCCTGATGACCCAACACCGTCCCCTCCATCCGCTCTCGGCAACCTTGCTGTTTGCCGGCGCAGCCTTTCTGGTTGCCACGGCGGTTACCCGCACCGGCAGGCGCAAAAGCGTAAACCATCGGCGCGATGATGCGCCGGTTTCCGCCTCGCGCGTCTCCACGCCCGAAGATGGCGTCGTGGTGGCGGCAGCGGTCACCATCGACCGGCCAAGAGAGGAGCTGTACGCCTATTGGCGCAGGTTCGAGAACCTCCCGAGCTTCATGGAAAATGTCGAGGCCGTGGTCCCCGAAGGCGACCATATGCGCTGGACGATTTCCGCCCCTGCCGGCCAAACCGTCGACCTGGTCACCAAGATCACCGAAGACCGCGAGAGCGAGCTGATCGCCTGGCGATCGGTGCTGGATTCCGAGATCGAAACCAATGGGCGGGTGCAATTCCGCTCCCTCGCCGAAGGACGGGGAACTGCCGTGGAAGCGACCATTCGCTACGTGCCGCCCGCGGGCGAAATCGGTCGGCTGGTGGCCAAGCTGTTCCGCAAGGAACCGAAGGTGCAGGGACGCCACGAGCTCAAGCGCTTCAAGATGCTGATGGAGACCGGCGAGGTTACGACCGCCCAATTCCACACTCCCCAGAACGGCTCAACCGGAGACTGACCATGCGCGCGCTTACCTGGCACGGAAAACACGACGTGCGGATCGACACGGTGCCCGATCCGGAAATCCTCAACCCACGCGATGCGATCATCAAGGTCACCTCGACCGCCATCTGCGGCTCGGATCTGCACCTTTACGATGCGGTCATCCCGGGGATGATGGCGGGCGATATCCTGGGGCACGAGTTCATGGGCGAGGTCGTCGAGACCGGCCCCAAGAGCACGCTGCAGAAGGGGCAGCGGGTCGTGGTCCCGTTCACCATCTCCTGCGGGCAGTGCTTCTTTTGCAAAAAGCAGCAGTACTCAGCCTGCGACAATTCCAATCCAGCCGAAACCCAGGACCTCACCGAACCGCTATACGGTCACGCCATTGGCGGGCTGTTCGGCTATTCGCACCTGACGGGCGGCTATGCTGGCGGACAGGCCGAATATGTGCGCGTGCCCTATTCCGATGTGGGGCCGATCATTGTGCCCGAAGAGCTGGACGACGAGCAGGTGCTGTTTCTTTCCGACATCCTGCCCACCGGCTGGATGGCCGCCGAAAACGCCCAGATTGAGCCCGGAGATACGGTTGCGGTCTGGGGCTGCGGCCCGGTCGGGCTCTTTGCCATCCAGAGCGCGCTGGCCATGGGCGCCGAGCAGGTCATTGCCATCGACCATTATCCCCATAGGCTGGATCTCGCGCGCGGCCTGGGCGCCGAGGGGCTGGACTATACCCAAACCAAGGTTGGCGAGGCGCTGCTGGAGATGACCGGGGGTATCGGACCAGATGCGGTAATCGACGCAGTGGGTATGGAAGCGCACGGCTTCGCGCCAGACAATGTGCTCGATGTGGTCAAGCAGAAGGTCGGCATGGTCTTTGATCGCGGGCACGTCCTGCGCGAGGCGATCCTTGCCTGCCGCAAGGGCGGGCGAGTCTCAATGCCCGGCGTCTATGGCGGCTATCTCGACAAGTTCCCGCTCGGCGCCTTCATGCAGAAAGGGCTGCAGCTCAGAACCGGCCAGACCCACGTCCAGCGCTATACCGACAACCTGATGAAGGAGATCAGGAAGGGCAAGATCGACACCACCTTCCTGATCAGCCACCGGTTACCTCTCGCGGACGCACCCACAGCCTACAAGAACTTTCACGAACGCCAGAATGAATGGACCAAAGTCGTCCTGCGGCCATAGCCGCGCTATGATCTCAAAGACGAAGGCGGAAAGGCGGCAGCGATCCTGCCGCCTTTCCGCTGTCACTGGGCCTGCTCGTCATCAGCCGGGGCAGACTGGATCGGCTGGGGCTCGATACGCGCGATGTCCTTAACCTGATCTACCAAGTCGAGCAGAAGGGTGAATCCGTCACCATTCTCGATCCACACATCTCGACACGTGGAGAGATGGGACACGGGGTCATTACCGTGCTGTGGATGGGCTGCGCAGATGGAGCGCCGGTTCATCAAGGAGCGACAGCGAGAATGCAATGAGCGGGCGACGCGCAGTGCTCATTCAATGATGGGGATATCCTGGCGAAGTCGACGGCTTCGAGCTTGCGGCCGTCGTGAAAGAGTCATGGCCAAGATTGTTATCGTCGTGACACCTGACCACCGCGCGGTGTGGGGGCTGACGACCTGCCATCAGAAGTCGTGTTCGTGGAAAAGTCCTACAGTGCAGTGGCCATCGGTCTGCTCATTTGCAGTTGGTGGGCAAACGCGAAACGTAACGCCAGCGCAAGCAGCGGATCCGCCCCTCCCTCCCAAGTAAAAAACGCAGGAGGGAAGGACGCGGATCAGGAGCGCATCTGCGCTATTGCGTACTCGCCCCGGCCTCGGCGTCGCCATGCGTGCATAGAGACAAGCTAGCGATCTAGGGATAGGCCCGCCCGCTGCGCAACTTTGCTATTGGGCGTCAGAAGGGTAACCCGCCAGATGAACTTAGCAGTAATCGCAGATTTATCGAGGATATCATCCAAGTGTATCGGCCACATAGGCACCGCGCGCGCCCATCGGCTTGTCGTGGCCGATCGTTGTGTCCTGCGCGGTCTGGTGCTCGATCTCAGAATTGATTTCAGCCCCTAGTATCAGCAGCGTCACCGAAATCCAGACCCATGTAAGGAAGCCGATCAGTGCCCCGAGCGATCCATAGGTGGCGTTGTAGTTGCCGAAATTGCTCACGTACCAAGAGAACAATATCGAGGCGACTATGATTAGCGCGACGGCAAACGCCGCCCCCGGGGTTATCCAACGCCATTTCGCGTTTCTCCTGGCTGGACCCCAGCGATACAGCGCCGCAACGCCCACCACCAGCACAGCCACAAGGATAATGTAGCTTGCAATCTGTACCAACCAGCTCAACCCGATGCCAAGCGGCAGCAACGCCATTGCTGCAGGAATTACGACCACCGCGCCCAGAGCCAATGCAGCGCCAGTCGCAATGGCAAGCGTAAACGCCAAGCCCACGGCGCTGACCGTTATGAATCCGCGGTCCTCGTCTTCGCTGTAGGCGATGTTCATCGCTTCAAATAGCGCCTTAACACCGGCACTGGCACTCCACAGCGCAATCGCGAGCGAAATTGCCAGTGTCCAACTAAGCGACGCAGCCCCTTCACTCACCAGGCGACGCAACTGCTCCTCGATGATCTCGAGGCCTCCGCCGGGGACGACGCCGGAAAGCAAGTCCAGATGCTCCACTACCGTGGTCTGGTCAGCGACCAGACCGTAGATCGCCACGAACGCCGTCAGCGAAGGAACGAGCGCCAGCAAGAGATAAAATGTCACTCCAGCGGCGACCAGCATAACACGATCCTTGCCGATGCTCGCGAACGTCCGACCGGCAATCTCCTTCCAGGCACCTCTAGGCAAAGCGACCGGCGAGTCTACTTGACGGCCGGCCCCTTTCTGCCAAGCGGCGCCGTCAGCCGGATCTGGATCCGGCGCTCCATTTTTTCCTGTTTCTCGCACGCCGTCCTCAACGCTGGATCTCGTTGCCCGCTTTCTCTTTGGCGTGGTCGGTGCCGGTTCGCACGGCTTCCGCAGCCTTGTCGTGGAGTTCACCTGCGGCCGAACGCGCCTCGTCGTGGAGGTGTTTAGCTTGACGGCGACCGCGATCGTAGAGATCGTCGGCTTCATGGGCCGCACGATGCTTCACCACATCGGAAGCTTCGCCCAACACCTCATCTTCCTGCCGCGTGTGGGGAAGAGCCCCGCCAAACAGTGCGCCAATGGCAAAAGCTATTGCCCCGCCGACCAATGGTTGTTGGTGAAGGAAGTCGTCGGCGGCATGGGCGGCGTCTTCTCCCTGCCGGCGCAAACCCTTCCCGGCGCGCCGGGCTTGGCTTCCCATATCTGCGGCTCCATCACGGATGTCCTCACCCAAATGGCCTGCGCGGTGGCGCAGCGAGGCGCCTAATTCGGATGCATTATCGCCAACCTTGCGCCAATTGTGCGCAGCCCAGCCTGAGGCCTGATGGATTCGGTTGCCTGCCTCGTCACGAAAATCGGAGACCTGATGGCCAGTTTCGTCGATAAACCCGCGAAACACCCGGCCAGTATCATCGGCGAAATGCCCTGCGCGGTGCCCCGCCTCGTCACTGAGCGCCTTGAACTTGCGTCCAGCAGAATCGGCGAACTCGGTATGGCGCTTACCGTCATGGTCGCTGATACCGACCCGTTCGATCCGTGTGCCAGAGATGACCGCCACAGGATAGGTTTCGTCTTCAGGGGCAGAGCGGTCATACATCGCTTCGGCGTCATGACCATTGTCATGGTGCCGACGGGGCTGGTTGGACTGGATCGCGAGCCACCCCAAACCAGCTGCTGCCAGAGCTATAGGCAGAGGGTTCTCGACCACAGATCGTCCAAGATTCCGGGTGAACTGGGCACCCGGGCCTGATTTAGCATAGACGAGCGCTTCGTCGAGCAACTGTCCCGGGGAAAATTGAGCCGAAATGTCATCGACCCGCTTCTCGATGCGAACCCGGCGCGCTTCGATTGCGCGCTCGAGGTCTTCAGAGCTGGTTTGCTGATCAGCCATCAGAATCTCTCCTTTACCGCGTTTGCGTCTTCCGACAGCGAATGGGCAGTACGGTTCATCTTGAAGTTTGAGGTTTTGAGCTTCTTGACTCCCGAGGAGATCATCGCCCACCCAATGCCCCCGACCACAATAGCTACGGTGACCGCGGCGACCGTGTTCGCCAGCCCCGCGTCCATGCCCATGCTTTCAAGCGCACCGGCGATGGCGACGACAATGGCTGCCAGGAGTACGCCAAGGGCGCCGATTGCCAATATTGCGCCAATGGCCAGCAGCTGACCTCCGTGGACGGCGCTTTCTAGCCGCTCGCCAGCTTCGGTCTTGGCCAGTTCAACTTCCTGGCGGAACAGGGCGGATAGATCGCCGACCAAGCCCTTGAGCTGCGCCGGCAATCCCTGCTTGTCCGAATTCGAAGTGCCTGCCACGGTCATGACCGTCCTCCTTCACTGTTGGAAGTGGTCGTTCGAGCCGGACTTCCCGATCGAGTGGCATCACTGCTCCCTGCAAAAGGCTCGCCACCGCGTGGCTCCGAATGGCTGTCCGAAGAATAGCCTTTGTTGCCTGAGCCTTGGCCGCGCGAACGGCGGTCGGCAGAGGCGGATAGGAAGCGCGTAGCGGCAAAACCCAAAATTGCCGCACCAGTGAGGAAAGCTGCCGGGCGCTCGCGGCCGAAGCGCTCCACATCGCCGACGAGATCATCGACACTGCTCGCACGCGTATGCTGCGCAATTCCTTTGAGATGCCCCGCCATGTCGCCTGCGTATCGACCTATCCAGGACTGTTTGCTCTCATTTAGTTCTTGGCCCATCCTGTCAAACGCAGAGGCCAGACCGCCGATCTGATCAGCCGCTTGATCTTTCTGGCCCGCGGCAAACTTACCCGCAGCATCTCGGGCGTGCCCAAACTCCTCGCTCGCCCCGCGCTTCAAGTCGTCAATATCATCGCGAGCCTGAGCCTTGGCGTCGTTCCAGTCCTCGTCAGCGGTTTTCCGAACGCGATGAGCTTCGGCCTTTGCAGTGTCACTTACGCTGCCTCCTGGCACGCGTGGTGGTGATGTGGTCGCCATTCTCACTCTCCAAACGTTGTGAGCTCTGGCAGGCTAATGATTGGGTTGTTCCCAAAGTTCCGCCACGGCTTCTGGGAAGCGAGAGCGCGGAAAGAGTGAGCGAATCGGGGCATCAATTGGTGCGGCCAACTATCGTAGATCAGTTTTTCAAGGCGTGCGTCTGAAGCGCAACAGCAGGCGGCCCCAGTAATGATCACGTCTAGACGACCCCGTTTGAAGGTTCGTTCGCTGCCAAGTCGAGCGAATCCTACGGAGTCGGAACTGGTCGCGACGGACGTCAGCCCGCAGTGAACCTGACGCTAGCTCAGTAATAAATGCAGTTGCGAAAAAGCTTGAAGTCCGCCCTCGTGGCGGCCTTTTTTGTTTCGGGAGTCGCTTCGGCAAACGACGTACGATGCATGCAGCATGTCGTAGAAGTCTTTGATCGGCACCGGCGAACCTCTTTGGCCGATTCTGCAGATGCTTCCGCCTGCGGACTGTTCTGGGGCATGAAACCAACGGTTGATATTGGGAGGGTGATCGCTGCATCCATGCGCCCGCAAATTTGTCATATACTAAGTTCAGCATGAAGCGGAGAGGCCTACTTCCCTCGTTTCGAGCGCATTCGCGCCTTAGCTGCAAGCGTTCGAGCAGCACTGAAATCGCCAGCCGGCGCGTAGCTTCTAGCCCGCCCCCTGAGCCCTCGCCCTCTATCGGTTCGCCTGTGCCTGCTCGAGCCTCTCAGCGGCCAGCTCATAAATATACTCGAGCCAGGGGGATATTTCTTCACGTTTGGGCACCTGCCTGCCGCGAGCGTTCGGCATGCCCAACGCTTGCCACATCCGATAGGCCTGCTTGAGAAGCTCGCGAAGTGAGAGCCTTTCGTACTGCATCTGCTTGTCGATGATGTCGCGCGTTGCGAGGCGATATCTCGCTGGCATGCCGCGCTCGAGCAAAACGGCCATCAGCATGGCTCCGGATTTGTACCCGTCGTCTTCATGGACATCGGGCCCCCGACCGGGATGGCCAAGGCGGCGATCGAGAGCGTCCTGCAGTATCAGTGCATCGCGATAGGCAATTGTCTGTTCGAGCTTCTTGTGCTCCTCGGCATCGATCGGTCCGATAAGCCGATAGCCCTCCTTGTTGTCGAGGATTATATCGTCAGGATGGGGCAGGATGTGGGATGTGTCCTTGCCCGCTTCAGTGGCTACCCGCATCCGCTCTGTCTGGTAGGACTTGAGCGATCGACCGAAGACCCCGCGCTCCCGAAGATCGATCATCGCCTGCAGATCGGCCCGATGGATCATGTCCTGGCTCAACCCCTGCGAGCGGGCGTTGCCGTCATTGATCGCTGACTTGAAGATCGCCTCAATGAGCGCTTCGCGCGTGCTGATCTCCACGACCTCTTCCCCCTGGCGCACCTTCACCATGCGATCTGCCCTTGAGCGCACGGCGCGCAACAGGGGCTGATCATCAAGGTTTAGGCCCTTCACTTTTGGGGCGCGGGGCCGACCATTGGGATTGCCCGACTGGCCCTTCTTGAACTGAGTGGCGCGCGGGGGTCGCTTGTATCCCGTGCCCGGCATCACACTGGCCTTTGCCTCCTCGACGGCATCATCGAACGCAGAACCGTACTCGCTCGGAGCAAGCTTGCGATCACCGGGCATCTTGCGACCTGCCGGCACGACGAGTGGTGGAGGGCTTTGGAGGGCCGGAATCTGCGGCATCGTCCTGATGCAGCCGCTCGTCAGCGACATCCTCAAAGCTGCGCCCAGTTTCAGCCAGCGTAGCGCCCTTGCCGGAATAGGCCTGCCAGCGGGCAATGATCGTGTCGCAGTAAAGGGGATCGAACTCGAGCAGCATCGCCCTGCGGCCGCAGGCCTCGGCCGCGATCAGGGTTGAGCCCGAGCCGCCAAAAACGTCCAGAACCACCTCGCCGCGCTGCGAGCAATCACGGATTGCATCGGCGATCATGGCGACCGGTTTGACGGTCGGGTGCATGGCGAGTTCTTCGGCTCGCCTGGCACCCAGGCTGCTGATGCCTGCATAGTCCCAGACATTGGTGCGATAGCGCCCAGTCTCCCCAAGACCGAATGCATTTGTGTGAGGGGCGGTGCCGATCTTGTAGACAAAGACCAGCTCGTGCTTTGAGCGGTAAAAGCTCCCCATCCCTCCATTGGACTTGTTCCAGACGCAAAGGTTCTTGAGCTCGGAGAAGACCTCGTCTCCTGCGGCCATGAGTTCGCGCATGTGTCGCCAATCCATGCACACGAACGCGATGGCACCATCGTTGGCGACCGCCGCCGCATGGCCGAGCGTCGAGATCAGAAAGTCGGTGAACTGCGCCTGGGACATCTCACCCGAGGCGAAAGCAAATTCACGATGGCGGGTTTTGCCCAGGCCGCCGACATGACCGTTGATCGGCACGTTATAGGGAGGGTCAGTGAAGATGAGATCGACGCCTTCCCCGCCCGCCAGGCGCTCTACATCGGCTCGGCTCAGGGCATCTCCGCACAGCACGCGATGCCGTCCAAGCCGCCAGAGATCGCCACGGCGCGTGACCGCGCGTTCGGCACGCTCGGGCACGTGGTCGGCCTCTCCCGGTCCCTCCACCGAGGCCTCCCGCGCCTGATCGAGGGTCAGGTCCACTTCCGCCAGGGAGAAGCCGGTGAGGGTGACGTCGAACCCGAGATCAACCAAAGCCTGCATCTCCAACGCCAGGATCTCGGTATCCCACCCGGCATTGAGGGCCAGCTTGTTGTCAGCCAGCACATAGGCCCGCCGCTCCTCAGGTGACAGATGCGAGAGCCGCAGGACAGGCACCGCTTCCATGCCGAGCTGTCGGGCCGCCAGTACGCGCCCGTGGCCGGCCACGATCTCGTCGTCGTCGCCGACCAATACCGGATTGGTGAAGCCAAAGCGGCGTATGCTCTGGGCGATCTGGTCCACTTGCTTGCGCGAATGGGTCCGGGCGTTGCGCGCATAGGGGCGCAGGGCGCCCACGGCAATCATCTCCAGTCTGTGCTCATGCAGATCCATGTTCGCTCCTCATTCCGCAGTCCTCAATGACGGCATGGGAGGAACGATGAGAGAACATCATGATCAGCGCAAGGGCGGGTACTCGAGCCAACCACCGTCAAACAGGCCGATTGCGGGGGTTTTTCAAGCCGAGCTTTCAAAACCCGTTTAAGACCCGTTTAACGACCGTTTAAAGATCTGTGGGCCTTCAAACATCCTCCAAGCACCCGATCACATTTTCGTGATCGTACCGAAAACGCCTACCCAGATGAGCAACGAGCCGCACATTTGCGCCCCGCCTACACTGGCGCTCAAAACCGGAGCGGCAGACTGGGTCGTCAGTCGGGCAGAACCGATCCCCTTTGATTTGAGCGCACGGTCGGGAATTGCCGTGTCGTGCGACGACATTCCGTTTCCACCTCCCGACACCTTCCTGCCGCGCGAGAACAATGCGCTCCCGTTCTGGCGCATTGTCGTCCCGGAAGCTGGCAGAGAGATCGCACTGAATGAAAATTCAACCCCACTCGGCGACACTCCGATCCCACTGGACAACAACGCGATCACGGAACTCGACACCGAATCTACCAGCAACATTCCCTGTTCGCGCCCAAGCGCGAGGGCCGGGCCGGCATGCTCTGACATGGCAAAGTTGCCATATAGAAGAAGGAATTGCTGGACGTCGGGAGGACTTGACCACGGATTGGGAAATTCCGTGTTATCTGCCGCAAAACAGGGAATATCAGGTGAGACCGGTTAGCTGCAGACTACACTCGGCACCATACTTTCCCCTCCTCTGTGATCTATCTCACCGGGCACTGCCTGGACGCGCAATAGCTGCGTGGTTCTGGGGGCTTGGCGGGGCGTGGTCCATCAGAGACGCGGCGTTGAGCAGAGACGCCTAGGATAACACGTCGGTATGGGGGCGCCAGTCTCTCCGGGCCGGTCCCGACGTCCCCATGTTTGGGGATATGATGGATGGTGATGGCAGGAAGGGCGCTGGATTGCGCCGGGCCATTTTGTCCGCTTCAGGTTTCGAACAGCTTCTGCTGCTCGGCCCAGGATGCGGGCAACTCGGCAAGCCGGGAGAGCTTGTGGGCGGTGAGATCGGCCGGCTGGGTGCCGGCGATAATCTTGTCGACGATCGAAGGGGCCAGGAAGGCCAGGCGCAGCGCACGCCCTACGTCCGATCGATCGACGTTGTTGACCGAAGCGATGTCGCTGATGGTCCGGCCCGAGCCATCGGTCAATTGCGTGAGATAGTGATGGGCTCTCCGGATCAACCCGATCAGCGTTGCATCCGGCGCCGCGGTGCGCTGGCTTTTCTCCGAGAGAACGATCCGTGTTTCCTTGCCACGGCGGCGCAGGGCAATGGGGCACCCGATGTCGATACCGTCGCGAGATGAGGCTGTGGACCGGTCGGCGTTCCCAGGCTGGTGGCCCAGCGCAGCAGCCAGCGCCATCGTGTCGATCAGGATGACCATCCGCGCCGCGGTGAGCTCAATCCGAGTGATGAGCGTGCGGATCGTCGCGCGCTTATCTTGCGGGCTGGCTTGACGATAGGTCAAAGCCAACTTTGAAGCCTCTTTGATCAGAGCCGGAATGCTCGCGGCGGGAATGCGGCCCTCAACGAGGTTGGCCAGCCGCCGGGGGTCGGTGAAGAGGCCTAGCAGGTTCATCTCGAACGCCTGTTCGATCTCCCGCGCCGGCAGTCGCCAGCCGCGCTCATCGCTGCGCCCGCGCTCCTCAACGAGCGCTTTGGAGACATAGTAGCGATAGCGCATATCGCCCCGCCTGGTGTGGACGGACCGAAGCCTGGTGCCGTTCTCGTCATGGATGAGACCGGTCAGTAGATGCAGATCGGTTGCGTTGGTGGCAGATTTTCGAGCCGGAGCCTGAGTGGCGAGCAGGCGTTCGGCCCGCGCAAACGTCTCGGGCTCGATGATCGCCGCATGCTCGCCTTGGTGGATGACGCCCTTGTGCCTGACCTTGCCGATATAGATCGGATTGGAAAGCAGGTGATAGAGATGGCCCCGGCTGAAGGTGCGGACCTGCGGATCGGGGTCAGCTTCGCTCACAGCGATTGCGATTGATCTTACCTGACCGTCTTGGCCTTCCTGTCTCTCGCTTGCTGTGCTGGTATCTGCATCCGCCAAAGCTGCACCCTTGCGATCTGGGCATCTTCTCGCCGGAAAGCGCTCGGCATTGGCCTCGGCCACCAGCGCGCGCACCGACCCCAGTTCAAGATAGCGGCCAAAGAGATAGCGCACGATCGTCGCTTCGCCCTCATCGATTCTGAGCTTGCGGTCTTTTGCGCGATAGCCCAAGGGGACGGCGCCTCCCATCCACATGCCCTTGCGCTTGGAGGCAGCGATCTTGTCGCGGATACGCTCGGCGGTAACCTCCCGCTCGAACTGGGCGAACGAAAGCAGGACGTTCAGCGTCAGCCTGCCCATGGAGGTCGTGGTGTTGAACTGCTGGGTGACGGACACGAACGAGGCCTTGGCGCCATCTAAGATGTCCACGAGCCGCGCGAAGTCGAAAAGCGACCGGGTCAGCCGATCGATCTTGTAGACCACCACCACATCGACCTTTCCATCCCTCAGGTCGGCAAGCAGGCGCTTGAGACCGGGGCGCTCCATCGTGCCCCCCGATATGCCGCCATCATCATAGCGGTCAGCGAGCAGGCGCCAACCGAGCGAGCCCTGCGAGACGATATAGGCCTCGCAGGCTTCACGCTGGGCATCGAGGGAGTTGAACTCCTGCTCGAGCCCGTCCTCGGTAGACTTCCGGGTATAGATGGCACAGCGCAGGTGTGGAGGGGCGCTCATAGTCCAAAGAACCTCGGGCCCGACCAGTGCGCGCCGGTGATGCGCTTGGCGACTGCGCTGAGCGAACCATAGACCCGCCCGTCGAACACGATGCCCTGGTCGGTCACGTCCACCACATGCATGCGCCCGTTCCACTCGCGCATCAGCCGCGTGCCGACCGAAGGAGCCGGCGTCTTGGCCTTGCGATCGGGTGCGCCATCAGAGGCCGACATCGCATCTGCACCCTGTCGAGCCTTCCCGCTATCAGCCTTTCCAAAGCGCTGCCTGGTCCGTGCTCCCCCTTTTCCCCTGGTCCCAAGCGCAACTCTCGCCGATGAGGACAGTCCACCGAGCTTGCCGGCCTGTAGATGCCAAGCAGCCGAGCGTTCCAAAAGCGGCCTGTTGATCCCCTTGGGCGGCGCACAGCCAAAGGCCTTCTTCCATCGGGCGATGAGGTCTTCGCGTGAGAGGGCGCCGATGGCCGCGACCTCCTGCTCCAATTGGTCCGAGGCGCGCATGGCGCTCACACCGCTTTCGCATCGACGTTGACGTGATAACGTCGGACGCCCTGTTTGGTGACCTCGCTGGAAAGCTCGAGGGCCATCTTCTTTCTGACCGTACCCGAAAGAAAGCCGCGCACCGAGTGGACCTGCCAGCCGGTCGTCTCTTGCAGCTCGGCGAGCGAGGCGCCGGACTTGCGGCGCAGGTGTTTGAGCGCCGCCTCGGACTTGGAGATGCGCGGGCTGGCAGATGCCCCCACTGCCTTCACTGGACCCGACCGCCGGGTGACGTCATGGGATGCGCCGGGCTGGGGAACGCGGCTATCAGGCGCTTCTGCTGCCTTCGCCTCGGGCCCTGGTCCCGCAGCCTGCTCGGTTCCCTCACCAGCGACAGCGTCGTCCGCATCGCGCTCGGCTGGCTTTTGTTGAGTGTCGGTCGCGCGCGCCAGCTGACTGGCCTCACCGACACCAATCTGCTCTTCGGCCGCAGTCTTGGGCTCGTTCTGATCTTCGCGCGTCTGGTTGATTGTGTGCGTCATCGCTTGGCTCCCTTGCCTCAGCTGCGGGACGATCCCGCGCCGCTACCAGGGCAAGCCCGGCACCAGGCCAGGCACACAGCCCACTGCAGCCTCTCCCCGCCGCAGCACCCTCACCAATGCTTGCCG
>NZ_RZMX01000054.1:0-10847 GCF_003992665.1 Pelagibacterium montanilacus
TCGATCGCGTTGACTCCTGACAAC
This sequence comes from Pelagibacterium montanilacus, assembly GCF_003992665.1. GTDB lineage: Bacteria > Pseudomonadota > Alphaproteobacteria > Rhizobiales > Devosiaceae > Pelagibacterium > Pelagibacterium montanilacus. The sequence goes on from NZ_RZMX01000054.1 coordinate 25, forward strand.
CGCGTCCTGCTCGCGCTGCGCGACGGATTGCACCTCTTTGATCCCCACACCGAAGAGCTGGTGTTTCTCGTCCATCCCGAGCCCGGTGGCGTGGACAATTTCCTCAATGACGGCAAGGTCGGCCCCGACGGCGCCTTCTGGATCGGCAGCGCCGGCATCGCCCCCGATGGCGGCCCGGCCGGCGCGCTCTATCGCGTCCTGCCCGACGGCACCGTGACAAAAAGGGTGAGCGAGGTCTTCACCTCCAACGGGCTCGCCTGGAGTGCGGACGGCAAGACCATGATCCACTCCGATTCCCGCGGCCAGTGGATCGACCGCTACCGCTTCGATCCCGCGACCGGCGAGATGTCACAGCGCAGGCGGATCGCCACCCCCGGCCCCGCCGATGGTCGTCCCGATGGCGGCGCGTTCGACCGCGACGACTGCTACTGGAGCGCCGGGGTCTCGGCCGGTTGCGTCAACCGATACGCCATGGATGGCACTCTGCTGGCCCGCTACCCGATGCCGGCCCTCGCTCCCACCATGCCGTGCTTTGGCGGCCCCGACATGCGCCACCTCTTCGTCACCTCGCTGCGGCGCAAGGACGATGCGACGGACGCCTGCGGGCACCTCTACTGGACGACCACCCAAACCCCCGGCGTACCCATCCCCCGCTTCGGCTGAGGCGCGACGATTCGCCGCGGGCCTATGGCCTCTCATACCGGTGGCGGTTGGCCAACCGTTTCTCATCGGGATGCCCGGCGGGCGCGGCCGAAAGCAGGGCTTTTGTATAGTCGTGGTCGGGGGTCGAACACACTGTGTCCGCCGGGCCGAGCTCTACCATTTCTCCGCGGTACATCACGGCCACCCGATCGCAGAAGTAGCGAATGACGCCAAGGTCGTGGCTGATGAAAATATAGCTCAGGTTCAGGCGCTCCTGCAGGTCGAGCATCAGATCGAGAATTTGGGAACGCAATGTCACGTCAAGCGCCGAGGTCGCCTCGTCGGCCACCACAAGGCGCGGATCGAGCGCAAGCGCCCGTGCGATACCGATCCTTTGGCGCTGCCCCCCCGAGAAGGCGTGTGGATATCGTTCGGCGACATCCGCCGGCATGCCCACCATATCGAGCAACTCGCCCACGCGCTTGCGCAAATCGTCTGGCCGGGTCAGCACGTTGTTGACCTTGAGCGGCTCGGCCAAGATCTGGGCGACGGTCATGCGGGGGTTGAGCGATGCAAACGGGTCCTGGAACACCATGCGCACGTCGCGATGGTAGGCCCGCAAAGCGCCGCCGCCCGCGCGCGCAACCTCGAGGTCCGAGCCATCCTCGCGCGTGTAGGTGATGGTGCCGGCGGAGGGCTCGAGGATGCGCATCAGGCAGTTGGCAAGGGTTGTCTTGCCCGAACCGCTCTCCCCCACAATGCCCAGATTCTCGCCGCGGTGAAGGTCGAACGACACGGACTTGACCGCCCGCACCGCAGCTCCCGCCTTGCGCTTGCCCAGCCCGGTCGCCCGCCCGCCATAGCTTTTTTCAAGTTCGCGAACCGAAAGCAGAACCTGGGGTGAGACCTTGGCGCCGCGGACAGTGCGTGCGGAATGCTCGAGCCTGCGAACCGACTCGATCAGCTCCCGGGTGTAACCGTGCTCGGCGGTATCGAATATCTGGCGAACCGGCCCGTACTCAAGAAGCTGGCTTCGCCGCATCACCGCGACATCGTCAGCTATCTCGGCCACCACGCCCATGTCGTGGGTGATGAAGATCACAGCCATGCCGTATCGCTTCTGCATGCGCGCGATCAGATCGAGGATCTCGGCCTGGGTGGTCACGTCCAGAGCGGTCGTGGGTTCGTCGGCGATCAGCAGGCGTGGCGAGCACGAAAGCGCCATGGCGATCATCGCCCGCTGGCGCATGCCCCCGCTGTACTCGAACGTGTAGCGGTCGATGGCGGCCTCGGGACTGGGAATTTCCACCTGGCGCAAGAGCTCAATCGCCTGTTCGCGTGCCTGCTTGCGCGAGACGAGCTGATGCAGGCGGATCGCCTCGATGATCTGCGAACCGATGGTGTGGACCGGGCTCAGCGAGGTCATCGGCTCTTGGAAGATCATCGCGATCTCGTTGCCGCGAATGGACCTGAACGGCTTGCCCTTGGGATCGAGCGCGGCCAGATCGGTCTGGATTCCGTCCTCCCGATGGTAGAGAATCTGGCCGCCCGCGATCTGCCCGGGTTCCTCGACCAACCCCAGTATGGCGCGGGCTGTAACCGACTTGCCCGAACCGCTCTCCCCCACGAGGCAGAGCGTTCGTCCCTCGTGAACCGTAAAGTTCACGTCTTGGACCGCGCTCACCGCCTGGCGTCCGATCGACGCCTGGAAGGTCACCGAAAGGTTGCGCACCTCCAGAAGCGTCCGGGGAGCCCCTGCCCCAGTGTTTTCGCCGCGTATGTCCAATGTGGTTGCCGAAAGCATGGAGGCCCCTATTTCGAATACGGATCGGCGGCGTCGCGCAATCCGTCACCGATGAAATTGAGCGAAAGCACCGCGACGACGACCAGCGCACCGGGAATGAAAAGCCAGGGCGCCTGGGTGATCGAACGGATGTTTTGCGCCTCCTGGAGCAGCACGCCCCAGCTGATAGCCGGAGGTTGAAGCCCGAGCCCCAGAAAACTCAGCGACGTCTCGGCGATGATCATCAGCGGCACCGCAAGGGTGACCGAAGCGATGATGTGACTGGCGAGGGATGGCAGCATGTGCCTGAAGATCACGCGGCGTTGGCTGCACCCATCCAGTCTGGCGGCGACGACGAAACTCTCGTCCCGCATGGCCAGGAACCGTCCTCGAACCACGCGCGCCAACTCCGTCCAGCCGACCAGCGACACAATGCAAGTGATGGTGAAATATTGCAGCGTAGGCGGCCAGTTGCGCGGCATGGCCGCCGCCAGCGCCATCCAGAGCGGAATGGTTGGCAGGGAGAGGATGTACTCGATCAACCGCTGGATAACCCAATCGATGCGTCCGCCATAATACCCCGACAGCCCTCCCAGCAGCAGCCCCAGCACGAGACTGATCCCTACCCCGGCCAGCCCCAGCGTCATCGATACCCGGGTGCCGTGGATCAGCCGGCTGAGCATGTCGCGCCCCAGCCTGTCCGTACCCATGATGAAAAAGCGCTGTCCCGCTTCGACCGGGGCGATCAGTTGCCGGTCCATCGGGATCACACCCCACAAGCGATATGGCGTGCTGCGCCCGAAAAACGCGACCGGAATGATCTGGCCCTCGTCCTCGACATAACTCGTCCGCAGCGAAACCGGATCACGCTCCATCCGGAACGCGGTCACATGGGGCTGGAATCTGAACCCGTTGTCGTCGTTGACGAAAAAATGGAGGCCCTGGGGTGGATGATAGACATGGCGAGCATTGGCTTCTTGCGGCGGAAACGGTGCGAGAAACTCGGCAAGAAGCGCCACCAGGTAGATCAGCCCCACGATCAAGAGGCTGAAGAGCGCCAGCTTGTGCTGGCAAAAGCGCAGCCACATCAGCTTCCAGTGCGAAGCCGTGGCGTCGGGCGCTGCGCCCGGAGCGTCCATCTGCGGCAGGGGAGCAGTGTCTGTCATACTAGGAATACCGGATTCGCGGGTCCAGAAGGACCAGAAGGATGTCCGAGATCAGCGTGCCAACCACCGTCATCATGCACAGAAGCAAAAGGAACGCGCCGGAGAGGTAATAGTCCTGTGCCAGCAGCGCCTGCAAAAGCAGCGGCCCCGCGGTCGGCAGGCTCAGGATGATCGACGTGATAATCTCGCCCGACACCAGCGTGGGCAGCAACCAGCCGATCGTGCTCACGAAGGGATTGAGCGCGATCCGGATCGGATACCTGGTCAGCAGCCGAGCCTCGCTCAGGCCCTTGGCGCGCGCGGTCACCACATAGGGCTGGTGAAGCTGATCGAGCAGGTTCGCGCGCATGACCCGCATCATGCCTGCAGTCGATGCGGTGCCGAGCACGAGGATGGGGATGATCAGATGCTTGCCCAAATCCACCATCCGCGCCCATGACCAGGGCGCATTGCGAAATTCAGGCGAGAACAGCCCGCTCACGTCCTGGCCGAACCAGACCACGGCGAAATACATCATCACCAGCGCTAGCAGGAAATTGGGTATGGCCAGTCCGATGAAACCGATGAACGTGAAAATGTAGTCGCCGATCGAATACTTGTGCACCGCAGCATAAATGCCCAAAGGCAGCGCCACGGCCCAGGTGAAAATGACGGTGGCGAAGGTGAGCAGGACCGTTAGGCCCATCCGCTCCCCGATCAGTTCGGATACGGGAGAATTCCACTGGAAGGAATATCCGAAATCCCCCATCAGGATGCCGCCGATCCACCGGAAGTACTGCACGATCAGCGGATCGTTCAGCCCGTAACGGGCGCGCAACTCGGCGATGGTGTTCTGATCGACATACTCACCCGCCGCCGAGAGACTGGCAGCATAACTCGTCGCGAAATCCCCGGGCGGGAGCTGGATCAGGATGAAAACCGTGATCGAGACCAGAAACATGAAGGGGATCGCGGCCAGCAGGCGGCGGACGATGAAGGCGAGCATGTCGGACCCTTGAAGTCTGGGTGTCGGGCGGGCCTGCGGGCCCGCCCGAACCTTGGGAGTGCGATTGACCTATTGGAAATACCAGGTCTGCGGAAGTGCGGGCCCCGGTGTCCCGTAATCCCAGCCATAAGGCATCTGCTCGTAGACATTGCCCAGGTTCGAAGCCCGGATCCCGAGCGCAGGCGCACGCTTGGAGACCCCGATCACCTCGAAGGCTTCTGCTGCCAGCGAGAGCACCTCGGCAACGATCTCGTCGGCCTCTTCATCACTTGAGGCTGTGGGAAGCTGGTCGATCAGCTCGAGCCGCTGCTTCATGTTCTCGCTGGGCTCCTCGCCGCCTTCGCCGCCCGAAAGGTACCAGTTCACCCACGGAATGCTCATACGGGATTCGAGGGGATGAACAGCCGCCAGAGCGCGCATGTCGAGGGTCGGATTGACGGCCCCTGGCACCGTGTCGGCGGAGATGTCATAGGCGTTGGTCTGGGCGCGCTCGTAGAAAAGTGAGCGTTCGGACGTGCTGATGACCAGTTCCACGCCGATATCGCGCCACTGTTCGCGGATGATCTCGAGCGATTCCACATCGGTCGGCTTGGCGATCGTAACGATGGCGTTGATCGAAAGCCGTTCCCCATTCTCGAACAGCCTGAACCCGTCGCCATCGCGCTCGGTCAGCCCGAGGTCGTCGAGCAACCGGTTCGCCTCTTCGACATCATGGGCGGTGAACTGGGTGCCCAGCGCCTCGTTATAGAACTTGGTCTCTTCAAACGGCCCGATCTGCCAAGGAGCCCCCTGCCCGAGCTGGATGATCTCGTCGACTTCCACACGGTCGATGCCCAGAGACAGGGCCGCCTTGAAGTCGCGGTTGGCGAACAGCTCGCGCAGCTCCGCATTGTCGGTGGAGTGATTGAGATAGAGCCCGAGGAAGTTGGAATCGAGCGGGGTCAGATCCATGATCTCGAAATTGCCCTGCTCGGTGTTGTCGAACAGCACCGGCCGGTTCGAGATCGGGAAGATGTGACGCACCTGATAGTCGAACTGCCCATTGATCGTGCTCAACAGGATCGACTCGATATCGGCGATGATCGAGAAGCGCAGGCTGTCTGCATAGGGAAGCTGCTGGCCTTCGGTGTCGACCTGCCAGAAATAGGGATTGCGGGTCAGCGTAACCTGCGTTGCGCCCCCAGTATAGGGCTGCTCGATCACCCAGGGATCGAGTGTTGGCCGGTCGACATTGCCCCAGCGCGTGGGCAATTCGATGTCCGCGCACTTGGTCCGCATCAGCTGGGCCCAGCTATCGGTTCCGGCGGCCTCGAGTTCGGCGGCCAGCGCATCGGGGTCCGCATAATCGGGATGGAACTGTTCACAGTAATGGCGCGCATAGAGCACAAGGTGCTGACCGAGCGGCTTGGCCAGCTCCTCGAGGAAATTCCGGTAGGGCGCCGCAAAGCGCACCGTGACCGTGGCATCATCGACCTTCTCGACCTCCATGGGTTCATCGGCCAGTACATACCTGCTGGGCATGTTGCTCATGAACTCGGTATCGGCCAGCAGTTCGGCCGCAAAGACGATGTCATCGGCACTGAACGTTTCACCATCGGACCAGCGCATCCCCTCGCGCAGATGGAAGGTGAACTCGGTGTTGTCTTCGTTGACGTTCCAGCTCTCGGCAACGTTGGGCACGACGCCGCTGAAGTCGGGCGCCCAGCGTACGAGCCCCTGCGCGCCGACCAGCAAAAGGATCCCGTTATGGTCCTGATCTCCGCGCAGCGCCGAGCGGATGGTCCCGCCATAGGTGCCTACCGCGTCGAGCGGCTCGACGATTTCGGGCTCTGACGGCAGGCGGTCGGCGATGTCCGGCAGGTCGCCGGCGCTGACCGCTTCATCGAGTTCTGGCGCCTGGGAATAATCCTGGGCCATCGCCGGGCCGGCCAGTCCGAGCGACAGCACGAGCGCAGTGGCGCAACTCGCCTGAAGCGCCCTACGGAACGGATTGGATAACGTCATGTGATCTCCTCCCTTGAAGCTTGCGTCGTCGTTGAGACAACTTCAGGATTTATATGACAAGATAAAGCCGGAGGTCAATGCAAGATATTCCGCCCACGGCATCAGACTAAATCATTGTTTTTTCATATTTTTCCGCGAATGATTCGGCATCTGCGGACCGGATTGACAGAATTGCGTGATCTGGGTAGGACCATGTTGTATTACTATTTTCCGCCTGCAGCGACGCCATGGCCAGTGTTTGGAGATGCGCTATGATCGAGATCACCGACATCAAGGTGAGGGTTTTCCGTCACAAGACCCGCAAGCACAAGGACAGTGCCGGACACAGCCATCCCGGTCCCCTACGCGACACCACACAGGCGATGATTACCATCAGCGCATCCGATGGAACGCAGGGCCATGCCTTCGGTGCCGCCGAGGCCATGCGCCCGCACGTCATCGAGAATTACGTCAAGACGGTCTACCTGAGGCAGAACCCTTTCGATCGGGAGCGGCTCTGGCACGAGTTGGCCCATTGGCAGCGCGGAAGCGCGGACCAGTTGACCGACCGCACGCTCGCCCTGGCCGACATGGCCCTGCACGACCTGATCGGCCGGCACCTCGATATGCCGGTTCACAAACTGCTCGGCGGGGTTCGCGACCGCATCCCGGCCTATGCCAGCACCATGTGCGGGGACGAGCTCGAAGGCGGACTAGCCACCCCCGAGGACTATGCGCGTTACGCCGAATGGCTGGTCCAGCGCGGCTATAAGGCCATCAAACTCCACACATGGATGCCCCCGGTGTCCTGGGCGCCCAACGTCAAGGCCGACCTCAAGGCCTGCGCCGCGGTCCGCGAAGCTGTGGGCCCGGACATGCCTTTGATGCTCGACGCGTTTCACTGGTATGACCGGCTCAGCGCACTCGAGCTGGGACGCGGACTCGAAAAGCTCGGATACTACTGGTTCGAGGAACCGATGGACGAACAGAGCATGTCGTCCTACCGGTGGCTGGCCAGCCAGCTCGATATCCCCGTCATAGGCCCGGAATCGGCGGGCGGAAAGTACTTCAATCGCGCCGAGTGGATCGTTTCGAGAGCCTGCGATGTCATGCGCACCGGAGTGATCGACGTCGGCGGGATCGGCGCGGCAATCAAGACGGCGAGCTTGGCCGAAGCGTTCGGGATCAACTGCGAAGTCCACAGTCCCGGCGCGGGAAGCCTTGCAGTGCTTGGAGCGATCAAGAACACCACATGGTACGAACGCGGCCTGCTTCATCCCTTCATCGACTATGACGAGCCGCCCGAATACCTCAACGCCATCGTCGATCCGCTGGACGATGACGGCATGGTGCCCCTGCCCTGCGGGCCCGGCCTAGGGGAGGATATCAACTTCGACTATATCGACGACAACCTCGTTTCGACCCAGTGACAGGGCAAGCAATGGCACGCGGCAAACCGGGACCGACAGACAGCGGGCGGCTCGTCCTCACCGGTGCGGCGGGCCGGTTGGGCCGAGTGCTGCGCCCCCGGCTCCTTGCGCGCTACGGTAGCCTTGTCAGCTCAGACATCGCCGATGTCGGCCTGCTCGGCGAAAATGAGCGATTTGAACCATGCGATCTGGCTAATCGCGACGCCGTATTTCGCCTGATGGAAGGGGCATCTGCAATTGTTCATTTCGGGGGTATCAGCAACGAGGCTGCATTCTCGGCGCTCCTGCCCGCCAATATCGAGGGCACCTACAACGTCTTTGAAGCGGCGAGGCATCACGGTGTCGGCCGCGTCGTGTTCGCCAGTTCCAATCATGCGACCGGCTTTTACTCTCCAGATACCCGGCTCGATCCCGCCACGCCGGTTCGCCCCGACACGATCTACGGGGTAACCAAAGTCTTCGGCGAGGCATTGGGGCGGCTTTATCATGACAAGTACGGACTTGGCGTGGCCTGCCTTCGCATCGGGTCGGCACTGGAAAGGCCGACAGCCGCCCGGCACCTCGCCACATGGCTGAGCCACGACGACCTTGAGCGGCTGGTTACCGGATGCCTTGAAGCCCCGGAACTCGGATTCGAAGTGCTCTACGGCGTCTCGGCCAATACCCGCACGTGGTGGCGCAATCCCGCGGACGCCTTCTATGCACCGCGCGACAATGCAGAGGACTTCGTGGCCGAATTCGACGTAGCAGATCTCAACCGTGAATCGTTCCAGGGCGGAGGAGCGTGTACGCGGCATGCGAAGACCAAGGCGGGAGACCAGCCCGGACAAGACGAAGTTAAGCGATAGGACAACTGCAGAACGGCTCTTGACTTGCCCGTCGTGCAGCGCACACCGTACCATACAAGACCCATCTTGCCGCAGGAGACAGATATATCGTGGCGGAACTGATCAAGAGCAATGGAGAAGCCAGGGTGGGCGGAACTTTGGTCGTACAGGTGGCAAGCGCTCTTCGCCAAGCCATCATGGCGGGCACCTTCCGCCCGGGTGACAAATTGCCCAGCGAAGCCAAGCTGACCGAGTCCCACAAGGTCAGCCGGACCGTGGTAAGAGAGGCGATCGCCGCACTGCGCTCCGATGGCCTTGTCGAGCCCAGGCGTGGGGCCGGGGTCTTCGTGCTCGAGCCCGTTGCCCCTCCGGGGCTGCCCTTCCAGGACATCGACCATGCGCGCATATCGTCGATCATCGAGCTTCTCGAACTCAGATCGGCGGTCGAAATGGAGGCCGCTGCGCTGGCCGCTGTGCGTCGCTCACCTGCCCAGGACGAAGCCATCATCCGCCGTCATCATGCCGTAGGCGATTGTATTGATAAGGCAATTCCCACCGCTGCCGACGACTTCGCGCTTCACAATGCCATTGCCGAGGCTACCAATAATCCGCGCTTTGTCGAGTTCATGGCCCTGATTGGCAAGGCCGCCATTCCCCGTGCCACACTGGCGCCGGCTCAGGAACTGGCGAGTACCGCCTACCTCAATCAGCTCCACGAGGAACACGGCAGGATCGTCGCGGCCATCTCCAATGGCGATGCAGAAGCGGCTCGGGAGGCCATGCGCGAGCACCTTCAAGGCAGCCAGCGCCGGTATCGCTCGCTGCTCCAGAGAACCTGACTGAACAACTTCCGAAGATATCATACAAGTGGTTGACTTTCGTCTGGCAGGATTTTATCCCTGAACGGAACTCTCTTTTTCGTTCGAGGACTTGTGCGATGGATCTGCTGGACGTCAAACGCGCGCTTGGTGCGGGACTGTTATCGTTTCCCGTCACCCATTTCGACGCGGAGGGTCGGTTCAGGCCCGATTCCTATCAGCAGCATGTCGACTGGCTGTGCGGCTATGAGGCAACAACACTTTTCGCGGCCGGCGGTACGGGCGAGTTCTTCTCGCTGACTCCCGACGAGGTGCCCGAGATCGTTCGGGCCGCCAAGGAGGCTGCGGGCGGGCGTACTGCGATCGTTTCGGGGTGCGGCTATGGCACCGAAATGGCCATTTCGATCGCCAGGGCGGCTGAGAAGGCCGGGGCCGACGGCATACTCCTGCTTCCCCACTACCTTATCGATGCACCTCAGGAGGGCATGTTCGAGCACGTGCGCCGGGTTTGTCATTCTGTCGGCATCGGCGTGATGGTCTACAACCGCGACAATTCCATCCTTACAGCCGACACCATCGCCCGGCTCTGCGACCACTGCCCAAACCTTATCGGCTTCAAGGACGGATCGGGAGATATCGGTCTGGTGCGCCAGATCACGGCCACCATCGGCGATCGGCTGACCTATCTAGGCGGGATGCCCACGGCCGAGCTGTTCGCCGAAGCCTATCTCGGTGCCGGCTTCACCACCTATTCCTCGGCCGTGTTCAACTTCGTGCCGGGGCTGGCCGTGGACTTCTACAAGGCCCTACGGGGCGAGGATCGCGTCAAATGCGAGTCTATCCTTAGGGATTTCTTCTATCCGTTCATCACCATACGCAACCGCGCCAAGGGATATGCCGTATCGGCCATCAAGGCAGGCGTCAAACTACAGGGCTTCGATGCTGGCCCCGTGCGTCCGCCTCTCAAGGAGTTGAGCTGCGAAGAATTGGCTATGCTCGACAACCTCATCGCGCCGTACAAACGGTGAATGGCCCGGGCTGAATAGGCCCGAGTTTCGTGGACACCCTCGGGTTAGATTTCCTGCTGCCGTTCGAACTCTACGGGTGACAGCATCCCGTTCCTGATGTGCTTGCGCTTCGGGTTGTAGAACATCTCAATGTAGTCGAACACGTCCTGCCTTGCCTCCTC
>NZ_RZMX01000054.1:10897-17940 GCF_003992665.1 Pelagibacterium montanilacus
TGGCAGTTGCCGCGACGGCTCATCGAGTGCTCAAGATTGTGGTGCTTCAGGAACGCCGCCCAGTCCATGCTGGTGAACTGCGATCCCTGATCTGAATGGACCAGCACCTTGCTCTTGGGCTTTCGACGCCACACTGCCATGAGCAGCGCCTGTAACACCACGTCGGTGGTCTGGCGGCTCTGCAGCGACCAGCCGATGACGCGGCGTGAGAACAGGTCGATCACCACGGCCAGATAGGCAAAGCCCTCCTGGGTCCGGAGGTAGGTGATGTCTGTCACCCACGCCCTGTCCGGCGCATCGACATCGAACTGCCGGGCGAGGGTGTTGTCGACCACGACCGACGGCTTGCCACCATAGGAGCCGGGCCGACGCTTGTAGCCCATCTGTGCCTTGATCCCGGCCAGCCTGGCGAGACGAGCGATGCGGTTGGCGCAACTGGTCTCTCCCTGATCGAGGAGATCGTCATGCAGCTTGCGATAGCCGTAGACCCTGCCGCTTTCCTTCCAGGCCCTGCTGAGAAGCTCGGTCTGACGGGCATCTTCCCGAGCCCGTTTGCTCAGCGGGTTCTTCAGCCAGGCGTAAAACCCGCTGGGTCCGATGCGTAGGCAGCGGCACATCGCTCGCACCGTGAACTGCTGGCGATGCTCAGCAACAAACGCGTATGTCACTTTGCATCCTTGGCGAAATACGCGGTGGCTTTTTTTAGGATGTCGCGCTCCTCGGTGACGCGCGTCAGCTCCTTCTTCAGACGCCGGATCTCCGCCGCCTGATCGCCATCGCCCCCAGATGGCTTCGCGAACTTCCTCTTCCAGGCATCTAGTGAGTGCGGGCTCACGCCGAGGCGCTTGGAAACCTCCGCAACCGGGTAACCCCGCTCGGTGATCTGCGCGACCGCATCACGCTTGAAATCGTCACTGAAATTGCCAGACCCCATCATGGCCTCCTTGCCTCAAAACTAGGGAAGAAGGCGTCCACAAATCTAGGGGCTATTCAGGGTGGGGTTCGGACTGTCAGCTTTGCCCTGTAGAATGCCAGCTGCCTCAGTCCGGAAGATACGTGTCTATTTGTTCACGAAGCCCTTGGGCGGCTGGCTCAGGTTGATCTGATTGCCCTCGAGATCAAAGAGGTGGGCAACAGCACCAAAATCGCCGCTGCCAAGGCTCGGCTTCCGGGATGCTGCGGCTAAAATTGTCAAGGCCCAATATCTCGGGGTCGGGGCCACCGCTTTCTAACCGACTACTGAAACGATCATTCCACACGCTTCAGTTTGACGTGGTGTTTATATGTTGATATCAACGCATTATTCCACAGGAGATCGACCGGTCGTATGATGCCGTCATCAGATACCCTGCCCTTTGAGGCCACGTTGCACGTTCGCGATACCTGCCTATGCCTCTCGGCACAGCGAGCGGCCCGGTCCCTGGTGCGTCGTTTCGACACCGCGTTCAAGCCGATGGGCATTACCAGCGGGCAGTTCTCGCTGCTTATGTCTCTGAACAGGCCGGAGCCGCCCGTCCTTGGGAGTCTCGCCGCGTTGCTCGCGATGGATCGGACGACACTGACGGCGAACCTCAAGCCCCTGGAGCGGCGCGGCCTCATCGAGACGATTGCGAACCCCAGGGACCGCCGCGCGCGGCTTCTTCGGTTAACATTGGAAGGAACCACGCTGCTCGCTCGGGCCTACCCTATCTGGACCCGGACGCACGCCGAGATCGACGAGAAGCTTTCAGCGCCCGACGATCTCCGCGCGGGGCTGATGATGCTATCCGCATCCGAGAATAACAGAAGCCGAGGACACCCTGCAGTATAGGAGGAGTTGATAATGATGACCAAGCACACTGTTGTCCCCCGCGAGGAATGGCTCGATGCGCGCAAGCGCCATCTGGAGCACGAGAAGGAAATGACTCGCATGCGCGACCGGCTCTCAGAGGAGCGCCGATCGCTACCCTGGGTCAAGGTCGAGAAACCCTATGTCTTCGACACGCCTGAAGGCAAGAAGACCCTTTCCGACCTCTTCGACAATCGCAGCCAGCTCATCGCCCACCACTTCATGTTCCACCCCGATTGGGAAGCCGGTTGCAAAAGCTGTTCCTTCGATGCCGACCATGCCGAGGGCGCGCTGGTGCATCTGGAGAACCATGACGTCTCCTACGTCCGCATCTCCCGCGCGCCGCTCGCAAAGATCGAGGCGTACAAAAAGCGCATGGGCTGGACGGCCAGATGGGTGTCGTCCTTCGGCTCGGACTTCAACTACGACTATCATGTCTCGTTCACACCCGAGGAACTGGCACAGGGCAAGGTGCTCTACAACTATCGCCCCGACGAGGGATATGACGAATTGCCCGGCCTCAGCGTCTTCTTCAAGGACGAGGACGGCGCCGTCTATCACACCTATTCGAGCTATGCGCGCGGCAATGAGGAGGTGATGGGCGCTTACATGTATCTCGACATTACCCCGAAGGGCCGCAACGAGACACAGATCATGGACTGGATCCGCAGGCATGACGAATACCCGGCGTCCCCCACCGAGGGCGGCGCGTGAGCGATCACACGTTCGCAGCGCGTGGCATCGGCTATGACGCAGGGGTCATCTACGACGGCGATTTCGACTCGCGGCCCGTGTGGGACGCTGGCGACGTCCGTGCGGATTTGCGGGCGATCCGTCACCGTCTCGGCTGCGACACGGTCTTGGTGATGGCCACCGACATCGACCGGCTTCTCGATACCGCGCGGATTGCCCGCGAGGAGGGCCTCGCCGTCTGGATACAGCCGCGGCTGTTCGATGCCACCCGGTCCCAAGTCAGCGCCCACCTCGCTCAGTTGGCGGATCGTGCGGAGGCGCTGCGGCTCCTCCACGGCGAGGTGTCGCTGAATTTGGGGTGTGAGCTGAGCCTGTCGGCAGAAGGCTTCACCCCAGGGCGGACCTTCTCCTCACGCGGCGCGCTGCTGCCGATCTTTTCGATGTTCCTGCCGCTCGTGAACTTGCGGCTGCGAGCCTTCCTCAAGGAGCTCGTGGGAGTGGCGAGGCAGCGCTTCGCCGGCCCGGTCAGCTACGGTGCCGGGTCCTGGGAGCGCCCGGACTGGACGATCTTCGACGTCGTAGGCCTGGATGCATACCGGGATGCGGCCAACGCGTCATGGTTCGCGACATCCCTGCGGCGCACGGTCGAACGTCACCATCGCGCGGGTCGCCCGGTTTATGTCTTCGAGTTCGGCACCTGCGCCTATATCGGCGCTGCCGAGAACGCCTCGCAGGCTTCCGACGTGATCGAGGAGGCCGACGATGGCGGGATGCAGGTGCCAACCACGCTCGTGCGCGACGAGCAAGTCCAGGCCGACTATCTCGACGAATTGTTCGACGTCTTCGCCAAGGCGAGCGTGGACGGGACCTTCGTGTGGGGGTTCAGCGAGCCACGGCTGACCCGCTCCGATGAGCCAGGCAAGGACCTCGATATTGCCAGCTACGGGATCGTGGCGCCGATGCCCGAAGGGACCTGGCAGCCCAAGCGCGGATTCTACACGGTTGCAAGACGGCACGGAGGATCTTGCAGTCTCCAAGTCGTCCAAGGCCCCAAAAACCCATAGCTCTCCGACCCTGGCTCGCAGGTTCGTTCTTCGGGCGAGACGGCTTGGTTGCCAGTTTCAAGGTCAACGCGGTGCCCTTGGCTTCACCAGCACTGCGCTCAACAATCACGAAGGCGCCGAAACTGTCCAGCAGGGTGCCGCCGAAGCCGTCCGCATCGCTGTCTTCGACAGCGAAGGCCATGCCGCGCGGTCGGCTAGCGGTTGTCGGCGGCACACCCGGCGCACTTCTCAATGTGGCGACGCTCGGCACCTTGCTCGCATGGTGGCCGGCAAGCAGCTAAGAGTCGTGCTTCATAAACCGAAAATCACCGAACTCGAGCGGCTCGTATCGCTTTGCGCTGCCGGGCAACTGACACCCGTCATTGACTGCACCTATCCACTGGAGAAATTCCAGGACGCCTTTGCCCGCTTTGCCTCCGGGCAGTTTACAGGCAAGATTGTCCTCTTGGTCGATTCAGCGCTTGCCTGATCGGCCGGCATATCGAGATCATCACTAGTCACAGACTCGTTCAGACAATTTGCTATGCTTGCCGCACAGTTCGAATGAGGAGCCTGTCATGAAAGTTGTTGCCAACATTGATTTCGACGGCGATTGCCGCGAGGCGTTCACCACCTATGCCGACATTCTCGGCGGCGAGATTCGCGCCTTGCTAAGCCATCGAGACATGCCCGAAATGGCGGAAGGTGTCCCCGAAGACCGCCTCGATCGCATCGTCCATGCCTGGATCGACATCGGCGATCAGGCGCTGATGGGCCAGGACATGCAGGATTTTTCCGGCCGCAAGGGCTACAGCGTCACCGTCTCCGCTGACTCTGTCGAGGAAGCCCGCCTCATCTTCGAGGCGTTGTCCAAGGACGGTGTTGTGATCATGCCCTTCGAGCCGCAGTCATGGTCGCAAGGCTTCGGCATGACGACGGATCGCTTCGGCGTGACCTGGGTCGTCGACTCGCCCGCCGCAGACTGACCCGGCCCCGGGCAGAACCACCACCGGGAAGCCCTGGCATCGATCGATCCTGAAGGATCGCATGCCGAATGTCGGGTTTCGTTGGTACCTCGCCAAAACCGGACAGTCCGCCTACCGGCCCCATACTAGCCGGGCAGCAACGCGCGCTCTCATTTAAGCCGTTCGATCGAGATCTTTGATTTGCCGAAAGCGGACGTGGCATTCTGGTGAGCAAACGGGATGATCGTACGGAGAGATCCGAGACTGTGGATAGCAGTGTTCATCGGCCAGAAGCGACTGCTGCTCAGTAGTCTCCCCGGATTGGCATTGACGAGCGCCCCCCCCCAGCACCGCGATCGACTCTTAGTTGATCGACTTGGGACGAGAGCGTTGGACGCCCTCGTCCCATCGTCCTGTGAAAAGGCCCAGCCAGTAGCTGAACCTTTCATTCGGTTCACTTGGGCGGCGCGCCGACGGAAGTCGGCTTTAGCCGATTACCTCGACGGTAACGGGGGCGGTGCCTGGCGCGACCAAATCGATGGCGTCTGCAGCGCTTCTCGAGAGGTCGATAACCCGGCCGCCGACGAAAGGCCCGCGGTCGTTGATACGCACGGTGACCGCCTTTCCGTTATTGTGGTTGGTCACCTTCACTTTAGTGCCGAACTTCAGTGTCTTATGTGCCGCCGTCATATCGTACATGTCATAACGCTCACCATTGGCGGTGATGCGGCCGTGAAAACCGGGGCCGTACCAGGAAGCGATGCCAGTTGAAGTGCTCCCGGCAGCAATGGCCTGAGGTGCAACTGCAGTGGTAGCCAAAGCAGCGCTAACAACAATACCAAGGAAGATCTGAGAAATATGTTTCATGCGTTGGGAACCAAAATCCATTTGTTGCGTTGATGCGCAGCTTTAAACGGACTCATGTGGCCCCAACGAGTGGCCAGCTTGGCAGCACTAAGGTCATTTCTTGCGCGGTGCCCTGGTAATTTCGCATTCTCTGTCTTATTCCCACAGATTGTGTTGCCAGCGGGATGGTCAACCTGCGAAAGGGTGCCCTGGTGTCGTAGCGTCTTTGTCTGCGCTGGCGCTAGCATTACAGTTGCATTTTCGATTTGAGTTGTGCGCGTTGAGCGGCGGCCTGATGTGCTCGTCGCCAGAGCGACCATGCGATAATGGATGATGGATCAATGTGCGCGCGAGCAAGGCGGGTAGCGATGCGCCGGATTTCCTGAATCGACCATCGGATCAACTGTCGATCTTGCGCCTTGCGGGCCGCATCGTTTTTGGGGGCGGCACGGCGTTGGCGCGATGGCGGATAACCGCCACCATCGCGAAGGCGAGCATGACGAGCGATACATGGCGATGCCAGCCATGCCAGGATCGGGTCTCATTGTGGTCGAGGCCAAACTCGTTCTTGGCGGTTTCGAAACTGTCTTCTATCGCCCAACGGTGCCCCTCCACGGTGACCAATTTCTCCAGGGTCGTCCCAGCCGGACACCAGGTGGAGAAAAAAGCGAGGTCACCATCGGCGATGTTGCGGCGGATCATCAGCCCGCGGGTCCAGGTGCCGGCAAAGTCCGCGTCGAAATCATCGGCGTCAAGATCGGCGAGTTCGAGATAGGCCCAATCATGCAGTCTCGCGCCTTTGCTTCCCTCGCCTGCCGACAGCCGTCTCCAGGCCTCCTCCGGCAAGGCTTCGGCGATATCCTTTGCCGTTCCAGCCACGGCCAGCGACTTGTCCCATGAGCGGAAGGAATGGGTGGCGTTCACGCCCAGCACATAGCCCTTGCCTGCTCGTTTGAGGGCCATTTCGATGTCACCCACGCCATAGACGCTGTCGGCCGCCACCCAGGAGAACGGCACATTGCCAGCGATGGCGTGCTCGATCATGGTGAGCGCCAAGGCGGGTTTGGTGGCAAAGCGGACGTGTTCGGGCACATGCGCTGCCGCCAGACGATCCCGGTCATCCGTCCAGACTTTCGGCAGATAGAGCGCCCGGTCGATGAAGGCATGGCCGTGCCGGGAGACGTAAGAGGCGAACACGCCGATCTGGCAATTGGTGATCTTGCCTGCCGAACCTGTATATTGCCGACCGACCCCGCAGGACGCTTTGCCCTGCTTGAGAAAGCCGGTCTCATCAAGCACGAGGACGGCATCAGGATCCGCAAGCGTTTCGAGCGTGTAATCGCGTACGATGTCACGCAACCGATCCGCATCCCAGCGCCCCCGGCCCAGAATTGCCTGTTGCCGCCATGGACCAGGATCGCCTACCGCTTCCGCGCGCATCCAGCCCGTCTTGCGTCTTTCGTCCCCCAGCAGGCCATCCAAAAACTGCCCCGCTGAAGCTGCCACACGCTCCTGGGTGAACAACGGGCGCAGCCGTGCCTTCACTTCCCGTAACGAAGACGCCCAAAGTTCAAGCGTTGTCTCGACCGATGCACCTGTCATCCATGACCTCCGAATCATGGAAACTCATGGATTCAGATGTCAACCGAAAATGCAACTGTAATGCTA
>NZ_RZMX01000055.1:0-166605 GCF_003992665.1 Pelagibacterium montanilacus
AGAGGCCGTTTCGAAAGGGGTTGAGCGGTCGAGGTTGGCATGATTCCAAGCGGTTTGCTGACCTGCATGGAGAATGTCATGTGGACCCCGACCACCCGTGAACAGCATAACCGTCGTGCCACGCGATACCAGACCGATCTGACGGACGTGGAGTGGCGCCTGATCCAGCCGCACCTGCCTGCGGCCTGTAGAACGGGGCGGCCCCGGGCCTGGCCGATGCGCGAGATCATCAACGCAATTTTCTACGTCCTGCGCGGCGGCATCACTTGGCGTCTCCTACCCTCGGACTTTCCGCCTTGGCCGACCGTCTATCGGTGGTTCGCCGCATTGCGCGACGGCTCGGTCTTTGAGAAGATCAACCATGCCCTGGTCATGATGGACCGTGAGCGCGCCGGCCGCGAGGCCAGTCCGTCCGCAGCCATAATCGACAGCCAATCCGTCAAAACCACCGAAGCCGGCGGCCCGCGTGGCTACGATGCAGGAAAGAAGATCAAAGGGCGCAAGCGCCATGCACTGGTCGATACCGATGGGCGGCCGCTACTGGTCGAGCCGCATCCGGCCGACATCCAGGACAGAGACAGCGGCGGACCACTGCTACAGATCTCGCGCCCTCTGCTCCCCTTCATCAAACATGTATGGGCCGATGGCGGCTACAATCATGAGCGCGTGACCACCGCCACCAACATCATCGTCGAAATCGTCAAGAAGCCCCCGGATCAGGTCGGCTTTGCCGTCTTGCCACGCAGATGGGTGGTCGAGCGCTTCTTTGCGTGGATCTGCCGCAACCGGCGCCTGGCAAAGGACTTCGAGGCCACCATCAATTCAGCAGCCACCTTCCTTTACGCCGCCTCGGTCATGCTCCTCGTGAGGCGACTGGCCCGCCAGTCATGAGTTTCGAAACCGACTCTAAGAAGCCCATACTAAACGGAAGCAAATCTCAGCATTTTGGGGACAACATATATTATACAGATGCGAAAGGAGAAATTATCCAAGAAAATTCTTTTCATAGCGGGGAGGATGGAATTTTGAGCCCCGCCAATTTAAACCGAGACACTGGCACCACAGATCGCGTACTTTTAGGACGAAAATTTGGTTACTTTGGAAAAAGTGCGCCTTTAATTCCCCCATACTTAGAGAAGTTTATTAAAAAAGGGCCAGGGCATAAATCGCTCTTTTCTTTGGAACAACAGGAGTCCATTCGCGACTGGATTAGAGATTTAGGAGTTACAGGCGTAGCAGGTGAGCCAGCGAGATGGTAGCAAAAGAATTAGATATTTTTCTGGAGTGCTTACTTTCCTACACACCTTTGGATTCATTCAATCCTTGGCGCGAGATTTGCGAGCAGTCTGATTCCGCGGACAGCCACACAATACGACTTAATAATCTTACTCGCGTTCTTGAGGCGTGTCTGACCGATGGTGAAGTCGACATATGGATGGGGCGAGATTTGGGTTGGCGGGGCGGTAGGCGCACCGGTGTGCCGCTGGTCGATGAGCTTACGCTTTCATCTTACGGGCGATCACTGCGGGCAAGTCCGTTGCAGAAAGCGACAGTAGATCGCCCGATGAAAGAACGCACGGCCACCGAGATTGAGTTGGCTCGACGTAGCGTGGGAGCCAAGGTATTTTTTTGGAACGTCTTCCCCTATCATCCACATGAGCAGGGGTCGCCGTTGAGTAATCGTATGCATACCCGGCAGGAAAAAGAGCTCGGTCGGGAAATATTTGACCTGCTTGTAGCTTTCTTGCCTGTTCGGCGTTTCATCGCCATCGGAAACGATGCCGCAAATGCGCTAGATAATTGGGGCTTTGACGTGCTTTCTGTCCGGCACCCAAGCTATGGTGGCCAAAGGGATTTTCACAGGCAGGTGGAAGGTCACTACGGAATTGCTCCATCAGAGCCGCAGCTTGCTTTGCTCTGAGCTCTCAGACGATCTTCGGGTACCGAGCGGAGTGAAGATATCAGAGAATGGTGCTTTTTAACTGCCCCCCCCACCAGCAACCACATCGCCCCCCTCTCCGTTCTCTCTCCCGAACCACAAGAACGGAGCAGAGCTCATGGCTGACCACGATCCCAACGCCCACGCCGATCACCTGTCCCCCGAGGAAACGCGCGAGCGTGTCTGGAGCCTCGCCGAGGACATCAGGGTGTGCATACTCACCACCTGGAGCGGGTCCGAGCAGCACGCCCGGCCGCTGACGGCCCATGTGGCGCGGGACGAGCATGCGCTCTATTTCCTCGTCGACGAGAGCGGGCACAAGAACACCGAGATCGAGCAGTACCCCGCCGTCTCCTGTTCCTTCGTGGACAAGGGAAGCAATGACTATGTCGTGATCGCCGGCACCGCGAAGCTCTCCAACGACCGCGAAAAGATTGCCGCAATCTGGACAAATTTCGCCAAGGCCTGGTGGGACGACGAAAACGATCCTTCCATCCGTCTGCTCACCGTCACCCCCACCCGGGGCGAGGTCTGGGACGGCCCCGGTGGGCTCGCCGCAAAGGCGAAAATCGCCTTCTCGGCGGCCACGGGCGGCGATATCGACATGGGCGAGACCGGCAAGGCGCGGCTCTGATCCCGGTCGAGGCCGGGCCCTTTTCGCCCCGAAATGCATCGACGGCCGATCACCCCCGATCGGCCCTCGTTTTCCCTCTCTTGGGTGAACATCTCCCGCAAGACGCACCCTGATCGCCCCGCCCGCGCGCCGACTAATCCCCGGCTATCCAACCTGTGAGACGATGCCGTGTGAGGCGCTCGCAATGCCCAAGATCGGTTCGCCATATCGCGCCGATCACGGGCCTTGGTGCGCGCAGATCACCGCCCCTGATCTCGGCCAGAGCGTTGAAAATCCAGCGTTTTCCACTTTAAACGAGGGACGCGCCCCGGGGATTACCCCAGCGCGATCAATGAAATCTGCCGCCCGGCGCGGGTTTCGGTGTGGGTCGCGTGCCGGTGCGAGAAATAGGCCTCGTCCA
Organism: Pelagibacterium montanilacus; assembly: GCF_003992665.1. GTDB lineage: Bacteria > Pseudomonadota > Alphaproteobacteria > Rhizobiales > Devosiaceae > Pelagibacterium > Pelagibacterium montanilacus. Next base: position 2,974 of record NZ_RZMX01000055.1, read on the forward strand.
TCCCATAGGTGCATCCCCCCACCCGCATGATGGATTTGAGCCCCAGATTCCGCCCCTGCATTTCGAGCAATCCGGCCACGTCGAAATGGGGTTTGGCAAAGCCCTCGGTGAGCACAAAGTCCAGGGATTCCGGGAATTCCCGGGCGATCATCGCCGCGAAATCCTCCCCCACCTCGTAGTTCTCGGCAGAGATCGAGGGCCCGATGGCGGCGGTGATGTGCCCCGCCCGCGCGCCCAGCGCTTCCATGGCCGCCACCGTCTGGCCCAGCACCCCGCTCACCGCCCCGCGCCACCCCGCATGGGCGGCCCCGATCACCCCGGATTCCGGGTCTGCCAGCAGGATCGGCGCGCAATCGGCGGTCAGAATTCCCAGCGCCACCCCATGCCGCCGCGTCACCAGCGCATCGGCTTCCGGGCGGGCCGAAAGGTCCGAGGTTTCGGTGATCGTGAGCACGTCCGCGCTGTGGATCTGTTTGGCCATCGCCACCTGCAAAGGCCCGGATTTCAAGGCCATTACGGCCTTGTGGATGTTCTCGGCCACGTTCGCCGCATCGTCTCCCACCGCCCGCGAGGCGTTGAGCGCCGCGAACTCGCCCTCAGACACCCCACCCCGGCGCCCGAAAAATCCGTGCCGGATATCGGGGAGCGCGGCAAGGGCCGGGCTGGTCTCGAAGGGAGGATGCATGAAGGCTACCTTTGCTTAAAAACCGGCCGGGCGAAGTCCCGGACTGGCGGCGCAGAAAGCCTTGAAAAGCTTGCCCATTTGCGCCGGATGGGTCAGCCGCGCGAACGCCTCGGCCAGCGCCTCGGCCTTGTCGGGATTGGCCCGGGCCAGCGCGGCGTGGCGCTCGGCCAACCCCAAGGATGTAAGGAAACGGCCCTGCTCCACAAGAGGCGCGACCGTCAACCCAGCCATGCGCGCAGCGCGGCCCAGCGTTTCGAAATCCACATGGGCGGTCAGGTCCGCCGCCCCCGGCTCGGCCAGCGGATCCGCATGGGCATGGCGGGCCAGCGCCTGCAGCGTTTCGCCCGGCTGGGTGCGCCCATAGCCATAGTCAATGGCCAGGATCGCCCCGCCCCGTGGCGCCACGACCCGCCCCAGCCGCGCCATGAATTTCTCCGCCGCCAGCCCGATTTCCGCCACCGCGCCCTCCGCCGCATCGGCAAAGGCCGGGCCCAGCAAATCCGGGTCATAGGGCGTCGGCGAGAGCCCGAAACAGCGCCGCCCGTCCTCCAGCCCCACGCAGCGCTCGAACCATTTCGCCCCCCGCCGCACGAACTGCCGAATCGGCAGCGCATCGAAAAATTCGTTGGCGACCACGATCACCGGCCCCTCCGGGATATCCTCGGGCTCTGAAACCGCGATAGGGTTGTACTCGGCCAGTCGCTCGGCCTGCATCGCCGCCAGGTCGGCATTGCTCTCGAACAGGCGAAGCTGCAGCGCGGCGCCAAAGCCGGGCACACGGGTCGCCACCCGCAGCGCATCGGCCATCAGCGTCCCGCGCCCCGGCCCCGGCTCGAAGACGACCAGCGAGGTCGGGGAGCCCATCTGGACGTAGAGATCGGCCATCCAGCCGCCGATCATCTCCCCGAAGGTCTGGCTGATCTCGGGCGCGGTGATGAAATCCCCCGCCGCGCCGAGCGGATCGGCCTTCCGGTAATAGCCCCGGCTCGGGTGCGAAAGGCACAGCGCCATATAGGTGGCCATCGACATCGGCCCGCTGGCCCGGATTTCCATGTCGATCAGATCGCCCAGCGAGGGCCCTGCTTCAGCCATGGCGGCGCGTCTGTGCCCACCACACGAGCCCGATCCCCGCGACCAGGATCGGCAGGCTCAGCACCATCCCCATGGTCAGCCAGCCAAAGGCCAGATACCCGATATGGGCGTCGGGCAGCCGGAAGAATTCCACGAATATCCGGGCGCTCGCATACCCGATCCCGAACACCCCAGCCACCAGCCCCGGCCTGCGCAGGGCGAAGCGCACATGGGTGAAATAGCGGATGACGAGAAACAGCAGCACCCCCTCGAGCAGCCCTTCATAGAGCTGGCTGGGGTGGCGCGGCACATCGCCCCCGCCGGGGAAGATCACGCCCCAGGGCATGGTCGTCGGGCTGCCGTAGAGCTCGGCATTGATGAAGTTGGCCACGCGCCCCAGGAACAGCCCGATGGTGCCGCAGCAGGCGAGAAGATCAAGGCCCGAGAGCACGTCGGCACCCTTGCTGCGCAGATAGACCGACATCGCGACGACAAGGCCCAGCATGCCGCCGTGAAACGCCATGCCCCCGTCCCAGAGCGCAATGATCGCGGCCGGGTTGGCGAGGAAATAGGTGGGATCGTAAAACAGCACATAGCCCAGCCGCCCCCCGATCACGATGCCGAGAACGATCCAGAAGGTGAAGTCGAACAACTCGCTCGCGTTCATGGGCGGCGTATTGTTGGCCCACAGAGATTTGCGCCGCACGAGCAGCATCCCGTAGCCTACGCCAAGGAAGATGCCGGCGAGATAAGCCAGCGCATACCAGCGGATCACCAGCGGGCCCAGGGCAAAGGCGACAGGATCGATCTGAGGAAAGGGCAAGGCGGGCACCGGCGTGTCGGACAATGGGATCGGCGCGGACCATGCCGCCCCCATCCGGTCTGGTCAAGCGCTGCCACGCACCCTACATAGGAGATCTCGACATGCATTCATTGAGGTGGCCCACAGATGACTTCCCATGGCAGCAGAATATTCGATGACCTCAGTCGTCTGATGAACGACGCGGCCGATGTGGCCGATGGCGTGCGGCGCGAAGCCGAAACCGCCGTGCGCGGCCAGATGGAGCGCATCGTCAACGAACTCGACCTGGTCAAGCGCGACGATTACGACGCGCTCAGGGACCTCGTCACCATCCAGGGCGAAGAGATCGAGGCGCTCCGGCGCGAACTCGACGCCTTCAAAAGGCGCAAGAAAACCACGCCCTGAGCGGCACGATGCGCGTCGCGCTGATCTCGGACATCCACGGCAATGCCTTTGCGCTTGCGGCCGTTCTCGAGGACATCGCGCGGCGTAAGGTCGATGCCACCTACAATCTCGGCGACCATGTCTCCGGGCCCATCGCGCCGGCCGAGACCGCCGAGATGCTGCTGGGCCTTGATGCCGTTTCCCTGCGCGGAAATCACGACAGAGTGGTCATGGCTGGCGAGAACATGGACAAGGTCGACGTGATCGCCGCAGCCGCCATCGACGATAGCGCCCGGTCCTGGCTGGGCACGCTGGCCGAGACCGCCTCTCCCGAGCCTGACATCTTGCTCTGCCATGGCACGCCATCCAGCGACAACACGCACTGGCTCCAGACCAAGACCCAGGACAAGCGCTTCCGCCCAAGCTCGACGGCAGAGATTGCCCAGCAGGTTTCGGGACACACCCACGCCCTGCTGTGCTGCGGCCATTCCCACGTGGCACGGGTTGTCGAGCTGGGCGATGGCCGCATCGTGGTCAATCCCGGCAGCGTCGGCCGCCCCGCCTATACCATGGCCGACCCCGCATCGGCCGAGCGGCTCTCCCCCGATGCCGGCTACGCCATAGCGACGCGAACCCGTTCGGGATGGTCGGCAACCCTTCTCCAGATCCCCTACGATCACGAGGCCGCAGCCTTACGAGCCGAGCAGCACGGCATGGCCGGCTGGGCCCGCCACCTGCGCGAAGGTTGGCCACGCTAGGCGTCGCGTGAAAATGAGTGTTGAGAAATCAAAATCTTAACACCTCGTTAACCATGACGCTCGCACCATCATAGTTAAGAATCTGTGTATTGGACCCCGCGTTTATGGGTCCAACGGACCGGGCCGGTGTAGGTTTGTGACAGGGACGATTCGTACACGCCACCAGTCCGATCAGTTCGATAGTGCCTCGTCGGGCCGCAACATCCGGTTGCGTTCCCCCTTGTGAAACCATGCTCAATCGTACGGAGCCCGTCATGTCTCTCCTGGAACTGGAACTGGACAGAAACATCCACCCCGTCGACATCATCGAGCACATCGCAGCAATCAGCGACTGGTCGTTCGAGCGGCAGGACGCGGACGAGATCTCGATATCGGTGCGCGGGGGATGGAGTGACTATCACGTCTCGTTCAACTGGATGGAGCAGATGGAATCGCTGCACCTGGCATGCGCATTCGATCTCAAGGTGCCCGACGCACGGCGCGCGGAAATCAAGCAGCTTCTCAGCCTCGTCAACGAGCAACTCTGGATCGGCCATTTCGATATCTGGAGCCGGGAGGGCGTTATCCTCTTCCGCCACTCGCACCTGCTTTCAGGTGGCGCAGACGTCTCGCCCCAGCAGTGCGAGGCCCTGCTGCGCACGGCGACCGACAGTTGCGATCTGTATTACCAGGCGTTCCAGTTCGTGGTCTGGGCCGGAAAATCGGCCACCGACGCGTTGGCCGAAGTGATGTTCGAGACCGTGGGCGAAGCATGAGTCTTCACAATTCCGGTACGATCCTGCTGGTAGGCGCCGGCAAGATGGGCATCGCCATGGCTCAGGGCTGGCTGGCTGCAGGCCTTGAGGGCAAGAGCCTCGTTCTTGTCGATCCGCAGCCGCACGAAACGGTGCGCGCACTTGCGGAGTCCGTGGGCGCCAGCCTGCAGACCCAATTGCCCGATACTCCACCCCGCGCCGTCGTCCTTGCGGTCAAACCCCAGATGATGGACACCGTGCTGCCCGCAGTCCGTCCTCTCATGGGCGAAGCCACCATGGCGCTCTCGATCGCCGCAGGCATTCCTCTGGCCAGGCTGCAATCCGGGCTGGGCTCGGCCAAGGTGGTTCGCTCAATGCCCAACACCCCGGCGCAACTGGGCAAGGGCATATCGGGCGCCTTCGCCGGGCCCGACATTTCCAGCGATGATCGTGCGCTGGCCCATGCCCTTCTCGAAGCGGCCGGGCGCGTGGTCTGGCTCGAGAACGAGGCCCTGATCGACGCGGTAACCTCCGTCTCGGGGTCGGGGCCCGCCTATGTCTTTTACCTCGTCGAGGCCATGGCCGCAGCGGGCGAACAGCAGGGGCTCGCGGCCGATCAGGCCATGGCACTGGCGCGCCAGACCATCATCGGCGCCGCCGCCCTGCTCGAAGCCGACCCTGCCGATGCCGCGCAATTGCGCCGCAACGTCACCTCACCGAACGGGACCACCCAGGCGGCCCTCGACGTGCTCATGGCCGACGATGGCCTCGGGCCGCTTCTCGACCGTGCCGTCACCGCGGCCCGCAAGCGCAGCGAGGAACTGGGCCAATGAGCGACGAGATCAGTTTCGACGACTTCCTCAAGGTCGATATCCGCACCGGGACGATCGTTGAGGCGCGCTCCTTCCCCGAAGCGCGCAAGCCCGCGATCATCCTGATCATCGATTTCGGGCCCGAGATCGGGATCAAGAAGTCCTCGGCCCAGATCACCGTGCATTACACGCCCGAAAGTCTCGTTGGGCGCCAGGTCATGGCGGTCGTCAATTTCCCGCCTCGCCAGATCGGACCGCTGCGCTCCGAAGTGCTGACGCTGGGGTTCGAGGACCAAGACGGCGCCATCGTGCTCGCTGCAATCGACAAACCCGTGCCCAACGGCAAGCGGCTGCTCTGAAACTGTGTCAGCCGGCGGCGACGACGCCTGAGGTGATCAGCCCGATCAGAAACAGCCCGAGCACCAGCCTGTAGATCACGAAGGGAGTGTAGGTCTGGCGCTTGAGCCAGGTCATCATCAGGGCCACCGTGGCCCAGGCCGAAAAGAAGGCCAGCACGCCACCGAACAGCGCGTCCGTGGTCAGCCGGGCATTGCCTGCCTCATAGAGATCCAGCCCCCCGAGCACGCCGGCCCCCAGGATCGTGGGGATCGAAAGCAGCAGCGCCAGCCGCGCCGAGAGCGGGCGATCGAGGCCCGCATAGCGGCCGGCTGTCATGCAGATGCCCGAGCGCGACACGCCAGGGATGATCGCGATGCATTGGGCAAAGCCCACGATCATGGCGTTGCGCAGCGAGAGCGTCTCGAGCCGGGAATGAACCTCGGGCCGACGGTCGGAAAAATAGAGCAGCACGCCGAAGACGATGGTGGACAGCGCCAGCATCCAGAGCGAGCGACCGAATTCGACCACCAGATCCTTGGCCGCAAACCCGACGACGACGATGGGCAGCGACGCGGCGATCACCACGAGGACGAGCCGAAGCCTCTCTCCGCCCCGCCCCCTTAGTCCATCGAGCAGACCGGAAACCAGCAGCCCGATGTCATCCCGGAAATAGACGAGCACGGCGCCCAGCGAGCCCACATGCAGGGCGATGTCGAGCGCCAGCTCTTCGCTGGGCGACATCGCCGCGATGTCGAATCCCATCGCCCCCATGATCACCCGCCCCAGGATCAGATGGGCTGACGAGCTGACGGGCAGGAATTCGGTAACGCCCTGCACGAGAGCAAGGAGCGCGACATAAATCAGTTCCAAGACTGATCCCCTATTTCATCTGATGGGTTAGCCGGAGCGAATCGAGCAGCCCCTGATCCTCGGATTCTGTCATGGCAACGAAGAACCGGGTGACGCAGTCGCGGGCCTCGGGCGGCAGCGCCTTGAGCGCGGCATCAATCCGCCGGGCCTGCGTAGAGCTCAGCACCTCGAAGAACTCCCGCCCCTTTTCCGTGGGGTAGAGCAGGCGCTGGCGACGATCGGTTTCCCCGTGCCGCTGGGCCACATAACCGCTGTCGATCAACTGCCTTAGAACCCGCGCCAGGCTCTGTTTGGTAATGCGCAGGATGTCGAGCAGGTCGGCCACGGTCATACCAGGCCGCAAATTCACGAAATAGATCACCCTGTGATGGGCGCGCCCGAACCCCTGCCGCTCAAGAAGCGCGTCCGCATCGCGCACGAAGTCGCGATAGGCGAAGAAAAACAGCCCCATGACGTCGATCGGCATCTCGGGGAAATCGTAGATGGCGGAATTTATGTCAGCCTTGTTGACATTTATCTTCTGAGCTGGCATCCTGCTTCCAACATCTTGGCCGGTAACCGACTTATCACAGACCCACTTTGGTTTGCCAAGTGGCGTGGGATTGCGGCATGATGGTTTCAAGTGAGCCGCCGGCCAGCGGCACGACAACGGAAAACGACGGGAGAACACGATGGCATTCGTGCCAATGGATCAGCGAGAGGGGTGGATCTGGTACAATGGGGAGATGGTCCCCTGGGGGGAAGCCAAGGTTCATGTCCTCACCCATGGGCTGCATTATGCAAGCTCGGTGTTTGAAGGCCAGCGCGCTTATGGCGGCGAAGTCTTCAAGCTGCGCGAGCACACCGACCGGCTGATTGCCTCGGGCCGTACGCTCGACTTCGAAATCCCCTATTCCGCCGACGAGATCGACGATGCCTGCCGCGCCGTTCTGCAAAAGAACGAGCTGGTCGACGCCTATATGCGCCCGGTCGCCTGGCGTGGCTCGGAGACGCTTTCGGTGCCCGCGCGCGACAACAAGGTGCACCTGGCGATCGCGGCCTGGGTCTGGCCGAGCTATTTCTCGACCGAGGACCGGCTCAAGGGCATTCGCCTGTGCTGGGCGCCCTGGAAGCGCCCCTCGCCCGAAACCATCCCCTGCAAGGCCAAGGCTGCCGGTCTTTACATGATCTGCACCCTCTCCAAGCACGGCGCGATGGACAAGGGCTATGCCGATGCGTTGATGCTCGACTACCGCGGCTACGTGGCCGAGGCGACCGGGGCAAACGTGTTCTTCGTCAAGGGCAAGGAAATCACCACCCCGACGCCCGATTGCTTCCTCGACGGCATCACGCGCCGCACGCTGATCGGTCTGGCCAGGTCCAAGGGCTATTCGATCGTCGAGCGTCACATCAAGCCCGAGGAACTGGGCAATTTCGACGAGTGCTTCCTCACCGGCACTGCAGCAGAAGTGACGCCGGTTTCCGAAGTGGGCGAATTCAGCTTTACCCCGGGCGAGGCCTGCCGCACGTTGGTCGAGGCCTATATGCAGGAAGTCCAGCCCAAGCGTCAGGCTGCCGAATAAACCCTGTCGCTGGCAGTGAATACGAAAGGACCGGAGGGGAAACCCTGCGGTCCTTTTTCATGTCCAGCGCGCCACCGCTGCATCGTCCGAAGCGCGCGCCTCGACCCAACTGTCCCTGCCGGGCCGGTGCTCCTTCTTCCAGAACGGGGCGTTGGTCTTGAGCGTATCCATCAGGAAGCCCGCCCCATCGAACGCCGCCTGCCGATGTAGCGACGCCGTCATCACCTGCACGATCGGCTCGCCGGGCAAAAGGCGCCCGAAGCGGTGGATGATCCACGCATCGATCAGCCCGAACCTCGCGATCGCCTCCGCGCGAAGCGCCTCGAGCTGCGCCTGGGCGAGCGCGGGATAATGCTCGAGCGTCATCGCCTCGAGCGGATCGTCAGGCGTCGAGCGCACACGCCCGGTAAACGTCGCCACCGCGCCGCCGCCCCCCACCGCTTCGGTGAACGCATCGAGTTCCGCTCCCGGCCCGAAGGGATCGCCCTGCAACCGCACGACCATCGCTTATCCCCCCGTCATCGGCGGGAACAGCGCCACGGTCCTCGCGCCCGCAATCGCGGTCTCGTGGCCGACCAGCGTGTCATCCACCGCGGCACGGATCAGCTCGCGTTTTTGCGTCGCCAGCGCAAAGGCCTCGTCGCGCCCGGCCAGCCAGTCCATCAACTGAGCGACGCTGGTCACGCTCTCGGGCGGGTCGACCTCGTCGAAATCGCGGTTCAGCCGCTCGCGAAGCCATGCAAAATAGAGCACTCTCACGAGAAGTCATCCTGCTCAGTCGGCGCGAGGTGCTTTTGCACGCCCAGCCAGTACTGGATCCCGGTGATCGCCGTCAGGATCGCCGCCACCCAGAGGATGATATCGCTCAGCTCCCTCATGCCGGGGATCAGGGGCTCGGCGGTCACAACTCCCAGCGCGACGAGCTGCGCGGTGGTCTTGTATTTGGCCAGCTTGGAGACGTGCACCGTGATCTTGGAAGTGCCCATGAACTCGCGCAGCCCCGAAACGAAGATCTCGCGCATGAGGATCACCGTGGCCGGGATCAGATCCCACGCCCCGAAGCTGCGGTCAAAGCAGAACACCAGCAGCAATGCGCCCACCAGCAGCTTGTCGGCGATGGGATCGAGCATCCGCCCGATCTCGGAGATCGTGCCGTATTTGCGCGCGAAATACCCATCGAAATAATCGGTGACCGCCGCCGCGATATAGAGCAGCAACGCCAGCCAGCGCAGCGCGGGATGATCGGCAAGGATCAGCACCATGATCACGGGGATCGCGGCGATCCGGCCATAGGTCAGCCAGTTGGGCAACCGTGCCATGTCGAATTTGCTCTCTGCCATCAGCCCTGCCCTAGGTTGTTCGATTGAAGTGATCGTATATCTGCTGCGCCATGGTGGTGGAAATCCCCGGTATGGCCGCCAAATCCGCCAGCGCCGCTCGGGCCACCGCCTTGGCGGACCCGAAATGCTGCAACAGGGCGCGCTTTCGCGTCGGCCCGATGCCTTCGATCTCGTCGAGAGGGTTCTTCACCATCTCCTTTTTACGCCGCGCCCTGTGAGTGCCGATGGCGAACCTGTGTGCCTCGTCCCGCAGCCGCTGCACATAATAGAGCACCGGATCGCGCGCCGGCAGCATGAAGGGCTCGCGGCCTTCCATAAAGAAAGTCTCGCGCCCGGCATTGCGTTCCTCGCCCTTGGCGATGCCGATGACCGTCACCTCGCGCGGCAGGTTCATCTCAGCCAGCACGGCCTTAACCGCATTGGTCTGGCCCGCACCGCCGTCGATCAGCACAACATCGGGCCAGTCCGGCATCTCGCCGTCGCTCTCCTCGTCCGGATCGCTCTCATTGGCAAGGCGGCTGAACCTGCGGGTCAGCACCTCGCGCATCATGCCGAAATCGTCCCCCGGCGTGAGCTCGGTCGATTTGATGTTGAACGTGCGGTAGTGCTTTTTCGATAGCCCCTCGACCCCGGCGACGACCATCCCGCCCACTGCATTGGTGCCCTGGATATGGGAGTTGTCATAGACCTCGATCCGCCGCGGCACCTCGGTGAGCCCGAAGGTGCCGGCCATGGCGTCGAGCAGCTTGCGCTGGCTCGCCGAATCCGCGAGATGCCGGCCCAGCGCTTCGCGTGCATTGGTCACCGCCATCTCGACGAGCGTGCGCTTCTCGCCGCGCTGGGGCATCTCCACCTTCACGGCATGGCTTGCACGCGAGGCGAGGGCGTCCTTGAGCACCTCGGGCTCGGCCAGGGGCTCCGAGACCAGCACCAGCCGTGGTGGCGTGCGGCTTTCGTAGAACTGGGCGATGAACGCCTCGAGCACTTCGGCCGGGGTCAAAAGCTCGTCGGCACGCGGGTAATAGGCGTAATTGCCCCAGTTCTGGTGGGCGCGATAGAAGAACACCTGCACGCAGAAATTGCCCGCGTCCTGATGGATCGCGAAGATGTCGGCTTCCGCCACGCTTTGCGCATTGCTGCCGCTGCCGCCCTGAATGTGCGAAAGCGCGCCGATCCGGTCCCGCAGCATCGCTGCCCGCTCGAAGTCCAGCGCCTCGGCCGCCGCGTTCATCTCGCCCTGCAGCTTTTCCTGCACCGCCTTGGTGCGCCCCGACAAGAAGGCCCGCGCCTCTTCGCCGAGCTGCTGATAGTCGGGAATGGAAATCTCGCCCGTGCACGGCGCCGCGCACCGCTTGATCTGGTGCTGGAGGCAGGGCCGCGAGCGCGAGGCGTAAAAACTGTCCGAGCAATTGCGCAACAGGAAAGCCTTCTGGAGCGCGGTGACCGTCCGGTTGACCGCCGAGGCCGAGGCAAAGGGCCCGAAATAATGGCCCTTGCGGCGCCGCGACCCGCGATGCTTGGTCAGCTCGGGCGCCTCGTGCTCGGTGGCGAGCAGGATATAGGGGAACGTCTTGTCGTCGCGCAGCAGCACATTGTAGCGCGGCCGCAGGCGCTTGATGAGATTGGCCTCAAGCAAGAGCGCCGCGCTCTCGGTCTCGGTGCGCACGAATTCCATCGCCCGCGTCGCCGCGATCATCCGGCAGATGCGCACCGGATTGCCCTCGTAGCGCGTGTAGTTGGTGACCCGCGCCTTCAGGTTCCGGGCCTTGCCCACATAGATCACCTGCGCCTTGTCATCGATCATGCGATAGACGCCGGGGCCTGAGGGCAGGGTCTTGACGAAGCGCTTGATGATGTCCGGGCCGGTGGTTTCGGTGAAGTCTGTCATCGTCCGCGCGGCGTGGGGTTGTTCTTGTCGAGCCATTGCAGATGCTCACCGCCGTCGAGCGCCAACATCTGGCCGGTCATCGATCCCAAACCGATGATCGCGGTCACCGCCTCGGCGATCTCCTCGGGCGAGGCCCCGCGGGCGAGCGGCAGGCTGGCGACGGAGGCCTCGAACTCCTCCTCGGTCTGGCGCGCATTGCGCAGCGTCGGCCCCGGGCCGATCGCGTTGACCCGAACCCGCGGCGCCAGCGACTGGGCGAGCGTGCGGGTCGCGGTCCAGAGCAGGGATTTCGAGAGCGTATAGGAAAAGTGGTCCGGCGAGAGATGCAGGACGCGCTCGTCGATGATGTTGATCACGTTGCCCCGGCTGTCCTCGGGAAGCTGCGCGGCAAAATCGCGCGCCAGGAACACCGGCGCCTCGGCGTGCAGTGCCATATGCAGGTCCCAGAGGTCCTCATGCAGCGTCCCGGCGCTGTCGGGCTCGAACACCGAGGCGTTGTTGACCAGCACCGTCAGCGGCCCGAACAACTCGCCGGCGGCGGAAATCAGCCCCATGCGCTCCTCGCGCCGCGCGAGATCGGCCTTGACGATATCGGCCTGCCCGCCATCGGCCCGGATCGCGTCGGCCAGGGCTTCGGCCTTCTGTCCCGAGCCGCGATAGTGAATGACCACGGCATGGTCTTCGGCCGCGAGCCGCGTGGCGATCGCCGCGCCGATCCGGTCGGCTGCACCGGTGACGAGTGCCGTGCCCTTCATGTCCAATGTCCTTCAGCTGACCGTCGCGAACCAGAAATACCGCGCGGGTATACTTCCTCCATCCAGATAGGATGCTCCCCTGCCCGATGCAATCACCCTCATCGCCTGCGACGGATGGCGGCAAGGACCCACAGGATAGCCCCGCAGATCAGAGACAGCGCCCCGAGTGGCGCCACCGCAAGCACGAGGAACGTGCCGAGCAAAGCCGCGGCTTCGGGCGCCAGCACCATGAGCAGCAAGGCCGGCACCAGCGAGATCACGAGGAGCAGAGCCCCGAGCTGGAGAAATCCGATCGCCCATCCCTGCAGCGTCATCGCCTGTCCTCCCGATCACAGTTCAGAGCGTTTCCAGGAAAGTGCCCGGCCCATACCCCGATCCGGGAGGGATACACTTTTCCGGTTCGGTGGCGCGACACATCAAAGGCTTGAGACCCCCTCTTGATTTCATCAAGAGGGGCACTTGAGACAAATGCCGGGCACCTGCACATCCCGCATGACGGATCACCGCGATTATGAGAGCATCGATCCCATTGCACCGACCGGGGACGCCATTCCGATGAAAACACTTCGTACCATTGCCATGGGGCTGTTGCTCACGCTGCCCGCATTCACGCCCGTTCTTGCCGACGAGATCGGGGACTTCCTCGACGAGGCCCGCGCTGCCTACGAGGCCGGCGATATCAAGGCCACGAAATACGCCATCGACCAGGCCTCGGTTGCTCTGGCGCAACTGGCGGCGGCTGCGCTCGCCGAGGTTCTGCCCGAGGCCCTGCCCGGCTGGACGGCCGAGGAAGCCGAGACCTCGGGCAACGAGGCCGCTGCCATGGCCATGCTCGGCGGCGGCATGACCGCCTCGCGCAGCTACAGCGGCGATGCGGGCTCGGTCGATATATCGGTGATGGGCGATTCCCCGCTCCTGATGATGTACGCGCCCATGCTCGCCAATCCCATGATGGCCGCCGCGCTGGGCCGCACCCAGAAGATCGGCAGCGTCGACGCCATCGTCTCGAGCGAAGGCCAGGTCATCATGATCGTCGCCAACCGCTTCGTGGTCACGGTCGACGGATCGGCCGACGAAGACGACAAGATCGCCTATGCCGGAGCGATCGACCTTGAGGCGCTCGCCACGCTCTGAGGGCATCGGAGCCGGCCCGTCAGCCCGCAAGCACCGACAATGCCCAGTGGCCGCCGGCGGCGGCCACTGCGGTCAGCGTCGCGCCCCAGGCCATGTCGACGAACGCCACGGCTGCGGTAAAGCCCTTCACCGTCGAGAGATTTGTGAGATCGTAGGTGCCATAGGCGATAAAGCCCAGCACGCCGCCCAGAATGAAGGCGTTAGCCACCGAGTCCGCCGGAACCACCGCAAACAGCACAACGCCTCCCAGATAGGCCAGGTAGAAGAGCCCCGCGATCCCGAGCCGCGGCTTGTCGAGCATCAGATCGCCCAGTTGCGGCTTGTAGAACCGCCCACCCATCTGGCTGAGCCAGACATAGTCGATGGGAAAGAATATGATCGCACACGCGATATAGGCGATGACGTAATCCATGACGGGCGGGCCTCCGGCGGTGTTGGTGTTGTCATGTCCCGATACGCACGACGCCCCGGACGCGATCAGATGAGACGCTTGAATCGCTTGGGCCCGCACTCCATTGTGCACCGGCACGGCACGGAATGGAGCGACGAGAATGATCTTTCTGCTTTACGGCGCGATTGTCCTGGGGGCAATCGCCGTTCTGGGCAACCTCATGTTGCACAGATGGAATGCGGCGCGCCGGGACAAGCAGCTCCAGGCTCGGGTCGAGGCCTATGAGGCCGGGCTTGCCCATGAAGGCATGCCCGAGGCGCTGGGCGCCTTGACGCACCAGGAGCGCCAGCAGACCCTTCTGGCCGCGGCACGCCAGGTGCAGGCCGAAAGCGACCGCCGGTTCTATATCTCGACCATTGGCGGCATCCTCGCCTTCTTCGTGGCCCTCGGCTTTGCCATCGAGGGCGAAGGCACACGCGATTTCGTCATAACTCTCGTGATCGCCGCCGCGGCGCTCTATGGGATCAACGTCGTCCTCCAGCGCAGCTTCCGCTCCCGGATGGAAGCCCGCGGCATCGACATCGAGCGCCTGCGCATCGACTGAGATCGGTACCCGCACACGAAAAAGGCCCGCGCACGGGCGGGCCTTCATCATGGCGTTGGGTCGATCAGTTGCCGAAGCAGAAATATCCGTTCGGCCCGTCAAAGCAGACCTGGCTGTCGTCACGTGGGTTGCGGTGGTCGTCCCAGCGACCGCGATCGCGGTCATGGCGCGGGGGGCGGTAGTCGTAGTCATGGCGCGGACGATCCGGGCGGTGGTAGCGCGGGGGCGGCGGCGGTGCGGGCCGATACCGCGGCGGCGCAGGCCGGTACTGAGGCTGGCGCACGTGTCCCACTTCGCGCAAATAGTTCGAGGATACCCAGCCGGTCACGCGCGATCCGCGCGGCGAGAGAAAGCACCAGCTTCCCCTGCAATAATCGACTTCCGCGAGTTGGTTGCGCTGCAACACGTCCACCACCCGGAACTGGGTGCCCGGACCGTTGCGGACGTTGACCGAGGTGGTCGCGCTTGCGGTCCAGGCGAACGCGCCGGCGGTCATCACCATCACCATCAGGGCGGCAACACCACCCTTTATGACATTCCTGCCGAGAGCCATTTCGATTCTCCACTTGATGCTTTGCAAAGGCGAGACCTTCGCCTCCTCTGGGCCCCAATAAAGCCCACCGAGCCTGAACGGGCGCTGAATGGATCGTTTAGCGTTACGTTAGCTGCGTTCGGCCTCGGTCAAAAGTTGTGTTGCACCCCGGGATCGTGGGGAGTAAACGTGCCCCGAAAAACAGACGCGCGGATACAGCCGCGCGCACGGGCAAGACGGGCACAGGGGCTGACAATGAAGCTGGTGACGGGCAACTCGAACCTCACCGTGGCCAGGGCCGTATCGGATTACCTCGAAATCCCCCTGACGGATTGCTCGGTTAAGCGGTTTGCCGACGAGGAAGTGTTCGTGGAGATTCACGAAAATGTCCGTGGCGAGGACGTTTTCGTCCTCCAGTCAACCTCATACCCGGCCAATGACCACCTCATGGAACTGCTGATTCTGATCGACGCGCTGCGCCGGTCTTCGGCCCGCAGGATCACGGCGGTGCTGCCCTACTACGGTTATGCGCGCCAGGATCGCAAATCGGCGCCGCGCACGCCCATCTCGGCCAAGCTCGTGGCCAACCTCATCACTCAGGCCGGCGCCAACCGCCTTTTGACCCTGGATTTGCACGCACCGCAGATTCAGGGCTTTTTCGATATACCGACCGACAATCTCTACGCCGCCCCGGTGCTCACGCGCGACATCATGGCCAATTACGACACCTCCAAGGTCATGATCGTCTCCCCTGACGTCGGGGGCGTCCTGCGCGCGCGCAACGTCGCCAACCGGATCGGCGCCCAGCTCGCGATCGTCGACAAGCGCCGCCCCCGCGCCGGCGTCTCGGAGGTGATGAACATCATCGGCGACGTCGAAGGCCAGTCCTGCATCCTGATCGACGACATCGTCGATTCGGGCGGCACGCTGGTCAATGCGGCTGAAGCGCTGCTCAATGCCGGCGCGTCCGAAGTCTCGGCCTATATCACCCACGGCGTTCTCTCGGGCGGTGCCCCAGAAAAGATCGCCACCTCGCGGCTCAAGGAACTGGTCACCACCAATTCCATCGAAAAGACCGAAGCGGTGCGCAAGGTCGACAAGATCCGCCATATCTCGATCGCCCATCTGCTCGGCGAAGCCATCGCCCGCACCGCCTCCGAACAGTCGGTTTCCACCCTCTTTGACTGACCGGCGCAGTTGACGCTCCAGGGCAAGTCTGCGAAATTTGAACTCAGGTGGGGAGCGGACCCAATGGGCAGGGTGGCTCCGGTTTCCGAAACGAGGATCGCAGCGACATCCGCTTTGCGGTCACTTCGGCACCGATCAGGGTATGTGGGGAAATGACAGGGCAGATATCGAGACCAGGCAATCCGCGCGCCGATCGCGAACTCGTGGAACTGCTCGCCGAAATTCCCAAATGGGATAACAAGCGCCTGACCTACATGCACCGGCGCTTCACCGAAAGCCGGCTGTTCCGGGTTCATCACAATCCCGAGGGGCCGTTGACGCCCCGCGCCCAGAAGCTGCTCAATGCCGCGCGGTTCGAAATGGAAGTCCGCGGCCTTCTCACACGCCATCCCGAGCCCTTGGCGGAATCGCAGGCGGCGGACGCGCCGGCACAGCTCTAGAGGGTTTGCAATCCGGGAAAGTGTTTCCGCTTTTCCAGCAAGCGCTCCAACGGCGCCGCAATTTATCCACTTCGGCAGGCCAGACCCGTGCGCTATCGGTAATGAACGCACGACGCCAACCTTAGGAAGGACGAGCGATGATGTTCAAACCAGTTTTAGCCGGCCTGACTCTGCTTGCCCTTGCCGGCTGCACGACGACAGCCGCCGAGCGCCGCGCGATCGATGCGCAGGCATGCACGGGCTATGGGTTCCAGCAGGGCACCGACGCGTTCGCCAACTGCCTTTTGACCCTCGATGTCGAGCGCCAGACCGCCCAGCGCGAGCGCATGGCCGCTCTGCGTGACCGCGGCCCTCAGGTCATCGTGGTTCGCGAGGACGACGACTGACCGTCTGCGCGCCTCAAGGCCCCGACAATCCGCTTGCCCCTGCCCCTTCGCTCTAGTATAGACCCCGGCCATGAAGCGCCCATCACCCCTGGAGGATGGGCGCGCGTTTGCGCGTTAGGCGAAACGCACCAACCCAAGAATGGATTTTTCCATGAGCGTCGAGCTTAAGGCTTCGGTGCGGGACCGGGTGGGCAAGGGGGCCGCTCGTGAACTGCGCCGTCAAGGTCTGGTTCCTGCCGTTATCTACGGTGACAAGAAGTCGCCCCTCTCCATCGCCATCTCCTACAAGGATACGTTCCGGCGCATCCATGATGGCGGTTTCCTCTCGCACGTGATCACCGTCGAAGTAGACGGCGAGAAGCACCGCGTGATCCCCAAGGACTACCAGCTCGAACCCGTGCGCGACTTTCTCGTGCATGTGGACTTCCTGCGTGTGGGCAAGAACTCCACCCTCACCGTCGAAGTGCCGGTGCACTTTACCAACGAGGACAAGTCCCCCGGGCTCAAGAGGGGCGGCGTTCTCAACATCGTGCGTCACGCCGTTGAAGTCACCGTGCCTGCCGACTCGATCCCCGATCACCTCGAGGTCGATCTGAGCGACGCCGAAGTGGGCGACTCGCTGCACATCTCAGCAGTCGACCTTCCCAAGGGCGTGGTTCCGACCATCACCGACCGCGACTTCACCATCGCCACCATCGCCGCGCCGTCCGCGCTGCGCTCCTCCGATAACGAGGCTGACGCAGACGAGGATGAAGACGAGGCCGAAGACTAAACGCTTCGACCTCCGGGCCGGCGCCCCGACGCGCCGGCCCGGAGCCACCCCGCATGACGCCCCGGAGAGATGCGATGCACCTGATCGTGGGTCTCGGCAATCCTGGCGCACAATACGCCGGCCATCGGCACAATATCGGCTTTCTCGCCGTCGATGAGATCGCCCGCCGGCACGGGTTCGCGCCCTTCAGAAACAAGTTCTCCGCCCAGATTTCCGAAGGCATGGTCGGGACCGGGAAGGTCCTTCTGGCCAAGCCCCAGACCTTCATGAACCGGTCGGGCGATTGTGTCGGCCAGATCGCCAATTTCTATAAGCTCTCGCCCGCCGACATATCCGTGATCCACGACGAGCTGGATCTCGCTCCCGGCAAGGTCCGCATCAAGACAGGCGGCGGCAATGGCGGGCACAACGGTCTCAAATCCATCGAGAGCCACATTGGCAAGGAATTCGTTCGCGTCCGGCTGGGCATCGGCCATCCGGGCCACAAGGACCGCGTGCACGGCCACGTGCTGTCCGACTTCCACAAGGCCGATGCCGAATGGCTCGAGCCGCTGCTCGACGCGCTGGCTGACAATGCCGGTCTGCTGGTGGCCGGCGATGCCGCCGGGCTCATGAACAAGCTCGCCGGATCGTCCCCCGCTCCTGCCCGCGCGAGGGACAATCCGGACCCGGCGCCTGCGCCCAAAAGCGAGAACAAGGGCAAGAGCCATATCCGGCAGGCCCGCCAGAGCACTCCGCAAACTCCGGTGCCCCAGACCGGGCCCATGGCGGCGATGCTCAGAAAGCTTCTTGGCGACAAGCGGTGACTTGACTTGGCCGGTGTCATGCCGGACCTAAAGCGCTTCCAGGAACGGTGGAGCCACTTTTCCGGTTGCGGCCATATCCACGAGGTTGATTGATGGGATTCAAATGCGGCATCGTCGGACTGCCCAATGTCGGCAAGTCCACACTTTTCAATGCCCTGACGCAGACCGCCGCCGCTCAGGCCGCGAATTTTCCGTTCTGCACGATCGAGCCCAATGTGGGCGAGGTGTCGGTGCCCGATGCGCGGCTCGACAGGCTCGCCGAGATCGGCAAGTCGGCCAGCAAGATCCCCGCCCGGCTCTCGTTCGTGGACATCGCGGGCCTCGTCAAAGGCGCCTCCAAGGGTGAGGGGCTCGGCAACCAGTTCCTCGCCAATATCCGGGAATGCGACGCCATCGCCTATGTGCTGCGCTGCTTTGAGAACGACGACATCATCCATGTCGCGGGCAAGGTCGACCCGCTCGCCGACGCGGAAGTCGTCGAGACCGAATTGATGCTCGCCGACCTGGAAAGCCTCGAAAAGCGCGTCCCCGGCCTCGAAAAGAAAATCCGCAGTCAGGACAAGGACGCAAAGCTGACCCTCGATCTGGTGGGGCGCGCGAGGGCCGTGCTCGAAGAAGGACGCCCGGCCCGCCACACCGAGCGCTCCTCCGATGAGGAAAAAGCGTTCCGCGAACTGCAGCTTCTGACGGCCAAGCCGGTTCTCTACGTCTGTAATGTCGATGAGACGTCTGCGGCCAACGGCAACGCGCTGACCGAGCAGGTGGCCCAATACGCAAAGAGCCAGGACGCCCGAATGGTGGTGATCTCGGCCGAGATCGAGGCGGAACTGGCCAGCCTCGACCCCGCCGACCGCGCAGACTATCTCTCCTCGCTCGGCCTCGAGGAGCCGGGGCTCAATCGGCTGATCCGGGAAGGCTACGGGCTCTTGAGCCTGCAGACTTATTTCACGGTCGGCCCCAAGGAGGCCCGCGCCTGGACCATCCCCGTGGGCACCAAGGCCCCCCAGGCCGCCGGCGTCATCCACACCGATTTTGAGCGCGGCTTCATTCGCGCCCAGACCATCGGCTATGAGGATTTCGTCACGCTGGGCGGCGAAGTGCCGGCCAAGGAGGCCGGCAAGGCCCGCGATGAAGGCAAGGAATACGTCGTCAAGGACGGCGACGTGATGCTGTTCCGGTTCAACACCTGACCCGACCGTGTAGCGCTCCCGAGACGGACGCGCCCTTCATATCCATATGCAAAGACCCGGCCTTCCGCTCAGGAGGCCGGGTCTTTTCTTTGCGTGGCGCTTGAGCCCGGGCGCTCTAATGGGCGGCCGGCACCGCGTCCTCACCGGGCACGTCTTCCGCATCGACGCGGCGCACGAAGAAGGCCGCCACCACGGCCAGTATCGAGAGCAGGGCCGCCACAAAGAACGCTGCGCGGATACCTGCGGCCAGCGCGGTCGGCTCGTCGGCGCCTGCCGCCATCTCGGTCTGGCTGCGCAGCGTCATCAGCGACACAAAGAGCGCGATGCCGGCAGCACCGGCCACCTGCTGCACGGTGCCCAGCATGGCGCTGCCATGCGAGTAGAGCCGCGCGGGAACCGCGCCCAGCGCCACGGTAAACAGCGGCGTAAAGAGCAGTGCCAGCCCGATGCTGAGCGCGATATGGCCGGAAAGAACCCATGCTGTCGGCGTCGTCGCGGTCAGGGTCGTCATCGACCAGAGCACGATGCTGACCAGCACCGCGCCCGGCACCACCAGCGGGGTGGGCCCGATGCGATCGAACAGCCGCCCCACGAAGGGCGCCATCAGGCCCATCAGCAACCCGCCCGGCAGCAGCAGCAGCCCGGTCTGCAGCGCATCGATGCCGATCACGCTCTGGGTGTAGATGGGAAACAGGATAATCACACCAAAGAGCGCCATCATGTTGATCACCATCATGAACAGGGCAACGCTATAGGCCGGGAACGTGAAGGTGCGCAGGTCGAGCAGCGCCCGGTCGTCCTTCTGGAGCTGGAGCTGCCGGAAGATGAAGATCACGAGACCCACAAGACCCACCACGACCGGCAACCAAAGGGGAATGCCCTGCTGCCCGTGGCCCTCGCCGAGCGAGCTCAGGCCATAGACCAGCCCCCCGAAGCCGATGGCCGAAAGCACCACCGAGAGGATGTCGAGGGGCGCGTGACGCGGCGTCGAGACATTGCGCATCTTCTGCCAGCCGATCGCCAGCGCGATCAGCGCGATGGGCAGCACCAGCCAGAACATCCAGCGCCAGTCGAGGATGTTGAGGATGAAGCCCGAGATCGTCGGCCCGATGGCCGGGGCCACCGAGATCACGATCGAGATATTGCCCATAGTGCGCCCGCGCGTTGCCGGCGGCACAAGGTTCATCACCGTCGTCATCAGGAGCGGCAACATGATCGCCGTGCCGCCGGCCTGTATGACCCGGCCCACGACCAGCGTGCCGAGGCCCGGCGAAAGCGCGCAGATCAGGGTGCCGGTCGAAAACAGGAGCATGGCCGCCAGGAAGATCGGGCGGGTGTTGAAGCGCTGGATCAGGAACCCGGTGATGGGGATAACGATGGCCATGGTGAGCAGGAACGCGGTCGTCAGCCATTGCGCGGCGCTCGCCGATACGTCCAGCGACACCATCAGGCGCGGCAGCGCCACGCTCATGATCGTCTCGTTCAGGATCATCACGAATGTCGACACCAGGAGCGTCGCGATGACGATCGTGTTTCGCTTCTGAATTTCGGGATCGAGCCGCAGGGCATCGGGCGCCGAGATTCTGGCGTGGTCTGTGGGTGTCATGATGTGATCCGTTGGCTGAGAGGAAAGAAGTGCGTCCCGCGTCCAGCCGCAGGCGGGGCGAAGCTGATATATCCGCAAAGCCAGAGAGTCAACCTGCCGACCTTGCGCCCGCCCCCAAGGCTTATCCCCGCTATGCGACAACACAAGGACGAACGACGCGATCGCTCGCCGACACCTTCCGATGAACTATTCTCTCCGGCCCGGAACACGCCTGCTGCCAGCCCGTTGCGCATCGAGACACCGACCATGGGAGCCTCCGATGACAAGGCCCACCATAAAGGACATCGTCGCCGCGCTGCTCGACAGGCACGGCACGACCTATAGCGAAGAGATCGGAATCGATCTCGCCGCCGACACCCCCGCACCCCTCTTCCAGTGGCTGAGCGCCTGCATCCTCTTCAGCGCGCGGATCAGCGCCGATCAGGCGTCCCGTGCCGCGAGATCGCTCTTTGATCGCGGGCTGACCACGCCCCGCAAGATGGCCGACGCCGGCTGGAAGAAGCGCGTCGAAATCCTCAATGAGAACGGCTACGCCCGCTTCGACGAAAGCACCGCGTCCATGATGGGCGAGACCGCAGACATGCTCTTGGCCGATTATGACGGGGATCTGCGCAAGCTGCGCAGCGCCGCTGGGTGCGATCCCGCCGCCATGCGCAGGCGCCTCAAGGCCTTCAAGGGCCTCGGCGATGTCGGGGTCGATATCTGTTTTCGCGAGATCCAGACCGTCTGGACCGAACTCCAGCCCTTCGCCGACGCCAAGAGCCTCGAAGCGGCCCGGGCCTTGGACCTCGGGGAATCGGCCTCCGCCGTCGCCCGCCATGTCGGCCCCGATGACATCGCCAGAGTGATGACTGCCCTGGTCCGCGCCTCGCTCGCCAAGGATATCGACGCCATCCGCGATGCTGCCGCTTGAGCAGCGTTTGCCCGCCTCCCCGGTGCCAATACTGCCCCCGGTAGCCGATGCGGCCGAGCCCGGCTGGTCTTGTTCCTCTCGTTGCCCGGTGCTAGAAGTCGTTTGACGTAAGGGACAACTAAATGACCAATCCGATAACACGGGGCCGTCGACACTTCGAGGATCTCGTGATTGGGGAGACCTTCCCGCTGGGTCCCAAAACCATCACGCGCGAGGACATCATCGGCTTTGCGCGCGAGTTCGACCCGTTCCCCTTCCATCTCGACGAGAAAGCCGCCAGGCAAAGCCTTCTCGGAGGACTTTCGGCCAGCGGCTGGCAAACCGGCGCCCTCGCGCTGCGCATGCTCGTGGATGCGTTTCTCGGCGATGTCGCGACGATGGGAGGGCTCGGCTTTGACGACCTCAAATGGAAGCGGCCCGTCATGAAGAACGACACGCTCTCGGGCACCGCGACGATAACCGGCCTGCGCCGTTCCCGCTCCAATCCCGACTGCGGCGTTCTGACCATGCATCTGGAAGTCAGGAACCAGCGCGGCGAAACGGCAATGGTGCTCGACCTCTCCAACCTCGTCGAGGCCCGGAAATCAGAGACCCGGGAAATCGGGGATGCAGCGCAATGACCCGGTGGTTCGAGGACATCCCGCTGGACGAAGCCATCGATCTGGGCGCCCACACCTTCACTGCCTCGGAAATCGTAGCCTTCGCCACGCGTTACGATCCGCAGTATTTCCATCTCGACCCCGAAGCGGCCCGCCATTCGATCTTCGGGGGCCTTGTCGCCTCAGGGTGGCACACCATCAGTATCGGGCACCGCAAGATGGTGGACCGGCTGGACGCGGAGGCCGATGCCATTCGGCAACTCGGCGACGAACCCGGAGTCTCGGGCCCTTCGCCCGGGGTCAGTTCCATGCGGTTCACCGCGCCGGTCTATCCCGGCGATACGATCCGCTATACCCTGACCGTCACCGGCAAACGCCACTCCCATTCGCTGCCGGGCTGGGGCCTGCTCTTCAACCGCATCGACGCCCACAATCAATCGGGTGTGCAGGTCTATACCGCCGATCTGGTTGGATTTTCCAAGCGGCGCGACTATGTCATGCCCTTGGGCATGCGGCTCGCACTCGCCCTCTCCAACCTACCGGGAATGAAATGGCTCAGGAAAAAGAGCTGATCAAGCCCGCTCCCCTTCTGCTCGTGGCAGCCGGCCTCCTGGGGGCGGCGGGAGTCGGCGCAGCGGCCGCGGCGAACCACGCCGGAGGGGCGCTCCTTGCGCCTCTGTCACAGATCGCCCTCACCCACGCCCCTGCCCTGATCGCCCTGGGCCTGTTGGGCGGCTCGCGCCTTCTCCGCGGCGCCGGCTTCGCGCTTGCGCTCGGCGCAATCGTGTTCTGCGCGGACTTGGGGACGCGCCATGTCCTTGCCACGCCCCTTTTTCCCATGGCCGCCCCTCTCGGCGGCGGCATGCTGATCGCTGGCTGGGCTTTGGTGGCCCTGGGCGGGCTCACAGCGCTCAGGACGCGCAATCGCTCATAGCGGCCCAGGCTAGAGCGTTTCCAGAAAAAGGGGAAACACTTTTCCGTTTCGGAAACGCGACAAATCAAAGACTTAGAGCATATCCTGTTCTGATTTAATCAGAACAGGATATGCTTAGTGCCCCTCGAACGCGATCAGCGCGCTTGCCGCAACGTCCAGCGCCTTCAGCTTTGCCATACCGCCAATATCGGGCAGGTCGATCACGAATCCGGCGTGCGGGACCTTCGCACCCGTGCGCCGCAGCAGGTTGACCGCCGCGACCGCTGTCCCGCCCGTGGCGATCAGATCGTCGATCAGCAACACGCAATCTGCGGGCCCCACCGCATCGGCATGGATCTCGATGGTATCGACGCCATACTCGAGCGCGTAGTTCTGCCCGATGGTCTCGCCCGGCAGCTTGCCGGCCTTGCGCACAGGGACGAACCCCACGCCAAGCGAGATGGCTACGCCGGCCCCGAAGATGAACCCCCGCGCCTCGATACCTGCCACTTTGGTGATCCCCAGGTCACGGTGCGCATCGGCCAGACGCTGGACGCTGTGGCGAAAACCCTCTGAATCCTCGATCAGCGAGGTGATGTCGCGAAAAATGATCCCCGGCTTGGGATAATCGGGGATGGAGCGCACAAGGCTCTTGAGGTCGATGGTCATGGGCATCCGCATGCTGGCAGGGAAAAATCCGCGGCGATCCAATCATGATTCACCGGCAGGGCAAAGCGCCGGATCGGCCAGAGGCGCACTCAGAAATAGCGATTGGGCGGGATGATCCGGGCGGTGATCTCGCCTGCCTTGCGCGCAGCCCGCAAACCGACCGCAGCCGCGGCGCGGCGGTGCTCTTCGGGTATGGCCCTGGGTGCGTTGCGGAACGCCTGACGCACCACGGGGTTGCGGCTCGCGGCGAGCCCGATGAGCATCACGGTTCTGGCAACCCGAATGGCAGACATGATCTTGGCTCCTGCAAGGCACCCATCATGACATGAATTTGGGCGATCTGATGGATGATCGCAAGTGCTTCACGAAAAAAGGGCCCTCCTTGGAGGGCCCTTCATGATCAACTGGCATCGCCTGCGCCTAATGGGCGTCGCGCCAGATCTTGCGTTTGACCAGGTACAGGAGCCCCGCAAACAGCACGAGGAAGATCATGACGCGGAAGCCCATCTGCTTGCGCGAGACCATGTGCGGGTCTGCTGTCCACTGCAGGAAGGCAGCGACGTCGGCAGAATATTGGGAAACCGTCTGCGGCGTGCCCTCGCCCTCATAGGCAATCAGTCCGTCCGAAAGCGGAGGCGGCATGGCGATCGTGCCGTAGAAGTCGTTGTAATAGAGGCCAGCGGGAACCTCCTCGCCTTCAGGGGGCTCGGAATAGCGAGTCAGCAGGTTGTAGATGTAGTCGGCCCCGCCTTCCTGGTAGGCGGTGAAGTAGTTGAACGCCCAATAGGGGAAGTCCTGGTGGATGCCGCGGGCCTTCGCCATCAGCGAAAGATCGGGCGGCAATTGCCCGCCATTCGCATCGCGTGCGATCTGCTCGGATTCGAAAGGCTCGGGCCAGCGATCGGCCGGGATGCGCTCGCGCTCTCCACCTTGTGCTGTTTCGTCGGCAATGGTGAATTCCGCCGCCAGGGCCCGCACCGCGTCCTCGGAATATTCCGGCCCACCGGGCTCCGAGAGGTTGCGGAACGAAATGAAGTCCAGCCCATGGCAGCTCGAGCAGGCCTCGCGGAACACCTGAAACCCACGGCGCAGCTGGTTCCGGTCGTAGGTTCCAAAGACGCCTGAGAACGACCAGTCCTGCTGGTAGGCATGGGTGCCGTCCCCGGCCGAATGAGCCGGCATCGGGGCGAAGGCGAGGGCGACTGCGGCGATCACCGCGCCGAGGAGTGTCTTTTTCTTGGTCATTGTGATGTTCCCTCGTCCGCTCACGCCGCCGCGGCCTTGGCCTTGTTTTCACCCAGAACGCTCTCCGCGATGCTCGGCGGCAGAGGCTTGGGCGTTTCGATCCGCGAGAGAAGCGGCAGGATGATCAGGAAGTAGCCGAAATAGTACGCCGTGGTGATCTTGGAGAGCACGGTGTAGATGCCCTCTGCGGGCTGTGCGCCCAGATAGGCCAGCGCCACGAAGTTGACCACGAACAGCCAGTAGAAGGGCTTGAACAGCGGACGGAACGTGCCCGAGCGCACCCGCGAGCGGTCCAGCCAGGGCAGCACGAACAGGATGGCCAGCGAGCCGAACATGATCAGCACGCCCCCGAGCCGGGCTTCGATGAACAGCACGTCGAAGTCGATGGCGCGCAGCATCGCGTAGAAGGGCAGCAGGTACCATTCGGGCACGATGTGTGCCGGGGTGATCAGCGGATCGCCGGGGATGTAGTTGTCGGCGTGGCCCAGGATATCGGGCGCAAAGAACACGAACCAGGCGAACGGGATCAGGAACACGATGATCGCGAACAGGTCCTTCATCGTGTAATAGGGATGGAATGGCAGCGTATCCCGGCTGTCCTTGACCTCCACGCCCGCAGGGTTGTTGTTCCCCGGAACATGCAGTGCCCAGATGTGCAAGACGACCACCGCCGCGATGATGAACGGCAGCAGGTAGTGCAGCGAGAAGAAGCGGTTGAGCGTCGGGTTGGCCACCGAGAACCCGCCCAGAAGCAGGGTCTGGATCGGCTCGCCGAGGATCGGGATGGCCGAGAACAACCCGGTGATCACCGTTGCGCCCCACAGGCTCATCTGGCCCCAGGGCAAAACATAGCCCATGAACGCCGTCGCCATCACGAGGATGAACAGGATCACGCCCAGCATCCAGATGATCTCGCGCGGGGCCTTGTAGGATCCGTAATAGAGGCCGCGGAACATGTGGACGTAAAGGGCCACAAAGAACATCGACGCGCCGACCGCGTGCGTGCCCTGGATGATGCGTCCGTAATTGACGTCGCGGCGGATATGTTCGACCGAGGCGAAGGCCATGTCGACATGCGGCGTGTAGTGCATGACGAGGATGACGCCGGTCGCGATCTGCACCACCAGCATGAACGCCAGAATTCCGCCGAAGGTCCACCAGTAGTTGAGGTTCCGCGGCGTAGGGAAGTCCATCAGGTGCTCTTTGGAGAACCTGACAATGGGGAGACGCTCGTCCAGCCAGCGCTCCAAGCCGTTTCCGGGCGTATAATTGCCTGCGTGATTAGCCATTAGCTCGGGGCCCCTTAGCCGATCTGTATTGTGGTATCGGTCAGAAATTCATACGGCGGAACGACCAGATTGGTCGGCGCGGGACCGCGACGGATCCGGCCTGCCGTATCGAACTGAGACCCGTGACAGGGGCAGAACCACCCATCGAACTCGCCCGATTCGCCCACCGGCACACAGCCCAGATGAGTGCAGTTGGCGAGCATGATCAGCCACTGCTCGTGCCCTTCCTGGACACGATCCTCGTCAGCTTCGGGATCGCGCAGCGTGGAGACGTCAACCGCCCGGGCCGCTTCGATTTCCGCTGCCGTCCGGTGCCGCACGAACACCGGCATGCCGCGCCACATGATAGTGACCGACGATCCTTCGGGGATCGGGGCAAGGTCGAACTGGATGGAGGCGAGGGCGAGAACCGACGCATCCGGATTCAACTGATGGATAAGGGGCCACGCAGCACCGGCTACACCGACTACCCCGACCGCACCCGCCGCGATGTATAGGAAATCGCGCCGTGTCGCTTTATTCTCGCTCACTGTCGCCAAAGCTCTTGATCCCCGTAAGGCATATACAATCTGACAAATATTGCCGGTCTGCTGTACCGCCCGGATTGCGCCGGGTGCACGACCGGCCGTGCCGACGGCAGACGGCCCGGATTTTCGGGTTCTTTTTGCACTGTCTCGGGCTCTTGTCCAGAGATCAGGGCAGTGACTTGCCACATCTGCGACACTATACCCACCCAAATCCGGTATCAGTGGAGCCATGGATTTGGCACAGGCACCCGCAATTGCCCTCTATCAGCCCGACATTGCGCTCAACACGGGCGCCATCCTGCGCATGGGCGCCTGTCTGGGCGTACCTGTCCACGTCATCCACCCTACCGGCTTTCCCTTTTCGCGCGCGGCGCTCAGGCGGTCCGGCATGGACTATCTCGAGCATGTGGACCTGGTCGAGCATTCCGGATTCGGGGCCTTCAGGACGTGGATGAAGGCCCATGGGCGCCGACTGATTCTGCTCACCACCCATGGCGCGACCAGTGCCTATGCGGCCCGGTACACACCCCAGGACGTCATCATGGTGGGCCGCGAGAGCGCCGGGGTACCCGATGACGTGGCGCAGGAGGCCGCACTCAGGCTGCGCATTCCCATGCGGCAAGAGGTCCGCTCGCTCAACGTCGCCATGGCCGCCGCCATCGTGCTAGGGGAGGCGCTGCGCCAGACCGAAGGATTTGAGGGACTTTCATGACGCTCCCGGACGACATCGAAGACAAGAAGGCCCGTGCCAGTGCCTGGTTCAGACAGGTTCGGGATGATCTGTGCTCGGCGATCGAGGCGCTCGAGGACGAGGTCACCGGCCCCCACGCCGATCGCGCGCCCGGCCGGTTCGTGCGCGAGCCCTGGAGCCGGACCGACCATACCGGCGCCGAAGGTGGCGGGGGCGAGATGTCGATGCTTTATGGACGCGTCTTCGAGAAGATGGGCGTCCACATCTCCACGGTCC
Organism: Pelagibacterium montanilacus; assembly: GCF_003992665.1. Classification (GTDB taxonomy): domain Bacteria; phylum Pseudomonadota; class Alphaproteobacteria; order Rhizobiales; family Devosiaceae; genus Pelagibacterium; species Pelagibacterium montanilacus. The sequence goes on from NZ_RZMX01000055.1 coordinate 31,145, forward strand.
ATGGCGAATTCTCCCAGGAATTCGCCCGCCAGATTCCCGGCGCCGAGGAAAATGCGGCCTTCTGGGCGTCCGGAATTTCGGTCATCGGGCACCCCTGGAACCCCCACGTTCCGGCGGTGCACATGAACACCCGCATGGTCGTGACCAGCAATTGGTGGTTCGGCGGCGGTGGCGATCTCACCCCGGTGCTCGACAGGCGGCGCACCCAGGACGACCCCGATTCGCGCGATTTCCACGCCGCCATGCGCAGGGCCTGCACCGCCCACGAGGTCGCCGATTACGATCGCTACAAGATCTGGTGCGACGAGTATTTCTTCCTGCCCCACCGCAACGAGCCCCGCGGGATCGGCGGGATCTTCTATGACCGCCACAATTCGGGCGACTGGGAAGCCGATTTCGCCTTTACCCGCGACGTGGGGACCCGGTTCGTGGAAATCTATCCCGAACTGGTGCGGCGCAATTTCCAAACCCCATGGACCGAGGCCGAGCGGCACGAACAACTGGTCAGGCGCGGCCGATACGTCGAATTCAACCTGCTCTACGACCGGGGCACCATGTTCGGGCTCAAGACGGGCGGCAACGTCAATTCCATTCTCTCGTCCATGCCCCCCGAGGTCCGCTGGCCCTGAGCCAAAACAGCGTTTCGCACTGGAACCTCGCCCGCATTCCGCCCGTTTTCTCCCCTACGGTTGAAGGACCGTAACCGGAGAACGGAGGAACAGCATGAAACGCTTTGATGGCGGCTCGTTGATCCCCGGCGCAAGCTGGCACGCAACGGCAGAGACCGAAGCAGAAGTGGTTCGCAAGGCCGTGGAAAAGCTGCGGACCGAGCACGGCGAAACCGAAATCCGGCCCGATATGGTCGAGCGGATCAAGGCGCGCATCGTCGAGGTGCCGGGCGACACCCGGCACTGATATCAGGACTTTCCCGAATCTGGGGGCGGCGCGGTCATCGATAGCAGCGCCGCCTTGTCATGGGCATACTCCGACGCGATCCAGAGCGCCTCCAGGCGCCTGATCTCCGCGCCGAGCTCGGGCCCGGGGCGGTACCCGATCGCCACGAGATCGCCGCCAGCCACCGGAAAGGAAGGGGGATCGAGCGCCGCGAGCCGCGCGAGCCTCTCGTCCAGCCACGCCTCATCTCCCCCCCGCAGCGCAGCAGCCACGCGCGCCACCGAGGTCCTGGCAGCCCCCATCCGGTAGGCGACCTCGGCCGCATTGCCAATCATCAGATCCCCCGCAGCCTCGCATAGGGCTCGTGCCTCGTTGACCACGGCGTTCGACAACCGCCAGGCTGACTTGAGCACATCCGCTCCCGTCCCCGTCGCGATCAGGATGGCGAGCCGCGCCGCAGGCGCGACGTCTCCATTCTGAGCCTCGTAACGGGACAGGGCAGCCATCCCCTCTCCCGACAGCAACCCACCGGACACCACGCCGGTTTCGACCATCGCCGAAAGCGCCGTCCCGATGCGGGGCGCGGCAAACATCTTGATCATCTCAGCCCCGATCCGCTCGGCCGACACACCCTCGAGCTGCCCAACGGCCCGCCTGCACGCCTCGATGGCCTCGGGGTCCAGCCGCTGGGCGCCATGGGTCGCCGAAAAGCGGAAATAGCGGTAGATGCGCAGCCCGTCCTCGGCGATCCGCCGGTCGGGATCGCCGATGAACCGAACCCTTCCCGCCACGCAATCGCCCAGCCCCTCGAGCGGATCGAACAGCACCCCGCCGGGGGCCGCATAAAGCGCATTCATCGTGAAATCCCGCCGGCTCGCGTCACGCAGCCAGTCGGTGCCGAACACCACGCGCGCCTTGCGCCCGAACGTTTCCACATCTTCGCGCAGCGTGGTCACTTCCGCCGTCTGGCCGCCGGCGACGAGCGTCACCGTGCCGTGCGCGAGCCCTGTCGGATAGGCCGAGATGCCAGCCGCCTGCGCCCGCGCCATCACCTCCTCGGGCACCAGCTCGGTCGCGAGATCGATATCGGTCGTTACGCGATCAAGGCCCAGCAGCGTGTCGCGCACGATCCCGCCCACGGCCCGTGTGCGCCCTTCGGCCCCGTCGAGCACATGGAAAAACGGGGCAGCCGCGGCCAGCCATGGGGCGCCCGTCAGCCGGTCGAGCGCAACCCGGCTCACCGCCGGGGCTCCGCCGAGCGCCTCAGCAGATCGCAAAAGCGCAGGGTCAGATCCGCCGTGATGCCCCAGATCCGGTGCCGGTTATGGTCGATATGCCAGCTTCGCCAGCGCTTGGCGCCGTGCGTTGCCTCGAACTGCCCCCAGTTGGCGCGGTCCGACAGCCGCGCCAGCGACACCTCGAAAACGTCCACCACCTCGTCGGGATTGGGCACGAACGGCGCGCTGGGCTCGACGATCGCCACGACCGGGGTGATGAAATAGTTCGTGCCCGTGAAATAATAGGGCATGTAGCCGAGCACCCTCGCGTCCCCAGTGCGCAGGGCGACTTCCTCGTTGGCCTCGCGCAGCGCCGCATGAGCCGCGTCGGGATCTTCCGGATCGATCCTCCCGCCGGGGAAAGCCACCTGGCCCGAGTGCCGGCGCAAGGCGCTCGAACGGGCGGTGTAGAGCACCGAATAGCCCGCCTCGCGCTCGATGAGCGCGATCAATACCGCTGCCGGGATCGGCGGCCCGTCGGGCTCCAGCTCGAATTCGGCATTGGCGTAGAGATCTTCGGCGGTCGGCATCGGCTCGGGATGGCTGAGCAGATGCTGCCCCAGCATGGCGATATGGTCCTGAGCGCAGTCCACTGTCATGCTCACGTCCCTACCATCGCCTTCGCGCCGCTGCAGCCCGGGCGCGCGCCTGCTCTGGCGCCCGTGCCCCGTCAGGACCGGAACCGGCCGATGCGCCCCTTGAGCGAGAGTGCCAGATCTCCATCGTGAGAATGGACGAGCACGCGGGCGGGATCAACCGGCCCGGGCATGGTGATTGCATGGGGCGTCGTCGGCTTGAACCCGAGCGGGCCATAATAATTGAGATCGCCCACCAGCATGACGAACTCCACGCCCTCGCGTGCCAATGCCAGATCGCTCACATGGCGCACCAGCGCCCGCCCGGCCCCCTGCTTGCGGAATTCGGGCACGGTCATCAGCGGGCCGAGCAGATAGCCGTTGCGTGTGCCCACGCTCACCGGCGTCATGCGCACCGATGCGGCGCGTTGCCCGCTCAATTCTGCGACAAAGCACAGGCTGGGATCGACCGCGAGCCGCTCGCGCACCCGGTAGGCGGCGCGCGCGAAACGTCCCGGCCCGAAGGCGATTTCGTGCAATCCTTCGATCCAGGCGTCGTCGAACTGTGTCTCGAGCCGGATGGCCAGGGTCTCGGGGAGGGTGGCGTAAGCTCCCGCATGGGAGAGAGAGGATGTCATGGCTGGAAATGTCCGTGCAAAAGGGATCTGGCTTGGCCTGCGCCCGTTTGCAGCGGGCGGGCGCTCAGGATCGTCGAATCTGCCGCACTGTTCTGGACATCGCTCGATTCCGGCCTTTTATCACTCCAAAGCAATTAGCATCGGGGCCCCCTCCAGTCCATCGAAATGCGCTGTCCCGGAACGCGGCGTCCGAACACGCCGTTCATCACAACCGGACTAATACCCGCGCCCGCCCCGTCCTAGATGGGACTCACCGATATCAACAACGAGGAAGGACGCTCCCCATGGGACAGCTGATCGACGGAAAATGGTCCAGCAAATGGTATGACACCAAGTCGACCGGAGGCCGCTTCGAGCGCTCCAATGCCACGTTCCGCAACTGGGTGACGCCCGATGGCAGCGCCGGCCCGACCGGAGAAGGCGGCTTTGCCGCAGAGAGCGGCCGCTATCACCTTTATGTCTCCTACGCCTGCCCCTGGGCGCACCGCACCCTGATCTTCCGCCAGCTCAAGGGTCTCGATGAGCACATCACGGTCTCGGCGGTCTCCCCCCGCATGCCCGACGAAACAGGCTGGCAGTTCACCGGCGAGATGGGCTCGGATACCGATCCGATCAACAACGCCGACTATCTGCACCAGGTCTACACCGCCGCGGTGCCCGATTTCACCGGCCGCGTGACCGTGCCGGTTCTCTGGGACAAGAAGACCGGCAAGATCGTCTCCAACGAAAGCGCGGAAATCATCCGCATGTTCAACTCGGCCTTCGATGAAGTGACTGGGAACACGGCCGACTTCTACCCAGAAGACAAGCGCGACCGGATCGACGAGATCAACGCCCGGATCTATGACGACATCAACAATGGGGTCTACAAATCCGGTTTCGCCACCACCCAGGAGGCCTATTCCGAGGCCGTCACCGCGCTGTTTGACGCGCTCGACTGGGTGGAATCGATCCTCGCCGAAAACCGGTTCCTGGTGGGCGACGAGCCGACCGAAGCCGACTGGCGCCTGGTCACGACGCTCATGCGTTTCGACGCGGTCTATGTCGGGCACTTCAAGTGCAATATCCGCCGGATCGCCGACTATCCCGCCATCCAGGCCTATCTCAAAACGCTCTACACCTGGCCCGGCGTGGCCGAAACGGTTCGGATCGATCACATCAAGACCCATTATTACTGGAGCCACACCACCATCAATCCCACAAGGATCATTCCCGAGGGTCCGGTGCTCGAGTTCCTTTCACCAGACTGAGGCGATCGCGCTCTTGCCCGCAATCTCGGCCAGCCTGCGCCTGACGCTGCCATTGACGGCGTCGGGCAATCGGTCCGGATCGAACCAGCCGATCTCCGCGATCTCGCCCGCACACCGGAAGGCGGGATCGCGGATGGCGCCATGGGCGAGGTATAGCGCCACGTGATCGCGGTTGGTGAGCGTGATGTTGTGGTAGATTCCGATTAGCCGCACGGGCCCGGGCACGCTGACCCCCGTCTCCTCGATCAACTCCCGGCGCGCCGCCGCCTCCGCCGTCTCTCCGGGATCGACACCACCACCGGGAAACTGCCACCCCGGCGCATAGCTGTGGCGCACCAGCAGCACCTGACCTTCGTCCAGGACCACGCAACGCGCCCCGAGCGTCATCTGGTTGGCAAGCCCCTTGGCCCGTAGCATAAGAACCAGCCCGATGCGGCGCATCCTTCTCATGGGGCGCTCATCGGCCGCGGGCGATTGGCGTGAGCAACCGCGCATAAGCCATTTTCTTGCCGCAGCCTCCGTGCCATTACTGCCCCTTCATGATTACTCTTGCACACATTTCCGACATTCATCTCGCGCCTTTGCCCAGCGTAAGTCTGCGCGCGCTCATGTCAAAGCGCATCACCGGCTTCATCAACTGGAAGCTCCAGCGCAACCGGCATATGCGCCGCGACACGCTGACCGACCTCGTTGCCCATATGCGCAATCAACAGGCCGATCTCGTGGCGGTCACCGGCGACATGGTCAATCTCGGGCTCGACGCCGAGGCCGAGCGCGCCGCCAACTGGCTCACCCAGCTCGGCGGCCCCGAAACGGTGTGCCTCGTCCCGGGCAATCACGACGCCTACGTGCCCGGCGCGCTCGAGGCGGCCCGCACGCTCTATGGCGACTACATGTCGGGAACAACGCTGGGCGCCCACCCCTTTCCCTTCGTGCGCCGCCACGGGGACGTGGCGGTGATCGGGCTTTCGAGCGCCATCGCCACCGGCCCGTTCATCGCCGCGGGACGCCTGGGCAAGGCCCAGATCGCACGGGCGGCCCGATTGCTCAAGGTTCTGGGCGCCGAAGGCCTGTTTCGCGTGGTCCTCATCCATCATCCGCCCCAGGACGAATTCGCCCGCTCCCGCTCCAAGGGCCTCTGGGACGCGCCCGAGCTGCGCGATGTGCTCGCCGGCACCGGCGCGGAGTTGATTTTGCACGGCCACACCCACATCTCTTCGGTCAGTTCCGTGCCCGGCCCGACCGGCGATATTCCCGTGGTGGGCGTCGCTTCGGCCTCGGCGGCTCCCGATGGACACGATGCCCCGGCGCGCTACAATCTTTTCGATATCGAGAAGGTCGGCACCGCCTGGAACTGCCTGATGCGCGAATACGGCTATCAGCGGATCGGCGACGACATCACCATGCGCCTGCAGATGCGCATATATTGAACGCGACACATCCACATCTGGGATAACCGCCTTGAGCGAACCCGCCTTCGTCATCGCCGCCCCGCAGTTTGACCCCGCTCGGGGCCTTGCGAGCTTCACCTATCATCTGGGCGCACACAGCTTCACCGAAACGCTCGCCTTGCCGACGGGTGCAGACAGCCACGCTCAGGCGCATGCGCCGGAATTCGCGCGCCTGCTCGACCTCGCCGCCGCCGTCCTCGGCGTCAGCTATTACAAGCTGCGCGCGCCGTTCACGATCGATCTTTCCGCGCTCACGCTTGCCGCAGAGGATCGTGCATTCCTGCTCGACGTTTATGAAAACGGGCTGGGAGAGTTCTTCGCCCGCAACGATCTGAAACGCTTCGGCCAGATCGCCCTCGTGGGGACGTTCGACGCCGCCCCGCTCGAACCCCTTAAGGGTCCCGAGCGCGCCTTGATCCTGATCGGCGGCGGCAAGGATTCGCTCGTCAGCCTCGATCTCGTCGAGCGCGCGGGGCTGGATTTCGCGCTCTTTGCCGTCAATCCCAAGGGCCCGATCCTCTCCTCGGCCGAACGGTCGGGCCGGGAGCTGATCGCGGCGACGCGGACGCTCGACCCCGAAATGATCCGGCTGGGCAAGGAGCCGGGCTATTTCAACGGCCACGTCCCCTCCACCGCGATCAATTCGGTGATCGCCGCCCTTGCGGCCCAGCTTCTGGGCTATGGCGCGATCGTGCTGTCCAACGAGCGCTCGGCCAGCGAGGGCAATCTCGATTTCGACGGACGCCAGGCCAACCACCAGCATTCCAAATCCCTCGATTTCGAAGGCGCAATGCAATCGGCCCTCTCCCGCGCCAGCGCGGGCAAGCTCGCCTATTTCTCGCTGTTGCGCCCCTATTCGGAAGCCCGGATCGCCGCGCTCTTTGCCCGGTCGACCCGCTTTGACGACGTCTTTTCGAGCTGCAACCGCAATTTCCGCCTTTCGGGCCATGACGGCGTCCTCTGGTGCGGCGCCTGCCCGAAATGCCATTTCGTGTTCCTGATCTTCGCGCCCGTCATGCCCCGCGACCGCCTTGTCGCCATTTTCGGCCAGAACGTGCTCGATAACCCCGCCAATATCGCGCCCTATCGTGAGCTGACCGGCCTTGCCGGCCACAAGCCGTGGGAGTGCGTGGGGGAAATTCTCGAAGCCGCCGCGTGCCTCCACCAGATCGCCGGGCACCCCGACTGGCGCGACACGGCCGTGGTGAGTGCTCTCCGCGACGAACTCGTCGCCTTTTACGGCACCGAACGGCTCGAGGCCGCCTATGCCGAGCTGTTGCAGGACAGCCCCGCCCACCTCATCCCCGATGAGATCGCAGCAAGGATCGCTCCCCATGCCCATTAAAGGCCCGGTCCTCCTGTACGGGGCGGGCAAGGAGGCCCGGTCCACGCGCGCCTTTCTGGCCGAGACCTATCCCGACCTCGAGGTCTTCGTCACCGTCGACAAGGGCGACTCGGACCTGCCCGACACGCAGTTCATCTCCCCCGAAGAACTCGATCCGGCCCGCTTCGGGACGATCGTCAAGAGCCCGGGCGTTTCTCTTTACAAGCCGATCTTTGCAGCGGCGCGAAAGGCGGGCGTGGCGGTCACCTCCAACCTCAACCTCTGGGCCGACCACTTCCGCGATGGCCGCCCGGTGATCGCGATCACCGGCACCAAGGGCAAGTCGACCACGGCCTCGCTCGCCGCCGCAATGCTGCACTTGTCGGGCGTCGATGTGCTTTTGGGCGGCAATGTGGGCAAGGCGCCGCTAGACCTTCGCGGCGGCAACCAGACCGTGGTGCTAGAGCTCTCGTCCTACCAGACCGCCGACATGAATTTCGCCCCCGATATCGCCGGGATCACGACGCTCTATCCCGAGCATGTCGATTGGCACGGCTCGGTCGAGCGCTATTATGCCGACAAGCTGCATCTGGTCGATCGCGACCTGCCCATGGCCGTCGCGCTGGGCGCCCAGGCGGCATCTAGCCCACGGGTCAAGGCGGCGATCCGGCCCGCCTTTGCAACCATGGTCTCCGCGCTCGATGCAGATTTCGACGCCGCGCTGGCGTCCGCCCAGCCGGCTTCCCGCCTGCGCGGCGCCCACAATCTCGATAACGCTCGCCTCGCCGCCCGGATAGCCATAGCAGCGGGAGGCACCCCCCAGGGCATTATCGCCGCGCTCGCCGCATTCCAGCCCCTGCCCCACCGGCTCGAGCAGTTCGAGGCCGGAGGCATGGCGTTCGTCGACGATTCGATTTCAACGACCCCCGAAGCCACACGGGTCGCGCTCGAGGCCTATCAGGGCCGCCAGATTGCGCTGATCGCGGGAGGATATGAGCGCAAGCAGGATTATTCCGGTCTCGCGGGCCTGCTGGGACCGGCCGGCGTCGCCGTCCTGTGCTGTCTTCCGGTGACGGGCGAGCGACTGGCCGAGGCGACGCGGCGCCAATCCCCGCACATCGGTGTCGAGACCTGCGACACCCTCGAACAGGCCATGGTCCGGCTCGCGGCCCTGCGCGATTCCTTCGACATCGTCATACTGTCTCCAGGAGCGCCGAGCTATAACCAGTTCGCCAATTTCGAGGCGCGGGGAGAGGCTTTCAAATCCCTCGCGCTGGCCCTGTTTTCCGGAGACCCGACCGCGTGACCTATGTGTTCCTGATGATCGCCATCGTGGCCGAAGTGATCGCCACCTCAGCGCTCAAGGCGACCGAGGGCTTCACCCGGCTCTGGCCGACCGCACTGGTCGCCATCGGGTACGGCACCGCATTCTATTTCCTGTCGCTGACCCTGCGCACCATGCCGGTGGGCGTCGCCTACGCCATCTGGTCGGGCCTTGGGATCGTGCTGGTCTCGATCGTGGGATACGCCGTCTACAGACAGGCGCTCGATGCCCCGGCCCTTCTCGGCATGGGGCTGATCGTTTCAGGCGTCATCGTCATCAACGTCTTCTCGCGCACCGCCCCGCACTGACCGACGTCAGGCGACCTTGTTGACGCCCGCAGTGAGCGCGGCCTGCTGGTCTTCGACCTGCTTTCTGCCTTCGGCGATGATCCGGTCCGAAGCCGTCTTGGCCACGTTGTCCACGCTCGATGTCAGCTGAAACGAGAAGGCCGAGGCAAAGGCGTTGACCAGGGTCGCCTGCTGCTGGGCGAACGCCTCCATGGCGGCACGGCGCTTTTCCAGGCGCACCTGATGCTCCTCCCAGGCCGAGGCCCGGGGCATCCAGTTCATTTTCTTGAACCCGATTTCGCTCATTGCACCTTCGCGCCAACGCTACGCTACACGATTATGTGGGGCGTCGCTTTACGAAGTGTTAACCGCCCTATTGCCATGGGCGCAGGAGCCGATCGAGCGTCAGGCCCGACGCGGTCAATCCGTTGGCCAGAATGCGCAGCATCTCGGGGTCCGATATCTGGCGGCGCAGCGCCGGCAGGATGCCGGGCCCGGCCAGCTGGGACGTGGCCAGCAGACGGGGCAGATAGGAGTTGATCAGGTCGGTGTCCCGCGTCAGTCCGCCAACGGCGACCAGGATCGCCGTCGCCAGTTCCGGTTCGGCCTCATAGAGCCGTTCACCATGCGCCCGGGCGAGCCCATACTCGCCGCCACGCAAGGCATGGAGCGCCGGCACCAGCGCATAGCGCGGCGGCGGATCGGGCTCGATCTGCTCAACGATCGCCATGCGATCGAGCGCGGAACGCCAATTGCCCATGCGCGCCTCGATCTCCGCAAGTTGCACGATCGCATCGAGCGAGGCCGGATTGAGCTGGAGCGCCGAAGCCATCTCTTCGCGGGCGTGCCTCAGTTGCCCTTCGGCCAGCGATGCGCGCGCCTTCTGGGCCCAGACGAACGCTTCGAGCGGTGCGGCCTCCACCGCGGCCGCGCCCAGCATGCTGGCCTGGGCCATCAGATCGCGCGCAAGCACGCTGTCCATGCCCGACCGCCAAGCGTCCGAGGCCATCATGGCCGATCGGATGGCTAGGAACGGGGCTTGGGCCGGACCCGGGGAATCGACGCCTTCGGAGTGCGACCGCGCACAGGCGCGTGCCGAGGCACGGTCGCGCGTCGAGGCACGATCGAGAAAGAGTTTGTACTGGACGATGCACGGATGGGCCTCCAGCGGCTCACGCGTATCGCGACGTTGGTCGAGCCACGCCCTGGCCTCGGCATGGAGCGCACCCCTCGGCGAGGCGATCTGCATGACGAGACGTTCGGACACCTCGCTGACCGAGAGCTCGGGCCGCCCGCTCTCGACCGGCGCGTCGATCGCGTACGATCCCACGATGGCATCGGTCCGGCTGTCGGTGAGAACCGCGCTGTACTGCACCGCACCGGCCCCGCGCCTCACCACGCCCGACAGTGCAAACACGGGCTGCCCTGCCTCTGCACCGGCTTGCGCGCCTTCAAGAGTCCCCCGATAGCGCGCATCCACGTCCGGGAAACCGGCAAGATCGGTGACGATCTCGAGCCCGAGCCCCGCTGCCAGCGCCACGCCGCGTTCATCGTCGGTCAAATTGTCGAAATCGGCAACTATGACCAGCGGTCTTTGGGGCTGCGCCGACGCCGGTGCCTGACCGCCCTGCTGATCTCCGTCCCAAAATCCCGTTCCCACCACCAGCGCCAGAACGACGACGGCAAGCCCCAGCACGCCCACGGCCACCATCAGGCGTGACGCCCATCGCTCCCCCCGCGCTGCAGGCACCAAAGAAACGAGCGCCTTTTCCTCCCCCACCGTTTCGTCAATCGGCTCGACCTCGTCCTCCTCGACGCCGCCACCGGCCGAGGCGTCGGGCTGGGGCAAGGTCTCGCCGGACCAGACGAACTCGGGCACATAGCTGCCCACCGGCAGGGCGATGCGCGGGGACGGCGCGTCCGGGGTTGCAGCGTAATAGGTCTCCAGCAAGCCCCGCAGCCGCCGCGCCTGGACCCGCACGATGGGATCGGCCTGCGGATCGAACGCAGCGGGACGATCGAAAACGTCCACCGCGATGGCGTAGGCCTTGATCGCGTCGGTTTCCCCACGCAACCGGGCTTCGACCACGTAGCGGAGAAAGGCGGACAAGTTCGGCGAACGGCGCAAAGCCGGCCACGCCAGGATCGCCTCCAGCGACTGACGAACGGCGGCTTGTTCCGCGCCATCCAATGCGTCCCCGTTGGACATGGCGTACTCCCCAGCGAGATACGCTAGCGGCATGCGTATTACATGTAAATCGGTGCGCTGAAGTTACCCCGGTTAACATGGGCTAACATGACAGCGGCGCGACATTGCTCCATATGGGCCCTGTGAGCGAGCCCGAGCCTATCCGGCGCGCCCCCTTATGAACGCGCAGCGCACCGCGAACGTGCGCACCCATCAGAGTTGCGAAAACACCGCTTCATGCTCGGCCCTGGGCCAGCCCTCTGATCAATTCGGGAATGGGACGATGACCGATTATCACACCGGAAGCCCGGTGTTCATGCTTGTTGACGACCAGGTGCACTCCGCCAGACTTCTCTCGCGCGCCCTGGCCGAGACCGATATGGCCCCGCGACTGGTGTGGCTGGGCGACGCACGGCGGGGCCACCGCCTGTTCACGCACCTCGCCAGAAGCGCGCCCGGGCGCCTGCCCGACATGCTGGTGGTCGACCTCAAGTCGCACTCCGATGCCTCTTCCGACTTCATCGAATCGATCAGGAACGAAACCGACCAGCACCACATTCCGGTTGCAGCAATCGCAGCCAGCCTGGACGCCCCCGTGCGTCAGAAGCTGCTGCGTTCAGGCGCGGCGGCGGTGTTCCAACGTCATCCCGACATCGCCTCCTACCGCGCAGAGATCGCCGACCTTGCGAACTTCTGGGTCCGCAAGTCGGAGGTCTGGCCCATTCGGGCGTAGCCACCGCGTCCCCGGCTACGTTCGATAGGGGGATTGGCAGGATCGGCGCTCGCGCCATCCGCCTTTCCCCCGCCCCATCCCGCTCTCATTGCGGCAAAGAAATCGCGGTCCATCCCTCCAGGATCGCGAGCGAAAGTGCGGCTTACGCGTCCCCCCTCGTGCCGCGCTTTCTGTTGGGGAGAGGCGCCTGAAACCGGCCCTTTTTCGGGCCCTGTGACAGGCTGCCTCTCCCCTGATTTTTCCCAACGGCGTCGATCCCTGGCACGGATTTGCTTGCCAGTGTCGCTTTCTTGACGCAATGTGCGCGGGTGCGGCGGTTAACGTTTCGGCAATATTTGCCGGCGCCGCGTACTGTTGCGGGGAGGCCGACAATGACCATGCCACGCATATTCAGTCTGACCGCATTGGTGGCCAGCCTGATCTTTGTCATCATGACCATGACCCAGGCAATCGGAGTTCAGCCCGCGTTTTCGGACCGGGCGGATGCATGCGCGACCCAATTGGCGGCATGTGCGACGCTGAGTGCCAGCTTCGGTATGGAGCCATAAGTTCGCGCTGTGGCGGCCCGCATGGCCGCCATGCGCCCTCGCCTGTTGGCCGATCCTCGGGGCCGTGCCAGCATGTCATGGCTTCCAGTGATGAGCGTTCTGGCGGTCCGTCAATGAGGAACCGGTGACGCAGCCGCGCATTGTCATGGCAGGGAGCGCCCCGTCAACAACGTGCAGCGAGGTCATGTTCGATACCCCCCAAATGATCACCGGCCAGCTTTCCGACAGGCTGGCCATACTGACCGATTTCGACGGCACGCTCGTTGAAATCGCACCAACTCCCGACGCCATCGTCATCCCCCCCGACCTTTTCGCCCGGCTCACCATGCTCGAGGCCTCTCTGGGCGGGGCCTTCGCTATTGTCAGCGGGCGGACCATCTCGGACATCGATACCCATATCGGCGCCAACGCCTTCGCGATCAGCGGGTCGCACGGGGCTCAATGGCGCCATGCGGGAGAGGAAGGCGAGCCCGACAGCGCCCACCGCGACAGCGCCGGGGCCATCGCACGGGCGCTCCAGTCCCGGCTTGCCGGGCACGGCCTCCTCATCGAGCCCAAACCCTTCGGCGTGGCCTTGCATTACCGGGGCGCTCCAGAGCGCGCCGAGGAGGCCCGAAGCGCCATCGAAGCAGCCACCTCCGAGCACCCCGACTTCCACGTCATCTCGGGAAAGAAAGTGTTCGAGGCCCGCCCACGCAGCGCCAACAAGGGCGCGGCGATCGACAATTTGATGCGCGTCGCTCCCTTTGCAGGCCGCAGGCCGGTTTTCGTGGGAGACGATGTCACCGATGAGGACGGGTTTGCCGCCGCCGAGCGCATGGGCGGGTTCGGCATCAAGGTGGGGACGGGCGAGACCGCGGCCCGCTACCGTCTGGACTCGGTCGGCGCGGTCCTTGACCTCTTCGATCTCCTTGTGGCGCGGTCCGCGCCCGATGCCCGGTCCTCGGGCCACACCACAACGGAAAGCATGGTCAGATGAGCAGGCTCGTTATCGTATCCAACAGAACCCCCGGGAAAGCTCCGGCAGCCGGCGGTCTTGCCGTCGTCCTCAAAAAGACCCTCTCGGAAAGGGACGGGTTCTGGTTCGGCTGGTCCGGTCAGTTCTCCGAGACACCGGAAAAGCAGGCGCGCTTCGAGACCATCGATGGGCTCAGCATCGGTCAGGTCGACCTCACCCGCGCCGACCACAACGCCTATTACGCCGGGTATGCCAATTCCATCCTCTGGCCGGCCTTCCACCTGCGGCTGGACCTCACAAACATCCAGTCCCACTGGTATGAGGGCTATCGCCGGGTCAACGCCCAGTTCGCCGATGCGCTGGTCGAGCATCTCGAGCCCGACGACGTGATCTGGGTCCACGACTATCACCTCATTCCGCTGGCCACCGAGCTGCGCCGCCGCAATGTGCGCAACCGGATCGGGTTCTACCTGCACATCCCCTTCCCCACGCCCGATGCCCTCAATGCCATTCCGCACCACGAGGATCTGCTGCGCGATCTGGTGGCCTATGATCTCGTGGGGTTTCAGGCCCAGCGCGACGTCGCCGCTTTCCATGAATTCATCGCCCATGAGCAGATTCACAAGCAGACCGGTGGCGAGCCGATGGTGCTCGACATCGACGATACCGTGCTCGAGGCCTTCCCGATCGGGTCCGATCCCGAAGCCTTCGCCAGGCTCGCGGTCAGCCCAAACGGTCGCAAGATCGCAAAGCGGGTCTCTGCCGCGCTCAATGCGCACGCGCTGATCCTGGGGGTGGATCGGCTCGATTATTCAAAGGGGCTGCCCCAGCGCATTTCGGCCTATGAGAAGCTGCTCGAGAACAACGCCCGATTGAGGCGCACCGTGCACATGCTCCAGATCGCACCGCCCTCCCGCGATTCGATCAAGGAATACCAGCAGATTTCCGATGAACTGGATTCCGCGGTCGGTCGTGTGATCGGACGGTTCGCCGAGCCCGACTGGCTGCCGCTGACCTATGTTAAACGCGCTTACGCCCAGGCCTCGCTGGCGGGCCTTTACCGGCTGGCCCGGGTGGGGCTGGTCACGCCCCTGCGCGACGGCATGAATCTGGTGGCCCACGAATACGTCGCCTCCCAGAATCCCGAGGACCCCGGCGTGCTCGTCCTGTCCCGCTTTGCCGGCGCGGCCGAGATCTTCCACGATGCGCTGCTGATCAATCCCTTCGACACCGACGAGACCGCCGAAGCCATGCGTCAGGCCCTCGCCATGCCCATCGAAGAGCGCAAGGAGCGCTGGCGCAAACTCATGGATTCGGCGCGCCTGCACAGCGTCGACAACTGGGCCAGCTCCTATCTGGATCGGCTCATGGGGCTTGGAGACACGCCCGATCGCGACGATACAGGCGATGCCGACGTCTCCGATGCCGATGCGCGGCCCCTGTCCACCCCACCGGCGGGCGACCCCGCCAATCGCGCCATCACCGTGACGCCCCGAAAGCATCGCGGTACGCTCTTTCCATGGCTCAAATCGGTGTTCTCATGATCAGGATGCAAAACCCTCTGACAGCCATCGGCTGCGCCATCGCCATGGTGCTGGCCGGCGCCCTTCCCGCCTCCGCGCAGGTCGACAGCCAGTATACGACCCTGGATTTCCAGGCCGACTGCATGACGATCGCAGCGTCCCAGGAAGGCGAGGGGGACTGGGCGGACCTCGTCTGCCCGGGCTTTGGCGGCTATCCTGTCGTCCTGCGCTATACCGATGGCCGGGAATCGGCGACCTACGGCTTTGCCACCGATTCAGGCATGGCCACGTTCGGTCCGTTCAACTACGCGCATGACACCATCGAGTGGCGAATCGAAACCCGGGGGGACGTCGTCCGGCCCTTCGCCGTCATTCACCGCTGGTATCTCTCCGATGTCGATGGCGACCCGCGCGCCAATCAGATCCTCGTGGTCTCCCGCGTCGGACAACCCGACGAGGGCGGGGCCTGTGCCATCGGCTATATCGATGGCGCCACCGGTCCCGATGCCAACATCCGCGCACGGGAACTGGCCGATGAGCGCGCTGCGGCCTTTGCCTGCGGCTCGGATTCGCCCTTTGTCGACGAGGCGATCAGCGAACTGGTCGGCCCCCGCTAGAGCGTATCTATGAAAATGCCTGTCCCAGCCCGCGATCTGGGACGGGAACGCTTTTCCGGTTCGGAAGCGCTACCAATCCAAGTCTTGGATATCGTGATCTGATTCATTCAGATCAGGATATGCTCCAGGCTTGGAGCAGATTACCACGGGCCAAACACCATCATCCGGTGCGCCGCAGTGCCGGCGTTGACCCCGTCCGCACAGGCCCAGGTCACGCTGTGGGCGCCACGCGTGATGTCTCCGGCAGCAAAGACACCCGGCACGGACGTCTGCCGGAACTGGTCGGTGACGAGGATCGGTCCCAGCGGACCGTCCTCAAGCGCACAGCCAAGCTGGTTGGCGATATCGCTGTTGAGACTGTAGCGTGGCCCGACATAGAGAGCATCGAGCCCGATCCGCCGCCCGTCGTCGAGCAGCACCGCATCCAGCGCCGTTCCCTCCCCTTCTAGTCCGACCACACGTCCGGGCTCAATCACCACGCCACGCGCCTCGAGATCGGAAAAGACTTCCCCCTCCGGCGCGGGCTGCCCATTAAGAAACAGGGTCGTCGGTCCCCATTCGGGAATCAGCTTGGCCTGATGGAAAGACATGGGCGAACTCGCGAGCACGCCCAGCCGTCCATCGGCAAATTCGAACCCGTGACAATAAGGGCAATGGATCACCGATTGGCCCCAGCGCGCCGCCAGACCGTCAATTTCGGGAAGGTGATCGCTGATCCCGAAGGCAAGGACCAGCGCCCGCGCGCTGATCGTCTCCCCCGTCCCCAGCGAAACCGAAAAGCCGCCCTTGATGGGCCCGGCACCCTGCGCATGTCCCGTAATCTCGGCAACCCCGGGATAGGCTCTGAGCTGGGTCCGCCCGCGCTCGAGAATGGCGTCGGGGGCCACACCGTCGCTGCCCAGAAACCCGTGCGCATGGGTGGCGAAGCGGTTGCGTGGCGCGCCCCCGTCGATGACGCAGACCCGCTTGCGGGCCCGGGCGAGATAGGTGGCAGCGGCCAGCCCGGCAAAGCTGCCCCCGATGATGACGACGTCATGATCCATTGTGCGTATCCTTTATGGAGAGGCTGCCACGCGCCAGCATCCGGGCGTGGAAATCCCGGCTGAGCGAAGCCAGCGTGACCTCGGAAAAGCGATCGAGAACCAGGGCTTCCGCCGCGCTCATCGTCTCGTCGAGCGCGGCATTGACCGCCTGCTCGACGAGGCATTGGGGCTGCTCGCTCCTGTTGCCCATGGCGATCAGGGTCGGGCTGCCCAGCGCGCGATAGACATCGGCGAGCGTGATCTCTTCGAGCGGCCGAGCCATCTCCCAGCCCCCGCCATGGCCCTTGGCCGAGCGCACATAGCCCTCTTCGCGCAACCCCGCCATCAGCCGTCGGATCACGGCCGGATTGGTGCTCATCGCCCGCGCCAGCGTCTCGGAGGTCGCCGGGCCCTCGTGCTCGGCCATGTGCAGGAGCACGTGGAGCACGCCTGAAAGTCTGCTGTCCATTTTCATGTAACTTGTTTAGTTACAAGATGGCTCCGCTGTCAACATCTCATCGCGTGGGCACGAAAAAAGGCGACCCCGCAGGGTCGCCTCGAGTTCACAGAGCACGGGGAGGAGTTGATCCCGCGCCGGGGCGGCCGTTCCTCGCGGCCGTCCTGCGGCAGCCCCGCTTCACGCGTACCGATCAAAAGTGGCCGCCAGCCGGAAGGGAGTACCGGCGGCCAGTCCGATCAGAACGGAGAGTCGGGGAAGTAGTACTGCTCTGCGTTGTCCTGTGTGATGAGCGGCGCGCCCAGAATGTACTCGCCGGTCACCGGGCCGTTGGACATGAAGTGTGCAACCGTCACGTCCATGGCCGTCGCGATCATCGCGGGCGGATAGAGCACGTTGACCGGGATGAGCTCGGAGCCTTCCATGATCATGGCGATGACTTCCTTCATGCCCGCGCCGCCCACGATGAACATCTCGTCCTCGCGGCCAGCCTGCCGGACGGCTTCCATCACGCCGATGGCGATGTCGTCGTCCTGGGCCCACACGCCGTCGATATCGGGAAAGCGCGACAGGAAGTCCTGCATGACCTCGAACCCGTCGTCGCGGTTCCAGTTGGCGTGCGCGTCGTCGAGCACGTTGATGCCCGATCCCTCGATGGTGTCGATGAAGGCATTGAAGCGTTCGTCGTCGATCACGGTCGGAATGCCGCGCAGGATCACGATGTTATCGCCGTCACCCAGACGGGTCAGGAAGTATTCGCCCGAGACGCGGCCCAGTTCGGGGTTGTTGCCCGCCACATAGACGTCCTCGATGCCCTCCTGGGAGAGACCGCGGTCAACGACCGTGACGAACACGCCGGAATCCTTGACCTGACGGACCGGATCGGTCAGCGGCTCGGATTCGAACGGCAGCACGACCAGAGCGTCGATGTCGTGGATCGAAACCAGATCCTCGAGATCGTTGGCCTGCTGAGCCGGGCCGTCTGCCGTCACGAGAACGATGTTGAGGTCCGGATACTGCTCCTGCAGGCGCTGCTGAGCCTGCTCGGCGTGCCAGTTCAGGCCACCGGCCCAGCCATGGGTCGCGGCCGGGATCGAAACACCGATCGTCTGGGCCTGGGCAGCGCCGGTCAGCGCAAGCGCCGTACCCGCTGCGAGGGCCGCCAGTTTGGTTGAAAATCGCATGTGAGTTAAGTCCTCCTGGTCTGTGTGCGAGCCCTTTGGTCGGGCCGCTCCTCCTCCAGCGTCCGGGTCTTCCGCCCGCTGGTGTTACGCTCCGGTCTTCCGGCCCCTGAACAGGGACAGGCCGGCCA
Organism: Pelagibacterium montanilacus; assembly: GCF_003992665.1. Lineage (GTDB taxonomy): Bacteria > Pseudomonadota > Alphaproteobacteria > Rhizobiales > Devosiaceae > Pelagibacterium > Pelagibacterium montanilacus. Next base: position 49,523 of record NZ_RZMX01000055.1, read on the forward strand.
GATTTCCCCGTTGCAGCCACACGGCCGCAATGATGATGACGCCCTGAACCGCACCGTTGAGATAGTTGGAAATCACGTCGGTGAGGTTGAGGATGTTTCCGATGGTGGTGAGCATGATCGCGCCCACCACGGTGCCCCCGATCCGGCCGTAGCCGCCCTTGAGCATGGTGCCCCCGATGATCACCGCGGCGATCGCCTCGAGTTCCCAGAGCACGCCCGTCGAGGATGAAGCCGACCCCAGCCGCGGCACGTAGATGATGGTCGCCACCGAAACGCAGATCCCCTGGATCACGTAGGTCAGCGTCCGGACCCGGTCGACCTTGATCGCCGAGTAGCGCGCCACGACCTCGTTGGATCCGATCGCCATGCAATAGCGTCCGAATGCAGTGCGGTTGAGCAGCACCCAGCCAATGACCGAGATGACCGCAAAGACCAGCACCGGCACGGGCACGCCCAGCACGGAGTCGTAATAGATCGGCCGATAGACGCCGCGCACCTCGAAATCGAGCGAGAGCGTGCCCCCATTGGCGAAATAGGTCACCAGCGAGCGATAGATGCCCATCGTGCCCAAGGTCACGATGAAGGCCTCGATCCGCCCCTTGGTGATCATCACCCCGTTGAGCAGGCCCGCGAGCAGCCCGAGCAGCAGCGAGGCCGCGCACCCGATCACCACCGTCTGCACCCCGATCCCGAAGGTCTCGAGGCTTGCATTCATCGCAATGATCATCAGCCCCGAGATCACCGCCGCCATCGAGCCCACCGAGAGATCGATGCCCCCCGCCGTGATCACGAAGGTCGCGCCCACGGCAATGATGCCGATGAAGGCGGACCGCGTCAGCAGATTGGTTACATTGCCTTCCGAGACGAAGGCGGGATTGAGCAGGAACCCGAAGATGCACAGCGCGATCAGCGCCAGCAGCGGGCCCATGGTGTGAAAATCGATCGCAAAGCGGCGGCGTGCTGGCCGCACGCCCTCATGCGCTTGCTCGGTCATGTCTGCTCTCTCCCTTGAGACCGGCGGCATAGCGCATGATCTCGGCCTCGTTGATGTCCGCGCCCTCGAGCGTGCCCGTCTTGCGCCCTTCGCGCATCACGACCACCCGATGGGAAAGCCCGATCACCTCCTGCATCTCCGAGGAGACCACGATGATCGACTTGCCCTCTTTGGCGAGCGCGGCGATGATGTGATAGATTTGTTGCTTGGTGCCCACGTCGATGCCGCGCGTGGGCTCGTCGATGATGATGATCTCGGGTTCCGATTCCATCGCCTTGCCCAGCATCAGCTTCTGCTGGTTGCCGCCCGATAGCTGCCCCACCTTCACCGAGGCGTCGCGAGCCCGGATGTCGAAGCGGCGCGTGGCCCGATCCATGGCCTCCACTTCGCTCGATTCCACCAGAAAGCCATGCCGCATGTGGCGGTAGAGCGTCAAAAGGGTGAGGTTTGGCTGCAAGCCCACATTGAGAAGCAGCCCCCGCCCCTTGCGGTCCTTGGTCATGTAGACCATGCCCGATTTCACCGCCTGCCCGATCGAGGTGAAACTGACCGGTTCGCCCTTAAGGCGCACCGTGCCGGACCGGCGCTGCTCGAGCCCCACGATCGCTTCCATGACGGCCGTCCGTCCCGATCCGATCAGCCCGGCGAATCCCACGATTTCGCCGCGCCTGAGCGAAAAGCTCACATCGCGAATACCGGGGCCCTCGAGGCCCTCGACCTCGAGCACCAGATCGGCGTCCACGTCGGGCTCGTGCTTGGGCGGATAAAGGTTGGAAAGCTCGCGCCCCACCATCATCTCGGCGAGCACGTCGGCGCTTACATCGGCCTTGTCCACGGTCGCGATGTGCTGGCCGTCGCGCAGCACCGTGATGCGGTCCGACAGCGCCATGACCTCGTCGAGCTTGTGCGAGATGAAGACGATGGCCACGCCCTGGGCCTTGAGCCTTGCGACCTGCTCGAAGAAATACTCGGTTTCCGCCGGGGTCAGCACGGCTGTAGGCTCGTCCATGATCAGAACGCGCGCTTCGCGGCTGATGGCCTTGGCGATTTCCACCATCTGCTTGTCGGCCACCGAAAGCGTATTGATGCGCGCGGCAGGATCGATCTTGACGTGCAGGCTGTCGAGAATGCGCTGCGCCTCGACCTCCATGTCATTGCGGCGCAGGAACCCGAACCGCGTCCATTCGCGACCCAGGAATATGCTCTCGCTCACCGTCAGGTGCTCGGCGAGGTTCAACTCCTGATGGATGACCACGATGCCGATATTCTCGGCCTCGCCATTGGGCGGCAGAAACGTGGGCTGGCCATTGAGCATGACCGTCCCGGAGCTGGGACGCTCGAGCCCTGAGAGAATCTTGACCAGCGTGGACTTGCCCGCGCCGTTCTCCCCGATCAGTGCATGCGCTTCGCCGGCGCGGATATCGAAATCCACGCTGAACAGCACCGGCACCTCCCCGAAACTCTTGGAGATGCGACTGGCCGCAAGAATGTGCGCATCCGCGCGCGTCTCGGCCGAAGCCATCGCGCATCCTCCCTCTAGAGCGCCGGCAATTTCGCCTCGCGCATCCCCCATTTGATGCTGGTGTAAACCTTTTCATAAATCATGTAAAGGTTTACATCGGCGCCAATGTGTATAAATCTCGCTACGCATTCCGGCGCCGAGCACGACCCGGATTCGGCATTCTGGGAGGACCGCCGGGCTTGGCCAAGCCAGCGACAATAGAAGACGTCGCGTCCCTCGCGGGGGTATCGATCGCGACCGTCAGCCGTGCTTTGAACGAGCCCGGCAAGGTGGCCGACACCACGAGGCGCAAGGTCATCGCGGCCGTGGCCCAGACTGGCTATACGACCAATGCCATGGCGCGCAATCTGCGCACCCGCAAATCCAACATGATCCTGATTCTCGCTCCCGACGTGGGCGACCCCAACTTCTCCAACATTCTCGTGGGGCTCGAGACCGCGGCCAGCAAGCGCGGCTACGGCATTCTCATTGGCAACACCCAGAACGACCCGTCGCGCGAAACCGACTATCTGCGTTTTATCAGCTCCAACCAGGCCGACGGGCTCATCCTGCTGACCGGCCATCTGCCCTTCGGCCTCGCCGCCCAGAAGCCCGCCGTCCGCCTGCCGCCGATCGTGGCCGTCAACGAGCCCCTGCCCGATGCCGATATCCCCTTCGTGGGGGTGGACAATGTCGAAGGGGTGCGCACCGCTGCCGAGCATCTCATCAGCCAGGGCCATACCCGCATCGCCTTCCTGGGCAGGGGGGCAAGCGCCATCGCGCGCATGCGCGAAGCGGGATACCGCAAGGCTATGGAGGGGGCGGGGCTTAGGATCGATCCGAGCTTCGTGCTCGAATGCGAGGGCACGACCGAGGGCGGGCGGGGTGCGGTCGAGCGCATGTTCGTGCGTGACCGGCTCCCCTCGGCGTTCCTGTGCGTCAACGACGCCGCGGCGCTCGGGGTCATCATCTCGCTGAGCGCACGCGGCTACCAGCTTCCCCGGGATTTCTCGGTCATGGGGTTCGACGACATCAGCTATGCCAGCTTCGTCACGCCCCCGCTCACCACGATGAAACAGCCGCGCCATGATATTGGCGCGGCCAGTATGGATCTTCTGCTCACCATGCTCGAAGGCATCGAGCCCAGATCACGGCAGGTCCTGCTCCGCGCCGATCTGATCCTGCGCAATTCTGTGGCCATGCATCGGCGCTAGAGCGCTTACTGGGAAAGTGAAAACACTTTTCCTGTTCGGAAACGCGCCAGATCAGGACCGGGCGCGGCTATTCGCCTTCCACGGGCACCGGCACCGCCGCGTCGTCGGGATTGGAGGCAGGCGAACCGGCGGGCGCCGTCTCATCCAGGGTCTCGCCCGATTCGATGGTGGTTTCGGTCTCGGGCGTCACGGCGCTGTTGTACCAGAGCGCCACTGCAAAGCCGATCGCCACCAGCACGATGCCGATGATGAGCACGCGCAGGTTCATCTTGCGGCTGTTGCCTTGCCGCACCTCAGTTTTGGTCAGATCGGGCTTGTCGTCGGTCATCTCAAATCCTTGTTTCTAAAACATCAAAAAAACCCGCGATCGGCTCGCGGTCAGCCTCATAAAACGCATCCGGTCCCCGATCTGTTCCAGCGCCTCGCCCCAATGATGCGGACATCCATTGCCTCAAAAACAGGCAGGCTCGGAAAAGCGTTTAGTTTGCGGCCAATCCCGCTTGCGTCCGCCCAATTGTGACGACATAGTGTTTTTGTCCATTTGGTCCAATTTTGGCGCGCCATGACCCCGACCGGTCCCGACATGCTTCTATCGTTAAGGGGACTGAGCAAGTCCTTCGGGACATTCAAGGCCAACGACGCTGTCGATCTCGACATTCGCCCTGGCGAGATTCACGCCCTACTGGGCGAGAACGGTGCGGGCAAATCCACCTTCGTCAAGATGCTCTACGGAGCGCTCCAGCCCGATGCGGGCGAAATCGCCTGGCGCGGCACCCCCGTCGCCATCCCCAGCCCGGCCCATGCGCGCCAGCTGGGGATCGGCATGGTGTTCCAGCACTTCTCGCTGTTTGAAGCGCTGACTGTGGCCGAAAACGTCGCGGTCGCCTTGCCCGGCGACATTCCCTTGCGCAAGATCGCCAGCGATCTCGAACAGGTTTCGCGCGCTTATGGGCTGCCGCTCAGGGCCAATGCCCGGGTCTACGATCTGTCGGTCGGCCAGCGCCAGCGCATCGAGATCGTGCGCTGCCTGCTTCAGGAGCCGGACCTCGTCATCATGGACGAGCCCACTTCGGTGCTCACCCCGCAGGAATGCGAGGATCTGTTCGGCGTCCTGCGCAAGCTCGCCTCCGAAGGCAAGGCCATCCTCTATATCTCCCACAAGCTCGAGGAAGTGCGCGCCCTGTGCGAGCGCGCCACCATCCTGCGCCACGGCAAGGTCGTGGGATCGTGCATCCCCAGGGACGAAACCGCCGGCTCGATTGCCCGGATGATGGTGGGGGCCGACATCCACGAGGTGCGGCACGCCCGCGCCGAGATCGACCGGTCCGCCCCCCTGCTCTCGGTCAATGGCTTGTCGCTGCCCCCGCGCGACACCTTCGCAACCGCCCTTAAACGCATCAGTTTCGATCTCTACCCCGGCGAGATCGCCGGCATTGCCGGGATCGCGGGCAACGGGCAGAGCGAGTTGTTCGACGTCCTCTCGGGCGAAGAGACCGTCGCACGGGCCGACACGGTCAGCCTGCTCGGCGAGCCCGTGGGCACCCGCGACATCGCCGCGCGCCGGGCCATGGGCGCGGTCTTTATTTCCGAAGAGCGGCTGGGCCATGCCACGGTGCCCACCCTTGCCCTCTCCGAGAATGTCTTTCTCACCCGCCATTCGGTGAACCCCGGCCTGAGGCGGGGCCAGTTGCTTGACCGCGCCGCCGCACGGCGCGAGCTGGACCGGATCACCGAAACGATGGACGTGCGCAAGAGCGCGCCCGATCCGGCAGCCCAGTCCCTATCGGGTGGCAATCTGCAAAAGTTCATCGTCGGGCGCGAAGTGCTCGACGCCCCGAAAGTGATCGTGGTCAACCAGCCGACATGGGGCGTGGACGCGGGCTCGGCCGCCAGCATCCGCCAGACCCTGATCGATCTCGCCGCCGGCGGCGCTGCCGTGCTCGTGATCAGCCAGGACCTCGACGAGCTCTTCGAGATCGCCGACACGCTCGCGGCCATCGCCGAAGGCCATCTCTCGCCCTTCGTCCCCGCCTCCCAGACCGACCGCAACGCCATCGGGCTGAAGATGTCCGGGGTCGCCGGCGAGGAGCATCGCGCCTCATGATCCGCATCGAGCTGCACAGGCGGTCCAGCCCGTCCGCAACGCTGCGCCTGCTCTCGCCGGTGATCGGCCTGGCGCTCGCGGTCATCACCGGTGCGATCATGTTCTCGCTCATGGGCAAGAACCCCGCCACGGCCCTCTATATCTACTTCATCGAACCCTTGACCGAAGCCTGGTCGGTCCACGAATTGCTCATCAAGGCCGCGCCGCTGATCCTGATGGGGGCCGGGCTTTCGATCTGTTATCTCTCCAACAACTGGAATATCGGGGCCGAAGGCCAGTTCATCATGGGCGCGCTCGCCGGCTCGATCTTCCCGGTGCTCTTTACCGACTTCCAGAACCCTCTCGTGCTGCCGCTCATGATCGGCTTTGCCATGGTCGGCGGCGCGCTCTGGGCCGGCATTCCCGCCCTGCTCAAGGCCCGGTTCAACACCAACGAAATTCTCGTCAGCCTGATGCTCGTCTATATCGCGGAGCGGGTGCTCGACTATCTCGTGCGCGGCCCCTGGCGTAATCCGGGCGGCATGAACTTCCCCGAATCCGTGCGTTTCCACGACTTCGCCCGCATGCCCGAAATCCTGCCCGCCGACGGAAGGGCCAATATCGGCATCATCATCGCGATCGTGGTGGCCGTCGCCCTGTGGTTCATGCTCAGCCGCACGCTCAAGGGCTTCGAGATCCGCGTGCTGGGCACCAGCCCCCGGGCCGGGCGCTTCGCCGGCTTCTCGTCGCGCGGCATGGTGTTCTTCTCATTCCTCATCGCTGGCGCCTGCGCCGGGCTCGCCGGGATCATCGAAGTCGCCGGCGCCTCCGCGCAGCTCCGCCCCATCATCTCGCCCGGCTACGGGTTCACCGCCATCATCGTGGCCTTTCTCGGGCGCCTCAATCCGCTCGGCGCGATCCTTGCCGGCTTCATCCTCGCACTCACCTATCTCGGCGGGGAAGCCGCGCAGATTTCGTTGCAGGTTTCAGACAAGGTCTCCCGCGTTTTCCAGGGCGCCCTGCTGCTCTACATCCTCGCCGCAGATACGCTCGTCCACTACCGCATCCGCATTGCCGCGCGGCCCCGGGCCGACAAGCCCGATGTCCCGCGCCAGACGTCGGAAAAGGGAGCCTGAGCAATGGAACTGGCCCTCGCCGTCCTCGTCACCATCGTCACCGCCGCCACCCCGCTCCTGCTTGCGGCGACCGGAGAACTCGTCGTCGAGCGCTCGGGCGTCCTCAATCTCGGGGTCGAGGGCATGATGGTCATGGGCGCCGTCGGCGGGTTCCTCGCCGCCTATCTCTCGGGCAATCCCTTTCTCGGCATGCTCGCGGGCGTGCTGTTCGGCATGGGCATGGCGCTGCTCTTCGGCTTTCTCTCGCTCACCCTCGCCACCAACCAGTACGCCACAGGGCTTGCCCTGACCATCATCGGGCTGGGCCTCGCCTCTCTGATCGGGGAGCCCTTCGTGGGCCGAGCCGGCATCCGTCCGCCCCATCTCGATATCCCCGGCCTCTCCGACATCCCCTTTGTCGGCCCGCTGCTCTTTGGCCGCGATCCGTTCTTTTACATCTCGCTCGCGCTCGTCGCCGGCGTCGTCTGGTTCCTCTTTTACACCAAGCCCGGCCTCACCCTGCGCGCGGTGGGCGACAACCACCAGTCTGCCCATGCGCTGGGCATCAAGGTCCTGCGCTATCGCTATCTCGCGGTGCTGTTCGGCGGCGCCTGCGCGGGGCTGGCCGGCGCCCAGCTCTCGCTGGTATACACCCCCCAATGGTCCGAGAACATGACCGCCGGGCGCGGCTGGATCGCGCTGGCGCTGGTGGTCTTTGCCTCCTGGCGCCCGATGCGCGTGCTCGTGGGCGCCTATCTCTTCGGCGCAGTTTCGATCGGACAGCTCCATGCTCAGGCGCTCGGCATCCCCATCCCCTCACAGGCGCTGACGGCCCTGCCCTACGCCGCGACCATCGTGGTGCTGGTCATCATCTCCCAGAACCGGCGCCTGACCATGATCAACACCCCGGCCTCGCTGGGGAAAAGTTTCGTGCCCGACCGCTGATCGGCCGAAGAAAACAAAACCAAGAGACGAACCCAAGGAAGGATCACACCATGAAAAAGACACTCCTCGCGCTGCTGGCCGCCGGCACCGCCCTCAGCCTGCCAACCGCAACGCCGGTTCTCGCCCAGCAGGACACGGCCGAAGCCTGCTTTGTCTATGTCGGCTCGCGCACCGATGGCGGCTGGAGCCAGGCCCATGACATGGCCCGCATGGAAGTCGAAGAGCATTTCGGTGACGCGGTGACCACCACCTTTGTCGAGAATGTCGCCGAGGCGACATCGGAAGGCACCATCGAGCGCCTTGCCCGCTCGGGCTGCGACATCGTCTTCACCACCTCTTTCGGCTTCATGGACCCCACCCTCGCGGTCGCCGAGCGCTTTCCCGACGTCAAGTTCGAGCACGCGACGGGCTACAAGACCGCCGACAACATGAGCGCCTACAATTCGCGCTTTTATGAAGGTCGCTTCATCCAGGGCCAGATTGCCGCGAGCATCTCGGAAACCGGCACTGCGGGCTACATCGCCTCGTTCCCGATCCCCGAAGTGGTCCAGGGCATCAACGCCTTCCTTCTGGGCGCCCAGTCCATCGACCCCGAGTTCTCGGTCCGGGTCGTGTGGGTGAACTCCTGGTACGATCCGGGCGCGGAAGCCGACGCCGCGCGCGTTCTGATGGATCAGGGCGTGGACGTCATCACCCAGCACACCGATTCCACCGCCCCCATGCAGGAAGCGGCCTCGCGCGGCATCAAGGCCTTCGGCCAGGCCCTCGACCAGATCGAGGCGGGCCCGGAAACCCAGCTCACTGCCATCATCGACAGCTGGGGGCCCTACTACATCCGGCGGCTCGAGGCCGTGCTCGACGGCACCTGGGAGAGCGAGAACATCTGGGACGGCCTTGAATCGGGCATCCTGACCATGGCGCCCTACACCAACATGCCCGATGACGTGGCCGCGCTGGCCGCCGAGACCGAGGAAGCCATCAAGGCCGGCGATCTCGTCGTGTTCTCGGGCCCGATCAACCGTCAGGACGGCACCGAATGGCTGGCCGAGGGCGATGTCGCCGACGACGAGACCCTGCTCGGTATGAACTTCTACGTCGAGGGCGTGGACGACCAGCTCCCCGAATAACCTCAGACCGATCCCGGCATGGGGCGGCGGCAGCGATGCCGCCGCCCTTTGCTTTACGGCTTGACCCGTCCCGGATTTGCCCCGACCCTTTCCTGTCCACCAAGCCAGCGGTATCCTCCATGACCGACACAGCCACCCTCGCAAGGATGATCGCCGCCGGTCGCGGGACCGAGCCGGCCGATCTGGTTCTCAAAAACGTCCGGCTGCTCGACGTCATCACCGGCGCGGTCACCTCCACCGACATCGCCATCGTCGGGGACCGGATCGTGGGCACCCACGGCAGCTATTCGGGCAGGACCGAAATCGATGCACAGGGCCGCCACGCGGTCCCCGGCTTCATCGATACGCACCTGCACATCGAATCCTCGCTGGTCACCCCCTTCGAGTTCGACCGCTGCGTCCTGCCCTGCGGGGTGACCACCGTGATCTGCGATCCCCATGAAATCGCCAACGTGCTCGGGGCCGACGGCATCCGCTATTTCCTCGATTGCGCCGAGCGCACGGTCATGGACATCCGGATCAACCTCTCGTCCTGCGTGCCCGCCACCGCGTTCGAGACCGCCGGCGCCCGGCTCGAGATCGAAGACCTGCTGCCCTTTGCCGATCATCCCAAGGTCATCGGCCTCGCCGAAATGATGAACTTCCCCGGCGTCATCAACGCCGATCCCGGCATCCTCGCCAAGCTCGCGGCCTTCCAGGGCCGGCACATGGACGGCCATGCGCCGCTCCTGCGCGGCATGGACCTCAACGCCTATCTCGCCGCCGGCATTCGCACCGATCACGAGGCCACCACCGCCGAGGAGGCCCGCGAAAAGCTCGCCAAGGGCATGGCCATCCTCATTCGCGAGGGGTCGGTCTCAAAGGACCTCGAGGCGCTGGCCGAAATCCTCGACGAGAACACCTCCAGCTTCGTCGCCCTTTGCACCGACGACCGAAATCCCCTCGACATCGCCGAGGAAGGACACCTCGATTCCTCCATCCGGCGGCTGATCGCGCGCGGCTGCCCGCTTCACCACGTCTACCGCGCCGCCTCCCATTCGGCGGCCCGCATCTTCGGGCTCACCGATCGCGGACTGCTCGCCCCCGGCTGGCGCGCCGATATCGTGCTGCTCGATGATCTCGAGACCTGCGCGGTCCATGACGTCGTCACCGCCGGCCGCCGGGTGACCCCGGAGATATGGGCCGCGCGCCCGACCGTCGACCCCGTGGGGCTCGGATCGGTCAAGGCCCGGCCGGTATCCCCGGCGGCCTTCACCGTCGCGGCCCGACCCGACCGCAACGAAGTGCCGGTCATCGGCGTCAAACCCGGCCTCATCCTCACCTATAGGGAATCGGCGACGCTTTCGTCGGGTCCGGACGGGCTCCTCGCGGACACCGATGCGGACGTCATCAAGCTGGCGGTCGTCGAGAGGCACGGCATCAACGGCAACATCGCGACCAGCTTCGTCACCGGCTTCGGGCTCAAGCGCGGCGCCATCGCCTCCTCGGTCGGCCATGACAGCCACAACATCACCGTCGTGGGCGCCAGTGAAACGGACATGGCCTCGGCGGTCAACCGGCTGATCGAGATGGGGGGAGGCTTTGCCGTCGCCGACAACGGGGCCATCACCGCCGAGTTGGCCCTGCCCATCGCCGGGCTGATGAGCACCGAACCGTTCGAGGCCGTCACCCATGCGCTCGAGAACCTGCGCGATGCGGCCAAGGCGCTGGGATGCACCCTGCCCGAGCCCTTCCTTCAGGTCGCGTTTCTGGCCCTTCCGGTCATCCCGCACCTCAAGATGACGGACCGGGGACTCTTTGACGTTGACGCGTTCGATTTTCTGGAATGATGCCCTCAAAAAGCCATGGGCCAATCCCCATGTGTAGGCCATGGACGCAAGCAAGGACCGCACCCGACTCGAACGCCTGTTCATCCGCCTGGAAAAGCGCTTTCCACGCGTCGGACGGGCGATCTATGTCCTGCGCCAGCCTTGGGCCATGCTGATCCGGATTCCACTGGGCCTGCTGCTGGTCGCCGGTGGCCTCTTGGCCTTCCTGCCGATCCTTGGCGTCTGGATGCTCCCGCTCGGCCTGCTGCTTCTGGCCATCGACCTGCCGTTCCTCCAGCACCCGGTCAACAGCACGGTCATAAACGGCCAGCGCCGCTGGACCCTCTGGCGCCGCCGCCGCCGCGCCTGAGCGACAGCGTCTGGCGCTTCAGCGCAAACGCCGACACCACCCCTTCGCCTCCCCGGTGCAAACCGTGGGCCAGCCGCATCATAGCTTCAGCCCAGATGCCATTCCCCAGCCCATACCCCCCATTGACGGGAGGGATGGGGAGGGGTGAGCAGCGCCAGTCCGGACCCCGGCCCTAGAGCATATCCTGTTCTGATTGAATCAGAACAGGAGCTCTAAGTCTTTGATTTGTCGCGTTTCCGAACCGGAAAAGTGTTTCCACTTGTCCTGGAAACGCTCTAGCTGGCCTTGAGCTGCAGCCGGCTCGCATGCAGCAGTGGCTCGGTATAGCCCGAAGGCTGGCTGGTGCCTTCGAGCGCCAGCGCCAGCGCGGCCTTGAACGCGATCGAGGATTCGGGATCCACCGCCATCGGGCGGTAGAGCGGATCGCCCGCGTTCTGCTTGTCCACCACAGCAGCCATGCGGGTGAACGTCGCGACCACCTCGTCCTGGGTCACCACGCCGTGCCAGAGCCAGTTGGCAATCGCCTGGGAGGAAATCCGGCAGGTCGCGCGATCTTCCATCAGCCCCACATTGTTGATGTCGGGCACTTTCGAACAGCCAACCCCCTGATCGACCCAGCGCACCACATAGCCCAGGATGCCCTGGGCGTTGTTTTCCAGCTCGCGCCCGATCTGCTCGCGCGAAAGCGTCGAGGTGTCGAGCACCGGCATCGAGAACAGCTCCTCGAGCGGCGCCACGGCCTCGTTGTGCCGCCGCTTCTGGGCCGCGAACACGTCGATCTGGTGATAGTGGATCGCGTGCAGCGTCGCGGCCGTCGGCGAGGGCACCCAGGCGCAGTTCGCACCCGAATTGGGATGGCCGGTTTTCTGGGCCATCATATCGGCCATGGCGTCGGGCTTGGCCCACATGCCTTTCCCGATCTGCGCCTTGCCCGAGAACCCGCACCCAAGCCCGATCACGACGTTCCGGTCCTCATAGGACCCGATCCAGCGTTCGGCCTTGATCTGATCCTTGAGCAGCACCGGTCCGGCTTCCATCGAGGTGTGGATTTCGTCGCCCGTACGGTCGAGAAAGCCGGTGTTGATGAAGAACACACGCTCGCGTGCCGCATGAATGCACGCCTTGAGGTTGGCCGAGGTGCGGCGCTCCTCGTCCATGATCCCGATCTTGATGGTGTTGTGCGCCAGGCCCAGGATCTTTTCGACTTCACCAAAGACGTTGCAGGCAAACAGCACCTCGGTCGGCCCGTGCATCTTGGGCTTGACGATATAGATCGAGCCGGTCCGCGAATTGCCCTGGAGCTTGAGATCGTGCATGGCGCAAAGGCTGGTCACCACCGCATCCATCAGCCCCTCGCCGATCGGCTGGCCCTCGGCGTCGAGAATGGCATCGGTGGTCATCAGATGCCCGACATTGCGCACCAGCAGCAGCGCCCGGCCCTTGAGCGTCAGCTCCGATCCGTCCGGCGCGGTATAGGTCCGGTCCGGGTTGAGCCGGCGGGTGATCGTCTTGCCGCCCTTCTCGAAGCTCTCGGCAAGGTCGCCCTTCATCAGGCCCAGCCAGTTGCGATAGACCCCGACCTTTTCCTCGGCATCGACCGCCGCCACCGAATCCTCGCAGTCCTGGATCGTGGTCAGCGCGCTTTCGAGCACCACGTCGGCGAGGTGCGCGGGATGGCTCTTGCCGATATCGCTGGCAGCATCCACCACCAGTTCCGCGTGCAGCCCGTTGTGGCGCAGGACGATCGTCGTCTTGTCCCCCGCAATGGCATAGCCGACGAAGGCATCGGGGTAGGCCAGCTTGGCCCGCCCGTCCTGGCTCTCGATCATCAGCCGCGCCTCTGCCCCGCCGGTGTCCACCCCATAGCGGGTGACCGCGCCGTGTTTCACACCCAGCAGCGGGAACGCCTCGTCGAGAAATTCCGCCGCGCGCGCAAAAACCGCGTCCCCGCGCGCGGGATTGTACGCCTTGCCCGGCGCAAGCTCGCCCTCGGTCGGGATCACGTCGGTGCCATAGAGCGCATCATAAAGGCTGCCCCAGCGCGCATTGGCGGCATTGAGCGCATAGCGCGCATTGGACACCGGCACCACGAGCTGAGGCCCGCAGATCGAGGCGATCTCGGGGTCGAGGTTCTCGGTCTCAATCTCGAAATCGGACGGCTCGTCCTCCAGATACCGGATCTCGCGCAGGAAGGCCTGATAGGCGTCCGGGTCCTTGGCCACCGGCCCGTTGGCGCGGTGCCAGTCGTCGATCTGCTGCTGCATCTTGTCGCGAATGTCGAGCAACTCGCGATTGCCCGGCATATAGGCCGCAACCAGCTCGGCCACTCCCGACCACAGGGTATCGGACGCCACGTCCAGCCCCGTGAGCGCTTCGTTCTCCACGAAATCGGCGAGCTGGCTGTCGATCTTCAGCCCCGCGCGTTCCACATAAGTGCTCATCGGCCTGCTCCTTGAGATGGTTTTCAAACCTAACTGGCACCACCCGTCACCGGTGCCAAGCCATTGCGCAACGGGCTTCCGCCATGCGGAAACGCGCATGGCTCCCCTGGCGCGAACGGCCGATGCTCAGGTCCCCGGCCGCGCCTTGGCCGGCCGGCCCGCCACATAGGTCTCGACCACCGCCCGGTCGTCCCCGCAGGTCTGGAGGAGGAACAATTCCTCAGAGAGCGTTTCCACCTGCTCCATCTTGAGCGCCATCGAGGGCGTCGCCCGCGCGTCCAGCACCACGATATCCGCATCGGCTTGCGGCGCGAGAACCCCGATCGTGTGCTCGAGCGAAAGCGCCCTGGCATTGCCCAGCGTCATCATGAAGAAGCTCTCGATCGGCGAAAGCCGCTGGCCCTTGAGCTGGAGCACCTTGTAGCCCTCGTCGAGCGTGCGAAGCATCGAATAGCTCGTGCCCCCGCCGATATCGGTCGCCACCCCGATGCGCACATTCCCCTTCTGCATCCGCGCCCGGTCGAAAAGCCCCGAGCCGATGAAAAGGTTCGATGTGGGACAGAACACCGCCACCGATCCGGTCTCGTAGAGCATCTCGATTTCCCGGTCCTGCATGTGGATGCAGTGCCCCAGAAGCGTCTTGGGCCCGAGCAGCCCGTAATGCTCGTAGATGCCCACATAATCGGGAAGGTTGGGATAGAGCTCCCTCGCAAACGCGATCTCGCCGACGCTCTCGTTGACGTGCGTCTGGATATAGGCGTCGGGAAACTGCCGCGCCAGATCCTGGCTCATCTCGAGCTGCTCGGGGCTCGAGGTCAGCGCGAACCGGGGGGTGATGGCATAGTGCAGCCGCCCCTTGCCGTCCCACTTCCTGAGCAGCGCCAGGGTCTCGTCATAGCCCGTCTGCGGCGTATCGAGCAGCCCCTCGGGCGCGTTGCGGTCCATCATCACCTTGCCGGCGATCATGCGCATGTCGCGCCGCTCGGCCTCCGCAAAGAACGCTTCCGCAGAAGCCGGATGCACCGTGCAATAGGCCGCCGCCGTGGTCGTCCCATAGCGCACCAGCTCGTCGAAGAACGCCGAGGCGATACGCGCCGCATGCCCGGCATCGGCAAAGCGCTGTTCCTCGATGAAGGTATAGGTGTTGAGCCATTCCAGGAGGTCCTTGGCATAGGACCCCACCACCTGCATCTGGGGATAGTGGATGTGGGTGTCGATGAACCCCGGCATGATCAGATGCGGCCGGTGATCGATGACCTCGGCACCCGGCGCGGCGAGCATCAGCGCCGGGGACCACTCCCCCACCGAAACGATGGTGCCGCCCTCGACCAGCACCGCCCCGTCCTCGATATAGCGGTACGAACTGTGATCGTCGGGCCCGTTGGGCTCATCGAGAAAGGTCAGCACCCGCCCGCGCAGGATTGTCTTGCCTAAAGCCACCCTCTGCCCCGCACGTTCTGATACCACGTCACGACCAGCATCCGCTCCTCCTCGGTCATCAGCGAGACATTGCCCGGCGGCATCGCATGGCTGCGCCCGGACTGGATATAGATCGGATGCGCGTATTGCGCGATCTGCTCGGGCGTTTCCAGCATCACGTTCTTGGGCGGGCTCTGCACCCCGTCCCAGAACGGCTCTGCCGCATGACACATCGCGCACCGTCCCTGGATCACGTTGGACACCTCCTCGAAATGCGCCTCGTCCATGAACCGCAGCGCCGCCTCTGACGGCATCTCCATGCCGCCCCCGATCCTGGGCCCGCTCGAGAGCCAGATGATCAGGATAAACAGCACCGCCGAGGCGCCCCAGGTCCAGTGCACATGCCGGCCGGTGGAATGCATGGTGTTGAAATAGTGCCGGATCAAAACCCCGATAAGAAAGATCAGCCCCGCGATCGCCCAGGCATGCTCGGTGGCATAGGCCAGCGGATAATGGCCCGAGAGCATGAAGAACAGCACCGGCAGGGTGAGGTAATTGTTGTGCACCGAGCGTTGCTTGGACTGTGCGCCCAGCGCCGGATCGGCGGGCAGCCCGGCCTTGAGCGCGGTGACGATCTTCTTTTGGTTCGGGATGATGATGAAGAACACGTTCCCCGACATGATCGTAGCGGTAAACGCCCCCATGTGCAGGAACGCCGCCCGGCCAGAGAAGACCTGCAGATAGCCCCAGCCCATCACGACGAGGATGAAGAACAGCACCACCATCAGCCCGTTCTGGCTCTTGCCCAGAGGCGATTTGCAGAGCTGGTCATAGGCAACCCACCCCACCGCCAGCGATCCTGCCGACAGCGCGATCGCCGCCCAGACCGGCAGGTCCATCACCGTGCGGTCGATCAGGAACAGATCGGCGCCCGCATAATAGACGATCGCCAGCATGGCGAACCCGGTCAGCCAGGTCGCATAGCTTTCCCATTTGAACCAGATCAGGTGCTCGGGCAGGCCCGGCGGCGCCACCACATATTTGTTGATGTGGTAGAACCCGCCCCCATGCACCTGCCATTCCTCGCCCAGCACCCCCTCGGGCAAATTGCCATGCTTTCTCAGGCCCAGATCGAGCGCAATGAAATAGAACGACGAACCGATCCAGGCGATACCCACGATCACATGGGTCCACCGCATGGCAAAGCTCAGCCATTCCCAGAAAATCGCGAAATCGGTCACGTCTCAGCCCCCATATGCATTCAGTGCCCGCACCACTTCCGCCGCGGTCAGCGCGGCAATCACCTCGGGGCGCTTGTCCTTGACGTCCGCGCCCCCGATGGGCAGCGTCATCGCCTCGATCAGTTCCGGATCGGCGCCCATGTCGGCCAGCCAGCTCCGGAACGTCGCCCGCTTGGTCCGCGACCCGATCATCCCCACATAGGCCGCATCCCCGCGTGAGAGCGCCTCGAGCCCGATCAGGAAATCGAGCCCGTGATCATGGGTAAGGATCAGGAAGGCCGAACCCTTGGGCGCCTCGCGCACCAGCGCCTCCTGCATCGGCACATGCCGCGCCTCCACGCCCCGCGGCGCCCGGGCGATCTCCTCGGCGCGGTTGTCGGCCAGAAGCGTGCGGAACGGCAGGCGCGAGAGCGCCTCGGCAAGCGCATTGCCCACATGCCCGGCGCCAAAGACGTAGACATGGGGCCGCCCCATATAGTCCCGCTCGGCGGCCACGCTCAGCGCACGCGCCTTGTCCTCGTCGATGCGCGTCAGCGCAATCGCCACACGCCCCCCGCAGCACTGCCCGATTTCCGGGCCCAGCGGAATGTCGAGCGCCGCCACCTGCTCGCCGTTCTTGAGCATCGCCCGCGCCCTGTCGATCGCGCGAAACTCGAGCTGCCCGCCCCCGATGGTGCCCAGCGTCTCGCCGGCGGTCACCACCATCCAGGTCCCCGCCTCGCGCGGTGTCGACCCCCGCACATCGGTCAACTCCACCGCCACCGCCTCGCGATAGCGATCGAGAAACGCACGGATCTGATCGGGCGTAACCGTCATGACGCCATGGTCCGGCTCGATGCAATGGACAGCCCGTGGAGCGATGGGAAACGCAGAAGGCCATGAGCGTTACGCACGAATGGCAAGCGGGGGTGAGGGGTCTCCAGCCTCGGGATCACGCGCCGGCCCCGGCCTCGGCCCGCAGCCGTTCGATGGTCATCAGCACCCGCTCGGGCGTGGCCGGCGCATCCATACGCGGGGCGATCTTATAGTCCGCCACGCTGGCCGCCGCCATCGAGAGCGCCTCGAGCACCGAGATCGCCAGCATGAAGGGCGGCTCGCCCACCGCCTTGGAGCGTCGGATCGTTGGGGCCGAATTGATCGACCAGTCCGCCAGCCTGACGTTGAAAATCCTGGGCACGTCCGAGGCGAGCGGGATCTTGTAGGTGGAGGGCGCGTGCGTGCGAAGCTGCCCCTTCTTGTCCCACCACAGCTCTTCGGTGGTCAGCCAGCCCATACCCTGGATGAATCCGCCCTCGATCTGCCCGATATCGATCGCAGGGTTCAGCGACTTGCCCACATCGTGCAGCACGTCGGTCCGCTCGACCATGTATTCGCCCGTCAGAGTATCCACGATCACTTCCGAACACGCCGCCCCATAGGCGAAATAATAGAACGGATTGCCCTTGCCCGCCGCCCGGTCCCAGTGGATGTCGGGGGTTTTGTAGAACCCGGCCGCCGAAAGCTGCACCCGCCCCAGATACGCCTGGTCGATGAAATCGGCCCATGCGAAGCGCTGGTTGCCCACGAGCACGCAATTGGGCTCGAAAATCACCGCTTCGGCCGGCACGCCGAACTTTTCGGCGGCAAAGGCCACCAGCCGCTCCTTGATCTGGCCGGCGGCATTGGCCGCGGCCATGCCATTGAGGTCTGACCCCGAGGAGGCCGCGGTCGCCGAGGTGTTGGGCACCTTGCCGGTCGTCGTGGCGGTGATCTTGACCTTGTCGAGATCAATCTGGAATTCCTCGGCCAGCACCTGGGCGACCTTGACGTAAAGTCCCTGCCCCATCTCAGTGCCACCATGGTTGAGATGCACCGAGCCGTCGCGATAGACGTGAACCAGCGCGCCCGCCTGATTGTAGGCCGTGAAGGTGAAGCTGATCCCGAATTTCACCGGCGTCAGCGCAATGCCCTTCTTGAGCACCTTCGAGGTGGCGTTGTAGTCGAGCACCGCCCGGCGCCGCGCCTGGTAGTCGGCGGACTGCTCGAGCTCATCGACCACCTGCGCCACGATGTTGTCGGTCACCGTCTGATGGTAGGGCGTGACGTTGCGGTCGGTCTGGCCGTAGAAATTGGCTTTGCGGATCTCGAGCGGATCCTTGCCCAGCGCATAGGCGATGTCCTCGATCATGCGCTCGCAGCCGACCATGCCCTGCGGCCCGCCGAACCCGCGAAACGCGGTGTTCGAGACGGTGTTGGTGCGCAGCGGCTCCGATTTCAGCCGCACATTGGGATAGAAATAGGCGTTGTCCGCATGAAACAGCGCCCGGTCGGTCAC
This sequence comes from Pelagibacterium montanilacus, assembly GCF_003992665.1. Classification (GTDB taxonomy): domain Bacteria; phylum Pseudomonadota; class Alphaproteobacteria; order Rhizobiales; family Devosiaceae; genus Pelagibacterium; species Pelagibacterium montanilacus. Next base: position 68,095 of record NZ_RZMX01000055.1, read on the forward strand.
CGGCCCGGAAAGGTCCGACGAGAACCCGCACCGCGCGCCATAAACCGCATCGACCGCTTCGATCCGCCCCGCCGCGTCGAACCCAACCTCGTAGTCGACCACGAAATCGTGCCGCTTGCCGGTCGCGACCATATCGTCGTCCCGGTCGGGGCGGATCTTGACCGCCCGTCCCCACTTCTTTGCCGCGATCGCTGCGACGGCGGCAAAGAGATTGCCCTGGGTCTCCTTGCCCCCGAACCCGCCGCCCATGCGCCGGATGATGACGTTGACCGCGTTCGAGGGCACGCCCAGCGCGTGCCCCACCATATGCTGGACCTCGCTCGGGTGCTGGGTCGAAGCGTGCACCGTGACCTCGTCGTCCTCCCCGGGGATCGCCATGGCGATCTGCCCTTCGAGATAGAAATGGTCCTGCCCCCCGATCGTCATCGAGCCCTTGAGCCGATGGGGCGCACTCTCGAGCCCGGCAGCGACATCGCCGCGCTCGAGCTTCATGCCTTCGGTCACCACTGCGCCACCCGCCCCACGCGCCGCCGCCACATCATTGAGATGGGGCCGCTCGGCATAGGTGATCGCCGCCTTGTGCGCCGCCCGCCGCGCCGCCTCCCGGGTTTCGGCCACCACCGCGAACACCGGCTGGCCCCAGAATTTGACCTCCCCATGCGCAAAGATCGGCTCGTCATGCTTGCCCGTGGGGCTCACGTCATTGTGGCCCGGCACGTCCTTTGCCGTCAGCACACCCACCACGCCCGGCGCACTGCGCACCGCATCGAGATCCAACGCCTCGATCGTCCCGTTCGCGCAGGTCGAAAGCCCGAGATAGGCGTGCAGCGTGCCCGCCGGCTCGATCATGTCGTCGATATATTCGGCCTTGCCCGCAACGTGCTTTGCGCCCGAATCATGAGCCAGCGCCACATGCGCCCCGCCCCGGATCGCCTTACGTTCATCGAGTGCGGTCATACGGACACCTCACCTGAAATCTGGCATCCAAGCCCACCGGGCCCTCTCGCATAAAGGACCAAGAGCCAATCACATCGCTGCCCCTCGGCTTTCCTTCTGCCATCGTGGGAGAAAATGGGCTCTCGCGAAGCGAAAGGTAATGTGCCCAACGCCACCATCACGCCACCTCGTGCCGGACGATCCGCGTCTCGGCCTCGCCGCTCGTTTCGAGAAAAAACCTGCGCAACAGGTTCTTGGCCGCCAGCATGCGGTAGTCGGACGAGGCCCGCCAGTCATCAAGCGGCTTGAAATCTGTCTCGAACGCCGGCAGCGCCGCTTCCACCGTCCCCATCGTCCAGGGCCGGCCGATCAGCGCCGTCTCCACCGCCCGCGCCCGCTTGGGCGTCGCTGCCATCCCGCCATAGGCGATGGTCGCCGCCGCCACGATACCGCCCGAAACGGTGAGCCGGAACGCCCCCAGCGTCGCGGTGATATCCTCGTCGCGCCGCTTGGTCACCTTGTAGGCCGCCACCAGATCGTCGGGGCCCGGCATGGGGACCGAGACCGATTCCACGAACTCGCCGGCGGCCCGGTCCTGCTTGCCGTAATCGATGAAAAAATCCTCGAGCTTGACCGTGCGCTGGTCGTCGCCCTTGCGCAGCACCACCGAGGCCCCGAGCGCGATCAGCGGCGGCGGGGTGTCCCCGATCGGCGAGCCATTGGCAATATTGCCCCCGATGGTGCCCATGGCCCGTACCTGCGCCCCGCCGATCCGCTCGAAGAGCTCGCGAAGCTGGGGCAGCCGGTCGGCGATCACCTCGAGCGCGCGCCCATAACTCACCCCGGCGCCGAGAACCAGCGCATCTTCGCCCTGCTCGATCCCGCCCATGAGATGGCCGATAAAGACCACCGGCGCGATCTCGCGCATGAACTTGGTCACCCAGAGCCCCACATCGGTAGCCCCGGCGACGATCGTAGCCTCTGGCCGCTCGGTCAGAACCGCGGCAAGGTCATCGACGTCCGAGGGCACGATCAGATCGCCCCGGACCGAGGAGACCACCACCCGATTGCCATCACGCAACGCCTCGAGCCGGGCGATCATCTCGGCCCGTTCGGCAATTAAGGCATCTTCGGCGATTTTGCCATAATTGGAGATCGAGCGTGCCGCGCGCACGATGGGCGCATAGCCCGTGCAACGGCACAGATTGCCCTGCAGCGCCATCTCGACCTCGCGCACCGAAGGCTCGGGATTGGTCATCCACATCCCATAGAGCGACATCACAAAGCCCGGCGTACAAAAGCCGCACTGGCTCCCATGGTGCTCGACCATGGCCTGCTGGATCGGATGCAGCGCCCCGTCCGGACCCTTGAGATGCTCGATGGTCACCACGTGCCGCCCGTCCAGCGCGCCGACGAAGACGATGCACGCATTCGCCGTCAGATAGTGCAGATCAGCGCCCTCATGCGCGCCGATCAGGACCGTACAGGCGCCGCAATCGCCCTCCGCACACCCCTCCTTGGTGCCCCGCAGCACCCGGTCGAGCCGTAGGAAATCAAGCAGCGTCCGGTCAGGCGCAACATCGCCGAGCTCGACCAGTACATCATTGAGATAGAAGCGGATGTTGGTGCGGACGCTCACAGCTCAGCTCCCGCGATAGGTGGAATAACCAAAGGGCGAAACCAGCAGCGGCACATGGTAATGCGCCCCCGGGTCAGAGATCGTGAACTGAACGGGCACGACATCGAGAAACCCGCCCTTCGCCCCCTCGATTCCGGCGAAATAATCCCCCACCGAAAAGTGCAAAAGGTATTGCCCTTCAACCATTTGCCCGCCCTCGAGCAGCGGCCCGTCGCACCTGCCATCCCCATTGGTCACCACTTCGGTGACAAGGGCCGGATCCGCCCCGTCAGACCGATAAAGCGCAATTCTCATCCCCGCCGCCGGATGTCCGTGCGCCGTATCGAGAACATGGGTTGTCAGCCGTCCTGCGCCGCTCATGAAGTGCCCTTCGCCAAAGTCCAAACCCATTGACTATCAACCCAAAAATCAGGGGGCGAAAGGGGTCCGGCCAAAATTTTTACCACATGGTCCAGTTTTTTGACGCTATGCTGGCCCTCATTTCGAACGTTCAGGGATACCCCATGCCGACCCGCTACCCCCGCGATTTCCGCGGTCATGGCCGCATTCTACCAGACGCCAACTGGCCGGGGGCAGCCAATGTCGCCGTCCAGTTCGTCCTCAACTACGAGGAGGGCGGGGAGAACAACATCCTGCACGGGGACGCCGCGTCCGAAGCGTTTCTGGCCGATGTGGTGGGCGCCGCGCCCTGGCCCGGCCAGCGGCACTGGAACATCGAATCCATGTATGAATACGGTGCCCGCGCCGGGTTCTGGCGCATCCACCGCCTGTTCACCGAGCGCGGCCTGCCTTTGACGGTCTATGGCGTCGCCACCGCGCTCATGCGCGCCCCCGAGCAGGTCGAGGCCATGCTGGCCGCCGATTGGGAAATCGCCAGCCACGGACTGAAATGGGTCGAGCACAAGGATATGGACCGGCACGAGGAAGCCCGCCAGATCGGCGAAGCCATCCGCACGCACACCATCGCCACCGGCTCGCGGCCGCTCGGCTGGTACACCGGGCGCTGCTCGATCAACACGGTCGATCTTGTCTCCGAAGAGGGCGGCTTTGCCTATGTCTCGGACACCTATGACGACGACCTGCCCTATTGGCGCGTTCATCAGGCCCGGCCCCAACTGGTCATTCCCTATACGCTTTCAGCCAACGACATGCGCTTCGTCACGCCCTCGGGCTTTGCCAATGGCGACGAATTCTTCCAGTTCCTCAAGGACAGCTTCGACTGCCTTTACCGCGAGGGAGAAGCGGGCCAGGCAACGATGATGAGCATCGGCCTGCACTGCCGGCTGATCGGACAGCCCGGCCGCTTTGAGGGATTGAAAAAGTTCATCGACTACATCGCAGGCTTCGAGAAGGTCTGGGTGGCCCGGCGCATCGATATCGCCCGGCACTGGGCCGACCAGCACCCCTACCGTTCCCCGGTTCTCATGCCCTCGCAGATGGACCGGGAAACGTTCCTCTCGACCTTCGGCTCGGTCTACGAGCATTCCCCCTTCATCGCCCAGCGCGCCTATGACGGGGAACTGGCGCCGGCCAACGACAGCGCTCTCGGCATCAACTTCGCCCTGCGCAGCCAGTTCCGCATGGCGAGCGAGGACGAGCGCCTGGGCGTTCTCAAGGCGCATCCCGATCTCGCCGGAAAGCTCGCCGCCGCCAAGCGGCTGACCGCCGAATCGAGCGCCGAGCAGGCCTCTGCCGGGCTCGACGCCCTCACCGACGAGGAACGCGCCAGCTTCACCGACCTCAACACCCGCTATGTCGAGAAATTCGGCTTCCCCTTCATCATCGCGGTGCGCGACAACACCAAGGCCTCGATCATGGAGGCCTTTAAAAAGCGGGTCCACAATGACCGCCCCACCGAATTCGCCACCGCCTGCGCCCAGGTCGAGCGCATTGCACAATTGCGGATCGAGGCGCTGTACGCTGGTTAGGCGGTTTCCTCGATCGATATCAGCATGGAGGCCCAAGCCTTTGCTGTCGGCTCGATATATTCGGCCCACTGCGCGTCCATTTCGTGCGTCATGACGGCCAGACAGCCTTGCCCCTCGGCGATGAGCTCGAGAGTGACAGTAGAGTTGTCTTGTGCTTCCTCTTCGGGCTCGACAAACCACGTAAACACCTGCCGCCGTCCCGGCACCATGTCCATGTAATACCCCCAGGCCGGGTTCGCGTTTCCGTCCTTGTCGAGATCGACGAACCGATACCACCCACCTTCGCGCGCATCGATGTCGATATCGGTGACCTGTGCCGTGCGGCCGGCCCGCGCTATAGTGCGTTGCATCCAGGCACGAACCCTCTCAGGATCGAGCCATGAATCATAGACGGCATCGGGAGTTAGCGTGGCGAAGCGATGCTCAGCTCGGGCCGTGACGTTTGCCATGTCTTCTTCCTATTTGTAAAAGCCTTCGCGCAGATTGATGCCGTGCTCGAGATAGACCTTCATCGCCGCGAGCATGCCGGTCCAGCCCTCGCAATTGCCGTAGGATGATTTCAGCCCGGTCGCTGTCTGCTTCCATCCCTCTTCGGTGATCGAGACGAGCGTTCGCGTGTTGTCGTCGATCGGCGCGAAAGTCATCGTGACCGTGGTGTCGTAATTGCCGGTGTCATCGCCTTCAGGCGCAGCACCCCAGGAGAGGACGATCTTGTCGTCGGGCACCACCTCGACCACATTGACCGGGAACGCACCGGGGAAATCGTGGAAGTCCCAGGAGACCACCGCCCCCGTCTCCAGCCGCCCCTTCGCGCCCCCCGTGGTGAAATAGCCCGAGAGCTTTGCTGGATCGGCCACCGCCTCGAACACCTCGTGCACGGGCTTTGATATCCGACCTGAAACCGTGAATTTGAACTCCATTGCGTCCGTCTCCTCTTGCTATGCACCTATTTATGTTATAATTTCATAACATGTCAAGCGAAGACGAATCAGACAGGATTTTCAAGGCATTGGGAGACCGCAAGCGGCGCGCCATTCTCGACGCCTTGAAGGACGAGCCCCGGACGACGGGCCAGCTGGTGGCGCTGTTTCCCGATATCGACCGATGCACCGTGATGCTCCATATCCGCGTTCTCGAAGGCGCCGGTCTCCTGATCGCCCGGCGCGAGGGGCGCGAGCGCTGGAACCATCTCAACGCCTTGCCGATCAAATCCATCCACGAGCGCTGGATCGGGGATTACGCCCGCAACGCGGTTTCGATGATGTCGAAGCTGGAAAAGGCGCTGGCCCCATAGCGATCACTGCACCATCCTCTTGCCAAGGCTCTTCACTTGCACGCAAACTCGCGCCCATGACAGACCATCCCTACGCCCTGCCCCCCGCCGGCCTGCCGCCCCAGACCCAGCTCCTGACGGACCGGGCGGTCTTCACCGATGCCTATGCGGTGATCCCCAAAGGCACCATGCGCGACATCACCACGAGCCTCCTGCCCTTCTGGGACGAGACCCGGCTCTGGGTCATCGCAAGGCCGTTGTCGGGCTTTGCCGAAACCTTCTCCCATTACATCTTGGACGTCGCCCCGGGCGGCGGAAGCGACACGCCCGAAACCGACCCCGACGCGCAGGGCGTGCTGTTCGTCGTCGACGGGGAAATCGACCTGACGATCGGGGACGAGGCCCACACCCTCGGGCCCGGCGGCTATGCCTATCTGCCCGCCGGCTGCACCTGGACGCTGCGCAACGGATCATCAGCGCATGCTCATTTCCACTGGGTCCGCAAAGCCTATGACGCGGTGGCCGGCCTCGATCGGCCCGAGCCCTTTGTCGCCCGCGACCAGGACATCGCCCCCATCGGCATGCCCGGCACGGAGGGGCGCTGGGCCACAACCCGCTTCGTGAATCCCGCCGATCTGCGCCACGACATGCACGTCAACATCGTCACGCTCGAGCCCGGCGCGGTCATCCCCTTCCCCGAAACCCATGTCATGGAACACGGGCTTTATGTCCTTGAAGGCAAGGCGGTCTACCGGCTCAATGCCGACTGGGTGGAGGTGGAGGCCGGCGATTTCATGTGGCTGCGCGCTTTTTGCCCACAGGCCTGCTATGCAGGCGGTCCGGGCAAATTCCGCTATTTGCTCTATAAGGATGTGAATCGCCACATGAAGCTGGGCCGCCCGTGACCACCATCGAGATCGAGCCCCTGGACCGCGAGGCCTTCGCGCCGTTCGGTCAGGTGCTCTCCACCAAAGGCGCCGAGCATTTCACGATCAATGCCGGCATGACGGAACGCTTCCACGATCTCGCCCGTGTCGAAATCGGGGGGGAAAACGGGCGCCCCCTCATCTCGATCTTCCGCGGTCGGCCTTACGCGTTGCCGCTCGAGCTTGGATTGATGGAGCGCCACCCGCTCGGATCGCAGGCCTTCATGCCGCTACACCAAAGGCCGTTTCTCGCGATCGTAGCGCCCGATGACGCCGGGCGCCCAGCCCGTCCCCGCGCCTTCCGCATCCCCCCGGGTACGGGCATCAACATCGCCCGCAATGTCTGGCACGGCGTTCTCACCCCGCTCGAAGCCGAAGGCGATTTCCTCGTCGTCGACCGTGGCGGTAATGGCACCAACCTCGAAGAGTTTGTCTTCGAGACGCCTTACCGCATTATAGACACCGCGCCTTAGGACGCGCGCCGTCTCAGATGCCCGCATACCATTCATAGCCGCGGTCTTCCCAGTATCCGCCCTTGCCGCCATGCAGATCGGCGAAGCTCTCGACCAGTTCGATGCGCTGGATATATTTGGCCATCTTGTAGCCGAGCTGGCGTTCCACCCGCACCCGGAGCGGCGCGCCATTGGCCACCGGCAGCGCCGCATCGTTCATTCCGTAGGCGAGGATCGTCTGGGGATGATAGGCATCGACCATATCGATGCTCTCGTAGTAGGGAACCCCGCCCGAAAGCCCGCCGCTATAGATGTCAAAGCAGTGGAACACCACGTAGTTCGCATTCGAGCGCGGCTGCGCCTCATCAAGGATCAGCCCCAGAGGCACCCCGGTCCACTTGGCGATGCAACTCCAGCCCTCCACGCAATCGTGCCGGGTGATCTGGGTGCGCGAGGGCATGTTGCGCAGGGCATCGAGCGAATAGCGCCCGGGATTGTCCACCAGCCCGCCGACCTCGAGGCTGTACTGGCTGAAATCGGTCTCGCGGAGCGCGAGGTAGTCTGGATTGTTGGGATCGGTCGAGCCATTGGGCCGCATGCCCTGCCGGATCTCGCTCTCGGAAAATTCCTTGGCCAGCGCTTCGCTGCCCAACAGCGTCCGTTGGACGGCCATGGTCATCTCGTTGGCGCCGATCAGGAAATCGCGCACCGGATGGCCGGGACGGGCAAAGCTGTCGAACGCATCGCACCCGGCGAGGGTCGTGCCCACCAGCCCTGCGCCCCCAAGGGTCAGGAACCGCCGCCGATTGAAAATCACCTTGCTCATCGTGGGTCCTTTCGCTTGGCGTCGATCCTGTACCAGCCGGTAATCATCGAGCGCATGGTGTTTATCGGGCCGGCCAGAACGACCATCAGGATGTGGATGACAAAGAACCCCACCAGCAACACCATCGCCCCGAAATGGATCGTGCGCGCGGTCTGCCGCCCGCCGAAGATCTCGATCAGCCAGGGCCATGCGGAATTGATCCCCGGCGACATCGAGAGCCCGGTCAGAATGATGAGCGGGAAGAGCACGAGCAGCACGATGCCATAGGTCAGCTTCTGGAGGATCGAATAGCGCCGCCCGTGATGGAATCGCAGCCTGGCGTGGTCGGCAACGTCGCGCGGCAGGCTGCGCAACTCTCGTCCCGTGGGAACGATGTCGCGCGAGAAATGGCCATTCAAAAGGCTGGAGACGAACCAGACCAGGAGCGTTCCGACCAGCACCCAGCCGAAAAAGAAATGCACCACACGACCGGTCGCGAGGTCCTGATAGGAGGGAATGGTCGCCCATGCGGGGAAGCCCCTGACCTGCGGGCGGTCTTCCGGACCGCTTACGCCCAGCACGCCCGTGGTGTCGATCCTCTGGCCGAACACCGTCGTGATCCCGGCGGCCGACCCGTCCTCGCGACGCTCGGCATGGATGGAAAAGGCCGTGTTGTTGAACTCAAAGCCCGATTGCTGGCCGATATAGAGACGCGGATGGGCGTTGAAGATCTGCAGGCCCGAGAGAAGCAGGAAGAACAGGCACACCACCCACACCCAATGGGTGAGCCGGGTCAGCACGGCCTGACGATAAACGAGCGGCCCTTTTTCCCTGCGGCTGGACGGGGCGGCAACCCCGGTGTCCGTATCGGCTTCTGATTGAGACAAAGTACCCTCCGACCGGCAGTCTTGATCGTTCCGTCATGACTACGGAACCTAGCAGAATTAGGTTTCGCCCCGGCAGCGATTTCACCGCCCCTTCGGTCAAAGTCGCGTGTTCCTGTTCCTCGGAATTGACCGTCCGGTCAAATTTTCTCTTTTCAGAGCCGCAAGACTGCGGTTAACTCGGGCGCTTGGCGCCGGCTTCGCCTGTGTAATCGGAGCGTCGCAATTGCGTGAAATAGAAGGCTCCGCACGCCTTCCAATCAAGGGATCACGGTCATGAAACATCTGCTTCTGGGCGCCTCCGCGCTCGCCTTGGCAGCGGGGCTCGCAGCTCCTGCCAATGCGCAGTCCGAGGGTGAGTTCACCCTCAACATCCTGCACCTGAACGACTTCCACTCCCGCTTTGGCCCGATCACCGGCAGCAATTCCAATTGCGACGCGGAAACCGACGCCGCTGGCGAGTGCTTCGGCGGCATCGCCCGGGTCAAGACCGCGGTCGACGACAGGCGCGCTGCCCTCGAGGGTGAGAACGTCGTCCTTGTCGACGCTGGCGACTGGTTCCAGGGCTCGCTTTTTTACACCCAGTATCGCAGCGAAATCGTTGCCGAATTCTCGTCCGACCTCGGCATTGACGTGATGGCCGTGGGCAATCACGAGTTCGACGATGGCCCCGAGGAGCTCGCCGCTCTGCTCGATGCCATCGACTACCCGCTGATCTCGGGCAACATCAATGTCGAGAACGAGCCGCTGCTGGCCGGCCGCATCCCGGGCACCCATGTCATGGAGATCGGCGGCGAAGAGATCGGGTTCGTTTCCGCACTCGCCGAGGACACCGACGAGACGTCCTCCCCGGGCGAGAACGTGGTGTTCGAGGACGCCATCACCAGCCTGCAGACCCAGGTCGAGGCCCTGCAGTCGGCGGGCATCGACAAGATCATCGCGGTGACCCATGTCGGCTTTAACCGCGATCTCGAGATTGCGGCCAATGTGGCAGGGATCGACCTGATCGTGGGCGGTCACTCCCACACGCTTCTGTCCAACACCGACGAAGACGCCGCCGGCGGCTATCCGACCATGGTCGATGGGCCCGACGGCAATGAAGTGCCCGTTGTTACCGCATATTCCTACGGCAAGTACCTGGGCGAAATCGCCGTCACCTGGGATGCCGAGGGCAATGTGGTCTCCGCAGAAGGCGAGCCGATGCTGCTCGATGCCTCCGTCGAGCCCAATGAGGACTATGTCGAGGATCTGGCCGAACTCGAAGAGCCGATCCAGGCTCTGATGGCCGAGGTCATCGGCGAAACCCCCGAACTCATCGAGGGCGCACGCGAGGTCTGCCGCTTCGGGGAATGCTCGATGGGCAACCTGGTTGCCGACGCCATGCTCGACCGCGTGGCCGATCAGGGCGCCGACATGGCCATCCAGAACGGTGGCGGCCTGCGCGCGTCCATTGAGGCGGGCGAAATCACCATGGGCGATGCCCTCACCGTGCTGCCCTTCTCGAACACGCTGGCAACCGTCGACATCACGGGCGCCGATGTCATCGATGCCCTGGAAAACGGGGTCAGTGAAGTCGAGAACGAAGGCGGCCGCTTCGCGCAGGTCTCGGGCCTCCAGTATACATGGGATCGCTCGCAGCCGGTCGGCGAGCGCATCGTCGAGGTCATGGTCCGCGAGGGCGAGGAATGGGTGCCTATCGACGAAGAGGCCACCTATACCGTCGTGACCAACGACTACATGCGCCGTGGCGGTGACGGCTACGGCACCTTCGCCGAAGGCGACAACCCCTACGATTTCGGCCCGCCGCTCGAGCAGGTTCTGGCCGATTACATCGCGGATCTGGGCGGCGTCTACACGCCCTACACCGACGGTCGCATCACCGAAGTCGGCGCCGAATAACCAGAGCGTTTCCAGGACAAGTGGAAACACTTTTCCGGTTCGGAAACGCGACAAATCAAAGACTTGGAGCTCCTGTTCTGATCCAATCAGAACAGGAGCTCTAGGACATATGTCCAGAGCAAAACAGAAAAGGGGCGCATCCTGCCGGGTGCGCCCCTTTCCGTTTCCGTCTCTTCGGCCCTGGGCCGTCAGACGACGCTGACCTCGCGCCGCGAGCTGTCCGATTCCATGCCCAGATCGAGCACCTTTTGCAGGTTTGCCGCGTGCCGGAAGGTCGGCTTCTGGGCAACGCCCGTGTTCACCGCTTCGACGAACCGATGATAATTGGTCGGGATGGGCTCCACCGGCACGTCGCGCCAGATCGCCTGGTCGACATCCTCGCCCGCGCACATCCTCAGCGATGAGCCGTCAAAGCCGTGCTGGACTTCCAGCCCGCCCGTCGACCCATAGGCCCGCAGCCGCAGCGTGTTGTGATAGCCCGACGCCCAGCGGGTCGCGTGCACCACCCCCAGCGCTCCGTTCTCGAACTCGAGCGACATGGTGAAACTGTCATTGGCATCGAGCACGTAATCCCCGATCCGGCCGTCCGGGTGCTTGTCGAACGCCTTGAGCCGGCAGAAGGCCTTTTGGACCGCCGAGCCGATCCCGTACCAGGCAAAGTCGAGAATATGGATGCCGATATCGCCCAGGGTGCCGTTCGAGCCGTGTCGGGTGGAGAGGCGCCAGAGCCAGGTGGGGTCGGTCTTCCAGTCGCCCCAGGCCTTGGAAACCAGCCAGCTCTGGAGATAGCTTGCCTCCACGTGCTTGATCTCGCCGATCTGGCCAGCATCGACCATGTCGCGAAATTTCTGCAACTCCGGGACGTTGCGGTAGGTCAGGTTGACCATGCCGATCAGCCCCGCCTCTTCCGCCGCCCGCGCCATTTCATCGGCGTGCTCGTAATGGGTCGCCAGCGGCTTCTCGCAAAAGACATGCTTGCCCGCCGCGATCGCCTGCATGGTCGTGGGATGGTGGAAGCGATCGGGCGTCACATTGGCGATCGCATCGAACTCATCCCAGGCGATCGCCTCGTCGAGCGAGGTGAACGTCCGGGCGATCCGATACTCATCGGCAAAGGCGAGAACGCGCGCATAGTCGAGGTCGACGGCAGCGACCAGTTCCACGCCGTCGACCGCGGAAAAATGGGCCGCATGGCTGGCAGCCATCTTCCCGGTGCCGAGAATGACGAGCCGCATCGGCTCCTCCTCTGGTAGGTCAAGGTTGGGGGCCCGGGATACCAGGCGCAGGTAAGCCTAGAGCATGTCCTGTGCTGATTGGCTCAGAACAGGAGCTCCAAGTCTTTGATGTGTCGCGTTTCCGAACCGGAAAAGTGTTTCCACTTTTTCTGGAAACGCTCTAGCGGAAGCCCTCCTCGCCATCGGCATGGAGCTTGGGCCCGCGCTCCTCGATCGGCTCGAGCGTGGCGCCCACCGGCACATTTGGTGCGTCGTGGATGGCGGTATAGGCCGCATCGGAATTGTGCGCCCAGTGAACCGCGTTGCGCAGCACCTTGCCCACCATCGGTTCGAAATAGGTCGGGTAGGTTTCATGGCCAGGGCGGAAATAGAAGATGTTGCCCGCGCCCCGGCGATAGGTCAGGCCCGAGCGGAACACCTCGCCGCCCTGGAACCAGGAAATGAACACGGTCTCGAGCGGCTCGGGCACCGAGAACGGCTCACCATACATCTCTTCGTATTCGATCTCGAAATGCTCGGGCAGGCCCCTGGCGATGGGATGGCGCGGATTGACCACCCAGATGCGCTCGCGCTCGCCCGCCTCGCGCCATTTCAGCCCGCATGGAGTGCCCATCAGCTTCTTGAAGATCTTGGAAAAATGTCCCGAATGCAGGACGATCAGGCCCATGCCTTCATAAACGCGCCTGGCGACCTTCTCCACGATATCGTCGCGCACCGCGGCGTGGTCGGCATGGCCCCACCACAGCAGCACATCGGTCTGCGCCAGAACCTCGTCGGTGAGCCCGTGATCGGGATCCTGCAGCACTGCTGTCGCGGTGGAAATCTCGCCGTCCTCACCGAGCAGCTTGGCGATCTGGCCGTGCATGCCTTCGGGATAGAGTTCCCCGACAACCTTGTTCTTTTGCTCGTGAATGTTCTCGCCCCAGACGAGCGCCCGTATGGTCATGACCATGGTCCTCTCGGGTTTGGCCGGCCCCGCCGGCCCACTTCCAAAACGTTTCGGCTAAGTGTTCTGTACTGGTGGCAATTGCGTATCCGGGTCATGATGTGCTTTCAAGCCCCGGGCGCAAATCTTTGCCGCACCGTATTTCCGTTCGCTATCAATGCGAAAAGAGGCGGGAAAGCTCCCGCCTCTCGTCATTTCACACCGGCAAGGGCCGGCATCCCTATTCGAGCGCGTCGGTCACGACCGTGGAATAAGCCCCTTCGGGCGCAGCGGTAATCGCCGGGTTATCGGGCGAAACCGCCGAGAGAAGGGTGGCCACCGTCTGCTCATAGGCATCGATGTCCAGAGCCGGGCTGTCGCCCACCAGAGCCGCGGCCTCGTTGACCTGGTAGACCTGGCTTTCAAGCGTCAGCGCGCCCGACATGTCGTTGTTGAGAACGATCTCCGCCGCTTCTTCGGGATTTTCGGCCGCATAGGCCCAGCCGCGCATGGAGGCATCCACGAACCGGGCCATCGCATCGACGAACTCGGGATCCTCGAGGCGATCTTCCATCACATAGAGCCCGTCTTCGAGCATGCCCACGCCTTCATCGGCGAAATTGAAGAGCGTCAGGCTGTCTTCGGGAATGCCGGCATCGAGCACCTGCTTGTACTCGTTGTACCGCATCACCGAGATGCAATCGGCCTGCCCCTGGAGCAGCGGATCGGCCGAGAAGGCCTGCCGGAGAACCTCGACGCCCTCGTCCCCGCCATCGGTGGACAGGCCCAGTTGTGCCATCCAGGCGTAGAACGGGTATTCATTGCCGAAGAACCAGACACCCAGCGTTTTGCCCGGAAAATCATCGGTTGTCGTGACCCCGCTCTCTTCGGAACACACGAACTCAAGTGCGGTTTCGGCGAAAGGCTGGGCGATGTTGACCAGCGGCACCCCGCGCTCGCGTGCGGCTAGTGCAGCGGCCATCCAGGTGGTGATGACGTCGGCCCCGCCGCCGGCGATCACCTGTTCGGGTGCAAGATCCGGTCCGCCGGGATTGATTGTGACATCAAGGCCCGCTTCCTCGTAATAGCCGAGGTCCTGCGCCACCAGATAGCCGGCGAACTGGCCCTGGTTGACCCATTTGAGCTGGAACGTGAGCGGGTAGGCATCCTGTGCGAATGCCGGCGCCGCGGCGGCGAACATGGTTCCCGCCAGAGCCGCCGTAAGAAGTATCTTCATTGCCGTTTCCCCTTGTTGCTGTGGTTTGTATGCCGGATCCCGGGGCGATGGCGTCCCGGGTGTCTAGCCCGACCGGCCTGACCGGACGGACGGATGCCAGAATGTGACGGCCCGCTCGATGAGAGCGATCAGTCCGTAAAAGAGTGAGCCGGCCAGCGCGGCAACCGCGATGGAGGCCCAGACCATATCGACATTGAGCCGTCCGATGGCCGCGGATATCCGGAACCCCATACCCACAACAGGAGTGCCGAAGAACTCTGCCACGATGGCCCCGATCAGGGCGAGCGTGGAATTGATCTTGAGCGCATTGAAGATGAAGGGCCATGCCATGGGCAAGCGCAATTTTGCGAGCGTCTGCCAGTAGCTGGCTGCATAGGTCCGCATCAGGTCCTTTTCCATCGGCCCGGTGGCGTTGAGCCCCGCCACCGTGTTCACCAGCATGGGGAAAAAGGTCATGACCACCACGACCGCCGCCTTGGACTGCCAGTCGAACCCGAACCACATCACCATGATCGGCGCGATCCCCACCAGCGGCAGCGCCGAGACGAAATTGCCCACGGGCAGCAATCCGCGCTTGAGAAAGGGCGACCGGTCCACCGCGATGGCCACCAGAAAGGCCGAGGTACACCCGATGGTGTAGCCGATCAGCACCGACTTAAGGAAGGTCTGCTGGAAATCGGGCCAGAGCGGATTGGGAATCGAGAGCACGATCCGCTGCCAGACCACGCTGGGCGGCGGCAGGAGCACGGCCGGCACGTTCAGCCCGCGCACCAGACCCTCCCAGAGCACGAGGAGCGTCACCCCGAACAGCAGCGGCACGATCAGATTGATGGCCATGGCACCGGCGCGGGCGCGCGGCCTGATGCGCACCAGCGCCTCGTTCAGCCCCCAGGCACCGAGCCAGAAGATGACAGCGAAGATGATCCAGCCCGTATTCATGCCGGTGCCCCCATGGCTTTCGACGTCAGCGTCTGAATGGCATTGATCGCGACGATGAGACCAGCCGAGAGCGTCGCCGCCATCAACAGCGCCGCCCAGATCTGGGTGGTCTGGCCGTAATAGGATCCAGCCAGCAGCCGCGAGCCCAGCCCGCCGGCCGCTCCCGTCGGCAACTCCCCGACGATGGCCCCCACGAGCGAGGCGGCGACACCCACCTTCATGGACGCGAACAGGAACGGCAGCGACGCCGGCCAGCGCAGCTTCCAGAACACCTGGGACGTGCTGGCATGATAGGTCCTCAGCAGATCCAGGTGCAGTGCCTCCGGGCTGCGAAAGCCCTTCACCATGCCCACGACCACGGGAAAGAACGACAGATAGGTCGAAATCAGCGCCTTGGGAATCAGCCCGGTGAGCCCCACCGAATTGAGCACCACGACGATCATGGGCGCGATGGCGAGGATGGGAATGGTCTGGCTTGCGATCACCCAGGGCATGAGCGAGCGATCCATGGCCCGGTTGTGCACGATGGAAACCGCCAGCAAGATGCCCAGAAGCGTGCCGAACAGAAAACCCAGTCCCGTGGCCGAGAGGGTGATCCAGGCATGGAAGATCAGGCTGCGCGGCGTTGTCGGATTGGCCTGGAAGACCGAGGTGTAGAACTCGACCGCAACCTGGTGGGGCGCCGGCAACACCGGGCGTTGCTGGGAATAAAGGTCCGCCAGCCATTGGAAAAGCGGCACGTCGGTCAGGTCGGCGCGGGCATAAACGCTCTGCTGCCAGGGCAGGTTGAGCACGATGGCGAACCCGTACCAGATGACGATGATGGCGAGGACGACCGTGCCGATCGCGAACGTGCGGCTCTCGAGGATGGACTTCATGGCGCCCCCTCCGTCCCGACCCGCGCCCGCACCGCCGCGATCACCGCCTCGGCATCGGATTTCGATATTCCATGGCCGAAGCGTGCCAGCCGCCCGTCGCCCGCGATCTCGAGGGCCGGCTGGGCAATGGTGCGATTGTTGACGTGAACCCTGCGCGACGGGTCGTTCTCGATATAGGTGAGGAGGCGCGCCTGCCGCGCCGTAAATGTCTCGCGCGGCCCCCAAAAGAGTATGGACCGCTTCCGGACAAGACCATCGGGCCGCGCAATGAGCGTATCGCGACCGAGCAGAGTCCAGAGCAGTCTCAGGACCAACGCCACGAACCCGATCGCCCACCCTACGAGGAAAACGGCAAAGAATGGTGCTGCGGCGCCGGTGGCAACGAGGATGAAGGCGAGCATTCCGCCCAGGCTCCAGAACCCCAGCATGAACACCTGACCGAGCGCCCGCAGGATGCCGCGCTGGACCGGCAGGTGGACGATCGTCTCGTCGGGCGTCTCATCGATCCGGATGCCGCGCCGGCTGCGCCCAGCCTCCATAACGAGACTACTCGTCATAGGAATGCCCAGCCCGCAGCCCCTCGCGGACGCGCGCGGCGATCTCGAGGAATTCCGGAGTTTCGCGGATATCGAGGGGCCGCTCGCGCGGCAGGGTGGATTCGATCACATCGGTCACCCGCCCGGGGCGCGGGCTCATCACCACGATCTTGGTCGAGAGATACACCGCCTCGGGGATCGAATGGGTGACAAAGCAGATCGTCTTGCCGGTCTTGTCCCACAACTCCAGAAGCTGCTCGTTGAGGTGATCGCGCACGATCTCGTCGAGCGCCCCGAACGGCTCGTCCATGAGCAGCAGATCGGCATCGAAGGCCAGCGCCCGGGCAATGGACGCGCGCTGCTGCATGCCGCCCGAGAGCTGCCAGGGATATTTTTTCTCAAAGCCCTTGAGGTTGACCAACTCCAGCGTGCGGGCGATCCGCGCCTTCTGGTCGGATTTGGCATAGCCCATGATCTCGAGGGGCAGCGCCACATTGCGCTCGATGGTGCGCCAGGGATAGAGCGCCGGCGCCTGGAAGACATAGCCATAGGCGCGGTCCTTGCGCGCCATGGCGGGGCTCGTGCCATTGACCGTGATCGTGCCGGCGGTAGGCTGCTCGAGATCGGCGATGGCCCGCAGGAACGTGGTCTTGCCGCACCCCGAGGGGCCGATAAAGGAGACGAATTCGCCTTTTCGGATCGAAAGGTCCACATCGGCGAGCGCGTGGACGGGACCGTCCGCCGTCTCGAATGTCAGCCCCAGCCCCTTGGCCTCGACTACGCTTGGTATTTCTGACAAGCCCGCACGCCCCCTGTTCGGTATCGCCCTGATCCCTTATCTGCCGACTAAACCCCCGTCGCCGGAATGCCGGTGCGCTGGACCTTACGCGGGGCGGTCAGTTCCTTCCATTGCGACAATGCGCGATTCACAGGCATGTTGGGCTCGCGCGCAACGAATTTGCCGTGTCCGGGCTCGTGCTTCATCGTGGATTCCTCCACCGACACCTTGCCCCGGCTGAGAACGAAGCGCGGCAGGCCGGTGACCTCGATCCCTTCAAAGACATTGTAGTCGATGGCAGACTGCTGGGCCGAGGCGCTGATGGTCTTTTTGCGTTTCGGGTCCCAAACCACGATATCGGCGTCCGCACCTTCAAGGATCGCGCCCTTTTTCGGATAGAGATTGAGGATCTTGGCGATATTGGTGGAGGTGACCGCCACGAATTCGTTCATGGTCAGCCGCCCGGTGTTGACGCCCCGGGTCCAGAGCACCGGCATCCGGTCCTCCAGCCCGCCCGTCCCGTTGGGGATCTTGGCGAAATTGCCCGCCCCGAACCGCTTCTGTTCGGTCGTGAACGCGCAATGGTCGGTCGCCACCACCTGGAGTGAACCCGCCTGCAGCCCGGCCCACAGCGAATCCTGATGGGCCTTGTTGCGGAAAGGTGGGCTCATCACGCGCCGTGCGGCATGATCCCAGTCGGCATTGAAGTATTCGCTTTCATCGAGCACCAGATGCTGGATCAGCGGCTCGCCGAACACCCGCATGCCCTTCTGGCGCGCCCTGCGGATCGCCTCGTGGGCCTGCTCGCAGCTCGTGTGCACCACATAGAGCGGCACGCCAGCCATGTCCGCGATCATGATCGCCCGGTTGGTGGCTTCGCCCTCGACCTCGGGCGGACGCGAATAGGCGTGGCCCTCGGGCCCGTCATTGCCCTCGGCCAGAAGCCGCTGGGTCAGCTCGGCCACCACATCGCCGTTCTCGGCGTGCACGAGCGGCAGCGCCCCGAGCGCCGCACAGCGTTGGAAGCTGGCATACATCTCGTCGTCCTGCACCATCAGCGCGCCCTTATAGGCCATGAAGTGCTTGAAGCTGGTGATCCCGCGTTTGACCACCTCTTCCATCTCGTCGAACACCTGCTCGCTCCACCAGGTGATCGCCATGTGGTAGGAGAAATCGCAGCTCGCCTTGCCCACCTTGTTGTCCCACATCGAGATCGCCTCGAGCAGCGACTGGCCCGGGCTGGGCAGGCAGAAATCCACCACCATCGTGGTGCCGCCCGAAAGCGCGGCACGGGTGCCGGATTCGAAATCATCGGTGGAATAGGTGCCCATGAAGGGCATTTCGAGATGGGTATGGGGATCGATCCCGCCCGGCATCACATAGCACCCTGTCGCGTCGAGCACGGTATCGCCCGAAAGCCCCTGCCCGATCTCGACAATGGTGCCGCCCTCGATCCTGACGTCAGCGGCGTAGCTCAGATCCGCGGTAACAATGGTGCCGCCCTTGATGACCGTGCTCATGATGAATTCCCCTCGATTGAGTTGTTTCCGCCTGCCCTGCCGGGCGCTTTGTCACTCCACGATCTCCGCCGTCTCCAGCACCGCATGGAGCAGCACATCGGCGCCAGCGGCGGCCCATTCCTTCGTGATGTCCTCGGCCTCGTGGTGGGAGAGCCCGTCCACGCACGGGCACATCACCATCGCCGTGGGCGCGACCTTGTTGATCCAGCACGCATCGTGCCCCGCGCCCGAAACGATGTCCCGGTGCGAATAGCCCAGCCGCTCGGCGGCGTTGCGCACCGCAGCGACGCACCCCTTGTCGAACTCGGGCGGATCGAACTGGCCCGAACTCTTGTGCGCGAAGGTCAGCCCAAGCGCCTCGCAGACCTGCGGCGCCCGCTCGAGCAACTCGGCCTCCATCTTCTGGAGCGAATCGAGGATGGGCGAG
This sequence comes from Pelagibacterium montanilacus, assembly GCF_003992665.1. Lineage (GTDB taxonomy): Bacteria > Pseudomonadota > Alphaproteobacteria > Rhizobiales > Devosiaceae > Pelagibacterium > Pelagibacterium montanilacus. The sequence goes on from NZ_RZMX01000055.1 coordinate 87,312, forward strand.
CGGAAATCGATGGTGAACACCACCTTGCCGGGGATGACGTTGCGCGAATTGGGATAGACGTCGATATGCCCGATCGCCCCGACGGCGGTGGGCTGATACTTCATGGCGATCTCGTGGACCAGCTCGGTCACCTGCGCCAGCCCGCGGCCCGCATTCTTGCGCATGGGCATGGGGGTGGAGCCGGTGTGGCTTTCCTTGCCGGTGATCGTGCACTCGATCCAGCGCAGCCCCTGCCCATGGGTCACCACCCCGATATCCTTGCCCTCGGCCTCCAGAATCGGACCCTGCTCAATGTGGAGTTCAAAGAACGCCTTCATCTTGCGCTGCCCGACCTGCTCATCGCCCTTCCAGCCGATGCGTTCGAGCTCATCCCCGAATTTGAGCCCCTTGGCGTCCGTCCGCTCATAGGCCCAGTCCAGATCGTGCTCGCCGATAAAGACGCCCGAGGCGAGCATGGCCGGCGCAAACCGGGTTCCCTCTTCATTGGTCCAGTTGGTCACGACGATGGGGTGCCGGGTCCTGATCCCCAGATCATTGAGCGTGCGCACCAGTTCCAGCCCGCCCAGAACGCCGAGCACGCCATCATATTTGCCGCCGGTGGGCTGGGTATCGAGATGGCTGCCCACATAGACCGGCAGCGCGTCAGGATCGGTGCCCTCGCGCCGGGCGAACATGGTGCCCATCTGGTCCACGCCCATGGTCATCCCGGCGTCCTCGCACCATTTCTGGAACAGGCGCCGGCCCTCACCATCCGCATCGGTCACGGTCTGCCGGTTGTTGCCGCCGGCAACGCCCGGGCCGATCTTTGCCATGTCCATCAGGGAGTCCCAGAGCCGATCCCCGTTGGTCCTGAGATTGTCACCGAGTTTGGCCATGGCTGGAGCTCCCTTCGTGTCGTCCTCTAGAGGGTTGGAAACGTGAACTGCGCGCCGGACTTGATCCCTGCTGGCCACCGCGTGGTCACCGTCTTGAGCCGGGTGTAGAAATGCACGCCTTCCGGACCGTAGATCGAATGGTCCCCGAACAGCGAACGCTTCCATCCCCCGAAGCTGTGATAGGCCACCGGCACCGGAATCGGCACGTTGACCCCGACCATACCCACTTCGATCCGATCGGCAAAATCGCGGGCCGCGTCCCCGTCGCGGGTGAAAATGGCGGTGCCGTTGCCGTATTCGTGGTCGTTGATCATCTTGACCGCATCCAAATATTCGCCGGCCCGCACGACCGAGAGCACGGGCCCGAAAATCTCCTCGCGATAGATGGTCATCTCCGGGGTCACCCGGTCGAACAGCGTGCCCCCCACATAATAGCCGTTCTCATAGCCCTGGAGCGAAAAGCCGCGGCCATCGACCACAAGCTCGGCCCCCTCCTCGACCCCCTTGTCGATGTACCCGAGCACCTTGTCGCGGTGCTGGGCGGTAACGAGCGGGCCCATCTCGGCGTCCTTGTCGGTCGCCGGGCCGATCTTGAGCTTCTCGATCCGCGGCTTGAGCCGCTCGATGAGCGCATCGGCGGTCTTCTCGCCCACCGGAACGGCGACCGAGATCGCCATGCACCGCTCCCCAGCCGACCCGTACCCGGCCCCCATAAGCGCATCAGCGGCCTGGTCCAGGTCGGCATCGGGGAGGATCACCATGTGGTTCTTGGCCCCGCCCAGCGCCTGCACGCGCTTGCCGGCCCTGGTCCCGCGTTGATAGACATATTCGGCGATCGGGGTCGAACCCACAAAGCTCACCGCCTTGATATCGGGGTGGTCGAGAACGTGGTCGACCGCCTCCTTGTCCCCATGGACGACGTTGAGCACCCCTTCGGGCAGCCCCGCTTCCATCAAGAGGTCATAGGCCATCATGGGCGCGGAGGGATCGCGCTCGGAGGGCTTGAGGATGAACGTATTCCCGCAGGCGATCGCCATGGGATACATCCACATGGGCACCATGGCGGGGAAATTGAACGGGGTTATCCCGGCCACCACTCCCAGCGGCTGGCGATCCGAATAGGCATCGATCGCCGGGCCGACATTGCGGGTGAAGCTGCCCTTGAGCAGTTCGGGAATCCCGCAGGCATACTCCACGCATTCGATCCCGCGCTGGACCTCGCCGAAGGCGTCGTCATGGGTCTTGCCGTGCTCGCGCGAAATCTCGCGGGCGAGATCGGCCGCGTGCCTGTCGAGCAATTCCTTGAACCGGAACATCACCCGGGCGCGCTTGAGGGGCGGGGTCGCCGCCCAGTCGGGCTGGGCCGCCTTGGCCGCGGCCACCGCCTCGTCGATCTCGGCGGGGGTCGAGAGCGGCAAGGCCGCGCTCTGCTCGCCCGTGGCCGGGTTGAAAACCTGCGCGTGCCGCGTTGAAGAGGAGACGTGGCGCTTGCCTGCGATGGCGTTTTCGATTGTCTGCATGGGTCAGTCCACCTCCCCGAGGACCGTACGGATGGTATCGACGATCTGGTCGATATGGGTCTTCTCGACGATCAGCGGCGGGCTGAGCGCGATGATGTCGCCTGTGGTGCGGATCAGAACGCCCTTCTCGAAGGCCTTGACGAACGCCGAGAACGCCCGGCGCGTGGGCTGGCCCGCGATCGGCGCGAGCTCGATGGCGCCCACCAGCCCCAGATTGCGGATATCGATGACGTTCGGGACATCCTTGAGCGAATGGAGCGCATCCTCCCAGTATCCGCCAAGCTCCGCGCCCCGGGTCAAAAGCCCTTCCCTTCGATAGGTCTCGAGCGTCGCGAGCCCGGCGGCTGCGGCAATCGGATTGCCCGAATAGGTATAGCCGTGGAAAAATTCGATCAGGTGCTCTGGCCCGGTCATGAACGCATCGTGGATGGCCCCCGAGGTGAATACGGCGCCCATCGGGATCACCCCGTTGGTCAGCCCCTTGGCGGTGATCATGATGTCCGGCGTCACCCCGAAATAGTCCGCCCCGAACGGAGCCCCCAGCCGGCCATAACCGGTGATCACTTCGTCGAAAATCAGAAGAATGCCGTGCCGGTCGCAGATCTGGCGCAGGCGCTGCAGATATCCAGGCGGCGGAATAAGCACGCCCGTCGACCCAGCGACGGGCTCCACGATCACCGCCGCGACCGTGGAGGCATCATGGAGGGTGATGATCCGCTCGAGCTCTTCGGCCAGCTCCACCCCGTGCTCGGGCACACCGCGCGAGAAAGCGTTCCGCGCCGGATCGTGGGTGTGAGGCATATGATCGACACCGGCGAGCATGGTGCCGAACATCTTGCGGTTGGCCACGATGCCGCCTACCGAGATGCCGCCGAAATTGACCCCGTGATAGGCCCGCTCACGTCCGATCAGGCGGGTGCGCGCGCCATCTCCGCGCATCCGGTGGTAGGCCAACGCGATCTTGAGCGCGGTTTCCACCGATTCCGAGCCCGAATTGGTGAAGAACACATGGTCTAGCCCCTCGGGTGCGATATCGACCAGCCGGTTGGCCAGTTCGAACGCCTTGGGGTGACCCATCTGGAAGGCGGGCGCGTAATCGAGCTCGGCCGCCTGGGCCTGGATCGCCTCGGTTATCAGCGGCCGGCAGTGCCCGGCATTGACGCACCAGAGCCCCGCCGTGCCGTCGAGAACCTGGCGCCCGTCAGCGGTGGTGTAGTGCATGTCCTTCGCCGAAACGAACATGCGCGGCGCGGACTTGAACTGCCGGTTCGCGGTGAACGGCATCCAGAACGCGTTGAGATCGTTGGGAATGGACGGTGCGCCCTCGGTCATGTGCCCCTCGTGTCGCCAACCGCATCGCCGCGACGGGACAACGCGCTTGATACGGTCGAATTTTTTTGACCGATTGGAAAAATTCTAGCACTGTTGATCCACGGTTCAAGGCAATATTTCTTGCCGCTGCGCATCGCACTCGCGAAAAGCCTCACGCGCGGTTTGTTGGAGACGGATAACGGGCCTATCGACGGGGGCAATCGACATGAGCACAGACACCGAGCCGGGTCGGCCGGTCACGCGGATCCAGCGCGAAAAGCACGAACTGATTCTCGAGGCGGCGCTGGACGTGTTCTCGCGCTACGGGTTCAGGGGCTCGACGATCGACCAGATCGCAGAGGCCGCGGGCATGAGCAAGCCGAACCTGCTCTATTATTTCAAATCCAAGGAAGACATTCACGCCCCCATACTGGCCCGCATCCTCGAGACGTGGCTCGAACCGCTCCGCGAAATGAATGCCGATGGAGACCCTCTGCCCGAGATCCAGTCCTATATCCGGCGCAAGCTGGAGATGAGCCGCGATTTCCCGCGAGAAAGCCGGCTGTTTGCCAACGAGATGCTGCGCGGTGCGCCGGGCTTCCACGAGGTGCTCAACACCGAGCTCAAGGAGCTTGTCGACGAGAAGGCCGCGGTCATCAAGGGCTGGATGAATCAGGGCAAGATCGCACGCTGCGACCCCTATCACCTGATCTTCTCGATCTGGGCGACCACCCAGCACTACGCCGATTTCGATATCCAGGTGCGTGCCGTCCTGGGCAAGGCAAGGGGCGGGGAAGGCCGTTTCGAGGACGCCGCCCGCTTCCTCGACCAACTCTTCCTCCACGGGCTCAAACCCAAGAAATAAGGCCGGCTCAGTCCGCCAGCACCGCAAGCAGGACCAGCGCGCCGACCGTCACCCCGGCGCCTGCGACCACCGGCAGGCTTGCCCAGCCATTGCCCGTGAGCCCCTCGAGCACGATCACGATCCCTGGCAGCAGATAGCCATAGGCCATGACCTTTGAGGCCGGCAGGCGCACCGATGCGTATTGCAGCAAAAAGACGCTCACCGCACTGGGCAGCGTGGCGAGATAGGCGATGCCCCACCAGACTTCAGCCGGGAGCCCCGTCCAGTCGGTCGTGACGATCCCGCGCGCCCCGTAAAGGGCGATGCATGCCGTGGTGCCGACCAACATCCAGAAGGTCAGCACCACGCCCGGCTCGTTGCGGTTGAACTTGCGCATCAGCGGCGCGATCAGCGCGTAGGCCGCGCAGCCGACGAGAAAGATCGCCTCCCCCGGCCCGAGCGCAAAACGCGATATCGCTTCGAGATCAGCCTCGAAGATCACCCAAAGCGCGCCGAGCGCGGCAATCACGATGCTGACCATCACCACCGGCCGCGTCCGCTGGCCCAGCAGAACCAGCCCGAAGACGGCAGTCAGGAGCGGGGTAAGCGTGAACACCGCACTCGTGGCCACCGGAGCGGTCATGGTGAGCGCGATGAACATGGTGACGAAATAAGCCCCGTTGAGCACGCCATAGAGCCCGAACCGCCACGGGCGCTCGGGTATCTCGAGGCGATGCCCCATGATCGCGAACGTGAAGATGCCCATGAGCACCGCGGCGATCAGGAAGCGTATGGCGTTGAGCGGGCCGGGGTCCAGCTCGGGCACGATCCGCGCGCCCACGGTAAAGGAACCGGCAACGAACGTCGCAAAGGCGACCATGGCCAGATGGCCGAGCAGCCTTTGCCGACCGGTGGCGAAATGGGCGGGGCTCGCGGCGCTCGACAATCGGGGCCTCCGGGGCTGGGTGACCGCCCGCCGAGGCGCGGGAGCACTACTCGGCGGGCTCGTTGACCCTTGCCATAGGATTGTTCGGGTGCGTCGTCCAGTTCGCATACCGGTCGGGCACGCGCTGCCCGGTCCGCTCGTCGAGCGCTCCGGCCGCCAGCGGCTCCATGGTGATGCAATCCTCGACCGGACAGACATTGACGCACAGATTGCAGCCCACGCACTCGTCGTCCTTGACCATGAACATGCGCTTGCCATCGACCGAACTGGTGATCGCCTGATGGGACGTGTCCTCACACGCGATGTGGCAGCGGCCGCAGGAAATGCAAAGGTCCTGGTTGATCCTGGCCTTGGTGACGTAATTGAGGTTGAGATACTGCCAGTCGGTGACATTGGGCACCGCGCGCCCAATGATATCGTCGAGCGAGGCGAACCCCTTCTCGTCCATATAGGCCGAGAGCCCCGAAATCATCTCCTCGACGATCCTGAACCCATAGGTCATGGCCGCTGTGCAGACCTGCACATTGCCCGCGCCGAGCGCCATGAACTCCACCGCGTCGCGCCAGGTGGTCACCCCGCCTATGCCCGAAATGGGCTTGCCGCGCATCTCGGCGTCGCGGGCGATCTCGGAAACCATGGACATCGCGATCGGCTTGACCGCCGGGCCGCAATAGCCGCCATGGGAACCCTTGCCGTCGATCGAGGGCTCGGGCGAAAAGGTGTCGATATTGACCGCGGTGATCGAGTTGATGGTGTTGATCAGAGACACCGCATCGCTGCCCCCGGCAAACGCGGCGCGCGCCGGCTTGCGAATATCGGTGATGTTGGGGGTGAGCTTGGTGATCACCGGCATGCGCGAATACTGCTTGCACCAGCGCGCGACCATCTCGACATATTCTGGCACCTGGCCCACCGCCGAGCCCATGCCGCGCTCGCTCATGCCATGCGGGCAGCCGAAATTGAGCTCGATCCCGTCCGCTCCGGTTTCTTCCACCAGCGGCAGGATCGCTTTCCAGCTTTCCTCCTCGCACGGGACCATGATCGAGACGACCACCGCCCGATCGGGCCAGTCGCGCTTGATCTGCTTGATCTCGCGCAGATTGGTCTGGAGCGCCCGGTCCGTGATCAGCTCGATATTGTTGAGCCCCAACAGCCGCCGGTCGGCGCCCCAGATCGCGCCATAGCGCGGACCGTTGACGTTGACGACCGGAGGACCTTCCTCGCCCAGCGTCTTCCAGACCACCCCGCCCCAGCCCGCCTTGAAGGCGCGCTCGACATTGTAGGCCTTGTCGGTGGGCGGCGCGGAGGCCAGCCAGAACGGATTGGGCGATTTGATGCCGGCGAACCGGTTGCTCAGGTCAGCCATCGATGCCTCCTCCCGAAAGGGTCCGGTGAATGCTTTCTGCCGCGTCGCGCCCCGCCGCGACGGCTTCCACGGTCAGATCCTCGCCGCCCGATACGCAGTCTCCGCCGGCCCAGACGCCCCTCATCGAGGTGCGCCCCCGCTCATCGACACGGATCCGACCGCTCTCGGTCGCGATCATCTCGCCGCTGCCATTGAGCCCGGCAGCCACGAAACTCTGGCCGATGGCCTTGAACACCTGGTCGGCATCGAGCACCAGCGTCTCGCCGGTGCCCACGAGGGTCGTGCCCTCGAGACGCGTGTATTCGAGCTCGATGCCGGTGACGCTGCCGCCCTCGACGCGAACCGCGCGCGGGGCCAGCCAGTGCCTGATGGTGACGCCCTTGGCGGCGGCCAGATCCTGCTCGAACCGCGACGCGTTCATGTGCCCCTGGCCGCGCCGATAGCAGATCGTAACCTCTTCGGCGCCCAGGAGCTTGGCCTGCACCGCGGCATCGACCGCGGTCATCCCTCCCCCGATCACCACCACCCGCCGGCCGACTTCGAGCGCCGAGAGGTCCGAGGACTGCCTCAGCTCGGCGATGAAATCCACCGCATTGGCCGCCCCATCCTCGCCCAGCGCGCCGAGCGCGTTGACCCCGCCAAGCCCCATGCCCAGGAACACCGCGTCGTAATCGGCTGCCAGTTCGGAGAGCGCGATATCGCGCCCGAGAACCTTGCCGGTCTCGATTGCGATCCCGCCGATGGCCGTGACGTAGTCGACTTCCCCTTGAGCGAAATCATGGGTGCTCTTGTAGGCGGCGATCCCGTATTCGTTGAGCCCGCCGGGTTTTTCCCGCGCCTCGAACACAGTGACGGCGTGCCCGTGCATGGCCAGCCTGTGCGCGCAGGCGAGCCCTGCCGGACCGCCGCCCACCACCGCCACGCGCTTGCCGGTCGAAGGTGCGCGCTCGTAAAACTGCACGCCCCGGGACATCGCGGTGTCGGTGGCATAGCGCTGCAGGCGGCCGATCTGGACCGGCTTGCCCTCGGCGACCTCGCGCACGCACACCTCTTCGCACAGCGTTTCGGTGGGACAGACCCGCGCGCACATCCCGCCCAGAATGTTCTGGTCGAAGATCGTTTTGGCCGAACCAAGCGGGTTGTCGGTCGAAATCTGGCGGATGAAAAGCGGAATGTCGATGGAAGTCGGACAGGCCGTCATGCACGGCGCATCATAGCAGAAATAGCACCGGTCCGCCTCGACCCTGGCCTCGTGCTCGGTGAACGGCTGGTGCAGGTCCGAGAAGTTCTCGGCGTACTGTTCGGGGCTGAGCCGGCCGCCGGCCAGCCCCTTGGCGAATTGTCCCGTGGACATGCGAACACCCCCTCAGATGATCCATCCAGGGGAAACGCTAACGCGGAACCGATTTTTTATCAATCGGTAAAATTTCGGGCACATAGTTGCCTGAAATGGGCCCTGCATGCGGCTTTGGCGATCCGCACGCAGGGCCCAAGGGGCAGGCCTCACTCCTGCCCGGATGTGATAGCCGAATTAAACATGACAGTAAAGATCATATTTATAGCCGCATATTGACGCCCGACCAGACCCGGTCGTCAATGCCGGCAAAAGCTAGTTGAGCTCGGCGCCCAGCATCTCGAGCCCGAGGCGCGAGCGCATGGCGCGGCGCTTGTCGGTGAGGTCGGCGATGGTATAGGAGCGCAGCACCGCAAAGAACGCCTCGAGCGCCTCGTGCAGCGCGGAGTTGAGATCGCAACCCGCAACCAGCGGACAGGACGTATCCCCGCCTTCGAAGCACTCGGCCAGCGCAAAATTCTCTTCGGTGAGCTTGACCACGTCGAGCAGCGTGATCTCGGACGCCGGCTTGGCCAGCCGAATGCCGCCATGCCGACCGCGCACCGTTTCAAGCAGCCGGTTCTCGACCAGCGGCTTGATCAGCTTGAACAGGAACAGCTCGGAAATTCCATAGGCCTTGGCCACATCGCTGACCCGCGACAGGTCAGGAGAATTGATCGAACAATACATCAAGGTCCGCAGCGCATAGCTCGACTGGCGCGTGAGTCTCATGGATCGATGGCCTTTCCCGGTGCCGACGCGTGCGCGCCTGAAGCCAGACGCGGACGGCGATAGATTATAACTATTCTAAACTGTGTCAAGAAAAGCTGATGCGGCGTCTCCGGATTGCAACGCGCGTTGGCGCCCGCCCGTCCACCGATTAAGCTTCTTTCTGGCGATTCTCCAAACAGGCGGCACATGTCCTCTCTTCAAAAGATCATTATCGACACGGACCCTGGCCAGGACGACGCGGTCGCCATCCTTCTGGCGCTCGCCTCGCCCGCCGAGATCGACCTGCTCGGCATCGTGACCATTGCCGGCAATGTAGGGCTCGCCCGGAACACGCTCAACGCCCTCAAGGTGCTCGAGCTCTCGGGCCGGACCGGCGTGCCGGTCCATGCCGGCTGTGCCCGCCCCCTCCTCCGCCCCTTGGTCACCGCCGAGCACGTCCACGGCCAGACGGGCCTCGACGGGCCCGATCTCCCTGCTCCGCAGAGTGAAGCGACGCCCGGTCACGGCGTTGATTTCATCATCGATAGGGTCCGGGCCGAACCCGAGGGCAGCGTCACCCTCTGCGCGCTCGGCCCGCTCACCAATCTCGCCATGGCGCTGGTCAAGGCCCCCGACATCGCGCCGCGTATCGGGCGGATCGTGCTGATGGGCGGCGCCTATTTCGAGGTGGGCAACATCACCCCGGCGGCCGAGTTCAACATCTATGTCGACCCCGAAGCCGCCGATATCGTCTTTCGCAGCGGCGTGCCGCTCACCGTCCTGCCGCTCGACGTCACCCACCAGATGCTGGCCACGCCCGAGCGTATCGCCGCCTTCCGGAACATGGGAAACCGCAGTGGCGCGGCGATTGCCGACATGCTGGGCTATTCCGAGCGCTTCGACCTGGCCAAATATGGCTGGCCCGGCGCTCCGCTCCACGATCCCTGCGTCATCGCCTGGCTGCTGGCCCCGGAAATCTTTTCGGGCCGGCACTGCAATGTCGCGATCGAAACCACGAGCGAACTCACCCGCGGCATGACCGTTACCGATTACTGGCATGTGACCGACCGACCGGCCAATGCCATGTTCATCAGGTCGGGAGATGCCGACGCGTTCTACGCCCTGCTGGCCGAACGCATCGCGACGCTGCCGTGAAAGGAAAAGCAGATATGGACCCGTTCGTTTCCACCCAATGGCTGGCCGAGCACATCGATGACCCCGAAATCATCGTCGTGGATGGCACCTGGTACCTGCCCGATGCCGGACGCAACGCACGCGCCGAGTTCGAGGCAGGCCACATTCCCGGGGCGGTGTTCTTCGATATCGACGCGATTGCCGACACCTCGGGCGGCCTCCCCCACATGCTGCCCGAGCCCGAAATCTTCGCGCGCATGGCCGGCGCGTTGGGCATCGCGTCGGACAGGACCATCGTGGTCTATGACGAGCATGGGCTGTTCTCGGCTCCCCGCGTGTGGTGGAGCCTGCGCACCATGGGCGCCGGCGATGTCCGGATTCTCTCGGGCGGCGGACCGAAATGGCGCCTGGAGGGCCACCCCCTCGAGCAGGGCCCCTCGCGCGCCGAACCCGCCCGGTTCGACGCCAGCTTCGATGCCACCGCGATTGCCGCCTTCGATGCGGTCCGCGCAGCATCGGGCGATGGCTCGGCCCAGATCCTCGACGCCCGTCCCGCCCCCCGCTTTGCCGGAGAGGCCCCCGAGCCGCGCCCGGGCCTGCGGTCGGGCCATATCCCGGCCAGCAGCAACCTGCCCTTCACCCAGCTCATCGCCGACGGCAAACTCAAGCCCGCCGGCGAGTTGTCCAAGGCGTTCAGCGCTCTTGGGATCGATCGCGACCGCCCGGTCATCACGACCTGCGGTTCGGGCGTCACCGCAGCGGTGCTCACGCTTGCCCTCGCCGTCACCGGCGCCCGCGCCGTGGCGCTCTATGACGGGTCCTGGGCCGAATGGGGGGCGAGGGTCGATCCAGACGCGGGGTCAGGCAGCGCGCAGTGACGCCGGTGCCGTGACCCTGTTGCGACCGTTGCGCTTGGAGAGATAGAGCGCGGTGTCCGCGCTCGACAGCAATCGGTCGAACGTCGTGTCGTGATCATCGGTCACCGCCACGCCGGCGCTGACCGTGCACGACACCAGTTCGTCTGCGGTGCGGCACACCAGCCCTTCGAGCGCCACTCGGACCCGTTCTGCCACCTCGGCCGCATGGGCAAGACTGACGCCGGTGAGCGTCAGCGCGAACTCCTCGCCGCCCAGCCGCACGGCGGTGCAGTTCGCCCCCGACGTCGTCTCGAGCAGCGCGGCGAAGCGCTGCAGCACCTCGTCGCCGAACCCGTGACCGTATCGGTCGTTGAGCCCTTTGAAATCATCGAGATCGAAAACCACGAGCCCGGTTCCCCGGGCCAGCGCCCGCTCCCCGAACTGCCGGAACAGCGCCCTGCGGTTGCGCAGCCCGGTCAGCGGATCGGTCAGCGCATCATCCTGATGACGCCGCGAAATGCGCTCCTGATAGACCGTGATCATCAGCCCCCCGACGCCGGTGATGGTGACCACCGCACAGACTAGGTTGAACACTTCAGCCCAGTTTTCCGGCATCCCGTGGGAAAGATGGAACGGTTGCTCGACGATCGCGACCAGTCCGCAGAGAAAAAACGAGAACGCCATCAGCCAGTGCAGCATGGCGATCATCGAGATCACCGTCTCGGATTCGCTGCGCGCCAGCCAATAGCCGAGCCCTGTCGCCGTGATCAGCCCCGCGCACATGAAATTGACCATCCAGAACGCGATCCCATCCATGCCCACGAGGTTGGCCACACTCAGCGGCACCCACATCAGGGCGGCGACGAGCAACAGGGGCCGCATGGTCACCTGTCCGTCGCGGAAGTGAACCATGCCCGCATGGTTGACCGCGAAGCCGAGAACGAGAAGCAGGCATGCCACGAGCCCGTGCAACCAAGAAGAGGTCGCCGCAAAGACCGAGAACATGACCACCGAAGCCACGATGATGCCGATGGCGAGCGCCCATGTGAGCAGGAAGCCCGCCGCACGCTGGCGCAGCCAGTTCATCGTGAGGGTGAAGCAAAGCGCTGTCCCTGCGGCCCCCACCGCGAGCAGAACAGAGCCATAATCGAAAGCCATGAAATCCCCTGAACGAGTGCGCGAGGATAGCACCGCCGACCCGCGCCCGGTCCATCATGGCGCAGAAGTGGTATCCAAAAAGTCAGCCTGTGTGGTATCCAAAATGTTACCGCCTCCCGGAAAAACGATGCGCGTGGGCGGCGGCGGGAAGCATGGGCTGCGATTTTTCTTTGTCTTTCTGGAAAATTCTGCTTTGCTTGCCTCCGATCGAGGCACATCGGGTTTCCGATCACCAAACAGGCACCCCGGGCAAACCCGATGGCGCGTACACACTGGCTCGGTTGCGACGTGTTCTGAAACCGTTGGGCCGATAGGAAGCGAGCCTCTGCGGTTGCAGTCCATATTGACGATCAACGAGGTGCATAAATCCTTCGGTGACCTTGAGGTCCTCAAGGGCGTGACCCTGTCGGCGATGCGCGGTGACGTGGTCACCCTCATCGGCTCGTCGGGATCGGGAAAATCCACGCTCCTGCGCTGCATAAACATGCTCGAAGTGCCCAACAGCGGAACCGTCGCCATCGACGGCGAAGAAATCGCGCTCACGGGGCGGGGCCCGGACCGTCGGCCCTCCGACGCCAACCAGATCCGGCGCATCCGCTCGGAAATCGGCATGGTGTTCCAGTCCTTCAATCTGTGGGCGCACATGACGGTGCTCGAGAACGTCATGGAAGCGCCCCTGAGGGTTCAGAAGCGCCCGGAACGAGACGTGCGCGCCGATGCCGAGGAACTGCTCGACAAGGTCGGCATAGCCGACAAGGCTAACGCCTTTCCCGCCCAGCTTTCGGGCGGCCAGCAGCAGCGCGCGGCCATCGCGCGCGCGCTCTGCATCCGGCCCAAGATCATGCTCTTTGACGAGCCGACCTCCGCGCTCGATCCGGAACTCGAGATCGAGGTCCTCAGGGTCATCAAGATGCTGGCGAACGAGGGGCGCACCATGATCCTCGTTACCCATGACATGAAATTCGCCCGGGAAGTCGCCGACAAGGTGGTCTTCCTGCACCAGGGGCGGATCGAGGAGGAAGGCACGGTCGATGCCGTGTTCTCCTCGACGCAATCGGATCGGCTGCGCCAGTTCCTTCGCGCGGCCGATCATACCTGACCGGGAAACGACAATCATCATGCAAGGCCTCCCGGTCCCAACGACAACGCACCAAAAATGGAGCAAAAAATGAAAAAGCTACTCCTCGCCGCCACGGCACTCGCCCTGCTCTCGAGCGCGGCGAACGCCCAGTCGATCCGCGTCGGCACCGAAGGGGCCTACGCCCCCTGGAACTTCATCAACGAGGCCGGTGAACTCGACGGCTATGAAATCGACCTGGCCAACGCGATCTGCGAACACGCCGGGATCGAGTGCGAAGTCGTCCAGAACGACTGGGAATCGATCATCCCGAACCTGCTTTCGGGCAATTACGATGTGATCATGGCGGGCATGTCGATCACCGACGAGCGGCTCGAGACCATCAACTTCACCCAGGACTACTATCCCCCCGATCCCTCGCTCTTTGTGGCCACGGCCGGTGCCGAGTTCGACTTCGACAATCTCGAAGGCGCACGCATCGCGGTTCAGGGCAACACCATCCAGGCAGCCTATGCGGAAGAGAACTTCGCGGACGCCAACGAGATCCTCTCGTTTGCCACCCCTGACCAGACCATTGCCGACCTCGCTGCCGGCAATGTGGACCTGATCCTCGCCGACGGCAGCTTCCTGCAGCCGGTCGTGGACAATTCGGGCGGCGCGATCGTCTTTGTGGGGCCCGAAGTGATGATCGGCGGCGGTGTGGGCGGCGGCGTCCGCAAGGAAGACACCGAGCTTCTCGCCACGCTCAATGAATCTCTCGACGCCCTCAAGGCCGACGGCACGGTAAACCAGTTGCTGGCCGAGTGGTACGGCGACGACGCACCCGCATATTGATCGGTTCAGCCGGCGGCCCATAGGGCCGCCGGTTCTGAACGCTCGCGCGCACCGTGGACACAGACCCCTCATTGCTGGCTCGCCTTGTGGGCGAGGACATCGCCTTCTGGTTCGGCTATTTCACCAATGGCCGCCATATGGCCTGGTATACCAGCTTCCGGTTCACCATCATCGCCGCTCTTCTGGGCGGCGTGCTCGCGCTCGTCTTCGGCGTCCTGGGCGCGCTTCTCAAGCGCTCGCGCTTCCTGCCAGCCCGGCTGATCGGGGGCGTCTATACAGGGGTTGTCCGGGGCGTGCCGGACGTCCTGTTCTTCCTGTTTTTCCCTCTCGTCTTCATCCAGGGCCTGGAACTGGTCGCCGCACAATTCGTGTGCACGCCCGAATCCATTGAAGCCTATCAGAGCAATTGGCCCCCCTGCCGCGAGGCGAGCCTCTACTTCTCGACCGAACAATACCTTGTTCTGGCCTGCTTCGCCCTTGGCATCGTCTATGGCGCCTTCGTTGCCAACGTCATCCATGGCGCCATGCGCGCCGTGCCCTCCGGCCAACTCGAAGCGGCCCGGGCTTATGGCATGAGCGAGGGCCAGGTCCTCATGCGCATCCATATCCGGCAGATGTGGGTCTATGCGCTCCCCGGCCTTTCGAATGTCTGGATGCTGCTGATCAAGGCCACCGCGCTCCTCTCGCTCCTCCAGATCAACGACATCGTCTGGTGGGCCGGCCAACTGGGCGCGCCCAACTTCCTGCCCCAGGTCGGCATGGTCCATGGCGACTGGCGCTGGGGCTATTACACCGCGCTCTTTGTCTTTTACATCCTCGTGACACTGCTCTCGGAACGCTTCTTCCGCGCCGTCACCAAACGGGCGCGCCGCGGCATGCCGGTGGAGTCGTGAGATGACCGGATTTGCCGAAACGCTCTGGGCAGAGATTTTGATCTTCTTTCGGCCCGCGCTGTTCAACATCTATTTCGCCGCAGTCTCCCTCGCCATCGGCTTCGTGCTTGCCGTGGCCGTCGCTTTCGCGCGTAACGGGAAAAACCCGATCGTCTCGCACCTCGCCGCCGGCTACATCTATGCCTTTCGCGGCTCGCCGCTCTTTATCCAGTTCTTCATGTTCTATTCGATCATGCTGGCGCTCAACGCGGTCTGGTGGCGCCCGCTGGGCATCTCGGGCGTGGTCATGCACCCGCTGTTCATCGGCCCGCTCACCCTCGTGATGAACACCGTGGCCTACACTGCCGAAATCCTCTACGGCGCCCTGCGCACGGTCCCGCGCGGGGAGCTCGAGGCCGCACGCGCACACGGCATGAGCCCGCTCCAGATCTTCCGCACCGTCACCTGGCCGAACATGATCCGCATCGCCTGGCCCGCCTACACCAATGAAGTGGTGTTCATGTTCCACGCGACCGCGCTGGTCTATCTCACGCTCCCCGTGGTGGGAAACCAGCGCGACATCATGAACACCGCGCGCTTCCTGTTCGAGCGCGACTACAATGCCATCCTCCACTTCTCAGTTGCGGGCCTATATTTCCTGGTCATTTCCATGCTTGTCTTTTTCGTTTTCGGGCGCATCTACGAGCGGATGATGCGGCACCTGTCGGTCAACCAGGACCGGCCGCGCCTGCGCTTTGCCCCCAAATACATCCGCTAGGATTTCCATGCCCCTCGAGCGCACAACCCACGCGATTCCCGCCGATGCCCCCGGCACGAGCCACGAGCTGACCCTTTTCCGCATCGGTCCGGCAGATGCGGCCATCAAGGTCTTCATCCAGGCCGCGCTCCATGCCGACGAGCAGCCCGGCATCCTGGCGATCCACCATCTCCTGCCCATGCTCGAGGCCGCCGACACCCGTGGAGAACTCGCCGCGCGCTTCGTCATCATGCCCATGGTCAATCCCATCGGCATGAACCAATTCGTCCTCGAAGGCCATGCGGGCCGCTATCACACACGCAGCGGCACCAATTTCAACCGCGGCTGGCCGGACCTTTTCGAGGCCATCGGCGACACCATCGGGGACCGCCTCACCGATGATCCGGGCGGGAACGTCGCCATCATCCGCGCGGCCGTCAGGGACTGGATCGACGCCCAGCACCCCATGACGGCGCTGCAACGCCTGCGCCATGTCGTGATGGGCGAGGCCCATGATGCGGATTACGTGCTCGATCTCCATTGCGACGACGAGGCACTGCCCCACCTGTTCCTGACCCCCGATTCGATGGCTGAACTCGGTGATCTCGCCGACTGGATGGGGTCCGCTGCCCAACTGATTGCCGAGGATTCGGGCGGCGGATCGTTCGACGAGGTCTGGCCCTCCCTCTGGACGCGCCTGCGGAAAGCCCATCCGGATCGGCCCATCCCCTTCTCCGCCCGCGCCGCAACGCTCGAATACCGAGGCCGCCACGACGTGGACGACGCTCTGGGCCGCGCCGACGCGGAGAACCTCTTCGGTTTTTTCCAGACCACGGGCCTCGTCGCGTCCGACCCCGCCAGAACCCCGGACCCGGCTGCGGCCCCTACCCCTCTCTCGGCAACCGAAGTCGTGCGCACCCAAGGCCCCGGGCTCGTGGCCTACCGCGTCGGGCTCGGTGAAAACGTTGCAAAGGGCCAACCTATCGCTGACCTCATCGCGCTCGACGGGACCGGCGCCTTCCGGGACCGCACCCCGGTGCTCGCGGGCACCTCGGGCCGGGTCATCTCGCGCCGAATGCGCAAATTCGCGCCCGCCGGCGCCTCGATCGCAAAGATCGTGGGCACCGAGCCGGTTGCCGGCCGCACCGGGTATCTGCTCGAGGACTGAAAACTCCGGGCGGCGTTTCTAAACGCCTGACAACCGAGGGCAACACCGCTATCGTCGCGTCGGGAGAGGCAACCGGAGCATACCACCGATGGCGATCAAGGCCGCGATCCACCACCTCACCCATTATCGCTATGATCGGCCCGTCACGCTCGGGCCTCAGATCATCCGTCTGCAGCCGGCCCCCCATTCGCGCACCAAGGTGCTCAGCCATTCGCTCAAGGTTTCCCCGCCGGACCATTTCGTCAATCTCCAGCAGGACCCTTACGGCAATTTCCAGGCCCGCTACGTCTTCCCGGAGCCGGTGAACGAGTTCCGCATCGAAGTCGATCTGGTTGCCGACATGACGGTCTACAATCCTTTCGACTTCTTCGTCGAACCCGAAGCGGAAACCTGGCCCTTCACCTATCCCGAAGCCGTGGCCCCGGACCTCGAGATCTATCGCCGTCCCGACCCGGTCGTTGGCCCGCGCTTCCAGGCGCTGATCGCGTCAATCGACCGCTCGCCCCAGCACACCGTCACCTTCATCGTCGAGCTCAACGCGCGCCTCCAGAGCGAGATCGGCTATATCGTGCGCATGGAACCGGGCGTGCAGACGCCCGAGGAAACCCTCGAGCGCGCCAAGGGCTCGTGCCGGGACACCGGCTGGCTGCTGGTGGAACTCCTGCGCCATCTCGGCTTTGCCGCGCGCTTTGTTTCGGGCTACCTCATCCAGCTCAAGCCCGACCTCAAGGCGCTGGACGGCCCCTCGGGCACCGAGGTCGATTTCACCGATCTGCATGCCTGGTGCGAGGTCTTCCTGCCCGGCGCGGGCTGGATCGGGCTCGATCCCACCTCGGGCCTTCTGACGGGCGAAAGCCACATCCCGCTCGCTGCCACCCCCCACTACGCCAACGCCGCGCCGATCTCGGGCATGGCGAGCTTTGCCAATGTCGATTTCGGCTTCGACATGAGCGTCACCCGCGTCGCCGAACACCCCCGGATCACCAAACCATTCTCCGATGAGAGCTGGTCGGCGCTCGACGCGCTGGGCGCGCAGGTCGACACCGCACTGGCCGAGGGCGACGTGCGGCTCACCATGGGCGGCGAGCCCACCTTCGTCTCCATCGACGATTTCGAGAGCGCCGAGTGGAACACCGATGCAGTTGGCCCCACCAAGCGCGAGAAGGCCGACGCGCTCATCCGGCGCCTGCGTGACCGATTCGCCCCCGGCGGGCTGCTCCATTACGGCCAGGGCAAATGGTACCCTGGCGAAACCCTGCCGCGCTGGACCTTCTCACTGTACTGGCGCGCCGATGGCGAGCCGGTCTGGACCGATCCGAACCTCATTGCTCCGGAAGTGGCCGGGGAGTCCCCCTCGCCCGAGACCGCGTCGGCCTTCCTCACCGAGATGGCGCGCGCGCTGGGGCTGGACGGGACCACCATCGCACCCGCCTATGAGGATCCCGCCGACTGGTTGCTCAAGGAAGGCCAGTTGCCCGAAAACGTCACACCGGAAAACCCCCGGCTCAAGGACCCCGAGGAGCGCCTGCGCATGGTGCGCGTCTTCGAGCGGGGGCTGACCGAGCCCTCCGGCTATGTCCTGCCCATCCAGCGCTGGAACGCGCCGGCCGATCGCCCCCGCTGGATGACCGAGGTCTGGAAGACCCGCCGCGGCAAGCTCTATCTCGCCCCCGGTGACTCTCCCGTGGGCTATCGGCTGCCGCTTGGCGCCCTGCCCCACGTCCCGCCCTCGGCCTATCCCAACGTGGTGCCCCTCGACCCCACCGCGCCGCGCGGCCCCCTGCCGCCGCGCAACGCGCTGGCCGCCGGACGCCCGGCAGTGCCCGACCACACTCTCGAACAGAACCCCGGCCTGCCCACCGCGAGCTTTGCCGCCGACGACACGGTCTCCCAGACCCGGATCGAGCAGAAAATCTCCGACATCGAGGGCGTGGTCCGCACCGCCGTGTCGGTCGAACCGCGCGAAGGCCGCATGACCGTGTTCATGCCGCCCACCGAGACGATCGAGGACTATCTCGAGATTGTCGCCGCCGCCGAAAAGGCCGCGACCGCCATCGGCGTTGCCATTCATCTCGAGGGCTACGGCCCGCCAGCCGATCATCGTCTCAACGTCATCCGGGTGGCCCCCGACCCCGGGGTCATCGAGGTCAACATCCACCCCGCCTCGAGCTGGGAGGACTGCAAGGCGATCACCGAGGCGGTCTATGAGGAGGCGCGCCAGACGCGCCTGGGCGCCGACAAGTTCATGATCGATGGGCGCCATACCGGAACCGGGGGCGGGAACCATGTGGTCGTGGGCGGGCAGACCCCTACCGACAGCCCGTTCATGCGCCGCCCGGACCTGCTGAAATCTCTGGTCCTTCACTGGCAGCGCCACCCTGCGCTCTCTTACCTCTTCTCGGGCCTTTTCATCGGCCCCACCAGCCAGTCGCCCCGGATCGACGAGGCGCGGCACGACAGCCTTTACGAGCTCGAGATCGCGCTGGCCCAGGTCCCCCGGCCCGGTGAGGGCGAGGCCCCCTCGCCCTGGCTGGTCGACAGGCTGTTCCGCAACCTTCTGGTCGACGTCACCGGCAACACCCACCGCGCCGAGATCTGCATCGACAAGCTCTATTCCCCCGATGGCCCAACGGGGCGGCTTGGGCTCGTGGAGTTCCGCGGCTTCGAGATGCCGCCCAACGCAAAGATGAGCCTCGCCCAGCAGCTTCTGATTCGCGCGCTGATCGCCCGGTTCTGGAATGCCCCGCTCACCGGCGGGTTCATCCGCTGGGGCACGCGCCTGCACGACCGCTTCATGCTGCCCCGATATGTATGGGCCGATTTCCTCGACGTGCTCGAGGATCTGCGCGCACATGGCTTTGATTTCCGGCCCGAATGGTTCGAAGCCCAGCTCGAGTTCCGTTTCCCCTTCTGCGGGGAGGTGGAGGTCGAGGGCCACACGCTCGAATTGCGCCAGGCGCTCGAGCCCTGGCACGTGATGGGCGAGACCGGCGCCATCGGCGGCACGGTGCGCTATGTGGATTCGTCGGTCGAGCGGCTCCAGGTCAGCCTCACGGGCCCGTCCCCCGACCGCTACACCGTCGCATGCAACGGCCGCCCCGTGCCCCTCACCATGACCCGGACCGCAGGAACCTCCGTTGCCGGCGTGCGTTACAAGGCCTGGCAGCCCAACTCGGGGCTGCATCCGAAAATCCCGGTGGATGCCCCGCTGACCTTCGACATCTACGATCGCTGGACGGGCCGGGCCGTCGGCGGATGCACCTATCACGTCGCTCACCCCGCTGGCCGCAATTACGAGACTTTTCCTGTGAACGCCAACGAGGCCGAAGCCAGACGACTTGCACGCTTCATCGCCGCCGGACATAGTGCCGGACCTTATGAATTGCCGACCGAAGCGCCCGCGCCCGAGTTTCCTCTGACGCTGGATCTAAGGCGACCTCACCAGTGGCTGTAGATGAAGCGAACTCCAAAACGGGTCAGGAGCCGGGCATCCTTCATGCCTGAGCTCATCAGCGCATATCGGCCCATTGCCGGGGTGACCGACGAGATGGTCGGGGCCGACGGCACGGTCAAGCCGGGCTGGCGTGACGTGATGGGCGCGCTCGACCAGTTGGGGGCAGAAGAACTCAATGCCCGCTTCCAGCGTGCCGACCAGTACCTGCGCGACGCCGGCGTCTTTTACCGCATGTACGAAGGTTCCGAGCAGGGCGAACGCGAGTGGCCCCTCGCCCACATTCCCCTGATCATCGCCGATAGCGAATGGCAGCAGATCGAGGCAGGGCTCGCCCAGCGCGCCGACCTGCTCGAGACCGTGGTCGCCGACATCTACGGGGAAAATGAGCTCGTCAGGGAAGGGCTGCTGCCGCCCGAGCTGATCGCGGCCAATCCCGAATTCCTGCGGCCCGTGGTGGGCGTCGAGCCCCAGAACGGTTACCATTTGCATTTCTGCGCCTTCGAGCTCGGCCGGGGACCCGATGGCCGCTGGTGGGTTCTGGGGGACCGGACGCAGGCCCCTTCGGGCGCCGGCTTTGCACTGGAAAACCGCGTGGCGACCACCCGCGCCCTGCCCGATATTTTCGGCCGACTCCATGTCCGGCGCCTGGCCGGCTTCTTCCGCGATTTCCGCAACGCGCTGACGGGCATGGGCGGCAACGGATCGGGCCGCGTCGCCATCCTCACCCCGGGCCCGCACAACGAGACCTATTTCGAGCACGCCTATATCGCCCGCTACCTCGGCTTCCTGCTTGTCGAGGGCGAGGATATGGTGGTCGTTGAAGGCCAGGTCATGGTGCGCACCATTTCCGGCCTCAAACCCGTATCGGTGCTCTGGCGCCGGCTGGACGGCGACTTCACCGATCCGCTCGAATTGCGCCAGGACAGCGAGATCGGCACCCCCGGGCTTGCCGAAGCGGTCCGCCGGGGGTCGGTCAACTTCGTGAACGCGCTCGGTGCGGGCATCCTGGAGACGCGCGCGCTCGCCGCATTCCTGCCGGCCATTGCCCGTGCCCGCATGGACACCGACCTGCTGCTCCCCAACATCGCCACCTGGTGGTGCGGAGGCGAGGATGCGCTCGATTATGTCCGGGACAATATCGGCAGTCTTTTGATCGGTCCGGCCTTCTCGACCCTGCTCTCGATCGACGACAATGGCGAGACCCGGGACGGGACGACCGCCACACCTCAGGACCGCGAGGATTTGCTGGCCCGGATCACCGGCGACCCCGGCGCCTACGCGGCCCAGGAAGCGGTCAAGCTCTCCACCGCGCCCGTCTATGTCGACGGGGTGCTCGAGCCGCGCCCGATCACCCTGCGGGTCTATGCCGCGCGCACGCCCAATGGCTGGTCGATCATGCCCGGCGGCTTTGCCCGGGTCGGCTACACGCTCGACAACGCCGCCATCGCCATGCAGCGCGGCGGCCAGGCGGCAGACGTCTGGGTGGTCAGCGATACCCCCGTCGAGCAGATCTCGCTGCTGGCCGAAGCCAACGCCACGATCGAGCGCAACCCGTCGGGCAATCTGCCCTCGCGTGCCGGCGACAACCTGATCTGGCTGGGGCGCTACGCCGAGCGCTGCGAGGCCATGGTGCGCATCCTGCGCGCCTATCACATGCGCATGGCCGAGACCGGCACCGACACCCACCCGCTTCTGGTCTCGACCACCGACTATCTCGAACCGCTGGGCCTCGACACCGTCGAGCCAATCCCTCAGGGGCTTCTGGCGATCGTGGATGGCGCGGTGCGCTCGGCAAGCCAGATCAGGGACAGGTTCTCCCCCGATGGCTGGCTGGCCCTCACCGATTTGCAAAAGACCGCCAACCGGTTCGCGCGCACCATCAAGCCCGGCGACGACGCCACCCGCGCGCTGACCATTCTTCTGCGCAAGCTGGCCGGGTTTTCGGGGCTGGTGAACGAAAACATGTACCGCTTCGCCGGCTGGAGGTTCCTCGAGATCGGCCGCCGCGTCGAGCGCGGCATCCAGATCGCCGACGCCGCCGCATGGCTCTCGGCGCCGGAGATGCCCGACGGCGCGACCGAAATGCTGCTCGAGATCGGCGACAGCGTCATGACCCATCGCCGCCGCTACGGCTACAGCCTTGGCAATCTCGGCGCGGTCGAACTCCTGGTCACCGACCCGCTCAACCCCCGCTCGGTCATGTTCCAGCTCACCGAATTGCTCGAGCAGCTCAAGGCGTTGCCCCGGGGCCTTGTCGACGGGCAACTGTCCGCCCCCGCCCGGCTGGCGCTCCAGCTCCAGACCCAGCTCGCGGTGGTCGAAACGCCCGACGTGGATGTCGCCATGCTCGCCGATCTGTCGGCCGGTGTCGCAGGTGTATCGGAATCGATTTCCATGACCTATTTCGGCTAGGGCGATGCTGTACGATCTCAAGCTCAAGCTCGACTACACCTATGACGTGCCCGTCTCGGGCGGCCGGCATCTGGCCCGCGTGTTCCCCCTGCACAGCCCCGGCATCCAGAAGGTCGTCGCCGCGGGCCTCACGCTCTCACCCCAGCCCGCAGAGCACAGCGTCTTTGTCGATTTCTTCGGCTCGCAGGTGACCGCCCTGGCCTATCGCTCGCCTCACGACGCCCTCGAGATCACGATGACGGCGCGTGTGGAGGTCGAGCGCGACGACCCCGACATCGACTTTTCTCCCGATCTGGGCGGCCTGCGCGCCGAGATCGCGGCCCATTGGGATCTTGGGGCCCGCTCGCCCCACCATTTCCTGAGCGCCAGCCCGCGCATCCGGCTCGACCCCGAGATCACCGCCTATGCCCGCGAGAGCCTGGGCAGCACGACCACCGTCAGGCAGGCCGCCAACGATCTGTGCCTGCGGATCTTCAACGATTTCACCTATGACGGGGAAGCGACCCTGGTTGACACCCCCGTCTCGGAAGCCTTCGGCCTCAAACGCGGCGTCTGCCAGGATTTCGCGCACATCATGATCGCCGGGCTGCGCGGGCTGGGGATCCCCGCCGGCTATGTCAGCGGCTTTCTGCGCACCCTGCCCCCCAAAGGCCAGCCGCGCCTCGAAGGCGCCGATGCCATGCACGCCTGGGTGAACGTCTGGTGCGGGCGCGAGGCGGGCTGGGTCGAGTTCGACCCCACCAACGCCATTCGCGCCGGCCAGGACCACATCGTCATCGGCTATGGCCGCGACTATTCCGACGTCACCCCCATCGTGGGGGTGCTGCGCAGCGCGGGCGGACACGAAACCACCCAGGCCGTCGACGTCATCGAAGTCCCATAGAGTGTTTCCAGGAAAGGTGGAAACACCTTTCCGGTTCGGAAACGTGTCAACTCAAAGGCTTGGAGCGCCTATCGCCCCTTGCGCGCGGCCTCCTGCTCATAGGTGATCGCCTTGTCGCCGGCCACCGCGTTCACATAGCCGACCGCGAGCCCGAAGGCTGCAAAGACGGCGACGACGGCAAAGACCAACCAGAGTGTTTCCACGGCCATGTCATGGCTCCTTTCCCTTGGAATGGAGCCACTGTGCGCCCATGCGAACCCGATGATCTTGACCCAGATCAATGATTTAGCGAAATCGCCCTAGCTCACCGCCACACTGTGTTCCGCCGCGCGCAGCGTATTGGCCATCAGCATGGCGATCGTCATGGGCCCGACCCCGCCGGGCACGGGCGTGATCGCCCCGGCGACCGCTGAGGCTCCCGCGAAATCCACGTCCCCCACCAGCCGTGTCTTGCCCTCGCCCTTCTCTGGCGCATCGATCCGGTTGATGCCCACGTCGATCACCGTGGCGCCCGGCTTGATCCAGTCCCCGCGGATGAACCCCGGCCTGCCGATCGCCGCGACCACGATATCGGCGCTCCGGCACAGGCCCGGCAGGTCGGGCGTGCGCGAATGGGCGATGGTGACCGTCGCATTGGCCTTGAGCAGCAGGTTGAACATCGGCTTGCCCACGATGTTGGAGCGCCCCACCACGACCGCGGTCTTACCCGAAAGGTCGTGGCCTGCCACATCCTCGAGCAGCAGCATCGAGCCCGCCGGAGTGCACGGCACCAGCGCCGTGTCGGTTTCCCCGGTGCCCAGCCGGCCCACATTGATGAAATGGAACCCGTCCACGTCCTTGTCCGGATCGATGGACTGAATGACCTTTCCCGCATCGATATGGGCGGGCAGCGGAAGCTGCACCAGAATGCCGTGGATCGCGGGATCGGCGTTGAATGCCTCGACCTGGGCGAGCAGTTCGGCCTCGCTGGTCGTCTCTGCCATGTCATTTTGCACCGAATGGAACCCGCACGCCGCAGCCCGGCGGGACTTGGACGCCACATAGACCTGGCTCGCCGCATCGCTGCCCACGAGGATCACCGCCAGACCGGGCACGACGCCATGCTCGGCCTTGAGCCGCGCCGTGCGCTCGGTCACCTCCTGGACCATGCGGTCCGCGCGCGCCTTTCCGTCGATGATGGTAGCGG
The DNA here is from genome assembly GCF_003992665.1 of Pelagibacterium montanilacus. Lineage (GTDB taxonomy): Bacteria > Pseudomonadota > Alphaproteobacteria > Rhizobiales > Devosiaceae > Pelagibacterium > Pelagibacterium montanilacus. The sequence goes on from NZ_RZMX01000055.1 coordinate 112,011, forward strand.
TCATATCAGCGTCCTTTGTGCGTCCGGGCCCTGGAGCGTTTCCAGGAAAGGTAGAAAACACCTTTCCGGTTCGGAAACGCGACCAAATGAAGACTTAGGGCTCCTGTTCTGATTCAGTCAGAACAGGATATGCTCTAAGAGGAAAACACCACGGTCTTGTGACCGTTCAGCATGACCCGGCTCTCGACGTGGTTCTTGACCGCGCGGGCCAGAACGCGGCTTTCGATGTCGCGCCCCGCGGCGATCAGGTCGTCCGGGCTCATCGCGTGGGTCACCCGCGCGGTCTCCTGCTCGATGATCGGCCCCTCGTCGAGATCGGGGGTCACGTAATGGGCCGTCGCCCCGATCAGCTTGACGCCGCGCTCATGAGCCTGGTGATAGGGCTTTGCGCCCTTGAAGCTGGGCAGGAACGAATGGTGGATGTTGATCACCTTGCCAAACAGCCGGGTCGAGAGCTGGTCCGAGAGGATCTGCATGTAGCGCGCCAGCACCACCAGATCGGCATCGGCCGCCTTGATGACCTCGAGCACCCGCGCTTCCTGCTCGGCTTTCTTGCCCTTTTCCATGGGCAGGTGATGGAACGCGATCCCGTCCGCATCGGCCAGCGACCGGGTATCCTCATGGTTGGAGACGATGGCCACCACCTCGGCGCGCAGCCAGCCGACCTGGGTCTGGTACAACAGGTGCCGCAGCGCATGGTCGAATTTCGAGACCATGATGATGATGCGCGGCTTGCGCGATTCTTCGGCGATCGCTGTCTTCATCTCGAACCGGGCGATGACGGGCTGCAGCGCCCGCTCGATGCCGTCCTTGCTCGTACCCTGGGGCGCGGCAAAGGCGATCCGCATGAAGAATTTGCCGGTATCGCGATCCCAGAACTGGTTGGATTCGGCGATATTTGCCCCCAGCCCGAACAATTCGGTGGTGACCCCCGCCACGATCCCCGGCTGGTCGGCGCACGAAAGGGTGAGAACGAAATTATCCATGAGCGGTCTGGTCCCCGGGGGTCGGAATTCACCCGGGTTCTTAAGGGGTCCAAACCGCGATGTCGAGACGGCGCGACCGCCCGGCGTCCCGGGCGGCCGACAGCCCTAGCTCGCGGCTTTCTCGGCCCCCGGGATATAGTTGAGGATCGGTCCCAGCCAGCGCTCGATCTCCCGCACATCCATGCCCTTGCGCCGCGCATAATCCTCGACCTGATCGCGCTCGACCTTGGCCACCCCGAAATAATAGCTCTCGGGATGGGCGAAATAGAGCCCCGAGACCGACGAGCCCGGCCACATGGCATAGCTTTCGGTCAGACTCACCCCGATCTGGGCCTCCACATCGAGCAGTTCAAAGAGCGTGGTCTTTTCGGTGTGGTCCGGCTGGGCCGGATAGCCCGGCGCCGGCCGGATGCCCTGATAGGTCTCGGCGATCAACTCCTCGGGGCTGTGGGCTTCCTCGGGCGCATACCCCCAGAGCTCGGTGCGCACCTTCTCGTGCAACCGCTCGGCCATGGCCTCGGCGAACCGGTCCGCCAGCGCCTTGACCATGATCGCCGAGTAGTTGTCGTTTTCCGCATCGAACCGGTCGGCGATTGCGATTTCCTCGAACCCGGCGGTCACGCAGAACCCGCCCAGATAGTCGGGCGTGCCCGGCTCGGCCACAAAATCGGCCAGCGCCATCTGCGGCTTGTCGCCCGATTTGCTCAACTGCTGGCGCAGGGTGAAAAATTTCGCCAGCTCTTCGCTCCGGGCCTCATCGGTGTAAAGCGCGATGTCGTCGCCCGCCCGGTTGGCCGGCCAGAAGCCCACCACGGCTTTCGGCGTGAACCACTTTTCCTTGATGATCCGCGCAAGCATGCCCTGGGCGTCCTCGAACAACTGGCGCGCGGCCTCGCCCTGACGCTCGTCATCGAGGATCTTGGGATAGACGCCCTTGAACTCCCAGGCCTGAAAGAACGGCGTCCAGTCGATATAGCGCGCCAGCTCACCCAGATCCCAGTCCTCGAGCACCCGCGTGCCGGTGAAGGAGGGCGCCTTGGGCACATAGCCTGCGAAATCGGCCGCAAACCCGTTGGCCCGCGCGTCCGCGAGTCCCACCCGCCGTTTGGCGGCATCGCCCCGCACGTGCTTTTCGGCGACCGCTTCGTATTCCTGCTTGAGGGTGCGGATATAGTCGTTGGCCGCCTCCTTGCTCATCAGCTTGGAGACCACGTTCACCGCCAGCGAGGCATCCTTCACATAGACCGTCGTGCCGCTATGATATTGCGGATTGATCTTGACCGCAGTGTGCACCCGGCTCGTCGTCGCCCCGCCGATCAGGAGCGGAATGGAAAAGCCCTCGCGCTCCATTTCCGACGCCACGGTGACCATCTCGTCGAGCGAGGGGGTGATCAGGCCCGACAGCCCGATGATGTCCACCTTCTCCTTGCGCGCGGTCTCGAGGATCTTCTGGGTGGGCACCATTACGCCCAGATCGATGATCTCGTAATTGTTGCACGCCAGGACCACGCCCACGATGTTCTTGCCGATGTCGTGGACGTCGCCCTTGACCGTCGCCATCAGCACCTTGCCCGCGCTCTGGCGCGCGCCATGGGCTTCCTCTTCCATGAAGGGGAGCAGATAGGCCACCGCCTGCTTCATCACCCGGGCCGATTTCACCACCTGGGGCAGGAACATCTTGCCGGCGCCAAACAGCTCGCCCACGATGTTCATGCCGTCCATGAGCGGCCCTTCGATCACATGCAGCGGCCGGTCATAGGCCTTCCGCGCCTCCTCGGTATCGGCCTCGATATATTCGGTGATCCCGTTGACAAGCGCGTGCGAAATTCGCTCGCCCACCGGATTTTCGCGCCAGGACAGGTCCTTGACCCGCGCTTCCTTGCCGCCCTGCCCCTTGTAGCGTTCCGCCAGGTCCAGCATCCGCTCGGTGGAATCGGACCGCCGGTTGAGGACCACGTCCTCGCAGGCCTCGCGCAACTCGGGGTCGATCGATTCATAGACCGCAAGCTGGCCGGCATTGACGATGCCCATGTCCATGCCCGCCTTGATGGCATGGTAGAGGAACACCGCGTGCATCGCCTCGCGCACCAGCTCGTTGCCCCGGAACGAGAACGAGAGGTTCGAGACGCCGCCCGAGACGTGGACATGGGGCAGGGTCTCGGTGATCTCGCGGGTCGCCTCGATGAAATCGACCCCGTAATTGTCGTGCTCCTCGATGCCCGTCGCCACCGCGAAGATGTTGGGGTCGAAAATGATGTCCTCGGCCGGAAAGCCCACTTCATCGACAAGGATCCGATAGGCCCGCGTACAGATCTCGACCTTGCGCGCCTTGGTGTCGGCCTGCCCCGTCTCGTCGAACGCCATCACCACGACCGCCGCCCCATAGAGCTTGCACATCCGCGCCTGGCTCCGGAACGCGTCCTCGCCTTCCTTCATCGAGATCGAATTGACGATGGCCTTGCCCTGGATGCATTTGAGCCCGGCCTCGATCACCTCCCATTTCGATGAATCCACCATCACCGGCACCCGCGCGATATCGGGCTCGGAGGCAACGAGGTTGAGGTACTCGACCATCACCTGCTTGGAATCGATCAGCCCCTCGTCCATGTTGATGTCGATGATCTGGGCGCCGTTCTCGACCTGGTCGCGCGCCACGTCGAGCGCTGCGGTATAGTCCTCCGCCTTGATCAGTTTCTTGAACCGCGCCGACCCGGTGACATTGGTCCGCTCGCCCACATTGACGAACGGGATGTCGTCGGTGAGCGTGAAGGGCTCGAGCCCGGACAGCCGGAGCCGCGGCTCGATCTCGGGCACCTTGCGCGGGGGATATTTCGAGACCGCCTGCGCGATAGCGGCGATATGCTCGGGCGTCGACCCACAACACCCCCCCACGACGTTGACCAGCCCGTCGCGCGCGAAGCCCTCGATCTGGCTCGCCATGAATTCCGGGCTTTCATCATATTCGCCGAACTCGTTGGGCAGGCCCGCATTGGGATAGGTGCACACCAGCGTGTCGGCGATCGCCGAAATCTCAGACACATGCGCGCGCATGGCGTTGGCGCCCAGCGCACAGTTGAGCCCCATGGTAAACGGCCTGGCATGGCGCAGCGAATACCAGAACGCGGTTGGGGTCTGGCCCGAAAGCGTGCGGCCCGAAAGGTCGGTGATCGTCCCCGAGATCATCAGCGGCAGGCGAATGCCGCGCTTCTCGAACACCTCCTCGACCGCGAAGATCGCTGCCTTGGCGTTGAGGGTATCGAAGATCGTTTCAACGAGGATCATGTCCGATCCGCCGTCGATCAGCCCCTCGATTTGTTCGGCATAGGCGATGCGCAAAGCGTCAAAGCTCACCGCGCGGAAGCCGGGATTGTTCACGTCAGGGGAAATCGACGCGGTCCGGTTGGTCGGCCCCACGGCCCCGGCCACGAACCGTCGGCGCCCGTCCTCGGCCTCGGCGCGCACCGCCGCCCGCCGAGCCGCCTGAGCCCCGGTCACGTTGATCTCGTAGGCCAGAGCCTCCATGCCGTAATCGGCCTGGGCGATCGTCGTCCCCGAAAAGGTATTGGTCTCGAGAATATCGGACCCCGCCATGGCATAGGCGAAGTGAATGTCCTCGATCAGTTTGGGCGTGGTGACGCACAAAAGGTCGTTGTTGCCCTGCAGCGGCAGATCCCAGTCCTTGAACCGCTCGGCGCGAAAATCCTCTTCCTTGAGCTTTTCGAGCTGGATCATGGTGCCCATGGCGCCGTCCAGGATCAGAATGCGCTCTTTGGCGAGCGCCTCGAGCGCGGCGAAAATCTCCTCGCCCTCGGCGCGCGTCCGGGCCTGCCCGCCATCCCCCGGCCGCATGCCGCTCGCCACCATCCCGCCCCGGCGCACCCCATGGGCGGCGTAAACGGGCGCGTGGTGGGCAGATCCGGGAGCATTGCACATAGTCGATCCAATCAGGTCCAGGGCAGAAACATATTCGCGCTGCGCGAATATAAAGATATCTTTATGTCAATCGCAGTGCGGCGTCGAGTCTGTCGGCGAACCGGGCCACGCGCCGCGCGTCGGCATCGGCGAACCCGACCACCAATCCCCGCTCCGGACGACCGGCGCAATAGCTCGAAAGCGATGGCGTCTCGTATCCATCGCCGGCCAGCGCTGCAGCGAGGGCGACATCGTCGACAGCTTGGGACACTCTTACCACAGTCTGGAGCCCGCCCATCGGCATGGCCACGGCGATTGCCGGACCAATCCGGGCACGCAGACCCTCGACCAGCAATCGGCCCCGCTCCTCGTAGATTTGCGCAATCCGGCGCAACTGCGTCGCCAGCGCGCCGCTCTCGATCACCTCGACCAGCGCCGCCTGGGCGTGGATGTTCGCCCGCAGGCCGAGAGTGCGATGCGCCTGCGCCATGGGCGCCACCAGCGCTTCGGGCACCACCATATAGGCCAGCCGCAGTCCGGGCAGCAGGCTCTTGGCGGTTGTGCCGGTATAGATCACCTCGCTGCCCTGGCTGATCCCCTGAAGCGCCGCGATCGCACGGCCCTGCCAAAGGAACTCGCTGTCATAGTCGTCCTCGATGATCACCGCCCCGCTCCGGCGCGCGTAATCGAGCAGGTCCAGACGACGCTGAAGCGTCATTCGCGCACCTGTGGGATAGTGATGGGAGGGGGTCACATAGATCAGCCGGGGCGCGGGCTCGCCGGCGATGCTCGCGGGGTCCGCGCCCTCTCCATCGACCGCCATCGCGCCGACCGACAGTCCGGCGCCATGGAACGCGGTCCGCGCCCCGAAATAGCCCGGGGATTCCACCAGCGCCCGGTCGCCGGGATCGGCAAGGCAATGGGCCACGAGCGACAGGGCGGACTGGGTCGAGGGAACGACGAGGATCTGGTGGGGCGACGCCTTTACGCCCCGCAACCGCTCCAGATACCCCGAAAGGGCCGTCTTGAGCGCTGCCAGCCCCTCCACCTCGCCATAGATCGCCGCGGCCCCATAACGCCGCCGCGCCACCCGCCGCAGGGTTCGCGCCCACAGATCGGCCGGAAACAGCGCCTCGTCGGGCGCGCCCGGTTCGAGCCGGCCCGCATGGCGCAGGCCCGAAGCGCTGCGCAGGTTGACGGCCATCACCTCGCCCCGCGTGGAGAGCCCGGGCGTCCTGATCGCCGGCGCGATTTCGGGCCGCTCGAGACGCACGTCGGCCACCACCACCGGCGCCGCGCCCCGGCGCACCCTGATGATCCCGTCCGCGCGCAGCAGTTCATAGGCTGCGTTGACCGAATTGCGCGAGACCACGAGATGCGCGGCCAGCCTGCGCGAGCTCGGCAACATCGCTCCCGGCTTGATCCGGCCGGTCCGGACCGCCCCGGCGAGGGCACGGTATATCCGCTCGGGCAGCGGCCCGGTCTCAGCGTCGAGCGCAATCAGGCCTTCGAGCAACTGGCACCTTCCTTTTGATCTGGTGTGGACCTCGCACCAGACCACATTAGCGCGCTATCTGGTTCGAAGAAATCCTCAAACACAAGCAGATCGGAGGTCCGGTCATGGATCCACAATCATTGCCTAACTATGCAAGGGCGCGTCAGCCCCGCCGCGCCAGCTACGACACCGGGACGATCCACGCCATACTCGATTCCGGGCTCGTTGGACATGTGGGGTTCATCGCCGAGGGTCGGCCCATGGTCATGCCCATGGCCTATGCGCGCAGCGGCGAGACCATCTACCTGCACGGCGCCTCAAAGACCCGCATCGTCGCCATGCATGCCGATGGCGACCCGATGACCATGACGGTCACGCTGCTGGAAGGGATCGTCGCGGCGCGCTCGGGCTTTCACCACTCGATGAACTATCGCGCCGCTACCGTCCACGGGTCGACGCGCCTGGTCACCGATCCCGATGAAGCCGAACGGGCGCTCATGGCGATCACCAACCACCTCCTGCCTTCGCGCTGGGACGAGGTCCGGCCCATGCACGACAAGGAACGCAAGGCCACCGGTGTGATCGCCATCGAGATCGAACACGCCTCGGCCAAGATCCGGCAGGCGCCACCGGCGGACGATGTCGAGGATCACGACCTGCCCATCTGGGCCGGGGTCATCCCGATCGTGACGGCCCTGGGCGCGCCGGTCGGGGACGGGATCGGCCCCGATGTCCCCGCACCGCCCTCCACCGGCCTTGCGCGCAGGAAGTTTGCCTGATCTCCGGGCGCGTCACGGGGAGCGACCCGATGGCCGCTCCCCGTGCGCTGGTGTTTTTTGCTCAGACGCAGGTGCACTACCCGCAACGCGCCTCCAGCCGCGCGAGGTCGGGCACCACGATCGACCGTGCATTGACGATCTCGATCACCCCGTCCTTGCGCAATTGCGTCATCTGCCGGGACACCGTCTCGATGGTCAGGCCCAGGAAATCGGCGATATCGGCGCGGCTGAGCGGCAAGTCGAAACGGGTGCGTGTCAACGCCCTCCGCTCGGCCTGCGCCCGCGAGACCGGATCGATATGGGTCGCGATCAGCATCAGGAAGCTCGCGACCTTCTCGGCAGCCGTCTTGCGGCCCAGCGTCACCATCCAGTCCCGTGCCTCGTCGAGTTCGCGCAGGGTCTGCTCCATCAGCTTGTGCTCGAGCTCGGGATATTCCTTGACCAGCCGCTCGAGCGCCGCCTTGGGGATGCGGCAGATTTCCACGTCCGACGCCGCTTCGGCAGCCAGGGCATTCTGGCTGCCATAGAGCCGTCCCAGAAAATCCGGCGCGAACTGCAGCCCCACGAGCTGCTGGCGCCCGTCCTCCAGCATCTTGGAGAGTTTCACCACCCCGCGCATGACATTGGCGTAAGATGTGATCTCGGCGTCGTCGGCCAGCAGTTCGGTGCCCGCCTTGTGCCGCACGGTCTGGGTGTGGCCCGCAAGCGCAAGAAGCTGCTCGGGCGCGAGCGCACCGCACATGCCCTTGTGGCGCACCTCGCAACTCCGGCACAGCACCGGAACATCGGAATTGTGAATATCCAGCCTGGTCATCGCACCTACCGCCTTTGCCCAGCCAGTCCAGTCCGGGCTTGCCCGCGAACCGGCGTCCGCAATGGTCACGCTTGTTCTTGGCCGAGGCAAGACCCGCTCGAGACGCGTATACCGGGCCCAGCCCAGCGCAAAGCCCGATCGCGGTGTGACGCCCCCCCTAAAGCCGCCCCGCCTCGATGATACGCTGGAGAAACCGGCGCGTCTCGGGGCGCTCGGGTGCGGAAAACAGCGCCGCGGGATCGCCCTCCTCGAGAATCCGTCCGCCTTCGAGAAAGCAGACCGTGTCGGCCACTTCCCGGGCAAAGCCCATCTCGTGGGTGACGATCACCATCGTCATGCCCTCGTCCTTGAGCCTGCGGATGATCTTGAGCACCTCCCCGATCAGCTCGGGGTCAAGCGCCGCGGTGATCTCGTCGAGCAGCAACACGTCCGGATTGGTCGCCAGCGAGCGCACGATCGCCACGCGCTGCTGCTGGCCGCCCGAAAGCTGCTCGGGATAGCTGCCCGCATGATCGCCCATGCCAAACAGCGAAAGCAGCTCGCGGGCCTTGTCCTCGGCGGCCCGCCGCCCGACCTTGTGCACCTTGCGCGGCGCGAGCGTCACATTGTCGAGCACCGACATGTGCGGGAACAGGTTATAGGATTGGAAGACGATCCCCACCCGCTTTTGCAGCCCGGTCCCGCCATAGCGCTCGTCCTCGATCGAGACCCCGTCGAGCCGGATCGTGCCGTGGTCGAACTCCACCAGCCTGTTGATGCAGCGCAGGAGCGTGGACTTGCCCGACCCCGACGCACCGATCAGGCACACCACCTCGTGCTCGGCCACCGACAGGCTGACATCGTCGAGCACCAGCACGTCCCCGTAATATTTGGTGACGCCGTCGATCTCTATGCGTGGTGGCTTCATCCCGCCCTCTGCAGTCGCCGCTCGCGATCCTTGCGGGTCACGTAGTCCGCCAGCCGGGCCATGGGAATGGTCGCTGCCATGAACAGCGCCGCCGCCACGATCAGCGATGAATAGTTGAAGGTCTGGGCTGTGTAGATCTGGGCCTCGCGCACCGCGTCCCGCACCCCGATCACCGAGAGCAGCGCCACGTCCTTTTGCAGCGCCACCACGATGTTCATCAGGGCCGGCAGCACGTTGCGCAGCGCCTGGGGCAGGACGGCGTAGACCATGGTCTGCCATTCCGAAAGCCCCAGCGATTTGGACGCCGCCCACTGGCCCTCATGGACCGCATCGATCCCCGAGCGATAGATCTCGGCCACATAGGCCGAATACGAAAGGATCATCGCCACTGCACCCCAGAACAGCCCGCTGTTGGGCAGACCGGGGAGGTTGAGCGCGGGAATCCCGAACCCGAACAGCAGCACGAGCAGCAGCACGGGAATGCCGCGGAAGATGTCGATATAGATCACCACCATCAGCCGGAAGGGTGTGAACCACGGCGCCCGCAGCGATCGTACGATCGCGAGCACCAGCGCCCAGACCCCGATCCCCACGAGCGCGCTCAGCCAGATGCTTACCGACACCCCAAAGCCCCTGAGCACCCCGGGAAAAGCCGCAATCATCGCATCGAGGTTGAAGAACTGCAGCCGCACCTGCGGCCACATCTCGGCCGAGGTAACCCACCATCCCAATGCGCCGAAGACGAAAAGGACGCTCAGAACGCTGATGATGGTGGGCCTGATTGCGGTACGCCACTGGTTCCGGCGACGCGGCGGCGCGGGGCGGCGCGGTGCCGCCCCCTCGGCTGGAGCGCCCCCGGAGGCGGACGGCGCAACGCTCATTCAGTGATGGCCGGCAGGTCCGGATCGGCCACGAGATATTCTGCAACCAGTTCGTCGACGATGCCCCGATCGATAATCGCGGTCAGAGCCTGGTCGACCCATTCGACCAGCGGGTTGTCCTGCTCGAAGAGGAGCCCATGGCCACGATCGTTTTCATCGGCCGGCAGCAACGCGGTGATCTGCGCGTCGGGCACCTGCACCGCGGTAACGAAAAGGGCTGTGGGTAGCGCAGCCACCGTGGCGTCGACCTGCCCCGCACGCATCGCCTGGAACACGCCGACCTGGTCGTCATAGACCGCCGCATCGTCCACGCCGAGGATATTGACCAGATAATCGAGATCGGTCGTACCGATGGTCACGCCCCAATTGGCCTCGGCCAGTTCGGCAAAGCTCGTGGCCTCCTCGACGGGGCTCCCGGGAAGCGCGATCACAGCCTTTTCGGGCTGATAATAGACGCGGCTGAAATCCACGACCTCGGCGCGCGCTTCGGTCACCGAAATCTGCTGGATGGCGAAATCATAATTCTTGGCGCCCGGAGCGATGGACTGGTCGAAGGTTTCGCGCACCCACACGACATCTTCGGGCGCGAACCCCATCTCTTCGGCCAGGGCATAGACCATGGCGTTTTCGAAGCCCTCGCCACCCTCGGGACTGTCATCGAGCATCCAGGGCGGATAGACCACATCGCCGGTCGCGACGGTCAACTGGCCCGGCGTGTGCAGGCGCGGATCCTCGGGCGTACCCTCCTGGGCCTGGGCCGGCGCCCCCAGCGCCACCGCCGCAAACAGGGCCAGCCCGCCGGCGGCAAAGGCGTATCGCATCGTCTCTCTGGTCTCGGTCATGTCTCTGACATCCCCTTTTCGCGCCATCATCGGGCGGGCTTTGCTCTCGACCGAGGATAGCCCCGCCCGGAAAAACCGCGCAAGGGGATTCGCGCGGGCCGACGCGCCCGCGCACAGGCAGCCCGCTCGATCTCCAATTTGCGAACCATTCGCATCTTCTTGACATTCCTGCAAATGATTGTCATATTCAATCTACACCGCGCCAGACCGAAGATCCCCATGCCCCCCGCAACGCCGCCCCTGCTGCTCGCCCTCGCCGCCGTGACCCTGTCCCTGCCCGCATTGGCCCAAGACCGCCCGCAGGTGGTCGCGACCACCGGAATGGTGGCCGACACGGCAGCGGTCCTTGCCGGGGAATGCGCCGAGGTCACCGCGATGATGGGCCCGGGCATCGACCCCCATCTCTATCGCCCCACGCCCAGGGACGTGCAGGCGCTCAACGGCGCCGACCTCATCGTCTATTCGGGCCTCTCGCTCGAAGGCCAGCTTGCCGACGTACTCGAGCGCTACGCCAGCCAGATTCCGACCCTCGCCGTCGCCGAAGCCGCCATCCCCCCCGAGGACCTCATCGCCACCGGCGATTCCTATGGGGTCGACCCCCACGTCTGGATGGACGTCTCGCTCTGGAGCCGCACCATTGCGCCCATGGCCGAAGCGCTTGCCGAGCGCGCGCCCGATTGCGCCGAAGCGATCGCCGGGCGCGCCGCTTCGCACGCCGAGCGGCTTTCGGACCTCGACGCCTGGGTGGGCGAGGCCATCGCGACCATTCCTGAGGACCGGCGGATTCTGGTCACCGCCCACGACGCCTTCGGCTATTACGCCCGCGCCTACGGCATCGCGGTCGAGGCGGTCCAGGGCATCTCCACCGATGCGGAGGCCGGAATCGCCGATATCCGGGACACCGCCCAGCTTCTCGTTGACACCGCCACCCCTGCGGTGTTCGTGGAATCCACCATCAACCCGCGCACCATCGAAGCGGTGATCGCAGCCGCGGCCGCGCAGGGCCACGCGGTCTCGGTCGGCGATCCGCTGTATTCCGATGCCCTGGGCGAGCCCGGAACGCCGGCCGGCACCTATGTCGGCATGATCGTCGAGAACACGACCAATATCGTTGTGGCACTGGGCGGAGCGATCCCGCCGCTTCCGGAACGATTGCGCTGAAAAACGAACAAACGGGTAACGGGCCAATCATGAGCGATCACCTGCACGAACCGGGCCTCGCCCTGCACGTCGAAGACCTCACGGTCTCCTACCGCGCGCGCCCCGTGCTCTGGGATATCGACTTTGACGTCCCCCCCGGGGTCATGGCCGCCATCGTGGGGCCGAACGGAGCGGGCAAATCCACCCTCATCAAGGCGGTGCTGGGGCTCGTTCGCCCCACTGCCGGCCACGTCACGCTTCTGGGCCGGCCCTATCGCGACCAGCGCCGCAATGTCGGCTACGTCCCCCAGCGATCGAGCGTGGATTGGGACTTCCCCACCACTGCGCTCGACGTCGTCCTGATGGGCCTTTACGGCCACCTCGGCTGGTTCCGCCGTCCGGGACGTCCCGAAATCGCCAGGGCCCGCAACGCACTGGCCGAGGTGGGGATGATCGATTTCGCCGACCGCCAGATCAGCCAGCTCTCGGGTGGCCAGCAGCAGCGCGTCTTCATCGCCAGAGCCCTCGTCCAGGATGCCGACATCTATTTTCTCGACGAACCCATGGCCGGCGTGGACGCCACAACCGAGAAGGCCATCGTCAATCTCCTGCGCGGCCTGCGCGACCGCGGCAAGACCGTCATCGTCGTCCACCACGACCTCCAGACCGTGCGCTCCTATTTCGACTGGCTGGTGATCCTCAACGTCAGGGTGATCGCCCAGGGCCCCGTCTCGGACGTTTACACCGCCGAGAATCTGAAGCGCGCCTATGGCGGCCAGATCGCGCTGCTCGAGACCGCACCGGCCCACCCCGCGCCCACGCAGGCGGGCTGACCCATGCTGGCGCTCCTCGCCGACAGCACCATCCAGAATGTCCTCGTCGGCGCGGCCCTCCTCGGCGCCATTTCGGGCGTCCTGGGCAGCTTTGCGGTCCTGCGGCGCCAGAGCCTTCTCGGCGACACCCTGAGCCACGCGGCCCTGCCGGGCATCTGCATCGGCTTCCTGCTCGCGGGCGCACGCGACATGCCCGCCATCCTTGCCGGAGCGCTGGCGGCGGGCGCGCTCGCCGCGCTCGCCATCATCGGCATCACCCGGCACACCCGCCTCAAGACCGATGCCGCGCTCGGGATCGTGCTGAGCGTTTTTTTCGCGCTCGGCGTCGTCCTTCTCACCTTCATCCAGAGCACGGGCACCGGCACACAGGCGGGGCTCGAAACCTTCCTCTTCGGTCAGGCCGCGGCGATCCTGCGGGCCGATCTCTACCTCATGGGCGCCATCACGCTGGGCGCCCTCGTGCTGGTCGCCCTGCTCTGGAAGGAATTCAAGCTCGTCACCTTCGATCCGGTCTTCGCCCGCACCTCGGGCTTTCCGGTCCTCGCGCTCGAGATCGCGCTCACCATGATGATCGCCCTCGCGGTCGTGGTGGGCCTGCAGATGGTCGGGGTCATCCTCATGGCCGCGATGATCGTCGCCCCGGCGGTCGCGGCGCGCCAATGGACCGACAGGCTCTCGGTCATGGTCGTGCTGGCGGCCGGCTTCGGCATTCTCGCGGGCACCAGCGGCGCGATTGTGAGCGCCACCGCGCGGGGGCTCTCCACCGGCCCCCTGATCGTCCTTGCCATCTCCGCGATCGTTCTGGTCTCGCTGCTCCTTGCCCCGCGCAACGGGCTCATCCCCGCGTGGTTGCGGCAACGCGCCGGAAGGCGCGAACTGCACGAAACCCTCGTGCTGGGCACACTCTCGCACCTGGCCGTCGAGCATGGCGATCCCGACTATCGCGCTGAACAGGCCATGATCGACGCCTATCACGGCACGAGAACCCATCAGGCGCTCGAGGCGCTGGCGCAGAAAGGGCTGGTGGCCCCGGCCCGCCACGCGCCCGAAACCACGCCGCACTGGCGTCTCACCGACAAGGGACATGCCCGGGTCGCCCACCCCACCGAACGCGAGGACGAACCGCAGTGATCGCCGCCTATTTCAATGATCCGGGCGCCATGATCATGACCACGGGTGCGCTCGTGGGCATCGCCTCCGCGCTCGTGGGCACCTTCCTGGTTCTGCGCGGCAATTCCATGCTTTCGGACGCGATCAGCCATTCGATCGTCTTCGGCATCATCATCGTCTGGCTGCTGACCCGGCAGGCCTCGGGCCCGGTCCAGATCGCAGGCGCGGCCCTCACCGGCCTTCTCACCGTGGTCCTCACCCAGATCCTGGTCGCCAGCGGGCGCGTGCGTCAGGACGCGGCGATCGGGCTGGTCTTCCCGGCCCTCTTTTCAATCGGCGTCCTGCTCATCAATCTCTATGCGCGCGACGTCCATATCGACGAGCACACCGTCCTTCTGGGCGAGATCGGCTTCGTCTGGCTCGACACGATCGAACTCCTTGGCCAGCCGGTGCCCGAAGCCATGATCTGGATGGGCGCCATGGCGGTGCTCAACCTCGCCTTCGTTGCCCTGTTCTATAAGGAGCTCAAGCTCTCGACTTTCGACGCGGCCCTCGCCTCGGCGCTCGGCTTTGCCCCTGCGGCCCTCAACTACGCGCTGCTCGCGCTGACCTCGATGACCGCTGTCGCCGCCTTCGATGCCGTCGGCGCGATCCTCGTCGTCGCCTTCGTCATCGTCCCCCCCGCCGCTGCCTATCTGCTGACCGACCGGCTTTCGCGCATGCTGGCGATCGGCTGCGCAATTGCCGTTGTCTCTGCGGTCGGGGGCTATTGGTTGGCGCTCGCCTTCAACGTTTCGATCGCCGGCATGATGGCAGTGATGACCGGGCTGTGCTTTATGCTGGCGCTCGCCTTTGGCCCGCGCCACGGCATCCTTGCCCGGCTGCTGCGGGTCAATGCCCGCCGTCAGGACAATCGCTGCCGGACCCTCGCAATCCACCTTTTCAACCATGAAGGCGAGCCCGACCAGGGTGAGGAAAACGTCGCCCGCGCCATGCGCGAGCACCTGCACTGGAGCGAGGAGCGCGCCCGTTCGGTCCTCCTCGCCTGCCTCGATCAGGGCCTCGTGCGGCGCAAGGGCCCTCTCCTCGAGCTGACCGAGAAGGGGCGCGCCACGGCCCGGGAAATCCTCGAGCCGTGGTCACACTGATCGCCGGGCCCCTGGTCAGGCCTTGAGCTCGGTCAGGTCCTTGTAGAGCTCGAGCGCTTCGGGATTGGCGAGCGCGGTCGTGTTCTTGACCGGCCGCCCATGGATCGTGTCGCGCACCGCGATTTCCGAGACTTTGTTGTTGCGCGTCCGGGGAATGGCCTCAACCGCGATGATCCGCGCCGGCACGTGACGGGGGCTCGCGCCCGAGCGGATGCGCTGGCGGATGGTCTTTTCCAGCGCCTCGTCGAGCCCATGGCCCGCCTTCATCTTCACGAACAGGATCACCCGCTGGTCCCCGTCGATGTCCTGACCCACGGCCACCGCTTCCTCGACCGCATCGACCGTCTCGACCTGGCGGTAGATTTCCGCCGTGCCGATGCGCACCCCGCCCGGGTTGAGCGTGGTGTCGGACCGCCCATGGATCACGAAACCGCCCGAGGGGCGCTTTTCCACATAGTCCCCATGCGCCCAGATGCCCTCGAACCGGGTGAAATAGGCGTCGGTGTAGCGCGAGCCGTCCGTATCGCCCCAGAACATCACCGGCATCGAAAGGTGGGCATTGCGGCAGACGAACTCACCCGGCACGCCCGAAACCGGATGGCCCTCGTCATCGAGCGTATCCACATCGATCCCCAGAAGCGCGCACTGCAATTCCCCGCGCCGCACCGGCCAGACGGGATTGCCCCCGAGGAAGCACGCGCAGATATCGGTGCCCCCCGAGATCGAGGCCAGATGCACATCGGCCTTCCAGTCGGTGTAGATATAGTCAAAACTCGGCCCGATCAGCGGCGAACCGGTCGACAGGATCAGCTTGAGATGATCGAGCCTGTGGGTCTCGCGCGGCTTGAGACCGGCCTTGTTGCACGCATCGATATATTTCGCGCTGGTGCCGAAGATCGCCACGTCCTCGGCATCGGCCAGATCGAGCAGCCGGCCGGGCGCCGGATAGAACGGGTTGCCGTCATAGGTGACAAGCGTCGCGCCCACCGAAAGCCCGGTGACCTGCCAGTTCCACATCATCCAGCCGCATGTGGTGAAATAGAAAAACCGCTCGTCGCGCTTGATGTCGCACTGGAGCACCAGCTCCTTTTTGTGCTGAAGCAGGAGCCCCGCGCCCGAATGGACGATGCATTTGGGCTTGCCGGTCGTGCCCGATGAAAAAAGGATCGCCAGCGGCGCCTCGAAGGGCAACCGGTTGAAGGTGATCTCCCCGGGTTCATGGGCGCCCATCCAGTCGGTCAATGCCGTTGCGGGCAGATCGGCCAGCGCCTCGGGCACCTCATCGCCGATGATCACGATGCGCGTGAGATCGGCCCCTTCGGCCACAGCCCTTATGGTGGGCGTCACGTCGATCTGCTTGCCCGCATAGCCATAGCCGGCGACCGTCAGCAGCACCTTGGGATCGATCTGGCACAGCCGGTCCGACGCACCCGCAGGACCGAAATCGGGCGAGCAGGACGACCAGATCGCCCCGATCGCCGCGGTCGCCAGATAGCCGATGATCGCCTCGATATCGTGGGTGACGATAGCGGCCACCCGGTCGCCCTCGCCCACCCCTTCGGCCCTGAGCGCATGGACCATGCGCGAGACGTCGTCGTAAAGCTGCGCCCAGGTGATCTCGCGCCGCGTCTTGTCGTCCCGGTGCGCGATGATCGCCAGCCCGCCGTCGCGCCGTTGCAGAAGGTTCTCGGCGTAATTCAGCCGCGCGCCGGGGTAGAACTGCGCATCGCGCTGGGTCGCCCCGGCGATGAACCCGGCTTGGCCCTTGTCCCCAACGATCTCGAGCGCGTCCCAGAGCGCACGATAGAACGCGTCGGGCTCGGCGATCGACCAGGCGTGCAGCGCCGCGTAATCGTCAGGCGCCGCCCCGTGCTGGTCGGCGGTCTGTTGCGCAAAGCCATAAAGAGCGCTGTTGCGCTTCTTGTCCTCGGACGGCGTCCAGAGCACTTCAGTGTCCATTGGTCTTCCTCCCCGGCCGGTTTGTCCCGGCTTACCGTTCCACGCACATGGCGACGCCCATGCCGCCACCGATGCAAAGGGTCGCAACGCCGCGCTTTGCGTCCCGCCGCTCCATCTCATGGAGAAGCGTCACCAGCACCCGCGCGCCCGAAGCCCCGATCGGATGCCCCAGCGCGATCGCGCCGCCATTGACGTTCACCCTCTCGGGGTCGAGCCCGAGATCACCGACCACCGCAAGGCTCTGGGCCGCGAAGGCCTCGTTGGCCTCCCAGATATCGACGTCCCCGACCGACCAGCCGGCCTTCTCGAGCGCCTTGCGCGAAGCGGGGATCGGGCCCAGACCCATCACCTGCGGATCGAGCCCGGCGGTCGCAAACGAGACCATCCGCGCCAGGGGCCGCGCGCCGTGCCGCTCCATGGCTGCCCGGTTCATCACCACCAGCGCCGCAGCGCCGTCATTGACCCCCGAGGCGTTGGCCGCGGTGACCGTGCCGTCCTTCTCGAAGGCGGGGCGCACACGGGTCATGGCGTCCATGGTCGCGTCGTGGCGGATGAATTCGTCCGCCGAAATCACCGTGTCGCCCTTGCGGCCCGGGATCGTCACCGGCACGATCTCGGCGTCGAACCGGCCCTCGCGCGCCGCCGCCGAGGCCCTCTGCTGGGACCGCAGCGCATATTCGTCCTGGTTCTCGCGGGTCAGCCCGCACTGGCGCACCACGTTTTCAGCCGTGATGCCCATGGCATAACCGTAGAACGCATCGACCAGCCCGTCGCGCATCACCGTGTCGACAAGTTCGATATTGCCCAGCTTCTGGCCGGCGCGCAGGGTCGCCACATGGGGCGCCCGGCTCATCGATTCCTGACCGCCCGCAACCATCACTTCGGCGTCGCCGACCATGATCTGCTGGCTCGCCAGCGCAACCGCCCGCAGCCCCGATCCGCAAACCTGGTTGACGAGAAATGCGGTGCCCGCATCGCTCAGCCCCGCGCCACGCGCCGCCTGCCGGGCCGGGTTCATGCCCGCGCCTGCCGTCAGCACCTGCCCCAGGATCACCTCGCTCACCGCGTCCGCCACACCCTCGCCGGCCGCCTCGAGCGCGGCCTTGATCACCGTGGTGCCAAGCTCATGGGCATGCAGGCTCGAGAGCCCGCCGCCGAGCGTTCCGATGGGCGTGCGCTTGCCCGATACGATGAAAACGTCTCTGTCAGCCATGGAGCTCCTCCTTTTGCCCCCTGTTTTAAGGCTTGCGGGCCCACCCCAGATAGACGTATTTACACGTCATGACGTCCCCGCGCCGCGACCCCGCCTTCAGCCTCGAAGCCCTGCCGGTCCCCATGGTGTTCGCCACCCACAGGATCATCCGGGACGTCAACCGCAGCTTTGCAGAGGCCTTCGGCTACGAGCCCGAGGAGTTGCGCGGCCGCAGCTTCAACATGCTCTATCCGCGCCTCAACGACTTCGTGATGGTGGGCGATCTCTGGCGCACCAACCTTGCCGGCGGGCGCTCCTATACAGACGAGCGCGTCATGCGCAAACGCGACGGCACGCTTTTCTGGTGCCATGTGCGCGGACGCTCCATGATCGAGGCCGATCCCTTTTCCGAGGCGCTCTACTGCTTTGATCCGCTCACCCGCCCGGTCCACCGCGCGGGTCTGGGCCTCACCGATCGCCAGCGCCAGATCGTCACCCTCGTGACGCTGGGCAAGACCAACACCGAGATCGCCACCGAAATCGGGCTGTCCCCCAGAAGCGTAGAGACCCACCGCTACCGTATCCTGCACCGGCTCGGCCTGCGCAACACCGCCGAGCTCGTCGCCTGGTTCAGCGGCCAACATTCAAGTTGATGGATCAGATCGATTGTGTGATAGCTCAACGGCCTCATTCCAGAGACGCGATGCAAAGTTCCATTGAAGCGCATCGTCGCGCCCTGTAAGGGCATTGCGACAAGCCAAGAGGAGACGAGATTGGGAAAGCTCGAGGGCAAGACGGTCCTGATTACCGCCGCGGCACAGGGGATCGGCGCGGCAAGCGCCCGGGCCTTCGCACTGGCCGGCGCGCGCGTGGTGGCCACCGACATCAACGAGGAGGCCCTGGCCCGGCTCGGATCCGAGGCCGGGATCGAGACCCATCGTCTCGACGTTCTCAAGGCCGGGGACATCAAGGCGCTGGTCGAGACGATCGGGGCCATCGACATCCTTTTCAACTGCGCAGGCGTCGTCCACAACGGCACCGTGCTCGAGATGGCCGATGCCGACCTGGACTTCGCCTTCGATCTCAATGTCAGGGCGCAGATCCGGGCCATCCAGGCCGTGCTCCCGGGCATGCTCGAGCGCGGCGACGGCTCGATCATCAACATGTCCTCGGTTGCCGGCAGCCCCAAGGGCGTGCCCAACCGCTGCGCCTATTCGGTCACCAAGGCCGGCGTCGTGGGCCTCACCAAATCGATCGCCGCCGACTACGTCACCCGCGGCATCCGCTGCAACGCCATCTGCCCGGGCACGGTCGAAAGCCCCTCGCTCCAGCAGCGTCTCGCAGCGACCGGGGATTACGAAGCGGCCCGCAAGGCCTTCATCGCGCGCCAGCCCATCGGGCGCATCGGCTCGCCCGAGGAGATCGCCGATCTCGCCGTCTATCTCGCGGGCGCGACCTACACGACCGGCCAGATCCACGTCATCGACGGCGGCTGGCTGACCTGAGAGATCATTTTCGAACCGAGCAGGAAAAGAGACCATGAAACTGCTGCGTTACGGCCCCCCGGGGGCGGAAAAGCCCGGCCTTCTGGCACAGGACGGCACCATTCGCGACCTTTCGAGCCATGTGGGCGACATCGCGGGCGATACCCTGCTGCCCGCGGGGCTCGCCGCGCTCGGCCGGCTCGATCACGACAGCCTGCCCAAGGTCGAGGGCAATCCCCGGCTTGGCCCGTGCGTCGCGGGCACCGGCAAGTTCATCTGCATCGGGCTCAACTATTCGGACCACGCCGCAGAAACCGGCGCCACGGTCCCGCCCGAGCCCATCATCTTCATGAAGGCCACCTCCGCGATCGTGGGGCCCAATGACGACGTGGAAATCCCGCGCACTTCCGAAAAGACCGATTGGGAAGTCGAGTTGGGCGTGGTGATCGGCAAGACCGCCAAATACGTCTCGGAAGACGAGGCCATGGACCACGTCGCGGGTTATTGCGTCATCAACGACGTCTCCGAACGTGCCTTCCAGGCCGAGCGCCACGGCCAGTGGACCAAGGGCAAGTCTGCCGACACCTTCGGCCCCACCGGCCCCTGGCTCGTCACCCCGGACGAGGTCGCCGACCCCCAGAACCTGGGCATGTGGCTCGAGGTCAACGGCCACCGCTACCAGGACGGCTCGACCCGGACCATGGTCTATGGCGTGCGCTATCTGGTGAGCTATCTGAGCCAGTTCATGAGCCTGCGTCCCGGCGACATCATCTCCACCGGCACCCCTCCGGGCGTCGGGCTGGGCCTCAAGCCCAATGTCTTTCTCAAGCCCGGCGACGTCATGGAACTGAGCATCGAGGGACTGGGCACCCAGCGCCAGACCTGCGTCCAGGCCTGACCGCCAGCGACACAACCACGCCTCTGATTGCAAACGCCCGGCCCATGCCGGGCGTTTCTTTTCGCCCGATGCCTCAGGCCCCGCCGGTCTGGTGGATGTGGCGCGACATCATCAGCTTTTCAAACCATATCCCGACCGCCCGCCACATCTGCTGGGCAGCGGGGGCCGATCCCAGATCGATCCTCACCTCCACGGGCCGCCCGTAGCCGAGCGCTGAGCCGTCCTCGACCGCGAGCTCGAGCACGAACCGCCCGGTGGCATCGAGCTGCCCGGACCCTTCCTCGGCCTCGACCAGCAGCGGATAGTCCCGCAGAATGCTTGCCGGGACCGACATGCTGTCGGCCTCCCGCGCCCGCACCGCCACCCCCTCGACCCGGGCCCGCACCAGATCGGCATCCTCCTGGGAGAGCGAGACGAGCACCGTGCGCCGGGGGTCGGGCCCCGAAAGCAGCCCCACCTGCTGGCCGGTCTGCACATAGGTGCCCGTGCGCACCTCGGCATCCGCGTCGAACGTGCCCGCGCTCGATGCGGTCACCACCAGCCGGTCGCGGTTTTCCATGCTTTGCGCGAGATCGCGTTGGAGGAACGCCATTTCCGAACGCACCAGCCCGGCCTCGGCAATATTGTTGGCCAGAAGCGCCTGATAGCGGCTGGTCTGGGCCGAAAGCTGCGCCTCGGCCACGAGGATCTCGGCGTCCAGAATGTCGTCGGTGAGCCGGATCAGCTCGTCGCCCGCCGCGACCTCGGCCGCGCGCCCCGCGGGAAGCGCCGCCACCTGCCCGCTCGCCCCCGCCCGCACGATGGCCTGGGGCGGCACCGCTACGCTCGCCTGCGCGATGATCGCATAGGGAATGGGCAGCGCCAGCGCCCCCGCAACGATCAGGATCGGCACGCCGAGCCGTACCGCCAACGTCTTGCCCATGCCGGGTCCTTTCTTTCCCATTTCCGTTGCGATACCCGAGGCCGTGCGCCAGATCGGCAGCCCTACCATTGCCACCGCTCCCCAGATCGAAAAGATCAGCCCGGCGATGAAAAAGCGCGGAAAGACGCTCACGATGACCACGAAAACGATGAAGCATTTGTAGAGGAACGAGGCCACCCCGTAGACCACGAACAGCGCCGCCTCCCCGCCGCTGCGCGCCAGCGTCTCGGTCGGATGCTCGCCGAGAAACACCCTGCGGGCCAACTGCCGGATGGTCTTCTGGGACCGGGTGCCCAGATTGTCGATCCCGATCACTTCGCACAGGATGTAATAGGCATCGAACCGCAGCAGCGGGTTTGCGTTGAAGACCACCGTGGTCAGCGTGGTCAGCACCATGGCGTTGAACGCCAGAAGCCGCACGAAATCCTCGGTCGAGACGATCCAGACGACGAGCGCGACCGTGGCGATCACGAACTCTGCCATCATCCCCGCCCCGGCCACCGCGATCCGCTGTCGCCGACGCACGAAAAACGCACTGTCCGAGCAATCCACATAAGGGATGGGGACGAAGACCAGCATCATCACCCCGAAATCGCGCACCTCCCCGCCCCACCGCTTGCAGGCCAGCGCGTGGCCCATCTCGTGGATGATCTTGATCAGCGGGAAGAGCAGCACCAGCCATAAGAGATTGAGCTGGTCGAGGGCATGGTCCTGCCCATAGGCCACCAGCGCCCCGAAATTGGAGGCGGCCAGTACGGCCCCCAGCCCCACGATCGCGCCCCAGACCAGCGCCGCCGGTCCGCTGAACACCGCCCGCGCCAGCGGCGCGAGCCGATCGAGCGCCCGGTCGGGCGAGAACAGCGAAATGCGGGTAAAGAGCGGATTGCGCAATGTCCGGGCGAAAAATCCCGGCTCGGCCATCGGCGCGCTGCCCTGCCCCTCGGGCGCGATGGGCACGAGCAGCCCCTGCCCTTCGGCGGTCCGCAACACCGAAACCACCAGCCGGGCCAGCGCCGCGTCGGTCTGGTCTGGCCCATAGGCGCGCATTGACCGCGCGATATCGGCGGCCAGCCGCGTGCCGTCGCATTTGTGCAGCACCGCGGCGGCAAAGGCCGACATCTCCACCGTCCTGCCCGAAACCGCGTCGTGGGCGCGGTAGACGGTCTCGTCGCGCTGATGGACAGAGCCGAGCCGCACTTGGCCGGCAAGCCGCGGGCGCGCCGATAAAAAGCGATCGGAATAGGCCTCCTGCGCGGAGGCCGGGGCCGCCATGTCATCGCCCGTCAGGGCACCCAGCGCCACCATTGCATCCTCGCCCAAAGCACCAGGTCGCGCGCCAGAACCCAGGCGCGATTGGCTTCGCCCGCCCGGATATGGGCCACGCCCTGCATTCCGGGCCGGAAGGCGGGATCGTGCCCCCCGACCTGCGCGGTCGCGACGAACCCGGGCACGCCGGCATCGTCGGGCGTCGAGAGCGCCACCCGCTCGATTGCGATCGGGAACGTCTCGAACGGCAGCGCCGTCAGCCTCAGCTCGCCCGACAGCCCCTCGGAAACCTCGGTGACATCCGTATGCCCGATATCGACTGCGGCAACGAAACTGTCCACCGGCGCGAGCTGGAACATGGTCTCGCCCTGACGCATCACCGACCCGGTCCGGTCGCTCATGTCGCCCGAAACGATCAGGGAATCCTCTGCCGCCACCAGTTCGGACTGCTCGAGCAGCAGGTCGAGCAGATCCTGTTCGGCCCCAAGCGCGCGCAATTCACCATCGGTCACCTGCACCGCGGCGGTGTCGAACTGGGCCATCGCCGACATGCGCCGGCTCTGGGCCTGCTCGAGTTGGGCTGCGATCCGTGCCCGCCTCAGCGTCAGTTCCCGCGTGTCGAAACGGGCCAGCACATCGCCGGCGCGCACGATATCGCCCGCCTGGAACCCCGCCTCGAGCAGCAGCCCGTCCCTCGGGGCGACAAGCGTCGCCTGCGAGCCGGCCCTCAGCGTCGCCGATCCCACGACGTTGAAGGGCGCCGGCAGGGCCAGCCACACCCCCAGCGCAACCGCGCCGGCAAGAAGCCAGAACCGCAGCCGGCGCGGATCGAGCGCCATGGGCAGCCATCCCAGATCGGGTCCCCGCTTCTGGCCTTCGATCACCCCGAGCGCCCGCGAAAGCCGTGCGATCACCGGCTGCTGGGCGGCCAGCATCGAGACCATCCCCTCCTCGAGCCGCTCGGCCCGTTCCGCAAGCAGCACCAGCTTGCCGCCCTTGGGGTGGTCCATGCAAAAGGCCAGCGCACCATCAACGCCGGAAAAATCGGTCAGGAGCGCGAGGTCGAGGCTCTCCTCGATACCCGCGACGCCCTGATCGGACACCCCGGAGGCCGCGATGGCGTGCCCGGCCCGCGCCGCGGAGACGATCGCGGCGCGGCGCGCGTGCCCCACCCGGCTGCCGCGCGGCAGCGCATCGCGCGGGTCGGACGCCCGCAACACCTTGATTTTCGAGCCCCGCACGCGGCACAGCACCGCCATCTGACTTGCCAGATTGCCGGTCAGCATCTCATAGAGCGCGCCGGGAAAACCCGGCTCGTGTACCTGGGCAACAAGCTCGAGCACCGCTGCGTCGGTGATGGGAGCAGGTCCCTGGACCGGAGGCGCGGCCCGGCTCTGCCTTGGCGGAGCAGCGAAAGGCGCGGGGTCGGACGCCATCTGCGGCCCAGGCTCGGCCGCTGGCTCGCGCCGGCGTTCGGGCTCGGGCCGTGCCAGTTCCTCGACCGCCGCCTGGAACAACGCCGCCCGCCGGGTTGCATCGATCAGCTTGCAGTCCAGCACCGCGCCGACGATGAACACCCCCGCCTGCGAGGAAACCGGAGACGCCATGCCCGTGCGCGGCGGGCTGCCCGAGGCGCTGAGCACGGCAAGTTTCAGCCTGTCGGTCGAGCGCGACGAGCGCACGATACCCGCCATCGCCCCGCCCGGCCGGTCGCCCGCGGTCTCCAGCACCGTCTCGGAATCGGAATCGGCGCCATAGAGCCCGGCCCAGAGGAACGCCGGATCGGCGCTCCTGAGCGCATCGAACCACGCCGAAAAGCGCTCCGATTGCGCGGACGCGCGCGCGCCGTCAGCCTCGGCTGCCGCACGATCGGAAAAGGGGGCGGGATTGCTCATGGACGCGTTCATCCCTGCCGCAGGAACGGGGGCACCCGGTGCGCCCCCTCTTGTGCGGATCTACATCGAAGATTTAGAGCTCCTCTTCTGAGTCAATCAGAAGAGGATAAGCTCTAGAGCTTGACCTCGCCGAAGCGCTGCTCGTAGGCCTTGACGGTCTGATTGAGGATCAAAAGCAACCGCTTTGCGGCAAAGGGGCTGAGAACCATGCGGTTGGACAGCTCGACCTCGACCGGCTGGCCACCCTCGACCCCGCGCCAGTTCTGGTGTGTGCCGAACAGGAAGAAGAACTCCTCGCGCGTGGCGGTAACCGTCGCGATATTGGAATACCGGCTCTCGATGTTCTTGTCGTCCCAGTTGATGTTGACCGGAGCCTTGCCGTCGGCATTTGCGTTGGCTCCGGCGAGGGGATCGATGGCGTCGTTGCTCATGAAGTGTCCTTTATACCAATGCCCGGCAAGCCGAGCATCCCGGTGTGTTGCGGTTTGCCGCCCTAGTTGACGGACTGGTTCTGTTGGCTCTGGCCCATCACATCGGGCTGGGGCACCGAGCCGGTTGCACTGCGCTCCTCGTCGAGCAGGTTCAGCAGAACCTCGATATAGCGCTCGACCATTGCGAGGATGTCGCCGGGGATGGCCGACCCGTACCGGTCGAACAGCATCGCTTGGAGAGCCTCGCGAATCGCCTCTTCCAGATCATCCTCGAAAATGGCGCCTTGTCGATACATATCGAAGAGCGCCAGCATCTCGCGGTCGAGCAGCACCGCCCGGATCCAATTGTCGAGGCTCAGCAGAATCATCTCGTCGCCGCGCGCGATGTCGGCCTCGGGATCGAACGCGACGTCGAGCGTGCCCGGAAGCGCCGAAGAGAAGGGCGATGTGGTCATGATCGGGCGCAGCATGTCGGGCACATAATCGGCCGGGCGCATCAGAACGCCCGCCGAAGCCCCGAGCTGGTTGTCCGAGATCAGCTCCTTGGTCTCGATACCGAGATAATTGAAGCGGATGACCTTGCCCTCAAAGATCAGGATCGAGCCCGCGTCGCCCATCAGGAAGTCCTCGACCGTGTCGCCCTCGATGCGGTCGCCCGCTCCGGGCACGCCCAGGTTGAAAAAGCCCGACACCACGATGTCGTTGCCTGCCCCGCCTCGGATCACGTCGTCGCCGCCACTGAACGGGAAGCGGCTCTCGAACAGCTCCCAGCCATCGTGGTCGTTACGGTAGATCGCGGCATCGCCCGCAAGCAGGTCCTGGCCGTCCCCGCCCTCGATATAGTCGTCGCCATCCCCGCCGATGATGATGTCGCGCCCGTCATGGCCGTACAACCTGTCGTCGCCGCGCGCCCAGTTGAGCGTCGATTCCACGGTCACGATGCGGTCGAACGCGCTCATGTTCGGATACAGCGCGGGATCGAGGAGCGCGAAGATCCCCCAGTCGCCGAGAATCATGTCGTTGCCGGCCCCGCCGTGGATCTCGTCGTCCCCGCGCCCGCCAACCCCGATGGAATTGCCCTCGGCGTTTTGGCCGGATGCAAACTCGGGATCATGGCCGAGATAGATGAGGTCGTCGCCGAAGGTGTCGATCCCATCGAGCGTGAGGGTGACGATGTCGAACCGGCCGGACCAGGTCAGGCTCGCATAGTCGCCGATGATCACATTGGCATCGCCGCCGCCCGAAAGCCTGTCGCCCTCCCGGCCGCCGATAACGATGTCGTCGCCATCCCCGCCGGCGATGGTGTCTGCTCCGCCATCCTCGCGCGCCTGGGTCGAAACCGAGCCCGCAACGAAATCGACCATCGCCCAGTCGCCCAGCGCAATGTCGTTGTCCGCACCCGCATCGATGGTGTCGTTGCCGAAGCCGCCCAGGATCACATCGTCGCCCGCATTGGTTTCGATCACATCGTCTCCGCCATGGGCGGTGTTCCGGCCTTCCGCATAGAGGCGCTGGTTGCCGCCATCGGCAAAGGCCAGTTCGACATAGCCATTGTCGCCCAGCACCAGATCATCGCCCGCGCCGGTCGCGATAAGGTCGGCTCCCGCGCCACCGAAGACGATGTTGTCCCCATCGCCCGCTGCAATCAGGTCGTCGCCGAGGCTCGTGACGCTGTCGAGGGTCTGGCCGGACTGCGGATTGGCGAGCGCGTCGTGGTCGGTCGAAAGCTCGACATCCACGCCCGCGGTGCGCACCAGCCGGTAGGTGCCCGTATCACCGAAAATGATGTCGTCCCCATTGCCCGAGGAGATCTGGTCGTCCCCGCCCCCCCCGAAGATGATGTCGTTGCCCCCCCGCGTGATGATCACGTCGGCATCGCCGGCATCGAACGTGGTCGTGATCGTCGCCGGGGCCAGCAGCGCCCCCTCGAGATCACCATAGTCGCCAAAGACGATCACACCCTCGGCCTTGGCGTCCTCAGGCGCATTATAAACATGGCCGGTCGAGATATAGTCCCCATGCTCGGACCTGGAGCCACCGGCCACGATCACCGACCAGTTGATGCCCGAATAGATCGCGTCGGCATCGTCCATCGCGCCCAGAAGCGAGACGAGCGAGGTCACGCCCTCAAAGAGGTTCGTCGAGGTCAGCCTGGCATTGTCACCGATGACGATATTGCGCCCATTGCCCGCCGAAACGAGGTCGGCACCACCGCCGGCCACGATCACGTCCGCAAGCGCGCCGCCGATGATCGCGTCATCGCCCTGGCTCATCTCGTCGATGCCGGTCGAGATCACCGAGAGCGCGGTGGACGCGCCCGAGAACGTTACGTCGGCATAGTCGCCGACCAGCACATTGGTGCCTTTCACGCCCTCGATCTCGTCGCTCCCGCCACCACCGATGATGACGTTGTTGCCCGCCCCGCCGTAAAGGCGGTCGTCACCGTCCTCGCCGAAGACGGCCGAGATCGTGAACCTGCCGACCGGGTTGAAATCCGCCACCTGGCTGACCACCGTATTGTTCGACAGCCTGATCTCCGCATCGCCGCCGACGAGGATGTCATTGCCGGTGCCCGCGAGGATAAGGTCGTCCTCGTCCCCGCCCAGGATCACGTTGCGGGCCCCGCCATTGCCCACGAGGATATCCTCGCCGGCACCGCCCTCGATCCAGTCCCCGCCATCGTCGAGCACAAGTGTGCGCACGAGATCGGCGAAATCGGACCTTTGCGGGCCTGTCATCCAGCCCAGCGCCGCTTCGTACTCGGCAATGGTCGTGCTGGCGTCGAAGCGGCCCCAGCCCATGATGGTGTCGTTCCCGCCGCTGCCCAGAATGACATCTCCGCCCGCGCCGCCTTCTATCCAGTTATCCCCATCGCCCAGCACCGTAACGGCGTCATTGCCGGCCCCGGCAAAGATGATGTTGTTGCCGCCTTCACTGATGATGGTGTCATTGCCCTTGCCGGCAAAGATGATGTCGTTGCCCGTCCCGGTGCGGATGAACGTGTCTCCATCGTCCCCCCGGGTCTGGCTGAGGGCCGTGAAGGTAGGCATCGCCTCGTCGATCTTGGCCTTGACGCGATCCATGTAGTAATCGTCGCCCTGGAACTCGGCCTGTGCCCATTCGGCGATGTCTATGCGTTCGCCCTGGTTGCCCGTGATCTCGAGCGCCGTCGCAACCACGATCATGGAAGCCTCGTACCCCGACATGTCGATGGTGTCGCCACCGCTGCCCAGAATGAGCAGGGACTGGTCCGACGTGCTCGGCGTCCGGCCGCTGACCGCGCCATTGCTGGTCGGCGCCGTGCTCGCGGTCGGCATCGCCGGCGTGCCGCCCGGCGCCGAGGGGATCGCATTGGGCGAAGCACCGCCCATGAACATCCCGAAGCTCATCAGCCCGAAGCTGGCGAAATTGACCGCACTGCCGACCCCGCCATACAGCACCTGGTCGTTGCCCGACCCGGTCGAGATGATGCCCGAGGAATTGCCGACGATGATGGTGTCGTCTCCGTCCCCGGTGAACACCTGGAAGTCGATCTCCGAAGACAGCCGGGAAAGGTCGATGACGTTGTCGCCCTCACCGGCGTAGATCAGCAGCGTGTTCCCCGAGATCGAGCCAACAGCGTTGTCACCGATCATGACGGTCCTGCCGTCGATCGTGATCTCGTCATTGCCGTCGACCACGTCGCCGCCGACCTGCCTGTTGGCCGCCGCGCCCACATTGAGCGTGGTCACGCCGTCGTCGTCGGTCAGGTACACGGGATCGAACGTGGCCCCGAAGCTTTCATAAAAGCTGATGTCGAGGATGTCCCAGCTTCCGCCCACCGAGAAGAAGAACAGGTCGAGCTCGAAATAGACGCTCAGGCCCAGCCCACCCGCGACGCTGCCCTCAAACAGATCGAAGATGCTGTTATCTGCCACCACCCAGATCAGCTCGCTCATACGCAGCTTGCCGTCATCATTGGGGTCATTCATCGAGATCTCGAGCGCGAAATACCCGCTCAACTCCAGCCCGGCCTTGATGACGGCGAGGTTGATGCCCAGCCCGACGCGGAACGACGCGTCGAGCTCGAGCAGCGAGCGGTCTGCATCGAAATACATGCCGTCCAGAATGTCCTCGGCTTCGCCCGAGCCCAGGAACTGCGCGATGCCATAGAGGTCATAGCCGACGGTAAGGCCAGCCCCGGCATGGATGTAAAAGCTCGCCGAGGCCCCGCCCAGCAGCGCGTCGACCACCTCCCCGGGTATGAAGCTGACCGCCGATTTCAGCGCCGCCACCAGATTGATATCGAGCGTGAAGTCCAGCAGCGTGATGTCGATCTCGAACAGCTCGACCGCTTCGAGATTGCCGCTGATCAGATTGAGCACGTTCGAGACGTCGGTCAGCGCGACGAGGTCGAAACTGATGCCGGGCTTTGAATTTGTGATAGCGCCCTCGAGCGTCAGAGAGCTCTCGGCAGAGGCGCTGCCCGAAACCCTGAGATTGCCCATGCCCTTGGGGCTGCTGGTATCCACCACCCCGGTCGAAGTGGCCGGCGACAGCAGCGAGAACGAGCCGAAATAGACCGTCGCATCGTCCCCGAGATCCGTGATGAAATCGATCACACCTGTGATGGTGTCCACCGCCTCGAAGACGAACAGGGCAGCCGGGGCGGTATACTGGGTGATCTGGTAGATCAGATCGTAGATCGAGAACGAACCGATGGCGGTGTCCTTGAGGAACTGCACCATGTCCGCGATCGGGGATACGTACGCGTTGATCTGGTTGAGGACCGGCAGAACGTTGTCCTTGAGGAAGTCGCCCGCATAGATGCCCACGTCCTGGAACTCGAGCGTGATCATCTCGAGCTCGCCGCCGATTTCGTAGCGCGCGTCGAACACGAAGTCCGCCAGGGCACTGGGCAGCGCGGTGATCGGCTGGCCGTCGACCGGATTGACCACCGAAGTGGTCAGGCCCATGTCCACATGCACGGCAAACACGCCTGTGATCGACACCAGCCGTGTCCCTTCACCCTCGCCGGACTTGGACGTCGAGAGTTCGTTGAGCCGGACGATATTCTCGTATCCGTTGCCGCGGCCATAGTCGCTGACAGCTGCGTTGAACCGGTCGAAATCGATCTCGGTCCCGAGGTCGGTAAACAGATCGATCTCGATCGACCCGCTGATTTCCGCGCCATAGCCGGTTTCATGGCCATTGCTATCGAGCGCCTTGCCAGAAAGCGCCATACCCACCAGCCCGAGAGAGGCGGAAGCCACGAAGTCGTCCCCCGTCCTGACCAACGCCTTAATGACGATTTCGGCATTGTCCGTGTCGTTGAGGAAGAAGAACCCCATTTTGTCGAGCCCGAAGGCGATGTTGATATCGGCCAGGACCTCGAACTCCAGGGCGGAGTTTTCGCCCACATCGAGATGGAACCCGGGCACGCCCAGATCGAAGCCCACATCCAGAATCGCCTGGAAGATCGTGAAGTCCGAAAGGAAGAGTTCGGCGACGATCGAGGGGTTGTCCTGATCCTTGGTCAGCACGGCCCGGATCAGGTCGTCTTCCACCCCGAAAAGCGACTTGAGGGCGTCGTTGACCACACCGGTCAGCAGGTCGATCGTGGTGGGCAGTTCCCCATCGGCATCGGGCGTGTTGGCCGCGACCTTGATCGGCTCGAGAATGGCCGAAGCGATGTCGTTGAAGACCGTGAGGCCCTGGGTCATGGCGTCGCCCACGATCGGCAGGTCCATCGCCCGGATCACCGCCCGCAGCGTCTTGTCGATCTGGGCGAGGATCGTCTCCAGCCCGTTGGTCAACAGGATGGGATCGTTCAGGATCGCATAGGGATTGATGTTGGCGAGCAGCTCGCTGAAATCGGGAAGCTTGATCTCGACGTCGAGATCGTCCGAGATCGACCCGTCCCCGGTAAAGAGCGTGACCAGCGCGCCCGAGAGCCCCTCTTCCGTCGTGGCGAACAGATCGCCCGAGATCGAAATGCCCGCATCCTCCACCGAGGACAGCAGCCCCAGCGAATCCTGGAGCGGCAGCACCAGCTCGAGCGCCGCCTTGGCATCGAAGGTGAACAATTGGTCCGGCGCAATCTCCTCGGACCCGGTGAACGCATCGGCGATCGCCCCGATATAGAGCCGGCCGTCGTCTGGGGAGCCGAGATAATCATCCGCCCCATCGTCGAGCCCGAAGCGGACGAACGCATTGTCGCCCTCGCCGTCCCCGATCACCGCGACGCCGTCGACCACATTGACCGAGAGCGGCCCGAAGGCCAGCGACATGTTGAGCCCTTCGGGCACGCCGGCGATGAACTCGAAGCGGATGCCCGTGCCGCCGAGCGTCTTGCCGGCGACCTCGATGTCCTCGGTCACAAGGAACGCCTGAACACCGCTGTCCGGCCCACGCGCGGAAAGATCCGCGCCGCTGATCGCGAGCGTTCCCGGCTCCACGCCATCGAAGCCCAGGGCCCGGGCGATATTGGAGCCGCCCAGATCGAAGACCGATATTTCCGAGGACAGGCCCGTGAGCGCGCCGGCAACCGCAAAACTGATGGGGTCCTTGCCGATGGTTTCGGCAAAATTGGTCGCGCCGAGCACCAGATGCCCGTCATCGTCCAGTTGCGCCACCACCAGCTTGCCCAGCGAGATGTTCACCGGCAGGCCGAGACCCAGATCGGCACGCGACACCATGGATGCAGCAATCGCTTCGTTGATGGCCGCAACGAACTCCTCTGCGGTCCGCCCGTCATCTTCAGCTTCACCGACCGCGATCGCGACCGGATCGGCACCGTTGACGATCAGCGAGAAGCTGTAGCCTGCATCGAGGTCCAGGCCGTCCGCGGTGAGGTCCACGCCCTCGACCACGAGGCTGCCGCCGATCTCGCTCGCCTCGATGGCGCCACCCTCGCCGAACAGCACGGTGCTGTCGGCGTCGTCGAACACCGCGACCCCGGTGTCGACAAAACCGATTGCTGTAATTTCGATGCCATCGAGATTGGATAGATTCGCACCCACCGTCAGGGTCACCGGCTCATCATAACCGTTAACGCCCGTCACGACGATCTCGACGCCTTCGGCCCCCACGGTCGCGCCGATCGCCTCATAGAGCGCGCTGATCGCCTCGCCTACGGTCGTCGCGCCGTCGAGATCGACCTTGATGTCGATATATTCGGGCTCTTCGCCGCCGGTGCGCGCCACCGAGACGAGAACGTCCCTGCCCCCGTGTCCGGAGGAAGAGGTGTTGTAGGTGATCTGGGACACCCCCGCGAGCGCCGACAGCGCGGTGATGGTCGTCACGGCTTCGCTGTTCTCGCCCATCACCCCGGCAAGATCGAGCCCGAAGGTGAGATCGAAGCCGAGATCGGCATCGAGCACGATGCGCCCGTCGCCAGTGACGTTGCCGAGCGAGGACGCCACCGACAGCACATTGGCCACCGCGGAGTCCGAGCCCACCATGTCTTCGAGCAGGCTGGCCAGGTCGAGCGAGAAGTCGTAGGCGGTCTCCCCGCCGAAGAAATCAAGGCCAAGCGAGACGTAAAAGACCTTCTCGACATCGTCCCAGACGAGTTGCAGATCGCCTTCATCCAGGCCAAAGGCCGACGACAGCGACGCAGAGATGTCCTCGAGCCCGGCATTGGGGCTGTCCTTGAACGCCTGGAGTTCGCCCGCCAGATCCTTGGCGAAATCCATGGCATCGAGCACCGAGATGCCCAGGACCGGGATATCGGTGCCCAGAAAGCCCAGGTCCTCGGCGAGCCCGTTCAGGAGCTGATCGACCAGCACGAGGGAGTTGTAGAGCGTGTCGATGAAATCGTCGGTGCCCAGGCCCATGATCAGGCTGACAACCGGGCTCTGGATATCGAGCACCCAATCGGTCGGCGCGAAGATGTCGAACAGGCTCGCCTCGACGCTCTCGATCGCCGTTTCCTCGATGCCGATATTGATCCCCGAGACGCCCACGCGCACATCCTGGAGCAGAATGTTCACGAAAGCGCCGTCCTCGCCGACGGTCCCCACGAGATCGAGCGTGCCCACCATGCTGGTGATGCCATCGAGGCTGCGGGCCTTCTCGAAGAGCTCTTCGAGCCCGATGCGCGTGGAATAGGTGCCCGCGTCCCCGTCCTCGCCGACCAGACCGGCATCGAATCGGGCCCCGACCGCAACCTGGTTGGTGTCATCGCCGCCGATATCCACCTCGACGATGCCGAGCCGCCCGGCGCCCGAAATGTCGTCCGCGACCCCGTCGATCTCAGCTGAAAACGCAACGTTCTCGAGGAAAATGAAGTCGCTCAGCGTCTCCTCGCCCTCTGCCCCGAAGAGCCCGGCAAGGTCCACGCCGAACGAGAACCCGAAGGCGAACTGGGCCGCCAGCGACACCGCGGCCTGGATATCGACTTCCGCGATGGGCCCAAGCGCCGCCGCGATTTGTGTGCTGAATTCGGTGCTGCCCGCAAAACTGAACCCGGGCAGGTCGAGGACGAGGTCCCCGCGCTCGAGATCAAAGGCAAGGCTTGCCCCGGGAACGGCTTCGCCCAGCACCTCGTTGACGAAGCCCTGCAGCGCTTCGATGCTCGTCGCGACCGATGCCTTGGCGCCGGCGACCGAGAACTGGAACGCCACGTCCTCGACTTCTGCACCATCCTTGGAATAGGCCGCTTCGGCGTCTTCCTCGACGACGGTAAACTCCAGCCCGCCCGCCTCGGTTACGATCGCGGACATCGTAATTCCGGCCGCCTCGAACAAATCGTTGAGCTGTCCGGCCAGGTCCTCGGCCGTCCAGGCGCCGTCGCTGGGCGACAGCGTGAAGGTGCGATAGATTGCCGTCTCCGCGCTGTCATCGTCGAAAGTGACCGTGCGCACGATGTCGAGATTGATCTGGTAGAGCGACATCCAGCCATCGCCGGTCAGCGCGTCGAGCGGCGTGCCGGTCAGCGGCTGGTCGAAGCTGGCCGTATCGTTGGCGCTCTCAAGCCCCAGAATCGCGCGTGCGCTCGGCCCGGGTCCCGCATCGGCGATGGTGAACCCGTCGACCATATTGCTGCGCAGCTCGATGTCACCGCGCACCGCGCTGACCTGGAAGATGTCCGCGAGGGTCACGTCCCCGTCATGGTTGGGGATGGTGATGTCCTCGACGATCACACCGGCCAGCGCATCCTTCAGCGCTGCAGCCAGCGCGTCCATCGAAGCGAACCCGCCCTCTGGAACGTCGAGTGAAACCTCGTAAGCCCTGCTCTCGTCATCGATCGTGATGTCCAGATCGAAGGCGATCGTGGCGTTCTCCTGATCGGGGAGGACCGTGCCCGTCTCGGAGTCGGTCGCAAGCGCCTCGATGACGATGGCGCCGCCGGACGACGTGTCATTGCCCGCAGCGAGCCCGAGAATGGAAAGATCCACATTCATCGGCCGCAGCAGGGCGGTCGAAAGCTCCTGATAGAGCGTGTTGAGACTGGTGAGATCGAAATCCTCGAGGAAGGGAAGCTCGATGTCGAACAGGCTGGAATTGAAGATGATGTCGAGCCGCGACACGGCATCGGAAAGCGCGTTGATGAAATCGGCGCCCTCAAGGTCCATCAGCCCGAGCACCATGTCCGTCAGCGCTTCCAGCCGTGCCTCGTCGCCGTCCTCGGAAACCCCGATCTCGACGCCATCCTGGTCGAAGGCCTTGGCCTGTGCGCTCACGGCCAGAACCGGAGCGGAGACGGCGCCGGCCAGCGCCAGCGTGCCCTCGACCCCGAGGCTGTGGGGAACGTCCTCGTCGATCCCCTCGAGGATATCGCCCAGGCCCCAATCGATGGTCGCGGTGAAATCGATGGCCGCCAGCGTATACTCGGCGTCGGGATTGAACGTCTCGCTTTCGCTTGCGCCCGCCTGGGTAATCGAGACCACGAGCAGTTCATCGAGCGCAGCTTCGGTGCTCACGACGAAGTCCGAGGTCGAGAAAGAGAACGAAATGCTTTCGTTCTCGGCAAAGCCCAGCTCGAACAGCGCCAGTTCGATCGCCGTCACCTCGGCGCTGAACAACCCGGCGGTGATGCCGAGCCCCTCGATAAAGCTCTCGTCCAGCGCGCCCCCCAGGCGCAGCCCGTCGACAGGGTTCTCCCCGTCATCTGTCGTGGCGAAGAAATCCCCGAAGCTCAGCGTGGTGGTGTAGCCATCCCCCAGCGATCCAGCACTCTCAGCCGAAATCGTGAACCCGAAGCTCATATCCGCGAGACCATCGAGCATGAGGTCCCAGCCATCGACCGTCTCGCCGGTCAGCCCCATGCTGGCAAAGATCGCCTCCAGATCGGGAAGCATCTGGCCAAAGGCGATCTCGACATCGACCTCGGAGGTGTCGGCGCCCTGCGTGAAAATCACCTTGTCCGAGATGTTCTCGAGCGTCAGCACAGCATTGAAATTGGGAACGCTCGAAGACAGCCCGGTGCCGATGGCCTCGAACATGGCGGTCTTCAGACTCGCCGCGTAGCTGCTGATCTCGGAATCGGAAAGGTAATCGGGCTCGTTTCCGGCCTCGCCGGAGGGCAGCTCGTCGTCCGCCCCGGGCAGGCCGAACGAGATCGCCATCTCTTCCGACATTTCCAGCACCGAGCGGAACAGGGTGTCCGCCTGGAAGATCGAGCTGGCATCGAGCCCGGCCAGCGCCTCATTGGCGGCGCTGTAGATAGCAGTGCGCTCGTCCTCGGACAGTCCTGAGAAATTGGTTTGCGTCAGATCTTGGAACTCGTCCTGGAGTTGCCCAACCACCAGATTGAGCACGCCCTCGATATCATCTTCGATCCCGCCCGTAATGCTGTCGGCCAGGGCATCGCCCAGCAGCCGCAGCGAGGCGAAGGCCTCGTCCAGGCTCGAGCCGTCGTCCAGCAGATAGGAGTTGTCGTTTTCGCCCGCGAACAGATCGGCGGCGCTGCCCATGGCGTCGGCGAGCTGGCTGGCCAGCGCGTCGGAAAACGCGCCCATTTGCTCGGTGAGCTGGTTGGCCAGCGTGAGCATGTCGACGATGGTGTCGGCCGGGTCCTGATCTCCGAAAAACTCGACCAGCCCCAGATCGAGCGTCGCGTCCATCATGATGCGCGGCTCGAGCGGCATGATGGCGATATCGGGCGCGGGCGCTGCGGTCGCCGTCAGCGCGTCCTCATTGGCCGGAACCCGAGCCCCCCCAAAGCCATCATCCGCCTCGGTCCGCCCGTAGCCCTCGAACTCCCCAACCAGCGCGCGCACCATGATCTTACGTCCTGTCTATCGGTCGAGTATGCGGAATTCCGGTTGCCGCGGAATCGCCAGGGATCCCGCACGCATCGCCCGGCGCCCGTCCGCCATTGAAAAAACTGCTCTGACGGCCGTGAAAATCATCTTAACCTTCACGCCCGGAATTGACTGGTTCTGCCAGCGTGCAGGGCTGGCCGGGAAGAACGGCGCCGTCCCCATTGTCCAGCTCGAGCTGCACCCCGATCACCCCGGTGCCCGCATCCGACACCGCATT
This sequence comes from Pelagibacterium montanilacus, assembly GCF_003992665.1. Lineage (GTDB taxonomy): Bacteria > Pseudomonadota > Alphaproteobacteria > Rhizobiales > Devosiaceae > Pelagibacterium > Pelagibacterium montanilacus. Next base: position 148,371 of record NZ_RZMX01000055.1, read on the forward strand.
GACCGCGCGCACCCGCGCGTCGATCTGCGCCGGCTCGGGCAGGTTGACCGCCACCGGTATCGTCTCGCCTTCCTGCCAGGCCGCAAAGCTGCGCGCCTGGGCAAACACCTCCACGCGCAGCCGGTCGATCACCGCCAGCTGCAACAGGACCGCCCCGGCCGTGGTCTCGCCCACAGAAACCCCGCGCTGGAGCACGACCGCATCGGCGGGCGCATAGACCCGCGTGAGCTCGAGCGAGGCCTGGGCCCGCTCGACCTCGATCCGGGCCAGCTCCCCTGCCTCGCGCGCCGCATCCAGCTCGACCTGCGCCAGGTCCCGCGTCCCCCGGATCCGGTCCCACTCGTCTCCGGTCACCTGCTGGCGTTCGAAAAGCGGCAGGTTCCGGTCATAGGAACTCTGGGCGATGTCGAGCCGGATTTCGGCCAGATCCACCTGGCTGGTGTCCGCCGCCCGCGCCTCGGCCAGCGCGAGGTTGGCAAGCTGGAGCCGGTCGGCCAGGCGCACCAGAAGCTCCCCCTCGCGCACCTCGTCGCCGCGCTCCACAGCCATCTCTGCCACGATGCCGTCACCGGGCGCGGCCAGGTCCACCACGTCCCAGGGCAGAACGAGGCAGGAAACCACGTCCGCGGGAACCGGGGACTGGGCCAGCGCGCCGGCTGCACTGCCGGCACCAAGGGCGGCGGCGCAAAGGGAAACCATGGCGCGGTGTCCCCTAGCTCCGCGCATCGAAGATCGCGATATCGGCTTCGCTGATGGCGCCCACCAGGTACTTGATCGTGATCCATTCGCGCAGAAGCTGGAACTCGGCCTGCGCAAGCTGGCGGCGATAGCTGGCCTGATCGAGCTTGGCCTCGAGGTCTTCGCCCTGGATGGCCCCGCCCGCATCGATCCGCTGGCCAACGAGCGAAATCAGGCCCGAGCCCGCCCCGACCGCGGCACGGTCATGGGTGATGCGCTGCTGGGCCAGCATGTAATTGCCCAAGGCCAGCGCGATCGAGGATTCGGTCTCGCGGCGCACCATGGCCAGCTCGGCCGAAATCTGCTGGTTGCGCGCCCGCGCGGTCGTCACCTGATAGCCATTGCCGCGCGCGTTGAAGATCGGCACCGAAAGCTCCACCCCCAGCACGCCCTGCACGGTGATCGCGCCGCCGCCGAACTGGCTGCCGCCGCGATCCTCGTACTCGTAGGACCCGAACGCATCGAGCGTCGGCCCGAAATCGGACGCCGCCGCACGGCGCACTTCGTCGTCGAACACTTCGAGCTCGTAGCGCTTGGCTGCGTAGCGGGCATTGTTGCGCAGGGCGAGATTGGTCAGCGTGGAAGCGTCCGGGCTCGGCAGCGCCAGGGCCGCCAGATCCACATGCCCCTTGACCCCGCCCACGGTTTCCCCCGTCAGCTCCCGGATGCGCGAGAGCGCCACTTCCCGGCGGGTTTCCTGCAAGGTGAGCTGGGAGCGCGCATTGGCAAGCTCCTGCTCGTAGCGCTTTACCGCCTCGGGGCTTCCCGATCCCGCCGCGCTGCGCTGGCGCTCGCCGGCAACGTGATTGGACAACAGCCGCACGCGATCGCGATATTCCACGAGCACCGCATCGGCCTCGGCCACGTCCACATAGGCAAGGACCAGGTCACGCACATAGGTCTGGGCGGTGTCGATATATTCGACATAGCTCTTGCGCCGGGCGGCCGCGGTCTTGCGGGCGTTGAACACCGATTCGATGTTCACGATCGGCATGCGCATTTCCAGCGCCACGTTCGAGGTCTCGTAATAGGCCTCGCCCTGCTGGAAAACCTGGTTGTCGGAATCGATGATGTCCTGATAGGTCCCCGTCATCGAGGCCCGGCCGGTCACCGACGGAAAAAACCGCAGCGCGGCGTTGGCAAGCTCGGCATCGGCCGCCTGAACCTGCGCGGAGGCCGCGGCAATCCTGTGATTGCTGGAGAGGCCCGTGCGGTACAATTCGCCGATCCCGATCACCGGACGATCGTCGAGCACCTGACCGGGCGATGCATAGGACGATACCGTACCCGAAGCATTCATTTCGGCCAGTTGCTTGTCGACATCGCTCGACCAGCTGTTGAGATCTGCGCTCGCCTGGGTGGATACCCCTTGCGAACTTTCGAGCGTGGCACAGCCGGCTACGCTCGCGAGAAGAAGCGCCATTGTGGCGGCGGCGGATGCTTTGCGCATATTGTGGCCCGACCGAATCATGTGTTGTGTGTTGCGACTCCCAGCGGTACCGCCATACTTGTTAACGAAACCTTGCCCGACAACACTCCAAGCTCGTTCGACAAACTTGTCGATTCATTGGTGACATTTGGGCAACACCTGGTGGAATTAAGGCCAGGCCGGATAAATCGCGGGGAACCCGCCAGATTTCCCTCTCCACCCCGCCCCTCAAAAGCCATGGTCTTGCCACCTTTTCCACATCCCCGGCGGTCCCACAGGTTACGGCCCTGCAGTCAATCTCAAGACGCCGCTTAAGGGGGCGCTTACGTTTATTTGCGAGGGTGTGCCTTGGTCTGACGCGACTTGCATTGATTTGGCGCGCCGGGAGCGCATCGGGGACGCAGATGGACACTTTGAAACTGGCGCGCCGCGCAACGAAATCGGCCATGCGCATGCTCGGCACGGCCCGCCGTTTTGGCAGGGACGAGGCGGGCAATTTCGTGATCATCGGCGCACTGTTGCTGCCGGTGCTTCTGGGCAGCGGAGCGCTGGCCATCGAATATGGCTATGGGCTGGTCACCCGGTCCCAGAACCAGCGCGTCGCCGACATCGCCGCCTTTGCCGGCGCGATCCAGTATTCCGCGACAAGCTCCGAGGCCGAACTCGACGCCACGGTGAGGCGGATCGCGCTCCAGAACGGGCTCCCCGCCGATGCCGTAACCGCTGAGATCGTCGCCTCGCCCCGCGGCACCGGGGACGCGGTGCGGGTCAATATCGCCACCCGGCAAGGCATCATCCTGGGCCGCGCCCTGGGCGCCAATCCCATGCTGACCGTCGCCGCCGATTCCTTTGCCGCCATCGGCACCACGGGCTCGGCCGGCACGCCCGGCTGCATCGTCGCGCTCGACCCCGCCCAGACCGGGGTCACCCTCTCGGGCGGCACGAGCGTGAGCGCGGTCAACTGCTCGGTCTCCTCCAACAGCACGCTCCGGGTGCCCTGCGGCACCTCGATCACCGCCGTGGAAGTCAACTACGATACGACCGCCCCCACCAACCCATGCGGCGGCATCCGCTCGCCAGATGGCAGCGCCGGGACCATCAACAAGGCGCCCACGCCCGATCCGCTGGCGGGCGATGCCACGGTCGCAGCGCTCAGCGGTCGCCTTGCGGCTGTCGCGTCCATGCCGGCCATCACCATCCCCGCGGTCCCCAACGGCCCTGAGCTGCGCTTCAGCTGGGGCCAGGATGCCAACCTCACCACGCGCCTTGCTTCGGCGGGCTGCTCGCTGGCCGGGTCGGCTCCCAGCTACACCGTCACCTGTCCGGCCGGCCAGGCCGAGCACAATTTCGGCCCCCTGATCGTGGACGCCAACATCACGGTGCAGTTCAACACCGGCAGCGCGGCCACCAAGCGCTACACCTTCAATGGCGGCATCACGGTGTCGGGCAGCGCGCAGATCACCTTCGGGGACGGGCACTATACGATCGCGCGCGGCATCAACACGTCGGGCGGCACCCGCACCCGCTTTGGCAAGGGCACTTATGTCGTGGGCCCCAACGACACGGGGTGCAACTGGGGCAATCAGGGCCGGCACAGCATATGCGCCAGCTCGGAGCTGACCTTCGACGGACCGAGCAACTTCATCCTGAGCGCCGGGTTTCATTCCGCCACCCAGCTCCAGCTCGGCGCCGGCACCACCAACACCTTCCAGCTCGGCGCGCCCGACAACGGCAATGCCATCGTGCTCGGGGGCGGGTCGCGCACCACCATGGGCGATGCGCTTGCCGGCGAGAACGCCTTCACCATCCGCGGGCACGTCAATGGCGGCGGCGGAGGCTCGTGCTTCATCGTCAGCGCTTCAGCCAATCACGACATAGCCGGCAGCTTCCTGGCTTCGGGCGCCGTCATTCTGGGCGCGGGCGTCTACACCGTGGACGGATCGTTCCTCCTGGGCGCCTCGGGCGGCGGCTCGGCCAGTTGCGGCGGCTCGACGGTCAGCGTGCACGCCGAGGATGTGACCGTGGTGCTTTCGGGCCTTTCGGGCACGACCAGCGGCTCGTGCGCGTCCACGTCCTTCTGCATCGCGGCGGGCTATTCCAACGTCTTGTTCAAGGCCCCCACCTCCGGCCCGCTGATGGGCCTCGCGGTCATCGGCCCCCAGAATGGACGCACCCAGGGCGCCAGCCTCGTCCAGGGCGCCAGCGGCGCGCGCATCTCGGGCGCCTTCTACTTCCCCACCAGCCCGATCGCCATGGGCGGCGGCGCGGGCCTGTCTGGTGCGGGCGACGAATGCCTGCAACTGATCGGTTCGCGCATCGACCTCTCGGGCGGCGCGTCGGCGGCCTCGGACTGCCTGACCGCGCGCGGCGGCGGCGGGGGAGGCGGCGGCGACAGCAGGATCGTCCTCGTCCAATGATCGGGACGCGCGCCGATCTGCTCAAGCGCGAGGAGGGCGTCTCGGCGGTCGAGTTCGCACTCATCGCCCCGGTCATGCTCGCCCTTCTGGCGGCGATCGTCGATTTCGGCACGCTGGTCTACACCCGCGCCCAGCTCGAAACCGCTGTCTCGGGCGCCACCTCCTATGTGCTGGCCAGCAGTCAGGACATGGAGCCGGGCACGGCCCTGGGGGTTGGGGAGACGGCCCTGCGCATGATCGTCTCGGGTGCCGGGGACCGCACCACCGGCACCGCGACCTTCAACAACGGCTCGTCGGTCACCTATGCGGACGGCTCGTACCAGCCGGCGGGCGGGCCGCTCACCCAATGCCACTGCCCGACAACCAATGCCGGCACCCTTTCCTGGGGCGCCGCCGTCACATGCGGTTCGGTCTGTGCCGATGGCGGACGGGCGGGGCAGTTCGTCCAGCTCTCCGCGGCCCTGCCCTATTCGCCGCTGTTTCTGGGCTATGGTCTGGTGGAGGAAGGGGCTATGACCGTCAGCACCGTGGTGACGCTCCAGTGATGGTCCGCCTCAACGCGCTTGCCCGCGACACGAGGGGCGCCGCAGCCGTGGAGTTCGCTCTGCTGATCGCCCCGTTCCTGCTCATCGTCTTTGGCACCATCGAGGTCGCGCGCGCTTACTGGACGCGCGAAGCCCTCCATGACGTGGCCACCGCGACCGCGCGCTGCATAGGGGTCGGCCAGCTCGAATGCGGCGCCGAAGGATTTTCCCTCGCCGACTCTCGCAGCTTCGCCATCGCCACCGCTGCGGGCCGTGCGGTATCGCTCGACACCGATACCATGCGGCTCGAGACCGGCGTGGAATGCGACGGCCTGCCCAACGCCGTCGCCGTCGAACTCCAGGCCAGCTTCGCCTCGGTCTTCCCCCTCGACATGGCCATCGACTTCACCGCCAACGCCTGCTTTGTCGACTGGTCAACCGTCTGACCCCCTCCCAACGCGCGCACGCGCATCGCCGAATGGTCAGATCAAGCACCTGCAATATATAGGAAATTTTGGTAGCGGAGGAACGCTACCGCCAATCCCCCCGGATACTCGGCCGCTCATCTTCTCGATTGAAGTCTGATAGCAGCATTCAGCTGGTTCGGCACCAGAGGGCCGCCCCTCTGCCCGCAATATCGAGAAGGCAGTATGACGCTCACGGAACGATCATGCGAGTGCCGGCGAGCTCAGGCTGGCGGAACTCGCTCGGACGCAGTTTCGTCCTTCGTCCTTGGCCCGGTATAGCGCTTCGTCGGCGCGCCCAAGCGCGGCATCAGGGCCGCGGTCGTCAGTTTGAAGAACCGTCACCCCGATGCTGGCAGTCAGACGAAGAGGGCCAGCGTCGGTTGCGGCCTGCGATGCGGCCAGCGCGCTGCGTGCACGCTCCGCCACCATGACAGCACCCCACTCATCGGTATTTGGCAGCAGGGCTGCAAATTCCTCCCCGCCAATGCGTGCCAGAAGATCGCCGCGTCGCGTGGATCTCTTCAGCTGATCGGCAGCATAACACAGGGCCTGGTCGCCAACGGCATGCCCATGGGTGTCGTTGATCGCTTTGAAGTCATCGAGGTCGATGATGAACATGCTTGCGGGCACGCCATCGCGCCTGAGCCGGACCAATGCTTTGCCGGTGCGCTCGAGGAACTTCCTCCGGTTCTTGAGCCCAGTGAGTTCGTCAGTCTCCGCGAGGCGTTTGAGTTCGAACTCAAGGAGCTTGCGGGTCGTAATATCCTGGTGCGAGATGACCGCAAAACGCCCCTTATGGTCATCAACTTCGTTCCCAGCTGGATGCACCCAGACAACCCGAGCCAGAAACCATCGTCGCAATCTGGGCGCGTGGCAGGGATATTCTGTTTCGAACCTGTCTCGCCTGCCCGCAAGCACATCCTCGACATTCCGACCGAAGCGATGAGCCGCATCAGCGCCAGTTCCCGTGGCACGTTTGCACACGTCCAGATAATTCTCGCCGACATAGCCGCCCTTGCCACCATTCTCATGGGAAAAGCGCCGCCAAGCCTGGTTTACGGCCACTATGTCCCCGTTGGGGTCAACGATACAGATGCTCGCCGTCAAAGCGTCGAGCACTGCTCCTGCAAGATGCCGTTCAGAAAGCCAGTCCATGTCCGATATCTTCCCGTGACGAGATACCTCTAGCATACGTCGGTAAACGGCGAGTTCCATGTTGGCGCCAATCGAGATCGTTCTCGAACCCGCCTCAGGCAGCGAGCTCCAATTGGGCACCATTTTCCGGAGCGACACGCAGGATGAGCGTTAACGGCAAGCCTCTCCCGTGCTACGCGCGCAATCTCGCCCGCCGACCGCGCGGCCCACTCAATTCCACGATCTCGATGCGGTCCAATAGGCGGCGCATATGGGTCCTGCTGATCGGCCGCCCATTGGGCCCCTCGTAGTGGGTGTTGAGATGTTCCCTGAGCTTTTCGACCGATGTCCACCCAGAAGTGTCCGCGAGCCCTCGGATCAGGCGCACGATCCGGGCCTGCACAGCCTTCTGGCGTCGCTCTCGGGCGCGACGTCTCGCACCCCGATCCCTGGTCGGACTTTCGAGCGGGATGAACCGAGTGCAGGCTCGTTGGAGGGCTTCATTACCATCGGCTGCACCGCAGCCCACATAGGTCCAGCCCATAGACCGGGCGTGGTGCGCGAGATGGATGAAGTCGGTGTCCGAACTTGCAACGCAAAGGATACCGCGACGTCTTCGTGCGACGACGCTTGCGGCCTCGATCGCCAGTGCGATGTCGGCACTATTCTTGCGGGGAACAGCATTGGCCACGACACGCAGGTCGAGGGCATGCTCGACCGCAACTTGCCGCCATTTCTGGGACTCGCCGGAGCGGTAGGCGCGCTTGGCAGAAATGGCACCCATCGAACCGGCTTCCAGAAGGACCGTCGGAACAAGAGCAGGGTCGATGTTGTCCGCGTCGATCATCACGATGACCACCTGCTCGAAACCGAGAAGGTGCCTCAATGCGGCTGAAGCAGTGCAGAGACCCTGCCAGATTGTCGAGCGAAGCTTCAACACTGCCATCACGTTGCGATTCTCCCCCGGGGACCAAGCCGGAGGACCTCTTGCTCGTTTGGCCCCTCTACCATCGACGCAGACACCTTACGGGCCCCATGACATGAGCGCAGGGCCTGCACTGCCGCCAACGTCACTCTCGGCACGCTGCCGCCGCCGATCATACGAAGGAACTCGAGCCACGCGCATTCTTCCTCGGTGATCTCCGTCATCGACCTCCTCACAGTCCGAACGCCGAGCGCAATGCCGCCCGTCCCTTCGAGGTCAGCCTGGGATCGCTCTGGCCGGAGAGCACTCGCAGTTCGGAGATCCAGGTCATCTCGTTGCGGGTGACGATCCGCCCGAAGATCTCGTCGTATGCCGCTCCCCGCATGCCGTGCTGGTCCAGCGCCAGAAGCAACAGATAGGCCGGGTCGCATTCGAGCGCCTGGGCGAGTGCCGCGACGCGGTCGAGAGGCAGCCTGGTCGAGCCGCGCTTGATCATGGCGACCATGTTGGGCTGGATGAAGCCAGTCTCGGTGCCGATCTCCGCCTGGCTCTTGCGAGGTTTGAGTTCGAGGATGCGCCGATCGAGGTAGCGCACGAGCGCCGTGTGGGCATAGGGCCGGCCAGCCGGCTGGTTCGAGGTCATCATGAGCCTTTCGCGTTCTCGTTTAGTGATGACTTCGATATAGCGCCCGAACATTGGGGAGCTGGGGGAACGTGAACCGATTCCGGGTGATACTTCAGCAACTGGCGTGCTGGGCTTGTCACCGTTGCGCGTCCCGATTCACACTCACAAAATCATCATTCGCTCTGGGAGCGTTTCTGTGATCGTCAGTGATCTTACAATTGTGCTTTTGCTGCTGTGTGCGGCGATTATGATGTTTGTTCTCAATCGCCCTCGGATGGACGGTGTCGCCCTTATCATGGTCGTCGCGCTTCCGCTGACGGGGATCATTTCAGTCGAAGAAGCGCTAACCGGCTTCGGCGATCCCAACATCGTTCTGATTGCGGCGTTGTTCGTGATCGGAGAAGGCTTGGTCCGGACCGGCATCGCTCAAAAGCTCGGCGATTGGCTGGCAGTTCGGGCAGGACGCAGCGAGGCGCGGCTGATCATTCTATTGATGATCATCGTTGCCGCAGTAGGCTCGGTCATGAGTTCGACCGGCGTCGTAGCGATATTCATTCCCATTGCACTTCGTATCGCCGCTCGCGCTGGGACCAGCCCAGGAAGACTGATGATGCCGATATCTGTGGCCGCGCTGATCTCGGGGATGATGACGCTGGTCGCAACGGCTCCTAACCTGGTGGTGCATGGGGAGCTGGAGCGTCGCGGAGCTGATGGGTTTACCTTTTTCGCATTCACGCCATTCGGCATTCCGGTGCTGTTCTTAGCCATAGGCTATATGTTGTTTGCTCGTCGCTTTCTCGCTCCCAGTGCAGATGCACCCGTGACTCCAGCGCCTCAGTTCGCGAGTTGGATTGCTGAATATGGTTTAGCCGGTCGCGAGCATCGATTGCGGATCGGCGCCCGATCGTCACTGGCCGGTCGAACACTTGGAGAAATCAACTTGCGCTCCAGCGCCGGGCTGAATGTGCTGGCGATCGAGCGCAGAACGCCAATGTCTCGGCAATTGCTACGTCCTCGAGCTGACAGCCAGCTCAGGTCTGGAGACGTTCTGTTGCTGGATCTTCAAGGTGCCGCCGCTGATGTTGGCGCGCTGGCAGCCCAATACGATCTTCAACGCCTGCCGCTTTCGACCGCCTACTACACTGATTACGCGCAGGACATCGGAATGGCTGAGCTCATGATCCCTGCAGGGTCAGAGCTCTTGGGCAAGACCGTGGTCGAGGCTGGTTTCCGCAGCACCTATGACCTCACCGCAATCGGTCTAAAGCGCGGCATGCAGGCGGCGGTGGGCCAAGTCACGGCCGAGCCACTGGCTCTGGGCGACACACTCCTTGTGATAGGGCCATGGAGAGCCATACGGCGACTGCAGGGAGATTTCACCAATCTCATTGTTCTTGGGCTGCCGCGAGAAAGCGACGATGTTCTGCCCGCAACGGGCAAGGCCCCCTTTGCGCTAGCAGCACTTGGAGTGATGGTCGCATTGATGGCAACAGGGACGGTTCATAATTTGACCGCTGCGCTAGTTGCCTGCCTCATGATGGGTGCCTTCGGCTGCGTCGATTTCAAGAGCGCTTATCGCGCAATCCATTGGCAGAGCCTGGTGCTGATCGTTGGCATGCTGCCCTTCTCGATCGCTCTTCAACGAACAGGCGGGGTTGAGATCGCTGCAGGGATCCTGGTTGACACAGCAGGGACGGCGGGCCCCCATTTAATCCTGGCTGCGATCTTTTTGGCCACAGCCTTGCTGGGGCTGTTCATATCGAACACAGCAACAGCGGTGCTGATGGCTCCTGTGGCCCTCGCTGTCGCTGGATCTCTGGACGCGTCCCCTTATCCGTTTGCAATGACGGTAGCGCTCGCCGCATCGGCGGCGTTCATGACGCCAGTCTCGTCCCCGGTCAACACCCTCGTCGTCGGCCCTGGTCAATACAGCTTCACCGATTTCCTGAGGGTTGGCACTCCTCTGGTGGCGATAACGATGGCGGTAGCACTGGCGCTCGTTCCCCTCGTTTTTCCCTTCTAGCGCCGGGCCCCATTGGCCGCTCATGAATGCTGCCCACTATCAGTGCCCACTTCAACACGTTCGAGTTGGGCTTCTGGCGCGCTGGGATGAACCTCATCTTCGGCTTGCCTTGCGGCTTCGCGCTCGTCGTCGCGTAGCAACAGGCGCTCGATGCGCAACGCCAGCAGGCGATCGGTCTCGTTCTTCGTTGCAACCTCAAGTGCAAGGTCCCGAAACAGTGCGACAGCGATCAGGATCATCAACAGCATGAATGGGAAAGCGGCGATGATCGAAACGGTCTGCAAGCTCTCCAGTCCGCCAGTGAGCAAAAGCACTGCCACCACCATGAGCTGCAGACCCGCCCAAAGGACGCGGACTGCCGTCGTCGGATTCAAAACCCCTTTGGACGTGAACATGCCAAGGACAAACGTTGCCGCATCCGCTGAGGTGACCAGGAACAGGCATACCAACACCATCGCCGCAATGGTAAGCAGACCGCTGAGCGGAAGTTCGTCAAGCAGGACGAAGAGACCGGATGGGACTTCATCGGCCACGGCATCGGCAATGCCTGTTCCGGAAAAGAGCTCGGAGTGTATGGCAGCGCCGCCGAACACCGAGAACCACAGCATGCTGAGTGCCACAGGCACGATCATCACACCGAGCACGAACTCACGTATGGTGCGCCCGCGTGAGATACGCGCGATGAAGCTCCCCACAAAAGGCGCCCAGCTGAGGCCCCATGCCCAATAGAACATTGTCCATTGCTCGACCCATTGTGCATCGGAAAACGGGGACGTTACGAGGCTCATCTGAACTACATTGCCTAGATACTCACCCAGCGTTTGGGTCATCACGCCGAAAATGAAGGCCGTTGGGCCGAACGCTAGCACAAGCAAAAGGAGTAGGCCGGCGATCACCATATTGAGGTTACTCAACACGCGCAGGCCCTTGTCGAGTGACGTCAAGGCCGAGAGCACCACAAGTCCACCAACGACCGCTATGATGGCAAACTGTGCGGGGAAACCAAACCCGATATCGGTCACACGAGAAATGCCACTGTTGATCTGCAGCGCTCCGAGCCCAAGCGTTGTGGCTACGCCAAATACGGTTGAGACGACCGTAAGTGTGTCGATCGCCTTCCCCCAACCTCGGTCGACCCGTTCACCCAAGAGCGGTCTGAGCGTTTCGCTGATCAGACCAAAGCTGTTGTGTCGGAATCGAACATAGGCGATGGCCAGTCCAACCAGAGCGAAATTCGCCCACTGGTGAAGTCCCCAGTGGAAAAATGCGTAGGTCATCCCGGTTTGGGCCGCGTCAGTTGTGCGCGAAAGGCTGGTCCCTGGAGGCGGGTCGTTGAAATGCATGATGGGTTCAGCAACGCCCCAGAAGACCAGCCCGACGCCCATCCCTGCGGAGAATATCATCGCCAACCAGCTGGAGAAGGAGAACTCAGCTGGTTCGTCTTCGGCCCCCAGGCGGATAAGGCCCATATTGGACAGGCCCAGATAGAGCACGAATCCGACAAACCCGGTGATGACCAAGAGATAGGTCCACCCGAGGTTTGCCGCCGTTGCGTCCAATATGGTTTGCGCGGCCTGCCCTACAGCTGCAGGCGCCAAAGCTGTCACAGCTACGAACAGAATTATCAGTCCGGCCGAGACGCTGAAGACAACGCCGACGTCGCCGAAGAGTGCCCGAGTCGCTCCTAATGAAGGCTTCATGTGAGATCCTCGCCTTGGCTGTCGATATGAAGGCACAGCATAATGCGCGCGTGCCGAGGTATGGGCATGGCCGAGCGCGCGGTCAAAGGAGCTGCCAGAGGCCCGCCAAATTCGCTATAGTGCATATCCACAGGATTGGAAGATCAACATGAGGGGTCTGGATCCAGAGCGCTTAATGGCTATGGACGCTCAAGTCTGGGCAAGGCATGCGAATCCATGGAGTGGATGGTCGCGGTTGTCGATCCTGCCACTGCTCGCCCTTGCTATCTGGAGCCGTGTCTGGATCGGATGGTGGATGCTAATTCCTTTCTCGGTGGTGCTAGCTTGGACGTGGTTGAACCCGCGGCTGTTTCCGCCGCCTGAGTCTACTGAAAATTGGATGTCAAAGGGCGTTTTGGGCGAGCGCATATGGCTAAATCGCTCGAAACGTCCAGAACTGCTCCATCATGCGCCGGTGATCAGAACTCTGACCATAGCAACGACCATCGGCACACTTCTGCTACTCGTCGGCCTGGCGCTGTTGGATTTGGCGCTGACAACGACCGGTCTTGCCGTTGCCATGTTGTCCAAGCTTTGGCTGCTGGACAGGATGGTGTGGATCTATGGAGAGAGTGGCCGGAACCAGGCAGGTTCGCATGATCAAACTCAGAACTAGTGTGCCAACGCGAGTCGGGCCTCCGCACTGTGGCTGCTTCTATACAACTTGGCGGGGGGGGGGGGCTTCGCTCGGCAGATGACGCGACCGCCGCGCAGTTCCAGCACCCTGCGATAGGTTGATGCTTTACTTCAGTAGGGGCAGCATGATCACCGGGACACTTGGGGAACGGGTCCGAAGGCAAATGTAGCCATGGGAAACATCGCTGGGTGGGCGGAAGTGAGCGCCGGCGATGCATATAGCGGCAATAGGCAATGCGATAGACGTCGCGCGGCATCCAGTTGCCGCCCTCTACGGCATCGCTCAGCCAATTCGCCGGATCGGATCGCTCAGTAAACGGAGGCCGTTGAGCACCACGAGAACCGTTCCGCCCTCGTGGCCGATCACCGCCAAAGGCAGCGGCAGCTCAAAAATCAAGGCACCCGATACGAGTATAACCATCGCTCCGATCGCCAGGGTGAGGTTCTGCCGTATGATTGAAGCGGTTCGAAGTGCCAGTCGATGTGCCTCTGAAAGTCGTCCCATGTCCTCCGACAAAAGCGCCACATCGGCTGCCTGCAAAGCAACGTCCGAACCTGCGGCGCCCATGGCGATTCCCACATCGGCCCTGGCCAACGCAGCAGCGTCATTCACGCCATCTCCTACGAAAGCCACTTTTCCAGAAGCCGCGTATTTGCCAACCATTTCCACCTTGTCTTCGGGAAGCATCTCGGAATGGATGTCTTTCTCCTCCAGTCCGATTTCCGAACCTATCCGCAAGGCAACTGGTCGGCGATCACCTGTCATCATCAAGATCTTACGGACACCTCCCGCTCGAAGGGCTGCAATCGCCGAGGCTGACGTCGCGCGTGCCTGGTCGGCGACTGTGACAGCTCCGAGCACCCGGGAACCCTCGCCGGCGTAAATGACAGAGTTGGAATCTGCAGCCAACTCGCGCAGCTGTCGGTGATCAATGGAGGCGCCCATCTGCTCGGCAAGACGGGAATTGCCAGCCCACAATTGAGCCCCATCGCTGCTTCCGACAATTCCGGCACTGGGTCGCGTGATCACGTTTGTCACGCGCTTGGGGGCTAGATTCTGGCGGGTCGCTTCCCTGCGTATTGCCGCCGCGCTGTGATGTTCCGAATGAGCTTCTAGACCCGAGAGCATCGACAGGAAACCCCGAGTATCTCCGTCAAGCGCCACCATCCTTTCTACCGTGGCTCTGCCTGTCGTAAGCGTGCCAGTCTTGTCAAAGGCGAAAACATCCACGGCTGCAAGCGTTTCCAGTGCAGCCCCACCCTTGAAAAGCACTCCACCACGTGCGGCCGCCGACAGGGCCGAAAGGATCGCCGCGGGCACCGATATCACGATAGCGCAAGGGCTTGCCGCTACCAAGAGCGTCGCTGACCGGTAGAGTGCCTCTTCCCAGTCGCGCCCCAGCCAATACAGAACAAAAAAAGCCAGTGTGGCGCCGGTCATCACAACGACGGTGTATCGTTGGCCGAACCATTCACTGAAGCGTTCGGAAGGCGCTTTGGCCGCTTGTGCGGCGGTCACAAGCGCGATCATGCGAGCAACCGTGCTTTCTTCGACCGTTTTGGTGATCCTGACCTCTAGAACGCCATCTAGATTGACAGTAGCCTCAAAGACCTGAGCGCCGGCGTGCCTGGCAACGGGAACGGATTCGCCGGTGATATGCGCCTCATCGAGCGAACTGCTTCCACTGGCGATGATCCCGTCAGCTGGAACTCGGGCTCCTGGTCTCAATATCACGACATCGTCAACCATGAGTTCGGCAGCCGAGATTTCCGATACTGTGCCATCGGGAGCAACGCGAGTCGCTGTCTCCGGGCGCAACTTCATCAGCGCCTCGATGGCGCGCCTGGCACGGCCAAGGGCTCGCTCTTCCAGAGTGGTCGAGATGCTGAAGAGGGTAAGCAAAACTGCGCCTTCGAATGGAGCTCCTACAGCGGCGGCCGCGGCCGCCGCAACGACCATAAGAAGGTCGATATCCAGGGTTCGATCCGACCAAAGCGCGACCAGCGCTCGCCAGCCTGCTGGCAAACCGCCGGCTAGGTAAACGAGGAGAATACCTCCAGCGTGAGCGAATTCGGCAGTTTGATGGCTAATGGGCCACATCGCGAGAACACTGCTGAGCATGCCGATGAAGGTTAGTCCCGTGAGGATCATCGGCCTATCGAGTTGGGATTCCATAACAGCCTCAATGATCTACTGCCAATCGCTGGACAGATCTCGGTGTAAATTGAGCTACCGGCTAGGCATGCTGGTTGCGTTGGTTTTCTCAATGCACTGACAATAGATCACGGCAGGCGATTTGCCGCCAAGGGCCGATTGAAGGCCGCTGTGCGCCCGCGTAAGTCCTACGCGGAGCATCGTTGGCGACGGCCAGAGCTCCGATTTTGGCGTCAACCTCAGGCTTTCGGCGCCCGCCACGTTCGAACACACCCGCTGCCCGGTCGAACAGCGCCCGTTTCCATTAGTGGATCATGGTCGGGTGGATACCGAACCGGCTCGCCAACTCCGATCGATATCGTCTCTTTGCCTTTCAGTGCACCCAGGGCGAATGCGGCTTGCGTTTCGACACGTCTGAACTTCATCGTCGAGGACCAGCGGACAACAATTTGAAACTTAAGTCAGTGTCCCATTTTCGGGGTGAGCTCAGTGCGATAGTGCAATGGAGAATGCGGTCGCAGCTGTTTGTCATCCGGGCGTCGGACAAGGCCTATTGGTAGCGGCCGGTGCTGAGACGACACCGGCCACTGCATACTACGAAAGCTTCGGGTTGTCGCCGTTTCGAGATCAGGCCGAATGCCGCTGCACGGCATGCCGACTGTGTGACGGCGAGAGCAGGCCGTCAGTTCTGGTTTCCTGCGCGGATATCCAACCACCTGCGCATCTGTCCGATCTCGATCCGCTGTTCGGCAATGACATGCTGGGCAAGCGCCCGCACTTCACGGTCGCTGCCGTATTGCAGCACCACCTCGGCCATATCTATCGCCCCCTGATGATGAGGTATCATGCCTTGCATAAATGCGACGTCGGGATCGGGATGCTGCATGCCTTCCATCATCGGACCGTGCATCGTATCCATCGTTGCCATGAAGGCGGCCATTGCTTCGGGATTCTCGACGAATGGTTCTGACGCTACCTGCCCGTGCGGGTGCTCCGCATTCGGTGTGTGCGTGGTCATCTCGGCTATTTCGGACCGTGCCGGTCCGTCTGCACCGTAAATGGCCAGATGCAGGCCCCAATAGCCTGTCGCAAAGATAAGGATAACCGCTCCCAATGCCGCGGGCACGCCAGCGACAGCACGCCGAATGGCGGGCAGAAAGTGCAACTCGCGCGTGTGGTCTGCAGCTATGGCGACGATGATGGCCATGATCAACGCGTGCCCCACGAGATCGATGCGACCGAACGGATACACCGCTGCGTTAAAGATGATGAACAGTGCCACAGCCGAGAGCCGCCGGACAAGCGGCGTCCAGAGCAAGCCAAAGCCCATCGTGAACTCGGCGACGCCTGCCATCGGGATGAACACATCGCGGGGCATGCCGAAAGTCAGGAAGGGCTTTTCTGCCACCAATGGATAGAACCATTCCGGGTAGGCGAACTTTTCAAGGCTCGACCACATCAGCGCGATGGCCACGCCCCAACGCAGGACCTCGAACCTGTGCTTGCGCCAATTTTCATTGTTTGATGCCGCCAGGACCAGATAGGCAGCCACTGCAACACCGAGTGCCAGGTAGTCGAGCAAGTGGAAGAGATCATAGTCCCGCAGGGCAAGCACCCATAACACGATGATGCCCGCAGCCGAGAATGGCATGGTGCGCTTCGAGAAGACGCCGAAGGCGATGAGAAGCTGAAGCCAGGAGACCCATTCCGCCGGTGTCTGCAAGTCGGGGGTCAGATAGACACCGCCGACTGCAAAGATGGCAACGAAAAACGCGCCGATGACAACGCGCATGAAGTCGTCCAGTCGGTTCCAGAGCGGATCGGTTGCCCGGTCCATGATGTCTAGCGCCGCGGCTCCGGGCCGACGGGTTTCGAGAACTCTCGTGCCGACGAAAAAGACCAGAACGAGGCCTATGGCGAGCCAGAACCAGGCGTTCGTGACCGTGTCGATGAGCGGCGCCGGAGAGGCCTCAACAATATAGGGTGCAAACCATTTGACGTGCGCCTGGGCTGCAGTGGGAACCAGGCTCAGCATCAGGGCACCCATCACGGCAAGGAATGGTGCGTGTCTTGCAGTAGCGCGTGGGTGCGCCAGATCGTGGGGGATGAGTGGGGCAGTCATGGTCGCCTCTAGTGTTGACCGGGGAGGAGGGGTGCGGACGTTTTTGTCGGAGCGCAGCGCTCAGGGCGAAACAGCAGCCCTGCCTGAAGACTTCGCGCAATTCGCTCGGCTTTTTCCTCGAGCTGCCTTGCAGCCTCTTCGTCCAGCGAGCTGCGTGCGGTCTCGCTCCAGAGCTTGAGCCAGTGATTGAACAGTTCCGGAGTCAGTCTGTCGACGAAGGGCAGGTGCGCAGCATGAGGATTGCCCTTGTAGCGTCCGGACGTGAGCATGATGGACGACCAGAAATCGACCAACCGAGCGGTATGTGCCTCCCAGTCCGTTACGTGATCAGCAAATATGCCAGACAGCATCTCATCTGCGCGAATGCGCTCGTAAAACCGCTCCACGAGGCAGCGTAGGGCCGACTCATCCAAGGGCATCTGACACTCCGTTTAAACATGCGCCGGAAATACATGTATCAAGATTGAAAAACATGCAAGAACGATACATGTAATGCCCTGCGACATTTTGGAGAGCGCGATGCGCCTGACGCTGCACACCGATTACGCCCTAAGGGTTATGATCTACCTTGCGGGACATCACGACCGGCTTTGCTCGGTGTCGGAGATATCGGGGTTCTACAAGATCTCCCACAATCACCTCACCAAAGTGGCCCACAAGCTGGTCAGGGCTGGTTTTGTCACCAGTGTCCGAGGCCGCACGGGCGGACTTCGCCTAGCGCGCCCTGCCGAGGCGATCATCGTCGGTGCCATCGTGCGGGAAATGGAGGACGGGTTCGAACTCGTGGACTGCAGCGGGTGTAAGATCGCCTTCGGATGCGGCTTGCGCGGGCTGCTGGGACGGGCAACGGCCGCATTCCTCGCCGTGCTCGATGAGTGCTCCCTGGCAACACTGGCTCATGATCCGACGCTCTTCGGGGATATCCTGCCGGCGCAGCGCCCTAGCGACTTACTCGGTCTGGATACCTCGCCTCAGCGGCCTAGTGGCCACCCGAAGAGCTGACTGGGGAAGTATCGGGTATCCGTTCGAAGGCCGGATAAGAGGTGCAACATTCCAAGGTCGTAGACATGGAGTCATCTGGCACCCGGGCCCCAGAGCACTGATCTCAACCGGCAATAAAGGGTCTCGACAGGCCTGGTCGGCTCAGCCTCGTCGACAGAAACAGCCTCTGCAGCTCGATTTCTTCCAGCGGATGGGCCAGCGCATAGCCCTGGAGTTCGTCCGGTCCCATGCGGGTTGCCCGCTCGAGCTGGGCCCGGGTTTCCACTCCCTCCATGGTCACGGCCATGCCCATCGCACGG
>NZ_RZMX01000055.1:166655-167973 GCF_003992665.1 Pelagibacterium montanilacus
AACGATGGCGAGGACGATGCTCTCGATTTCCGCATCCTCGATCATCTGCTGGATGAACGAGCCGTCGATCTTGAGCTTGTCGATCCCGTGATTGCGCAGATAGCTGATCGATGCGTAGTCACAGCGCCCGGAGGCGGCGAACGCATCTGCAAGCGCCGCATCTCCGCCCGGGAAGCCGGCTGCCGAAAAATTGATGTCGAGCCAAATGTAGCCGGCGCCGGCGCCGAGCAGCTCTTCGATCAGCGCCGCGTGGATCGAGCGAGGCCAGGGCCACACCCCGACCGCCTCCAGCGTGGCGCCGTCGATATCGACAAAGATGATGTCACCGGAAGCGGGACGGTTCGCATGCTCGAACCACCAGTCCGAGAGCGCCCGGTCGATGGGGGGCGGCGACCTCGAAGGTGACGAGCCAGGCAATACCGAGCGCCAGCAATCCAGCACATATGGCATGTGCGAGCCGATAGCACTCCGCAATGTGACTAGGGTCCAAACCCAATCAGCATATTGAATAGGTGCTGCAAATCAGATTTTTTGGCTTCAAATGGAGCTGGAGGTGTTGATGAGCAGACTGTTTTGGTTGAGCGACGAAGCTTGGGCGGCCATTGAGCCGCACCTCCCTCAAAACCAGCCCGGAGCACGCCGGGTCGACGACCGACGGGTGATTTCGGGGATCATTCATATGCTCAAGTGCGGTGGGCGCTGGGTTGATTGCCCTGTCGAATATGGCCCTGCGACAACCGTCTACAATCGCTGGAACCGTTGGAGCCGTCGCGGGGTCTGGGCCCGCATCCTGATGGCTTTGACCGACAAGGGCTGGATTGCGGAAACGGCCCAGATCGACAGCAGCTATATCAAGGCCCATCGCGGCGCAGGTGGGGCAAAAGGGGGGCGAAAGCCAACGCCATTGGCATCTCGCGTGGTGGCCGGACCACCAAGGTCCATGCGCTCGTCGACGTTATTGGAAGGCCGCTCCGCCTCATCCTGACACCCGGCAACGCCTCGGACATGAAGGGGACTGACCTGCTGATCGGGGAAACCACAGGCATGAAGCGGCTCATTGCTGACCGGGGCTATGATGCCAATCGACTGCGATCCACTTTGCGCAGCCAGAGCACCATCCCCGTGATCCCTGGACGCAAAAACCGCAAGCGCATCATCCGTTACGATGAGAAGCGCTACAAGGACCGCTGGCGCGTCGAAGCTACCTTCTGCCGCCTCAAGGATTTCCGCCGTGTAGCGACACGATACGACAAACTCGCCCGGAACTACCTCTCCGCTGTCATGCTCGCAGCAGCAGTCGCATACTGGCTATGATTGA
>NZ_RZMX01000056.1 GCF_003992665.1 Pelagibacterium montanilacus
TACCTCGACCAGCTGCAGGACATCTGGAGCGCCAACACCCAGTCCCTGCCCGTCGTGACCGAACTCGGCCGCGCCGCCCAAGACGAGGAATTGTCCGAGGCGCTGATCGATGGCGGCAACGGTATTGCCGATGGCATCGCCGAAATAGAGAAGCTGTGCAACGACCACGGCATCAAGCCGAACGCCGAGCATTGCAAGGGTATGGAAGGCCTCGTGAAGGAAGCGCGCGCGCATGGCTTGTCCGACGAGATCACGGACGCTGACGTGCGCGATGCAGCCATCATCCCGCAGTATCAGCGCATGGTACATTACGCACTTGCAGGTTACGGGACCCTGGCCGCCTTCGCCAACCGCCTCGGTTTGGACGGTGACGCGGCGGTATTGAAAAAATGCCTCGATCAGACTTACGACGGCGACCGCCGCATGACGGCGATCGCCATGAAGGGCGGGGTCAACAAGGACGCCGTCTCCTGAATTCTGTCCGCAATGAGCAATCTGGGCTGTACGAAAAATCGTACGGCCCTTTTCATGGCATGGACATTCGTAGAGTGGACTTCTGTGCGATGGCACCGACGTCTTGATCAGTCTGCCAGCCAAGTTGTTGTCCGTTTTGCCGTTTGGTTAATTGGAAATATGCCTGTCAGCTTCCGGCCCCGATCTCGCGGTTGTGCCGATGGCGGGATCTTCGCGTGGATGACCGAACTGGGGTGGTTTGCGGACTGACAGCTTTGGGTTTTTCAACGGACCATGTTAGTCGGGCGGCGGTTTCGCCGCCCGACTAACCCCTAGCCGGTCAAGCGCAGACGTGCATTTTCGAAAGCGTAGCCTTCATCATCAAGGCGACGGCGCGACAGCTCTTGAAAACCGAGCCTCGTATAGAAAGTAACGGCCTGCCGATTGTCAGTGTAGACCTCAAGCTCGAGTTGACCCTTGAGGTACAGGGCAAATGAGATGAGCTGGCGTCCGATACCAAGCCCCTGCCGTTGGGGAGAAACGAAAATGCCCCCAACAAAAGTGTCCAGCAGGCTGATGAAGCCGGAGGGTTGGCCACCCACGCATGCCACCCACGTCTCGGCGTTGGGTAGGTATTGATCTTCGATCAGGGCTCGTTGCTCCAGCAAACGCTGTTCGCCGATAAATGGATGAGCCAACAGGGATGCATCGAGCCAGATGCGCGACAGCTTTTTCAAATCGCTTTCCGGCGAATAGGGCCGGACTACAACGTCATAGTTCGTCATGGGAATTCCAAAGAAGAGATATGCAAAAAAGGTCCGGCAACCAATGTTGGTGCCAGGTGAAGCCGCAAATTGCGGTCGAAATCACAAGCCTCTGCGCATAAATCTCCTTTTGCTACCTGTCCGTTTCTAAGCCGCGCCAAAAAGGCGGTCAAGGACCGGAATGGCGTCGGCAGCTGAATGGCCGCCTATCGACCGATTCTACCAAAACCGGTCAGTCCGATACCGGCCCCAATTGCGCCGTTGCTGAGGTGAAGGCATCCCCCGCGGGATGGCCGGCATGGGGTCGACAGCAGCCTGTCGCCAATGGGAACGGTAGCAGGAAGCTCAACCAGCGCAGTTTTGCTATCTCTCTGGAAGAACAAGTCCCCTGGGACCAACTGCTTCGATCCATCGTCCGGTCGCCGAGCTATTCGCCACATGCAACGCTACCCTCGCCACCGGCGCGTGACACTCAAGGTAGCGAGCGCGGCTCGCGACAATGACCCTGCGCAAGCAGCGCCCGGCCTTTCCGGCACTACACACCCGTGCTAACCATTGACGACAGGTTAGTACAGAGAGGCCTTCTCATGCTGCGTACCGCCATCATTGGGTTGTTTTTTTGCGCTCTCGCCGTTCCCGCCTCGGCCCAGGTCATGGATAGTTACTATGCTACGATAGCCGAAGCCGACCGACACAACTCTTCGGGCGCACGGCTGTCCTCACCAGGCGCCGTGCTTCAGCAAGACCGCGCCAACTTCCACCGCTTCGGCATCCGCCAGGCCGATGACCAGAGCGACATGTTCTTCGCTAGCCGCGAACTTCGCGCCCAAATCCCCGAGCTCTACGCCCGGGGTGAGCGTGACAATTGGACCGATGGTGTGCTGTCCGGCGCTTTTGGCCCCGGTGAGGCCTACCTCTTGGTGTTCGTGTGCGGCCCACGCAGCCAGCCTACGCACATCAATGTGGAGCCGGCCGACGGAGATTCCGAACGCGGATGCTGACGCCCACCGCCCCCGGAGGGGCCATCCCTAAAAGGGCGGCCCCTTTACCAATGGGCAGGGGTATAGTTCGCTGCTTCCCAAACATGCAGCCCTTGAGCCCTCCGAACTTGGCGGGCCTGCATTGGTGAGAGGTGAAACTATGCCGATAGGGGCCTTTCGCGCAGACTATGTGGTCTTGCTTCCGTTTCGATTCCCAAAGAATGGCTTCGTGTGCGCCAGGTTGGCCAGCCGCACCAAGTCCTCCACACGCCACGGCCACCGAAGAAAATCGTGGCCGATGTAACCCCTGAGCCCTGCGGAAGGCAAAAAAGCGTCTCAACAGGATCAGCTTGTTTTCCATGTAAATCCTGTACAGCTCCTTATCGTATGTTGGCCCAGCAAGATCGTCTCGGACCCTGCTGCTCAGCTCGCCAAATCGACCGGTGACGAGGACGCGCCCCCCCGTCCAGTCTTCAGGGGCCGACTTGCAAGTTCCTGAAAGCGGACGTTTGGTTGTATGACCTTACCGGCGTAGCCAAGGCTGTTTCCTGTTACCTGACATACTCGTCATTTGGCCCTGTCACCTCGCATCGCCGTTGACCGGCGCCGGGGCGCGCGACCTTGAACGCCGTCTAGCCGCTTAGGCGCCAGATTTACTTGTTGCAGGAGCACCTTGGCGCTTCGCAGTACGTGAACTTGTGCTAACACAGACGCGCATTTTATTGTCCCTAAGGAGCGGACGTTGATCAACGGTACGCACGACAACCTCCTTGTCGTCCTTTCCATAGTCGTTGCAATTGTCGCGTCGTACACCGCTCTCGACTTGGCTGGCCGCACTCACGCTTCCAATCAGCGAACATGGCCACGCGTCTGGTTGGGCGCTGCGGCTCTTGCCATGGGCGGCGGAATTTGGTCCATGCACTTCATCGCCATGCTCGCCCACAGCATGCCGGGGATGGAAGCGTACTATGATCCGGGCCTTACCGCCTTTTCATTTGCGCTGGCGGTGGTTGTAACCGGAGCCGGCTTTACGATTGTGAGTCGGTCTAACAGCGGCGTTTCGTTGCTGGCTAGCGGTCTGCTCATGGGCGGCGGCATCGCCGCCATGCATTACACAGGCATGGCGGCTATGCGCATGCCTGTGTCTTTGAGTTATAATCTGACGTGGGTTGCCGTATCGATCTTCATTGCAATCGGCGCATCAATCGCAGCGCTCTGGCTTGCATTCAGGCAGGCATCGCCGCTGCTGAAGGGCATTGCAGCCATTGCAATGGGCATCGCAATTTCTGGAATGCACTATGCGGGTATGCAGGCGGCGGTATTCACGCCACTCTCGGGTGCGGGCCACACTCACGCTCCATCAAGTATCGGCCAAACCAACCTGGCGCTCGTGGTGGCGGCAGTCACGCTGTTCATCCTCTTCCTGGCGATAATTGCTGCAATGTTTGATCGCCAGTTCGTACATCTGGCGGCGCGCGAGTCCTTGGCCCTGCGGCGTAGCGAGGAACAGTTCCGCGCCCTTTATCGGCGCACGCCGCTGCCTTTACACGCTCTTGATCTCGAGGGGCAGCTTCAAAAGGTGAGCGACGCCTGGCTCGATCTGCTCGGCTACAGCCGGCAAGAGGTGGTCGGGCAGCCCATGACAAAATTCATGACCGAGGAATCGGCGGTGCGGCGTCAGACCATAGATTGGCCGGCACTGCTGTCGGAGGGCGGCCCAGTGGCTCGGGAATACTAGCTGCGCACAAAGAGCGGCTCTACCATCTCTGTGGTCTCCACCTCACGCGTTGAGCGAGACGTCGGTGGTAGCACCATGCACATCGTCGGGGGTCTCATTGATCTCACGGCCAGAAAGCGCGCGGAAGAAGCCTTGGTTCAGGCGCAAAAGATGGAGGCTATCGGGCAGTTGACTGGTGGAGTGGCCCACGACTTCAACAATCTGCTGGCCGTCATTCTCGGCAATCTCGAGCTGTTACAGAAGCGCCTGCCCTCCGATCCGAGGGCAGAGAGGCTAGTGAGTAACGCGCTTGAGGGCGCCAGGCGTGGCGCGTCGCTTACCCAGCGGATGCTCGCGTTTGCCCGCAAGCAGGATTTGCATGTCGAGGCGGTGGACATGGGCAGCCTGATCCGGGGAATGGAAGGTCTGCTTAAAGGCTCGATAGGAGCAGAGACGCCCATACACACAGAGGTCGAAGATGGCCTCCCCCGAGCACTTGTTGATGCCCACCAGCTTGAGTTGGCATTGCTCAATCTGGCGGTAAATGCACGAGACGCCATGCCTGATGGAGGGACCATCTCCATTGTCGTCGGGACGCGCGTGCACAACGCCGATACCGACGACCTTGCCCGGGGACACTATATATCGGTCTCGGTTTCCGACACTGGCACGGGAATGGATCCTGAGATACTTGCGAGAGCACGCGAGCCGTTCTTTACGACCAAGGGCATAGGCAAAGGCACGGGGCTGGGGC
This sequence comes from Pelagibacterium montanilacus, assembly GCF_003992665.1. GTDB lineage: Bacteria > Pseudomonadota > Alphaproteobacteria > Rhizobiales > Devosiaceae > Pelagibacterium > Pelagibacterium montanilacus. The sequence continues at coordinate 4,669 of NZ_RZMX01000056.1, forward strand.
TCTCGATGGTCTATGGCTTTGCTGCACAATCTGGGGGAGCATTTGTCCTAAATAGCCAACTGGGACAAGGCACGACGGCCGAGATCTTGCTTCCCATTGCCCCGGCGTTGGAAATTCCCTCAACCGAGCAGGAAAACCGGCAACCCGCAAATGTCCGTCCGCTACGCATTCTTGCGGTGGACGATGATGCATTGGTCCTGATGAACACTGTAGATATTCTCGCCGAGCTTGGACATGAAGTGGTCTCAGCACCGTCCGGGAGTAAGGCTCTCGAGGCGCTGCAAACGCAGGGTCCCTTCGAGTTGGTCATTACTGATCAAGCAATGCCGGGCATGGTGGGGATTGAGCTGTGCAGGAGAGTGCGCAAGATTGATCCGTCCATGTCGATCATTATCGCAACGGGCTATGGCGAGCTATCTGATGCGCCTGACAATGTGGTTGTGGTTTCCAAGCCGTTTAGTGAGGTCACATTGATCGACGCCATCGGCCGAACACAAGCCGCTCGGAGCGAGACGGTTTTATAGTTGTAATACTGGTCCGGGGAGGCCCATCGATCGCGAGATCGTCATGCGTTTGCGGCAGTCCGGCATGCGAGCGCGCAGCCAGCATAGCGCGGATCAACTTTACGCTTTGGTCGAGGCTTGGAAAGGCGTGCGGACTGTGCATCTCATCGCTACTGAACACGAACGATGGGTGAAGGCTGATAATTGAGGCACTGTCGTCCGGATCAGCCTTGACTGCATTTGGCCCGTAAATCACGCCCACCCCCGTCTCAAACCTTTGGTTCATCTCCGAGGGGTCGGAAGCCGTCGCTTGAATCAGCCTGCATTCAATGGCAGCTATCCGGTCCTTGGCAGCCAAATCCTGACAGTCCGGTAACGGCCCCAATCCAGCCTTCCGGCGCCCAGCATTGGCCCAACGCCCTTGCCCTTCATTCCCGCTCGACTTCGGCGTCCCGGCAAGCATTGGTGAGGGTGCTGCGGCGGGGAGAGGCTGCAGTGGGCTGTGTGCCTGGCCTGGTGCCGGGCTTGCCCTGGTAGCGGCGCGGGATCGTCCCGCAGCTGAGGCAAGGGAGCCAAGCGATGACGCACACAATCAACCAGACGCGCGAAGATCAGAACGAGCCCAAGACTGCGGCCGAAGAGCAGATTGGTGTCGGTGAGGCCAGTCAGCTGGCGCGCGCGACCGACACTCAACAAAAGCCAGCCGAGCGCGATGCGGACGACGCTGTCGCTGGTGAGGGAACCGAGCAGGCTGCGGGACCAGGGCCCGAGGCGAAGGCAGCAGAAGCGCCTGATAGCCGCGTTCCCCAGCCCGGCGCATCCCATGACGTCACCCGGCGGTCGGGTCCAGTGAAGGCAGTGGGGGCATCTGCCAGCCCGCGCATCTCCAAGTCCGAGGCGGCGCTCAAACACCTGCGCCGCAAGTCCGGCGCCTCGCTCGCCGAGCTGCAAGAGACGACCGGCTGGCAGGTCCACTCGGTGCGCGGCTTTCTTTCGGGTACGGTCAGAAAGAAGATGGCCCTCGAGCTTTCCAGCGAGGTCACCAAACAGGGCGTCCGACGTTATCACGTCAACGTCGATGCGAAAGCGGTGTGAGCGCCATGCGCGCCTCGGACCAATTGGAGCAGGAGGTCGCGGCCATCGGCGCCCTCTCACGCGAAGACCTCATCGCCCGATGGAAGAAGGCCTTTGGCTGTGCGCCGCCCAAGGGGATCAACAGGCCGCTTTTGGAACGCTCGGCTGCTTGGCATCTACAGGCCGGCAAGCTCGGTGGACTGTCCTCATCGGCGAGAGTTGCGCTTGGGACCAGGGGAAAAGGGGGAGCACGGACCAGGCAGCGCTTTGGAAAGGCTGATAGCGGGAAGGCTCGACAGGGTGCAGATGCGATGTCGGCCTCTGATGGCGCACCCGATCGCAAGGCCAAGACGCCGGCTCCTTCGGTCGGCACGCGGCTGATGCGCGAGTGGAACGGGCGCATGCATGTGGTGGACGTGACCGACCAGGGCATCGTGTTCGACGGGCGGGTCTATGGTTCGCTCAGCGCAGTCGCCAAGCGCATCACCGGCGCGCACTGGTCGGGCCCGAGGTTCTTTGGACTATGAGCGCCCCTCCACACCTGCGCTGTGCCATCTATACCCGGAAGTCTACCGAGGACGGGCTCGAGCAGGAGTTCAACTCCCTCGATGCCCAGCGTGAAGCCTGCGAGGCCTATATCGTCTCGCAGGGCTCGCTCGGTTGGCGCCTGCTCGCTGACCGCTATGATGATGGCGGCATATCGGGGGGCACGATGGAGCGCCCCGGTCTCAAGCGCCTGCTTGCCGACCTGAGGGATGGAAAGGTCGATGTGGTGGTGGTCTACAAGATCGATCGGCTGACCCGGTCGCTTTTCGACTTCGCGCGGCTCGTGGACATCTTAGATGGCGCCAAGGCCTCGTTCGTGTCCGTCACCCAGCAGTTCAACACCACGACCTCCATGGGCAGGCTGACGCTGAACGTCCTGCTTTCGTTCGCCCAGTTCGAGCGGGAGGTTACCGCCGAGCGTATCCGCGACAAGATCGCTGCCTCCAAGCGCAAGGGCATGTGGATGGGAGGCGCCGTCCCCTTGGGCTATCGCGCAAAAGACCGCAAGCTCAGAATCGATGAGGGCGAAGCGACGATCGTGCGCTATCTCTTTGGCCGCTATCTTGAACTGGGGTCGGTGCGCGCGCTGGTGGCCGAGGCCAATGCCGAGCGCTTTCCGGCGAGAAGATGCCCAGATCGCAAGGGTGCAGCTTTGGCGGATGCAGATACCAGCACAGCAAGCGAGAGACAGGAAGGCCAAGACGGTCAGGTAAGATCAATCGCAATCGCTGTGAGCGAAGCTGACCCCGATCCGCAGGTCCGCACCTTCAGCCGGGGCCATCTCTATCACCTGCTTTCCAATCCGATCTATATCGGCAAGGTCAGGCACAAGGGCGTCATCCACCAAGGCGAGCATGCGGCGATCATCGAGCCCGAGACGTTTGCGCGGGCCGAACGCCTGCTCGCCACTCAGGCTCCGGCTCGAAAATCTGCCACCAACGCAACCGATCTGCATCTACTGACCGGTCTCATCCATGACGAGAACGGCACCAGGCTTCGGTCCGTCCACACCAGGCGGGGCGATATGCGCTATCGCTACTATGTCTCCAAAGCGCTCGTTGAGGAGCGCGGGCGCAGCGATGAGCGCGGCTGGCGACTGCCGGCGCGGGAGATCGAACAGGCGTTCGAGATGAACCTGCTAGGCCTCTTCACCGACCCCCGGCGGCTGGCCAACCTCGTTGAGGGCCGCATTCCCGCCGCGAGCATTCCGGCTCTGATCAAAGAGGCTTCAAAGTTGGCTTTGACCTATCGTCAAGCCAGCCCGCAAGATAAGCGCGCGACGATCCGCACGCTCATCACTCGGATTGAGCTCACCGCGGCGCGGATGGTCATCCTGATCGACACGATGGCGCTGGCTGCTGCGCTGGGCCACCAGCCTGGGAACGCCGACCGGTCCACAGCCTCATCTCGCGACGGTATCGACATCGGGTGCCCCATTGCCCTGCGCCGCCGTGGCAAGGAAACACGGATCGTTCTCTCGGAGAAAAGCCAGCGCACCGCGGCGCCGGATGCAACGCTGATCGGGTTGATCCGGAGAGCCCATCACTATCTCACGCAATTGACCGATGGCTCGGGCCGGACCATCAGCGACATCGCTTCGGTCAACAACGTCGATCGATCGGACGTAGGGCGTGCGCTGCGCCTGGCCTTCCTGGCCCCTTCGATCGTCGACAAGATTATCGCCGGCACCCAGCCGGCCGATCTCACCGCCCACAAGCTCTCCCGGCTTGCCGAGTTGCCCGCATCCTGGGCCGAGCAGCAGAAGCTGTTCGAAACCTGAAGCGGACAAAATGGCCCGGCGCAATCCAGCGCCCTTCCTGCCATCACCATCCATCATATCCCCAAACATGGGGACGTCGGGACCGGCCCGGAGAGACTGGCGCCCC
>NZ_RZMX01000057.1:0-2500 GCF_003992665.1 Pelagibacterium montanilacus
AGAGTCGGTTTCGAAACTCATGACTGGCGGGCCAGTCGCCTCACGAGGAGCATGACCGAGGCGGCGTAAAGGAAGGTGGCTGCTGAATTGATGGTGGCCTCGAAGTCCTTTGCCAGGCGCCGGTTGCGGCAGATCCACGCAAAGAAGCGCTCGACCACCCATCTGCGTGGCAAGACGGCAAAGCCGACCTGATCCGGGGGCTTCTTGACGATTTCGACGATGATGTTGGTGGCGGTGGTCACGCGCTCATGATTGTAGCCGCCATCGGCCCATACATGTTTGATGAAGGGGAGCAGAGGGCGCGAGATCTGTAGCAGTGGTCCGCCGCTGTCTCTGTCCTGGATGTCGGCCGGATGCGGCTCGACCAGTAGCGGCCGCCCATCGGTATCGACCAGTGCATGGCGCTTGCGCCCTTTGATCTTCTTTCCTGCATCGTAGCCACGCGGGCCGCCGGCTTCGGTGGTTTTGACGGATTGGCTGTCGATTATGGCTGCGGACGGACTGGCCTCGCGGCCGGCGCGCTCACGGTCCATCATGACCAGGGCATGGTTGATCTTCTCAAAGACCGAGCCGTCGCGCAATGCGGCGAACCACCGATAGACGGTCGGCCAAGGCGGAAAGTCCGAGGGTAGGAGACGCCAAGTGATGCCGCCGCGCAGGACGTAGAAAATTGCGTTGATGATCTCGCGCATCGGCCAGGCCCGGGGCCGCCCCGTTCTACAGGCCGCAGGCAGGTGCGGCTGGATCAGGCGCCACTCCACGTCCGTCAGATCGGTCTGGTATCGCGTGGCACGACGGTTATGCTGTTCACGGGTGGTCGGGGTCCACATGACATTCTCCATGCAGGTCAGCAAACCGCTTGGAATCATGCCAACCTCGACCGCTCAACCCCTTTCGAAACGGCCTCTTAGTCAGATGGACCAAAAAGGCGGTCGTGCTCAGCGACCTGAGAATAACGTAAAGACCGCGCGGCAGCGAGAAAAGGGCCAGCCTCGCAAGGCTGACCCGAGTGCTCAAAGTACTAAAGCTGGTGCATTTCGGCCAGTAAGCATCTCGAAATCCAGCGATGCTGGCTCACTTGCACCATTTGCAAGGCCGTCGTCTATCCAGGCGAGCAATGCAGCACTCTCTGCTGGAACCGATGCAGCCATCATATGCTCCACAAGTTCCTCGGTTGAGACTTGGACTGCAGTGTATGGGCGCCCCCGACAAGCGGAGGCCAGTGCTGCCAGTTCCGGCATCGAGATAGCCTTAGGTCCAGTGATATCCAGAGTGCGCCGACCCAAAAAATCGTCCGACACGGCAACTGCAGCAGCATCGGCACATTGTTGGCGCGTTACATAGGCTACGCCGCCTGCGCCCGCAGCATGGACAAAACGACCATCGGCATCAGCGCGTTCAAGAAATTGCAGCGCCAGATCATCATAGAAGGCGTTGCGCAAAATCGAGTAGCCGATTCCGCTCTCTTGAAGCATTGCCTCGGTCGCGACGTGATCGGCGGTCAGGGCCGACAAAGGACTGCTGTCTGCCTTTAAAAACGACGTGTAGACGATGTGACTGACGCCTGCGGCGAGTGCTGCGTCTATTGCTGCTCGATGCTGACGTTCTCGCCTGCCATCGGGACTCAGAACGTTGCTACTGATGAGTATGAGCCGGTCCACCCCGGCTAGGGCATCGACAAGACAGGCGGCTTCATCGAAATCCGCAAAGCGCGGCTCCACATCGCTGGAAACCCCGATCAGCGCGTCTGGAGTCCGGCTGAGCAGGACGAGTGGTTGTTTGGTGATGGTTCGAAGCGACTGGACGATCATGCGGCCCAGCTTTCCGCTGGCGCCGGATATAGCAATTGATGTCATTTGAAAACTCTTCTGATGATGACAATACGACGGCTCACCCCGCAAAAGCGGCGGCCAAGCTGTCAGTGATCGATCAGAAAAAAAATCTTGTCACAACGGACTTATCGAATAGCTTGGCTTGTGGGTCAAGAGCACATGACTCGCCAATATTCCCTCGGGTTTCACCGTCTGCTCTCAGGAACGTCTATTGCTACCGGCGATAACCATACTTGCGTCGACAGCAGCCTGTGGCCATGGGAACCGTAGCAGGAAGCTCAACCAGCGCAGTTTCACTATCTCTCTGGAAGAACAAGTCCCCTGGGACCAACTGCTTCGAGCCATCGTCCGGTCGCCGAGCTTTTCGCCACATGCAACGCTACCTCTACACCGGCGCGTGACACTCAAGGTAGCGAGAGCGGCTCGCGACAATGACCCTGCGCAAGCAGCGCGCCCGGCCTTTCCGGCACAACACACCCGTGCTAACCATTGACGAAAGGTTAGGACAGAGAGGCCTTCTCATGCTGCGTACCGCCATCATCGGGTTGTTTTTTTGCGCTCTCGCCGTTCCCGCCTCGGCCCAGGTCATGGATAGTTACTATGCCACGATAGCCGAAGCCGACCGACACAACTCTTCGGGCGCACGGCTGTCCTCACCAGGCGCCGTG
>NZ_RZMX01000057.1:2612-14485 GCF_003992665.1 Pelagibacterium montanilacus
CAGCCAGCCTACGCACATCAATGTGGAGCCGGCCGACGGAGATTCCGAACGCGGATGCTGACGTCCACCGCCCCCGGAGGGGCTATCCCAAAAAGGGCGGCCCCTTTACCAATGGGCTGGCGCATAGATTCGCTGCTTCCCAAACATGCAGCCTTAAGCCCTCCGAACTTGGCGGGCCTGCATTGGTGAGCGGTGAAACCATGCCGATAGGGGCCTCTCGCAGACTATGTGGTCCTGCTTCCGTTTCGATTCCCAAAGAATGGCTTCGTGTGCGCCAGTTTGGCCAACCGCACCAAGTCCTCCACACGCCACGACCAACGAAGACAACCGTGGCCGATGTAACCCTGAGCCCTGCAGCAGGCAAAAAAGCGTCTCAACTGGATCAGCTTGTTCTCCATGTAATTCCTGTACAACTCGTTATCGTATGTTGGCCCAGCAAGATCGTCCATGACCCTGCTGCTCAGCTCGCCGAATCGACCGGTGACGAGGACGCGCCCCCATTCAAGCCATTGGTCAACGCCTTCGATCTCCCGAAAGCGGCCGGTCTGCGCCACGATTATCGGGGTCCAACTATCAAGATATTGGGCACGACAAATTCACGTTTCGGCAGCCTGCTCGGCTACGGAGATTTGGTGATGCAAGTTATCGGTCAGACACTGGTCAGCAGCGCGCGTCTGCCGACCATACCGTTCTATCCATCATCCCTGACCGGTTTACGTACGTCCTCTACATCAGCGCCGGCTTGGCGCGAACGGCACGCTCGGCGTCGCCGGGTGTGGTGGTGCCAGAGATCCCGTTAACGGTGCAAGCGGTATCCCAGCCGGGGTTGGGGCAACTCACGCCGGCGTCGTTGCAGTCATATGAAGCGGGAACCTGTCGACCACCAACGTCAATCATCACGACGCATTTGCCGTAACGCTTGTGGCCTTCGGCAGCCTGTGCGGAGGTGATCGCCAGCAGCGATGCGAATACGGCGATCGTGGCGGAACGGGTGCTCAACATGTCTCTCTCCCTAATCAAATCAACGAGAACAGGCTGGAACGTTAGACCTGAAGTGTCGATTAGCGCGGCCTTCATCCGTCGTTCAGGTGGCGCCCAGCCTGCAACCCTGAGCGACCGCAACGGGGTCGGATGCCGAATGTCGGCTTTTGCCAATTCATCGCCGAAGCCGGTCTGGCCGGTTCCAGCCCCTTTGCTGATTAGGAAACGCGTGCTTTTCCTTGCCCAAATGGCAAGGAAATTTGATCGAGACGATCGGATATGGGGTGGAACGGACTGGCGGCTTTCTGGCATCACACCGAGAAGCAGACATCGCTAGCTTGGTTGGTACTCTGAAGCCCTCACGTTTGGGCTACGCTCCTAGGCAGGACTTTATCCTGTAGGAACGGGGCGAACCGGCCGCCGATAAGGCGGTGAGCTTCGGCGTCTGGATGCAGGCGATCGGGTAGTGGTAGCCGGGCATGGTCGGGCTCGCCGTAGAGGTCACGGCCGTCGAGATAGTGGATATTTGGATCATCTTCAGCGCGCTGTTCAACGATGGTCTGCAGATGCGCGCGAATGACCGTCAGGGTCAGCTTGCCGCCGCCAACTTCTTCCTCTTTGCCAAGGGCAACAAACTTCATCTCACCTTTTGCCAACGCGTCCAGATCGAACATACCCGGCCCGGGCGTTGTTTCATGTATCGGGCAGTAGATTGGAGAGATTACCAGCAGCGGCGTATCGGGATGACCCTCCCGAATAGTATCCAGAAAACCATGCACTGCTGGCCCGAACGCACGAAGGCGCATCAGGTCCGCATTGACCAGGTTGATGCCGATCTTGACGCTGATGATGTCGGCCGGCCTGTCTCGGATGGCGCGGGCCGTGAAGGGATCGAGCAGGGCATTGCCGCCAAACCCCATATTCATGAGATCGACGCCCACCAGAGAAGCTGCAATGGCCGGCCAGGTTCCGGTGGGTGAGGCGGCGTTCGAGCCGTGGCTGATCGAACTTCCATGGTGGACCCATAGGGCCTTGGCCATATCCGTCACCGCCACGATGGGTGCATTCGCTCTTAGGGCCCCAAGCTCGGTGATCTCGTTGTGCGGCAGCCAGATCTCGACTTTTTTCTCTCTGCTGGCCAGGCCGTTGAATTGAAGTGTCTGGACGCCCGCCGGTTCGCGAACCACGGTTCCGGACGCCATATCGATACGCAGGATCGTTGCGTCTCGGGCCGATTGTTGGGATTCAAGACGGCCATCAATGCAAAGGTCAAAGACACCGACTGGCCGCGGCGGAACGCCAACAAGCTCCCGTCGCGAAGTCAGGACGTCGATTTCGATGGCAGTGGCCGCAGTTCTGAACGCAATCCGAACGCCTGATGGCTCGGATTCGACCATCGCCATCTGAGGATCAGACGATTGCGCACGCGCCTTGGCCGGAAGCCGATGAGGCAACAGCCCGAACTCGGTCTGCTCCAGTTCGGCAAAGCCTTGTAGAAGGGATGGGTCGATTTGCGTCGAGGCAATGAGATTGTGCGTTGGCATCTTGCAGTCGCTTTTCAGGTGTCGTTCTTCTGCTTCGCCCAGTTCTGGAGCAAGGCATCAAGGCCATCGACATCACGCTTCCAGGAGAGCGCTGCGTCTGGGGCGCTGTGGCTGAAGCTCCCGGCCAGTTCCAACAGGGAAAAGCCCAACACGAACGCAGCGATCAGCCGCGTGGCATGAACGCGGTCAGCGTCCCCCAGATCGTATCCGCGCAGCATTGCGTGGTTGACCCGAGCGAGGCGCGCGCCACCACTTCTCTGGGCAGTTTCGCCATCCAATGGGTAACGGGAAGCATGGAACAGACCGGGGTGCTCCTGAGCAAAATCGCGATGTGTATCGACCAGTGCAACCAGAGCATCCTTGCCCGCGCGTCCCGCGACTGCCTCTTCGGATCTTTCGGCCAGGCGCTCAAGTGCCAGGAGGGCAACGCCTTTTTTGAGCTCGTGTACATTCGCCACGTGCCCATAGAGGCTGGGCAATCTGACGCCGAATAAAAGGGCGATCGCCGTCAGCGTCAGGCTATCGAAGCCCTTGGCATCCGCGAGCTTTGCTGCTTCCTGGATAATTTTGTCTTTCGTCAAGCCGACTCTGGGCATCAAATTTTTTGAAACCAAATTACACTAGACATTAGCCTAATAACATTAGTTATTGATTTCAAGCTCGCAGATGGTTGAGCGGCGTCAAACCCGGATAGCGGCTGGTTTTGGTCTCAACTAGGGCTATATGACCGAAATGAAGTAGATGCCGAATGTCGGCTTTCTCCGTTCCTCGTCCACGGGCGGACAGGCAGCAAACGGCCCCAATCCAGCCTTCCGGCGCACCAGAGCCCAGAATACGCTGGGCGACGGAAGCTATCGCGCGATAACCGCGCTTTAAGGTGCGTCGGGACGCGCGACCCTGGGCACTGAGGATACCGTTGCCTGCTCTGTCGAACTGGACTACGGCGCCCTCGGCCTCCTACTCCTCGAGGACTACAAGGTGGCGTTTTCGTCCTGACGTGATAGCTACCGCGCTGCCTTTGATCGCTTGGAAGCCTTGGCGTAGCTAGACGGCCCAACCGCCGAGGCAAGACGCTAGCTCTTGACGTCTTGCTCGAGCCCGACGAACTCAAAGAGGGGCGTGAGGTTTCCGCCATCGGCGGCGCGGAGCGCGGCGATATAGGCGGTGCGGCGCTCATTGTCGGCTTGAAGATCAAAGCCGCTCGCCCAGGCCACTGGCGGATGGTCATAGATATCTTCAAGCAGAATATCGGCGGCGATGCGCGCATGCCGGCCATTGCCATTTGGGAAAGGATGGATCTGAACCATCCGGTGATGATAGCGCGCCGCGGCTTCGAGCGGGCTGTAAGTACCGTTCTCTGACCAGTACCGCGCATCATCCAGCAAATTGCGGAGCTGGACACCGATCTGGAAGGGATCGATGCCGATGTTCTTTTCGGTGAGGCGATACTCGCCCGCCCAACTCCAGACATCGCCAAAGAGTCGCTTGTGCAGCGTCCGGATGAATGCGTCATCAAAGATGCTGCCACCCCGCCGCCGTGACAGCCAAGCGAGCCCCTGCTCGATATTGGCCTGTTCCAACTCATCGAGTTCGCCGCGCGTCGTCACATGGCCGAATTTCAGTCCCTGTTTCTCATCCGGGTCGAGCGGGGTCGCGCCTTCGGGTTCTTCAAAGATCATTTTACCTCCCAGAAATCCGGCGGCATATCCCGCGCCAACTCATCGGCCAGGTCTTCGATCCGCTGCTTGGTTTGCGCGCTTGACAGGGCTTGCTTCTCCAGCGCCATGTGGGCGCTAGCGCGGCGGATGCGGGCTTCGGCTTTGCGCCGCGCCTGGGCGCGGATCACATCATCAACGCTACCCTCGGGAATGATGGCATAGACGAACCGCCCTCCCATGGCCTCGGCCAGCTTTTGCATCTGGCTGATTGTTATGGCGCCATCACGCTCGTTGCGCTCGGCCTGATAGACTGCGCTGCGGCTGACATTCATGCGGGCAGCCACTTCGGCTCCGGACATGCCAAGCGCTTTACGCAGCGTAGCAAGCCACCCTTCAGAAGGTGTTTGGTTGGAGCCGAGTTGCTGCGCTGCGCGGTCGGCGATCTTTACGAATTGCCTTCTGGCTGTGTCTTTGACGTTCATTGCCTATTACCTCATGGGCAAACAAGCCCAGTTTGTATATCATATGATAGACATAAACGGACTGAATGTCAATTTATTGATATGCATGCGTGCTAATAATGCATATCTACTGATTGACAGAACTGCTAATGTGCGCATCAACTGATGCGCATGCAGCGGCTGGCCCCGATGGCCGGCCGCGAAATTTTGGGCCCTAGAACATGGACAATTGCGCACCGCTCCAGCCGGTGCGCTCCGCTTCATGGTCCAGCCAGGCGGTGACAAAGGCCACAGCGCCGCCGTGATCGGTCACGGCTCCAACGGGGATAAAATGCGAGCGGTAGCCTGTTTCGGTGACAGGTAGCGGGACGCGGTTTTCGCTCATGATCTCGGTATGATCCACCAAGCCGAACTTCTCCGGTGTGAAGGTGATCTCAAGCGCGATGCCGCGCCATGTGATGGTGCGCTGCTCCATGTCTCTTGCCTCCCTCTTGCGGGGAGCCGCCGCTTACGCGGCGACTCCTGCCTTGGCTCGGGGTTGCTCGGACTCGATCATGGGCTGAAGACCACGCAGGAAATCCGCGGCACGCTGGGCATGGGCAGCGGCGCTGAAGATCGCGCGCTTGTCTTCCTTCAAGACCTTGAGCCAGCTTTGAATATAGGCGGCGTGATCGCTGCGGGGCTCGGGAGTCAGCTCCAGATCGGCGCACAGAAACGCTGCGCCCAGCTCGGCCACCAGCTCTTCGCGGGCATAGCCTTCATCGCCCCAGCGCTTGCGTCCCATATCCCGATCGAGGCGGCTCTTGTGCTTGGTCCAGTGGGTCACTTCATGGGCAAGGGTTGCGTAATAGGCTTCAGGGCTGCGGAACGTCTCGAACAGAGGCATCTGCACATGATCGCTGCGGCCGCTATAATGGGCGCTGTTGCCGCCATGGCGAATGTCGGCGCGCGTGGCGGCAAAGAACCGATCCGCATGCTCGATCCGCAACGCTGGATCAATGACCGGCTCGGGCTTGGTGTAGTAGTGCTCCGGCAAGCCTTCGATCTGCTCGACGTCGAAAACGCTGTAGCCTTTCATGAATGGAATTTGGCACTCTTCTTCGCTGCCGTCGTCCTGCTCCTCGGTTTTGGTGATGGTGTTCGCGTACACGACCAGATTGCCGCGCTCGCCCTTCTTCACATGCGCGCCCAGCTCCTTGGCTTGGCGGAATGTCATCCAGTAGGGGGAGAAATACCCCGCCTCAACAGATGCAGCCCAGAGCATCAGGATATTAATCCCGTTATAGGGAATACCGTTATGCCGTAGCGGCTTGGTAATCTTGCCTTCCAGATTGCCGCTGCTCCACGGCTTGAGCCAGCTCAGCTCGCCCTTCTCCAGATCGGCGATGCTCTTGTCGGTTACGCGTCTGTAAATATCGGGTTTCATTGGCTTTTCCTTTCCTAGTTTGCCGGTTGCGCATGCAACCGGGACTAGGCCCGCGCCAATGAGCGGGGGGAGGCCGTCAATGATCCGCGCGGCGCGAGGGGATCACCCGCCCTGCACGACCAAAGGAAGGAAGGACGGGGATACGCGCCAAAGCGCGCCCGAAAGGGCGCTCTGGGTCTTGATGGCCAGGGGGCCGCAGGCCCCAGCCAAAAGAGGAGAAGTGTCAGCCGCTCACGGCTGACGATAGATGCGCAAGGGATGGACGCCGAATGGCCGAGACTGCCACAGGCAGCCTCGGTTCACGACAGCCCGGCCCGAAATTGGGCGCGCGGAGCAAAGCGGAACTCTTGATTTATCAACTGGAGGCACCTACCCGAGAAACGGAATGGCATGGCCAATGCGCAAAGACAAAGCTCGTAACGCGTGACAGTAGTGCGATCCCTCAATCAGGCAGCATCAGCTGCGGAGCGAGATACGTCCAACACCATTACATCGATTGCCGCCCGCAACGGCTCAGGCATCTCAGCAAGAATAGCTGCCCTGAGTTCAGCCGCCGAGCTGATCTTGGTCCTTACACGACCTGCAACTGGCACGTTCGGCCCGTACCAGAACACGAGGTAGATGCCTTGCCCGGCGGCATCGGGATGGATGGCGTAGCGCTCGGACAGCTGGGCTGACGCTGCTGTGAACAATTTGGTGTTCCATTGCCCTTTGACCTCCACCACAAGGAGACGGTGCACGCCAGGGAGCGCCGCACTGACCGTAAAATCGCAGCGGGTGTTCTCTGCCATATGACGCTCGATGACCACCGATAGGCCCAGAGCCCTCATCCGTCCGGACAAGAGGTCTACGATCCGGTTGCGCCCGGTATTCTCATCGACATGATCCGATCCCTCGTAGAACGTCTCGAGAGGATCAGTTTCAGAACCGCGAAGCCATATTTCAAGTGCGCTTAGTTCTTCGGTCAACAAGGCACGCAGGTCTTCAACTGTCGCCACCTGATTGTGATCGCGCATTGCTGTAATTTGCTCCGGCGCGGGCGCTGTAAAATCCCTGAGCGCGAGAGCGTGCAAAGTCTCGGCGCAAAGCGTCAGCAGTTGGGCCCTGAAAGTAGCGAAGCGGCCATCGGCGAGCATCCGATCCAGAACAGGGAGCCTGCGGTCAGGTTCCGCCCGGCCGATTTTCCAGATCACGTCTCCAAAAGATCGAAAGGCTCTCTCTCCCGGCGGCGAGCTCGTGCCATAGATGCTCGGCAATGGTGTGGGCGGCCATGCAGCGACAAAGGAATCTAGGATTCGATAAATTGCATCCGGGCTGAGTGCCGGAAGATACGTCTCGCCCCGGCCACCGAACCAGCCGATGCGATCCTGAATTTCTAGAACGGTTTCAGGGTCCTGGCTCAACTCGGCCCATGCCTGTTCCAACGACTGGGTCTCGAAGAAAAAGCATTGCATTGTCCAGAAGCGGTGACGCTGCACCGCATATTGATCCTCTGGCGTGTTCCCGCCGCTATCGGCAATCGGATCAGCAAAGCGCGCATCGATTAGCCGAACAACGCGACGCCTGTCGCCATGCACTACAGCCAACTCGAAAAGGGCTTCCCTCGCGTGCCGCGGCATCTGCGGATAGCGCTCGAGCCAATCGAGGGGTAGCGCGGGCAAGAATCGTGCAAAGGGCGCCTTGCGCTTCAGCCAATCGATATTGGTAGGCGTTTCATGTGAAGACGAGAGAGCTGGCTCGATATACTCGGCCACGTACAGATCAGGCGCTTCTGAATCCGCAAACACGACCGCCTCGAGAGCGCTGTTGAAAGCCTCTTCTTCTGTATCGTTGCCCTCAAACGCCGGCCAAGGGCCGGCCTCGGTATAAGCCGCCCCCAGAACTGCCGGATCGAGTTCGCTCAATGGCTTGCCAGCGCGAAAGCGCATGAGGCAATGCGCATAGAGTATTTGTGCTGTCACGGCTCCCCGATTAACTGACAGGTCTCCCAGTGAGGGAATATGCGGCATTAAATGTGGCAGGCAGTTCAGCACGGCGTCCTCGGGTGTTATGCCTAGTCCATACCCGCCAGCTTGTCAGGTTCGATGAGGATCATCCGCGCAAAATACTGCGTCCAGCCGCCGAACAATCCAGAAGCGATAGCTTGCCGGTTTGCCAGAAAGTGCGTGCGATTGTCGGCATTGTTCTGGGCTTCGCGCCGCTCATACCGGCCGCGCCGATACCGAATGCCTCGGTTTGCCTGCGCCTGATGTAACCGTGCCTGCCGTTCCCGGAGCGCCCAGATGCGCAGAAGTTCCGGACTACTCTTGGCCTGCGCCCGTTGTAGCGTTCGGACCGGGCTCGCGTGCTGCTCCTTAGTGTAGCGGTTGTGGGGCATCCACATAATGCGCCAGAGCGCGGAATGGCCGGAAGCGGCGGCCCTTCCTGCGATATTCATCATGTCCTGAACCTGGAAGCGCATGCCTGCATGAGTAGTGCTCATGAAGATCGCACTCACGGCCTCTTGCGTTGCGTCGGCTGTCTCGCAGCTGGAGACCGCAAGCCACTGCATCTCCTGCCGTAATTCATGATCATCAGTGAGGTATCGCACCGAAGCGCTGCTGTCGGGCCCGCGGTGCTCAGAAAAAACAAGCGGCTCCACCCATCCCCACACGCGACGAGGATCATGCGGTGCTATTGAAACCTCAAAATAACGATCCAAGAGCGAGCCTGCGATCTTGCTGATACCGATTCTGCAGCGACAACGCCACGGTTGGCGCGGCGAGCAAGTGCAAACGAGCCCAGCAGTCAAATCGTCCAGCGCTGCTTGGACGTGGGTGGCCCCCAAGGATGAGATCAATGCCTTGATGAAGTATCGCCGCTCCATATCGCGATCGCGGGGCCCATCGCCGGCCGGATAGAGCGTGGCTGCGGCCCTTAGCAGCGCAAGCAAATGGGGTAAGCCAATGCGTTCCACGCCAAGTTCGCGGATCGCATGCGCAGCAAGATCAAGCGAGACCGAATTTTGTTCGGCGATCAGCGTGGGCACAAGCCCTGCTGCCCGGGCGGGATCTGCCTCAACAAGGGTTGCGAACCCGCTCTTTCGCGTGCCTCGTCCCAGCGCGCCCGACAATGAAATTTGCGCAAGCTCCGGCGCAAACATCATCCCTGCTTCTGATGATGAAACAAGCTCGAGCACAAGATCGCGCAGCATCCCGTTGTCTGCGCGAGGGTCGAGGATTGTCGAAACGGCTGCCCTTACATCGTCCGTGAAGAACTGGCCGACGTTGAAACGCCGCCATACATCGCCTCGCCGGAAAAAAGGATCTTCCTGCGAAAGATCGCCGAGCCGGGCCAGCACATGCTGTTTCGCTTTTGGACTAAGGTTCGACGGATCCCCGTTGGCGAACACGGCATAGGGATCCAGGTCGATCAGAACCAACTGTGCCGGTTCGCGCGTAAGTGCCGCCATCCACCCGACAAGACCACGCAGTTCGGTGCGAACGGCACCAGACGGCGCGATAATGGAGAGCAGCCGGGCCAGTGAAAGTCGGTCACTCGCATCATCCAAGCGGCGGGCGAGATAGCGCGCTGCGCAATATTCCGCAACGATCCGGTGAACGGGCTCGTGGCAGTCGTCGCCGTTGGTCGGCTTCAGAAGTCTAGGTCGTGTGGGCAAAGTGTCTGATCCACAGTCGGATGGACGCGACGAGAACGAAGCCGAGGAAGCTGTCGGCGGTCTTGTCGTATCGGGTGGCCAGGCGGCGGCTGTGTTTGAGCTTTGAGAAGCACCGCTCGACGAGGTTGCGCAGGCCGTAGATATGCCGGTCGATGACGGGTTGGACCTTTCGGTTTCGCTTTGCCGGAATAACGGCGGCGACGCCTCGGGCCTCCAGGTCGGCCAGGATGAGGTCGGCGTCGTAGCCCTTGTCGGCGAGCAGGACGCGAGGGCGTGGGCCGGGCTCGTCCATGACCGGCGCATAGCCTTTCACATCGGAGACTTGCCCGCCGCTCAGCGTGATTGCGATAGGGAGACCGAGAGCGTTGCTGCGGAGATGGATTTTGGTCGAGAAGCCACCGCGAGAGCGGCCAAGACCCTGGTCCGTATCCCCTTTTTAAGCGCGCCGGCGGCGTGCTGATGGGCGCGAATGATCGTGGAATCGATCATCTGGACGCTGTCGTGGCCCGCGCTGGTCTCGTTCATGGCCTCCAGCATCACGTCCCAGAGCCCCGCCTGCGTCCAGCGTCGGAATTGGCGATAGACCGAGTTCCAGGCGCCGAAATGGCTGTGCAGATCCCGCCAGGCCGTCCCCGTCCGGGCCACCCAGAACACTCCATCCAGCACTAGTCGATGGTCACGAGGTGGCCGACCTCGCCTCGGACCCTTCTCGACTACGAACGGCTCGAAGAACGCCCATTCCTCATCCGACATCAAACCACGAACCAACACTGCCCTCCGCAAAGAACAGCCTTGATGATGTGGACGCCCCCGGCCAGCGCAGTGCCGGTTAAGGTGCTGTGGAAGTGAAAGCAAGAGAAGGAGCGTTTACAATGAATATCAATACAATCGGACTGGATCTGGCCAAGAGCGTTTTCCAGGCACATGGCGTGGATGACACCGGGAAGACAGTGCTGGTGAAGAAGCTGCATCGCAAACAGATGCTGCCATTCTTTTCGAAACTGGCACCCTGCCTGATCGGGGTTGAAGCCTGCGCTACGGCGCATCACTGGGCGCGTACGCTGATCGCCATGGGCCATGACGTCAGGAT
Organism: Pelagibacterium montanilacus; assembly: GCF_003992665.1. Classification (GTDB taxonomy): domain Bacteria; phylum Pseudomonadota; class Alphaproteobacteria; order Rhizobiales; family Devosiaceae; genus Pelagibacterium; species Pelagibacterium montanilacus. The sequence goes on from NZ_RZMX01000057.1 coordinate 13,431, forward strand.
CATGCCGCCGTCTTATGTAAAAGGATACGTCAAGCGCGGCAAAAGTGATGCGCTGGACGCAGAAGCGATCTGCGAAGCCGTGCAACGTCCCACGATGCGGTTCGTGCCCGTCAAGACGGTTGAGCAGCAGGGCATCCTGATGGCGCATCGGGCGCGATCTCTCCTGGTGCGCCAGCGCACCATGGCAGCGAATGCACTGCGCGCTCACCTGGCCGAATTCGGCTTCGTCGCAAATCCCGGCATCGCCAATCTGGCGAAGCTGGCCGATAGGGCCTTTGCTGATGAAGCCCTTCCTACTTACGCTCATCGAGCGCTTGAGATATTGATCCGACGGATCACCGAGTTAACCGAGGAGGTCGGCGAACTCGATCAGGAATTACGCATCTGGCATGCCGAGAACGAGGCCAGTCGAAGGCTCGCGGCTATCCCGGGTGTCGGGGTGATCACAGCGACAGCCATCGCGGCAACAGTGACAGACCCCGATCAGTTCCAATCAGGCAGGCAATTCGCCGCCTGGCTTGGGCTGACGCCGCAGCAGCAGTCGACCGGAGGCAAAACACGTCTCGGTGGTATATCCAAACAGGGCGACAGGTATTTGCGGCGCCTGCTCGTCGTTGGCGCAACGGCCGTCATGCGACACGCCAAGCGTAACCCGACGCCGATAACAGACTGGGTGAATGGGTTGCTGGAGAAGAAGCCGTTCCGGCTCGCCTCGGTCGCCCTCGCTAACAAGCTCGCCCGCATCGCCTGGGTAGTACTAACCCGCGGAGAGACATATAGACCCTATGGGCGGCCTGCCTGACCGCGCGCAGCCCGAACCAAATTGGCAATGGCAGTCGATGATGCGTAACGATCGAGCCAATGGAGAGGCAAACCCGTCTGATTCAATGCGCCACTCGTGCGCGCCAGCTTGATCAGGGACCTCACCGGCGGATTTCCATCAGGGCCAGCAGCGAATATCACGCCGCACAAACAGGCCGGACATATGAAAGCAACCGATCACCGCAACATGACAAAACCAGCTCTTGCCATAGGGGGCGTCCACATATGAATCA
>NZ_RZMX01000058.1:0-713 GCF_003992665.1 Pelagibacterium montanilacus
CGCGTTCCGTTGGGCAGGATCTTGTATCGGCAGGCCCATCCGTCGAGGATGACGAACACGGGCCCCGGTCTGTCGCCCTCGCGTATCAAGTCAGTCTTGAGCGGAACCTTGGTCGGTCGCGACGTCGCTTCTGCAAGCGCAGCTACCTCGGCTGGTGAGAGGGTGCAAAAGCCTTGCAGCTTATCGATGAAGCGGTTTTTCATGGTTTCACCATTTCACGACCTGGCTTGCTTTGATATTGTCTGAAGTTATTATTCATTGTTGATCCAGGTGATGGTTCTGCCGACGTAATTGGCCTACAAGACATCATCGTCGGCCCGGTATCAGGCTCCGGCGGCTGAGGGACATTGTGCTCTCGCCTGCGCAGGAGAGAACGATGAACCACGATATTTCCAACAACCACGGCGCTCCGCACATGCGGGAAGCTGATGCGCACGGTCAGGCAGCCATGCTTTTGGTGGAATGTCTGCTTCACCGCTTGATCGAAAAGCAAGTTCTCAGCGTGGAGGAAGCCATCGACATCATTGATGTGGCCACCGAAGTGAAAATTGAAACTGGCACTGAGCGTGGCGAAATGCCCGCCACGCTGCAGGCTTCCATTCATCTGCTGCAGGACATCAGCGCGAGCCTTCGGTTTGACGTGGCCGGCCAGGTGAAGGAGGGCACTCCGATATGACCGATCAGATCGCTGTGCTTGTGGTTGAGGACGAGGC
>NZ_RZMX01000058.1:763-1016 GCF_003992665.1 Pelagibacterium montanilacus
GATCGCTGTGCTTGTGGTTGAGGACGAGGCCCTGATTTTGATGGACATCGTAGGACAGCTCAAAGCCGAAGGCTTCAGGACCTACGAAGCGACCAATGCCGACGCTGCGGTCGCATTGCTCGAGGCGCATGCCGATATCGGGCTGATCTTCACGGATATCGACATGCCTGGCTCGATGGACGGGCTCAAACTCGCCGCCGCTGTGCGAGACCGGTGGCCGCCCGTAAAGATCATCGTCACGTCCGGACGCCAT
>NZ_RZMX01000058.1:1082-4543 GCF_003992665.1 Pelagibacterium montanilacus
CAGATGGCGTTTCTTCAACAATGGGCCGATGTCTCACCGGATGCCATGATCGTTGCCGACGCTAACGGGCTCATCGTGCACTGGAACCCAGCCGCAGAGAGCATGTTTGGGCTGCCAGCGGAAGAAGCATTGGGCACCTCACTCGACGTGATCATTCCCGAACCAATGCGTGGCGCGCATGCCAAGGGCATGGAAAGACTTTTGGCCGGAGGTCAGCCTCGGATTGTCGGCACCGTCCTAGAAGTCACAGCACAGCATTCCGATGGCAGCCACTTCCCAATAGAAATGTCCTTGTCGATGTGGACCCAAGAGGGCGAAGCGCGCTTTGGGGCAATTGTGCGGGACGTATCCAAACGGCGGGCGAACGATGATCGGCTGCACCACCTGGCTCATTTCGATCAGCTCACGCTGCTGCCCAACAGAACGTCATTCCTCGAGAACCTCAACAATGCCCTCGGGCAGAGCGTGCAATCGACCGTGTTGCTCGTTGATCTGGACCGGTTCAAGGAAGTCAACGATCAGCTGGGTCATGCGGCTGGGGACGCTGTTCTGATCGAAGCTGCGCTAAGAATTCGGCGTTGCGTTCCGACTGGAATGGCGAACGTTGCACGGCTGGGCAGCGACAAGTTTTCCATTCTTTTGACGGGCGAGACGGATCCTTCACGGGCGGGGGCGCTGGCGACCGTGGTTCGTCGTGAACTGCGCAGGCCGTTTGATCTGGCCGGCAGACTGGTTTGGGTCGGCTGCAGCATCGGCATCGGCATGTCGCCGAGCCACGGTGATGATGCAGCGACGCTGATCGGCAGTGCAGACCTTGCCCTTTACGAAGCAAAGGCCGAAGGTGGAGACGGCCAACGTTCATTTGTCCCGGCATTGAAGACCGCTGCCGTTGCGCGGCGAAGTTTGGAGATAGATCTTCGGGAAGCGTGGGAAGCCAGGCAGTTCGAGGTGTTTTATCAGCCGCAGATCAGGCTTGAAGATCGCCAGGTCGTAGGTGCAGAGGCTCTGCTACGATGGAGGCACCCCGAGCGGGGACTTCTTGCACCGGGCGCCTTCCTTTCAACCCTTGAGAACAGCTCTCTTGCCGCTCCGGTGGGGACTTGGGTGCTGGAGGCCGCATGCCGACAAGGAGCTGCATGGAACAGGCAAGCGAGCGGGTTCCTTATGGGCGTCAACCTATTCGGGGCCCAGTTGAAAACCGTCCCTTTGACCGAGACCGTCCGGTCAACACTCTCGCTAACGCAATTTCCGGCACGACAGCTCGAACTCGAGATCACCGAGAACATCATGCTGGCCGACGATGAATGCGCGAAAGATCAGCTCAATGCGCTGCATGACATGGGTGTTGGCCTGGCATTTGATGATTTTGGCACGGGCTACGCTTCGCTGGCTTTTCTCAAGCAGTTTCCCATTACGCGGTTGAAGATCGACCGAAGCTTTGTGAGCAACGTTCGCGCAAAGGGCTCGGACGCAGCCATTGTTCAAGCCGTGCTGATGCTGGCGCGCAAGTTCGGATTGTCCGTGATCGCCGAAGGCGTCGAGACCGAAGAGCAGGAAAAGCTCCTCAAGAAATGGCGCTGCCCTCACGCGCAGGGATACCTTTATGGCAAACCCGTCGCGGCTACCGCGTTTGCTATTTCATCGGCGTTTCCGCACAATAGGCCAAGCTCCGATCCTATGCGCAAGTGAGTGAACATCGCTTTCGAACAGCATAGAGCCTCGAATTGAACGGCAATCGTTCAGCCGATTTTTCCTAATGTCACCTTTAACGACGGTTGCCCGACGCTTGCGGCCACCGAGGAGCTATTGCGGGATGGACTGGTTATCAGAACGTCAGCTTTCCGGGGCTGTGCTTGACGCACTGACGGCAAGCATCTGCGTTGTCGACCAGAACGGTATGATCGTCGCCGTCAACCAGGCCTGGCGGCGGTTTTCCAGTGATAACGGTGGCCGGGGTGCTTTTCTCGGCGAGAACTATTTGGACGTTTGCAGACGCGCCAAGGGACCGGGCGCGAAGGCAGCACAACGCTTCGGCCAAAACGTGGCTGACGTGCTCTTCGGCCGCCGCGAGAGATTTGAAACCGAGTATCCGTGCCATTCTCCGAAGGTGCGACGCTGGTTTCTTGCCCGGGTGACGCGGCTCCATCCTGCAGACACGATCGCTGACCCTGATGCCGAGCGCGTGGCGGTGGTCACTCATCAGGACATTACCACCCGCAAGCTCCTCGAGTTCGATCTCAAAAAGCTGGCTGAGACCGACGAACTCACCGGCCTCAAGAACCGCCGGAGATTTCTGGCGGCTGCAAACAAGGCATTGGAGAGGCTCAAGCGCTTTGACGCGCCCGCCAGCCTATTCATCATTGATCTCGACAACTTCAAGACCATCAACGACACCCATGGACATGCCGTTGGCGACGGGGCCCTTTGTCACGCAGCCGAACGGTTCAAGCGCGCCATCCGTCGTCGTGATCTGTTGGCGCGGATTGGTGGGGAGGAGTTCGCAGTCCTGCTGCCCGACGAGGATGAGTGCGGTGCGATGATGGTTGCGGAGCGCCTTCGCACATTGATTGCCGCCTCTCCCCTGAGTGACAAATCTGGACCAATTGGCCTCACAGTCAGCGTCGGCGTGACGTCTTTGCGCAAGGGCGATCAAAGTGCAGATGATGCTCTGGGGCGGGCCGACCGTGCCCTTTATCGCGCAAAAGACGAAGGGCGAAATCGGGTCAGGGCTTCCACGATGGGCCTTGCTCCCCCCACCGTCCCATGATCGTCCGAGCAGGGGACGTCTGCCCGGCGGCAGCTGGTTCTGCGCCCATAGGGGGGTCAACCCACCATCGAGCCTGCTACGCCCAGGAGGAGCGGGCGGGGATAAACTCCTCGTTGCGGCTCTGAGCATGACCCTCGCCTGGCCTCATGCTTTTCTCGACAAACCCGCCTGTGCTGACGCAGGAACAGCCAAGGCGACCCGAGTTCCTCCATTCTGCTTCCTGTCGGGCGACGCAGCTTGTGCCAATCCCATTTGTGTGCGATATGATCCCTACACGTTTTCAGCCTATGTCGGCTGCCTGCTGCCGGTCATGCCGGTCCTTGGCTCTCTGATCTATCATGCGAACGTTTGTAGTGCCCTCACGCATGTTGCAGAGGGCTAACCGCTCGTTTCGCTTCGGCTCCGAGCTTAAAGGATATTCCCCATGGCCACCGTCAACGGTACCGTCAAGTTCTTCAATACCACCAAAGGTTTTGGCTTTATCACGCCTGAAACCGGCGGTAGCGACCATTTCGTCCACGTCAGTGCCGTTCAGAGCGGCGGCCTTGATGGCCTCTACGAAAACGACAAGCTGACCTACGAAGTCGAAACTGGTCGCGATGGACGTCAGTCCGCAGTGAACCTGACGCTCGTTCAGTAAGAGCTGGCTGGTTGCAACAAAGCTAAAGGTCGCCCGTGTGGCGGCCTTTTTTGT
>NZ_RZMX01000059.1:0-353496 GCF_003992665.1 Pelagibacterium montanilacus
GATGGTGTCCCCTGGCGTGGTGTAGGTTGGTTTGGGCCGCCACGCATTTCCCGGCACTGCCGGTGTCGGATCAGCCGGCCAGGGGCGGCAGGCTGATGAGGGGATCATCGCTCATCTGGCTCATTGTTTCCAGTGTCATGTAGCGGGCGCGCTGGACGGCCCACTCATCGTTCTGTTCGAGCAGTAACGCGCCCACGAGGCGCACGATGGCGTCATCATTGGGAAAGATGCCCACGACATCGGTGCGCCGCTTGATTTCGCCGTTGAGACGCTCGATTGGGTTCGTGCTGTGCAATTTGGTCCGGTGTTCGCGTGGGAACGACATGTAGGCCAGAACATCAGGCTCGGCCTCATCGAGCAGGGTGGCCAGCTTGGGCACCTTGGGTCGGATCTGATCGGCGACGGCGCGCCATTGCGCACTGGCCGCCTTTGGTGTTTCCTGCGCAAAGGCCGTGGCGATGAAGGCAGAGACGACACGGCGCCCGCTCTTTCCGGCATGGGCAAGAACGTTGCGCATGAAGTGAACCCGGCATCGTTGCCAAGTGGCGCACAACACCTTGCTGACGGCCGCCTTGATCCCTTCGTGCGCATCGGAGATCACGAGCTTGACCCCACGTAGCCCCCGCCGGGTCAGCTTGCGCAGAAACGCTGTCCAGATCGGCTCGGCTTCCGAGGTCCCGATCTCCATGCCCAGAACCTCACGCCTGCCATCACTGTTGACGCCGATGGCGATAATGGCGGCGACCGAGACGATACGCCCACCGCGGCGCACCTTGAGGTAAGTGGCATCAATCCACAGATAGGGCCAGTCACCCTCGATGGGGCGATCGAGGAAGGCTTTGACCTTATCGTCGATCTCTTCGCACAGCCGGCTCACCTGACTTTTGGAGATGCCGCCCATCCCCATGGCCTTGACCAGATCATCGACTGATCGGGTGGAAATGCCCTGGATGTAAGCTTCCTGGATAACTGCGGTTAGAGCCTTCTCGGCCATGCGGCGCGGCTCCAGGAAGGTTGGGAAATAGGACCCTGTCCTCAGCTTGGGAATGCGCAGCTCGACAGTGCCGGCGCGTGTCTCCCAGTCTCTGTCGCGATACCCATTGCGCTGGGCCAGGCGATCGGAGCTCTTCGCTCCATAACCAGCGCCTGTGGCAGCGCCCACTTCCATCTCCATCAGGCGTTCAGCGGCAAAGCCGATCATCTCACGCAAAATATCGGCGTCGGGGGTCTGTTCGACCAGAGCGCGAAGGTTCATCATATCGGTGGTCATCGGTGGTCCTTTCGGATTGTGGCTTCAACAACCCGACATTACCGGAAAACCGCCGGTGACCACTCTCCTCAGAACCTACACCACCTCCAGGGACACCATCGCATCCCCCGCGGCCGCTTCTTTGAAGTCGATGAGGCTGCAAACATGATCGCCTGGCTGGTCTCGAGCGAAAACAGCTTCACGATCGCTTCGGTTTTCGATCTGTCCGGCGGCCGAGCGACATATTGAGCTCGACGATGATGACAGGGTAATCGGAATTTGCCGCGCAGATCGGCCGGAGCGCTCGATGCCGCAAGCCCGAGGATTGACAGGCTGAATGCCGGCTCTCCTGGCAGGCCTGTCTGCGACAAGGCACATCAGTGCGCGCTGTCTTGAGACTGCGAGTGGGTGCGTCAGTGCGCCGGAGGACTTCAAGCACATCAGCAAGTGTGCGCATTGACCGCAGATGACGTTTTCACCATCTCACTCCCCAAGCAGATGGGAGACCAGCGCCTCCAGTTCACCTTTCATGACATCATCCAATGGGCGGTTGGCGCGCCCATAGGCCGCCTGGACCATCCCTGCATCGAGCAGAACTGTTGCAATCGAGCGCCCCCTCCGGTTGCGGAGGGAGAACAGCCCACTTGATGCTGCGAGGGTAGTTGTTGCAATGACATCGTCGTGATTTCCCTCAATGAGGCAGTTCTCCATCGCCGCACCTTCGCGCCGGACCGCGTCAACCGTGTCGAGCCGAACCCAGCTCCGCGCGCCCACTCCGAGGATCGCGGTGGTCCCTTGAGCACCGGCGGTAGGCACTGCATGGCTTGTCTTGTGAACAATGGACTGCCATTTGCGCGCATGAGCTATGGCCTGAAGCCAGGTGATCCGGGACAGCTTCGTTAGCGACGCAGCGTTCTCGAGTTCAAGAACCACAAGCCATTGGCACACGTCCTCGAACGCCCACGCATCGGTATCGAATGCCGCGCTATAGAGCGGAAGGCCCTGGTTGAGAGCCATCTCGACAGCACCGATGCTCTTGGCAAACCTCGCTTTGTACAACTCGTCCCACTCCGGGACGTCGCGAGGCTGCAATGTGTGGGCGATCGCGAGGTTCTTGCGAACTCCCTCCTTCTCGATAACGGGCGTGACCGAAAGTGCAACGTAGGCGCCAATGGCCCGGCGCGCCCACCAGGCCTTGGTGACGGCGTGTTCCAGATTCGTCCCCTTGCGAGCTATGGCTAAAAGCAGCAGATGGTGGTTTGTCAGGATCAAAGTGCGTACCCTGCGGTGCTCAGTTCATCATCGGGGCAGAGCGAAGTCTGGGACCAGGACGCTTGGGGCGTTCGTTCGCGTGGCGCTCCCAGTCATCGGTCATCGAGTTGCATCTGGATCCAAAGACCTGTCCGGTTTGGGAGAGGGGTTGCCGCGATCAATGTGCCATCCCGCTGTGATGATGGCCTCGACGTCCTCGGAATGCACCGTCTTGCGGTCGACCAGCGCATGGGCAAGGGCGCGAACGGCAGGCGTGTTGGTCTCGACCATCTGCCGCGCTCGTGCCATCAGGCGTGCAAGTTGCTGCTCCAGCCAGACCGCGAGGGTAGGGCCATCAGGTTCGGCCCGTCCGCCAGAGATGAGCTTGCTCGCAGTCAGCCTTCCATAAAGCCCCCATTTCTCGCGAGCGTCGATCAGCAACTCGGATGCAATGGCAAGGTCGCTGGCAGCACCGGCGTCGGCACCATTGCCCAGGACTTCATCGGCCGCTCGACCTGCGAGGAAAATGACGACAGCGTCTTCGATTTCCGATGCAGTCGGAGACTGGCTCTTGACGGCAACACGTGTGGTTCCGGCCGCCGCACCCTTTGGGATGATGGTGACGGAATGGACCGGGGTTCCCAGCACATGGGCAATGACCGCATGTGCCGCTTCATGGAGCGCCAGATTGAGGACCTGTTGGGGATCTCCGGCCGCGTCGGGCACCAAGATGTCAATGATGTCCTTGAGCTCGAGGTTGCGGGCGTCCCTTCGAGCTGCGGCCTCTGCCTTGTGGCTCAACGCTTCGATCTCGGCGGGTGTGCTTCCCACTGCGAGGTTTGCGACTGCGTCGATATCCTTGGGACTGAGTTTGTCAGCCAGGTAGAAGCGGACGACCTGCGTTGCTTCTTTCACATTGGAGGGCGGCCGAACAGAAATGCGGGTCTCGAGACGCCCGGCCCGGACGAGCGCCGGATCCAGCAGGTTGTAGTGATTGCAGGCGCCGAGAAGAAGCACTTTCTTGTCTGACCGGCGGACACGGTCGATCTGGATCAAGATGCCATCAACAACCGGGGTCCACCAATCTCTGCCCCGGGCCTCGAGGCGGCCACGATCAGGAATTGACTGCAATTCATCGATAAATCCGATTGCACGGTCTTCCTCGAGCAATGTGTCGATGAAGCTGGCGCAGGCCTTGGTTACAGCGCCCAGGTGCCCATCGCCAGCATTGAACCAGTCCTGCACACTTGTCTGCACAAACCTCCAGCCGACCGATTTCCCCAGCGCAGCAGCGAGCATGGTCTTTCCAGTTCCCGGCGGGCCTTCAAGTGCTGCGAAGCGGATCGAGCCAGAGCCGATCCTGCCTGCGTCGAGGCGCGCAATATCCTCGACGAGCGCGTCGACCCACTCGCGCACGGGCTGAACAAGTGGCATTTTGGAAAGTGTCGGTACGGTTCCGAGATCGGCCGGAGCAGCCTTGCGCCGTCTGATACGACGCAATCGGGAAACACAGTTGGTCGCAGTGCCTCCGGCTCCGATTGCTGCAAGTGCCTGTCGAATGTTGATGCCCACCAGATCGGACTGCTTGAGGTCTTTCGCCCGCTCTCCGGTTACCTTGGCGATGACGCTGCGCACCACCGACGCTTGGAGGGCATCGATCTCAATGTATCGATCCACAGCAGCATGATAATCTTGGGAGACTGTGCTCTCTGGCGCCGCACTCACTGCAATCGCTGACAAGCCCCTGCCAAGGGCGGACAAAAGACTGTCAGATGCTGCCCGGGCTGCGGCGCGGCGGCCACTCGTGAAGGTCTGAACCTCGACGCGGTCAAGAAACTGCTCGAGCCAGCGCCCGATCGGTTCGCACCAGGGTTCAGAAGGCACCTTGACGACAAGTGCCAGAGCCGGAGAGGCGCCCAAGGCCAGAGTTCCGAGGAGCACCTTGCCGAAAGCATGCTCGATGATAGCCAAAGGCAATGCGCTTGCAGCATCGATGCGCTCGGGTGTCGATGATGATTGTTTCCTGGGCATGGTATCTCCGTTACAACGTCGGTTAGTCGAGGTGGGACGCGGCGCAAGGGCAACAGTGCGCCGTCGTCGTTCATTGTTCTGGCAAGGTCCTGCCAGCACGCGAGCTGGTGCATGCTAATGGTCTGATCGCTGACCTTCTCGGATGCTCGAGGAGGCCGGGATCAATGCCGCCTGCTCGCAGCTCGCCTGTTGGCGCAGGCACTCATATGGGTGCGTTCGTGAAATCGCGCCTGCGTGCAAAGTTGACGGCCACCAGCCCTGGTGCCATCGGTCCGTCCTCATCGGCGGCCATGTGCTCGTCTCGATCGCTGGGCGAGACTGGCGCAGTGTTTTCCCTGCTCTCTCCAGCGGGGATCAGAGCGCCAAGAGCTTTTTGAACGTGGACCGCGAAGCGATGGCGCAAGTGCTTCAGACTCGCTCCGATACCGGGCTGATCAAGGAGGAGGTCAAGGCCATCGAGATCGATGACATGATCCCTTTTGTCGTTGTTGGAGCAGTCGACAATGGCAACCTGCACGCGTGACACCACCTGATGGCGGCGAGCAGCCAGTGCAGCATCACGCGTTACGAGCGCTGCGGCGACCATCTTTTCCTCAAGCCGCTCAAGGATCGGGCGCGGATAGCTGCTGGTGGTCCTTTTCAGTTCGAGAAGGAAGGCAGCTCCCGTCTGGCGATGTACGGCCACGATGTCGGGCGTATAGTACTCATTGGTGTAAACCTTGGGATCCAGCCGCAAGGCAACAAGCGCTTCCTTGTCATTGGAGCGCACCGCTGCCTTTGCCGCAGCAATAACGGGCAAGCGGAACTCAGGCGGCAACAGGGAGAACGCCCCGCAATGGTCGAGAATGATGCGAAGGCCGGTTTCCAGAACATGGCCCTCAACACACACCGCTGAGCGCACGAAGCCCGCCACCTGGCCGAAGCCGCCGAACATGGGGTCGCTACGCTCGTGAGCGAACGAGATACCATCGACAGCCTGGCGTGCAAGACTATCGAGGCTGCCGGAGATCTCGGCGAATCGGGTCGGCAACTGAGGGAGCTTTGGGGAGTTGGAAAACATTGAGAATCACTTTCGTGGGGGAAGGAAACAAGGAGTCGGCGAAACGCCCGCTGCTGGAATTGCAGGCCCGAAGACAAAGGGAGCCCGGGCCAGGATGCATCGCCTCCCGAAGTGCGATGGGCGAGAAAGCGGTGCCGCAATCGCGCAGCTTCGGGGGACCCCGGCGTCCATCAAGATGACGCGGGCGCACGGAAGATGGTGGCCAAAGTGCGGGGGGCTCGCCTCGGCCGGCAATCTCATGTGGGTTTGCCGACTGGCGCAGGTCCGATCAGAGAGCGACGGCGGTTGAGAACGCGTCGCAAACAGGATCGCTCATCGCGTTGGCAACGCGATCATCAATTCCAGTGGGACCCAAGGGGGATTTGCGCGGGGCGCAGCAATTGGTATGGCTATCCATAGCCGTGATCCTCTCATCCAGGATTTTCGGTCAGGCCCTCGAAGTGTGTGCAACCACCTTCGGGGGCCGCCTGAACCCGGTGTGCCGGGCTGCAGGTGAGGCGCCTTCATTGGCGCCGGTGTTGGACAGATGGGCGCGGGCAGTGTAGCCGTCAAGGCGCCCGGTAAACTTATTCTTCTGTCATCTCTTCAATGGTTAACAAATTGCTTATCGACAATAATCGGCCTCCAACAGGGGCTGAAGGGGCTGCGTCGGTGGCTGGTTGCTTGAAAAAGCGTGCAGACCAATTGAGTGTACTTGCTCCTGACCTGCTGTGAGGGGGAGAAGCAGTCTCGCTTTTGCCATGCTCACCTCTATGCCTGTGTCACGGCTCGTTGGTTGTGTCGACCGCTGTAGAGTGCGTTGGCCCGGTTAAGATGGTCGCTCATTTCGCGTGCGGCGCGCTCGCTGTCTCCAGCCTCGATTGCGTCGAGGATCGCGGTGTGCTCGGCGAGGGTCAGGTCCTCGTGCCCGGGGCTGCGCACCAGATGGGCGTGGAACTTGGCCAGCCAGGAAAACAGCGCTTCGCTCAGTGCGGCAAAGATCGGGTTGCCGCTGATGCGCGCGATCTCGAGATGGAACTGCCCGTCGAGCGCGAGAAACTCGGGCGCCGAGTACTGCGTTTGCCGCTGCGCCTCGATCACGGACCGGATTTGACCGACCTGTTCTTGTGTCCGGTTCCGCGCCGCGATGCGGGCCATTTCCATCTCGAAGGTCAGGCGCGCCTCTTTCAGGTGGCCGAGGCTGCTTTCCGAATGCGCCAGCACATGGTGCATGGTTTCGCCCATCTGCGAGATGGCCTGCTCGAGCGAGGGTTCCGCCACCCGGGGCCGTTCTCCATGCCGGATTTCGATCAGGCCCATCCTCTGAAGATTTTGCATTGCCTCACGAATGGCGGGACGGCCCACCTGAAAAAGGGCCATCAGCTCGCGCTCGGAGGGCAACAGATCGCCCGGTGCCATGTGCCCGTCCTGAATCTGGGCCAGCAGCCGCTCTTCCACTTGGTGGGAGAGCTTGCGGCGGGCGATCGGTTCGGCCTGCTTTTCCGTCATGGTCAATCCTGATCGGGTCACGAGGGGGCCTGGCACCACCGGGGCCAACGCCGTTCCCGGCCCATCATGCACACTGAACGGGCCGCTGTTAACGCCATTATACCAGGCCCGGGGCGCTCGCAACGCCAACTGCCATATTGCGTGATTGGGAATACTGGTATAATGACATGCCAACATGCGGTGGCGGCCCATGTCATCATGCCGATCGGATATGGCGTGGGGCCGCGCAAGGCGCAGGCACAAGCGGAGAGAGACACCATGACGAAAATTTCCCTTCTGGGAGCCGGCGGAAAGATGGGCGTGCGCCTGTCGAAAAACCTTCAGGGGTCCCGTTTCGAGGTGGCCCATGTGGAGGTGTCCGCCGAGGGGCAGGCACGTCTCAGGGAGCAGACAGGCCTTGACTGCGTCGATCAGGCTGCGGCGCTGGCGGGCGCCGAGGTCGTGGTGCTCGCCGTGCCCGATCGGCTGATCGGCAAGATCCTGCATGCCATCATCTCCGATATCGATTCCGGGGCGCTTGTGGTTGTGCTCGATGCGGCTGCGCCCCACGCAGGCGAGTTGCCCGAGCGGTCGGACGTGAGCTATTTCGTCACCCATCCCTGTCATCCCCCGATCTTCAACGACGAGATCGATCCGGCGGCGAAATCGGATTTCTTCGGCGGCGTGGCGGCCAAGCAGCATATCGTGTGCGCGCTCATGCAGGGCCCAGAGGAGCACTACGCGCTCGGCGAGGAAGTCGCCCGTACCATATACAAACCCGTCATGCGGGCCCATCGCTGCTCGGTGGAAGCGATTGCCATTCTCGAGCCGGCGCTGTCTGAAACCGTCGGCGCCACGCTCGCGCTGGCCCTGCGTGAGGCCACCGACGAGGCGGTGCGGCGCGGCGTGCCCGAGGAGGCGGCACGCGATTTCATGCTGGGGCATCTCAACATCGAGCTGAGCATCGCGTTCGGCGAGTTCCCCGAGGGCAAGTTCTCCGACGGGGCGCTGCACGCCATCGCGGCGGCAAGGCCGCAGATATTCAAGGAAGGCTGGCTCGACGCCATCTTCGCCCCCGATGCCGTTCTGGCCTCGGTCAAGGATATCTGCAACGCGCCATCCGAGGCGGCCTGATCGCTCGCACAGTCAGCGTTCCGGGCGCCTGGAGCGTTTCCAGGAAAATTGGAAACACTTTTCCGGTTCGGAAACGCGACACATCAAAGACCTGGAGCATCTCCCAACACAACGTCATACTGCAGGGGCTCGCCGCGCGTGGAGAACAACCGCACCCTCGATATCTATGGCACCGCGCAGGCGCCTGCGCCCTTGCGCCGTCTCACAGCGGGGCCGCTTGAGATCGAGATCGGACAGGGTGTGGTCCGGTCGGTCAGATGGGCGGGCGTCGAGGTGCTGCGCGGCATCGACTATCCCGTGCGCGATGTAAATTGGGGCAGGTTCGGCGCCGCTTCGACCGACGAAGCGTTCGAAGAGGCGCCGGATCGCTTCTCCTACCGCCGGACGTTCCGCACCGGGGAGGGCGCGCTCGATGGGGTGTTCTCCTGCCGGGGGAACGCCCGGGGCGAACTCGACGTCGATGTGAGCCTTTCTGCTCAGGCCGGGCTCGAGGTCAACCGCGCCGGGTTCGTCCTCCTCCACCCCGTGGCCGGTGTTGCCGGGAGCGCGCTCGAGGTCGTGCACTCCGATGGCCGGCGCGAGCACACCCGCTTTCCCCAAGCCCTCTCTCCGAGCCAGCCCGTGTTCGATATCGTCGCGATGACGCACACTGTTGCCGGCGCCCGCATTGCGATCGATCTGGAGGGCGAGGTCTTCGAGATGGAGGACCAGCGCAACTGGTCGGACGCCTCATTCAAGACCTATTGCAGACCCCTCTCGCTGCCGCGCCCCTACCATGTCGCTGCGGGTGCATCGATCCGCCAGTCCATATCGATCAGGGTTTCGGGCCCGGGCAGCGGCGCGCAGGCCGGCGATGGCCATGGCATCGCTCCGGGCGAGGTAACAGGGAGCAAAGTGCCCGAACTCGCGCTTGCGCTCGAGCCGGGCTGGGAGGACGGGTCGGGCCTCGTTGCCGCACTGGAGCCTGCATCGCTTCTGATCCGGATGGATCTGCGAGGCGCCGATTGGCCCGATCAGGTGCCGGTCCTCTTGCGCGAGGCAAGCGGGGCTGCGATCGATCTCGAACTGGTCGTGCCCGACGATCTCGCCGCAATCGACCGGGGTCTCTCGCACCTTGCCGGGACTTTGGCGCGCGCGTCGGTCGCGCCGCGCAGCGTCATCGCTTTGCCCGGCGCCTACCTCAAGAGCTTCCAGCCCACCGATGCCTGGCCGGCCGGCGCAACCCCGGGCGAGGCTGCGGCCAGCGCAAGGCGTCATTTCCCCCGCGCCGCGATCGGCGGGGGCATGCTCACCAATTTCACCGAGCTCAACCGCTGTCCCGGCGCCGCCAGGGCGGGGGATTTCCTGAGCCATGGCACGACCGCCATCGTGCACGCGGCAGACGATCTATCCGTCGTCCAGACGCTGGAGGCCTTGCCCCAGATTTTTGCCAGCGCACAGGCGCTCGCGCCCGATCGCCCCTATAGGCTCGGGCTGGTCTCGATCGGCATGCGATCGAACCCTTATGGCGCAGCGATTGCCGACAATCCCGAGCGCGTTCGCTGCGCCATGGCCATGGACGACCCTCGCCAGCACGGCCTCTTCGCCGCTGCCTGGATGGTCGGCGCGCTGGCTGCAACCGAGGCCAGTACGGTCGAGCGCATGGCGCTCGGATCGCCCGGGGGACCGTTCGCTCTCGTGGCGAAGGGCAAACCCTTGCCGGTCTACCACGCCTTTGCCGGCCTCCAGCGGCTCCAGGGCCATGAGCGCATCGCGATGAAGGCCCCCTCCTGGGGCGCAGCCGTGGCCGCAGCCTCCGGGTCGGCCACCGGGGTCGTTCTCGCCAACCTCTCAGCCGATACCCACACGCTGGCTTTGCCCGAGGGGGCACGGTTCGTCGTGCTCGATACGCCTCAAGGCGACCGGGACTGGCTGGCCACGGCCGAAAGGCGCCGCGGCCCGCATCTGGTGCTTGAGCCCTACGCTCTCGCGTTCATCGCGCTGGGCGAATTCGACATCTTTTCAGACGGGCCGTGAGGACTGGCAATGACCGTTCCGACCTCAGGCCCCGGCTGCATCAAGCATACAAGGAATTCTGTTCAATGCCTGTGACCGACCGCATCCTTGCCCACTACCTTGTCGAGACCGCGACCGATATGCGCAAGGCCGCCGAAGTCATGGCCGGCGAACAATCCTCGGGCACGTTCGTCTCGGTGCCGGGAGAAACCCCCGAACTCACAGAGCGCGCGGGTGCGCGCGTCGAGGCGATCGAGCTGCTGGACGCAGCAGTTGAGCCCGCGCTTCCCGGCGCCCGTGCGGTTGCCGGCCAGCCCTATCAGCGCGCACTGGTCACTCTGTCCTGGCCCCTTGGAAACATGGGGCCATCGCTTCCCAACCTGGTGTCCACCGTCGCTGGCAATTTGTTCGAGCTCCAGCAGTTCTCCGGGCTTCGCATTCTCGATATCGAGATGCCCGAGGCGTTCTTCTCGGCCTATCCCGGCCCCCGGTTCGGGATCGAGGGCACGCGCCGACTGACCGGGGTCGACCAGGGGCCGCTGATCGGCACCATCGTCAAGCCCAGCGTGGGCTTCGGGCCAGAAGAAACCGCCGACATGGTCCGGCTGCTCTGCGACGCGGGGATCGATTTCATCAAGGACGACGAACTGCAGGCCAACGGTCCCCATTGCCCGTTGCCCGAGCGCGTCGACGCCGTGATGAGGGTCATCAACGACCACGCGGACCGCACCGGAAAGAAGGTCATGTTCGCCTTCAACATCACCGGTGATCTCGACGATATGCGGCGTCACCATGATCTCGTTCTCGAGGCTGGTGGCACCTGCGTTATGGCGAGCCTGAATTCGGTCGGGCTGGTCGGCATGATCGAGCTCGGCCGCCATGCCCAGCTTCCCATCCATGCGCACCGCAATGGCTGGGGCTATCTTTCGCGCCATCCGCTGCTGGGCTGGTCGTACGTGGCCTGGCAGAAGATCTGGCGCCTCGCGGGTGCCGACCACATGCATGTGAACGGGCTGCGCAACAAGTTCTCCGAACCCGACGACAGCGTCATCGCCTCGGCCAAGGCCTGCCTTACGCCCATGTCCGAGCAAAAGCCCTGCATTGCCATGCCGGTCTTCTCATCGGGCCAGACCGTGTCCCAGCCCCCCGATACCTTCGCGGCGCTTGGAAGTCTCGACCTGATCTATGCCGCGGGCGGCGGCATCATGGCCCATCCCGACGGGCCGGCCGCCGGCGTGGAGAGCCTGCGCCAGAGTTGGGAAGCAACGACCACCGGAACCCCGCTCGCGACCTATGGCGAGAGCCATCCGGCATTGGGGCGGGCGCTTGAGGCTCTGGGCAGATGACCGGGCTCCCCGACGGCCCTTTGCTGTCCTGGTACGGGGATGATTTCACCGGCTCGGCGGCCGTGCTCGAAGTGCTCGCCTTCGGCGGGCTCGACTCGGTGCTGTTTCTCGACGTGCCCACGCCGGCTCAGCTTGCCCGTTTCCCCGACGCGCGCGCCATCGGGATCGCAGGGGTCGCCCGCTCACGCACGCCCGAGTGGATGGACGCCCATCTCTCACGGGTGTTCCAGGCCCTTGCAGCGCTCGGGGCGCCGCTCGTGCACTACAAGATCTGCTCGACCCTCGATTCCGCACCGCAGATGGGCTCGATCGGGCACGCCATCGATATCGCGCTGCCGGTCGTTGGGGGCGATTGGGTCCCCGTGCTCGTCGCGGCGCCGCCCATCGGGCGCTACCAGGCGTTCGGCCACCTCTTTGCCGCCGCGGGCCATGGGGTCCATCGCCTCGACCGCCATCCGGTCATGAGCCGGCACCCCGTCACCCCGATGCACGAAAGCGACGTCGCGCTGCACCTTGGCCGGCAGACCGCCCTGCGCGCCCGAGCGCTCGATCTCATCGACCTGCACAAGGACGACGGGGGCGAGGGCGCGCTTGACGAAATGATGGCTGCCGGCGTCCGGCTGGTCACGATCGACACGATTTCCGAGGCTGATCTGGCGGCGGCCGGACGCCTGATCTGGCAGCATCGGGGAGACCGGCTTCTGATCGCCGGGTCTCAAGGCGTCCAATACGCGCTGCTCGCCCATTGGCGGGCCATCGGCGCGCTCCCGACCGTATCCGAGCCGAAAGGGGCAGGGGCCGTCGCCCAGATCGCGGTCGTCTCGGGTTCGGTGTCGGCGACGACCGCCGCCCAGATCGCGTGGGCAGCGGAAAACGGGTTCGGGCTCGTCGGGTTCGATGCGACCTCGGTCCGCGATCCCCAGGCGATGGCCCGCGCGGTCGAGGACGCCGTCGAAGCGGGCATGGCGGTGCTGTCGGCTGGCCTCAGTGTGCTGATCCACAGCGCGCGCGGGCCGGACGATCCGTCGGTGGCAGCGTTCCGCTCGGCGGTCGCGGACAGCGGGCTCGATGCCTCCGAGGCCAATGCCCGTGTGGGTGCCGCACTGGGACAGATCCTCGCCCAGCTTCTGGAGCGCGCCGGTCTGGAGCGCGTTGTGGTCTCGGGTGGCGACACCTCGGGCCACGCCTGCCTGCAGCTAGGGGTCGAGGCCTTGACGGCCCTGGCCCCCACGATTCCGGGCGCGGCGCTGTGCACGGCGCATGGAAAGAACGGATCCACCTTCCAGCTCGCTCTCAAGGGCGGGCAGATGGGAACGCCCGATTATTTCGGGTGGATAAGGGCCGGCGGAGGACACGGTAACCGAAAGAGTGCCGCTGGCCAATCGTTCAAAACTGGTATAATGACATAAACATCTCACGGAGCCGCCGCAAGGCGACCGGGGACACAAGGACAAGGAGGAGCAGACTATGAGGAAACACATAACCAGCGCCCTGCTGGCCACCGCCGCCACGGCGCTGACCATGGGCGTTTCACCGGCATTCGCCTCGCCTGAGGCGCCGGTCATCGCACTGGCCAATTCGTTCTATGGCAACACCTGGCGCCACCAGATGGTCGAAGCCTTCGAGGAGGCGGCTGAGCAGGCCATGGAAGACGGGCAGATCGCCGAATACATCGTGCTCAATGGCGACGGCAGTGTCGTGCAGCAGAACAGCCAGATGGCCGAGCTGATCCTTAAGGGCGTCGACGTCATTGCCATCAACGCGGCGTCCGAGACGGCCGTGAACGGCATGATCGAGCGGGCCTGCGAAGCCGGGATCATCGTGATCAGCTTCGATTCCGTGGCGTCGGCACCGTGCAACTACCAGCTCAATTTCGACTTCCTCGGCTACAAGGCCGAGCAGGCTGAAGCGGTCATGGACATGATCGGTGGCGAGGGGAACGTCATCGTGGTCCGCGGCGTTGCAGGCTCGGCGCCCGATGAAGCCATGTACAGCGCGCAGCAATCGGTGCTCGAGAACTACCCGGACGTCAACGTGGTCGCCACGGTCTACGGACAGGCAACCGCCTCGGTAGCCCAGTCCGCCATCACCAACGTTCTGCCCAGCCTGCCCAAGGTCGACGCGGTTCTGGCCCAGGGTGGCAGCGACGATGTCGGCATCGCGCAGGCGTTCATCCAGTACGGCGGCGAGTACGAAGGCGACATGCCGATCATCGAAGGCGGCGGCGGCACCGATTTCATCCGCTGGTGGGCCGAGGCCAACGCTGAAAACGGGTATGAGACCATTTCCATGAACACGACCCCCGGCATCGGCGGCGCGGCGTTCTGGCTCGGTCTCTCGCTTCTCCAGGGTGCCGAGGCGCCCCAGCAGATGCTCATGCCGGTGGCGACGGTCAACTCGGACAATCTCGACGAATATGCCGATGTCGAGCCGGGTCGGATCATCAGCCCGTCCTATTCGCTGGAATGGGTGCAGGAAAACCTGCTCAACTGACCTTCCGTCAGACGAAACTGCCGGGGCCATCGCAAGTCGGATCGACGAACGGTGGCCCTTTCAGTGACATCAAGGGCCATGCATGACCGCCACAGATACCTCTTTGCAGACCCCCGCGCGCGCTGGCAATCCCGGCAGCGAGAACTTGCTGGTTCTTACGGGCATAACCAAAAGCTACGGGCCGACCCTTGCGAACGCGCAGATCGACCTTGCCGTCCGGCGCGGGGAGGTGCTCGGGCTTGTGGGGGGCAATGGCGCGGGCAAGTCCACGCTCATGCGCATCGTGTGTGGCGCCACGCCGCCGACCCTCGGCGCCATCGCCATCGCTGGCGAGGAGATCGCCTTGGCCTCATACGATGCAGGCGCGGCCCAGGCGCGCGGCATCCGTATGGTCCACCAGGAGCTCTCGCTGTGCACCAATCTCTCGGTGGCCGAGAACTTCTTTCTCGAGGCGCCCGAAGGTGCGACGGCCATGCCGGGCTGGCGGGCCCGATACGCCGCGCGGGCCCGGGCCGCGCTCGACGAGGTCTTTCCCGAAAATTCCATCGACATCAACGCCCCGGTCGGCCAGCTCGAGATCAGCGAACGGCAGATGGCCGAGATCGCCCGTGCCGCCGCGACCCCCGGGGTCCGGCTCATCATCCTCGATGAGCCGACCTCATCGCTGGGCCCGGAACGCTCACGCCAGCTGCGCGAGTACGTGCACAAGCGCGCGGCCCAGGGCGTGGCCTTCATCTTCATCAGCCACAAGCTCAGGGAGATCGTCGAGATCGCCAGCAGCGTCGCGGTGCTGCGCAACGGCCAGCTGGTCGCACGCAGCAGGGCTGCGGAAACCTCGGTCGACCTGCTGGTCGAACTCATGGGGGGCAGACAGAACGCAACCGAAACCGGGCGTGAGGCGCTCCAGCCGGGGGCCCGCGACACCATGGTGCGTATCGAAGGGCCATGGCTCGCAGGGCGCGGGAGCGCCATAACGCTCGGCAAGGGCGAGATCATCGGTCTTGCAGGGCTCGAGGGCAGCGGCCAGGCCCGGTTGCTTCATGCGATCTTTTCCGGCGCCGCCGGCGTCCGGCGCGAGGCAGAGGCCAGCTTCGTTGCGGGCGACCGGGCCAAGGAGGGCATCTTCCCGCTCTGGGACGTCCTGTCCAACATAACGATCGGGCGGATCGCCAAGCGGGCAGGGGGCGCCTGGATTTCAACGGCGACCGAGAAGGCCGTCGCGGGCGATGCGGCATCGAGCCTGCGGCTCGACGCGGGGCGACTGGGTTCGGGGATCACCGAGCTGAGCGGCGGCAACCAGCAAAAGGCGCTCGTCGCGCGCGCCCTGGTCGCCGATGCGCCGATCATCCTCCTCGACGACCCCACGCGCGGCGTCGACATCGCGACCAAGCAGGACTTTTACGCTCTGGTCGACGAGATCGCCGCCTCGGGCCGCACGGTCGTCTGGCACACCACCGAGGACAGGGAATTGCTAGCAGCAGACCGGGTCCTCGTCTTTTCAGACAACAGGATCGTGCGCGAACTCTCGGGCGCCGAGATCAGCGAAGCGTCGATCATCGATGCCTCGTTCTCGGGCACCGGTGGCCATGGCACCGCCGGCGCGGATCGCCCGCGCCGGGTGGACTGGAAGCGCCATCTCGTCACTGCCATGCCCTATTTCAGCCTGGCAGTGGTCCTTGCGCTCATGATCGAGGCCAATCCGCTGGTCGCCTCATCCTTCGGGCTCGACCTGCTGCTCATGCCTGCCGTCGCACTCGTGCTTGTCGCGATCGCGCAGATGTTCGTTGTCGGAGGCAGCGAGATCGACCTGGGCGTGGGGGCCTTTGCCGGGCTGGTCAGCGTGCTCAGCGCGACCCTGCTTTTCGACCATCCTCTGGTCGGCGCAGGCGCCATCATCCTCGCCATTCTTGCCTATTCGGCGCTTGGTGGGCTCATTCAGGCGCGCAAGATCCCGGCCATCGTCGTCACCCTGGGCGCATCGTTCATCTGGCTGGGCATAGGGCTCTCCATCCAGCCCACGCCGGGCGGCAGCAGCCCCGCCTGGCTCTCGGCGATGGTGAACTGGTCGGTTGGCGGCATCCCGACCGCCATCGTGATGCTGGTCGTCATTGCCATTATCGCCTGGGCCATCGACAGGACCCCGCTCGGCGTCGTGCTGCGCGGCTTTGGAAACAATCCGGGCGCCATGGTCATGAGCGGCTGGCATACCGTACGCTATGGGGTCGTGCGCTATCTTCTCGCCGGGCTCTTCGCCTCGACCGCCGGCATGTTGCTCACCGCGCTCAACACCGCAAGCGATATCAATTCGGGCAATTCCTACACGCTTCTCAGCGTCGCTGCGGTGGTGATGGGCGGGTGCGCCCTGTTCGGCGGCATCATTTCGCCCATCGGCGTCGTCGTGGGCGCCGTCACGCTCTCGCTGATCGGAGCGCTGCTCGGCATTCTCAATGTTTCCAGCGATTTCAACGCCGCGACCCAGGGCGCTGTCCTGCTCGCAATCCTGGCGGTGCGCAGTCTTGCCAGCCGCGGGAGGGAGGACACCTAGATGATCGGGACCATCAGGCATTTCGTTGCCGCCAATCGCTGGGTGTGGTCGGCCATCGCCGTTGTGCTGCTCTGGCTCGCACTCGCCGTGGTGACCGGGCGCTGGAGCATGGCCAGCCTGAGCGGGATCGCGCTCTCCGCCTCGTTCCTCGCCATCGTCGGTCTGGGCCAGATGATGGTGGTGACCACCGGCCGCGGAAACATCGACCTGTCCGTGGCCACGGTCATGACGCTCAGCGCCTATCTGGCCATGCTCGTCGTGCGCGGCAGCGACCAGATGGTCTGGCTCTCGCTTCTGGTCACCCTGGGGCTTGGTCTCGGGGTCGGGCTGGTCAACGCCTTCCTCGTCGTCGCCATCCGCATCCCGGCAATCATCGCGACGCTGGCCACCGGCTACATTCTCGCCACCGCGACCCTGCTTGCCAATCGCTCGCTCCAGGGCGCAAGCGTCAGCCCGCTCGTCCGGTCCGTCGCCAGCGGCCGCGTGCTGGGCGTGCCCATCATGGTGATCCTCGCCATCGTCCTTGCCGTCTGTCTGGCGCTCGTCTTGCGCAAGACCGCGTTCGGCCAGCAATTGTCGGCCGTCGGGCAGAACCGGGCAGCGGCAAGGCTCGCGGGCGTGCGCGTCAACCGCGTCATCGCGGCGGCCTTCGTCCTGTGCTCGACGCTCGCCGCCTTCAATGGCATGCTGCTGGGCGCCTATACCGGGGGCGCCTTCCTCGAGATGGGCCAGCCCTATCTGCTCCAGTCGGTCGCCGCCGTGGTCGTGGGGGGAACACTGATCTTCGGGGGTTCGGCAACGGCGCTCGGTACTCTGTTCGCCAGCGTGCTGCTGGTGCTCGTGGTGACGCTGATGCAGATCATGGGCCTGCCGCGCGGCGCCCAAGACATGGTGCAGGGCGCGGTCGTCATCCTCGTTCTGGCGATGGCCGCCGGGGGAACGATGGTGCGGCGACGCAAGGCGCCCGCCGCCACACAATTGGAGCCATCGACCACCCCCTGATCGAGCCGGAACCGCACCGGTCGCCTTACGGCAATTCGTGGATGCGCGCTTCGGGCACGATCTGGGCGGCCATATCGCACAAATGCCGGTGGTGGGTGAGGTAGATCACCTGTCCGGTCCGCGCCATCTGGCCGAACAGCCTGAACACCTCTTCCGAGCGCGGCTCGTCGAAGGTCTCCATGATGTCATCGGCGATGAAGGGCACCGAGGGCCGCGCCGCCGCGAATTCTTCGTAGCCCGCCAGCCGCAGCGCCAGATAGAGCTGGAAGCGTGTGCCCTTGGACATGTCGGCGGCGAGTTTCGACCCGCCCTCCCGCGCCAGCCCGATCAGCGCCTCTCGGTCCTTGTCCGGCTGGGTGGTGAGGCCGGTGTATTCGCCCCGCGTCATCAGGCTGAACGCCTGGGACGCCCGCTCCATCATCGCGCTGCGATGCTTGTCGCGATAGGCGCGGAGCCCGTGCTCGGCTACCAGACTGCCGGTCCGGAGCTTGAGATAGCGGATGGCCATGTCTTCGATTTCGAGCAGCGTCGTGCGCCGGCCCGCCTCTAGCCGCGCCACCGCATCGTCACCCCCGATGGCGTTGAGTCTGTCCTGGGCCCGCGCCTTGTCGGCAAAGAGGTCCTTGGATCGGGCATCGAGATCCTCGAGCCGCGTGGCCAGCTCGGCCTGTTCCTCGGCCAGCGCGCTGGTGTCGCAGTGAGAGAGCGTCTCCATTGCCGTTTCCAGCGCGCCCTCCATAGCCGCTACGATCTCCTGGCCGATCCGCGCCTGCCGCTCGGCAAGCTGGTCGCGCGCAGCGCAACGGGCAAGGGCTTCGCGCGCCTCGGCCGGCGTTTCCACGCCCAACGTTTCCAGCATTTCGCGCATGCTGGCTTTGTGCTCTGCGATCTCGGCCGCAAGCCTGTCCTTTTCGGCGGCCAGTTGGGCGCGTGCCGCCTCGCGCTCCCGCTTCCGGTCCGCGCGCTTTTTCGCTTCCGCGTGCCGGATCATGAGCGCCCGGGCCGCCTCGCGCGGGTCGGCACTACGGGCGGTTGCGCCCAGCGCGTCTTCTAGGTCCCCGACAGCATCGGAAAAGGCCGTCCGGTCTGCCTCCATGGCCGCGATCCGGTGGCGCAGATCCTCGATCTCGCGCAGCGCTTCGGGCAGGTCCGCCGCAGCGTCGAGCAGCGCGCGCACGGCCCCGACGCTCGATTTCCGGTCGGCAAACCATGTCCCGGCAAGGGCATCGGTCCAGTCCCGCTCCCATGCCTCGGCTGCCCCGGCGCTGGCCGCGAGCGCCTTTCCGCGCTCGGCCAGCGCCTCGGCGAACTCGGCCAGCCGGTCCTCGGCGTCGGCGCGTTTGGCGGCGAGCGCTGCATGCTCGGCAAGCAAGGTTTCTCCCGCCTGGACGAGCGCGGCCAGCGGCAGTCCCGCGATCTCGACGCCGGCGGCCGCCAGCGCCTCGCCCAGCGCGGCCTCTTCGGCCTCCAGCGCGACGCGCGCGCCATCGGCCTCGCGCCGGGTCTGGCGCAAATCCTCCCACGCCATCAGCGCCGACATGCGGTTCTCCGCCCAGCGCTCGATCCGGGACAGCCAGCTCGCCAGCGATGCGCCCTCCGGCAGCGCAATCTCTTCGGGCGTTTCCGCCCTGATCTCCGCGCGCAGCGCGTCGAATTCGGCCTCCGCCGCAAGCCGCGCCGCATTCTGGCGTTCCAGCGCGGTTCGGACCGTTGCCAGCGCGCCGGCGATCGCGCGCGTCTCTTCGATCTCTTTCACGCGCTCGAGCCGAGCCGCAGCGAGCGCATCGGTCCGCTGCAGCGCCGCTTCGAAAACCTCCGCCGTCTCTGTTTCAAGGCTCGCCCGGTGCCGCGCCCATGCCGCATCGCGTTCGGCCAGCGCCGCAGCCGCCTGCGCGTCGTCGAGCCTGCCCACCTCCTCGCCAAGCCCGGCCTGCCGCGCCTCGTCCGCGTCCCGCTGCGCCACGAGCTCTGCGATTCTGTCCACACACCGCGAATGCCGCGCCTCGATCGCCGCAAGCTGATGGGTCCAGTGCGCGATGCGGCTTGCGGGCGGCGGCGCTATCTTGCGCAAGGCGTCGCCTGTGCCGGCCCAGGGGTCGAGCCCGTCGAGCTGGGTCGCGTAGGCTTCCTCCTTCTCGGGCAGGCTGCGCACCGCCAGCCGGTGCTGGCTGGAAAGCTCGCTCTGGCGCAGGCGTGCGAGGATCGACTGCAGATGCGCGATTCCCCCCGCGTCGATGCCCTGGCCCTTCGCAGCGATCGCCGCCTGGGCGCTCCTGGCCTTGTCCAGCGCGCGGGAGGCTGCTTCATGCTCGCGCACCGCCGCCTGGTGCGCCACATCCACACCGGACTTGCACGCGATCAGTTCGCGCAGCACCCCG
This sequence comes from Pelagibacterium montanilacus, assembly GCF_003992665.1. Taxonomy (GTDB): domain Bacteria; phylum Pseudomonadota; class Alphaproteobacteria; order Rhizobiales; family Devosiaceae; genus Pelagibacterium; species Pelagibacterium montanilacus. Next base: position 19,952 of record NZ_RZMX01000059.1, read on the forward strand.
ATGGTCGCCGCCGGCACGAGCAGGGACCGCGGATCGGCCCCGGTCTGGCCCAGCGTGGCCACGATCAGGTCCAGCTTGCGCGTCCAGTCCTCGAGCGCCGCCCGGCGCCGGGGCAGGTCGCCTTCTGCAGCGGTGTGGCGCGCGCCCAGTTCCGTGAGCCGGTCGAGCCGATCGGACATCGCCAACACCCCGTGGTCGATCTCGATGGTCTCGAGATCGGCCGTTATCCCGGCGTCACGCTCCCCCAGCCCCGCCAGTCTCGTCTCGAGCCGCGTCTGATCCTCGATCAGCGCCAGCACGGTCCTGTCCCAGTCCGCGGGCGGGTGGGGCAGGCCCTCGAAGGGCTCCAGCTCGGCCGCGATCCCATGATATTCGCCGACAAGCGGAATGGCGCGCCGGATCCGCGCGATCGTCTCGATCCGCGCCCGCGTGGCCCCAATCTCGCCCATCACCGCGTCATAGGCCGAACTGGCCTGTTCGAGCGCGGTGGTGATTGCCTTATAGGCCGAAGCCTGAACGTCGATCTCCTCGCGCCGTGATTTGAGCTCCGCGATCTCGCGTTTGAGCACCGCGATCCGCGTGGTGCTGGCCCGCTTGCGAAAGATCGCGTCCGCCTCCGCCGTCGCCGTTTCGAGGATGGCGCTGATCCCCGCCAGCCCGGCGCTGGCCGAGAACAAAAGCTCGCCGAGATCGCCCTTGCTCTCGAGAATGGCGTCGCCCCCATCCTCGAGCGTCTGGTCGTCCAGCGAGAACATCATGCGATAGGCCTCGCGCGAAAGCCCCGCCAGCGGTCCCCCCAGCATCGCCTCGTTCGCGGGCTGACCTCCGGCGTCTAGCAGCGAATTGGCCCGCTGCTTGACGCGCCTGAGCTCATGGGCCTGCCCCTCGAACTCGAGGCACCCCCCGATCTCCATCGCCTTGCCCTGATGGAGGAATCCGTAGCGGGTGCGCTCCTCGATCCCGAACAGAAGGTCGAGATAGGCCGAAAGCGATGTGGATTTGCCCGCTTCGTTGAGCCCGTAAACGATGTGCAGGTCTGCCCCGCCCGCCGGCGCGACCCCGAAGTCGAGCGAAAAGTCGGTGAACTTGCCATACCGGGTGAGGTCGAGCCGGCGCAGCCGCATCAACTGCGCTCCGCCATGTCGGACTTCAGCCGGGCCAGCATGTCCTCACTGCCCTCTGCCAGCAGCACGTCGACCATTGCGTCGAACCCGGCCTCGTCGTCTCCTGCAAACCCGCGCGCCTCGGCGGGCAGGTCGTCGCGCACCTCCCGCACCAGCTCGCGCACCGCCTCGATCACCCCGTGGCGGTGGACGATGTCCTCGCGCACAAGCGCCCCCAGTTCCAGCACCGGATCGGCCGAACCCGCTTCGGCTTGCGCACCCGGCGCCGCCGTCGAGACCTCGAGCTTTTCGATCCAGGTCCGCCCCAGCCCTTCCGCGCGCTGTGCGATCTCGGCTTCGAGCAGATCCCGGTCGCGGCGCAATTGCCAGGAAAGCGGCGTGGCACCGGTCAGCCCGATACGCCCCACCAGATGCTCTGCTCCGGTCCGGTCCCTTTCCTCGGCAAGCGCCCGCTCGATCAGGTCCACCGCCTCGCGCCAGGTGGCAGCGGGAGAGAGGTCCACCGAAAGCCGCGCGAACTGGGCAACGCTCGTCGCGCGCGGTTCGATGGTGATTGTGCGGTCGTCATGGACGGTGACCAGCGAAACCGATTTCTCCCCCGCTTCCCCGATATCCCGGCCCTGCGGCATACCGGCCATCACCACCGCGTGCTGGCCGGCGTGCTCGGCCCGGGCGTGGATATGGCCAAGGGCCCAATAGTCGAACCCCCAGTCATGGAGGTCGGAGGGCCGGCACGGGGCATACAGGTCGTGCCCTGAAGCGCCCGCAAGGCTCGTGTGCATGATCCCGATGTTGACCGCATCGGGGGCAGGGCGCCGATATTTCGCGAGCAGGCTCTCAGGCGCATGAGGCTTGGCAAAGCTCAGCCCGTGAATCGCCACGGGAAATGCGCCCGCATCGCGCTCTATTGCCTCGGCGCGCCCGCCGAACACCGAAACGCTCGGGGGCAGGATCAGCTCCTGGGTGATCCGCGACATCGCATCGTGGTTCCCCCGCACGATGAAGGTGGCGATCCCCGCCTCGTGCAGACGCTGCATCTGGCTGGCGAGGAACCGCGCGGTCTTCATCGACGTCTGCTCGCCGTCATAGAGATCGCCGGCAATGATCAGCGCATCCACGTCTTCGTCGATGCACAGCGCCACGATCCCCGCCAGCGCCTGGCGCGTTGCGTCCCCGATCAGCTCGGCCAATTCCCCATTGCGCATCGCCAGCGAGCGCAGCGGAGAATCGAGATGCAAATCAGCGGTGTGAATGAATCGGAAGGCCATGGCGCCAGTGTCAACGACATCGGGCGCGGACGCAAAACCAAAACACACCCGCCCACAACACGCCGCCGCCCCTCGATGCGCTCAGGGGGCGATCCAGAGCCGGATGACAAAGCCTACCAGTGTGATCGTCGCCACGCCGAGCACCCACAGGCCCACGAACCACGCCAGTTGCGATGCCAGTTTGCCGCGTGCCATCAGTGGTATCCCTCTTCGGGATCCATCTTTCCGCGGAACACCCAATAGGCATACCCGGTGTAGGCGAGAATGACCGGGATCAGCACCACGGCCCCCACGAGCAGGAACTGCAGGCTGGAATCGGGCGCCGCCGCTTCCTCGATGGTGAGCGCGGTGGGCACGATATAGGGGTAAAAGCTGATCCCGATCCCGACAAAGCTGATCACGAACAGCCCCAGCGCGGCGAGGAAGGGCTGCAGGTGCTTGTCTGCGGTCAGCCCCTGCCAGAGAGCAAAGGCGCACCCCGCCAGCATCAGCGGCACGAAGGCCGAATAATAGGCCGCCGGGAAGGCGAACCAGCGCTCGAAATAACTGGCGTTGATGAAGGGGCTCCAGAGCGAGACGATCCCGATCAGCCCCAGCGTACCCGCTCCGGTGATCATCGAAAGCGTTCTGGCACGCGCCTGGAGTGAGCCGGTGGTCTTGAGGTTCAGCCATGTCGCCCCCAGCAGCGCATAGCCGATGACGACGGCCAGCCCCGTCAGGATGGTGAAGGGCGTCAGCCAGTCCCACCAGCCGCCCGCATAGGACCGGTCCACGATCGTGATGCCCTGCACGAGGGCTCCCAATGCGATACCCTGGCAGAAGGCCGCGACGGTCGAGCCCAGCCAGAACCCCACATCCCACCAGATCGATCCGCGGATCGTGCGCCAGCGGAACTCGAACGCCACGCCCCGGAACACCAGCCCCAGCAGCATCAGGATGATGGGCATGTAAAGCGCGGAGAGCACCGTGCCATAGACCACCGGAAAGGCGGCCAGCAGCCCGCCGCCGCCCATCACAAGCCAGGTTTCGTTCCCGTCCCAGACCGGGGCGATCGAATTGGTCATCAGGTCCCGGTCGCCCCTATGGGGAAAGAACGGGAACAGGATCCCTACGCCCAGGTCGAACCCGTCCAGAACCACATAGGCCAGCACCGAAAAGGCGATGATGCCGGCCCAGACCGTAGGCAGATCAATGGCCATGGCTGCTCGCTCCCGCACGAATGGTGTCTTCCTGGGCAGGGCCGGGGTTGATGCCCGCGGCCCGGTGGGGGCCCTTGTCCAGCTCGTGATCGTCATCGACCATCGGCGTGCGTTTCATCAGGCGCAGCAAATAGAACACCCCCGCTCCGAAGACGAGGAAATAGACAACGACGAATGCGGTGAGTGAGGCGCCCACTGCGGGTGCATCCACCGGCGAAAGGCTCTCGGACGTTCGCATCAGCCCATAGACGGTGAAAGGCTGGCGCCCCACCTCGGTCGTGAACCAGCCCGCCAGCACCGCCACGAACCCCGAAGGCCCCATGACCAGCGCTGCCCGGTGCAAAAGCCCGTTGGTATAGAGCGTCTTGCGGTAACGCGCCCAGAGCGACCACACGCCCACCCCCAGCATCAGGAACCCGATCCCCACCATGATCCGGAAGGCAAAGAACGGGATCATCACCGGCGGGCGTTCGTCCTCGGGGAAGGCGTCCAGCCCCTCGAGCGGCGCGTTGAGATCGTGCTTGAGGATCAGCGAGGAGAGCTTGGGAATTTCGATGCCGTATTCTATCCGCTGCTCGGCCTCGTTGGGAATGCCGAACAGAATCAGCGGCGCGCCATCCGGATGGCTCTCGAAATGACCTTCCATGGCGGCGATCTTGGCCGGCTGGTGCTCGAGCGTGTTCAGCCCGTGCATGTCGCCCGCAAAGATTTGCATCGGCGTCACGATCGCGGCCATCCACATGGCCATCGAGAACATGATCTGCGCCTGCCGGTTGGTTCTGTCGCGCAAGAGGTGAAAGGCGCCCACGGCCCCCACCACGAAGGCGGTGGTCAGGAACGCGGCGAGCACGGTGTGCACGAGGCGATAGGGGAAGGACGGGTTGAAGACGATCGCCCACCAGTCCTCGGGCACAAAATTGCCGTTCGCGTCGATCCCGTAGCCCGCGGGCGTGTGCATCCAGGAATTGACCGAGAGGATCCAGGTGGCCGAGATCAGCGTGCCGATCGCCACCACCACCACCGCGACCATGTGCAGCGTATCCCCGACCCGCTTGCGTCCGAACAGCATGATCCCGAGGAACCCAGCTTCCAGGAAAAACGCGGTGAGAATTTCATAGCCCATCAGCGGCCCGATCACCGCCCCGGCGCGTTCGGAAAACACCGACCAGTTGGTGCCGAACTGGTAGCTCATCACGATGCCCGAGACCACGCCCATCCCGAACGTCACCGCGAAGATGGTCTTCCAGTATTCAAAGAGCTTGAGATAGGCCGGATCGCGCTTCCACAACCACAGTCCGTTCAGCACCGCGAGATAGCTCGCGGTCCCGATCGAAAAGGCGGGGAAGATGAAGTGAAACGAGACGGTGAACGCGAACTGGATTCGCGCCAGCATCTCTGCGGTCAGGCCGTAGTCCATCGGATCCTCGCTCGGTGTGCGTGGTGGGCCATCCTCCGGGCCAGAGACTGACACACCCCGGCCCGCCCGCGCCAGAGCGCATTTGGCCACACGAGACCGACTGCCGCAGCGGGAGGGGCTCAGCCGTTGGTCAGCCGGAAATCGGCCTCCTGGCTGGCGCCCAGCACCAGACGCATGTTGGGCAGATCGTTGCGCGCCAGCCGCTCGGCGCCGTGCTCCGGATCGTGCTCGGCCCAGCGCGCGCTCAGCCGGTCGACCAGCACCGGCTCGGGCGCATGGATGGCCACGGTCATCGCAAAGCGGGCGGCGAGATGGCGCCAGTCCGGGTCATCGAGCAGCAGATAATTGCCCTCCACGAGGATCACCCGCACCGCCGGCCCGATCTCGGCGGCCCCCGCCCGGGCAATCTCGAGCGTCCGGTCGAACACTGGTACCGCCACCGCGCGCCCACTGTCGGCGGCCAGCCTGTCGAGCATGGCAGTGAACCCGTCCACGTCGAAGGTGAACGGCGCTCCCTTGCGCGCCAGCGTGCCCCGCGCTTCGAGTGCCCGGTCGTCGTAGTGATATCCATCGAGCCCCAGCACCGCCGACCGCTCCGGATGCCGCGCCTCGATTGCGCGATGGAGCGCCCCGGCGATATAGGTCTTCCCCGCTGCCGGCGGCCCGGCCAGCGCCACCAACGAACGCACCCTGCCGCTGGCAAGTTCGGCCAGCTTGTCGGTCATCTCCTCCAAATCGATGTCAAATGTCATACCATCGCCCATCACTCTTGCGCACGGTGGGCGAACCGTTAAACCTCCGGGCCGGCATTGCGCAATCATGGATGCGCGAATGGGTCCGGTAAATCGATGGGCGGAAGGAACGAGCGATGAGCATCAGGGGCTTTGGCGTGCACACGGCCATGTGGGCTATGGAATGGAACCGCGCGGCGGCCGAGTTCGCCATTCTCGAGGCCGTGAAATACGACATAGATTTTCTCGAGATCACCATGCTTGATCCCCAGGCCGTCGACGCGGCTCACACCCGCGCACAGCTCGAGGCAAGCAATGTCGCCTGCGTGACGTCCCTTGGCCTTCCGCTCGATAAGCTGCCCACCAATGATCCCCAAGCCGCGCTGGACTTCCTTAAATCGGCGCTCGATGTGTCGTCCGCCATGGGTGCCCGCGCCATGAGCGGCGTGCTTTACGGCGGCATTGGACAGCGCACGGGCGAGCGCCCGACCGAGACCGAATATGATGCGACGGCCCGGGTTGTCGAAAAGGCCGCCGCCTATGCGCGCGCGAGGGGCATGGATTTTGGGCTGGAGGCGGTCAATCGCTACGAGAACCACCTGATCAACACCGCCGATCAGGCGGTGCGAATGTGCGAGCGCGTAGGGGCGGAAAACATCTTCGTGCACCTCGATACCTACCATATGAACATCGAGGAAAAGGGCTTGGCCAACGGCATCCTGCGCGCCCGTGAACACCTGCGCTATATCCACCTCTCTGCATCCGACCGCGGAACTCCGGGCATGGACACCATCCAGTGGGACGAGGTGTTCGGCGCGCTGGCGGCCATCGGGTTCAAGGGCGGCATGGCCATGGAGAGCTTCATCACGGTGCCGTCCCAGATCGCATCCGCGCTCTCGGTCTGGCGCGACGTCGCGCCTTCGCGCGAGGAGGTCCTCACCGACGGACTGGGCTTTCTCAAGATGAAGGCCCGCCAGTACGGCCTGATCTGAACCAGCTCAGATCGAGCGCCAGAGCGTGTCTTCGAGCGACTTGCGATCCACGGTTACCCCCAGGCCCGGACCCGTGGGATAGGCCAGCTTGCCATCGACGATCTTGGCCTCGAAGGGCTCTTCGATCACCGGCCGATAGCCCGGCTCCTTGTCGAAATCGGGGAAGATTTCGAGGATCAGGGGGTTCGAAATCGCCGCGCAGGCCTGCAGCGAGATGGCGGTGGCCAGCGGGCTGCCGTAATTGTGCGGCGCCACGCGCAGATTGTAGGCTTCAGCCATCGCCGCGATCTTTTTCGTCTCCATCAGCCCGCCCGTGTTGCACACGTCCGGCTGTGCGATGCTGATCGCCCCCGCGGAAAACAGTGCGTGGAACCCGTATCGCGTATAGGTGCGCTCCCCGGCCGCGATGGGGATCGAGGTGCCGGCGGCCACCCGCGCCATGGCGTCTGGAAGGGCAGGGTCCACCGGCTCCTCGACGAACCCGATATCGAGGGGCGCGATCGCATCGAGGATCGCCATGAGCTGGTGGTGGCTCAACCCGCCGCCGAAATCGAGCAGGATCGCAACGTCGGGCCCGACCGCATCGCGGATCGCCGTGCACCTGTCCACCACCAGCCGCTGGGCGGCAGGGTCGAGCGCGCGGCGCACCGGATGCTTAACGATGGTCACCGGGTCGGCCATCCCGAGCGGATAGAGCTTGAGCGCGCCAAAACCCCGCGCCGCGGTGCGCGCTGCTGCCTGCCCATAGCTTTTTGCGTCGTCGCACCCGATCCACCAGCCATTGGCATAGACCGGCACGGCATCGTCGACCGGCCCGCCCATCAGCGCGTGGACCGGTGCGCCCAGATCCTTGCCCTTGATGTCCCAGAGCGCATGCTCAATGGCGCTGAGCGCCGCAAACGTGATGGCGCCGCCGCCCTTGGTCCAGAAGGCCGTGTCATAGATCGTGTTCCAGATGCGCTCGATCCGGCTCGCATCCTGGCCCATCGCGAACCGCTCGATCATTTCCCCAACCAGCTCTGCGGCTGCGGTGGTTCCCGCGCCATAGGCAATCCCGGCTTCTCCCAGCCCCGTCAGCCCGGCATCGGTTTCCAGCTCGACGATGACGGCACGGCGGTTGCCGCAGGGCACCACATGAACGCGGGCGGAACTGACTTTCATGGGAGACCTTCCGGATGGTGGTTTTCCCGCCATTGTCGGGCGGGTGCTCTGGCGGGCCAACCGAATTCTCTTCCGCCCCGGCCCACTTGTGGGAATAGCCGGCCTCAGCCGAGCAGCTCCGCCAGCTCCGCCTCGTCATTGTGCATCTCGCCGATCAGCCATTCGCGCACCGCCTGCACGATCGGACGGGTCGCCCTCTGGCTCGAGGTCACGAAATGGTAGCTGCGCCCGGTCACCACCACCGTATCGCTCGCCGGCACCAGCAGCCGGTCTGCGATCAGCCTTGAGGTCACCGAGGTCCACCCCAGCGCCAGCCCCTGTCCGCTCAGGGCGGCCTGCACGCACACCGAATAGTCCGAGAACGAGAGCCTGTCTGCGTCCGGCGCCAGCCGGCACTGAGCTTGGTGGGCAAACTCGGACCACCCGAACCAGTGATCGGGCAGCGCGATCAGCGTCTGGGGGCGGTGCGGGCTTTCGAACTTGCCGAACTCCGCCAGATAGGCCGGCGCGCACACCGCCAGAATGCGTTCGGGCGCGAACCAGCCCCCCAGCTCGGCCGAATCCCCGCCAGAGGCTACCCGAAGCCCCAGATCGCAATTGTAGAGCGGCCCGCCAACGCTGCCCGGGATGAGCTGGAACTGCAGGTCGACCTGAGGAAAATGGTCCCGGAAGCGATCGTAACGCGGCATCAGCCAATGGGTGGCCATGCCAGAGGAAATCGAGAGCATCACCGTTTCCCGGGTGGGGTCGCGCCCCTCGATGTCCTCGAACACCTCCTGGATCGCCCCGAACGAGCGCGTGGTGACCCGCCCGAGCTTCTCCCCGTTCTCGGTCAGGACCAGACGTGGTCCGGACCGGATGAACAGCTTCTGGCCCAGATGACGCTCAAGCGCCGCGATGGCATGGCTGACCGCCGGCTGGGTGATGTTGAGTTCGTCCGCCGCACGCGAAAACGAGCCCAGCCGCGCCGCCGCCTCGAAGGCCATCAGCGCGCTTGCGGAGGGAATATGACGGCGAAGAGACATGAGCTCAATTCATACTGACAATGAATCTTATCACCCTTTCGTGCCGCATTATTTGGTGTCAGTCTACCCATGTCACACGGTGAGCGGGGGCTCTTGCGAGCTTCACTCACAAGGAAAAGGCTGGCGCTTTCCAGTGAAAGCGCAGCAGAATCAACAAGCAGGCTTATGGACCTCGATATTCGGGCCTTGCGGGCCAACACGCCCGGCTGCGCAGGCGGCGTCATCCACCTCAACAACGCCGGGGCGTCGCTGATGCCATCCCCGGTGCTCGACGCGCTCAAGGGGCACATCGACCTCGAGAGCCGCATCGGCGGCTACGAGGCCGCGGTCGAGGCCGCCGACGCCATCGAGCGCTTCTACGTCGACGTGGCCGCCCTGATCGGGGGGCATCCCGACGAGATCGCCTTTCTTGACAGCGCCACCCGGGCCTGGCTGGCCGTCTTCCATGCCATGGACTGGCGGCCCGGCGACGAAGTCCTCACTGCCCGCTCCGAATACAACGCCAACATGGTGAGCTTCCTGCACGCCCGCGAGCGCCAGGGCATCGTGCACAGGCTTGTGCCCGATGCCGAAGACGGCACCATCGACACCGACGCCCTCGAGGCCATGATCGGACCGCGCACGCGCCTGATCTGCCTTTCGCACATGCCCACCAATGACGGGCTGATCAATCCGGCGCAAAAGGTCGGCCAGATCGCCGCTGCGCGCACTATCCCGTTTCTCCTCGACGCGTGCCAGTCCGCCGGGCAGATGCCGCTCGACGTCGCAGAACTCGGCTGCACCATGCTGTCGGCCACCGGGCGCAAATACATGCGCGGGCCGCGCGGCACCGGCTTTCTCTGGGTCCGCCGCGATTGGCTTGATCGCCTCATGCCCCACGCGCTCGACATCCGCTCGGCAAGCTGGACCGGGGTCGATGCCTACGAGATCGCGTCCGATGCCCGCCGGTTCGAGCTCTGGGAAGCCGGCATCGCGGGCCAGATCGCGCTGGGCAGCGCGGCCCGTTATGCGCGCGAGGTCGGTATTGCGCCCATGTGGGACAGGATCCAGACGCTCGCCGGCGACCTGCGCGGGATGCTCTCGGGGATCGGCGGGGTGACCGTCCATGACCAGGGCTCCGACAAGAGCGGCATCGTGACCTTCTCCCACGCCCGGCTCAATGCGCCCGAGATCGTGGCGCGGCTGCGCTCGGTCCACTCGATCAACACCTCTGTGTCGGCCTGCCAACTCACGCGCTCGTCGCTGATCGCCGGCGGCACGACCCACATGGTCCGGGCTTCGGTCCATGCCTACAACACGACCCAGGAACTCGATGCGCTGGCTGAGGCGCTCGATGCGATGACAGGCACCAGGGGTGCGGGCCTGTCGCACGCCAACAAGAACGATAACAGCAGCCCCCGGCAACCTTCACTTGGAGTGGAACAATGAAAGTCAATCTCAACCGGCGCACGCTACTGCGCGGTGCGGGCGCGACGGGGCTTGCAGCCCTTGCGGCTCCCGCCATCATCCGGCCCGCCTTCGCCCAGGCGGGAGAACTCAACGTCTGGTCCTATTCGGGATTCATAACCGATGATTTCCGCCAGAGGTTCGAGGAGGAAACCGGCATCCGGCTCAACATTCGCATGGTCACCGACCAGGGCGAGCAGTTCAACCTGATGGCGGCCGAAGAGGGGAACTACAGCGCCGACATCGTGTGCTGCGCCGGCCACCGCTTCTACCAGTTCGTCGATGCCGGCTTCCTTGAGCCGGTCGATATGGACAAGATGACCGCTTGGGATCGGATCGAGCCCGAATACGCCGAGGCCAACTGGGTCTCACGCAACGGTGAGCGCTGGGGCGTGCCGCTGGTCGTGGTGTCCACGGGCCTCCTCTATGACTCCCAGAAGTTCGACAAGCCCACGAGCTGGGACGTGATGTTCGACCCCGCCAACGCCGGCCAGACCACCTACCAGATCCAGGACTTCTTCCAGATCGCCATGAACTATCTCGGCTATGACGGCTCGGCCGCCTCCTACATGGATGCACCCGAACAGGCTCAGGAGGCGGTCAACGCCACCCGTGATTTCCTGATCGAGCACAAGGACAAGGTGCGCCGCTATTACGACGCGGCCACCGAAATCCAGCAGATGTTCGTCAATGGCGACGTCAGCCTCGCCCAGGCCGGCTCGGGTCCCTCGGCCCAGCTCATCATCGACGGCTTCCCGGCGGGATACACCATCCCCGAGGAGGGCGGTCTGGCCTATGCGTACGGGTTCAACATCACCCGCAACGCGACCAACATGGACAACGCTTACACCTTCCTCAACGCCCTGCTGTCCTCTCCCGAGAACGGGGCCGAGATCGTGCGCTCGACAGGGTATGCCTCGGTGATCAGCGGCACCGGCGAACTGCTCACCCCCGAGGAGCGGGCAGTGCTCGCGCTCGGCGCCGAGGAGCGTGCCCGCCTCTCCTGGGTCGATGTGGAGACCGCGCCGTTCATCTTCGATCTGATCGACACCGCAGCCGAAGAAATCCGCGCCGCCTGATTGCGCCAATCGCGTCCCGGGCGATCCTCGCCCGGGACATGTTATTTGTGAAAGACCGGGTCGATCCATGACCGCCATTTTCATCTGGGCTCGCAGATTTGCCGCCTACCGGGCGCTCACCGAGCTGCTGGCGCGCTCGCCACTGGCGCGGCTGGCGTTGATCTCGATCATCCCGCTCGCCTGGATCGTGCTGGCCAACCTCGCGCCGCTCGTCCAGATGTTCGTCATCAGCTTTTACCAGACCTACCCGCTGGCCGAGGGGGCTGCGCCCGAGTTCACCACCCGGCACTATTTCGCCTTTTTCGAGCGGCCCCTCTACCTCTCGGCCTTCGCCCGGTCCTTCATCTTCGCCACGCTGGTCACGGCCCTGACCCTCGCCGTGATGTTCCCGGTCGCCTACTACATCGCCAAGGTCGCGCCCCGCATGCGGCGGGTGAGGCTGCTGCTGCTGGTCATCGCCCCGTTCTGGATCAGCGAGATCATCCGCTCGTTTGCCTGGATGCTGATGTTGTCCAACCGCGGCGCGGTCAATTCCTTCTTTTCGTTCCTGGGCTATTCGGGCCCGCCCTTCGAGCTGCTCTACAACAACATCTCGCTCACCATCGGCGTGCTCTATCTCACCTCGCTCTATATGCTTCTGCCGCTCTATTCCGCGCTGGAGAAGATCGACGACCGGCTGCTCGAAGCCGCCGCCGATCTGGGCGCCACGGGCTTTTCAAGGTTCACGCGGATCATCCTGCCGCTGGCGCGCGACGGCATCCTCACCGGCTGCACGCTGGTCTTCCTCTTGGTGGTCGGGCTCTATGCCATGCCGGTCCTGCTCGGCGGCCCGTCCAACACCCTCTTTGCATCGACCATCGGCCAGATCTTCGGACGCGCCGGGGATTCCTGGCCCCTGGGCAGCGCGTTCTCGATGATCCTGATCTTCGTGGCCCTCGCCTATGTGGGCGTGTTCATGGCCGTGCTCCAGAAGCGCCCCGGGAGGCGGACATGATGCGCCTTTTGGGCAGGATCGCCCTTCCGGTCTATTTCTGGCTCTTCGTGGCCTGGCTCTTCGTGCCCCTCTTTGTCATGGCCGCCATGGGGTTCCGCGATTCCAATTTCGTCGCCTTTCCCATCCAGTCCTGGACCACCGACTGGTACCGCTCGGTCATCGAGGACCGGGAGATCATGGCCTCGCTCTGGGTCTCGCTCCAGGTCGCCGTGCTCTCGACCGTCATGGGGCTGGGGATCGGGACGCCCATGGCGTTCATGGTCGCGCGCTTCGATGGTGTCTGGCGGGCGGTTTTGATCGCCATCATCGTCATGCCCGCCTTCATTCCCATCGTGGTCAGCGCCATCGCGCTGCGCATGTTCATCGGCAATTTCGGCATCGACACCGGCATTCTGGCCATCGCCTTCGGCCATGCGGTGTCCTCGGTGCCCTTCGTCGTCGTCATGCTGCTCACCCGGCTCAATTCCATGAGCGCCAATCTCGCCGATGCGGCGCGCGATCTGGGAGCGGACGAGTTCATTGTCTTCTTCCGGGTGGTCTTGCCCTATCTCGCGCCGGCCCTGTTTGGCGCCCTCATGTTCTGCATGCTGCTCTCGTTCGAGGATTTCACCCGATCCTTCTTCCTTGGCAGCTTCGATCCGACCTTCCCGGTCCTGCTCTTTGCCCGCCTGCGCTTCGGTTTCGACCCCGGCCTCGCGGCGATCTCCACGCTGGTCCTGCTCGTGACCATCGTGCTCGGGCTCTATGCGGAGCGCTTTACCCGCAAGCGCGCCGCGCCGGGACACCAAGGCCGCCTCGCGGCACGAGGAGACGACACGAATGCCTGACTCCACCCCCGCCATCGAAGTGCGCGACATCGTCAAGTCGTTCGGAGAATTCCGCGCGATCGACAATGTCTCGCTTACCATCGAAAGCGGTGTCTTCATCACCCTTCTCGGGCCGTCGGGCTGCGGCAAGTCCACCCTGTTGCGCACCATCGCCGGCTTTCTCACCCCGGACTCCGGCGCGGTGATCGTGGGTGGGCGCGACGTCACCGCGCTTCCGCCCCACATCCGGCCGGTCAACATGGTGTTCCAGGACTATGCCCTGTTCCCGCACATGAGCGTGCGGCGCAATGTCGGGTTCGGCTGCGAAATGAAGGGCATGACAAAGTCCGACATCGAGGCGCGCGTTGATGCCATGCTCGAACTCATCCGGCTCCCCGATGTCGGCGACCGTGAGCCGGGCGCGCTTTCGGGCGGCCAGCGCCAGCGCGTCGCGCTCGCCCGGGCACTCGCGCCCGATCCGGTGTCCCTGCTGCTCGACGAGCCCCTGGGCGCGCTCGACCTCAAGCTCCGGCTCGAACTCCAGCACGAGCTCAAATCCATCCAGCGCACCACCGGCAAGACTTTCGTCTTCGTCACCCACGACCAGGACGAGGCCATGTCCATGTCCGATCTCGTGGCGGTGATGAAGGATGGCCGGATCGAACAGCTCGATACGCCTCGCGCCATCTATGCGCGCCCCGCTACCGCCTTCGTCGCGGGCTTCGTGGGCGCCGCCAACATGCTATCGGGCCGCGTGGTCGGCACTGACGGCGCAGCGCTCAGGCTCGAGGTCGAGGGCCTGCACTGGAGCGTGCCGGCAGATGCTGTGACCGGCGGGCGCACCGTTGCGACGGGCGATGCCGTCACCCTCGTCATCCGGCCCGAGGACGTGATCGTGGGCCCGGCGCCGGGACGGGGCGAGCTCGTTCTTCCCGCCCGTGCCCGCACCCAGACCTTCCTTGGCGGGCGCGTGCATCTGCGCTGCGAAACCGCCGCGGGCACCGCGCTCACCCTCGAGGTCCGGCCCGGCAGCGTGCCCGAGGGCGATGGCGCCATCGACCTGCACGTCGCGCCCGACGCCGTGGCCATTCTTGCTAACGACAAAGGACATTCATGATGATCGAGGTTCGCCTCAAGGCAATGGGCCTGAACCTTCCCCAGGTTGCCGCACCCAAGGGCAGCTATGTGCCTTTCCTGGTGTCGCGGGGGCACTGCTTTGTCTCGGGCCAATTGCCCCCGACCGGGTCGCCCGACTCTCCCAGCCCCTATTGCGGCACCGTGGGCGTCGATGTCTCCATCGAGACCGCCCAGGTCGCGGCGCGCCAGTGCGCGCTGATGATCCTCGCCCAGCTCGGTGCCGCGCTCGAGGGTGATTTCGAGCGCGTGGCCCGGATCGTCCGGCTCGGCGGCTTCGTGCGCGCGGTGCCCGAGTTCACCGCCCACCCCCAGGTGGTCAATGGCGCCTCCAATCTCATGATCGAGCTCTTTGGTGACGCCGGGCGCCATACCCGCGCCGCCGTCGGAGTCTCGAGCCTTCCCTTGGGCGTCTGCGTCGAGATCGACGCGATCGTCGAACTGAAAACCTGAAAGGACACCCAACCATGCTGATGGTCGATGCTGAGCGCGTCCACGAACTTCTCGATTTCCCCGGCCTGATCGATGCGCTCGAAAAAGCGCATATGGGCGGTATGCCCAGGCAGTCCGACCGGCTGATCTACCAGGAGCCGAACCCCCAGGGTCAGCCCGACATCTTCATCATCCTGCCCGCATGGGAGCCGGGCGAAGGCATTCTCGCCAAGATGGTGACCTCGTTTCCCAACAACAGGGAACGCCACGGCCTTTCCACGGTCAACTCGATCTACGCCTTCATCGATGGCCGGACCGGGGTTACCGAGGCGATCATCGACGGGGAAGCGGTGATCTTCCGCAAGACGTCCTCCGATTCCGCGCTCGGCTCGAAAATGCTCTCGCGGCCCGACGCGAAATCCTTCCTCATGGTCGGGGCAGGGGGGCTCGCGCCCTATCTCGTCCAGTCGCATCTGACCGTCCGCCCGGGGATCCAGACCGTCCGGATCTGGAACCGCACCACCTCCAATGCCGAGGCGCTCGTTGAAAAGCTGGCCGGTCTGGGCATCACGGCCCAGATCGCCCCGGACCTCGACGAGGCGCTGGCCGAGGCCGACATCGTCTCCTCGGCCACCATGGCCTACGAGCCTCACATCAAGGGCAAGCTGCTCAAGCCCGGCTCTCACCTCGATCTCGTGGGGTCGTTCACCCCCCAGATGCGCGAGGCCGATGACGACGTTCTCACCCGCGCAAAGGTCTTTGTCGATCACCGCCAGACCACCACCCGCTCGGGGGAATTTCTCGGCCCCTTCGAGCGCGGCGTCATCACGATCGACGACGTGCGCGCCGACCTCTTCGAGCTCTGCCAGGGCAAGGCCGAAGGCCGGACGTCGGACACCGACATCACCATGATGAAGAACGGCGGCGGCAGCCACATCGATTACTACGTCGCCAAGTACCTGATGGACCGGCACCACGGCCGGCCATTCTCCACCACGTCGAGCAGTTGAGGAGGCCGGCCGTCACCCCGGAGGCGCAATCATGGATTTGCCCCGTCGTTCGATACCATCCGTTGCCGGGCTCGTCGCCTTCGAGGCGACGGCTCGCCATCTGAGCTTCTCGCGCGCAGCCGAGGATCTGTGCCTCTCTCAGGGCGCGGTCAGCAAGCGGGTGCGCCAGCTTGAACAGGTCGTGGGCGTGCCCCTGCTCGCCCGCACCCGCCATCAGGTCTGCCTCACCGATATGGGGCGGGCCTATCTCGCCCAGATCCGGCAATTGCTCGAGGATCTCGAGGTCACCACCGAGGCCCTGCGCACCCGCGCCCGGGGCCGGGACCGCATCGTATTGGCCGCACCGCTGCCCTTTGCCTCGCGCTGGCTCGTGCCGCGCCTGCACCGCTATCGCGATGCCCACCCCGACATTGCCCTCGACATCGTGACCGGTCCCGACGCCGATGGGCCCGAGCCCGACTGCCAGATCCATCTCGGCCGTCCCCACGATCAGGACGTGGTCGTCAGCCCGCTGTTCGACCTCGACTGGACTCCGGTGGCGACCCCGTCCCTGCGCGACCGGCTCGGGCTCACCGCGCCCGCCGACCTCGCACGCGCCCGGCTTCTCGCCCAGTCCGACATGAGCGGGCTCTGGCCTGCCTGGTTCGCGCGCATGGGCGCCGAGCCGGGCACGGGCGCCGCGCTCACCTTCGAGGGGTTCGAACTGGTGGCCGCTGCCGCGCTCGCCGGGCACGGCGTCGCGATCCTGCCGCGCGCGCTGGTCGCCCGGGAGTTGCGGTCCCACGATCTCGTCGTGCTGTTCGAGGGCACCGATCTGATCGAACGCGGTTTTCATCTCGCCGTGCCCGGGCGCCTCGTGGGCGATCCGGCGCTGACTGGGCTGGCCCGTTGGTTGGTCGGCGAAGCGGCCGCGCCCGTCCGGCACATCCGGGCGGCCTGAGGGGCAGGGGCTTGTCCTCTGCCTGACCCGAGCCTGGCGGGGCGCCCGCCGGGTGCGCTGGTGTTGCGCGCGGTTCCAACCGCTCCGGCGGTGTCCCGATCATTCCAAAAAGCGGTTTGAGCGCCGGCCCGCCGCTCCCGGATACTCAAGGCAAGGTTCGGGATGACGGGACGCAAGGCGCGCCCCCATCCCGTCCGGGGAAAAGGGGAACATCGATGAAAAACCAATTCAAGGCACCACTCGCCATTCTGGCGGCGCTGGCCATCGCGCCGCTTCCGCTCGCCGCCCAGGCCCAGGAAATCGACTTCATGGTCGTTGACTACGACGCGCCCGGCATGGGGGACTGGTGGAAGCTGCTGGTCGAGAAATACAACACCGAGGCCGAAGCCACCGTCGTGCCGCGCAGCGTCTCGGCCGGCCAGTACTACGAACAGCTCCTCATCCAGGCCGCCAGCGGCGCCGGGCCCGACGTGCTCACCGTCAATCCCAACAATCTGGGCGAGCTTCTCGCCGCCGGCTACGTTTTGCCGCTCGACGAGTTGATCGACGGGTCCGACATGCGGGACGCCATCGTGCCGGGCGGCTGGGACAGCCTCACGGTCGAGGGCACGACCTATGCCCTGCCGATCACCGGCCGCACCCTCCAGCTCATCTACAATTCCTGCCACTTCGAGGAAGCCGGGCTCGAGGGACCCCCGACCACCCTCGAGGAGGTCATGGAATACGCCGAGGCGCTCACCGTCACCGATGATTCCGGGCGGGTCACCCGTTACGGGATGAACATGGTCAATGCCAACGAGGACCCGACCTACGAAACCCTGCTCATGCTGACCCTTGCCCATGGCGGGGCGTTCTCGGACGCAGAAGGCAATTTCACCCTCGACAGCCAGCCGGTGATCGACGCGCTGACCTATTTCAAGACCATCTATGATTCCGGCGTCATCCCCCAGGGCATGAGCGAAACCGACATGCGGGCGCTGTTTGCCACCGGCGGGTCATCCATGACCATCGATGGGCAGTGGCAGTTCCCGTTCATCGAAGAAAACAACCCCGAGAACTTCGACTGCTACAAGACCGCCAGCCATCCCTGGGAGGGCCCGGCCACCGGCGGGGTGAACATGGCGCTGGCGATCAACGCCGACAGCGACAACCCCGAGGCCGCCTGGGAGTTCATCGCCATGGCAGCGAGCGACGAGCTCCAGACCCAGTTCAGCGACTACAGCCCCTACATTCCCTACGGGGTCAACGCGCTCAATGACGAGCAACTCGCGGCCGCGCCCTATCTCATCCCCTATGTGGAAAGCAGCGGATCGGCCCATCCCATCGCCATTCCGGGCCACGCCGACCAGTTCAACGAGATATGGCCCATCGTCGTCGATGCCATCCTCCTGACCCTGCGCGACAACGTGCCGCCGGAAGAAGCGCTGGCCACGGCCCAGCAGCAGCTCGTCGATTGCTGCTCCTGATCGCCATCTCCCTGGCACGGGCGGAGGGCAAATGCCCTTCGCCCGTGCCCTTTTGCTAGACCGAGCCCGGCCCATGACCTCCGCCAAGACCGCCTCCCGCCGATCTCCCGTCACTCGGGTTCTGTTCGACGGCCCGGCGTTTCCCTTCATCATGATCGTGCCCGCACTTCTCGTGCTGGGGTTCGTCATCGGCCTGCCCATGCTCGAGGCCTTGCGCTTGAGCTTCGATACCATCGCGCTGCGCCGCCCCGCTGCCGCCGGCACCTACGGCCTGCACAATTACGCGCGCCTGGTTTCCGATCCCAAGGCCTATGCGGCCCTGGGGCTCTCGGCCCTTTACATGACCGGAACGGTTCTCGGCTCGGTCGCCCTGGCGCTGTCAGCTGCGCTCCTGACCCGGCGCGTCGTGCGCTTCTCGGGCCTCGCCCGCATCGCCTTCCTTTTGCCCTGGACCATGCCCGCAGTCGTCACGGCGCTGGTCTGGGGCGTGATGTATGACGGCAATTTCGGCGTCATCAACCGGCTGCTCGATTTCGTGCCCTTCGTGGACGGGCGGAACTGGCTGGTCGACCGCAGCTCGGCTCTTGGCGCGCTCATCGTCGCCCAGGTCTGGAACGAGTTTCCCGTCGCCTACATCTTTTTTCTCGCCGGCCTCAAGGCCATCCCCGAGGAGCTCTACGAAGCCGCGAAAATCGACCGGGCCAACGCCTTCCAGCAGTTCCGCCACATCACGCTGCCCCATCTGCGCTTCATCATCGCGGTCATCGTCATCCTTTTGATGATCATGGGCTTCAAATCCTTCCCCATCATCTTCCTCTTGACCGGCGGCGGTCCGGCCGGCGCCACCGAGACCATGACGGTCCTGACCTACAACACCGCCTTCCGAAGCCTCGATTTCAGCTACGCGGCCACCCTCGGCATCCTCGCGGTCCTCGCCTCGGCCATGCTGGTTCTGGGCTATCTGCGGCTCCTGCCGCGCACCGGCCATGGAGACGTGATGTGACGGCCTTCCGCGCCTCGCCCTTCGCGCCCGCGCTCGTGGTCACCCTGCGCACCATCGCCATCGTAGGATTGGCCATGGTGGTGCTGTTCCCCGTCTACTGGATGGCCGTGATCGCGCTCACACCCACCGGGCTCGGGCGTCAGGTGATGACCTTCTTTCCCGCGAGCCCCACATTCGAAAACTTCGTGACGCTTTTCACCGAGCGGCCCATGGCCCGCTGGATCTGGAATTCGATCCTCGTGGCGACCCTCGCCTCGGCCATCTCGCTGGCCTTCGGCACCAGTTGCGGCTATGCGCTCTCCCGGCTGCGGTTCCGGGGGGCTGGCCTGCTGCTGATCGCGGTGCTCACCACCCAGATGATGCCGGCCACCAGCATCGTGGTGCCGCTTTACATGCTGTTTCGCGCCTGGGGCCTGCTCGACACCATGCACGGCATGGTCGTGGGACACGTCTCGCTCGTCGTTCCGCTGGCCACCTGGATGAGCAAGGGGTTCTTTGATTCCATCCCTACCGACCTCGAAAGCGCCGCCCGCATCGATGGCTGCACCCATGGCGCCGCGTTCGTTCATATCGCGCTGCCGCTCGCCATGCCGGGGCTGGCCGCGATCTTCATCTACGGGTTCGTGACGAGCTGGCACGATTTCCTCTTCTCGCGAACCCTCGTCAACTCCCAGGAACTCTGGACCGCCGCCAACGGCATTTCCTCGTTCCGGGGCGAGTATTTCACGCTCCAGGAACTTCAGATGGCCGCCGCGCTCGTCTTCGCGCTTCCTGTGGTCGTGGTGTTTTTCGTCATGCAGCGCTGGATCGTGTCCGGAGCGCTGTCGGGCTCAATCCGGTAGGCAGGCAATGGCAAGCGTAGACTTCAGGTCCATCAACAAGCGCTATGACGCGCTCGACGTGCTCCGGGACGTGGATATTGCCATCCCGGATGGGGAATTCGTTGTCTTTGTGGGCCCCTCGGGCTGCGGCAAGTCCACCCTGCTGCGCATGCTGGCCGGGCTCGAAACGATCACCGGCGGCACGATCTCCATCGGGACCGACGTGGTCAACGCGCTTCCCCCGCGTGATCGCGACATCGCCATGGTTTTCCAGAACTACGCGCTCTACCCACACATGAGCGTCGCCCACAACATTGGCTTCCCCCTGCGCATGGTCGGCACGCCCCGGCCCGAGATCGAGCGCCGGGTGTCCGAGGCCGCCGAGATGCTCGGGCTCACCCCCTATCTCTCGCGGCTGCCGCGCGAGCTCTCGGGCGGCCAGCGCCAGCGCGTCGCCATGGGCCGCGCCGTGGTGCGCGAGCCGTCGGTGTTCCTCTTTGACGAACCGCTCTCGAACCTTGATGCCTCGCTGCGCGTGCGCATGCGCGGGGAGATCAAACGCCTGCACCAGCGGCTGGGCACCACCATGATCTACGTCACCCACGACCAGATCGAGGCCATGACGCTCGCCGACCGGATCGTCGTGCTGCGCGCCGGCAAGGTCGAGCAAATCGGTACACCGCTCGAGCTCTACAACACCCCGGCCAACCCCTTCGTCGCCCAGTTCATCGGCTCTCCGTCGATGAATATTCTCGAGGGCGTGATCGCCGAAGAGGGGCGGGCGCGGATCGGGGAAACGCTGATCGAGATCGGCGGCCCACACCCCGGTTTTTCACCCAACGCATCGGTGCAAATCGGCATCCGCCCCCACGATATCGCGCTCGCCGAGCCGGGCAGGGGCGCCCTTGCCGGCGAACTCCAGCTTATCGAGGAGATGGGCAATTCCCGCCTCCTTACCATCGAGGTCGGCGGGGAGCCCGTCCAGCTCGAGACCCAGCTTCAGGTCGCCCTCCGTCCCGGCGAGGCCGTACACCTCGCCCTGTCCCGCGACAAGCTGCACCTCTTTCCCGCCTGATCGCACCGGCCCCATCCCGTGTCCAACAAGCGGGCATGGGGTCATGCGTTTTCCGCGTTTGCGCCCCACCCCGCAATCTTTCACTCTGGGCGCCCGAGGGACCCCGCCGATGCTCAAAGACACCCATCACAGCAATCTCTGGCAGGCCAGCGCCCCGCCCCCGCCGCACACCGAACCGCTCTCGGGCAACGCGGTGGCCGACGTGGCGATCATCGGCGCCGGCTATACCGGGCTCTCCGCCGCGCTCCACCTTGCCCAGGCCGGCTTGCGTCCGGTCGTCCTCGAAGCGCGCGAGATCGGCCATGGGGGATCGGGCCGCAATGTGGGCCTCGTCAATGCCGGCATGTGGGTGATGCCCGAAGACCTCATGGAAACGCTCGGCGAGAGCTGGGGCATGACATTGATCTCCGCCTTGGGACAGGGACCCGCCACTGTCTTCGATCTCATCGAACGGCACGCCATCGATTGCGAGGCCGAACGCAACGGCACGCTCCATCTCGCCGTGGGCGCATCGGGTTATGTCGAGCTTGGCCAGCGCGAGCGCCAGTGGCAGGCGCTGGGCGCCCCCGTCACCCGGCTCGATCCGGACGCCGCCGCCCGCCTCATCGGATCGGATGCCTTCGCCGGTGCGCTTCTCGACCGGCGCGCGGGCACCATCCAGCCGCTGGCCTATGCGCGCGGCCTGGCGCGTGCCGCCCTGGAGCTGGGCGCCGTGGTCCACACCAGCACCCCGGTCACCGGCGCTGACCATGCCGATGGCAAATGGACGCTCCGGACGCCGTCGGGCACGCTCACCGCGCCCTGGGTCATCGTCGCCACCAACGCCTATACCGGTCTCGAGCGCGGCTTTCCCTTCGCGGCCCAGTCCCAGGAACTGACCATGCTGCCCTTCTTCCAGGTCGCGACCGCCCCGCTTTCGAGCAATGTGGCGGGCACCATCCTGCCCGAGCGGCAGGGCTGCTGGGATACGCGGGCCGTCATGACATCGCTGCGCAAGGACCGCGCAGGCCGGCTGATCTTCGGCAGCGTCGGCGCGCTCGACGGCTTTGCGCGCGGCACCCAGGAGGCCTTTGCCCGCCGCAGCCTCGAGCACATCTTCGCCGGCATCGAGATTCCGCCCTTCGAGCACGTCTGGCACGGCCAGATCGGGATGACCGGCGATGCCCTGCCCAAATTCCACGCCTACGGCCCAAATGCCATCGGGGTCAACGGGTTCAACGGACGCGGCATCGCGCCGGGCACCGTATTTGGCCGCGCCATGGCCCGGATGATCGCCTATGGCGAGGACATGATCCTGCCCTCCGCGCCGATCGGCAAGGCACGCTTCCCCCGCCTGCGCACCCGGTTCTACCGCGCCGGCAGCCAGGCGCTGCACTTCATCTCCGGGCGGATTTAGCCGGAGCGTTTCCAGGAAAAGTGGAAACACTTTTCCGGTTCGGATACGTGACAAGTCAGGGACTTGGAGCTCCGGTTCTGTATCAATCAGAACTGGATATGCTCTGGCGAGTCCGCGCCTCGTCCACGATCCAGTCGCGGAACTGGGCAAGGGGGCCGTGCTGCCCGTGGCCTGCCGGCCAGACGAGGAAATAGCGCTCCGGGCTCTCCATGGGCGCATCGAGCGCGGGCACCAGATCGCCGCGCTCGAGATCGGCCGCGATCAGGAACTCTGGCAGCAGCGCCAGACCCAACCCCGAACCGGCTGCCTGTGCGGCGGTGGCGAACTGGTCGAACAGCATGCCCCGCAGGCGTTCGACCGTCACACCCTGCCGGGCGAACCAGCGCTCCCAATGGTCGGGCCGGCTCGCAAGGTGCAAAAGCGGCATGTTCGCGAGATCGGCGGCCGAGGTGATCGTGTGGTCGGCAAGGAACCCGGGCGCGCCGACGGGCATCACCGTTTCCCCCATCAGTTCCACCCCCTCGCTGCCCGCCCATGGACCCTCCCCGAAATGGATCGCGGCGTCGAAGGGGTCGGTCCGGAAGTCGAATGCGGTCAGGCGCGTGGAAAGATTGACCGTGATCCCGGGATGCCGGTCCAGAAAGCGCGATAGCCGCGGGGCCAGCCATCGTGTCCCGAAGGTGGGCAGGATGGCGAGGTTGAGCGTGCCGCCATGGGGGTTGGCGTGCAGGTTCAGCGATGCGTTCCCGATGCGGCGCAGCGCATCCCCGATCTCGCGCGCATAGGCGGCCCCGGCCTCGGAAAGCCGCACCGTCTGCTTGTCGCGCACGAAAAGCTGGCACCCGATCTGTTCCTCGAGCAGCCGGATCTGGCGCGACACCGCGCTTTGGGTGATTGCCAGCTCCTCGGCGGCGGCGGTAAAGCTCCGGTGGCGCGCCGCCGCCTCGAACGCGGTCAGAAGGGACATCGAAGGCAGGAAGCGGCGGGGGATCGCCATGGGCTGTCGGACCGGGTTGAACCTCTGGCGACCTTCTAGCAGCCTCTGGCCTTCCTCGTCATCCATGGCTTTGCGCCCCGGGCGCGATCGCGTCGGCCAGCACCTCGATCGGGTGGGGCAGGGCGGCCCCGGCCATCCGCTTGCTCTGGCATCGGCAGGAAAATCCCGTCGCCGTGGCGTTGCCCTCGGCGACCGCCTCGGCCCAGGAAAGCTCGAAAATGGACTTCGACAACCCGGCATGCTCGGCCTCGTGCCCGAAGAGCCCGCTCATCCCGCAGCATCCCACCTCGCGCGGCGCGACGGTGATCCCGAACCGCTCCATGACCCGGCGCCAGCGCGGCCCCGCGCCCGGATCGGCGGACCGCTCGGTGCAGTGCACCAGAAGCGTATGGCTGGCCGCCTTCGCTGCGCGCACGCCCGCTGGAACGTCCAGCGCCTCGAGAAATTCGGCGATGGGCAGGAGAAACCTCGCCCCCTCGCTGCGCGCCTGAAGCGTCGTCGCCGGCTCGATCCCCACCACCGGCACCCCACGCCGGGCACAGGCGGCAAGCCGCGCGTGGTGCCGGGCCTTCTCGCGCCCATATTCCCTCGCGAAACCGCCCACCTCCAGCCCCTTGCCATTGGCCACCACCTCCGCAACCAGCGGATCAAGTCCCAGCGCCGCGATCACCCGCGCCGCCGCGACGACGGGCCCGGGATCAAAGCTCGCGAGAAAACTGTCGGGCACGATGATCACGCTCCGCGCGTCCACCACGCTGTCCGCCGTCAGCCGCGCGATCCCCTCAGCCTTCAGTCGCGCTTCGAGCGTCGTCACCGCGAAGGCGGGCACGTCCACGAGACCCACGGCCCGCAGCGCCCGCTTGCCCGGTCCCGAGCCGGCCAGACGGTTGAAGAGCCCCGGCACGCGCCGCGCGAGCAGCATCGCCGGCTCCATCCAGCGCACGAGATGGTCGCGCAGAGGCCGGGCGTGGCGCGCGTGATAGGCATCGAGGAACCGGGATTTCATGGTCGGGATATCGACCTTGACCGGGCAGCCCGAGGCGCAGGCCCGGCACGACAGGCACGTGTCGAGACTGGTCTTGAGCGCTGCCTCAGTCTCTGCGCTCGGCTCACGCGCCCAGGCGCGGAACAGCGCGGCCCGGCCATTGGGCGATTGGGTCTTGTCCCGCGTCGCCTTGTAGGAGGGGCACATTGGCGCCTCGGGGTCCCAGTCATGGCACGCCCCATTGCCGTTGCACGCGATCGCTCCGGCGAAATCGGCCTGACCCTCGGGCGCGATCGTCTCGTCCAGCGCGCCCCGGAACGGCACCTCGTCGATCCGCACGACCCGCTCGGTGCTGCCTTCGGGCGTTGCCAGCTTGCCGGGGTTGAGCCTGTTGCCCGGATCGAACACCGCCTTGATCCGCCGCACCACGGGATAAAGCT
Source organism: Pelagibacterium montanilacus (assembly GCF_003992665.1). Classification (GTDB taxonomy): domain Bacteria; phylum Pseudomonadota; class Alphaproteobacteria; order Rhizobiales; family Devosiaceae; genus Pelagibacterium; species Pelagibacterium montanilacus. The sequence goes on from NZ_RZMX01000059.1 coordinate 44,893, forward strand.
CCGGACCGAACACCGCCTCGAGATATTCCCCGCGCACCCCGCGCCCGTGCTCGCCCCAGAGCAGCCCGCCATGGGCGCGAGTCAGCGCCACCACCTCGTCGGAAATCGTCCGGATCAGCGCCCGGTCCGCCGCATCGGTCATGTCCAGCGTCGGGCGCACATGCAGGCAGCCCACATCCGCGTGCCCGAACATCCCGTAATCCACCCCGTGCCGGTCGAGCAGAGCCCTGAACGCGGCGACATACGCGGCCAGCGCCTCGGGCGGCACCGCCGTGTCCTCCACAAAGGCCACCGCCTTGCGCCGGCCTTCGAGCCCACCCAGCAGCCCGACGGCTTTCGAGCGCAGCGACCACGCCGCCCGGATCGACGCCGGATCGGTCATCGCGCGGACCATGGAGGGCGCGCTGTCGCCTTCGATGTGATCGGCCACCCGGGCCAGTTTGTCTTCGACCTCGGCGGCTGTCTCGCCCGTCACCTCTACGAAATTGACCGCGCCCACCGTCCCCGGCAGCGTGCCGAACAGCGCGCCCAGTTCCGACCACACCGGATCGGTGCGCGCCAGGGCCAGCACCTTGTCGTCCAGGATCTCCACCGCCAGCGGATCGGCCTCCACCAGCCGGGGCACATGGCGCAGCGCGGCGGTGAAATCGGCGTAAAACACAGCGAGCACCCCGCTTCGGGCAGGCTTGCGGGCCAGCCGCAGCGTGATCCTGGAGATCAGCGCCAGCGTGCCTTCGGACCCGGCGATGATCTTGCACAGGTCCAGCCCGCCATCGGGCCGCAGCGCCTGCTGGAGGTTGTAGCCGGTCAGCCCCCGGTTCATGGCGGGAAAGACGTCCGCGAACTGCGCCTTGGAGCCCTCCAGCGCCTCCAGCACCGTAGCCGCGATTGCGCCCAGCCGGTCCTCGCGTGCCGCAGCGGCCCGGGTCTGGGCGCCATCCATCGGCGAGACGGTGACTGAGCTGCCATCGGCCAAAACCAGATCGAGCGCCTCGATATAGTCTGAAGTCCGCCCGTAATGGCGCGAGCCCTTGCCCGAGGCGTCCGTCGAGACCATGCCCCCGATGCTCGCCCGCGAGGAGGTCGACACCATGGGCGGGAAAAACCAGCCATGGGGCGCAAGGAAGGCGTTGAGCTGGTCGAGAACCACGCCCGGCTCCACGCTCACCTCACCGCGCCCGGCGTCGAAATCGAGGATGGCGCGCATGTGCCGCGAGGTGTCCAGCACCACGCCCGACGTCAGCGCTTGTCCATTGGTGCCCGTGCCCGCGCCGCGCGCCACCAGCGCCGGAGCATCGTCTCCGCATCGGGCCAGCGCCCGTCCCGCAGCTTCGATGTCGGCTGCGCATGTGGGAAACAGCACCGCTTCGGGCCGGACCCGATAGACCGAATTATCGGTCGCCAGCACTTCGCGCGCCCCGAACCCGGTCTCGATACCGCCGGCAAAGCCTGCCTCCTCAAGCGCGGCAAAAAAGCGATCAAGGCCGGTCTGCATCCGTGCGAGAGGTGCTGCCAAAGCCGCCCTAGCTCGCCTGCGCGCGCTTGGCCGCCTGCGCGTGCCTGGGCCCGATCCGGGACGTCACCGCCGCGATCGACGCGTCTTCCAGCGCCTGGTAGATCGAGAACTCGTCGGGCACCGAGGCGCCCAGCGCGTCCTCGAACACCGCTCGGTTCGAGCCCGCCATGCTGTCGCCGGCGGCGTTGTCCCCGAGATTGGACTGGAAGATCCCCGCTGCCGACACCGGCAGGAAATCTTCATAGACCAGCGGGTCAAAGCCCACATGCCCGCTCGCGATCAGCGCCTCGATATCGCCCGAAAGCCCGTCGCCCGCCGCCTCGCCTTTCGCGGTGAGGAAATAGTGGAAATAGGCCAGCCCCTCGGCGCGCAGTGCGGCGTAATCGTCGGGCAGGGGGGCAAACACCTCCCCGAGCGCGGCCATATAGGCCTCGGTGTTGGACCCGTCCGCCTTGGGCTGGGCCAGTCCGCGCGCCTTGTCCAGCAGGGCGTCGTAAAGCGCGCGGCCTTTGGGGGTCAGCGCCACGCCGCGCTGCTCGATCTCCCCGAACCGCGCCGTATGCCGCCCCGGCACCCGCTCCCCGCCTTCGCCCAGAAAGCCGATCTGCTCTTCGAGCGCCTTGAAGCTCGTCTGGCGCAAGAGGATCGGGCAGGCGCGCGGCGGCGGCCCCTCGATCACCGCCTTGGGCGTAATTCCGCGCTCGGGCATCATCGCCTGCACCGCATCGATATCGAGCGTGCGCGGGGTTAGATGGTTGATGTGCGGGCCCTTGAAGCTCACCACGTCCGCGATCAGCCGGTGCGCATCGTGCAGCTTCTGGTAGGTGGCCTCCGAAACCGTGGCGTCCGAATGCCAGCGGAAGGTTTCGAGCGCTTCGGCGATGAAGGCGTCCGCATCGGCCTCATCAAGCCCGCCCTCGGCCTCGTGCTTGTCGATCAGCGCCCGCACCCCGGGGGTGAAAATGTCGCGCCGGGCAAGGATCGCCTCGGCTTCGGCCCGCAGTGCCTCGTCCGCGATCAGTTCGAGCCGCAGCAGCGAGGTGAACACCCGGAACGGGCTGCGCTTGAGCGCGTCCGCACGGACCGGGCGGAACGCGGTGGAATGGACCGGGATGCCGGCGACCGAGAGGTCATAATAGCCCACCGGTTCCATGCCCATCACGGCAAACAGCCGCCGGATCGTCGCCAGTTCCTCGGGCTTGCCCAGCCGGATCGCCCCGTGACGCTCCTCTGAAATGCGCTCGAGATTATCGAGCGCCTCGAGCCGGGCTTTCAGCGCCGGATCGCGCGCCATCACCGCGTCGTTGACGTCTTTGACCAGCGCCATCAGATCCCCGTAAAGCGGGACTTCCCGGCGATACATGTCCGACATGGCCCGGCAGAACCGGGCCCGGATTTCGTTGGAAGACAGATGGTCTGCCATGACGGGGCTCCCTCAAAAACGGGTTAGATCTCGAACTTGATGCCCTGGGCCAGCGGCAGCGCCCGGGAGTAGTTCACGGTGTTGGTCTGGCGCCGCATATAGGCCTTCCAGGCGTCCGAGCCGCTCTCGCGTCCGCCACCGGTTTCCTTCTCGCCGCCGAACGCTCCGCCGATTTCGGCGCCCGAAGGCCCGATATTGACGTTGGCGATCCCGCAATCGGACCCCGCCGCCGAAAGGAAGGTCTCGGTCTCGCGCACATCGGTGGAAAAGATGCAGCTCGACAGCCCCTGCGGCACGTCGTTCTGGAGCGCGATGGCCTCATCGAGCGTGGTGTAGGTCATGACGTAAAGGATCGGCGCGAACGTCTCGTGCCGCACGATGTCGGTCTGCCCGGGCATCTCCACGATCGCGGGATGCACGTAATGGCCCCCCGCCACACCTTGCGCCTTGCCACCCCCGGTCACCGTCCCGCCTTCGGCCCTAGCCTGGTCCAGCGCCTTTTCCATGCCCGATAGCGCATCGGCATCGATCAGTGGGCCGACCAGCGTGCCCTTGGCCAGCGGGTCGCCGATCGGCAGCTTGGCGTAGACGCCCTTGAGCCGCTCGACCAGCTCGTCGCGCACATCGGCATGCACGATCAGCCGGCGCAGGCTGGTGCAGCGCTGCCCGCAGGTGCCCACTGCCGAAAAGACGATAGCGCGCACGGCGTTTTCAAGGTCCGCGGACGGCGCCACGATCATGGCGTTGTTCCCGCCCAGTTCGAGCACGGTCTTGCCGAACCGCTCGGCGACCTTGGGGCCCACGATCCGGCCCATGCGTGTCGAACCCGTCGCCGAAATCAGCGGCACGTCTTTCGAGGTGGTCAACACCTCGCCGATCTCCCCGCCGCCGATCGCGACTTGCAGGAGGCCCTCAGGCGCGTCTCCGAAGCGCTCGATCGCCTTGGCGAAGATCCGGGCCGTCGCGATCGCGCTCAGGGGCGTCTTTTCCGATGGCTTCCAGATCACCGGATCCCCGCAGACGATGGCCAGCGCGAAGTTCCAGGCGAAGGGCGCCACGGGGAAATTGAAGGCGGTGATCACCCCGGTCACCCCCAGCGGATGCCAGGTCTCGCGCATGGAATGGCCCGGACGTTCCGATGCGATGGTCAGGCCGAAGAGCTGGCGCGACTGGCCCACGGCCAGATCGCAGATATCGATCATCTCCTGAACCTCGCCCAGCCCCTCCTGCAGGATCTTGCCGCATTCAAGGGTGACCAGCGCGCCCAACTCGTCCTTGGCCGCGCGCAATTCCTCGCCGAACAGCCGGATCAGCTCGCCCCGGCGCGGGCCCGGCACCAGCTTCCAGGCGTCGAACGCGGCTTTGGCCGTAGCGATCATCGCCTCCACATCCCCCGCCGAATGGGTCGGAACCGACCCCACAAGCGCCCCGTCGATGGGCGAATGCACCTCGAGCGTCCCGCCCTTGAGGTCGGCATCGGTCAGCAAAGCTGCGGCGAGAATGTCTGAGTGGGCCATGGAGCAATTTGTCCTTTTTGCGTGTCAATTGAGCGCGGCGCTGGCCGCGGCGATCCGGCCCAGCGCGGCCTCGAGGGCCGATTGCGCGTAGGCGTACGAAATCCTGAAATGTCCCGGCGCGCCGAACGCGGTCCCGGGGACCACGGCGACGCCCGCCGAGAGATAATAGTCGCAGAGATCGGCATCGGTTTCCACGACCTTGCCCTCGGGCGTCGTCCGGCCCAAAAGCCCGCTGCAATCGGGAAAGACGTAGAACGCGCCGCGCGGGGTAGGGCAGTTCAACCCGTCGATGGCATTGAGCCCGGCCACGACAATGTCGCGCCGGCGGGCAAAGTCCTGCCGCCGGGTCTCGAGAACATCTGCAGGTCCCTCGAGCGCCGCCACCGCCGCGGCTTGGGAAATCGAGGAAGGCGCCGATGTCGCCTGTCCCTGCACCGTCGACATCGCCGCGACAAGCGGGGCCGGGCCGACCCCGAAGCCCAGCCGCCAGCCGGTCATGGCGTGGGATTTCGAGACCCCGTTGACCACCAGCGTGCGCTCGGCGAGCTCGGGCAGGGCCTCCAGCACGGAAACGAAGGCGAAATCATCGTAGACCAGGTGCTCGTAGATCTCGTCCGACATCAGCCCGATCTGGCCATGGCGCTCGAACACCGGCAGAAGCGCGCGCAATTGCGCCCGGTTATAGGCACCACCCGATGGGTTGGAAGGCGAATTGAGCAGAAGCCAGCGCGTGCGCCCGGTCACCGCTGCCTCCATGGCCTCCGCGCTCATCACGAACCCGTCCACGCCGCGCGTGGGCACCTCGACCGGCACCCCGCCGCAGATCGTGATGATATCCACATAGCTCGTCCAGTAGGGCGTAGGCACGATCACCTCGTCGCCCGGTTCGAGCGTCGCCATCATGGCGTTGAACAGCACCTGCTTGGCCCCCGTCGAGGCGATCACCTGGCTGGGGTCGATGGCGATGGACTGCCGGCCATAGCGTGCAACGATCGCAGCCTTGAGCGCGGACGTCCCGGTGTTGGCGGTGTATTTGGTCTCGCCCCTCTCGATCGCGGCCTTGGCCGCGTCCTTTACGAAATCGGGCGTGTCGAAATCGGGCTCTCCGGTCCCCAGCGAGATGATGTCCTCGCCCGCCCGTTTGCGGGCCGCCGCCATTTCACTGATCTTGACGATCAGCGAAACGTCGAGGGCCGCGACGCGGCTGGCGATTTGCCCGGCATAGCCATTCATTTTACTCATAGGCAGCGATTCCGGATCAGGGCGCGTTCTCCCCAGTCTGCAACGGCTCGCGCGCCGTCCGCAAATGATGAGTGCGAATGAGATCATGAGCGTATGGCATAAGAGCCTGCGCGCATTTGCGGCCCCGCCCGCCATGGGGTAAACCGCCATTCGACCAGGCCGGGGCCTCTGCCCTGCGTCTCCTGCCATCCAGTCAAGAAGAGGGCCCCCATCTTGCAGTTTCTGCGCCGCCGCGACGGAACCGTCCTGCACTATCAGACCATCGGGGCCCCCGAGGGCCGTCCCGCGCTCGTCTTCATCAACGCGCTGGGCACCGACTTCCGCATCTGGCGCGATGTGATCGTCCGGCTCGCCGGTGAATTTTCAATCCTGACCTATGATCTGCGCGGCCACGGGCTTTCCGACGTCGGGCCGGGTGCCATCACCATGGCCGACCATGCCGCCGACCTCGCTGCCCTCATCGAGCGGGAAAATCTCGGCCGAACCTTGATCTGCGGACTTTCGATCGGCGGGCTCATCGCCCAGGAACTCGCCGCCACGCGCCCCGACCTGGTGCGCGCGCTGATCCTGTGTGGCACAGCGGGCCGGATCGGGGATGCCGACCTCTGGAATGCGCGCATCGCCGCGGTCCGCAGCGAAGGGATCGCCGCCATTGCCGACGGCATTCTCGAGCGCTGGTTCACGCGCGATTTCCGCAGCGCGGACAATCCCGAATTCATCGGCTATCGCAACATGCTGGTGCGCCAGCCCGTGGAGGGCTATGTGGCCAGTTGCGCCGCCATTCGCGATTTCGATCGCAGCGCCGACGCGCCCGATATCGCGGTGCCCACTCTGTGCGCGGTGGGCGAGGCCGACGGGGCAACCCCGACCGGCCTCGTGGCGGATTTCGCCCGCACCATCCCCGGCGCCCGCTTCGAGCGCATCGGGGGCGCCGGCCATATCCCGAGCGTGGAAGCGCCCCAGTTCATGGCCGACATGATAAGGGCCTTCGCCAGCTTTGCGGGCAGGGACGAGCCCTCCGGACCCACCCACTGACCGCAGTTTTCCGGGATATCAGGCCTCCCGTGCGGCCCAGTTCAGCCCGCGGCGCAGGATGGTCTTCATCTCCGGCACGGCGAACTCGCTGGCAATATGGCCCAGCGCGGAAAAGAACACGCGGCCCTGGCCGTAGCGGCGCTTCCAGACCACCGGCATCACCGTGCCGTCGATCCATTCGGCGTGCTCGCCGGTAAAGGTCGTGGTGGCCAGCACCTCGTTGGAGGGGTCCACATGCATGTAGTACTGCTCGGAATGGTAGGGGAAGCGGGAAATCCCCTCCATGATCGGGTCGTCCGGCTTGGTGACGTCCACATGGTAGTCGATGATGTCGCCCGGATGGGCGACCCACTGGCCCCCGCACATGAACTGGTATTCGGGCACCTCGCGGAACGCGTCGCACATTCCGCCATGGAAACCCCCCAGGCCCACCCCGCCCTTGACCGCGGCGGTCAGCATGTTGACCTCTTCCTTTTCGATCTTGGACATGGACGTGACCGGCACGATCAGATGCATGTCCTTGATGCCGGGATCGGCGAAGGCTTCGGTCGTGTCATGGACATAGACCTTGAAGCCCTCTTCCTCGAGCATGTCGCGAACGATGTTGGCACATTGCTCGGGTTCATGGCCGCTCCAGCCGCCCCATACGATGAGAGCTTCACGCATTGATCTGTCCTCCGATTGTGTGTGTCAGGCGATAGCGCCGTCGGCGATATCTGTCTTGAGCGCCGCGGGGCGTTCGGGTCGGGTGGTGATGTCGATCCGCTGCCCGGTTTCCCCGGCGATCCCGATTGCCTCCATCACCTCGAGGGCATGCAGGGCCAGCGCGCCGCTGGCGCGGTGCGGGCGGCCCGAGCGGATGGCGTGCGCCATATCAGCCACGCCCAGCGAGCGGAAATTGCCGTCGTGATAGGGCATGTCGAACGCGATCTCTTCCCATTCGCCGCCCTTGGCCATGCGCTCGATCTTGCCCCCGAAATGGTTGGGATCGGGCACCAGAAGGCTGGCGTCGGTGCCATAGATCTCGATGGGTGTGTGCCGGTGGCCGGCCACGTCGAAACTCATGGTGATCTGCACGATCGCGCCCGAGACGAATTCGAGCAGCCCGGCCACATGGGTCGGCACGTCCACATCCATGGACTGGCCCTTGAGCGGCTCGCTCGTGATCTCGCGCGTCTTGCGCAGCATCGAACCCATGCCCGAAACCCGGGCGACCGGCCCGAGCAGATTGACGAGGTCGGTGACGTAATAGGGCCCCATGTCCAGCATCGGGCCGCCGCCCTTGGCATAGTAAAAGGCGGGGTTCGGGTGCCAGCGTTCATGGCCCGGGCACATGAAACAGGCGCTGCCGCCCACGATCCGGCCCATGCCGCCCGCGTCAACGAGGTTGCGGCAGGTCTGGTGGCTGCCCCCAAGGAAGGTGTCGGGCGCGCAGCCTACGCGCAGGCCGGTTTCCTCGCCCTTGGCGACGAGCTTCTGCCCGTCCGCGAACGTCACCGCCAGCGGCTTTTCCGAATAGACGTGCTTGTCCGCCTCGAGCGCCGCAATCCCGACCTCAACATGGGCCTGGGGGATGGTGAGGTTGATGATCACCTCGATGTCGTCGGATGCCAGCAGCGCCTCGACGCTCCGCGCCTGGGTCCCGAAGGCCTCGGCCTGCTTGGCGGCCGTGTCGGGGTTGAGGTCGGCCACGGCGCGGATATTGAGGATGGGGAAATTGGGCGCAGCCTTGAGGTAGGCGCTCGAAATATTCCCGCACCCGATGATGCCGACGCCGACGCGATCAGTGTTTTCCATCTGTCTCCCCTTGTATTCCGTTCCTGATGGAGTGACGCGCCGGCCCGGTCGTCGACCAGGGCGCGCCGTAGAGTTCGCGCAGCGCAAGCGCCGCCGCGCCGCGCGCCCACACGTCGTCGCCGGGCATGTGCACGGTGATCTCGGCCACCCCGCGCATGGCGGGCGAGATCGCGGATTCGAAGGTGGCGTGCAGTTTTTCCAGCACCTCGTTGCCAAGCGCCAGCGTCGAGCCCACCAAAAGGATGCGCGGCGGCGCCAGCATGGTCACGATGTTGGCGATCGCCACGCCCAGCGCCGCGCCCGCCTCATTGGCGCTCGAAAGCAACCCGCCATCGCCCCGGGCGATCCGCTCGGCCACCTTGGCCGCGCCCTTGCCGTTGCGCGCGCTTTCGCGCAGGCAGTCGGCGTCCGCGCTCCCGGAGATGATCGCGTCCTGCTCGGCGAGTTCGGAAAGCCGGGTGGGGCCGGCGCCATTGGGCCCGCTCATTACGAGGTCTCCCAGATTGGGCGAAAGCCCCAATGCGCCGCGGAAAAGCTGGCCCTCATGCATCACCGCGAGCCCGATGGCATTTTCCAGTGATACCAGTGCAAAATCCTCGAACTCGCGCGCGTCCCCGAACCAGTATTCGGCCTGCGCCACCGCGTTCGCGTCGTTCTCCACATAGGTCGGCACCCCCAGGCGCTCGACCATGGCGTCCGAAAGCTGGGCATCGAGCTCGTCGATCAGCGGGCTCGCGCGCACCCGCCCGGTGCCGTATTCCACGACCCCCGGCAGCGCCACGCACAGGCTGGTGATCTGCCCGATGGTCAGCCCCGCCTTGCTCACGCAACTGCGCACCCCGTCCTCGATCAGATAGGCGAGCACGTTGAGCGGTTCGCGCGAAAGCCGGACGGGAAGCCCCAGATCGGCAAGCACATCGCCCTGAAAATCGGTCACCGCGAGGTGGATCCGGTAGCGCGAGACCTTGACGCCGACCACGAATGCCGCCTGGGCGCGCAGCGCCAGCATCACCCGGGGGCGGCCGCGCGCGCCATTGCGGACATCACCCAGATTCTGGCTTTCGATCAGCCCATCATCGAGCAGGGAGGCGGTGATCGCGGACACGGTGGTGGCCGACAGCTCGGTGCGTTCGCAGATTTCCACGCGCGCCAGCGGGCCGTAGCGGCGGATCGTGTCCAGCACGTGAAAGCGATTGATCGCACGCATGAGTTCCGGATCGGCGGTCTTCATTCTCGGGTCTGCGCGCCTTTTTTAATAACGATAGCGGATTAAATGCCTCCGCTGTTTAGGCCCAAACCGCTGCGCATTCAACACGGAATCCGGCCTGCAGGCGATTTTTGGAACGTTCCCTTGACAGAGGAGCGGTCCGTGGCGTTATTTTATCCGTAACAAAAAATAAATAATGACCGAGCCAGCCAGAGGAGGAAACGCTCGTGAGAAGGACCATGTACAGGACCGCGCTGTTGTCAGGCGCATCTGCCATCATCGCATCGCTTGCCGCGACGGGGGCCGCCCAGGCCCAGACCGAAGTGCGCTGGATGCACATCGAGACCGACCCCGGTTATCTCGAGGTCTGGGAAGACATGGTGGAGGAGTATAACGCCGCAAACCCGGACGTGAACGTGACCATGCAGTTCCTGGAAAACGAGGCGTTCAAGGCCCGCCTTCCGACGCTGCTCCAGTCTGATGCCGCGCCGCACCTGTTCTACAGCTGGGGCGGCGGCGTTCTGCGCGCCCAGGCGGAAACCGGCGTTCTGATGAACCTCACCGAGGAGATGATGGCCAATGACGGGGAGTGGTCCGACAGCTACATTCCCGCCTCGCTCAACGGCGTGAGCTTTGACGACGAGATCTGGGCCGTGCCCTACCGCATGGGCACCGTCAGCTTCTTTTACAACAAGGAAATCTTCGAGGACGTCGGCATCAACGCCGACGAGCTCACCGACTGGGAATCCTTCCTGGGCGCGGTCGAGGACATCAAGGAAGCCGGCTATGTGCCCATCGCCGGTGGCGGCGGGGATCGCTGGCCGATCCACTTCTACTGGAGCTACCTTGCCATGCGCATCGGCGGCCAGGAGGTCGTGGACAACGCCAAGACCGGCGAGGGCGAAGGCTTCATGCACGACGCATTCGTCGAGGCGGGTCAGGAACTCGCGCGCCTTGGCGCGCTCGAGCCGTTCCAGCCGGGCTATCTGGCGGCCACCTGGCCGCAGACGCTTGGCCTTTTCGGTGACGGTGGCGCCGCCATGATCCTGGGGTTCGAGAACACAGAGCAGAACCAGCGCAACAACGCAGCCGACGGCGAGGGCCTTGCGTCCGACAATCTCGGGCGCTTCCCCTTCCCGGAAGTCGAGGGCGGGGTCGGTCAGGTCACCGATACGCTCGGCGGGCTCAACGGCTGGGCGGTGACCCACAACGCACCCCCCGAGACGCTCGACTTCCTGCGCCACTTCACCAGCGTGGAGCGCCAGCGTGAGATGGCTCAGGCCGAGATGATCATCCCGGTCGCCGTCGGCGCCGAGGACGGGGTCGAGGATCCGCTTCTCCAGGAATCGGCCCGCCAGCTCTCGGAATCGACCTGGCACCAGAACTATTTCGACCAGGATTTCGGTCCCGCGCTCGGCCGCGTGATCAACGACGTCTCGGTCGAGATCGTCTCGGGCAACATGGAGCCTGACCAGGCCGTCCAGATGCTCGCCGACGAGGCGATGCTCCAGTAGCATCGGCCCGTCGCCGAGACCAACCGATCCCCGCCGGCACTCCTCCCTATAAGGCCGGCGGGGGTCGTTCCCATCGACGATTTTGAGCGGGTGCATGCCGAGCCATGACGACAGCACTGCAGAACTGGGCCAGTTCGGCTCGCAGGAAGATCAAGGAAAACGCCCGCCCCATCCGGCGTGAGGAGCCGATAGGGCCGGCGCGCTGGCCTGTGCTGGTGCTGTTCATGCCCCCGGCGCTCCTTTTGTTCACGATCTTCGTCATTCTCCCCATCGGTGAGGCCGCCTGGTACAGCGTCTTCAACTGGAACGGGTATGGCCGGCCCGAGGAATTCGTGGGCCTGCGCAATTTCGAGGTGCTGTTTCGCAACAACGCCTTCCGTCAGGCGCTCCAGAACACCGGCTTGATCATGCTGGTTTCGATCATCATCCAGGTGCCGCTGGCGCTCTGGCTCGCCATGCTGCTGGCGCGCAAGATCCCCGGGGTCGTGGGCTTCCGGCTGATCTTTTTTCTCCCCTATGTGCTGGCCGATGTGGCGGCAGGTCTGATCTGGCGCTTCGTTTACGACGGCGACTTCGGGCTCTTTGCCGCCATCTTCGGCTTTTTCGGCATGGAAACACCCTATGTGCTCGCCGATCGCAACGTGGCGATCTACGCGGTGCTCGCGGTGGTGGTCTGGAAATATTTCGGCTTCCACATGATGCTGTTCATTGCCGGGCTCCAGGCCATCGACAAGCATCTGCTCGAGGCCGCCGATATCGACGGTGCATCCGGCTGGCAGAAATTCCGTTACGTGACGCTGCCTCTGCTTGGCCCCACCGTCAGGCTTTCCATCTTCTTTGCCGTGATCGGTTCGCTCCAGCTTTTCGATGTCGTCATGCCGCTCACCGGAGGCGGGCCCTCCAACAGCACGGAAACCCTGGTCACATTTCTTTACAGCTATGGCGTGATGCGCATGCAGGTCGGCTTTGGCAGTGCCGCGGGCGTGGTCCTGTTCGTGATCTGCGTCGTGCTTGCCTTCACCTACAAGCGGGTCCTGATGCGCAATGACTGATACGACCGCTACACTGCCTCCCGGCAACCGCAACACGTCCAGCCCCGGCTCGAGCTTCGTTCGGACGCTCTACACCTATGCGGCGCTGTTCCTGGTTGCGTCCATCGTCCTGATCCCTCTGGTCACCACCGCGCTCGGCGGCTTCAAGACGCTGGGGGATCTGCGCACCAATCCCTTCGGGCTGCCGGCGGAATGGCAGTGGGCGAACTATCTCGAGATCCTGTTTTCCGAGCGGTATTGGCGCATGCTCTGGAACTCGCTGGTCATCGGGTTCTGGACCACCTTCCTCACCCTCGCGGTGGCGGCCATGGCGGCCTTCACCCTCGCCCATGTGCGCTTTTTCGGCTCGGGCTATCTGCTCAACTACTTCCTGCTGGGCCTGATGTTCCCGGTCGCCACGGCCATCCTGCCGCTCTTTATCCGCGTGAGGGATCTGGGGTTGCTCGACAGCTATTGGGGGGTCGTGCTCCCGCAGGTGGCCTTCGGGCTGGGCATGAGCATCCTCTTGATGCGCAATTTCTTCCGCAACGTGCCCAACGAGCTGTTCGACGCGGCGTTCGTGGACGGGTGCGGCTATATCCGTTTTTTCTGGGCGGTCACCCTGCCGCTTTCGCGGCCCATCATCGCCACGGTCGGCATCGTTGCCTTCGTGCAGAGCTGGAACAATTACATCATCCCGCTGATCATGCTGACCTCGGAAAGCAATTACCCCTGGCCACTCGGGATCATGTCCTATCGCGGCGAATACGGCACGGCCTGGCAGATGATCCTGGCGTTCATCACGCTCACCATCCTGCCCACGGTGATCGTCTTTTTCGCCGCCCAGAAGCATATCATTGCCGGGCTGACCTCCGGCGCCGTCAAGGGCTGAACATCAAGGAGCATTCATGGCACCGGTCTCGATAAAGGATGTGCGCAAGTATTACGGTGCGCTCGAAGTCCTGCACGGCGTCTCGATCGATATCGCAGATGGCGAGTTCGTGGTCCTCGTGGGCCCCTCGGGCTGCGGCAAGTCCACGCTGCTGCGCATGATCGCGGGGCTCGAGGCGATCTCGGGCGGCACCATTTCGGTGGATGGGGAAGTGGTCAACGACCGCGCGCCCAAGGAACGCGACATCGCCATGGTGTTCCAGTCCTACGCGCTCTATCCGCACATGACGGTCGCCCAGAACATGGGCTTCTCGCTCAAGCTGCGCAATGCCGGCAAGACCGAGATCGAGGCCGCTGTCGCCAAGGCCGCCAAGATCCTTGGCCTGACCGAACTTCTGGGCCGATACCCGCGCGAACTCTCGGGCGGGCAGCGCCAGCGCGTCGCCATGGGCCGGGCCATCGTGCGCGATCCCAAGGTGTTCCTCTTTGACGAGCCGCTCTCCAACCTCGATGCCAAGCTGCGCGTCCAGATGCGCACCGAGGTTCGCGAACTCCATCAGCGTCTGGGCTCCACCACCGTCTACGTCACCCACGACCAGATCGAGGCCATGACCATGGCCGACAAGATCGTGGTGATGAACGATGGCAACGTCGAACAGGTCGGCGCGCCGCTCGAGCTCTATGACCGCCCGGCCAACGCCTTCGTCGCCGGCTTCCTCGGGTCCCCGGCCATGAACTTCATCGACGGCACGGCCCACAGGGGCGATGGGGCGGCACTCGAACTGGCCGGTGGTGCCCGCATCGCGCTCGGCGACCCCGGGCGCACCTTGCCCGAAGGCCCGGTCACCTTCGGCATTCGGCCCGAAGATATCGTGCTCGATCCCGAAAGCGGAACCACAGCGCGCATCTCGGTGGTCGAGCCCACCGGCTCGGAGACCCATCTGGTCGCCCACCTTGCGGACCGCGAGATCGTCCTCGTGGCCCGCGATCGGCTGACCTACAGGCCGGGCGACGAAATCCGGGTCTCGTTCGCCAGCGGGCGGGGGCACTTCTTTGATCCCGGCACGGGGGCCCGTCTCTAAAGTCTTTCCGCTTTTCCCGGACATCGATCCGGGACGGGCGCCTTTTGTCCGCCGGCGGCCGGGTGTGCGTCCGCCGGTCCTGCAACGTTTCCCCCGCCCAGTTCATTGCTCAGCCTGAACGGCCCGGACCTTCACGGCCCCTCATGGCGGGAGACGCACAATGCCCCATCCTTTCATCCGCAAAAGCATGCTGGCCGCCGGCCTTGTCCTCGCCGGACCGGTCAGCGCCGCGCCGCTGTTTCTCGGCGAACAGGAAGTGCCCGAGGACACCGCCGGTGCCGCCCAGCAATGGTGCCAGGAACTCGATGCCGAGGCACGCGCCGGGAGCTCAGACACGCCCGATCCCAATCAGAGCGCGGAGGCCGAACAGACCGCCCGGGGCGAGCGGGGGCCGCTCCTGCCGGTCCCCGAGGACCAGCCAGCCACCCTCGCGGATGCCTTCATCACTCCTCCCGATGGTCTGGGAGATGTCGGCAGCACCGATGGCGGTGGAGCGGAGGGCGCATCGGAATCAGGTGCCCAATCGGGCTTCGAGCTGTCCGCGGACGGGGAGGGGAATGGCTTCTCTCTGGAGGACGTCACTCTCGAGGACTGCAAGGCAGCCGGCCTCATCTTTTAAAGCCGTGCGCCAACATATGTTGCCTGTTCCGCGCTCCACGGCCGTAGGGGCAACCCTTGCCCGGTCTCAGCATTCCCGGTGACCGCAACCTCAGGAGCTATCCCCATGACCAGCGAGAAGCGCACGCCCGGTCTCAACCCCGGCACGGACGCCTCGGGCCCTCAGGGACCGGCACAGGCCCATCCGCCCGCCGCGCCCGGACAGGACAAGGACAAGAGCGCCAGGTCCGATATCCCCGAGGCCGAGCCCGACCACCACCAGGTCGCCGCCTTCCACGACAAACAGCCCGCCGGGCCGGACCAAGCCCGCGTTCAGGTGCGCGAAGCCGGCAAGGACGCGCCAAGGACACCGCAGGGCAAATGGGACGATGTCGACGAAGCCAGCGACGAATCCTTCCCCGCCAGCGATCCCCCGGCGCGCTACTGAGCGCCCCCGCTTCACCATTCATATCCCATCACAGCCGAGGAATTTGATATGCCCGATTCCCAGCCGCCCCAACATCAGGACCGCCAGCCCGGGGTCGAAACCGAGATGAACCCGGCCCCGCAATACATGCCGTTCTATCCCGGAAGTGGTCGGCTCAAGGACAAGTCCGTCATCATCACCGGTGGCGATTCCGGCATCGGCCGCGCCGTCGCCGTACTCTTTGCCCGGGAAGGCGCAAACATCGCCATTGTCTACCGCGACGAGCACGACGATGCCGAAGAGACCGGCAAGCTGGTCGAGCGCGAAGGCGGAAACGCCATCCTCGTCGCCGGCGATGTCGGGGACCCCGGGTTCTGCAAGGACGCGGCCGACCGGACCGAAAAGGCGTTCGGCAACGTCGACATCCTCGTCAACAACGCCGCCGAGCAATATGTGCGCGAGGACATCGCCAACGTGCCGCCTGAAGACATGGAGCGGGTCTTCCGCACCAATGCGTTCGGCTATTTCTTCATGATCCAGGCCGTCATCGACCGGCTCCCCGCCGGCGGGCGCATCATCAACACCGCCTCGATCGTCGCCTATCGCGGCCACCCCGAACTGCTCGACTACGCCATGACCAAGGGCGCCATCGTCGCGCTCACCCGCTCGCTGGCCAACCGGCTGGCCGACAGGCCGATTCTGGTCAATGCCGTGGCCCCGGGCCCGATCTGGACGCCGCTCATCCCGGCGAGCTTTCCCGCCGACACGGTTGCAAAATTCGGCGGCAGCACCCCGCTCGGCCGGCCCGGACAGCCCAACGAGGTGGCCCCGGCCTATCTGCTGCTCGCCAGCGAGGACGGGCGCTACATCACCGGCCAGGCCATCCACGTGAACGGCGGCGAGCTCACAAGCAGCTAGGCCGGCATCGGGTAGAATATTTAGAGCTGCTGTTCTGATTCAATCACAACAGCACAGACTCTAAAGCTGGGCCACCTGCTTGCCGGTCTGGATCTGCCGGATGATCGCCTGCCGGATCAGCACGTCGCTGGGGCAGTGGTGGCGCGCGGCGATCTGGCGGGTGGTCCGTTCGATGGGCAGAACGCCGCGCGAATGCCGCAGAACTTCATCGCGCACCGATTGCGCCACGGTGTTCGGCTTGTCCATCTCAAGGCTCCTCGCGTCGTCATGCATGGGCCCATCTTAGCGCGCCCACACTGCGCTGCATTAACCTGGGTTACTGTTGCCGCGTGGCCCGGGGATAAACCGGAACGCTCTGGCCCGCTCGGGCCTTGCCCGCTCACCCAAACAGCAGGACTTCCTGTCATGGACCCACGCTCGCCTCCGCCAACGCTGGACAAGCTGCGCCACGATATCGACAGTGGCAGGACCGGGGACAAGATCGATTATCCCGACCCAGCAGCCGCACCTCTGGGCGCGGATGCGGAAGCCGGCGGCCAGCCCACGTCCCCCGACGACATCGCGGAGCAGCAGGTGCCGCCGCCGGCGCACCAAAAGCGCCGGTGGCTCGGGCTTGTCCTGTTCATCGTCGTCGGCCTCGTGCTGGTGTTTGCCCTTGGCGGGCTGGTAGGCGCGCGCGGCTGAGTTAACCCATGTGGATCGGCGCCGGCGGGGGCGGAACGCCCATCGACGCGGCCCGTTGGCCCGGCGACCCACACGCCAACCCCAGGGAGAATGCCATGAGACATCCGCTCGCTTGCGCGGCCCTCGTTCTGGCCGCCGCCACCGCCACCGCCCCCGCAGCAGCACAGGAAAGCGAGGCAAGCGCCGTGTTCCTCGACTCCGAAGGGGCCGAGATCGGCGAGGCCGTGCTCCTTCAGGCCGAGGCCGGCGTCCTGATCGAACTGGCCGTATCGGGCCTGCCCGCCGCCTCCTGGGCGGCGTTCCACATTCATGAGCATGGGGAGTGCGACCCGGAAGAAGAGCACGAAACCGCGGGCGGCCATTTCGGTCCCGGCGACAGCGCCCACGGATTTTTCGGGACACAGGGCCCCCACGCCGGGGACATGCCCAATCAGTATGTCTCCGAACAGGGCACGCTCAGGGCGCAGGTCTTCAACACCTTCGTCTCGCTCGATCGCGATCCCAACGCCATCCGCGGCCGGGCCCTGATGATTCACGCCGATCCAGACGACTACACCAGCCAGCCCTCGGGAGCGGCCGGCCGCCGCCTGGCCTGCGCAGTTATCCAGTAGGCTTTCTGCCGAGCGACCCTTGAAGGCGGAGAATGTGGCACCCGGTGCAACGTTCGCCGCATTCCTGCATTATCATGGACGGCAAACCGGATCTCTTGGCGGGGAAGGAGAAGGGGATATGCCACGACAATATGAGGACCCGACCCGAGAATGCATCCTCGTGGCGGAAGACGAATATCTCATCGCCCTTGGCCTGCGTCAGGCCGTGCTCGACCATGGCGCCAGGCCCATCGGCCCCTTCGCTCAGGTAGACGAGGCGCTGGCGGTGCTCGACGGACGCCAGCGCGTGGATGGGGCGATTCTGGACATCAATATCGCCGGACGGCCCGTGTTCCCCGTCGCCCGCCGTCTGGAAGAACTCGGCGTCACCTTCGTTTTCGCCACCGGCTATGATCATTGGACCATTCCGCGCGGTCATGCGGGGGTGGAGCGGTTCGAAAAGCCCATCGACCCCCACGCCGTCGTCTCGGGCCTTCTGGCCCAATTGCGTGCATGCGCCCCCCGGGGCGCCGAAAGGGAGAGACCGGCATGACCCAGGCCGAAGCTGCCGACATCTCGAGCAAATGCGTGCTGGTGGTGGAGGACGACTATCTGCTCGCCCGCGAGCTCTGCAACGATCTCAAGAAACATGGCGCTTCCGTGCTCGGGCCGGCGCCCACGGTCCATTACGCCAAGCTCCTCCTGGGCAAACGCAAGATCGACGGGGCCATTCTCGACATCAGCCTGTTCGGCGAGGACGTCTATTCCCTTGTCGACCAGTTGCAGGGCGACGGCATCCCCATCGTCTTTGCCACCGCCTACCAGCGCGACCAGATCGCCCGTGACTACCGTTCCATCGACACCCTTCACAAGCCCATCTGCCTTGAAGGCCTGCGCCGCAAGGTCGCGGACTTCGCGCCCATGGCGGTGGCCGAGCCGGGCAGGGCTCCGGTCTCCCCGGGCTTCGAAGCCCCCCGTCCTCCCGCCGAAGGGGTCCGGGATATCCATGAACGCTGGAGCCGGGTGCTCGCCAGGGCCATGCGCCAGCCGCACTGAAGGCCAGCAGGTTTCGGGCCCTCGAGGGGAGCGAACGCAACGCCATGGATCACGAACCCAGCAAGAGCGTGCCGTCGCCGGACAACGATGACGCCGATCTCCAGATCGATCTCCTTCGGCTGTCCGACCGGATCCGGAGGATCGAGTCGGAAGACGAGGTGCTGCGCGTCTGCGCCACTGCGCTCGGCGAGCTCCTGGGGCTTGAACGCGTGGGGTTCGCAGCCTTCACCGATCAGCCGGACGTGTGCGAAATCCTCGCCGAATGGCTGGTCAGCGCCGGCATGCCGGCATTTTCCGGGCGGATCGACCTCAAGGGCTTCGGCCCTGACATCGCGGGCCGTCTCCGGGCGGGTCGCGAACTCGCCTGGGACGACGCGCAGGCCCGGGTCGCGGGCGGCGATCCCGATATCGCGGCGCGCTATCGAACCATGGGCGTCGGCGCGATGCTCAACATCCCCATCATGCGCGACGGAGAGGTGGCCGCTTTCCTTTATGCGCACAGCGCCGCGCCCCGCGACTGGCCGCTCAGGGATATCCTGCTGGCCCGCGATGTCTGCGAACGGGCCTGGTCCAGTCTCGAGCGCGTACGCTTCCAGGCGGAGATTGGCGCGACCAATGCCCGGCTTACCATGGCGCTCGAAGCGGGCGGCCTTGGTACCTGGGACTGGGATCTGCGCCACGATCGGCTGGAGTGGTCCGACGCGCTGTTTTCCATGCTTGGATTTGCGCCCCGGTCCGTGGAGCCCTCCTTCGCCCTCTGGCGTGACCGGTTGCATGAGGCCGATCGCGAGGCGGCTCTGGCCGGCCTCGAGCGGGTCCTTGATGGCGACGGCACATATGACGAGGTCTTCCGCGTCGTCCGTCCGGACGGCACGACGCGCTGGTGCTCCTCGCGCGGGCGCCTGTTCAGGTCCGAGACCGGCCAGCCTGTCCGCATGGTCGGGGTCCTCGAGGACATCACCTCGAGCCGGGCGTCCGAACTCAAATTGCGCGAAAGCGAGGAGCGCTTCAGGCTCATTGTCGAGAACGCGCTGGGATACGCCATTTTCACCACCGACAGCGAGGGCCTCATCGATGGCTGGCCGCCGGGAGCAGAGGCGGTCTTTGGCTGGGCGCCCCACGAGGTGATCGGCCGGCCGGCCGATAT
The DNA here is from genome assembly GCF_003992665.1 of Pelagibacterium montanilacus. GTDB lineage: Bacteria > Pseudomonadota > Alphaproteobacteria > Rhizobiales > Devosiaceae > Pelagibacterium > Pelagibacterium montanilacus. Next base: position 64,567 of record NZ_RZMX01000059.1, read on the forward strand.
CCTGTTTACGCCCGAGGACAGGGCCGACGGTGCCCCGGAATGGGAATTCTCCACGGCCCTGCGCGAGGGCCATTCCCCCGATATCCGCTGGCATCTGCACAAGGACGGTACGCGCGTCTTCATCGATGGCAGCGTCTGGCCCCTGCGCGGCGGCGGCGGCCGCCATCGGGGCTTTCTCAAGATCGGCCAGGACGTCACGGCCCGCCGGCGCCACGACGCCGTGCTCAAGGCCAGCGAGGAACGCTTCCGCGTGCTGGCCAATTCTGTGCCCAATCTAGTCTTCGGATCGACCGCGCGCGGCGAACGGACCTGGGTCAGTCGCCAGTGGACCGAATATACGGGTCTCAGGGATGCGCAGAGCGCGGGCTTTGGCTGGCTGCAGGCGGTCCACCCCGAGGATCGGGATCATGCCATGGAGGGCTGGGAACAGGGCGCCGCCAGTGGCGCCTATCACAGCGACTACCGCATCAGGCGTCAGACCGATGGGGCCTATCGCTGGCATCAGGTGCGCGCCCTCGTCCTGCCCGCTCCGCCTGAGGAGCCCGAAGAATGGGTGGGCTCGGCTGCGGACGTCCACGACATGCGGATGATGCAGGAGAACCAGGAACTGCTCGTCGCCGAACTCCAGCATCGCACCCGCAATCTGCTGGGCATCGTTCGCGGCATCCTTGCAGAAACCGCGGGCGAACCCGAGCTGGCCGAATTCCGCCGCTCGTTCGACAAGCGGCTCGGGGCGCTTTCCCGTGTTCAGGGCCTTCTCTCACGTCAGGACGACCGCTTCGTCACCCTGCGCGAACTGGTGGCGCTCGAGCTTCAGGCGGTCAGCGCCGACTGGGAACAGGTGGAACTGACCGGCCCCGATTTCCCGCTCTCTGAGCGCGGGTTGCAGACGCTGGTGCTCGCCATCCATGAATTGTGCACAAACGCCTACAAGTACGGGGCCCTGTCGCGGCCCGGCGGGCGGCTGTCGGTGGTCTGGGATCTGCGGGCCGACGCCGATCGCGAGCGGCTCGTCATCGCCTGGACGGAGGCCTTCGCAAAACCGGTGGTCCTCTCGGGGCGGTCGGGCTTTGGCCGCCAGCTTATCGAGGAGGCGTTGCCTTATCAGCTTGGCGCGACAACCCGCTTCGAACTCGAGCCCGAGGGGCTTTCTTGCACCATTGAAATCCCCTTGGGCAGTCAGTCGACGTTCCAGCCCGATTAACATTTGTTGCGGTCCGGCACCCTGACATGGGCTCCCCGGCTCGGATTGGAACAGCCGGGACAGGTCCACGTTGGGGAGGGCAGCCAATCCAAGGAGTGCCTGACCATGGCCAAGAACAAGCAGCTTGAAGACCTTTTCCTCGATACGCTCAAGGACATCTACTATGCCGAGAAGAGGATTCTGAAGGGGCTCCGCAAGCTCTCGGGAGGCGCCCAGTCCGATGAGTTGCGCGATGCTTTTGAGAGCCATCGCGACGAAACCCAGACCCATATCGAACGTCTCGAGCGCATCTTCGAGATGCTCGAGCGGGCAGCGCGCGGCAAGACCTGCGATGCCATCCTTGGCATCCTGGAAGAAGGCGACGAGATTCTCGAGGAATTCGAAGGCAGCGATGCGCTCGATGCCGGCCTCGTTGCCTCCGCACAGGCGGTGGAGCATTACGAGATGGCCCGTTACGGCTCGCTCCGCACCTGGGCGCTCGAACTCGGAATGACCGAAGCCGCTGACCTCCTGGGCCAGACCCTCGAGGAAGAGAAAAAGGCCGACGCGCTTCTCACCGAACTGGCCGAGAAGAACGCCAACCGCAAAGCGGCCTGAGACGGGGCAAGCGCCCCGGGGGACGCCACGCCGGCCCCAGGTCGGCGACGCGCTCAGGTCTCAGCAAATCGATGGACACGGGAACCGGTTCTGCGCCCTGCGCGGGCCGGTTCTCGGCTTTCACAACCCTTAATTTCAGTTTGAGCGTTTCATCATGATAAACTGGATTCAGGACTACAGCGACGCGCTGTCCTTCCTCGCCAATTTCGGCATGCTGCTGGTCTGGCTCACCTATCTGCATGTTTTCCTCGTGAGCTATCGCCGGCAGACCCTGCCCAAGATCGTCATCAACCGCGCCGCCGGTTCGGATCTGTCCGCATCGTGTTTCGTGAGCAATATGAGTTCCGAAGCGCTTTACGTCGAGCTGATTGTGGTCCGGCTCGAGGCCGACGACCAGGAGTGGAAGACGGGCGCCACCGATGTGAGCCTTGACGATCGCGAGGAGCGGCCATCCGATCCGCGTCAGCTCACCCGACAGGGCACGCTGCGCTCGGGCGATTACATGAGCATTGGCACGTTCAACGAGCTCTTTGCGCGCCTGGGGCTGGATGAGAAAAGCGTCGAGGCCGTGCGCGTCAGCACCAACGCACAGCTTTCGATAAAGGTCTTCGCCGATTACGCCTCCGAGGACCTTCTGATCGGCGCCGAGCGCGTTTTTACCATCGACGACAGCGAGGACAGGTGGATCCTCGAGCCCAAAAGGGTCGAAACCCACCAGATCCGCTCACGCCGCGACCGTCGCGCCGCCACGCGCGAATTCCAGCAATTTGCCCGCGCGGCGTGACATTGGGGCGGTCTCGAGCATGGAGCAGGCCGGTGACAGCTTGACCTGCGTCCGGGATCGTGAAACTCCATGGCCGGCTGAAGTCCTGGTTTCAATCTGCGGCCTGCCGTCATGCTCGATGTCCTCAGAGCGCGTCTCGTAACGCTTCCGCGCTTTGCAAAGCGCCTGATCCTTGTGCTCGCGGATGTCGTCATGCTCGGCGCTGCGCTCTGGGTTGCGTTCGCGCTCCGCTTCGGCAACTGGACGCCGCCCAGGGTTCTCGATGAATGGCTGATTGCGTTCTCCGCGCCGGCCGTGGCCATTCCCATCTTTTTCACCATGGGGCTCTACCGGGCCGTGGTGCGCTATCTGCCCGAACGCGTCATCTGGACCATCGTCAAGGCGATGACCCTCGCTGCGGTGGTCTGGGTGTTCGTCGCCTTCCTCTCCTCGCTCACCGGCCGGGTGCTCATCCCCCGCTCGGTTCCGGTCATTTACTGGGCGCTGGGCATCATGCTGGTTGCCGGCAGCCGCTTTGCCGCCAAGGCCATCCTCTGGCCGTCGATCCCGCGCGCGGCCCTCACCCGTCCGGCGGTGCTGATCTACGGGGCAGGGGAGGCGGGCACCCAGCTCGCGAGCTCCCTGCGCTCGACCTACCGCATCGTGGGGTTCATCGACGATGACCCGGTCCTGCATCGGCGCGAAGTGGCCGGCTTCCGGGTCTATCCGCGCGCCCAGCTTTCGGGCCTGATCCGCAATCACGGGGTCAAGCAGATCATCTTGTCCATGCCCTCGCTGACCGCCGCGCGCCGGCGCGAGATCGTCCGCTCGATCAGCGGCCACGGGGTCAAGGTGCAGTCGCTCCCCGGCATGACCGACATCGCGAGCGGCAAATATCTGGTCAGCCAGATCCGCGAGATCGAGATCGACGACCTTCTGGGCCGATCCTCCATTCCCCCCGATATCGAGCTGATCAGCGCGATGATCGCGGGCCGGACCATCATGGTTACCGGCGCGGGCGGCTCGATCGGGTCCGAGCTGTGCAGGAAGATCGCCGCCTCCGGCCCCCAGCGTCTGGTGTTGTTCGAAGCCAACGAGTTCGCGCTCTATTCCATCGACAAGGAGCTCTCCGAGCGCTCCGAGATCACCTGCGTTCCCATCCTAGGCAGCGTCGCCGACGCGCGCGCCGTGCGCCGGGCGCTCACCACCCACGGGGTGCAGGTGGTCTTCCACGCCGCCGCACACAAGCACGTGCCGCTGGTGGAGGCCAATGCGCTCGAGGGGATCGGCAACAACGTCTTTGGCACCCGCACCGTCGCCGAGGCGGCGCTTGCGCACGGGGTGCGCGATTTCGTCCTGATTTCCAGCGACAAGGCCGTCCGCCCCACCAATGTGATGGGCGCCACCAAGCGCTGGGCGGAACTGATAGTGCGCGATTGCGCCCATCGCGCCCGCGTCGAGGATACGGGCCAGCGCTTCTGCTCGGTCCGGTTCGGCAACGTGCTGGGCTCGAACGGCTCGGTCGTGCCCCTGTTCAAGCAGCAGATCAATCAGGGCGGGCCCGTCACCATCACCGATCCGCGCATGACGCGCTATTTCATGTCCATTGCCGAAGCCGCAGAACTGATCGTTCAGGCCGGCGCTCTCTCGGAAGGCGGCGACGTGTTCCTCCTTGAGATGGGCGAGCCCATGCTGATTTCCGACCTTGCCGAGAACATGGTGCGGCTGGCCGGGCTCACCGTCCGCTCCCCCCACACCCCCGACGGGGATATCGAGATCGTCGCCATCGGCAAGCGCCCGGGCGAAAAGATGTTCGAGGAGCTGTTTTACGACCCCGCCAAGGCGATCCGCACCCGCCACCCCAAGATCCTGCGCGGCACGCCCTCCCGGCGCGATCACGACCGCCTTGCCCCCTCGCTCGCCCGGCTCGCCGAGGCGCTCGAGCGCGAGGATGAGCCTGCGGCCCGCGCGGTTCTGTTCGATCTGATCGCCAAGGCTGACAACGGACAGCGCGCACAGGATGGTCAGCCCCACACCGACGAGGCTGCCCAATGACCGGCCGCGTCCTCATCACAGGCGCCAGTGGCTTTATCGGGGGCCATCTGGTCGCCGCACTCGCCCCCGCCGGCGTCCCGCTGCGCCTGATGTCGACCGGTCGCGTCGATGCCGGCGGGCCCTCCGATATCGAACAGATCACCGTACCGGACTGGTCGCATGTCGATCTCGGCACCGCGCTCGAGGGCATCGATACGGTCATCCATCTGGCCGGGCTGAGCGTGCGCCCGACCGAGGACGCGACCGCCCGGTTCACGTCGGCCAATGCGGAGCTCACCGATCGCCTCGTCACCGCCGCGGGCCACGCGGGCACCCGCCGGTTCATCCATCTGAGCAGCGTGCACGCGGTCAGCCCCAGCGCCAGCGATGCCCTTGTAGATGACAGAACCGAGCCCGCTCCCGCATCGGCCTACGGCCGGTCCAAGCGTGCTGCCGAGCAGTCCGTGGCGCGCTTCGAGCGGTTCGGCATCTCCCTGCGCCCCCCTTTGGTTATCGGTCACGGCGCGCGAGGCAATTTCGCGCGCCTCCAGCAGCTTGCGGCGCGGCGCCTGCCTTTGCCCCTTGCCTCGATCGCTGCGCGCCGCAGCTATCTCAGTGTCGAGACGCTGGTGGCCGCGCTCGTCCATCTCGCGTGGGCCGATCCGGCGCCCACGCGGTCGGGCGGCTATGCGCTGTGCGATACCCGGCCGATGGCCCTGCCCGAAATCGTCACCGCCCTGCGTCGGGGCATGGGGCGCGCGCCCGGGCTCTTCGCCTTCCCGCCCACGCTTCTGGCAGCGGGCGCGCGTGCGATCGGGGGCGAGGGCCTGGCCGGGCGCCTCTGCGGGCCCCTGGTCATCGACGACAGCCGCTTCCGCGAGCGCTTCGCCTTCTCGACCACAACCGACATGGCCGCGTCCATCGAGGCACTGGCCAGACGATGAAAAGAGCCTTCGATCTCCTGGCTGCGCTTGCCGGCGGCCTTCTGACGCTCCCGGTCGTTCTGGCGCTCGTGCTCGTCATCAGGATGACCTCCCCCGGCCCGGGGCTTTTCCGCCAGGTGCGGGTCGGCAGGGGTGAAAAGCCCTTCGTATGCCTCAAGCTCAGGACCATGAACACTGGCACCGGGGACCGGCCCAGCCACGAAACCGGCGCGGCGGCCATCACCCCGCTGGGCAGGATGCTGCGCCGCACCAAGCTCGACGAATTGCCCCAGCTTTACAACATCATCAAGGGCGAGATGAGCCTTGTCGGCCCCAGGCCCTGCCTGCCCGGCCAGACCGAGCTTATCGCCCTGCGCCGCGAAAAAGGCCTGTATGCCCTGCGCCCCGGCATCACCGGCGAAGCCCAGATCCGTGGCATCGACATGTCCGATCCCGCCCGCCTCGCCGAGGCCGACGCAGTCTATCTCACCACCCGCAGCCTTGGCCACGACATCACCCTCATCCTCGCCACCGTCACCGGCTCAGGCCGCGGCGACGCGGCCAAATAGACCTCACACGTGCGCACTGCGGTTTGACGCGGAGCCATCGGAGACCCATGACGAATTTTCAAACGCGCGCCGTCCTCGCAATGGCCAATCTGCTTGCCGCGGGTCTCAATGTCAGAACGGTTCTGCGATACGCCAAGCGGGTCGGAGGTGTGCCCTTTTTGGCCAGCCCGACCAACTATCAGGAGATGATCAACTGGCGGAAGCTGTTTGACCGCAATCCGCTGCTGCCGATCTTTTCCGACAAGATCCTGGCGCGCGAATGGGCCAGGGCCAGATGCCCCGATCTTGCGCTCACGGATATCGTCTGGCTCGGCCAGAACCCACGCGATATCCCCGAGCAGTACCTGAAGCCCGGCTACGTGGCCAAGACGACCCATGGAAGCAGCCAGAATTACTTTCCCGACCGCGAGTCATGGGACAGGGCTCAGATCGAGGCGACGTTCGAGCGCTGGTTGCGCTACAGCCGCAGCTCCATCGGCGAATGGGCCTACGGCCAGAACCAGCCCCGGATCCTGGTCGAGCGACTGCTGTCCCCGGCCAGGCCCGTGCTGGACTACTCGTTCCGGGTGCACGACGGCACGGTCTCCATGGCCTCGGTCGCGCTTGGGTTCAAGACGAGCCAAAGCAAGTTCGGCTATTTCGGCATCGACGGAACGCGCTATCGAGAGGATCCCGATCTTGGCACTGACAAGGGGCTCCCCGTCGACTTCGAAGTCGATGCAAGCTTTTTTGCGGCCCTGCGCCACGCAGAACGGCTTGGCAAGGGCGTCGACATGGTGCGGGCCGACTTCGTCTGGACGGGTGACGAGCTCTATTTCGGCGAACTCACAGCCTATCCGCACGGCGGCTTCGACCGGCGCTCGCCTGTGACCGAACATATCCTTGCCTGCTGGCTGCAAGAACTTGACACCAACTGGTTTCTCAACCGTCGCCACTCCTGGCCCGTCAGCCATTATGCCAAGGCTCTGCGGTACCACTTCCGGGAACTGGCTGCTAAAGCCCCATCTCCGCCATCATCTGCGCGTTGATCGCGCGCGCGTCGAACCGTTCCTCGGCCAGCACACGGCTGGCCGCGCCCATCGCGGCGACGAGCCCGGGCGCTTCGATGAACCGCATCATGGCTGCGGCCAGCGCTTCGGCGTCCCGAGGCGGCACCAGAAAACCCGTCTCCCCCTCCCGGACCGTTTCGCGGCAGCCGGGAAGGTCCGTGGTGATGATCGGCCGGCCGGTGGCCATCGCCTCCTGGATCGAGCGCGGCACGCCTTCCCGATAATAGCTGGGCAGCACATAGACGCTCGCCGCCGCCAGGTGCGGGCGTACATCGGCATGCCCGTGCCAGGCGATGATCCCCTCGTCCACCCAGGCTTCTATCTCGGCCCGCCCGAGCCCGTTAGGGTTTGGGTCGAGCCCGCCCAGCACAACGAACTGCGTGTCGGGAAACCGGGCCCGCACCAGCCGCGCGGCGGAGGCGAACTCCCCTATCCCCTTGTCGCGCAGCAGCCGCGCGGCAATCAGGAAAGTGATGGGCGCGCTGACCGGCTGAGCAGCGGTCCATTGGGCGAGGTCCACCCCCGTGCCGGCCACCCGCACCAGCTTTTCGCGCGCCACGAGGCGATGGCGTACCAGATCTTCGATATCCTGCGGGTTCTGCACGAACGCACGCTGCGCTGCCCCCAGCCCATGCGCATAGAGCATCCGTACGGCCCGCCGCACGAGCCGCGATCGCCAGCCACCGCTGGGCTCTGAGGCAAAGGCGAACCCCATGCCCGCCACCAGCGCGAACCTTCTGGGCACGCCCGCGCCGCGCGCAGCGGGCAGGCCATAGGCGATGGGCTTGGCCGCAAAGGCCAGCACCGTATCGGGCGCCAGCCGGCGCATGGTCGCTCCCAGCGCGTGCCGGGCCCTGATGTCGCCCAGCGGATTGAGCCCGGCCCGCTCAAGCACGATATCGACAGGCTCGGCCCCCAGCGCCGCAATGGCCGCCCGGGACTGGGGATCATAATCCGGCGCCAGCGCGAACACCTTGTGCCCGCGCCCCACCATGTCCCCAATCAGGCTGCCGCGAAAATTGACCATCGCGAATCCCTGACTGCCGATGATCGCGACGCGCTGTGCGGAAGCGTGGGTCATCCGGGCCGCCCGCGCACGACCTCATCGAGCATCAGCTCCCAGGCGGAGGCCACTGTTACCGGATCATGCGCCTCGCCCACCATGCGGGCGTTGGCGGCTAGCCGTTTTCGCAGGGCCGTGTCTCCCATCAAACGCTCCATAGCCTCGGCGAGCGATCCGGCCCGATCCTGCGGTGCTGCGTCGACCAGAAGACCGTTATGGTCGTCCGCAATGATGGTGTTGGTCCCCGGGCAATCGGCAAAACCGATGGCCGGCAGGCCATGGGCCATCGCTTCGACGGTGGAAAGGCCCAGGCTCTCGAACCGGGAGGGAACGAGGAAAAGCTGGGCCTGCTGATAGGCGCCCGAGACATCCCGGACCGTTCCCACCAGTTCCAACTGGTCGGCGAGCCCAAGCCGGGCGATTTGTGTCTCGAGTTCGGGCCGCAGCGGCCCGTCCCCCAGAATACGCAGGCGCCAGTTCGGGTATCGTCCCGCCACTCTCGCGAAGGCCTCGATCAAAGTGGCATGGTCTTTCTGGGGGTGGAGCCGTCCCACGGCCAGCGCCGTCGCACGCCGCCCTTGCGGCATGTCCACATTCGCGCGATGTCCGGCCTCTAGCGCTACGGGGTTGGGCAGAACCACCATGTTGCGGGAAACTGCGGCGGGATAAAGCGCGCGCGCCTGTTCGGACACGGCCGTGACCCGCGCCGAACGGCGTGCCGCCCATTGCAGCAATCCCCATTGCAGGCGCCTGCCCGCGTAGCGCTCGGGCACGTTGTGTTCGCTTGCCACCAGAGGGACGCCAAGTCCCGTCATCGCCACGCTCAGTGGCACATAGCTCGAATGCATGAACCCCACGACGACGTCGGGCTTGATCCGCGCGATGGCCTTGCGCAAGGCCAGCATGCGCCGGAGCGTCTCGATCCCGCGCGCCGGCCGCTCGGAGGATCCGATGGCCAGTCCGATCCGGGAGATGGCGGGGTCGAGGGCATAGAACGGTTCGGTGTCGGCCCGCTCGGTGGTGGCCACGCTCACCTGATGGCCGCGCTGGGCGAGCCGGTTGGCGACATCGGCCAGCACCCGTTCGGCCCCCCCGCCGGGATTGCCCATTGCCTTGATGACAAAGAGCAGCTTCAGCGGCCCAGGCACGCGGCCAGTTCCTTTTCCCAGAGATCGTAGATGGCCTCGGGCCTGTAGCGCGCCACCGAGACGACCGCCGCCCGACCCATGGCAACACGCCTGGGCCCATCGCCCATCAGGCTGGCCAGAGCCTGGGCAAGGCTGTCGACATCGCCATTGCCCGCGGCCAGCAACCCGTTCTCGCCATCAACGATGAGATCGTTGGTTCCGGCGCAATCGGCATAGCCGACCGACGGCAGGCCGTGCGCCAGCGCCTCGGACAGGGCATTGGGAAAGCCCTCCCAGCGGGCCGGCAGGCATGTGAGATGGGCCGCGGCATATTCGGCGTTGATGCTGGTCGTCGCCCCCGGCAAGAACACCCGCCCCACAAGGCTCGGCTCGCGCGCGACCAGGGCCTCGAGCTTGCTTCTGTCCCCGCCTTCACCCAGAAGCTTCACGTCCCAGTCCGGGAAGTCGGCGGCGATCCTGGCAAAGGCGGCCAGCAGCGCCTCCTGGTTCTTCTGATAGCTCAGTCGCCCCACCGACAACAGCGTGAACCGCCCGTTCGCACCGGACACGTCCGGTCGCGCCAGGCTCTGCGCCGGATCGACCGGATTGGGAATCTCGACGATCTTCTCGTGCAGGTTCGCAGGATAGAGCGTCCGGTAGCGGTCGAACTGCACGAAGATGCGCCGGGCGAACCGGAACAGGGTGTGCTCAATCCTCTTCTGGCGCTGGGAGTTGGCGTGCTCGTAGAGCGTGGGCGCGGTGCGCTCGGCGGCGACCAGCGGAATGCCCATGCCCAGCGTATAGAGCAGCATCGCCCGGAACGGACCGCCCTGGAAGCACACGATCAGCTCGGGCTGCTCGTCCCCGATGATCTGCCGGGCCTTGGCGATGCGTTTGGCGATCTCGGCCTTGGACCCCTTGCGGGCCGCGTCCCCGATGGCGAGCTTGTGCCAGCGCACGTCGTCGGCCATGGGATAGAACGCCCGGGCCTCCTCTGCGTCCCAGCTCAGCAGCGAGATCGAGTGCCCGCGCACAACCAGCGCGTTCATCACATAGACCAGCATGCGCTGGAGCCCGCCGGCGACCTCGTTCATGGCGCGGGCGACGAACATGATCTTCATGGCGGCTCTCTAGTCTCGGGGCTTGATGCGGCGCTCATGGGCCAGACGGCGCGGTCCTGTAGACAACAGATGCCGCGTTGCCGCAATAGGGTGGCGCACGAACAACCCGAGGAATTCGAGCGCGAACCGTCCGTACCGGCGCTTGAAGTGCCAGTAGCGCAGCACGGGCCAGCGCCGGGCATATTCATAGCGATGGATCGAGGACAGATAGTCCTTGTACTTCTCGGCCAGCACCAGCTTGGAATCGCGCATCAGCTCGGGGGATTTGTCCGCGCCCCCGGTCATGTGGCGCACATAGAGCCGCTCGCGGGTGCCGGTGAAATACCCGCCCGCCAGCGCCAGCGATATGGCGAAGTCCACGTCCTCGTCCCGCCGCATGCGGATGTCGAACCCGCCCGCCGCCGTGAATGTCGAGGCCCGGGCCAGCAGCGCGCAACTGGGCACGCCCGCGCCGAAGAACCAGCCCTCCCGCTTGCCGTAGATCAGCAGATAATCGGCCACCCCGTGCCCGTGCGGGGTTTCCCCCTCGCTGCCGATGGCCGGCGCGTCGACCCTGTGCCCGTTGGCATAGAGCCGCTCGCCCCCCGCATAGCAGGCGACCAGCGCGCTGCCGGTCGCCGCCTCGCACGCCTCGAGCGCCGCGATCTGGGCGGTGACGCGCGCGGGCGCCGAGACGTCGTCGTCGTCGAAAAACGCGATGAACGCGCCCCGCGCCGCCTCGAGGATGGTGTTGCGCGCGCCCCCCGCGCCGGTATTGTGCGCGTGGACGATGAGCCGGGCCCCGTCCACCCCCGCGATCCGCTCCGTGATCACCGCCACGGTCTCGTCCGAGGAGCCGTCGTCCACGATCACGATCTCGGTGTTGGGCCAGTCCTGCGCCAGCGCGCTGTCGATGGCCCGCACGATGGTGTCGGCGGCATTGAAACTGGTGATGCCGAGCGTGACGAGCGGGGCCTGGGTCACGGGCGGCTGCTCCGCTGGTGAAACCGCGCGAACGCCCGGTTGCCCGAAAAATTGGGCAGCGCCAGCCGCCCCCGCCGGGCGGAGAGGATAGGGTGGGTGAGCGCCAGCCCCGCCATGCGGCGCGCGAACGCGGCCCTGTCCCCGGCCAGCCAGTCGGCCCGCGCCTCGGTCCATTCGAGGCAGAAGCGCAAATGCCGCGCGCTCTCGAACAGGTCCGCGTGCTTTTCGATCAGCATGCGCTTGAACCGGCGCTCCCCGGCCAGCGATTTGTCGCTTGTGGGCGTCATCGTCTGGGTAACCAGCGCCGCGCCGATCCCCGCGAAATGCGCGCCCGCCCGCGAGGCGCGAATGGCGAACTCGGTGTCTTCCGACCGCCGGAACGCCGGGTCGAACCCCCCGAGCGCCCGATAGACCGCCGTGCGCCCCGCCTGCGAGCAGGTGGCGAGCGACCCGTAGCCGCCCGGCAGGGGCGCGCCCATCAGGATCCGGCGCGCCACCGCCAGCCCGGCGGGGATAGGCCCGTCCGGGTCCTCGCCCATGGTGTGCTCGGTGCGGATCGTGCCGTCGGGATAATGCTGGGCGCGCGCGCTGTGGCACAGCACCGGGGCAGGGCGCCCAAGCCCGGCCTCGACCGTTCGTATCCGCGCGATCTGGCGCGCCGCGCGGTCGGGCGCGCTCTCGTCGTCATCGTCGAAAAAGACGATGAACGCCCCCTTGGCTTCGGCGATCACCCGGTTGCGCGCCACCGCCGCCCCGCCATTGACCGGGCTCGCAAACACCCGGATCGCCTCGTCCCCCCGCGCCGCCGCCTCGAGGCGCGCGAGCGTGTCGTCAGACGAACAATCATCCACCACCACGATTTCGGCCTCGATCCCCTCCTGCGCCCGCGCCGAAGCCAGCGCCCGCATCACGGTGTCGGTGGCATTGTAGGTGATCAGGCCGAGCGTGACGGTGGGCGCCATGGTCAGCGGGTTCGCGCCGCTTTGCGCCGCGCCAGAAAACCGCCGATCAGCTTGGGCGCTGTCAGATAGGCCAGTGCCCGAAAGCCCCGCGCCCGCCATTTGCGCTGGCCATTGCCATGAAAATTCGAATGCGCGATCAGGCGGGAGGCGCGGTAAAGCCCGCGCGCCTTGAGATAGTCCCTGTGCTTGTCCCGTAGCTTCAGCGCATATCTCAGCGGGATGGTGCCGGCCTTGTCCGCTGTTGCGGTCTTGTGCTGCGTGATCAACGGACGATCCACCGCGATGAAGTGCGCGCCCATCTGTGCGCCTCTTATGGCCATGTCCCATTCAGCAGAGCGCCGGAACGTCTCATCGAATGGGCCGACCGCATCAAGAGTGGAGCGCCGCACCATCAGCGTGCAACTCCCGAAGCGGCCCCAAGTGTAGCCCGGGTCAGCATCGATGCCGAGGATGAAGTCGGCGACCATCGGGCCTGAGGGTTCGCGCGGCACGCGGCCGATCGCCTTGGCGATGTGATGTGGCTTCGTCTCGCCGCCGTGCACCACCGCGCGGTTGGAATAGCAGAACACCAACTGCGCCCCCGTCCCCCGCTCATAGGCCTCTATCCGCTCCACCTGCGCCCGCAGACGGTCGGGCACATTGTCATCGTCATCATCGAAAAAGGCTACGAACTCGCCCTGCGCATGGGACACGATTGTGTTCAGCGCGGCGGGGTATCCCTTGTTCACCTCATGCCGGATCACCCGAATGCGGTCATCGCGGCTGGCAAGCTCTTCAAGCACGTCCCAGGAGCCGTCAGTGGAGCAATCGTCGACCACCACGATTTCCAGGTGTGGCCAGTCCTGCACAAGGCAGCTCTCAACAGCGCGCGCGATTGTATCGATTGCGTTGAAGCAGGTGATGCCTACTGTACATGGAGGTTCTTGCAAGACGTCTATCCGTCACCAAATTTGCTTTTTAACCATCCCTTAAGCATCGTCCGCCAGTTGGCATGGATGGCGTTACAGCCTGCAAACGGCTCTTTCAGGTGGGCAAACCGTGAATCTACATAATCGACGTCGAAAGTGAAATGTTCCCTCCAACGCTCCGAATTTTTAGTTGCAATACATAGTATGTATACAGATGAATGGAAATCGTTGTTAAATGAGAGGTGCGCAACTTCGAGTCCTTCCATCTCGAACATACGATGTATGGCCTGCGGGCTGAATCGCCAAAAATCTCCGTAATCGGAATGCATCTGCTGCACAAACGGAACTACTATTATTACGATGTCTTTAGACATCAGGCAGAGATTATGAAATGCCTTGTGAAAATCATAAACATGTTCAAGAGTCGTGTGATTGAATACTACATCAAATTTTTCTATAAGCTCATGCGGCATTTCTTTCTCAAGATCGAGAAATAATTCCCCATCAATGCCTTGTAGACCTCTTTTGTCTGCATCAAAATTAGTTATCGTGTAGCTTGTTGCGTTTGAAAAATAGTCTTTGTATCGTTTCCCCTGTTTATCCTCGTCCCGCCAAGCGCTCACGTTCACCACATCACCGTTAAACAGTGAAGAGAAGTGGGCAAGTTCATTGTTTGACCAAATCCGCGGGGCTTGGTGAATTCGTTCCACTTAAGAGTTCTCCTTTGGCCCTCGCCGGCCAATAAGTTTTGCCGGAACCCCGCCATAGATGCCATTTGGCACGGTGTTGCCTCTGACGACTGCGCCAGCTGCAATGACGCAGCCCTCAGCGATCGACGATCCATCTAATATTGTAGCATTAGCGCCTATCCACACGTCATTGCCGATTATCACGCCCTTAGCGGTGATGCCCTGCCTGCATATGGGCTTATCCAGACGATTGAAGTTATGATTGGCGGGAATTATCGTTACATGGGCAGCAATTCGGACATTGTCGCCAATCCGCACGCCGCCATGGCCGTATATTATTGAATATGGGTTCAAGGTGCAGTTGTCCCCGAGTTCAATGTGACCACCATATGGTAATATCATTGCCCCGCGATGCACAATGCACTTCTCCCCGCAAGAAAAGCGTCCCGAACCGAGGCTGCATTTCAAATAAGCGCCTCGATATAGACGAGTTCCTTTCCCGACACAAATCCTTACGCCGGATAGTGAGCGATAATAAATTATATTTATCCACCAAGTTAATTGGAGAAGCTTTCTAAAAAGTATACGAGAAAAATGTACCAAATTTCCTCTATTCATTTCTATTTGTAGCATGTAGATTAAGGACAAGAACAGTCTCGTGCTGATTCTTGTTGTAATATGCCTTTATCATTCTTGTCCGGTAATCCGATTGGTCTATTCGAGGCGAGTTTGCGCCATGATGCGTACAGCGTTCAATTCAAGACAAAAATATTCTCTCGAATACTTCGCGCGCCTGCTTGGCAGTCAATCTCCCCTTCTGGACGCTTGGCCAAAATTCTACCTCGCTTAATCGAACGCAATTACGAGCATTTAGGCGCAAGGGCACGGTATCGATTCCGAGAGCAGATACCGCAGCAATTCTGTGCTTGCCCGAGCGAATAATGAACCGCGTGGTATTGTCAGTATCGATCATGGCCACGGCAGATACATCGCCGTCAATTCCGTCGTTGCGGACATAGCCGTGCTTTTCAATGTCGCCAACAAGCTTCTTCATGACGGCAAATTCCAACGGGCCGTTCGTTTCGTCCAGCCAGCTTGTCGCCTCGGTCGGCCCACTCATACCTAGGCGGCGGCGTCGTTGTTTATTGTCGCGCCTCCAAATGCGTCTGAGTCTGGCAGCTTGTTCCATTTGGTCGCTTGGATCCCAAGGCAGCGCGGGTCCGAGTGTAACGCCTTGCCCACCTTCCGTGAATTTCCCAGAGCCGCACGAGATGTGGTCTCCAAGGCGCTCTCGATGGAACCGGCGCAATGATGACTGACTGTACGACATCAAGGGGTCGCGAAGAATTTCTTTTGCAAGTTTCACATACAGATGGTCGCCCTCTACGCCGTAAGAGAAGCCACCACTCGATCGGCAGTGATGTGTAGCGGCATTAATTACAAAGTCGCGCTTCTTGCATAGATATATGGCAGATATATAACTTATTTCACTAGAAAGAAAATTAACTGGAGATCCGGCATTTTTATATTGCCTAAACCGCTTGTATACTGCTCGAATGGAGTCTCTGGAAACTGGGATGCGCAAAGCATGCCTCATGTATGTCTATGCTGAGTTTATTTGTGGGCGCGCAGTTATTTGTTTTCAATTAATGTGCCAATTGATCGCTGATCAAATCAACGAAAGTGCCGCGACGTATCCTTCTAGGTTAGGAACGTATTGCTCCTCCCATGGCCATCATCTTCCTAGAGAGCTGTCGTTGTATGAGGCATTTCCATTGCGTTGGGTAAGTTGCGATCTATCCGACCACTCGCAATCTTCATCACCCGGTCACACCGCTCCACCGTCGTCAGCCGGTGCGCGATCATGATGATCGTCTTACGGCTCGAAAGGGTATACACCGCGTCCATCACCGCCGCCTCGGTGGCATTATCCAGTGCGCTGGTCGCCTCGTCCAGCACCAGCACGTCCGGATCGTGGTAGAGCGCCCGGGCGATGCCGATGCGCTGGCGCTGCCCGCCCGAAAGCCGCACCCCCCGGTCCCCGATATCCGTGCCATAGCCCTTGGGCAGGTCCGAGACGATGAAATCGTGCAGATTGGCCATCCTCGCCGCCCGCTCCACCGCCGCCATGTCGATCTTTTCGGGCGGCAGGCCCAGCGCGATATTGGCCGCGATGCTCTCGTCGGCGAGGAAGATCTGCTGGGGCACATAGCCCACCGACTTCTGCCAGCGCCGCACGTTCTCGCGGGTGATCGGCACGCCATCCACCAGCAGCGCCCCGCTCTGGGGCTCCAGAAGGCCCAGGATGACATCCACGATCGTGGATTTTCCCGCCCCAGTCGGCCCCACGAACCCCACCGTCGAATGCACCGGAATGGTCAGCGAGATGTCCTTGAGGGCCGTGCGCTCCGAATTGGGGTAGGCGAAGCTCACCCCCTTGAGTTCGATGTCCCGGACGAGCGGCAAGGGCGTGGCCGCCTGCCTGATGTCCAGCGCATGGTCGGCCTCGAAAAGGTCGGTATGCAGCGCATCGAGCGCCGGCCCCCCGAAGCGCAGGGCGACAAAGGATTTGTAGATCTGCTGGATCGCCGGCAACAGCCGCAGCCCCGCGAACGCATAGAGCGCCAGCGTCGGCAGCGCGGCGGAAAGCTGCCCGTCCGCGCGGATCAGCAGCACCATGATCAGCGTCAGGATACTGCCCAGCGCGATCAGTTCCAGCACTTGCTGGGGCACTTCCTTGACCAGCGCGAGCTGGGTCTTGAGCCGGGCAAAGCGCAGCGAGGCCTTGTCGAACCGGCGCAGATAGCCGTGTTCGAGGCCCCCCACCTTCACCTCCTTGACCCCGCCCAGCACCTCCTGGGCGATCTGGAACCGCGCCTTGTTGGCCTCGATCCGCTCGCCGCCCTTGCGCTGCAGGTAGCCTCTTATCGTGAAATAGACCAGCCCGTAGGCGCCCGCCAGCACCAGCACCGAGATCGAGGCGATCACCGGTTCCACCACCACCACGAGGCTCACCAGCGCAAAGGCGATGATGCCCTTGGAGACGAGCTGGAGCGCCGGCATCAGACTGCCATTGACCACCTGCTCGACTTCCGAGAGCACCGATTTGCCCATGTCCGCGCTGTGCCGGTTGAGAAAGAACGCATAGGGGCGGCGCAGGTATGAGCCCAGCAGTTTCACGCTCAGCGAGTGGCTGCGCATCTGGGCGTAGCGCAGCATGCCATAGCTGTTGATGGCGGTGAAAACCGTGCGCAGCACGATCACCGCGAACACGCCCGCCGACAGTGCCACGAAAAAGCCGTTATTGCTCGAAAACCCCAGCATTTCGTATGCGGTGTTCAGATAGGGGTTTGTCTCGATCATCTCGGGGTTCGAGAGCACCGCGATCAGCGGGAAGATCGAGGCGACGCCCGCCATCTCGATCACCCCCAGCGCCAGCATCACGACCAGCAAAAGCCCCGCCTGCCGCCGCTCTCGCGTCGTGAGCAGCGCCCAGAGCTTAGCGAATGTGTCAGCCATCGTTTCCTACCTGCCGCGCGGATGGGGCCGGTTTATCGGCGCGCGGGGCGCGATGCAATCGCGTTCTCCGCTATCGCGGTAGCGCGCAGGAACAAATGACACTATCATGACATTTAGGCGACAGATCACGGCTTATTAGGGCGATCATGGCGGTTGTTGTACAGGTGATCGGCGTATCGGGGGCGGGCAAGACCACCCTCATCGACCAGCTCGAAGCCCGGTTTTCCGGGCGTTCCGCCCGCATCAAGAACACCGGCGCCCCCGTCCCCCGCTGGCGCCTCCTCCTCGACGCCACCCGCCATCCCCGCCTCTGGATTCGCCTTTTGAGCGGCAGCGATCTGGCCTCGCGCACGCCCGGCGGTCGCCGTAAGCTATTGTCAAAGCTTGCTTATTCTCTCGCCTTGCCCGTGCGGCGAATCCGCGCCCTGTTCCCGGCGGCCGATGTTATCCTCGTCGATGAGCTCGGCGGGGCAGGGAGCATGAGCCTCGTCGCACACTCGCGCAAACGCGCCGATCAGCCGGACCCCGAGCCCGCCTTCGCCCTCGCCCTCGAAGCCTTCGGTCAGCCCGACGTGCTCATCCACATCAGCATTTCCCCCCAAGCCCTGCTGGCCCGCAGGCTCGCCCGCGGCCGTTCTGCGGATCTGAGGTGGTCGAAATCCTATGTGCACAGCCGTGTTGCCCGGAAGGATGACCTCAACCGTGCCTTTGTGAACTGGCTCCGCAAGACCCATCCGGAAATTTGCGTGCTCGACGTCGGCGAAGACCCCGACATTTCCGCTCTGGTCGAAACCATCGCTGCCCATGATGGCTTTGAAGGAGCGCACGACGAAAGCGTCGCCTTGCCCATCGCGGCACAATAGCCAGCAGCGAGCCTTCTTTCACCCTGCAGGTGCCGATCGACGCCAGCGCAAGCCGTTCGGGGCCGCGGCGCGAAGGTTCGGCACCAGCCAGTCTTCCTCGTCGGCACCCAGAAAGCGGCTCCCCAACGCAGAAAAGTGTGGCCAGAGGCCCAGACAGAAGGTCGCGGGAAGCCGATCAAGTTCTCCATCCCAGACCTTGTCGATCCAACGGCGTTCGCGCGGCCGTGTCCGGACGAGGTTGAGCACCTCGCGCATGAACGGCGCCATGCCCGTGTTCCAGTCGATCAGGCACAGGCTGCCGTCGGCCCGCTGGCGGATGTGGAGGGGCTTTAGGTCACCATGGACGGGCCCCCATAACACCGGACCGCCATCACTCTCGCGCACCCTGGCCAGTGCGTCATAGGCCCGCTGCATGTCCTGTGTCAGCAGCCGATGCATGCAGCCGCGCCAGTTTGAACGTGCTCCCGGCATGATGGGTACCCATTCAACGGCGAACGAGGCCGGATTACCGGTGAGGTCGCTCTCCAGAATGCGTGGGGCGATTCCGTCGGCCTGCTCCAGCATCGAAAGCAGATCGTGCTGGCGCGTTAGGGCGGTCACGTGCTTTTCGGTGCCCTGCGCGGACTTGGTCACGATCTTGCCTATCGGATCGATAATGACAGTACGCGTGCTTCCCGCACGAACGACGATAGCCTGATCTCTGGTGTTGCGTGTGATGGCACCCCGCAACGCGTTCCGGGCGGTGCGCAGCGGACCGTATTCCGCGAGCAGAAACTGGATGCCATGCAATCCTGCAGGGACTTCAAAGGTATGCCGTTGCATTGTCGCGACCGTTCAGCAAGCGGTTCAAGATTGAGTGCATCGTGACACTTCTGACATATTCTCGTAGGTGCCGAAACCGAATAAGCGAACGCCACGCCGTCTCGATGGGGTATTGTACAATGACGCAAGCGGGCAATTGATGGGCAACGACAAGACGCTGCAGTTGGACAGTGCATGGGGTTGCTTGCCCGGATCCCGGCGATCTGGTAGTCCACAAGGACAAGGCTGGGACTGGCCGGGAAGGGCTGCGGAACCATGAGCAATCCACTGTTCTACAACAAGATCGTTCCGCTCGATAAGGGCGCGCACCGCGATATCAGGCTGGATCTGGGCAAGGACCGGTTCGCCTTTGCCCGCACGGCCAACATGGTTCCAGCCCTCATCGATGAGTTCGGTGCCGCGCTTGCACACCTTCCCATCGCCTTTCTGCCCGGTTCACGCCAGCCGGCGGCAGTGTTCGTCACCGGGCTGAAACCCGGATCGAACCTGTTCGTCGATGCCAAGGGCGCCTGGGACGCACAGTACGTTCCGGCCTATCTCCGGCGCTATCCTTTCATCATGGGCGACGTCCCCGAAGGCGAGCCCATCCTGTGCGTGGACGAAGCCTTCCCCGGGCTAAACCCCAAGACCGGTGATCGCCTGTTTTCGGAAGGCGGCGATCTCCAGCCGGTCGTCCAGCAGGCGCTCGATCTGGCCGTCAATTACAAGAACGCCGCGACGCGTACCGACGATTTCTGCGCCACGCTCCAGCAGATGGATCTGCTCAGCGCGGTCACGCTCGACGCCAAGGCCGATGATGGCGAGAGCACGGTGGTGCACGGGCTGTTCGTGGTCGACGAGAAGGCGTTCGACTCGCTTTCGGCTCAAGCCCTCGGCACTTTACACGAGAAGCGGTATCTCAAGCCCATCGTCCAGCATCTTGCCAGTCTCGGCGCTATCGTGCGGCTGGGAGAACGCGCGCGCACGGCCAAGCCGGCGGCCGCCCGGACTGCCAAGTCCATCTGATCCTTCGCCTTTCCTTTTTGCTAGGCTGGTTATCTGCGCGGCTGCGGAGATACTTAGCCCATCTGCGGTAGGCGGATTGGGCGTTGTGATATTTGGGCAACGTTTCCAGCAAAGTTAACGAATTGATCCAGGATACTGGACGCGGGCGCCCTCGATCCCCTAGGCTCGCCGCGAGCGTGAGGGACCGCAGGCTCATGAGGGGGACATCGTGAGAGCATTAGGACTACCATCCGCAATCGGCGTATTGGCGAGCCTGGCCGTGGGTGCCTTCTCGGCCGTAGCGCAGGACGCTGCGCTGGACTCGGTGCCTCCGGCCGGACAGGAGCTGGACGGCCAGGCGGCTGCCGCATCGGTCGAAGGCTTCCGCTCCGCCCGCTTCGGGATGACCGAAGAGGAAGTGCTTGAGGCCATCGAGGCTGACTTCGGTGTCGCCGCAGAAGACGTGCTTTCTGGCGACAACGCGGTGGAGCGCACCCTAATCCTGACGATCACCGCAGATGACGTGTTGCCCGAGGGCGGTCCGGCGCAGGTGTCTTATGTCTTTGGATACACCAGTTCCACGCTGATCCAGGTCGGCGTGCTTTGGGAACTCGGCACGGTCGACGAGCAGACCCTCGTGTCCAACAGCGAGGTGCTTTCGGCGCACTTCCTGTCTTCGGGATATGCACCCGAGACGGTCAGGACCGGGTTGGTTCTCGACAACGGAATCCTGTTGTTCAGGGGTGAGGATCAGGAAGGGCGCGCCACCGTGCTGCTCCTTCAAGGGGAATTCGAAGGCGATGGCGCGGGCGGAGGCACATTGTCGCCTTCGGGGCTCGCGCTTCTCTACGCAGTTGATGCAGATGAGCCTGACGTGTTCAGGATCGAGCCAGGACAATTCTGATGGGCGCCAGAAGAATAGACCAAAACAATAGACCTGGTAGGGCCGGGGCGCGAAGCGCTCCGGCCTTCGGCGTTCTCAGAGCCGGCCTGATGGCAGGGCCCAGCCCGGTCGTTCTCGGTCTGGTCGCCGGCATGGCCATGGCGACTGGCAGTTATGGCCAGGCGGTCAATCTCGGCGGAGGGATGAACAACATCCTGGCTGACGGGCGGACGCAGACCACCGTCAGCACCCAGGGCAACCACACAACCGTCACCACCAACACGGTGGCGGGCAAGACCGGCTTTAATTCGTTCTCCGATTTCCAGCAGGCCGCCGGCACGCGGGTCGATCTGTTCGTGCCCGACCAGGCGAACAACCTTGTCAACATCGTGCGCAACGGGCCCGTGGTCATCGATGGTCTGCTCAATTCCTACAAGAACGGCGAAATCGGCGGGAACGTCTTCTTCTCGAGCTCGCAGGGTTTCATCCTTGGCGCGAACGGCGTCGTCAATGTCGGCGCGCTGACCGTCAATACCCCTACCTCCGAGTTCCTCGAAGGCGTCATCAGCGAGGATGGCGTCATCGACAATCACGCCGTCGACCTGCTGATGACAGGCGCCATCCCCATCTCGAACGATGGCATCATCTCCATTTCCGGTACGATCAATGCGCGCGACGGCATAACCCTGCAGGGCAAGAGCGTCAGCCTGCATGGGGGTAGCGTTCAGCTCGACGGCACCGAGATCAGTCACCGCGAGAAGTTCGACGCGACCGTGAACACCGGCGGAATGGCCGAAGGCGCCGCGCTGGTGTCCCATGGCGGGTCGATCTCGATCGTCGCCGAAGGCAGCGCGCGCGTCGGCGGCACGATCAACGCAGGCGCGTCCGGCTCGGGCAGGGGTGGCTCGGTCTCTGTCCGGACGGGCGGAGATATCGTCGTCGGCGAGGCGGCCGATATCAGCGCCGACGGCGCGGGTGAGAACGGCGAGGGCGGCCTTATCGAGTTCATCGCCGGCGACACCATCGTGGCCATGGACGAGGCGCGCTTCAGCGCGCGCGGGGCGGGTCTGGGCGATGGCGGCTTCGTCGAGCTTTCCGGCGCGACTGCGCTCATCGGCGGGATTACGGTCGACCTGGGGTCCGACGCCGGATCCGCGGGCACTCTGCTGTTCGATCCCTGGGACCTTTACATCGGCGACAGCGTCTCTGAATCCAGTCAGTCCGACGACTACAGCGCCACCCCAAACATCGTCACGGGTGGCGCCAACGTCATCCTGCAGGCCGACAATTCGATCACGGTGCTCTCGGGTGGGCTGATCGACACCAGAAATGGGACCGGCAATGCCGGGTCGATCACCCTCGAGGCCGGCTCGATTACCATCGGTGACGGGGCACAATTGCTCGCTTCGTCCAACGGCACCGGCGCGGCTGGCGACATCACGCTCAGGGCCACACGCACCGACGGCACGACCGCCGCGATCATCATCGGCAGCACCGGCGGCACGGCGCCCATCATATCGGGCGCCGATATCAGCTTTCTTGCCAGCTCGACGCGCCAGAGTGGGATCGCTCTGGTCGACATCGCTTCCGCGACAGCGTCGGTCACTGTCAATTCCGGGCAGATCAGTGCGACCGGGCAGTTCAAGGCCGACGCCACTGCATCGATCGATTCCAGCCTCGGAAATCTTCCGCTCGGGGTCATCACAGCCGATGTCGACGCCACCGTGCGCATCGGCGGCCAGGCGTCTATCAGCGCAGCCAGTGCCGCGCTCAATGCCTCCTCCAGTGCCACGATCGTCATCGAGACCGCGTCCCTCGCACCGGACAATTCCGCCGCAGACGGAGCGGTGGCGGTCAGCGTCATCGCGAGCACGGCAGAAGTCGAAGTGGCCGGCAGCGCCGAACTGGACATCACCGGCCTTCTGGATATGTCGGCCACCAATGTGGTCGAAGCAACGGTCTCGGCCGAGCCGGACGAAGTCGCGTTCGGTGCGTCGGTCGCTGTCAGCGTCATCGACGCCGACACCATCGTCACCATCGGGGGCAATGCCGACATCTCCGCCGGCAGTGTCAGCCTCGACGCGGACACCTCCACGATGGCGACGGTCACTGCAGCCGCAGCAGCGGGCGGCGCCAGCGAGCCCCAGGGCGGTAGCGAAACGGCGAGCTACCTCGACCAGTATGGCGACAACGCCCAGACCAGCGATGGCGGCGTCTCGGTCGTCGGCGCGTTCGCGGTATCCGATCTCAATTCCACGACCCTTGTCCAACTCACTTCGACCCAGGCGCTGGACGCGACGGGCGCGGTCACTCTGGAAAGCCTGTCGACCAACGGTGCGACGATCACTGCGGATGGATCGGCCGTCGACTCCGATATCGGCGTGGGCGTCGCCCTGGGCATCAATCTTGGCCATGTGGGCAACGACATCGTCATCAGTCAGGCGATCGACGCCGCCAGCCTGTCCGCCAACGCGGCGATGAGCGGATCGGGCGTCAACACCTTCTCGACCACCACCAGCTCCGGCGCAGGGGCCGGCTCGGTCGGTATCGCCGGCGCCTTTTCGATCAACCTCATCGACACCCAGGCGTCCGCGGTCATCTCCGAGGGCGTTGCGGTCAACCTTGCGGGCGGTGATGCATCGCTTTCGGCGGACAACCAGACCAACATCACCGCCAGCGCTACCCCTTCGGGTGAGGATGGCGGCGGAGCAACCGGTGATACGGTCGGCATCGGCGCGTCGGTCGCCATCAATATTCTCGCCAACCGCTCGGTCACCGAACTCCAGAACGGTGCCACGCTTGCAGGCGCCCAGGATGTGAGCCTGTCGGCTTCGGGCGCTCATGAGAGCGAGGCCGAAGCCATTGCCGGCTCGTCCGGCGGGATTTCGATCACGCCCTCTCTGGGGCTCTCGCTGATCACCAACACCGCAACGGCGCGGCTTGGAACCGGCAGCACGCTCACGACGTCGGGCGACGTCACGCTCAGCGCCATCCAGCAGTCCACCACAAGCACTACGGCGTCGGGCAAGGCTGCCGGCGGGGTCGCGGTCGGCGCGGCGCTGGCACTTTCGCTGATCGATGATGTGGTCGAGGCGACCACGGCGCGAAATGTGAATGCGGGCGGCGACGTTCGCTTCGTTGCCGCCGGCGCATCCCACGCCACGCTTGTGGCCGAGGCCGGGGCCACAGGTGCGCCCGCCGAAGACCAAGAAGAAGGCGGCGAGGGTGGAGAAGAATCTTCCGTCGACAGCCAGGTGTCGGGCCAGTTCGATTCCGCCACAGCGCGCCAGAGCGACGCCGGGGTCGGCAGCAGCGAGCAGCAGGACGCGACCGCCGATGCCGTCGCCGACGAAGAGGGCCGCTCGGCCTCGACGTCCGAAGGTCAGGTGTCCGTCGCGGCGGCGGTAGCCATCAACGTTCAGAAAGCCCAGGTCAGTGCCGGGGTGCCCGATAACGTCGCCATCACTTCGGCCGGCTCACTGACGCTTGAAGCGATCGGCAACACCGACGGCAAGCTCGACGCCGACGGCTCCGCAGTAGGTGACGGGACGAGCCAGGACAACGCCATCGGCGTCGGCGTGGCGGTTTCGGTCAACCACGTGCGTGCGTCGACCATCGCCCGGCTCGGCAGCGCCACCCATACGCTGGGCGGACTCAATGTCCGCGCACTCTCGCTCGATATCGCCGAGTGGCGCTCCGACAGCGCCACCACCGAAACCCACACCGATACGTTCGAGGCCTTCGCGGCTTCGGGCGCCGGTGCATCGAGCGTCGGCATCGCCGGCGCGCTGGGGCTCAACCTCATCGATGCCGAATCTTCTGCGACCATCGCGCCCAACGCGGTGGTCAACCTCACGGGCTCGGGCTCGGTTGCGCTATTGGCCGATGCACGCACCAGCACCACGGCCAAGGCATTGCCCGCCGGCGCGGACGATGAGGGCGAAGGCGGCGGCGCGACCGGTGGTTCGGTGGGCATCGGCGCCTCGGTCGCCATCAACATCGTGGCCAACCGGGCCGTGGCCGATATCGGCGATGGAGCCGTTCTCAACGATGCCGGCGATATCTCGCTGGACGCTGCGGGCACCCATGAGGCGGGGACCGAAGCCGAGGCGGGTTCGGCCGGCGGCGTTGCCATCACGCCCGTGCTCGCGCTCTCGCTCATCAACAACACCGCGACGGCGCGCCTAGGGACGGGCGATCTGCTCGACATGTCGGGCGCCCTGTCGGTTTCCGCATCCCAGAGTTCCACGGTCACCACCTCAGCCTCTGGCAAGGCGGCTGGCGGCTCGGCGGCCATCGGCGCCGCTCTCGCTCTGGCGCTGGTCGACGATGTCGTCGTGGCCACAACCCTGCGCTCGGTTGACGCGGGCGGCTCGATTGCGATCTCAGCGGAGGGCACGTCTGCCGGCACGCTCACAGCCGAAGCCAGCGCCAGCGGCGCTGCCGAGACCGATGACGAAGGCAATTCCCAGGACGGCGAAACGGTCGATGACAACGTCACCGGCCAGATGCAGTTCGGCTCGTCTCGCCAGTCCAACGCGAACGTCGGCAGCAGCGACCAGAAGGCCGCGACCAGCACGGCCGCCAATGACGAGCAAGGCCGCTCGGCGAAGTCGGAGGAGGGCAAGGTTTCCGTGGCCGCAGCAGTTGCGGTCAACGTCACCAATTCGGCCGTGTCCGCATCCGTCAGCGGCGTCAACCTCGCCGCCGGGGGCGCGCTGTCGCTCACGAGCGTCGGCTCGTCCTCGGGCAGCGCCACCTCCGATGGCTCTGCCACCGACTCCCAGATCGGCATCGGCGTTGCCGTTTCGGTCAACGTGGTCGACGCCACCAACACCGCTCTTCTGGGCGCGGGCACCCATTCGGGCAATGGCGTCACCGTCTCGGCCACCCAGGGCACCGATCCCGACACCTACCTCACCAGCGCCAGCTCGGGGGCGGGCGGCTCGAAAGTCGGCATCGCCGGCGCGCTGGCGCTCAATCTGATCGATGTCTCCACATCGGCCCGCATCGACGGCACAGCGACAGTTTCTGCCGGCTCGGGCGCAACGGCCATAATGGCCAGCCGCGAGATCGATTCCACGGCCCAGGCCCTGCCCAGCGGGGACGGCACCAGCGGGGGCAAGGTCGGCATCGGGGCGTCCGTTGCCCTCAATCTCATGGATGTCTCGACCGTCGCCGAACTGGCCGACGGCGCTACGCTCACCGATGGTGCGGGCCTCGCGGTCTCAGCGACCACCGGTCTGTCCACCACCACTACGGCCCAGGCCGGCGCATCGGGCGGCATTGCCATCGATGCGGTTGTTGCGCTTGCCCAGCTCGACACCACTACCACCGCGCGCGCCGGGACCGGCAATGACCTGGCCATGGGCAGCGGGGCGGTTTCCGTCAATGCCACCTCGACCGGAGCGCACAAGGCCAGCGCCGATGGCGCGGTCAAGGCCGGCAATGTGGGTGTGGGCGCTGCCGCGGCGGTCATCATCGGCGGCGGCGCCCAGGACGGCGCGCTTGCCAATACCTCGATCACCACGGCCACCCTTGCGCGTAACGTCACGGCTGGCTCGCTCGAGATCGACGCATCGTCGACACGCACCTATGAGGCTGAAGCCACGGCAACGGCAGGCGGCGGCAAATCGGATTCCTCCGATTCCGACAAGCCCGCGGGCAACTCAACGTCCACCAACACCCTCGCCCAGACCGAGGACTACCAGCGCGGCACGGACCAGGCCGCCGCCAACAACGATGGCACATCCGGGTCCGGTTCGGGCTCGGGAACCTCGGGCAGCAAGGTTCAGGTCGCCGCAGCCGTAGGCGTCGCCGCCTCCCAGGACGTCGTAAGCGCAACTCTGGCCGGCGGGCTTACCATTACGCTCACCGATGCCCTTTCGGTCACCGCCGGCAACACCGTCGACGTGGCGACCGTGGGGTCCGGCCAGGCCGGGCAATTCGGCGGCACGTCCAACGCTCAGGTCGGCGTTGGCATCGGCGTCGGGCTCGGCATCATCAACAACACCACGACCGCCTCGATCGGCAACGGGACCAATGTGGCCGATGCGGGCAGCGTCGCTGTGGGCACCACGACCCGCGAGAATACCAGCGCCGAGTTCACCGACCGGCTGACCGCGCGCGCCATCGCCGGCGCATCGTCCTCCAAGGTCAGCGTAGCCGGGGCCATTGCGGTCGGCATCTCGCTCTCGAGCTCGTCGGCCTCGGTTGGCGATGACGTCGTGATCTCCTCTGACGGTGCAGTTTCGGTCACCACCGACAACCAGAGCCAGCTCGGCGCAAAGGCCATGGCCGCGGCCTATACCAGCGGCAGTGTCGGGGTGGGGGCTTCCATCGCGACCGTTGTCTCCGAGCGCAGCCAGTCCGCCTCCATCGGCGCGGGCGCCACTATCAACGGCTCGGACGTTTCGGTCACCTCGATAAACCGCAAGGTCGACGGTGCCTTCCAGTTCGAGATGCCCACCTCGGTTGACGAGGAAGGGCTCGACGGGCTCAAGGATCAGTTGACGGAAGGCGCGCTTCTGGGCGCCAGCAATTACTACGCCGAGGCCATGGGCGGTGCGGCGGCCCCCAGCGGGGTTGCCATTCAGGGCTCGTTCGCCGTCATGGTGTTCTCCGATGAGGTGACCGCAACCATCGGTGAGAGCGAGGCGAGCACCGCCCAGACCGATATCACTGCCACCGGCGCCCTGACGCTCGACGCATCCAGTGATTTCACCGCACGCGCGCTTTCGGGCGGCATCGCCGTCGGCAGCAGCGTCGGGGTCGGCATTTCGGCCACCGTCATCGTCGGGTCGGGCGAAACGCGCGCCGTCATGGCGGGAAACACCAGCGTTCTGGATTCCGCCTCGGTTGCCATCGGGGCCACGGCCTCCCAGGATTATGAAGCTTATGGCGTCTCCGCTGCCGGAGCCTCCACGGCGGGGGTGGCCGGTGTCGCCGCCGTCATCACGTCCGAGAACACCGCCGAAGCCCTTGTAAAGGTTGGCGCTGAGATCGTCTCCGATGGGGACGTGACCCTGAGCGCCGCCAATGATTTCGCCAGCTTCGCGCTCGCGGGCGGCGCTGCCGCCGGCGGCACGGCCGGCATCGGCGCAGCCGGCGCGGTGGTCGTTGTCGACAACATCACCCGGGCGGCACTGGCGGACGGAACGTCTGCGTCCGACGCGGTGACGATCGATGCGGCAGGCGCGGTAGCGCTCACCGCGGCCTCGACTCAGTCGGCCACCACCATCGCCGCAGCGGGCGGCGCTGCGGGCACTGCGGGCGTTGGCGCCGGCGGCGCGGTCTATGTGCTCGGCACCGTCACCGAGGCCCTCGTTGGCAACCATGCCCAGATCGGTCAGACCACGCGCGTGGGCAGCCTCGAACTCGCGGCGTCCGACGGGACCGACCTGACGACCGTTTCGGGCGCCTTCGGTGGCGGGGGAACCGCCGGCGTGGGCGCTGCCGCTGCGGTGGGCGTCGCCAGCAAGGCGACCACCGCGCGCATCGGCACGGGTGCCGATGTCGCGGCCGGTGAGGTCGGCGTTCTGGCCGATAACCTCATCACGGCCACCACTCTGGGCATCGGCGTCGGGGTCGGCGGAACGGCGGGCGTGGCCGGCGCGGTCGGGGTCTTTTCGATTGGCGACACCACACTTGCAACCATCGATAGCAACGCCGTGGTCCATGCCACCGACAACGTCGCCGTTGTGGCACTCAATGGCACCTCGCTTGATACCATCAGCGGCGGAGCCGGCATTGGCGGAACGGCTGGCGTGGGCGCCTCGGTGGGTGTCACGCTGATTGATACCACCACCTATGCGACCATCGCATCGAACGCTGATGTCACCGCCCTTGGCCAGGGCGCCGCGCGCCAGTACCGCTCGGGATATAACGGCACGTTCGGCGCCTATGGCGGCGACGATGACATCAACGGGCCAGACCTTGATAATTTCGAAGTCGATTGGGCCTCGGGCGATGGCGATGCGCCGTTGACCTCGAACGACGCGATGGCCGCCGGCTTCGATCTTCTGTCCAAGAAGCGCACATCGACCCCCGTTACCCAGAGCGCCCGTGGCGTCATCGTCAATGCGGGCGCCTCCACCGAAATCCGCTCCATGGCGGTGGCCGGCGCTGTTGGTGGTGCGGCCGGCGTTGCGCTTTCTGCCGATGTGCCGGTCATCAACACCGACACCCGGGCGCGCATCATGGATGGCGCCCAGATCAACCAGGGCACAGGCGCGGCCAACAGCGGGCAGTCCGTCGTCGTGGCCGCCGCCAGCGATCTTTACCATTTCGGCCTTGCCGGTTCGGCGGCGGGCGGCGGCGCCGCTGGCGTCGGTGGCGGCGCAGCCATTTCCATTGGCACCGTCACCACCGCGGCGAGCATCGGCAATGCCGATGTGGATGCCGAAAGCGATGTGGCGGTCACGGCCCGTGCGCGAGAGGACTTCATGTCCACCGCAGCGGCGGGCGCGGTTGGCGGGTATGCGGGCGTCGCTGGTGGTGTCACCACCATCGTGCTCGACACCACCACGACAGCGACCCTCGGCGGTACGGTCATTGCAGGTGGCAATGTCGACGTCATCGCCGACGATCGCACCCGGGTTTCCACCCTGGCCGGCTCCATCGGCCTGTCAGGCGCCGTGGGCGTTGGTGCGTCCATCGGCGTGATCAAGATGGACAAGACCGTCACCTCGGCCATCGCCAACAACGCAGTGGTCACCGCTCTTGGCGGGGCGGACCGCTCTGTCTACACCGGCGACAGTTTCTCGGCGACGCGCCAGGCCACCGGTCTGAACGTTCTCGCCAATTCCAATCAGTCCGTCTTCACCCTGGCGGTCGCAGGCGGTGGCGGCCTGTTCGTGGGTGTGGCCGGCGCCATCACCGTCAGCCTGTTCGACGTCGCGTCCACAGCCTCGATCGGGGCGGGCGCCGTGATCAACGGTGACAATACCGGTGCGGACGAGGACCAGGATGTGGTCGTCGTCGGACGGGACAGCACCTCCACGCTCGTGATCGACGGCGGTGTCGCCGGCGGTGCGGTCGGGGTGGCGGGCGCCGTCGATGTCGCCGTGTTCCGCAACTCGTCGTCGGGCACAATCGGCGACGGCGCCACGGTCAATGCCGCGCGCAACGTCACCGTGGCGGGTCTGTCCAATAAGGCCACCAGCTCCACCGCCGTCAGTGCGGCGGGCGGACTGGTCGGCGTCGCCGCCGGCATTTCGATCTACAATTTCGGCAACGGGGCCTCCAATGATGGGGAGGGATCCCAGGAGATCACCAACGCCACGGAGGATGGCGACACCAATCTCGAATCGATCACCGGCATGGCCGACGAGCAGATGCGGGACGGCAAGGCCAACGAACTGCTTTCGGAATCCGACAATGCGGATGTCCGCTCCATTAGCCAGGAAGCGCAGACCAGGCGCGCTGCGCTCGACTTCACCGGCGCGGTCAGCGGCGGCACGCCGGGCGGCACCTCTGCCACGATCGGTTCGGCCACCATTGATGCGGGCGGCACGACGAGCGCCCTCACCGTCGATGATCTCGATGCGCGCTTTACCGTCGGGGCCATTGCCGGCGGCGTGGTCGGGGTTGGGGCCGGCGTCGGGGTGGTTACGGTGGACACCACCAATATCGCCCGCATTGTCGGGGGCAACATCAGCGGCGGTGGCGTCAATGTCCACGCCGCCACCGACCATACCATCGGTGGCCTGGCAATCGCCGGCTCGCTCGGCTTTGCCGCTGCGGTATCCGCCGACGTGGCGGTGCTTCGCAACATGGCCCAGACCCGCGCCACGATCTCGGGCGCGACCATCGATGTCGATGGCGATGTGGCGGTCAACGCTGACAGCACCCGCGTGCTCGATGCCGAAGGCTATGCGGCCTCGATCTCTGGTGCGGCGGCAGTCGGCGTTTCGGTTTCCACTGCGGCGATAGGCGGTGTGGTCGAGGCTGGCATTGCCACCACCACGATCGTGGATTCGGCCAGCGTCGACGTGGGCACGGACTCCCGCGACTCGGCCACGGCCGAAGCGACGGCCGCGGCCGGCGGCATCGGCCTGGCGCTTCAGGGCTCGGTCTCGCTCGCGTCGATCACCACCAGCGTCTCCGGCGCCATCACCGGCTCCGATATCACCTCCTCGGGCCTTATCGCGCTCGACAGCCAGGCGCGGCAGGCCGCATCGTCGGACTCATGGGGTCTGGCACTCGGGGGGCTCGTCGCCGCCGGCGCATCGATCGCCGATGCCAGGGTAACAGTCTCCAACGCGGCAACGGTCACCAATACCGATCTCGATGGCGGGGCCATTGCCATCGGCTCCACGCTCGGTCCCGTCTCGGGCTCGCACACCGCTCAGGCTTCTGCCACCGGCTCCTCGGGCGCCTTCGTCGGCGTTACCGCGACCCAGGCCAATGCCTACACCACAGCCTCCTCCAACACCTTGGTCACGGGCAGCGATCTTCTCTCCAGCGGTGCTATCGACGTCACCGCCGACTTGGCCACCAGCCAGGATGCGGAAGCGATCGGCAAGGCCTTCGGCGTGGTTGCGGTGGGCGACAACATCTCACGCGCGCGGTCCACTACCACGACGACCGCCATCGTGCGGGACATGGATCGCCTGTCCGGCGGTTCGGTGGCGATCGCGGCCACCGGCGAAGATGCCAACAATGCCGATGCCGAAGCGGGCAGCGGCGGCGTGGTGGCGGGCACCGCATCGCGGGCCGAGACCAGCGCGACCAGCTCCACGCGGGCCGCGGCCCAGACGACCGCGCCCTCGGATGCATATACAATCGTGGCCAATGGTGAGTTCAGCGTCATCGCCGATCACACGGCCCTGTTCGGCGGCAAGGTCGACAGCACCTCGGCCGCCGCGGTCGGCGCCAGTGGCGCGCGGCTGGTCCACACCGTCAATTCAACGGTCGATGCCCATCTGGGCAACAACGCGACCGTGAGGGCGGGCGACTTCACGCTCCGCGCTCTCAATCGCACACATAATTTCTTCCTCGGAGAGGGGGCGTTCGGCCTCTATCCCGGCTCGGCGGCCCACAGCTTCAATTCCGACACTGCCGGCTGGAACCTCGATTCCGGTTCAGGCGGCTTCGTGGATGCACCGGCGGGCACGATAGCGGTCAATATCGGGCACGACACCAACGCCACCATCGGCGCGAACGCCGATATTCATCTGCTGGGCAAGGCCGAAGGCGTCAATGCTCTCGATGTCGAGGCCTATAACGAAGTCATCGCGCATCAGAAGGCCAAGCTCGACTCCGGCGGGGCGGTCGCCATCGCCTCCACCGAGATTCTCATCAACGCCAATGTCGACGCCAATGTCGCAATCGGCAACCAGAGCGATGTCATCGTCGATATCGGCGATATCCGCATGGCCGCCTGGGGCCAGGCCGATCTCGAAGCCCGCGCCGTGGCCACCACGTCCGGCCTCGCCGGAGCACCCTCGGGCAAGGCCTACACCCTGTACACCGGGCACAACAGCCTGAACGTCGGTGAGAATGTGCGGCTGCAGGCCTCTGACGGCATCACGCCGCTCGATGGGTCCATCCCGACGAATGGAACGGTCTCGCTCGGCGCCGGCGCAGGGCTGGACGGACGTGAAGCGGGACTGCGCTTCCGCACCACCGTCGACCTCTTCAACAATACGGCGATCCCGATCGACTCCAAGCCCGATGCGCAGGTCGTGGTGACCAACACCTCGAACCTTGCCGTGGAAGCGTCCCAGGGCACGCACCCGATCGATGGCGCCAATTACGGCGTGCTGGCGGCCGGGGACATCACGTTGCGGGCAATGGGCGGCAACATCACGTCCTCGGCTGTCGGCATCGGCAAGAACATCTACCTCGAAGCGCTGAGCGAAGTTGCAAGCGCCATCTCCAACGCCTTTGGAGGCGGAGATGTGACCTTCGAGATTCACGGCGGATCGACGTCGATAAACGATGTGGGCAC
The DNA here is from genome assembly GCF_003992665.1 of Pelagibacterium montanilacus. Taxonomy (GTDB): domain Bacteria; phylum Pseudomonadota; class Alphaproteobacteria; order Rhizobiales; family Devosiaceae; genus Pelagibacterium; species Pelagibacterium montanilacus. The sequence goes on from NZ_RZMX01000059.1 coordinate 97,563, forward strand.
GGTCCGCGTCGACGGGCTGGTGGCCACCGGCCTGCAACGGCATAAATCGCTCGTCATCTCCTATGCCACTCAGGACATTACCGGTGCCGGCGGCGTCGTCCTCTGCGATGTCCTGACGGAAATGTGCATCGCGGTGCCGGTGGACGGCCAGATTGGATACGAAGTCACCGGCCCGTATGCGGTCGGAACCGACATCCTCAACCGCCTGATCGAGCTGCGCAATCTCTTGATCCAGTACGGTGACGACCCGGTCGCCGCCGGTGCGTATCGCAACGAGATCAACTTCCTTGAACGCAAGCTGGCCGCGCTCGGTCTGGGCTCGTATGTCGATGGCGTCTTCGAGCCCGGCCAATATGTCGGGCCGTCGCCGCGCCAGGCGCTTCTGGATGAAGCCGATGGCATCCAGACCAACATCACCACGGTCAAGCTCGGCCTGCTCGAAGCCACCGGTGGTGTGGTATCTGCCGATTTCGACGAGTGGGGTTCGGCCATCGGGGCGTTCTTTAGCTCCAACGCCGACTACGGCTTTGATCCCAATGTCGAACAGGCCAAGACCCTTATCCAGGGATTGAGCAACTATTCGGAATTCACGAGGGCGCCAACCGACGAAAATCCGAACGAGGCATACAACGCCAACATCGTGACCTGGCTGAGCAATGCCAGCACTGCAGCCGACAATGCGGGGACCGCCGCCGCCCAAGTCGCCAGCCTGACTGGCACCATCATAGACTTGCAGACCGATGTGGCAGCCCTGACCGTTGAAATCCAGGACCTGCAAACGCAGTTGGCCGAGGCTCAGGTCAACAATCCCTCCTCTGCCGCAGGTATCCTTCAGGATATCGCGGACAAGCGCTCCAGCATCGATACCAAGCTGGGACAGATTGCCACCAACAATGGCTTGGCAAACTCCAACGCTGCCACGGCCCGGACCCAGGCGGCAAGCGCCTACAGCAATCTTGTGAGTGCTTACGACGCGTTGACGCCAGAGGGTGAGGGCGTGAGCGACACGCAGTATGCCAACCTTTTCGATGATGCGTTCGATCCAGAAAACAGTCAGTACGGTGGGCGATTGACCCGACTCAACCGCGCGATAAGTGGCTTCACCTATAGCGCGATTATCGATCCCGACCTTCCAGATCAGACACCCGAGAACATCACACAGCCAGGCCTCACCACGCTGGCATCCAACATCACGGCCTATGCCGGTCAAGCCGCCACGAAGATCACAACACTGACCGGCAATGACGACGACTCGCTGACCGACTTCATAACCACGCTCACCAGCTTGACGAACGATTACGCGACCAAGATCATTGCCGCCGCCAGCGCAGCCAACACCTCGGGCACCCCCGAAACCTTCGCGATCGACGTGGAGAACACGGCGGCACGCCTTGGCAATGTCAGCGTGGTGGCCGATCGTCTGGTGGGCGAGGGGGCGCTGGTTGCACCGGGCGATGCGTCCATTTCGATCGTCAACAACACGGCCAACACCCTGCGGCTGGGTAATCTGCTCATGCCGACCTACGATGCCGGCCGCGTTCGGTTCAATGGCGTCATCGTCAATTCCGTCGAGCAGATCAACGACCTCAATCCGACCGGAACTGCTGCTGCGTTCGAAACGGTGGAAACGGCCAACACTTCGAGCCGCCCCGTCGTCTCGATCGTCTCAAACTACAATCCGGAATCGCTGACCTCCTACAATTCATCGAGCGATCTACGCCACCTCAATACCCGGCAGATCGCGCCCGATATCATCCTCACATCGGGCTCGGTGATTTCCAATCTTGATGGCGCGGTCGAGATCACCAGCGCGGCGGGCAACATCTACATCAATGGCGAAATTCTCGCCGGTTCGCTGTCCATTCTCGCCAAGAACGGCGATTTCGTTTCCTCCTATGTGAACGGATTCGAGCACATCGGCGGGGATCCCGCGAGCTTCAACATCCCGACCAATTGGCAGGAGGCCGGGCGCGGCATCATCGTCAACGGCGCGGTGTCGATCTCGGCGCGGTACCTCAACATCAACTCGACCATCCAGAGCGGAATTGCCAACTGGAGCGTCAATCTGGGCGACAATCCGACCCTGACGGCCAACACGCCGGGCACTATCGGAATCACGCAGAACCAGATCGATGCGGCGATCGCGCAATATCAGTCCGATATCCTCGACGCTTACACCAATCCGTCGCTGACGCCGTCCACGCGGCTGGAAATCGTCAATGACAACGGCCAGACGATCGTCCTCAACATGGCTCCTGCGGGCCTTGATGAAACCGAGCTGAGAAACGCTGTCACCGATTACCTCACCAAGGTGGAAACGGCTCAGAACGCGAGTGCCCAGCTTCCCGACCCGGTCTATACGATCGGTGGCAAGCAGATGAACATTAAGGATCTGCTGTCGCCGGAGGCGGAAGGCCGGGTCGAGTTCACCATCGCTCAGGCCCAGGCCTACGTGAACGCCGCCGGCGGCGACGGGATCTACACGGTCTTTGATGCGTCGAGCGACCTTGGCGTGTCCTATGATGCGGCCCAGAACAGGTATGTCGTCGATGGGACCACGGTGCGGGGTGGTTACATCCAGCTCTACGGCCAGATCATGAACACCGCTTCGAGTGGGGGCCAGCTCAACGTTCTGGACGGCTTCGGCACCATCGACATCACCAACACCAGCGACATTGCCGTCGTCCTCCAGACGCTCAATGCCGGCGACGACCCCACAGGAAACGGTCGCGGCACGCAAGGCGTCATCGAGATCACCGATGTGGTTGGCGTGGATACGTCCAACCCGGAGCATCCACGCGTCGATGTGGTCTTCACCCGATATACAAGGGACTACAATCCAGCTGTCGGTGGCAGCGGCCAGGTGCAGATGGTCTCACACGCCGGTTTCATTGACAATCTGACGGGCAATATCCTGTCCAGCGACGACGAAACGACGATCGTTAACGCGTCGAGTCTTTACGCCCTCACTGGCAATGTGACGAACTCCACTTCAGGTCGGTCCACAACCTACGACCCCACCGAGAACCAGCGCTACGTATGGACGACGGGCGAGTACATCTCCAACACGACCCGCTTCAAGATCAAGCAGACCCAGCTCTTCGGCTCGTCGTCACTGACCATCAGTGAGAATACGCAATTCGACAGCGTCGATGGCCCCCATGTTCTGGACTCCTACAGGCTGTCGGACGGGACCTATGTGACGGTGGATGAGACCTCCATTGGCGATGCCTACATCATTCAGACCGCCAGCGGCATTCTGCTGTTCCCAGACTATGTGTATGAGGACAACGCCAATCTTTCCGGCACCGCTGACACCAGCTCGACCGATGCGTATTTCACCGCAGACAGCGATACCTCGCCCACCGAGACGGGCCGCAAGCGCGACTGCAACTGGTGGACCCTGTGTATCGCGTCAAAGGTCACTATCAGTTACAAGATCGATCAGAAATACACGATCATCACCACCAATTCGCTCAAGGCCGACAACCCGATTGCCATCAACTTCATCGGTTCGGACACCGGTGCCGTGACCGTGGAATCGGTCGGTGATGTGGTCCTGACCAACAACGTCAATGCCACTGCTGGGTCGGTCAGCATCGCCAGCTCTGGCGGTTCGGTCATCCGCGGCAATCTCAACGCCCAGATCCGCGCGCGTGATATCGATCTCGAGGCGGCCGATTCCGTGGGCGGGGTCACCAACCCGTTCGACGTCTCCGCTCCTGTCAACGCTTCGGTCGCAGTCGACCTTACCGGCGGTGGCGCGCTCCGCGCCGTGGCCGGCAGTGGCTCGGTTCTCGTGGACGCCCGCGGCGCCGTGGCGGTCGATGAGATCACGGCCGGCGGCGATGTCATGGACGGCAAGGGACGCGTGGTCCTCACAGCCAATGGCTCGATCAGCGCCGCCGACAGCGCGTCCTTTATCCAGGCCGGTCGCGTGGTGCTGACCTCGGTCAGCGGCTCCATCGGCTCGGTCGAAGATGGTGAACTCCTCACCGTCAACACCGGTTTCGACGCCTATGACCGCGAGTTCGGCGATCCGGACATCGACACCGATCTCAACCGCAACCCCTGGTACGGGCTCAGCGCCACGGCGTCTGGCGATATCGGCATCCAGTCCGAAAGCTGGGATGGTAACGATGTGGGCACCATGCTGGTGGATCGCGTCGTCTCGCTGGGCGGCGATGTCCGGCTCGCGGCGGAAGGCTGGATCCTCGACAACAACCCCGTCGAGGCTATCGACTCCCGGACATACGCCCAATTGCTAGACTACTGGAACGAGCTTGGCCTTGTTGAGGGCGAAAACAACGCCGCCAAGCAGGAAGCGACGGTCACCGCCTTCGAAACCTCGCGCGAACAGGCCTACGATCAGTATTGGCAGATCCGCCAGACCCAGGCCGATGGCGGCGCCGCCTACAATCCGGATTTCGCGGTCACGCTGGAAACGGACTCGCGCCAGTACAAGGCCCTTGCAGCGCAATATGAGTCCGTGGTCCGGGGCGATAATCCCGACTTTGACGACACCGAGGTCGGCAATGCTGTCGCCGCGCTGATCGCCGACTACGAGGACGACCAGACCAACCGCTATCACGATCTCAACGGCCAGGTCGGCGATCTCACCACCGCCTATGATGCCGACTTCACTTATGACGCGTCCCCCGACGAGATGGACGAACTGACCCGCGGCGCGACCTGGAGTGAAAAGCAGCTTGCCTTCTCGCTCTCCGCCGGGGCGCTCAAGACGGTCACCTCGACAAATCCGGTGGTCAAGGATGCCAACGTCTCCGGCCGCACGGTCACGGTCGAGGCCGGCCTGGGCGTCGGCGAAACGGTGGGTGCGGGCACCACCAATATCGGGGTCACCATCCCCGGCAACATCGACCCCGCCGATCTGACCATCGCCCAGCGCGTGGCCCTGGCCTCCGCCGAGCGCTCGGATCTGGAGCTGGTCGTTCAGTTCGGCGAATCGGAAGTCGTCATTCCGCTGGGCACCGATTATGTGGACATGACCACCGACGAGCAGGCTGCGTTCGACGCGGCGGTCGCGGGAGATATCCTTTCGGCGGACATGACCATCCGTGTGCTCTCCAAGCGGCCGCTGAACTTTGCAGCCGCCGAGGACATCAACATCATCGTTGATGAGACCGCACTCGACACCAGCGGTCTCGATCGGGGCACTATCCACGTGGCCTCGCGCGGCGATGCGCGGCTGGGCACCATCACCGCGCCGGGCGAAACCCGCATCAGGGTTCTGGGCACCATCATCAACGCGACCTCGGGCAGTGCGGTTAACACGGGCAATCTGGTGCTCGAAGCCGCGCAGGGTGGTATCGGCGCTGGAACGAATCCGTTCACCTCGGACCCTTACGCGCCACTCCAGCTCGCGCTGCGCGATGGGGCCACCTTCACGGCGCGTGCCCAGAACGGTATCGATGTCGAGTTCACCGGTGATGCCCTGATCGATACGGTCTATTCGCCGGGCGACATCAGGCTGGTCTCCGATGGTGATCTGCTCAATGCCAACAACGACCTGCTCATCAACGTCCTCGGCACCGACGTGGTGCTCGATGCCGGCGGCGCGATCGGCACCACCGCCCACGCGCTCAACGTCGGCAACACGATCGGCGGCGGGATCACCGCCACGGCCACCGGGCTCATCAATCTCTTCGGCTCGGCCGGGCGCGAGTTCCGCATCGTCGAGGCGACCTCCCAGACCGGGGCGATCACGTTGACCTCCGGGCTCGAGGGCATCATAGACGGGACGGTCACCGCGTCGGGCCAGATTTCGATCGCCGGCGGCACCCGCTTCGTGGTTTCCAGCGTGGGTATCGTTCAGTCCACGACGGGCAACATCGTGGTCGATGCCCAATCGTTCAAGATGATTGATGGCGCGACGATGACGGCGCTCACGGGCCGCATCGATATCACAACCGACGGCGATGCGCAGATCACCGCGCTGTGGAGCGGCAGCGATGAGGCGAACGCGGTGGCCGTTGTCGCCGGCGGCTCGATCTTTGCCGGCAATCTTGAGGATCGCGTCGACATCGATGCCATGGAAGAAGGCGCCGGTGTGGTGCTCGAGGCCGGCGGCGGCATCGGGGATCGCACCCAGGCCAATGCCGATTGGCAGGATCGCCAGGGAGACGAGCCGGGCTCGGCCAACCTCATCACCGACGTGCCCAACCCGCTGCGCATCCGCACCAACACGCTCGATGTGGCAGCAGGGGATTCGATCTACCTCGAGACCCTCACACAGATCATGGATGCCACCATCGTCTCGGATGCCGGCGACATCTATCTTTGGGGTTCGGACTCCTTCTTCGGCACGCTGGTTTCAGCGATCCAGGGCCATGTCATGTTCGACATCCAGGGTGATCTCACCCTCGAGCAACTCAAGGCCCGCACTTTCGAGCTCAGTGCCCGGGGCCGGCTGAGCCTGCCCGATGTCGAGGTGGCCGAAGAGGCGATCCTGCGTGCGGGCATCATCGAGGATGTCATGATCACCCAGGTTCCCGCACGCCCGCCGCGGCTCAGGCTCTCGCTCACCGGCTATGCCGGCGAGGTCGGTCAATCGGCCAGCCTATATGTCGATGCCCCGGCGGGTATCGAGATCGATCAGCTGTACTTCTATGAGACCGACCTGCGGACATCGGCCCGCTTCGTCTCGATTGCCGACGCGTTCGTGCCGGGCGCACTGGAGCTGACCACGCCGCTCCAGACGCTGGTCTTCGAAAACCGTTCGCCGCGTCCGCTCCCGGGCAACAATGTCCAGATGTACCAGCCCGATTTCGCCTTCAGCCTCGATCTCGACGACTACCGCACAACGACCAATGCCTATGTCGTGCAATACGATGTGACCGCCGAGGTGGTGAACCTGCTCGATACGCTGCCCTTCCCGGGCGCCAGCCTTGTGCGTGACACCATCCGGTCCATGTACAGGAACGGCGAGCTGATCGCCGGCGAACTCTTCACCATCCTCGTGATCAACGAGGAGGGCGAAGAAGATGAGCTGGAGATCGAACTGGACGGCAACCAACTCATCATTGATGGTGTGGCCTATCCCGTCACGATGTTCGGGATCGGCCCCATGGTCAATCTCGCGGCGGCGGAATAAAGGGCATCGGGCGCATGCAGGACGCATACAAGGGGGACGCTGTGACGCTGAACGGGGCATGGGAAACGCGGAAGGTCAAGTCCGGGCTTCGGGGCATGGGTGCACGCCTCTGGCATCTGGCGGTTGCCGGGCTGTTTGTCATGCTTTTCGGGTTCGCTGCGTCCGGTCCGGCCCAGGCGCAGCCTCAGCAACCCGACGCTGCGACCCGGGCGGCGCAGCAGGCCCAGGAGCGGGCGCAGGAACTGGGCCAGCAGGGCAATGTCGAGCAGCAGGGCGAGGCCGTCATCACCGATCCTGTGCCCCGCGCCGATCTCCCCCCCCCGGGCGGGGCGACGGTAACCTTGGTGGGTGTTCGGTTCGAACCGGATTCGGCCTTCCTGTCCGAGGCTGAACTTGCCGCGCTCGCACAGCCCTATGTCGGCCGACCGATCGATTTTTCGGGCATCGCCAACCTCGTGCGCGACGTCAACGATATCTACGCCGAGCGCGGCATTGTCACCGCCAGCGCCATTCTCCCGCCCCAGAATCTCGACTCGGGCATTTTGCGGGTTCAACTCGTGGAGGGGCGGCTGGGCAGTCTCGCCGTCGTGGGCGAACGCCGGACCTCCAACGATTACATCCTGCAGCGCATCCGGGTTGCCAATGAGGACGGGGTGGTCGATATCCCGACTGCCTCCGAGGACATCAATTATTTCAACCGCACCAGCATCGCCCAGTTGCGCATGCTGCTCCAGCCCGGTGCGACGTTCGGACTGACCGATCTGGCCATCGGTGTCTCCGAGCCCCCGCGCAATCAGCTCGTCGCCTTTCTGGACAATCAGGGCGTGGAGTCCACCGGGCACGTCGTAGGCGGCATCAGTTGGCGCCATTATGGTATGTTCGGGATCGACGACAACCTTCTGGTCTTTGCCAGCGCGTCCCAGGGCAGCATCGCGGGCACGGTCAATTACGATCTTCCGGTCAGCACCTTCGGCACCCGGCTCGCGCTCGGCACCACGCTTTCGGGCACCCGCGTCATCGACGGGCCCACAGAGGAACTCGACGTCACCGGAGCCTCGAGCGCCTTTACCGGCACCCTGTCCCAGACACTGATCGCTGACACCCACTGGTCACTTTCGGCCACCGCATCGGTATCGCGGGGCTATTCGGAATCCGCGCTCGGCCTCGTAGGCATCGTGGATACCCGCACGGACCGCATCGCGCTCGGCTTTCCGATCACCTATTCGGACGAAAGCAAGGCGTTCACCGTCCAGCCCCAGATCGTTTTCGCGGACATCGAGGACCGGATTGCTGAAAGCTCGCGCCAGGCCACGCTGTTTGCCGGCAGTCTCTCGGGCTATGTCGACCTTACCGACGAGATCAGCGTCCAGGCCCGCGGCTCCTGGCAATACACCGAGGAGCAACTGCTGCCGGGCAATCTTCTCTTCCAGGTGGGGGGCCCCACTACGGTGCGCGGTTATCCCGCCGAGGGCGTTGGAGGGGACAGCGGATATTTGGTACAGGCCGAACTCCACTGGGACATGAATGAGCACGTACGTGGCCTCGGCACATTCGTCTTTGCCGATCTGGGTGAAGTATTCTCCACCTTCCCCGAACGCACCACGCTGTTCTCCACCGGGCTCGGGTTCACCTATGCATTCGAGGATCGCGCCAGCCTTGAGGTGGCTGCGGGCATCCCCCTGATTGATGCCATCGCCGATCAGTCCGATTTTGCCGTCATGGCGCGGTTGACGGCGCGCATCTACTGATCCGGGTCGTCCCGATCCGGGGTTGAGCTCAAGTCGGCGGTCTCTTTGTCGGTTTCCGTCTACCGGTCCCGACCGTAAAATTCCGATCCGGGGTCGGACATCACCATCTCGCGCATGGCCTCGGCCAGATGCGTGCGCATGCGACCATAGTCCGCACTGCCGAAAAACGCCGCGCCCCGACGCGGGCGCGGCAGGTCGATCTCGAGCGTTTCCGATACCCGCCCGGGCCGGGGGCTCATCAGCACGACGGTGTCGGAGAGCGTGATCGCCTCGTCCACGCTGTGGGTCACAAACAGCACCGCCGCCCCCGTGCGCTGCCAGAGCGCCGTCAACTCGCCCTGCATCAGCTCGCGCGAGTGGGCGTCGAGACTGGCGAACGGCTCGTCCATCAGCAACAACTTGGGTTCGCAGGCCAGCGCCCGGGCCAGCGCCACGCGCTGGCGCATGCCCCCCGAAAGCGCGCCGGGATGGGCATCGCCAAACCCGCCCATGCCCACCCGGTCGAGCCAGTCGCGGGCCCGTGCGCGGCGCTCGGGGGCAGCCAGCCCGGTGCTGCGCAGCGCAAACTCCACATTGCCCAGCGCAGAAGCCCAGGGCAGCAGGCGATAGGACTGGAACACGAACCCTATGTCCGGGCCCGGCCGGGGCGGGGCGCCGAACACCTCGACGGACCCGGCATCGGGCGTCAACAGCCCGTCGGCCAGTCGCAGCAGCGTGGTCTTCCCGCACCCCGAGGGGCCGAGCAGCGTCGTGAACCCGCCTTGGGGCACCGACAGGCTCACATCGCGCAGCGCCAGTGTCGGCGCGCGCCCTGCCGGACTCGCAAAGGACTTGCTCACGTGAGAAAGGACGAGCGCCGCGCGCCCGGTGGCGCTCATCGGTTCGGCTCGTCTCCACCCGGCGCGGTACCCAACCGGTCGAGCACTGCATCGACGGCGGAAAAATCCACCCATTGGTCCAGCGTCGGCATCTCGGCATCCGCGAAATCCTCGGTCCCGGCCAGCCAGTCCCCGGTGAAGGCCAGCGCCTGGGCATCGAGCCCGCCATTGACCATCCACGCGCCCGCAAAGGCATCGGCCAGCGTCCCGAAATCCTCTGGCCCCAGCTCTCCGCCATAGGGTGCCATCGCCTCGATCCAGAGGTCCGGATCGGCCGCGAAATCGCGGGAAACGGCAACCAGCGCGGCAGTCACCGCTTCCACCTCATCGCGTCGGTCCTCCAGCACCGTCCGGGGCACCACATTGACCTTGTTGACCACGGGCGCGGCGGCGAAATAGGCGTCGGGGTCCACCAAAACCTCCATCCCCGTCTTGTCGGGCAGAGACAGCCACACCCCGATCGAGACGGTCGTCGCGTCGATCCGGCCGGCGGCCAGCGCCTGCGCGCGCACCGCGGGCTGGCCCAGCGCAACGATCTCCATGGCATCGGGGTCGGCGCCCAGCGACGAGAGCACGCGCGTGCTCAGCGAATGGTCGAGGCTCCCCAGCCGGCCCACCCCGAAGCTGGCGCCGGCCAGTTTGGCCACCGATCCGAAGTCGTCGCGCGCGGCAATGAGAAAGGGCAGGGAGGTGTTGGGCGATCCGACGGCGACGAGGCTGTCGTCCCCCTGGGCATGACGCAGCAGCAGCGCGTCCACCCCGATATTGGCCATCTCGCCCTGGCCCGCCTGCAACGCCGCCAGCGCCGAAGGCGTCTGCTGCACGCGCACCAGCTCCACCTCGACGCCCTCGCGCTCGAAATAGCCAAGCTCGAGCGCCAGATCCATCACCGAATTGGGCACCAGCGGCGGCTCGAGATGGGTCACGATCAGCCGGAACGGCTCTGCCGCCGCGGCCCCCGGCATCAGCGCCAGCCCCAATGTCAGGCCCACGAGCGCCAGCCGTCTACAGCGCTCGGGGAGGGGAAGGGTCGTCATGGCCATCGCGGCTCTCCTCATGGGTGCGGACGCCAGCGGTCCAGCCGGCTTTCGATCAGTCGCAGCCCTTCTGTCACCACAACCCCGATCGCTGCAAGGCACAGCACGATCACGAAATATTCTGCCATGCGGAAGGTGTTGCCATAAAGCGCCAGCAGCCCGCCCAGCCCGGAGACGGCGGTATAGAGCTCGGCCACCACCGTGTTGATCAGCCCCACCGTCGCGCCCAGCCGTAATCCGGCGACGATGAAGGGGACGGCCCCCGGCAGCACGATCTCGAGAAGGATGCGCCGGCCTGGCGCGCCCACTGAGCGCCCCATCTCGATCAACTCGGCATCGGCGGCCTTTACGCCCGAATAGGTGGTGATGAGCACCGGCATCACCGCGCCCAGAAACACGATGAACACCTTGGCCTCGAGCCCCAGGCCCAGGAGCACGATGATCAGCGGAATGAACGCCACGCGCGGGGTCGCCGCCAGCGCAAAGGCATAGATGTCCAGCGTCCGGCCCAGGGGCGCGATCATCCCCATGGCGACGCCCGAGGCAATGCCGACCACTGCCGCGATGGCAAAGCCCGAGAGATAGACCGCAAGGCTTTCGGCCAGCGCTTCGGCCAGCCGGCCATCCCCGATCATTTCGAGCGCGGCAGCCAGCGTGTCGCCGGGGGTGGGGATCAGATTGCGCCCCACCGCCTGCGCGCCGACCATCCAGAGCAGAACGAGAAGGGCCAGAAATCCCAGCCGGTAGAGCGCGATCATGGGGCCGCGCCCCACCTTTTCCGTGCGCGAGGCCTCAGGCAGGGCTCACCCGCCAGATGACGTCGCCCACATCGTCGGCCATCAGCAGCGCGTTGTCCGGCGCCACCGCCACACCGACCGGGCGGCCATAGGCGTGCTTTTCGTCCGGGGACAGGAACCCGGTCAGTACGTCCTGCAGCGGTCCGGCGGGCTTGCCGTCGGCAAACGGCACGAAGGCGAGCTTGTAGCCCGAGAGCACCGAGCGGTTCCACGAGCCGTGCTGGCCGATCGCCATGCCCGTGCCCATCCCGGGCAGAACGCCCTCGGGCACCCAGCACAGCCCCAGCGATGCAGTGTGCCCGCCCAGTGCGAAATCGGGGGTGATGGCGCGCGCGACCAGCGCGCTGTCCTGCTTCACACGATCGTCCACGATCCGGTCCCAGTAGCAGAACGGCCAGCCGTAGAACCCGCCATCCTGGACCGAGGTGAGGTAGTCGGGCGGGGTCTCGTCGCCCAGCCCGTCGCGCTCGTTGACCACGGTCCACAGCGTCTCCCGATCCGGGCCCCACGCCATGCCCACCGGATTGCGCAGCCCGCCGGCAAAGATGCGCGTGGTCTCGGTCGCCAGGTCGATCTCGTGGATCGCGGCGCGGCCCTCTTCCTTGGCCATGCCGTTCTCGTCGATATTGCCCAGCGAGCCCACGGCCACGTAAAGCTTGGTCTGGTCCGCGCTCACGATCAGGTTGCGCGTCCAGTGCCCGCCCGTCTCGTAATGGGAAATCTGCCTTCCCTTGGCGGTGATCTTGGTCTGCCCTTCCTCATAGGGGAAGGCGACGACGCCGTCGGTGTTGCCCACATAGAGCGTCGAGCCCACCAGCGCCATGCCGTAGGGCTGGCTCAGCCCGGTCAGGAAATCCTCGCGGATTTCGGCCACCCCGTCGCCATCGGCGTCGCGCAGGAGCGTGATGCGGTTGGCGCTCTCGCCGACCGCGCGGGCCCGCTTCATCGTCGCGTACTGGGCGAAGTCGAAGGGCGATTTGATGTCGCCCTTGAGCCCGCACGATTCGGCCACCAGCACGTCGCCATTGGGCAGGGTGTAAATCTGGCGCGGATGGTCGAGCCCGCGCGCAAAGGCGTTCACCTTCAAGCCGCTGGCCGCCACCGGCGTGTGGTCGCCTTCCCAGCCCTTGGCGGTCGGCATCTTGAGCGTGGGGACGGACTGTTCCTTGGCATCGGGAATCTTTGGCGCCGAGCCGCGGGCCTGTTCAGGCGTCTTGCCGTCCCAGCGGCGCAAAAGGATCGCGCCCGCTCCGATCGCCGCAACAGCCCTGCCAACCAAACCCGTCAAGCTCATGGATAATCCCCTTTTTCGGTTGGCCACAAACTAGCCCAACCCGCCGCCGGGGGAAACCGTCAATCGCCGCTCAATCCTTGTGCTCGGGCTTGCCCTTGCGGTCGGTCGAAGCCATTTCGTCGAGCTCCTTCTCGCTCATGGACTCGTACATCTGCTTGGAGGCGCCCTGCAGGTCCTTGACCTTGGTGTCGCCGCGCTTGGCCGACAGCGCCGCGCCGGCGGCCTTCTGCTGGGCTTTCGATTGTGCCTTCATCGCCTGGGTTTCCTTTCCCGGTTCCAGATCAGCGCTTCCCAGGAGAGGAAACGCTTTGAGCCACAACGCGGCTGTGCCCGATCGGTTCGCGCCCGCGTCCGCTTGCGCCGCGCTTGGAACCGGGCCGCATTGCCCCGCGTTGCAAGCGATCATTACCTTGGGGAGCGCGCCACATGACCGATACCGAGATCGTCATCAGGCTGTTGATCGCAACCGGCGGGGGCATGCTTCTTGGGCTCGACCGTGAAGTGCGCGGAATATCCGCGGGCATTCGGACCCACGGAATGGTGGGGCTGAGTTCTGCCGCCATCGTGGTTTCGGCCATGCTGCTCTATGAAACCCTCCAGGCCGGGCCGGGCGGTATAGCGGTCGATCCATTGCGCGTGGTCCAGGGGCTGGCCCAGGCAATCGGGTTCATCGCGGCGGGCACCATTTTTTTTGCCAAGGGCGACGTTCACAACCTCACCTCCGCAGCCAACATCTGGCTCGCCGCGGCGTTGGGCATCATCGCCGGAGCGGGCCAGTACGTGCTCTTTGTGGCCACCCTGATCCTCGGGGTGGTGCTGATCTCCGGCGTCCGGGTGATCGAGCGCTTTCTGCCCTTCGGCACCAAGGCCAGAAGGACCCGGTCGGACGACTGAAACGCGTTCGGAACCATTCCCACCCTGCGCCCATTGTGCCTCAAGACACAATCGGGGCGGGGGGTAGAATGGTACGGATATCGCGGCGCGCCTTCATACGGCAGATTCTTATGGCCGGAACGGTCGTGGCGGGGTTCCCTGCAGCCGCCCTCGGCCGGCAATATCGCGGCGGCGAGGGCATGCCGTGGGAGGCAGGACAAACACACACACCCTATTACGGCACCGAACCCGGCACCTTCTTTACTTCGGCAGAACGCGCCTGCGTGGATGCGATCACCGCCCGGCTGATCCCTTCGGACGAGGATGGCCCCGGCGCCCGGGAAGCCGGCGTCGTCGAGTTCATAGACCGGCAAATGGCCGGCTTTTTCGGGCGCGGCCAGCGCTGGTACATGTCCGGCCCCTGGCCCGAGGGCCTGCCCACACAGGGCTATCAGAGCCAGTTCACCCCCGCCCAGCTTTACCGCGAGGCCATCGCCGCGCTCGATGCATGGTGCGAGACCAACAGGGGTGGCAGCTTTGCCGCGCTCGAAGAGGACGCGCAGGACGAAATCCTCACCGGTATCGAGAGCGGCGACGTCACCTTCGATGGCGTGTCCGCCGAGACCTTTTTCAGTCTCGTCAAGGAGAACGCCATAGAGGGCTTCTTCTGCGATCCGATCTATGGCGGCAACCGGGACATGGTGGGCTGGTCCTATGTGGGCTTTCCCGGTGCGCGCTACGACTATCGCGATTTTGTTCACCACGACGGCGCCCGGATAGACCTTCCGCCTGTCGCCCTCATGGGGCGGCCGGAATGGTCGGCGGCGCAATAGCAATCATTGCCAGCAAGGGGCGGGGAACATCATGGTGCAGAAAAAACCGGCAGTCGACGCGGTCCTTGTGGGGTTCGGGTGGACCGGGGCGATCATGGCCCAGCAGCTCACTGAGGCCGGGCTCAACGTCGTTGCGATCGAACGGGGAGGCTGGCGCGACACGCCCACCCATTTCCCCCCGACCATCGCCCAGGACGAATTGCGTTACTACTGGCGCCACGAGATGTTCCAGGAGACCGCGCGCGAAACACTCACCTTCCGCAACAATCCTGCCCAGCGCGCCCTGCCCATGCGCCGGTGGGGCTCGTTCCTGCCCGGCGAGGGTGTCGGAGGCTCAGGGGTCCACTGGAATGGCATTACCTACCGGTTCCTGCCCTCCGATTTCGAGGCTCGCACTCACAACGAGCAACGCTATGGCCCCTTGCCCCAAGACATGACGGTGCAGGATTACGGGGTCACCTATGACGAGCTGGAGCCCCATTTCGATACCTTCGAGAAGATCTGCGGCATCTCCGGGCGCGCCGGCAATCTGGGCGGCACTATCCAGGAGGGGGGCAACCCCTTCGAAGGCTGGCGCAGCGACGAATATCCCAATCCTCCGCTCGAGATGACTTTCGCCCAGGATCGGTTCGAGGAAAGCGCGCGGGCGATGGGGCTCCATCCCTTCCCCGCGCCGGCCGCCAACATGAGCCGGGCCTACACAAACCCGCTGGGGCTCTCTCTGGCGCCCTGCACCTATTGCGGCTTTTGCGAGAAATACGGGTGCGGCAATTATTCCAAGTCGAGCCCCCAGACCACCATCATTCCCGTATTGATGCGCAAGTCCAACTTCACCCTGCGCACCAATTGCGAGGTGCTCCATGTCGACAAACACCCTGACGGCACGCGCGCCACGGGTGTAACTTATGTTGATGCGCAGGGAGATGTCTTCGAGCAGCCCGCCGACATGGTCATTCTGTGCGCCTACCAGCTCCAGAACACGCGTCTCATGATGCTCTCCGATATTGGCGAGCAGTACGATCCGGTCACCGGGCAGGGCGTTGTGGGCAAGAACTACTGCTACCAGGTCATGAGCTCGGTGCAGGTATTTTACGATGACGCCTTCACCAACGGATTTGTCGGCGCAGGTGCGCTCTCGATGGTCGCGGACGACTACAATGGTGACAATTTCGACCATTCGGGCCTCGGTTTCATCGGCGGCGGCTACATATCGTGCAGCACCACCAATGCCCGTCCCATCGAATCCCGGCCCGTTCCCGAGGGCACTCCGGAATGGGGCAGCGCCTGGAAAAAGGCAATGCGGGAGAGCTTTCTCAAGACCACCTCGGTCGGCGTCCATGGGGCCTCGATGGCCCACCGACTCAACTATCTCGACCTCGACCCCACATATACCGACGCCTGGGGCCGGCCGCTGATGCGTATGACATATGATTTCACGGCCAATGACCGGCGCATGACCGATTTCATCACGCCCATTGCCGCCGATATCGCCCGCGGCATGGGCGGCCGGGAGATCAAGATCAACGAGCGCACGGGATCCTATGATTCCATGCCCTACCAGACCACCCACAACACCGGCGGCACCATCATGGGCCAGTCCCCGGCCGACAGCGTGGTCAACCGCTATCTCCAAAGCTGGGATTTGCACAATCTGTTCGTCATGGGGGCAGGGGCGTTTCCCCAGAACGCCGGCTACAACCCGACCGGTACGGTGGCGGCGCTTGCCTATTGGTCGGCGGACGCGATCGTGAACCAGTATCTGCGCGACCCCGGACCGATGGTGCAGGCATGACCAGATTCTCCCTTTTCTCCGCCCTTCCCCTCGCAGCAGCCGCCTTCTGGACCGGGTCGGCTGCTGGAAGTGAAGAGTTGTCCTTCAGCCAGGTTGAGCGCGGGCGCTATCTGGCCACTGCCAGCGACTGCATCGGCTGTCACACCGATTTCGAAAATGGCGCAGAGCCCTACGCTGGAGGGCGAGGCCTTGAAACGCCGTTCGGCGTCATCTACTCGCCCAACCTCACCTTCGACGATGAGACAGGGCTGGGCCGCTGGACGCGCGACGATTTCTACCGCGCGATGAACGAGGGCATAGACAGGGAGGGCAACCACCTCTACCCGGCTTTCCCTTATCCTTATTTCACGCTGATGCCGCGACAGGATACCGACGCGATCTATGACTATCTGAGCACGCTCGAACCGGTGCACAAGGAGAAGCCCGAAAACGAGCTGCCATTCCCCTTCAACTTGCGCCAGGCAATCCTGGGCTGGAACACGCTCTTTTTCGAGGAGCGGGAGTTCGTCTCCGACCCCGAGATGTCGGACGAATGGAACCGAGGCCGCTATCTCGTCGATGGCCCGGCCCATTGCGGCGCGTGTCACACGGGCAAGAACTTCGCGGGCGCCGATGTGGACGAGGAGTATCTGCGCGGTGGCGTGCTCGAAAACTGGCTCGCCCCCAACATTCGCGGCGGCGAGAATGGCGGGCTCGATGACTGGTCACAGGCCGAAATCGTCCAGTTCCTGCGCACAGGGCGGAACGATCACACTGCGGCCTTGCAGCGCATGGGCGAGGTTGTGGTGCTCTCGACCCAGAAGCTTGCCAATTCCGATCTCGAGGCGATTGCCGACTATCTCAAAACTCTCGACGACGATCCCCGCGAGATTCAGCCGTCCCAGGATAGTGCGGTGATGGAAGCCGGCGAGGCCATCTTCTTCGACAGCTGCGCCGCCTGCCATGCAGTAGACGGCACGGGGGCGCCGGGCCTGTTCGCGCCGCTCGATGGCTCCAACAAGGTCAATTCCGAGGATCCCACCACCGTTATCCGGGTGATCCTCGAAGGCACCCAGGCAGTCGCCACCGACGCCCATCCCGGTCCCTTGGCCATGCCGGCCTATGATTGGAAGCTCGATGATGGACAGATTGCGGACGTCGCGACCTATATCCGCAACGCATGGACCAACTCCGCCCCGGCGGTCGATGCCGGCACGGTCGAGGACCTGCGCGAGTATTTGTCCGAGGATTGACGCGCCAGGGGCGGGCAGTGGGGCCAGCCCGCAGCGGAAATTTAAGTGGTTCAGCAGGCAGGCCCAGTTTGACAAGCGCTAGCTCAATATAGCGCAGTTTTCGCCCAGCCCGGTTCCGAGCCAATTAAAGGCCCTCTGCTGCAAAGGCCAGGACTTATACCACCATCCGCTGCATGCGTGCCCCACACTCTCCTCGTGCGGTAGACCGGGCCCCGACAGCGCCTGGATCGTGTTGGGCGACGTCAATTGACAATCCCGGGACCGGCGTCCTCCGCTCAGCCCTCATCTTCTTGGGCGGGCGGCTCTAGAGGAAACACGAGGTCGAACCGTGTGCCGTCTGCACTCGAGAATGTGGTAGTCCCCCCGATCTGCTGGGCGAGCCCCCGGATCAGCCTCTGACCGATTCCCGTGCTGGGCGCATCGGGGTCAAAGCCTACGCCGTCATCCGAAATTGTCAGTTGCGCCTGGTCCGCATCAATGCGCTCGAGACTCACATGAATCGTTCCTGGTTCCCTGTCCCTGAACGCGTACTTGAAGGCGTTAGAGAGCACCTCATTGACGATCAGTCCCAGGGGCATCGCATTGTCGCGGTGCACCACCACGGGCTCGACGCCGATATCCAAGGCGATCTCGGCATGAAATGAGGCTGCGATATCACGGACGAGCTTGTCGATGTATTCTGAAACTTCGGTGCGCTCGAACTGGTCGTGGCGGTAGATGTGTTCATGAACCGCTACCATCGCTGCGACCCGTCGCGCCATCTCCTGCTTGGCCTCGGCCGGAATGGGCTGCATCTGCACCAGTGAAGAAATCGCCTGCAAATTGTTCTTCACCCGATGGTGGATCTCCCGAAACAGCAACTGGTTCCTGTCCAGCGCATGGCTCAGGCGCTCCTGGGTGCGCTGATCGCGCCGCGCAGCGCGCCAGAGCAGGAAGGCAACGATCAGCAGCATGATCCCGATGGGGCCGATCAGCCACAGCACGAGGGTGGCATTACGCCAGAAGCGATCCACTATGGCATCGGTCGATATGGCCGACACCGCGATCAGCGGAAGTCCAGGCACGGCGCGGTATGCGACCGTGCGGGCAACCCCGTCGATCGGGGAAGCCTGCGCCACGTATGTACCCTCTTCGGGGTTTTCGACCAGATGGGTCGTGAACAACTCGTAGTTGGCGAGGCTGGTGGCAGTGTCGGGCGCTGGATGACGTGCGACCAGCCAGCCGTCGTCGCGCACCAGCGACATCGTCGAGCCATTGTCCAGCGCAAGAGATTGGGCGAAATCCGATAACATGGCGTTGCTGATCGTGACTGTCGCAATGCCGGAGAAGGCGCCGTCCTGCTCGAGCCTGCGTGCCACCACGAACGCGTGTGCGCCGCCTGCGCTCATGGTCAGGAAGGGAGAGATATGGAGCGTCTGGCCTTGTGCGAGCGCCACAAAGAACGCGGACTCCGAGACGTTGGCCTGCTCGGCCTCGGGGATGTTGCTAAGTCGCAGGTTCCCGCCAGGGCCGTACACCGCTATCCCCACATCGCCGGGCAGATGATCGAAGGCGGCGGAAATATCATTGAGCGTATCGGTCGGGGTATCGAAATCCCCCGCTTCGAGTCGGTCATAGATTCGCTCGAGAGACTGAACGCTTGCCTCGATCACCCATCGTGAATGAACCGCCACCACCTGTGCGGTCGACTTCGCGGTTTCCTCGGCGCGCGCGATCTGGTCGCGATAGGCCTGGGAAACCACGACGGCCAGAATCACAAAGATGCACACGCTAAGCAGCGCGGCGAATGCTGCGGCCAGCGTTGCTGTGTTCAAATGGCGTTTGCTCACGCGGCCTCGTGTGCCCGACGGCTCGCCGTCGACCGTAGTGCTCTTGTTTGAGGTCACCCTTCGCCCTCTCGCTTCGACGCCTCTATGGCCCGCCCTCGGCTTCGAACACGCCGCCAGTGCCGCCGGAACCTGGCCCCCGACGTTACAGGCAGACCGACCCTACATGTGTTCACTTGTACGCACACTAACATAGGTAAATTGGAGCAGCCAATATTGGCTTGGGCGGGGCAGTGCGTTGCCCGTCGGGCGCGTGGCGCGTCGATAATCTGGGGATAACATGTGATTGCGAGGCGACATGGAGGCCGGACTTATCAGGGGAATGCGCCTTGGAGGTGAAACCGAACTGCAGCTTCTGCGTTGAGTTGGGCCAAACGGAGGATACGCTATGACCCGACGCCTTTACCGTCTAATTCCGCGCATTGCCCCCACTAGTTGGCTCTGGCAGGGTCGGACCAATTACGGTGTCGTACTGGTTCGCGCCGGTTCAGATGCCGACGCGCGGCTCGTGGCTGCCCAGGCCGAGCGCGAGCGTCTAGGTGCCGGGAGCCCGGACCCGCGTTGCGTCTTTCTCGACGATCAGGTCTATGACGTCCAGCCCGACCGTCTAGGGGTCTACCAGCTCGACGGTCTCAAGATGGTCGTAACCGGCACGCTCGCCGGGCTAGGCTGGGCGTGGGCGCCAGCACGTAGCAATGGCGGCACGCTCCACACCGTGGACTAGCAGAGAAGGGCCATCCTCCTCACGCGATGATGAATAGCGTCCCGAACAGGCCGGCTCCCGCAAGAAACGGGATAAGCCGGCCTTTGCCGCGCGCGGGGAGTTCCTCTTTGAGCACGTTGAGCATCATGCCGCCCGCCAGAAGCGCGAAGCCCGCGATCATCGCGGTCTCGGGCACCAGCCGCACTTGGCCGGCCGCAGCGCCTGCAACGACCGCCGCCGCCATCACCCATCGCCCGATCCTGTCGTAGGGTTTCTCGTGGCGAAGGCGCAGATCCTTGTCCACCACCAGCATGTGCAGCCCTAGCGCACCATAGACGGCCGCCGCGTCGACCATGTTGCGCGCCGGGTGGTCGGACAAAAGGTAACCGATCAGGAAATTGTAGAACCCGAACGCGAGGATGTGGACGCCGAAGTTTGCCCAAGGCCGCGCCCATGCCGTGGGGCCGTCCCCTCGCTTGGGCGCGGGCCCGTGCATTGGTATCGCCTTTTCTATCGCATAGTAGATGCAGGTGCCCGCCAGCGCCGTGGCAAATACCCATTCCCCCCGCTGCCAGCGATCCGCGTCTTCCCCCGCTAGCGTCGCGAACCGCGTGATGACCGGCAGGATGTGGATGAACACATAGGCCGTCGCGACCCCGCCCGCAAAGCTGCGCCAGGATGCGCGCCCGGCTTCGGCGATATTGACCCGCCCCGCCGCCAGATGGATCAGCGCCAGAAGGCAGGCGCCCCAGAATGCAGCGCTCATCCTGCCCTTTCCCAACTCATCTGGAGCCTCCGTTCTGCCCCGGCTCTGCCGGCGTTCGTCCGCACATCACTGGCCCTTGGGGAACCACTCAAGCCCTTCGCGGTTTCTTCCCCGCGTTGCGAAAAAGAGGGGTTCAGCCATGCCATCCGCCCGCCCGATCTGGAAGGGCCAGATAAGGCTCTCTCTCGTTTCGATCCCCGTGGAATTGTACTCGGCCTCGCGCACCGGCGCACGCTTGTCGTTCCGCCAGATCCACGAGCCATCCGGTGAGCCCATCCACTACGAGAAGGTGGTGCCCGGTATCGGCCCGGTCGACACGGACGACATCATGAAGGGCTTCGAATACGAGAAGGGCGATTATGTCCTCTTGACCGACGATGAGATCGACGCGGTCAAGCTCGAGACCCGCAAGACCCTCGAACTGGTCCAGTTCGTAGGCGGATGCGAGATCGACCCGATCTATTTCGACAAATCCTATTACGTGGTGCCTCAGGACGAGCTCGCAGAGGACGCCTTCCGGGTCGTGCGCGACGCGCTGCGCCAGTCCGAAAAGGTGGGCCTTGGCCAGATCGCCCTGCGCGGGCGCGAATATCTCGCGGCGATAAAGCCCAGCGGCACCGGGCTGATGCTCG
This sequence comes from Pelagibacterium montanilacus, assembly GCF_003992665.1. Classification (GTDB taxonomy): domain Bacteria; phylum Pseudomonadota; class Alphaproteobacteria; order Rhizobiales; family Devosiaceae; genus Pelagibacterium; species Pelagibacterium montanilacus. Next base: position 119,088 of record NZ_RZMX01000059.1, read on the forward strand.
AAACGCTACATTACGAGGACGAAATTCGCAAATCGGACCCCTTCTTTTCCGGCATCGGCAAGCAGAAGGCCGAAAAGGAACTGCTCTCGGTCGCCACCGAGCTGATCGAGCGCAAGACCGCGCCCTTCGATGTGAGCCGGTTCAAAGACCATTACCGCACCGCCCTGCGCGAGCTGATCGACACCAAGCTCAAGAGCCGCGGCAAGAAAGTCGCCAAAAGGACCGAAAAGCCCGCCTCTGGGGAATCCAAGGGCAATGTGGTGGACCTGATGGAAGCGCTCAAATCCAGCCTTGAGAAATCCGGCAAATCCGGAGCCAAACGCAAGCCCGCCGCCGCGTCCAAGACCCGCAAGAAGGCCAGCTAGGCCATGTCGCGCGCCACCGATCTTCTGGCCGAATACAGGACTCGGCGCGATTTCTCCCGCACCGCCGAGCCCGCCGGAGAGCCGGGGCAGGGGAGTGGTGGCAATGTCTTTGTCGTCCAGAAGCACGACGCCACCCGGCTGCATTTCGACTTCCGGCTCGAGCTCGATGGCGTCCTCAAGAGCTGGGCGGTCACCCGGGGCCCGAGCCTCGACCCTGCCGACAAGCGCCTCGCCGTGCGCACCGAAGACCACCCGCTCGATTACGCGACCTTCGAGGGCACCATACCCAAGGACCAGTATGGCGGAGGCACCGTCATGCTCTGGGATTTCGGCACCTGGACCCCGGTCGGCGATCCGCTAAAGGGCATAAAGGACGGCAAGCTCAAGTTCGAGCTCGCCGGTGAGCGCATGAAGGGCGGCTGGACGCTGGTGCGCATGAAGCCCAAAAAGGGCGAGAAGCGCGAGAACTGGCTGCTCATCAAGGAGCGTGACGACAAGGCGCGGGATGGGGCCTCCGAGCCCCGCGGCCAGACCTCGATCTCCACCGGACGCACCATGGCCGCCATCGCCAGGGGTGCCCCCGCAAAGAAGGAGGCCCCGGCCAAGACGGCGAAGTCGCCCGCCAAGCCCCGCACGGCCCGCATGCCCGACTGGCGCGAACCCCAGCTCGCCACCCTCGTGGACACGGTCCCCACAGGCGCGGACTGGCTGTTCGAGATGAAATATGACGGCTACCGCTGCCTTGCCGCGCTCGACGGCGACACAGTGCGACTCTACACCCGCAACGGCCACGACTGGACCGACAAATTCGGCCATCTCGTCGCCCCGCTCCAACAGCTCGGTGCATCCGGCACGCTGATCGACGGGGAAATCTGCGCCTTCGATGAGGACGGCAAGACCAGCTTTTCAGCCCTCAAGACCGCGCTGTCCGATGGCGGCCCGCTGGTCTTTTTCGCCTTCGATCTTCTCGAGCACGAGGGCAAAGCCCTGGCCAGCCAGACCCAGCGCGAGCGCAAGCAGCGGCTCGAAACGCTCATCGGCCGCCGCGCCCGCCATGATGCGCTGCAATATTCGCCCGATATCGAGGGCCGGGGCGAGGAGGTGTTCGAAGCCATCTGCAAGGCAGGCCATGAGGGCGTCATCGCCAAGCGCGCCGACGCGCGCTACCGCTCGGGCCGCTCCAAATCCTGGCTCAAGATCAAGTGCACCCTGCGCCAGGAATTCATCATCGTCGGCTTTTCCCCCTCCGAGAAACGTCGCAACGCCTTCGCCTCGCTGCTTCTGGCCACCGAGGAGGAGGGCAGGCTGGTCTATCGCGGGCGCGTGGGCACCGGCTTTTCCGACGATACCCGCGAACTCATGCAGTCCCGGCTCGATGGTCTGGCGCGCAAGACCCCGCCGCTCGAAGGCGTGCCGCGCACCATCGCGCGCGAGGCCCATTGGGTCACCCCCGAACTGGTCGCGGAAATCGCCTACGCCGAACGCACCCCGGACGGCCATCTGCGCCACCCGTCCTTTCTCGGCATGCGCGAGGACAAGCCCGCAAGCGGCATTGGCCTTGAAGAGCCCGCCGCCGCCAACCGGAAAAACGCGAAAAAGCCGCCACCGGACGCCGCAACCGCCGAGGCCGATCTGAGCGACGAGGCCGGCATTGCCGTCGCCGAGCGGCTCAAGCTGCGTCTCACCAACCCTGGCCGTGTCCTCTTTCCCTCCCAGGGAATCACTAAGGCCCGGCTCGTCGCTTATTACGACGCCGTGGCCGAGGCCATGCTGCCCCATCTGGCCGACCGGCCCTTGAGCCTCGTGCGCTGTCCGGCGGGTCGCGCCAGGCAGTGCTTTTTCCAAAAGCACGACGCGGGCGGTTTTGGCGGCGGCATCAAATCCCTGCCCATCGAGGAGAAATCGGGCAAGACCGGGGATTATCTCTATCTCACCGGCATCGAGGGCATCGTCGCGGCGGTGCAGATGGGGGTGCTCGAATTCCACATCTGGGGCGCCCGGCGCGACCTCGTTGAAAAGCCTGACCGCATCGTCTTTGACATCGATCCCGACGAGGGGCTCGGCTTTGCCGATGTGCGCTCGGCCGCGCTCGACTTCCGTTCTGCCCTCTCGGAGATGGGGCTCGAAACCTTCCCCATGGTCACCGGCGGCAAGGGCATCCATGTCGTCGCCCCGCTCAACCCGCGCCGCGCCGATTGGGGCGCGGTCAAGACCTTTGCCGCAGATTTTGCAAAGGACATGGCCACGGCCGAACCCGACCGGTTTACTGCCACCATGTCCAAGGCCCGCCGTAAGGGGCGCATGTTCATCGACTATCTGCGCAACGAACGCGGCTCGACGGCCATCTCCCCGTTCTCGACCCGGGCCCGTGAGGGCGCCCCTGTTGCCGTGCCTGTCACCTGGGACGAGGTCGAGACCCTCAAATCCGCCAATGGCTTCAACCTCGAGGCCGCCGTCGCCCGGGCGCGGGAGCCCGAGGTCTGGAAGGGCTATTTCGACCTCAGGCAGCCCTTGCCCCGGCGCTCCTGACCAATCCTGGCCCCCGGGGCAGCCGCGTCAGCTTTTCTTGCCGCCGTCCAGCGAAAGGTCGGTCTCCGCGCTCTCGGGTTCCATGCAGTGATCCTCCACGTAGAGCTTCTTGACGAACACCATGGTCACGATTGTCAACGGCGTTGCCAGAATGATCCCGATCGGCCCGAACAGGATGCCGAAGATCAGGATGGTGAACAGCCCTAGCACAGGCGGAAGCTTGACTGCCCGGTCCTGGATCAGCGGAACCAGGACGTTTCCCTCGATCTGCTGGATGACGATATAGGTGCCCAACACCCAGTATATGAGGTTGTCACCCTCTGCCAGCGCCACCAGAATGGCCGGGATAGCCGCCAGGATCGGGCCGAGAAACGGGATGAACTCGAGGACCCCCGCGATCACCCCGATGGCGAGCGCCGAAGGCACGCCCAGCGCCAGCATGGCGATCGTGACCGTCACCCCCACCGCTACCATGGCCGCGAACTGGCCTAGCAGCCACAGCCGCAGGGCGCGGGCCGAGGCGTTCATCGTGTCCTCGGCGGTCTCGCGATAGCGCGGCGGGATCAGCAGCAGCGTGCCGCTCCAGTATGTGCGCGGGGAAAGCGCGAGGTAGATGCCCGCCACGATCACGAGCACCAGCGCACTGACAACGCCCGCCATGTTGCCCAGCCACATGCCGATGCCGCCGGCCAGCGCGCTCGGCTCGATCAGATCGGGCAGCATTTCCATGAAATTGTCGCCCGCATCGGTCATGTTGAGCACTTCGCCCGCCTCGTTGATCAGGTCGGGCAGCCTGTCGGTCAACTCGATGAACTGGGTCTGGACCTGTCCTCCCAGCAGGAACAGAAAGCCCGAGACCACGAGCAGAATGGCAATGAGCGCACAGGCCAGCGCGCCCTTTTCGGGCATGGGCGTCGCCTTCATGAACAGCCGCGCCGTCCCCCGGATGATGGTGGCGACAATCATGGCGGTGAACGCCAGAAGCAGCACCAGCGAGAGCTGCCAGACCAGCAGCATCACCGCGGCCAGAACCGCCAGCGCGAACGCCAGGTGCCAGGATTTCTTGATCTCGTGCGTCCGCACGGGCTCGACGGGGGCCTGGTCGGTCATGGCGCCACGGGGTATAGGCGCACCTTCGGTCGTGCGTGAAATTGGGTCTTGGGCAATGAAGTCTCCCGGGGGCGGGTTGAAAGTGCTTTCTCGGTCAATCGCAGGACCAACGGAGCCCGCCCCGATCGGTTCCCCGCGGCCGCCCGTCGTGGCTGGCCGCGCGGGCGGCCGGGTCAGGCTGAAGCCGGCCGGAGAGGGGGCGGGGTGGCGGCCCGCATCTGAAGGTAGGCCGGAGAGAACAGCGCCAGGGCCTGGAGCTTTTCAAAGCTGGTCACCGTCACGATGCCGTTCTGGAGCGTTATCTGGTCCATGCGCCGCAATTCCTGCAGCGTGCGGTTCACATGCACGGTGGAAAGCCCCAGCGTGTCGGCCAGCTCGGCCTGGGTCACCGGCAGGCGAAAGGAATCCTGCTCGGCCATCCCCACCGCCTTGAGCCGCACCAGCAATTCGCAAAACAGGTGCGAGATGCGTTCGAGAGCCGTGCGCTGGCCCAGGCTCACCAGCCATTCCTGCACGATGGATTCATCGACGATGGTCGACCACCAAAGCGCCCGCATCAGCCGCGGCATGCGCTCGATCATCCCAAGCACCGCGGAGCTGGGAATGGCCCGCATGCGCAATTGAGACATCGACACCGCCGGCGGCGGCGGCGCGCCCGTGATGAAGCGGCGCAGATCGATGACGTCCCCGGGGACCAGATAGCAGAGAATCTGCCGCCGTCCGTCGCTCAGCATCCGGTAGCGGCAGGCAAAGCCGTCCTCGATCACATAAACGTCGCCATCCCCGCCGGTATCTTCCTCGAGCCCCTGCCGGGCCGGCAGCGTGATCGTCTGGCTCGGCAGGCTGAGGACCGCCTTGCGCTCGATCTCGGAGAAACCGAGATAGTTCTGCAGTTTTCTCAGAAGTATTTCTGACACGATTGCGTACTGTTCGCTCTTGTGTGAAGTGGGTCGCGGTTTGTCTGGCGCATTATCGGTTCATCGGGTCTGCGCTGCCACCACGAAAGCGCAACCAGCCGGGGGAAGTTCCCTCAGGCGACCGCAGCGGTATGCCCGCCTCCTTGAGGGCCCGTAAATCAACATGGGTTAATCTCGGCCGCGATATTGCCTTCGCCTTGTCCGACCGGTCTGCGCGGGCGCAAGACGAGAAGGCATGCTCGCCAAACGGCAGTGGGCAGCGCCGCGTTCAGGTGCTAGCCAGAACGCTGGCAAACGGAAGTGGTGCCATTTCCGCTTGCCCAAAGACACGACATCGAACGGTCGGGCCGCGCCCGCGATTGCTCGCCAGTCGCCGGGGCCGTCGTCAGCACCAAAAGCCAACGCCCCGGAGATCCCTTGCCCAGCTTCCTGAAAACTCTGGCCCTCAACGCGTTCACCATCGCCATCGGCTCGGTGGGCGGACTTCTGGGATACCTCGTGGGCCTGCCGCTCGGCTGGCTGCTGGGCGCCATGGTCTTCACCGTTCCCCTCGCCATGGCGGGCATCCCGACTGCCATCTCCCCCAATCTGCGCGCCCTGATGATCGCCGTCATCGGGGTGATGATCGGCAGCTCGTTCACCCCCGAGCTCGTTGCCGGCGCCAGCAGCTGGGGCGGCTCGCTGCTCGGTGTTGCCATCTATGTCACGATCATCGCGCTGATCGGGGTGTGGTTCTGCCGGCGCATCGGGCGTCAGGAGCGGATGACGGCGGCCTTCTCGGCCACGCCCGGCGGTCTGAGCGAAATGCTGATCATCGCGCCGACCATGGGCGCCGATGTCCGCACCGTCAGCCTCGTCCATGGCATGCGGCTGGTCATCGTCCTCTTTGTTGTCCCCGCCATCGTCACCTCCGTTGCGCTCCGGGCAGGCGGGGTCACCATGGACCGGAGTCTGGATCTGGCGCTGGCCATGCCGCTACCCGATGCGCTCCTGCTCGTCGGCTGCGCCATTGTCGGCGTGCCTCTGGCCCGGCTCCTGCGTTTTCCCGCATCCAACCTCACCGGCCCGCTGGTGCTCAGCGCCATCGTGCATCTCGCCCAATGGACCTCGTCCCATCCGCCCCAGCTCGTCATCGTGCTCGCCCAGATCGTGATCGGTGCGTCGATCGCACGGTATTTCGCGGGCGCGCGCATGGCCCAGATCGTGAGCGGGCTGGCGATCGGGGGAGGGATGACAGTCATCACCGTCTCGCTGGCCATCGCGTTCGCGCTGGGGTTCGAACACATTCTCGACATTCCCTTTGCCACCGCGCTCCTGGCCCTCGTGCCGGGCGGGTTGCCCGAGATGAGCCTGGTGGCCCTGTCCCTGGGCATCGATCCGGCCTTCGTCTCGGTCCACCACGTCTTCAGGGTCGTTCTGGTGCTCATCGTCGCTCCGGTGCTGATCCCGCGCTGGGCGCGGGCCGGTGCTGCCACCAAGGACTGAACTTTCCCCGTCGATACCCTATAGTGGGGCTCCAATTGAGAATCGGGGCCCATCCATGTCGCATTTCGATCCGGTAACCGCGCGCCTCGTGCTTGCCCTTGCGCGCGACGGATCGATTGCCAAGGCCGCCGAGCGCGAGAACATCGCACCCTCGGCGATCAGCCGGCGCCTCTCCGATCTCGAGGCCCGCCTCGGGGTGGTCATGTTCGACCGCTCCCCCACCGGCGTCAGCCTCACCCCTTCGGGCGCGGTCTATGCGGACCGTTGCCGCCGCATCTTCCGCGAGGTGGCGGACCTTGAAACGGAAATGGCGGTCTTTGCCGCCGGCAAGGGCGGGCGGCTGCGCATCTCGGCGTCGAGTTCCGCGCTCAGCGGCCGGCTGCCCGAGCTCTTGGCCCGCTATGTGCGCGACCATCCCGATATCAGCCTCGACCTGCGCGAGATGGTGGCGCGCGCCGCGCTCTCGGCGCTCGACGACGCCCAGACAGACATCGCCATCGTCGCGGACAATTACGACTTCGCACGCTATGACGTGAGCGTCTTTGAAGACGATCATGTCTGGGTCATCGCCTCGCCCGATCACCCGCTCGCCGGGGCCATCGCCAGGCGCATGCCCATGCGGTTCGAGGACGTGATCGGCCATGAGGTGGTGGGCTTTCACCATTCGGGCGCGCTCGACCGCCTGCTCCATGACGCCGCCCACCGGGCCGGCCGCACGCTGGGCGAACGGGTCAATGTGGAATCGATTCCCTCGCTGGTGCGCATGGTCGAAGCCGGGTTCGGCATCGGCTTTCTGCGCAATTCCTCGGTGCACCTGCTGGCGGGCACCGACGTGGTCCACGCCCCGCTCGAGGAAGAGTGGGCCCGCCGCAAGCTGCTCCTGGCCAAGCGCAGGGGCGTGCGCCTGCCCGCGCCGGTCGAGCATTTCGTCGATCTTGCCTGCTCGACCTATTCCGCCAACCCGTCCGCGGGCGGCGGTCCTACCGGAACAGCACGATAGCCGCGATCATCGCCATCATGGCGAGACCGGCCATGACGGGCAGGGCGAGGCCGGCTTCGATCCGGCTCACCAGCCTGCGCAGGGGCGCGCTCGAGACGCCGGGAAGCGACGGCGGCGCCAATCTTCGGCGGTGGGCGATCACATGGGCGCCCCGCCGCGCGCCGGCCACCACCCAGGGCGCGATATCGCCTTCCGCAAACCAGATGCGCAAGCGCACGAATTTCAGCACCAGCGCGAACCCGGCCAGCCCGACGCCCACCGGCCAGAGGCTCGACCACAACGCCCCCGGCGCGAGGTAATAGGACGCCTCATTGGCCATAAAGGCGCCGCCCACCAACCAGGGCAGCACCAGCGCTCCCACCGACGCCGCCAGCCAGGCCCCCGCCATCGCCAGCCCCGGTTCGGCATTGCTCATGGCGCTGTGCGACCGGCCCAGCATCACGATAAAGCGCGCCAGCAGCGCCGTGGTCCCGATCGCCGAGAGCGTCACCAGCAGCAGCGGAATCCCCTCGAACGCCGGCTTGATCACCGATTTGGCGATCGCCCCTCCGGCCAGCGGCGCCCCGGCCACCGAGGCGGCGACCACGCCCGTGGCGATGACCACGAAGGGGATGAGCCGCGCGCTCGAGCCATGTGCTACGCCGACCGCAAGAAACAGCGCACCCTTGGCCAGCGCGTGATGGGCGCAGTAGAGCGCGGCAGCCGAATAGGCCAGCGCCGTCTGCCCCGTCACCACCCCGGCGCCGCACAGCGCGATCACCACGCCCATCTGGCTGACCGTGGAATAGGCGAGCACCGCCTTGATCCGCTTCTGGCCCAGCCCCACGATCACCCCGCCATAGGCGCCGAAAAGCCCCAGCACGACGAGCGTCCAGCCCATCACCTCCGCATCCCCGGGGACGAACCGCAACAGCCCGATGATCCCCGCCTTGACGATGGCACCGCTCAGCACGGCAGATGCGGGCGTGGGCGCCGCCGGATGGGCGAGCGGCAGCCAGATATGGAGGGGCACGAGCCCGGCCTTGATCCCCATTGCCAGGACGATCGCCGTGAGCGCCAACCCGTTCCAGCCATCGGCGCCCAACACCGCGCGCACATCGGCGATCAGCAGCGAATCGGCGGACGAAGCGCCCACCATCAGCCCGGCCAGCAGCAGCGCCTCGCCGATCACCGCGAGCACGATATAGACCTTGCCCGCCGCCAGCGCCTCGTCTGTCCCCTCATGGACCACGAGGAAATAGGCGGCCAGCGAGACCGCGGCAAAGGCCACGTAGAACGTCACCACATCCTGCGCGAGCACCACGCCCAGATTCCCCGCCAGCGTCAGGCACCAGAACCCCACGAACACCGCCGGTCGATCGGGCCGCTTCATGTATCCGAGTGCATGGATGCCGGCCAGAAGCCAGAGCGCGCCGATGGCGCCCAGCAGCAGCGCGCCTTCCGCGTCCAGCCCGAGCGCAACCCCCAGCAGCAGGTCCGGAGCCCGCGTCTGGCCCGAAACCGCCCCGCTCAGCGCGAGGATCAGCGCCGGGATCGGGGCCAGCGGCAGAGCCATCATGACGTGCGCGCGCAAGCGGGGCAGGGCTGCCAACAGGCCTAGAACCAGCGGCCAGATCAGCGCGGCAAGCGGCAGAAAGGGCCCTTCGAGCAGAACATGGGTCAGCCCGGGCAGCGTCATGGCAGATAATCCCGTTCCACGATCAGCGTCGCCCAGCCCAGCGGGCTCAGCGGGGAGCCGGCCATCAGCCCGACGGCCAGCGCCGCGCCCGCCGCGATCACCGCCGGGACGATAAGCCCCAGCGGGCGCTCGAACCCGTCTGCTGGGGCGGCCCGATCCTCGGGCGCGGGCAGAAACCAGATCCGGTAGACCAGCGGCAGGAAATAGGCGGCATTGAGCAGCGACGAGGTCGCCAGCACCACCACCACCCAGTTCGCCCCGGTCTGGACAGCCCCGACCCCGAGATAGAATTTGCTCACGAACCCGGCCATGGGCGGAATGCCGATCATCCCCATGGCCCCGAGCGTGAACGCTACCGAGGTCCATGGCATGCGCGGCCCGATCCCGTCCAGCGCCTCGACGGTCTCTATTCCCGCCCGCTCCGCATAAATCCCCGCGCAAAAGAACAAGGCGATCTTCATAAGGCCCTGATGGACCAGATGGGCCAGCCCGCCGATCGCGGCGATCGGCCCGGCCAGCGCGGCGCCGAGGATGATGTAGGACACCTGGCTCACCGTCGAGAAGGCAAGCCGCTTCTTGATCTCGCTCTGCTCGAGCGCCCGCACCGAACCATAGAGAATCGTGAATGACGCCAGGATCGCCAGCGGCGTCGCCAGGCCGAGCGCCGAGACCGTCGCGATCCCGAAGACGTCATAGATGATGCGGATGATCCCGAAGGCGCCCGCCTTGACCACGGCGACCGCATGCAGCAGCGCGCTTACCGGCGCCGGCGCGGCCATCGCCGCAGGCAGCCATCCATGGAGCGGGAACAGCGCCGCTTTGACCCCCAGCCCGGCGATAAAGAGCCAGAAGATCATCTGCAGGCTCGTCTCTCCGAGCACGGAAAGATCGGTGCCGGTCGCAAATTCCACGGGCCCGGTGGCGCTCTCCAGCCAGATGATCGCGATCAGCAGCACGGCACTCGCCGGCAGCGCATAGGCGAGGTATCGCCGCCCTGCGGCAAAGGATTTCTCGTTCTGCTTGTGCACCACCAGCGGCCAGGTCGAGAGGGTCAGCATCTCGTAAAAGACAAAGAAGGTGATCAGCGTGCCCGAGAACGCGATCCCCGTCGTCGCCGCCACGCACAGCCCGAAAAATCCGAAAAACCGCGAAAGGTTCGGGCTGTCGCCCAGATAGGCGATGGCATAAATGGTGGTGATCAGCCAGAGCACGCCCGAAAGCGTCACGAACAGCAACGCCAGCGCATCGACCCGCAACAAAAGGTCCAGCCCCGGGGCCAGGGACAGGCGCGCTTCGGGCGCCGCCCCGTCCGCGACCGCCAGCAACAGATAGGCGACCAGCCCGAGTTTCAGCACCGCGCCCGAAAGGTTGACGATGCTGCGCAGCCGCGCGTGCCGCTCGGGCAGGGCGAACGAGATCAGCGCCGGCACCAGCGCCGCGAGCACGATCAGGATAGGCAGTACGCCACCGGTCATTCCAACCCCGCCTCTGCGGCCACCGACCGCCCCACCTGCAGGATGTCGTAGGGGAACTGCGAAGCCACGCCCAAAAGCACCGCAACGAGCGCAAGCGCAAGCGGCACCAGCTCGGTCCGCAGCGGGACGGAGGTGAATGTCCGGTCCGGGTCTGCGGGCGCGAAAAGGCTCGCCAGCGGCCGGTAGAGATAGAGCGCCGCCAGCAATCCGCCAGCCAGCACCACCGCGCCCCATACCCACGCGCCCGAGGCGAAGGCGGCCGTCAGCATCAGATATTTGGCCAGAAAGCCCCCACTCGGGGGCAGGCCCATCAGCGTCACCGCCGCCAGCGCGAACGCGAAGGTCGCGAGCGGCATCTTGGCGACGATGCCCCGAACATCCGAGAGCTTGTCCCCGCCCGCCGCCGCCATCATGGCGCCCGCGCACAGGAACATCGCCGCCTTGGCCAGCCCGTGGGACACCGCATGCACCATCCCGCCGGTCCAGGCGCCCGCAAACCAGGGCTGGGCCGTGCTGTCGCCCCCCGCCAGCGGGAAGACGAGAAAGAGATAGCCAAGCTGGGCAACCGTGGAATAGGCGATGATCAGTTTCAGCCGCTCCTGAAGCAGCGCCAGGATCGACCCGTAGACGATCGCCACCGCCCCCATGGTGCCCAGCACCAGCGTCAGCCCCGGTCCCGCCTGCCCGGGCAGGGCGTCGAACCACACCCGCACGAGGATGAAGAACGAGGCCTTGGGCACCAGCGCCGAAAGCATGGCGCTGGCCACCGCCGGCGCGCCCGTATGGGCCGAGGGCAGCCAGGCGTGCAGCGGAAACAGCGCCGTCTTGGCCGCCAGCCCCGCGGTCATCAGCCCTGCCGCCACCAGCGTTGGGCCATTGGTCTCCGCACTTGCCGCGATCAGCCCGATATCGAGCGTCCCGTACTGGGCATAAAGCAGCGCGGCCCCGAGCAGATAGAGCAGCGAGCCCACCAGCGCGAACATCAGATAGCGCAGCGCCGCCTCTATGGCCTCGCGTTTGCCGTCCAGCGCCACCAGCGCGACCGCGCTCAGGCTGAGCAGTTCGAGCCCCACATAGAAATTGAAGAAATCGCGCGAAAGGAAGATCGCGTTGAGCGCGGCCAGAAGGCAGAGCGCCAGCGGCCAGAAGCTGTAGCCTTTGCGCGTCTCGCGCCCTGTCCACCCGAACGGACCCTGGGCGACAACGAGCACGCCCAGCCCTATGGTCGAGGCCGCCAGAAGGAACATCGCCGATAGCCCGTCGGCCTCGAGCGCTATGCCCAGCGGCGGCGGCCAGCCCCCGATAGCCAGCGCCGCCCCGGTGCCCGTGCGCGCGACCTCCACCACCAGCACCAGCGATGCGACAAGCGCGACCCCGACAGCAGAGAGCGCAGCGGCCACGGCGCCGCGCGGAAAGGCGATGGCCAGGAGCGCGGCGAGAAGGGGCGCTGCGATCGGCGCGACGAGAAGGGCAGGGTGCACCATGTCCTATGCGTCCTCGTCCCGTCCCGCCGACACCCGGGCCAGCGCCAGCATCAGAGCGACGGCCAGCGCGGTGGCCGCCAGCGCGACCACGATGCCGGTGATGATCAGCGCCTGGGGCACGGGGTCCGCGCCCGTGGACGGCACCCGGTAGCCCGTCGCGCCGAACAGAAGGAAAATCCCCGACCCCACGATGTTGAACGCCAGCACCCGGCGCAGGGTCGTGGTCGGACGCATGAAGCCGAAAAGCCCCAGCCCCACCAGCACCGCGCCACAGCACCCGTAAACCAGCCAGCTCGCGATGATAGGATCCCCGCCCATCACTGTGGTGCCTCGCGCGGCGGGCCGAGCACCAGCAGCACCAGCGTCAGCGCGATCGATGCGGTCAGAACGATTTCGATCGCCACGATCGCCGGATAGGCCACCGCCTGGGGAAAGACGAGGAAGGCGCCCCCGAACAGCCCCAGCAGCGCCACCCCGAGAAACACCCCCGGGCCCATCACCAGCGCCCATCTCAGCCAGCGCGTTGTCACCCGGGGCGCATCGACGAGCCCGGCAAGGATCGTCAGGATCGCCACCGCCGCCAGGACCGTTCCGCCCTGGAAGGCGCCGCCCGGTCCGCTGCTGCCCGCCCACACGATATAGGCGCCGATCACCAGCCCGATCGCAGGCAGGAAGCGCCCGAACGATTGCAGCGTCCCCCCGGCGCGCGCGTGGTGGACGATGCCCGGCCGCTCGCCCCATCCCGTCTCGCTCGCCACGCTCCACACCCCGATCAGCGCCACGAGCAGCACGATGCTCTCCAAAAGCGTGTCGTAGCCCCGGAAATTGAGCAGCACTGCCGTCACCGGATTGCCGACCCCGCTCGCCTCGAGCTGGGCGAGCACCTCTGCAGTCAGCCCCGCGCCCTCGGGCGGAAGACCCTGCACCGCAAACAGCACCGCCGCGCCGATGCCCGCGCCCGCGACCAGCGCGATCAGCACCGCGCCCCTGGGCTCGCGCGCCATCGTGTCGGCGCTGCCCATCTGCCCAAACGCACCCAGCAACAGCACCCCGGTCAGCCCCGCCCCGATCGCCGCTTCGGCCAGTGCCACGTCGATCGCGTCGATTCTCAGCCACGCCACCGAAATCAGCAGCCCATAGACGATGAAGAACACGATCGCCCGGAACGTGTCGCGCCCCGTCACCGCCGCCAGCGCGCACAGGCACAGCAGCACGCAAACCGTGATGTCGAACCCGCTTGCGATCATCGGGTGCGGTCCCCGTCATCCTTGCGCAGATTGCTGACCAGCGCGCTGCGGGCGATCAGTTGCGCGGTGGTCCCCGCCGCGATCATCGCCAGCGCCCAGATCAAGACCAGCTTGATTGCGTTGCCCGGCGTCCCCGCCTGCAGCGCCAGTCCAAGAACGATCAGCCCGAGCCCGAGATTGTCGGCCTTGGTCAGCGCGTGCAGCCGCGAATGGGTGTCGGGAAAGCGCAGCAGCCCCAGCGTTCCGGCGGCAAAGAACGCCAGCCCGCCGAGAGTGAGCACCATGGTGATGGCGTCGAGGATCACGAAAGGTCGTCCTCCTCGGGATCGCCGGCTCCATTGGGGCTTGCGGCCTTCACGAACGCCACCGCCGCCAGCGCCGCGAGCAGCGCCAGCACGAGTCCAACATCGAGCATCGCCCAGTCCCCGCTCGCCGCCGCAAGGATCACCACCAGCGCGATTCCCGCCGTGCCGGTCAGCTGGGCCGCCATCATCCGGTCTGCGGCATCGGGCCCGCGCCATACGCGAAACAGCGCGCCCGCGAGGGTCAGCAGCAGCCCGATGCCTATGGCCAGATACCAGTCACTCATGTGCAGGTGCGGCCCGCCGCAGACCCAGCGCCCTGCGCAGCCGCGCTTCTTCGGCCACCACCTGGTCGCGGGCGCCGGGGTTGGTGTCGAGGCAATGGACCAGCAGGACGTTGCGATAGGAACCCGCCACCAGCGTGCCGGGCATCAGGCTGAATTCGCTGCCCAGCGTCGCCCGCAATCCGCCGTCCGGCAGGCTGGTGGGCACGGCAATCCAGTGGGGCGAAATCGGCATGCGCGGATCGATGGCCCGCCGGGCCACGTCCAGCCCGCCGAGCAGCGAGCGCCAGAGAAATCCCGGTGCCATGGCCGCCAGCTGCACCATATTGAGACGCGCGTCGCCCGGGGGCACCAATGCAAAGCTCAGCCAGGCCGCCAGCGTCGCCACCACCAGCCCCGCAATCACGTCGCCCACCGACACGCCCGCCATCGCCAGCCAGACGATGAAGAACAGCACGATGCGCTTGAGCAGGAATGGCGATACGGGCAGTGCGCGCAAAACGTCATCTCCGGGGCAGGGCGTCCAGCATAGTCGCTTCGCGGGCCAATGAAAATCGGGGCTGGAACAATCGCACCCTTGATCGATCACAGTAGCCATGTGAAGGATCAGGCGACAGCCAGCGAACAGGAGCCCCCATGACCGAACCGCAAATTCCCCTGGGGCCCATCGGCATGGGCTGCGCCAATATCGCAGGTCTCTACGCGCCGGTCACGCGCGCTGAAGCGATGGAAACGCTCGAGGCGGCCTGGAGCGCGGGCCTGCGCTATTTCGATACGGCCCCGTTTTACGGGCGCGGATTGTCCGAACGCCGCACGGGCGATTTCCTGCGCGACAAGCCTTCGGGCTCCTATGTGCTGTCCACCAAGGTCGGCCGGCTGATGCGCCCCGATCCCGCTGGCCGCTCGGTCGCCGACGAGCCCGCCGCGCCGCTGCCCTTCGAGGTGGTCTACGACTATTCCTACGAAGGGATCATGCGCTCGGTCGAGCACAGCTATCAGCGTCTGGGCCTGCCCCGCATCGACATCGCCTATGTCCACGATCTGGGCCGTTTTGCCCATAAGGACGCGGCCTCGGGCCATTTGCGCACCTTCCTCAATTCAGGCGTGCGCGCCCTCGAGGAGCTGCGCAAAAGCGGGGAAATCGGGCGCGTCGGGCTCGGGGTCAACGAGAACGAAGTCTGCCTCGACGTCATGGCGCATGCCGATCTCGACTGCATCCTGCTCGCCAGCCGCTACACTCTGCTCGACCGCACCGCCGAGGCCGAGCTGATTGCCCTGTGCCGCCAGCGCGGGACGCGGCTGGTGGTGGGGGGCGTCTTCAACTCGGGCATCCTCGCAACAGGCGCCTCGGGCACCGCATGGTTCAACTACGCCCCCGCGGATGATGATATCCGCGAGCGCGTCGACGCCATCGAAACCATTGTCGCCCGCCATGGGCTCACCCTCGCCGAGGCCGCGCTCAACTTCCCGCTCGCCTGCGACGTGGTCGATTCGGTTCTGATCGGCACCCACCGGGCCGCCGGACTGGAGCGCAACCTCAAGGCCCTGGGCACGCCCCTGCCGGCCGACATGCTCGACGAAATCGAGCCCTTCGTGCTGCGATAAGGCGTCCTGGTCAGCCCGGAAGCTGGCCGCCGAGTTCGTCCTCGATGTGGATGGCGATGATCTCGGCGAACGAGCGCTCGGCCTCAAAGCCCAGCGACACCGCGCGCGAGGTGTCGAAATCCCGCGCCCAGCCGTCCACCATCTCGGCGACCATCGGGTCCGGCTCGCGCCGGATCAGCGCCACGGCCTTGTCGCCCGCAGCCCGGCGCAGCGCTTCGATCTGCTCGGCCACGGTCGCCGACAGCCCCGGCATGTTCAGGCTCCGCCTGTGCCCGAGCGCCGCGGTGTCGATCCGGGCCGCATGCAGCAGGAACCCGACCGCCGCCCGCGGGCTGGCATGCCAGTGCCGCACGCTGTCCTCGACCGGCAGCACGGCGGGCAGGCCCACCAGCGGCTCGCGCAGGATGCTCGAGAAAAAGCCCGAGGCCGCCTTGTTGGGCTTGCCCGGACGGATGCAGATCGTGGGCAGGCGGATGCCCACCCCGTCGAGAATGCCCCGGCGCGAATAGTCGGCCAGCAGCAGTTCGCCGATCGCCTTCTGCGTGCCGTAGCTGGTGCGCGGGGTGAGGAAGAATTCATCGCCGATCCGGTTGGGGAAGGGGGCCCCGAACACCGCGATCGATGAGGTGAACACCACACGGGGACAATAGCGCTCCCTATCGCTCTGCGCACGGATCGCCTCGAACAGGAACCGCGTGCCATCGAGATTGATCGCATAGCCCTTCTCGAAGTCCTGCTCGGCCTCGCCCGAGACGATGGCTGCGAGGTGAAAGATCACGTCCGGGCGTAGCGCGGCCAGGTCCTCGGCCACTTCGGCGCGCGATATGTCGACCGCGCGCGCGTCGATCGCGATGCCGGGCGCATCCGGGGTCTCGGGCGTCACGACATCGGCCAGCGTCAGCGTTGTGATCGGGCTGTCGTTGAGCGTGCCGGTGGCAAGCAGGGCCTGGGTCAGCTTGCGGCCGACCATTCCGGCCGCCCCGATGATGAGAATATGCATCTAGGTCTCAAGTCCTTTCTGTCGTGCGGTGCTCTGGCGGATCTTGAGCTCGTGGCCCATGTCGAGCACCGCAGGCTCCGGTCTGTTGCCCTCGATGGCCGCCAGCAGCATCACCATGGCCTTTTGCCCCATGCCATAGCGGTCCAGCCTGACCGATGAGATCGACGGCATGCTGGCGGCAACCATCTCGAGGTCGTTGAATCCCATGATGCCCATCTGCTCGGGCACCCGAATCCGTCGGCGCTGGCATTCGAACAATATGCCCAGCGCAATGTCGTCATTGTTGGAAAAGGCGGCGTCCACCTCCACGTCCAGCCCCAGAAAGTCGGAAAACATCGCGCTTCCTGCGGAAACGGAGGAGGGGCGGGTGGTCGTGAAGATCAGTTTTTCGTCCAGCAGCCCCGCCTCGGTCAGCGCGTCCACATAGCCGTCGAGCCGGCGTTGCGCGCGCGGGTCCATCCGGGCCCCGAAAAACGCGATGCGCCGGTAGCCCGCCGCGATCAGGTGCTCGGTGGCCTCCCGGGCCGCCTTGCGGTGGTTGGACCCGATCATCATGTCGACCGGGTCGGCGCCCACTTCCATGATCTGCACGATCGGGCAGTCCAGTGAATCGAGCAGCACCCGCGCGGGTTCGGACTGGTCGATGCCGGTGATGATCAGTCCGCGCGGCTTCTGGGCGGCAAACAGCCGGATCAGTTCGTCTTCCTTGCTGTTCATGTAGCGCGAATTGCCGAGCTGGACCTGCAGGGGGGTGGAATCGATCACGTCGTAAAGCCCGCGCAGCACATCGGCATAGACGGAATTGGTCACCGATGGGATGATGACCCCGATCGTGTCCGTGATCGAGGAGGCGAGCGCGCGCGCGGCCGGGTTGGGAACATAGCCCAGCGTGTCCACCGCCCGCTTCACCCGCTCCACGGTCGAGGGCGCGACGATCTCGGGTGTGCGCAGCGCCCGTGACGCGGTGACGGCGCTAACATTGGCGGCGTGTGCGACATCGTTCAGCGTTACTGCGCTGTATTTGCGTGTCTTTTTGGACATAGTCTCCTCCGCCGCGGACATTATATCACTGGCCGGCGCTTGACAATGACATACGCTTTCATCTATCGAACCACAAGATCATCAAGTCATCTGCCGCCTCAATGAGCGGACGGACGGGGCAAGCGACCCCGACAGTGGGAGGAGAAGGAATGCTGGCTTTGTCCTGCCTTTCGGCGCCTATGGCGATGCGGGAGCATCCCGATGGATAAGGCCGTGAACCTGCTCGTCCGGCTGGTCGAGATCGTGCTCGTTGCCCTTCTGGCCGGCATGGTCGCAATGGTTTTCCTCAACGTGGTGCTGCGCTACGGCTTCAACTCGGGGCTGAACTTCTCCGAGGAGATGTCGCGCTATTTCTTCGTGTGGCTGGCCTTCACCGGCGCCGTGCTCGCCTTCAACGAGCATTCCCACATCGGGGTCGAGACCATGGTCCGGCTCTTTGGCCGGCGCGGCCGCCTAGTGTGCATGCTCATCAGCAATCTCATCATTCTTCTTTGTGCTGCCGTCTTCTTCCACGGCACCTGGGTGCAGCACCCCATCAATGCGTCCTCGCGCGCGGCGGTCGTGGATATGTCGCTGATCTGGGTATACGGCATCGGCTATTTCACCTCGGCAGGCATCGCCCTGATTGCGGTGATCCGCGTCATCCGCATCCTCACCGGCAGGATGACCGACGCCGAGGTCGCCCGCTTTGCCGGCGAATTCGAAGAACCTGCTGCTGAAGCGGAGCGCGTCAAATGATTCTGGCGGTCTTCCTCGCCTCGCTGTTCGGCGCGCTTGCGCTCGGTGTTCCGGTAGCCTTCTCGCTGATGTTCACCGGTATCGTGCTCATGTGGCACATGGACATCTTCAATACCCAGATCGTCGCCCAGCAGATGATCACGGGGGCCAATACTTTCACCCTTCTGGCCATTCCCTTCTTCCTTCTGGCCGGCGAGCTGATGAACGCGGGCGGGCTCTCGCGCCGCATCGTCAACTTCGCCATTGCCTGCGTAGGGCACATCAGGGGCGGGCTGGGCATCGTGGCCATCATCGCCGCTGTCATCATGGCCTCGCTCTCGGGGTCTGCCGCCGCGGACTCCGCCGCGCTCGCCTCGATCCTCATCCCCATGATGCGCGAAGCCGGCTACAATGTGCCGCGCGCTGCGGGTCTGATGGCGGCAGGCGGCGTCATCGCGCCGGTCATTCCGCCCTCGATCGCCTTCATCATCTTCGGCGTCGCCGCCAACGTCTCGATCACGGGCCTGTTCATGGGCGGTATCGTGCCGGGCCTGATGATGGCGCTCTCGCTGGTCGCCATGTGGATGTTCGTGGCCCGCAAGGAGGACGTGAAGACCCTGCCCAAACGCTCGGGCAAGGAACGCCTCAAGGCCACCGCGCAGGCCGGCTGGGCGCTGATGATGCCCGTCATCATCCTCGGAGGCATCCGCTTCGGCGTCTTCACCCCCACCGAAGCAGCGGTGATCGCGGCGGTCTATGCGCTCTTTGTGGGCATGTTCGTCTATCGCGAGCTCAAGCTGGCCGATCTCTACCAGGTGTTCCTGAACGCGGCCAAGACCACGTCGGTGGTCCTGTTCCTCGTGGCGGCCGCGCTGGTCACCTCATGGCTGATCACCCGCGCCAACATTCCCGCCGAGATCGGCAATCTCGTCGAACCGCTGATCGACAATCCCAAGCTGCTTATGCTCGTCATCATCACGATCGTGTTCGTCCTTGGCACCGTGCTCGATCTCGCGCCCACGATCCTGATCCTGGCGCCCGTTCTCATGCCCATCGTGCGCATGGCCGAGATCGACCCGGTCTATTTCGGTGTCGTGTTCGTCATGACCACCTGCATCGGGCTGATGACGCCGCCTGTCGGGGTCGTGCTCAACGTCGTCAGCGGCGTTGCGCGCGTTCCGCTCGGCAAGGTGATCGGCGGGGTGATGCCCTTCCTGCTCGCGCAGGTCGTGGTGCTCATCCTGCTCATCATCTTCCCCGAACTTGTGACCGTCCCGCTTGAGTTCCTGCGCTGACGCGGGCCGGCATCCAAGAACCACCAACCACCAACCAGAAACTTCATTGGAGGAGCTAAAAATGAAAACCGTTATCGCAACTTCGCTGGCCGCCGTGCTGGCCGTCGGTGTGGCGCTTCCCGCCCACGCCCAGATCTCCGAGCGCACGATCACCGTGTCGAACGGCATCGCCGAGGATCATCCGGTCGGTGACGGCGTCGAAGTCATGCGCCAGTGCATGACCGATGCCACCGACGGCGCATGGGAACTCAACGCCTTCTGGAGCTCGGCTCTGGGCGACGACCTTCAGGCCACCCAGGCCTTGCGGTCGGGCACACAGGAAATGGTCGTGACCTCCACGTCCCCGATCACCGGCATCGAGCCGGCGCTCGGCGTGTTCGACCTGCCGTTCCTGTTCGCCAATGCCGAGGAAGCCGACGCAGTGCTGGACGGCGAATTCGGACAGTACATCTCCGACATGATGCCCGACTCCCAGCTCGTCAATCTCGCCTGGTGGGAAAACGGCTTCCGCAACCTCACCAACTCGGTGCGTCCGGTGGAGACCCTTGCCGATTTCGAGGGCCTTCGTGTCCGCGTCATGCAGAACAACATCTTCCTCGACACCTTCCAGACGCTGGGCGCCAACGCCACGCCGATGGCGTTCGGTGAAGTGTTCACTGCGCTCGAGACCCGCGCCATCGACGCTCAGGAAAACCCGTTCGTGACCATCGACACCTCGCAATTCTTCGAGGTTCAGGACTACCTCTCGGTCACCAACCACGCCTATACGCCGTTCATGGTGCTGTTCTCCAAGCCCATCTTCGACACCTATTCCGAAGAAGAGCAGCAGATTCTGATCGATTGCGCCGTCGAAGGGCGTGACGTCCAGCGTCAGGCCAGCCGCGAGTTATCCGAGCAGTCCCTGCAGCGCGTGATCGACGCCGGCATGGCAGTCAACGAACTCTCCGAAGAAGCGATGGCCGAGATCCGCGAAGCGACCGCAGCGGTCTATGATCGCCACGCTGAAGAGATCGGCGAAGAGACTGTCGAGCGCATGCTCGCCACCCTCGAAGACATCCGGAACTAGAACCGGGATCGCGACCATCCCGGAATCAGTTCCGCGATGACGTCGCGATGTCGCTCAGGCGGAGAGGGCGGGGTGTGCCAGACATGGCACACCCCGCCTGTTTGTGAATCAGGACTGCAAAAATGAAGATTGTATCCGTTGAAACCCTGCGCCTCAGGGAGTTCGCAAATCTCGTCTGGGTGCTCGTGCACACCGATGAGGGAATCACCGGTCTGGGCGAGACCTTCATGGGCGCCGCAGCCGTGGAGGCCTATATCCACGAAACCGTGGCGCCCAAGCTGGTTGGACGCGATCCGCTCCAGATCGAGGCGATCAACCGCGACCTTCTGGGCTATCTGGGCTGGCGCGGGGCAGGGGTGGAAACCCGCGGCAATTCCGCGGTCGACATCGCGCTCTGGGACATCTTCGGCAAGGCCATGAACGTACCGGTCTCGATCGCTCTCGGCGGGCAGAGCCGGCAGACCATACGCACCTATAACACCTGCGCGGGCTATCGCTATGTCCGGGATGCGCGCGCCCAGGCCGTCGCCAACTGGGGCGTGGGTCAGGCGGCTGCCGGCCCCTATGAGGATCTCGACGGCTTCCTCCACACCGCCGACGAGCTTGCCGATTCCTTGCTCGAGCAGGGCATCACCGGCATGAAGATCTGGCCCTTCGACATCGCCGCCGAGCGCACCCATGGGCTCGATATCTCCGCCGACGAGCTCCGTACCGCGCTGGTGCCCTTCGAGAAGATCCGCAAGGCGGTGGGCGACAAGATGGACATCATGGTCGAGTTCCACTCGCTCTGGCGCCTGCCGGCCGCCAAGCGCATCGCGCGGGCGCTCGCTGAATTCGACACCTATTGGCACGAGGACCCCGTCCGCATGGACAGCCTCGACGCTCTCAAATCCTATGCCGAGGATTCGCGCGCCATGGTCTGCGCGTCCGAGACCCTCGCTTATCCCCATGCCTTCCGCGACTATTTCGCGACCGGCGTGGCCGGCGTCGCCATGCTCGATCTGTCCTGGTGCGGCGGGCTCTCTGAGGCGCGCAAGATCGCCGGCATGGCCGAAGCCCACCAGATTCCCGTCGCGCCCCACGATTGCACCGGCCCCGTGGTCTTCATGGCCTCGTGCCAGTTCTCGCTGCACGCCCGCAATGCGCTGATCCAGGAATCGGTCCGGGCCTTTTATTCTGGCTGGTACACCGAACTGGTCACCGATCTGCCCCGCGTCGAGAACGGGCACATCACCTTGTCCGACGCGCCGGGGCTGGGCATCGCGCTGCTTCCCGAAAACTTCGAGCGCGCCGACGCCATCCGCAGGATATCCGATACCAAAAGGGAAGGAGAGACGATATGAGCGCTGGAGGCGCGAAGCTGACGACCATGTCCCCGACGCGGCTGGGCATTCTGGTCATGCTGTTGGGCATGTTCCTGTTCTCGCTCAACGACGCCATGGGCAAATGGCTGGTCTCGACCTATTCGGTCGGTCAGGTGCTCCTGCTGCGCTCCCTCGTCGCCATGGTCATCCTTCTGCCCTTCATCTGGAGCGTGGGGTTCAAGTCGCTCGTCGAGGTCGAACGCCCCCGCCTGCAGGCGGCCCGGGTGCTTTTCTCGTCGGCGGAAGTCTTCTGCTTTTACTGGGCGGTCTATTTCCTGCCCCTTGCCGACGTGATGACCTACTGGCTCGCCGCCCCCATCTACGTGGCCGCCATGTCGCCCTTCCTGCTCAAGGAAAAGGTCGGCATCGTGCGCTGGACGGCCATCGCCATCGGCTTTGCCGGCGTTCTGATCGCGCTTACCCCTTCCGGTGAGGTCCAGCCCATCGCCATCGTCGTGGCGGTTCTGGGCACGCTGTCCTTCGCCATGATCGTGATCACCGGGCGCACCCTGCGCAACACGCCCGACAAGACCCTGGTCTTCTGGCAGATCGCCGGCGCGGCGGGCATCGGGCTGGTTACCGCGCCCTTCGGATGGGTCACCCCGACCGGCCCCGATTTCCTGCTTCTGGGGCTTTTGGGCGTGGTCGCCATGCTGGCCCATATGTGCGTGAACCGTGCCGTCAAGCTGGCCGATGCCGCCGTGGTCGCCCCACTGCAATATACGCTGCTGCCCTGGGCCATCATCCTGGGCTATCTGTTCTTCGGTGACCTCCCGCGCCTCACCATGCTGGTCGGCGCCGCCATCATCGTGGCCTCGGGCCTGTTCATCTACTTCCGCGAACAACAGCTCAAGAAGCGCTGAAAACGCCTCGGGGCTCGGGGCCGGCGCTTAGCGCCGGCAGCCGGCCCAGTCCACGATCCCCGCCCACAGCGCACCGTAGCCGTCCCACTCCACAAAGCTCGGCGGCGCCCAGTGTGGTCCGCAATCGGAGGTGAAGGCCACCGAACGGCCCCGGCCATGGGTGCCGCAAACGATCAGCGGATCCTCGCCAACGCTGGCGACAACCGTCGCGCCGGGCTTGGGTGATACGCGGTTGTAACCCAGAAGGTCCGGCCAGGCGCCGGTGATCTTGGTCACCACAGGATGGGCCGGATCGCTGGCCACCGGCGCGATCCCGTTGGGGGTCTCGACCCGATCGTCATGGCGCGACAGCGTCACGGGCAGCGCCTCCTCGACCGGGCTGCCCGCATACTGGCCCTTGGCCTCGATCCCCTGGAACGTCAGGTAGCCGCCCACCATCACCAGCCCGCCGCCATTGGCCACATAGTCCCGGATCGTCTCCAGCCGGTTGGGCAGGGGCACCGAACGCACGAAGGTGTCCGGGTGCAGCAGCAGCGTATTCGCGCCGATGTCCGAGAGGATCACGCAGTCGAACCGCGCCAGTTCATCGGGCGTGTGGGGAAAATCCCGGGCCGCTATATGGGCCGGTTGATAGGCCACGTCCCAGCCCGCCGCCTCCAGCGCATCGCGCAGCCAGCCCACGCCCTCGGCGTATTCGGTGGTGGTAAAGCTGTCGAACCCCTTTTGGTGGATCGAATGCACGGTCCAGGATTCGCCGGCGATCAGGACGGAGGGTTTTGTCATTGCTGGTTCATCCTTTTGGTTGCGCGGCCGAATGCCGGATGACGAGTTCCACCGGCAGCCGGGTGAGGGAAGGAGGCGGGGCCTTGCCCGCGATCATCGCCATGATCTTCTCGACCGCCTGACGTCCCATCTCCGCGATAGGCTGGCGGACGCTGGTCAGGGCCGGATGGACGAGTTCGGCAAAGGGCATGTCGTCAAACCCGACCAGCGACAGATCGGTGGGCACCGAAAGCCCCATCCGCCGGGTGGCCTCGAGGATGCCGATGGCGATATAGTCCGAGCAGGCGAGGATGGCGCTGGGCCGGTCGGGCCCGGTCAGCAGGCGCTGGGCGGCCTCGTGCCCGAACGCGCGCGTATAGGCGCCCAGCAGCACCCAGTCAGGCCGGATCGGCAGGCCGCTCTCGGCCATGGCGCGCGCAAAGCCCTCGCGCCGCTCCTTTACCGAAAACAGCGTCTCCGGCCCCGAAACCAGTGCGATGTCGCGGTGCCCGGCATCAATCAGGTGCCTGGTGGCGAGATAGGCGCCCTGGGCGTTCTCCACAAAAATCCGCGGCACATCCACCCCGGGGATGTCTTCGTCAAGGATCACGACGTTCGAGCGCTTGCGCAACAGCGTGGCCAGCCGCCCGTCGTCGGGCTCGTTGGTCATCATGATCAGCCCGTCTACATGCTGGTCGCGCAGCCGGTTGATCGCCGCGATCTCGCGCTCGCGCGAACCCCGCGTGGACGAGATGTAGACCGCATAACCGTGCCGCTCGGCCTCCTGCTCGATCGCGGCGGCGAGTTCGGCAAAGAACGGGTTGGCGATCTCGGGGGTGACCAGCGCAATCGCCTCGGTCTTGCCCGTCGAGAGCCGCTTGGCCAGGAGGTTCGGCCGGTAGTCGAGCTTGGCGATGGCCGCGTCGATCCGGTCGGTTGTAATCTGGGGCAGCTCGATCCGGTTGTTGAGATAGCGCGACACCGCAGTGGGCGAAACCCCCGCCTCCCGCGCCACGTCACTGAGGGTGGCCATGCCCGCCCTCCTTGTTCCCGGCTGCGCCGCGTGACCATGCCAGGATCGATACACCCGCGTCGGGCGCCAGAGCACCCATAAGCTGGCGCGTGGCCGCTCCGTGGTCCACCGGCCCCGATGGGTCGGCCCCCACATGGACCTGCGCGATGTCCTCATAGTCATAACCATGGGCAACGAGCGCGATCAGCGCAGCCTGGATCGGCGTCATCGTCGGGTTGAACGCGACGCTTTCGATGGCCACCCCGCTCAACAGCGTTCCGTCGCGCATCTCGATAACCGCCGCCGCAGGCGCTTGCGAATAAGGCGTGTGACTTCGCGCCCCAGCCTCGAGCAGCGCATCGCGCACCGCGCCATCAACCGTCCATCCATGCGCGACCGGATGGGCCGAGGTCCGGCCGGGCACGGCCCCGCATCCGCCCAGATAGGCCGGATCGAAGGGCCAGGGGTAAAGATCGGCGAGCATCAGCCGATGCCCGAGCGGATCGATCAGCTCGATCTCGTCCCGCCAGTCGAATTCGCACAGATATTGCCGGCAATGGGCGCAGGGATGCGCCTCTGAAATTGCGATGCGCGCGAGCCTGTTGCCTCGGGCATAGGCGCGTGTGGCCACAAAGCCTTCCGCATGGATCGTCATGGCGATCGGTGCGCCGGGAAACTCGAGATTCCATCCCAGCACAAGGGCGCCCGTTTCGGCCTCCAGCCCCACCGCGCCCACGTGAAAGCCCGACAACGGAGGGGTGGCGCGCTCGGCGGCGAGGGCGACCAGATGGACCATCAACTGGTCCGTCGAGCCCAGGCCGAACCGCTCGACCAGTCCCTGCGCCGCCGCGCGTGGGATCACGCTGTCTGCATCCGTGGCAATATAGGGGGCCGCCGCGGCGCGAAGCGCCTCGCCGAATGCTGCCTCCCCGTCCTCGAAGCGCGTCCTTGCTTTTCGATCTGCAACAAAGGGGTTTCGGGAGCTCACCACGGCCCCCCTTGGGCAACCCGCCACCCCGATGCATGCAGAATGTGCATTTCCGTGTTGCGCTTATCGGCTGTGCATTTCTGGCAGGAATGCATTTGACATCGCCCGGAACCATGGTGTTAGATCGCTAAGTAAACCGCTTTACCAAGCGAGGTCAAATGGCATCTGTGCTCCTCAATAACGCGACGATCCTGACCGTCGACAGAGCTGGCACCGTGCTCGAAGGCGGGTGGATTTCCATTGCCGGGGGCCGGATCGCGGCGCTCGGGCCGGCTGGTTCGGCCCCCGCTCCTGAGGACTTCGACACCGTTCATGACCTCGATGGGCATCTGATCATGCCGGGCCTCGTCAACGCCCATACCCATGCCGCCATGATCCTCTTTCGCGGCCGCGCCGAGGGCCAGAGCCTCCTGACCATGGAAGGCTGGTACAACGCCATCCGCGAGCCCGAACTGGTCATGGAAGGGTCCGATGTGGGTCCTGCGGTCGAGCTGAGCTGTGCGGAAATGCTCCTCTCTGGCACCACCGCCTTTTGCGAACAGTACTTCTTCGCCTCCGAGATCACAGCCGCGGTCGCCCGGTCGGGCATGCGCGCGGTCATCGCCTACGGTATCGTCGAGCTGGGCGATGAAGCCCATGGCCTTGCCGAACTGGACAAGGCTCGCGCCTTCATCGGGCAGCAGCGGTCCTCCGATGGGCGGATCGTGCCCTGGATCGGCCCCCACGCGCCGTATGTCGACAATTCCGAGACCCTGCTCAAGGCCGAGATCGAGCTGGCCCGGGCCCATGGCTGCGGGCTGCACCTGCACATGGCCGCCGGCCCCGAGGACAACACTCAAACGCTGGAGCGCTATGGGCTGACTGCCACGCAGGCCCTCGAGCAGGACGGCTTTTTCTCGGTTCGCGTCCACGCGGCCCATTGCCTCGATCTCTCGCCCGAGGATATCGAGGTTTTCGCCCGTGCGCCGGCGGCCTCGGTTGCCTATTGCGCGTCCGCCGGCCTGCGCTCGGGCCGTGCGGGCATCTGCCCCGCGATTGCCTTGCGGGACAAGGGCGTCACGGTGGCGCTGGGCACCGACAACGTCGCGGCCAATAACGCCTATGACATGATTTCCGAAATGCGCGTCGCCGGACTCGTGGCCTCGCACCGGGAAAACCGGGCCCAGCCGATCTCGAGTGCCGATCTGGTGCGTATGGCCACCATCGAAGGCGCGCGCGCACTCGGGCTCGACGGGGAGACCGGGTCTCTCGAGGTCGGCAAGGCCGCCGACATCATTGCCATCGATCTGTCGGGCGCCGGGTATTCGGAAACCCCCGATATCGAAACCCTGCTCGTGTATTCCGGCTCGGGGCGCGATGTGCGCCACGTCTGGGTTGCCGGCGAGCAGCTCGTCGCCGATCGCAAGCTCGTGCGCAAGGATCTCGCCGAGATCCGGTCGGCCTATTCAACCACCTATGAAGCGTTCTGGACCCGCGTCGAAACCGCCAGAAAGGTCGCCTGATGGCCCCCAACCGGCTCATCCTCGATACCGATGGCGGGGTAGACGACGCCCAGGCCCTGCTCATGCTGCTGGCCAATGATCGCGCGCCCGACGCCATCACCACAGTGTTCGGCAATGTTGGCTGCGATGCGGCCACGCGCAACATCCTCGCCGTTCTGGCCGTGGCCGAAGCAGGGGATATTCCGGTCCATCAGGGCGCGCATGCGCCACTCGTCCAGCCGGTGATCGACGCCAGATACATTCACGGCGAGGACGGGCTGGGCGGCGCCCCCCGCCCGGCAAGCCTGCCAGAACTTCGGAGCGCCGATGCCATCGGATTTCTGCGCACGAGCTCCAGGGATGCCGCCGCGCGCGGCGAGAAGGTCGATATCCTGATGATCGGCCCGCTCACCAACCTCGCCACCGCGCTGCGGCTCGAGCCGTCCATCGTCTCGGGCATTGGCCGGCTCACCATCATGGGCGGGACGCTTCACGGCCGCGGCAACACCACCCCGGCGGCCGAGTTCAACATCTACGCCGACCCCGAATCCGCCGCCATCGTCTTTGAGGCCGATATCGAGACCCTCGTCGTCCCGTGGGAGCCGTGCGTCTCTCACTTCATGGACGGGCCGGACGTCGACGCCCTCCTGGGCCGCACGGCCAATAGCCCGCAAGCCGAGTTCTCCCGCGCCCTGGTCAGCCACGCGCGCAGCATCATTGCCGGCTATGGCGGGGGCGATGTCTTCCGCTTTGTCGATCCCCTGGCCGCGGCCGTGGTCATCGATCCCTCCATCGTCACCCGCGCCATCGAGGCGTCGGTCGCCGTGGTTCTCGCGCCGGGTCTCGCGCGCGGGATGACGCTCGTCGATCCGTCCGGACGGCTGGGAACGCCGCCCGTCACGCTTGTGGAAACCGCCCGGCTCGATCGGGTGGTGGAGTTCTATGCACACTCGATCGCCGACCGGAAACCAGCCCAACCCTTCTGACAGGAGCGCCAATACCATGACTTTCACCCTAGCACGCAGAGGTTTCGGCCTCGCTCTCGCCGCCGGACTTCTGACCTCCGTATCCGCAGGTGCGGTCCTCGCCCAGGAATACACCGAGGACAATCCGCTCAAGGTGGCGTTCGTCGTCCACGGCACGCTGGGCGACAAGAGCTTTTTGGACAGCGCCGCCGAGGGCCTGAACCGCGCCGCCGAAGAACTGCCCGTCACCGTCAACATCGTGGAAGCCGGGCTCGAGCGCTCGCGCTGGCAGCCTGCTCTGGCGGACGTCACCGACGGCGACTACGACGTGGTGATCGCCGGAACCTGGGAAATGCTCGGCTTCATGACCGATCTCGCCCCGGACTATCCGGAAAAGCAGTTCATCTTGTTCGATGATACGCCCGATTACACGGCCGGCGACTATTCCAACATCATGGGCATCCAGTATCAGGTGTCCGATGCGGCCTATCTCGCGGGCTACGCCGCGGCCAGCATTTCCGAGACCGGAGAGATCGGTCAGATTCTGGGCGTCGAAGGCCACACCATTCTGGAATTCGTCTACGGATTTGAACAGGGCGCTCTTGCCGCCGATCCCGACGTCGATCTCGTCCGCGCTGTGGCCGGCGACTTCACCGATCCGGCCCGCGGCAAGGAACTGGCGCTGGCCCAGTTCGCCCAGGGCACCGATATCGTCTTCCCCATCGCTGGCGGAACAGGGATCGGCGCTTTGCAGGCGGCCCGCGACGAAGGCAAGCTCGCCATCGGTGTGGACAGTGATCAGGCCACCATCTTTGCCGACACCGACCAGGCCCAGGCCGACGTGATCTTCACCTCCGTGGAAAAGAAGATCGGCGATTCGCTTTACACCGCCCTCGAGCAGACCATCGAGGGAACCGCCACATATGGCGAAACCCTCCTGCTTGGCCTTGCCGATGGCGCCGTGGGCATCTCCAAGAATGCCCAGTACGAGGCCATCGTCCCCGAGGACGTCCGGGCCGAGATCGAGGAGATCGAGCAGCAGATCATCGCCGGCGACATCGAAGTCGACTCTGCGATGTAACGCCCAAAGGGGGGTGCCGGGCAGGTCCGGCGCCCCCGCTCCTATCGGGAGGCACTGCCCATGCCGCCGTTGCTCCAGGCCGAGTCCATAACCCGGATCTATCCGGGCGGCACCGTCGCCAATGACGGGGTCTCGCTCAGCGTTGGTGCCGGCGAGATCCATGCCGTGGTCGGCGAGAACGGCGCGGGCAAGTCCACGCTGATGAAGATCCTGTTCGGGCTCGAACAGCCAGACGCCGGCCAGTTGCGGCTGGAGGGAAAGCCCATTGCCTTTGCCAATCCGCGCGAGGCGATCGATGCGGGCATCGGCATGGTGTTCCAGCATTTCTCTCTCGTGCCCTCCTTCACGGTCTATGAGAACGTCGCCCTGGGATCCGAACCGCGCTCCGGCATCCGCTTTGACCGCGAAAAGGCCATCGCCCAGGTGCGCGCGCTCTCCGATCAGTTCAAGCTGCGCGTCGATCCGCTCGCACGGGTTTCCAATCTCCCCGTGGGCCAGCAGCAGCGCGTCGAGATTTTGAAGGCCCTTTATCGCGACGCCCGCATCCTCATTCTCGACGAACCCACCGCCGTGCTCGCCCCCCAGGAGGTCGAGGAACTGTTCGTGGCTATCCGCGCGCTCGTCGCCCAGGGCCGCACGGTCATCTTCATTGCCCACAAGCTGCCCGAAGTACTCGCCATATCGGACCGGATCACCGTCATGCGCGCCGGCCGCACGGTCGGCGAGGTCGCCACCAGCGAGGTCACCGAAAAGGAGCTCGCCACGCTGATGGTCGGCCGCGAGGTGAGCCTTGGCGTCGAGAGGAGCCAGTCCGACGGCGGCCGCGCCTGCGAGATCGATACCGTCTCGATCCAGTCCGAAGCCGGCGTTTCTCTCGCCACGGACCTGAGTCTGAACGTTTATGCCGGAGAGGTCGTCGGTCTCGTGGGCGTGGAGGGAAACGGGCAGGCCGAACTGCTCGAGGCGGTGGCAGGGCTTCGCTCCGTCACCTCGGGCGAAATCCGCCTCAAGGGCGAAAACATCGTCCCGCTCGGCGTGCTCGATCGCCGGGGCAGGGGCGTTGCCTCCATTCCCGAGGACCGGCTGGCTGAAGGGCTCGCCCCGGGCGCCACGGTCGCCGAAAATCTCGTGGCCACGCGCCTGGGCGATCCGCGCTTCGTGCGCCGCGGCGTGCTCGACCTCAAGGCGATCAGAGCCAACGCAATTGCCCTGATCGACCGGTTCTCGATCCGCGTCGGCGGTCCGGCCTTCGCGGTGGGCACGCTTTCGGGCGGCAACATGCAGAAGGTCGTGGTCGCCCGCGAGCTTGCCGAGCAGCCCGAACTGTTGCTGGTCAACCAGCCCACCCGCGGCGTGGATCTGGGGGCCACCCAGTTCATCTGGGCCTCGATCACCAGGGCGCGCGATGCCGGGGCGGCGGTGCTGCTCAGTTCGGCGGACCTCTCCGAGCTTCTGGCCCTCTCGGACCGGCTCGTTGTATTCTACCGCGGCCGCATCGTCGCCGCGTTCATCAACTCCGGGGATCTGAGCGCCGAAACCCTCGGCGCCTTCATGCTCGGGCTCGAAACCCAGGACGAGACGACGATGAAGGCAGCCCTGCGATGACCGCTTCAGCCTCGCGCCCGGACAGGTTCAAGGTCTTTCGCGCCGAACTGGGCCGCGCCCTCGTGGCGCTGGCAATGGCACTGGCTGTAGCCTTCCTCATCATCCTCGGCACATCGGCCGACCCCTGGCAGGCGTTTTCCACGCTGGTGACTTCGCCCCTATCGAGCAACCGCACCATCGGGCTGTGGGTGGACGACGTTGCCAAGCTCACGCTCACCGGCATCGCCTTCAGCCTCGTGTTCCAGGCGCGACAGTTCGCGCTGGGGGTTCAGGGCCAGGTCTATCTGGGCGGGCTGTGCGCCACGCTGGTGGCCATGTCGCCCATCGGCACCACCTTTGCCGCCATTCCGCTCGCCATCATCGCCGCTATGATTGCGGGCGCGGCCTACGGGTTCATCCCGGGCTATGCCAAGGCCCGGTTCGGCGCCAGCGAGATCGTGTCCTCGCTCATGCTCAACTACATTGCCATACTGGTGGTCAACTACATGGTGCGCGCTCATCTGGCCCCGCCCAATACCGGCCAGCTGATGACCGCACGTTTTCCCGAAACCGCGGTCTTTCCGGCCATCATCCCGGGCACCCGGTTCGATCTGGGCATCGTCATTGCACTCGTGACCGTCGCCATCGTCTGGTTCGCGCTCTACCGCACGGCGTGGGGCCTCAAACTGCGCCTCGTGGGGCACAATCCCCGCTTTGCCGAATATGCCGGCATCAAGGCCAATTTCATCATGGTCAGCGCCATGACCGCCGCCGGCGCCGTCGGTGGGTTGCTGGGTGCGGTGTTTGTCCAGGGCCGCGCCTTCGGCCAGCTCGCCATCGACTTCGACGGCAACCTGGCCTTTGAGGGCATCCTCGTGGCCATCGTCGCGCGCAACCGCCCGCTGGCCGTGCCCTTCGTCGCGCTCGCCTATGGCTATCTGCGCCAGGGCGCCCAGCTCATGGGCTTCCGCTCGGACGTGCCCAGCGAAATGATCGCGGTCGTCCAGGCGCTCGTCATCCTTCTGGTGGCCTCGTCCTTCACCCTCCCCGGACGGCGGTTCATCGCCCGCCTCCTGGGGCGCGGCGAGGCCGACCCCTCCACCGCCGCGGGAGGCTCCCGATGATCGACCTTCTGCTGGCCGTCTTTTCGACCACCTTCCTGTTCACCGTCATCCGGACGACGACGCCGCTCTTGCTCGCCACGCTGGGCGGGCTGCTGTCCGATCTGGGCGGTGCGCTCAATGTCGCGCTCGAGGGCATGATGCTGATCGCCGCGCTCACCGCGGTCATCGTCTCGGTCTATGCGCCCTGGTATGTAGCCGTCCTTTCCGGGCTCTTTGCCGGGGCCCTGCTCGGGGCGCTCATGGCGCTTTTCCATCTGCGCTTTAAGGCCGACATCATTCTCGTGGGCTTTGCGGTCAATATTCTCGCGGTCGGCGGCACGGTGTTTGCGCTGGCCATGGCGACGGGCGGAGACAAGGGCACCTCGATCAACCTGCCCTCAAAGGCGATCCCCGCCATTCACCTGCCGTTCCTCGAAGCCATTCCCCTCGTGGGGCCTGTGCTGTTCCAGCTGTTTTCCGGACACTCCACGCTCACCTGGTTTGCCGGCTTCGCGGTCTTTGGTGTCTGGTACGTCCTTTATCGCACGCCCTATGGGCTCTGGCTGCGCGGCGTTGGGGAATATCCCACCGCGCCCGAAGCGGCCGGCATTCCCGTCAACAAGGTCCGCTTGTGGTCGCTGATCGGCTCGGGCGCCTTTGCCGGGCTCGCGGGCGCTCAGCTCGCCATGTTCAACTATGTCGGCTTTACCCGCGACATGACCGCGGGCCGGGGCTTCATCGCGCTGGGCGCGGTGCTGCTCGGCGCCCGCCATCCGGTGGGAGCGCTGCTGGCTGCCCTTCTGTTCGGCTTTTTCGAAGCGCTGGCCATCGTCATGCCCAACCACGTCCGCTGGATGCCCGGCGAAATGATCCAGACCATCCCCTTCGTCGTGACCGTCATCGCGCTGATCCTGTTTTCCTATCGAAGCCGGCGCGCCAGCCAGCTCAAGACCCTGACCCGGATATGAGCGCGCCCGACGATCTCGTGCTCGACCCCTCCGACGAGGTCGCCATCCGCCAGGCTCTGCTGAGCGTGGCTTTGGGCCGCGCGCCCGCCGACCGGGTGATCGAGGTCGGGCGGCTTTTTTCGAGCTATACCGGCCATTGGCTGGACGATCAGGAGATCGTGGTCTCGGGTCGCCGCATCGCCTATGTGGGCCCGCGCGGCAGCTATCGGGGCGAGGCGCGTGAACGGGTCTCCCATCCGGGCCTCTCGGCTGTCCCCGGCTTCGGAGAAGTCCACAAGCACATCGAATCCACCCATCTCACGCCCGAATACGAGGCCGAACTGGTCCTGCCGCGCGGCAACACCTGGACCTGCGAGGCGAGCCACGAATTCGGCAATGTCGATGGCGCCCGCAACATCGAGTTCTGGCAAAAGGCCCGTCTGGCAGGCTCCCCGCTCAAGGTGTTCATCCAGCCCGGCTCTGCGGTGCCCCCCAGCGCCTGGGAGCACACGGGGGGCCACTATCGCGGCTCCGATCAGGCCGGCTTCCTTGCCTCGCACCTCTCGGTGACCGGGCTGGACGAGGTCATGGACTGGCCGGCCGTCTCCGATCCGGCCAACCCGGGCTATACCCGCATGTGGGAGATGATCGGCGCCACATTCGCCAATCGCGGCGTGGTCGAAGGCCATGGCTCGGGTCTTGTCGATCCCCATGACATCTCCGCCTTCGCAGCCGCGGGCCTTGCGTCCGACCACGAGGTCTGGGCGCTCGATGAAGCCTGGGACCGGCTCATGGCCGGCATCTTCGTGGAGCTGCGCCCCTTCTCCTATGGCATGATCATTCCCGGCCTGATTGAGCGCGGGCTCACCGACTGGTCCAACATCGCGTTCACCACCGACGACCGCACTGCCACCGAAACCCTGGAACTGGGCGCCGCCGATCACAATGTCCGGCACGCTATCGCCCATGGGCTCGACCCTGAAACCGCCCTGCGCTGCGCCACCATCAACCCCGCGCGCCACATGCGGATCGCCCAATGGGTCGGCTCCATCGCGCCGGGGCGCTATGCCGACATCGTCCTGCTCGAGGACGTGCCCTCCGTGTCGATCGCCCATGTCTATGCCGATGGCGAGCGGGTCTCGGACGGCAAGCGTTACGTCGGCCCGGGCGCGCGCGTCGACTGGCCCGGCTGGGCGACCGGCACGATAAATCTGGGCCGAACGCTGGCGGCCTCGGATTTCGCGATTCCCGCCGCGCTGGGCCGTAAGACCATGAACGCCGCGGTCCTGCGTCCCTTCCACTGGAACGAAGATTTTCTCATCGAGGAACTGGCCGTTGCCGATGGCGGGGTTCAGCGCGATCCCGCCCGCAAGATCACCAAATGGGCGGTCGTTGATCGCTACAGTGGCAGGGGCGAAGTGGCCAGGATGTTCTGGACCGGATGCGGTCCGGCCGATCCCGATACCGCGCTTGCCTGCTCGGTCGCCCATGACAGCCATAATATCTGGGCCGTCGGCTCATCCGACGCCGCCATGGCCATGGCCGTCAATCGGCTGGGCGAGATCGATGGCGGCTGGGCGCTGGTCCACCGGGGCGAACTGGTTGCCGATGTTGCCCTCGAGGTCGGCGGGCTGATGACGGCGCGCCCCGCCGAAGCCTTCGCCGCATCGATGCAGGCCTTCTACGCCGCTGCCGCCCATGTCGAATGGATGTTCGAGCCCTCGGCGCTCAGTCTCTGGACGCCGGGCTTCCCCGAATTCCTCAAGTTCGCAACCCTAACCTGCTCGCCCTGGCGCTGGGTGCTGGTGGCGCCCCGACCCGAGATTCCCCAAGGCTTCGTCAACGTGCAGACGGGAGAAACCCGCCCGGTCGTCTGGTAGGGGTCAGATCACCGTCACCGCGAGCGCGCCCACGCCCTCGATCGTGCCCTCGAGCCGATCGCCGCGCTGGACAGGCCCCACCCCCGCCGGCGTGCCGGTGAGAATCAGGTCGCCCGCCTTGAGCTCGAAATACTGCGAGAGAATGGCGATCATCTCGGGCACCTTCCAGATCATCTGGTTGAGGTCGCCCTGCTGGCGCACCTCGCCATTGACCTTGAGCACCACCGCGCCGTGCTCGGGATGGCCGATCAGGCTCGCAGGCACCAGCACCCCGCAGGGGGCCGAATCGTCGAAGGACTTCGCGACCTCCCAGGGCCGTCCGGCCTTCTTGGCCTCCGCCTGCAAATCACGGCGCGTCATGTCCAGCCCCACGCCATAGCCAAAAACGTGATCGAGCGCGTCCGCGACCGCGATGTCGCGCCCGCCCTTGCCCAGCGCCACCACCATCTCGATCTCGTGGTGCACGTCGGCCGTCTTGGGCGGGTAGGGGAACTGCCCGTCGCTGCGCGCCGCCCCGGCATGCTTGAAAAAGAAGAACGGGTGCTCCTTGTCCGGATCGTGCCCCATCTCCACCGAATGGGCCGCATAATTGCGCCCGATGCAGAACAGCCGGTTGACCGGAAAGACCGCCTCGCTGTCCTCGATGGCCAGCGTCGTGCGCTCGGTGGGGTCGATCACGAATTGGGCCGCGTTCGTTGTTCCCTGTGTCTGGCTCAATTAAGTGTCCCTTTGTTCGCCCCACGGTGGGCCGCAGCATCGGTGCCCCGTGGCCCGGCGTCAATCTGCAAAAGGGTGAACCGTCCCGCACGCGCATATTGAAAATTCGCGCTTGCATCGCGTTCCATAACGTATACATTAATGGATATGGATGTTTTGGCAAAACGAGATATTGGCAGAAATGGCGAGGCGATGTCCTCGACCGCGGCAGCCTATGCCGCCATCAAGCGCAAGATTCTGGACAATGAATATGCTCCGGGCATGCAGGTGACCGAGAAGGTTCT
Source organism: Pelagibacterium montanilacus (assembly GCF_003992665.1). Classification (GTDB taxonomy): domain Bacteria; phylum Pseudomonadota; class Alphaproteobacteria; order Rhizobiales; family Devosiaceae; genus Pelagibacterium; species Pelagibacterium montanilacus. The sequence goes on from NZ_RZMX01000059.1 coordinate 154,719, forward strand.
GGCCGACACCCACGGCATCTCCCGCACCCCGGTGCGCGAGGCGCTGGTGCGGCTCTCCCAGGAGGGGCTGGCCGAGATCGTGCCGCGCCACGGCATGCGCGTCTTGCCGGTTTCGCTCCAGGACATGAAGGAAATCTACGAGGTCCTTGTCAGCCTCGAGCCCATGGCCACCGAACTGCTGGCCCTCAGCCGGCCCTCGCGCGCCGAGGTGGCCCTGCTGGTCGAAGCCTGCGACGAGATGGAATCCGCGCTCGAGCGCGACGATCTCGAGACCTGGGCCAAGGCGGACGAAAAGTTTCACTTCGCCCTCGTGCAGCAATGCGGCAATCGCCGTCTCGCCGGCATGGTCATGGGCGTGTGGGAGCAGTCGCACCGGGCGCGCATGTTCACGCTCCGGCTGCGGCCCAAGCCGGTCGACTCGACCCGCGAACACCGCGCGGTCGTTGAGGCCATACTGGAGGGAGACGCCGCGCTGGCGCGCGAGCTCTACCGCCAGCACAGAAGCAAGGCCGCCAAGGCCATGATTTCGATCATCGAGAGAACGGGAATGACGCAGCTCTAGCAAGGTTCTGCGTTGGCAGTAACGGAGGAGCCCGAGGGAGGATCGGGAGCCTTCCGGAGGAGAAACAGCGATGCACAGCGCGATTTTGGCGCCGCGACACCCTCGCGGCGAACGGGAGAGGTTTGCCTTGAACACGGACGGAAACAGTGAGGTGTGCCGGTGAGCGGACTGCCTCTGGAGGGAATGCGGGTGCTCGATGTCAGCCAGGTCATGGCCGGCCCGTTCTGCTGCATGATGCTGGGTGACATGGGCGCCGACATCATCAAGGTCGAGCCGCCCGAAACCGGCGACCAGACCCGCCGCGCCATGGGCTTCCGCCTCAACAGCGACGACAGCCCCGGGTTCCTCGCGCTCAACCGCAACAAGCGATCCATCGAGATCAACCTCAAATCCGAGGCCGGCCGCGAGGTGTTCTACAAGCTCGTCGAAACCGCCGACGTCTTGGTCGAGAACAACCGCCCCGGCGTCGCCAAGCGCCTCAAAATCGATTACGACACCCTGCGTGCCATCAATCCCGGGCTCATCTACGCCTCGATATCCGGCTTCGGCCAGACCGGGCCTTACGCCCAGCGCCCCGGCTTCGATCTCATCGCCCAGGCCATGTCCGGCGTGCTCAGCGCCACGGGCACGCCCGATGGCGAACCGGTAAAATGCAGCGTTCCGGTCGCCGATCTCGGCGCGGGGCTCTTTTCCATCTACGCGATCCTGAGCGCCTATATCGGGCGCCAGAAGTCCGGCGAAGGCCAGTATATCGACGCCTCGCTCATCGAAGCGGCCATGGCGCTTTCGGTCTGGGAGGTCACCGAATACTGGGGCACGGGCAAGATCCCAAAACCCATCGGCACCGCCAACCGCATGAGCGCGCCCTATCAGGCGGTCAAGGCCGCCGACGGTTATCTCGTCGTCGGCGCGGCCAACCAGAAGCTCTGGGAAGCCTTCTGCACCGTGCTGGGCCGTCCCGAGCTCTTTGCCGATCCGCGCTTTGTCTCCAATGTCGAACGGTTGGGCAACCGCGCCGAACTGATGGCCGAATTCGAGCCGATCTTTCTCTCCAACACCGTCGAGCACTGGGTCGACGCCCTGCTCGAAGCGGGCGTTCCCGCCGCCCCGGTCCACAATTTCGCTCAGTCGCTGGGCAGCGAACACGCCAAGGCGCGCAACATGGTCATGGAGATCGACCACCCCGCCGAGGGCTCGATCAAGGCGCTGGGCTTTCCCGTCAAGATGGGCGGCACCCCCCAGCAGGTGCGGTTCCCGCCCCCCATGCTGGGCGAGCACACCGCCGACATCCTTGCCGAAATCGGCATGAGCGCCGAGTTCGAGGCCCTCTCGGGCCGCGGAGCCTTCTCCAAATGAGCGCCGGCGCCGTCACCCTCGCTGTGGATGGGCCCGTGGCCCGGATCGTCTTTGACCGGCCAGAGGCGCGCAACGCCATGACCTGGGAGATGTACGAAGAGCTCGGCGCCGCCTGCGACACCATCGCGGCCAACCGCGATATCCGCTGCGCGGTGCTGCGCGGGGCAGGGGGCAAGGCTTTCGTCGCCGGCACCGACATCGCGCGATTCACCGCCTTTGAGGGCGCCGAAGATGGTCTGCGCTACGAGCGGGAGATGGAAGCCATCCTCGCCAAACTCGCGGACCTTTCGGTCCCCACCCTCGCGGTGGTCGAGGGCTGGGCGGTTGGGGGCGGGCTGGCGCTCTCCGCGCTGTGCGACGTGCGCATCGCGACCCCCGAGGCGCGCTTTGGCCTGCCCATCGCCCGCACCCTGGGCAATTGCATTTCGATTGCCAACATCGCGCGGCTCTCGGCGCTTCTGGGCCCCGCCCGCGTCCAGCGCCTCATCGTTCTGGCCGAGATGCTGACCGCCGATGAACTGCACCGCTCGGGCTTTCTGGCCGAACTCGTCGCGCCCGAGGCGCTCGAGGGCCGGGTCGAGGAAATCATCGGGACCATCCTGTCCCACGCGCCGCTCACCATGCGCGCGATCAAGACCGGCATGGCACGCCTTGCGGCGCCCATGCCCGAGGATTCCGATCTCGTGGCGCTCTGCTATGGCAGCCGCGATTTTCGGGAAGGCGTTTCGGCATTCATCGGCAAGGCGAAACCGCATTGGACCGGTGAATAGCGGAAAGGGTGCCGGCGCACCGAGGAAGGCGCCGGGTCTTATCGAGGGACATCGAACCAGGGAGGAAGAGATGTCAATTTTCAAGAGCAGCAGGAAGGCCGCGTTCGCGGCGGTATCGGGTCTCGCATTGGCCATGGCAGGCGGTGCGGCCATGGCCCAGGACTTCGAGGAGGTCACCTTCGTTCTGGGCAACAATCTGTTCTCGACCCCAGCCTTCGTCGCCATCGAGAACGGGTACTGGGCCGATCGCGGGCTCAACGTTCAGCTCCGGCTGGTCGCCAGCGGCCGCGAGATCACCCAGGCACTCAACGCCGGTGAGGCGGAACTGGGCGGCGCGAACATGGGCACCACCACCGCCAGCGCCCGCGCCAGCGGCAACATGCTCAAGGGCGTCATCCCCTATTACAACGACGCCAATTTCATCGCCGTCGCCGGTGGGCGCGGCATCGTGGGCCGGGTCGACAGCGGCATCACCGAGGATCCGCAATCGTTCGTGGGCAAGACCGTGGGCAGCCTCAACGGCAGCACCCAGGAGGTCTATCTGCGCCAGTTCCTCGCCGAGGGTGGCGTCGCCTACGAGGACGTTGAAGTCATCAACGTTCCGGTGCCCGACATGCCCATCAGCCTCAGCCAGGGGCTCGTGGACGCGACCGTGCCCTGGGAGCCCTATCTTAGCCAGAGCCTGCGTGAGCTTGGCGACAACGGAGTCGCGGTCAGCCGCGGCGCGGCCGGGTTTGTCGCAGACGTCATCGGCGTCCTCGCCAACGAGGACTACATCGCCGAGAACCAGGACATGCTCGAGCTCTTCGCGCTCGGGATGATGGAAGCCACCCAGTTCGTGCGCGAGAACCCCGACCAGGCCGCCGAGATCGCGACCTATTATCTCGACGGGCTCAATCTCGACGATGCGTCCGAAGGCATCTCCTTCATGTCCTGGGATCCCCGCATCTCGATCTGCACCGAGGAAGGGTTGGTCCAGACCGGCAACGAGATGATCGCCGACGGGCTCATCAATGCCGAAGAGTTCGAGGCCGGCGATTTCTCCGATCGCGCCGTCCTCGACCTGGTTATGGAAGAGAACGCCGAGTTCATCAGCGATCTCGATGCACTGCCCACCGATCTCTCGGAGTGCCAGGGCGCGCTCTGATCCTTTCGGCCGGGTGGCGGCCATCGCGCCGCCGCCCGCTCATCCCCAAAGCTGACACACAACAAGAAGGAACACGCCACCATGGTCCCTTATGACAAGCAGGTCGTCACCGTCGTCCGCCAAGGCAATATCGGCACCGACACCGATTACGAGCCGCCCCTGCGCATCGGCTTCGGCATCAACGACAAGACGGTCGACAGCCCCAACGCCACCATGGGCCGCTCCATCCTGCAGCCCGGCGCCGGCCCGAACCCGACCCATTATCACGCCGCCAACGACGTGGTCTGGTACATTCTTTACGGCCAGATCAAGCTCTGGCACGCCAAGTCCGATGCCAAGGACCGCGAGGAAGTGATCTTGAAGGGCGGTGATTTCGTCTACGTGCCCGCCGGGGCCATCCACGTCATCTCCAACGCGTCGGAAACCGAGGAAGCCTCGCTGATCTTCTGCTATGTGGGCGTGCCCAACACCCAGTCGGCCCAGACCGTCTGGCTGAGCGAGGATGGCACCCAGCCCGTTTCCCGGCAAGCGACCGCCTGAGGACCGTGCCATGACCCCGACCGTCCAGGGCGACAAGATCGTCGTCGAGAACTTTCAGCACATCTTCGACTCTGCCGACGGTCCCATCGAGGCAACCGGCAGGGTCGACCTCACCATCCCCGCGGGCCAGTTCGTCACGCTCGTCGGCCCCAGCGGCTGCGGCAAGACAACCCTGCTCAAGGCCATAGCCGGGTTCATCGACCCGACCCATGGCCGCATCCTGTGTGACGGCGCGCCCGTCACCGGGCCGGGCAGGGACCGCGGGGTGGTCTTCCAGGAGCTGGCCATCCTGCCTTGGCGGACCGTGCGCCGGAACATCGCCCACGGGCTTGAGATCGCCCGGGCCCCGCGTCAGGAAATCGACGCCACGGTCAAGCGCCTGATCGAGCTCACCGGTCTGGTGGGGTTCGAGGACCGCTATCCCCACGAACTCTCGGGCGGCATGAAGCAGCGCGTCGCGGTGGCCCGCACCTGGGCCGCCGACCCCGACGTCATCCTCATGGACGAGCCCTTCGCCGCCGTCGATGCCATGACCAGGCTCACCCTCCAGGAGGAGCTCGCTTCGCTCAGCTACCAGACGAAAAAGACCGTCTTTTTCATCACCCATTCGGTGGACGAGGCGGTGTTCCTGGCCGATCGGGTGCTGGTCATGAGCCGGCGGCCCGGCACCATCAAGGCGTCCATCGAGGTGCCCCGCCGCACCCCCGGCGGGCGCGACTGGGAGAGCTTCACCACCGACACCGACATGCAGGCCATCGTCGAGAAGGTTCTTCGCCTCGTTCGCGAGGAAAAGACCGCCCATAAAAAGGACTCCGCGCCCGTTGCGCTGGAGGCGGCGGGATGACCATGGCACAGGCATCCCATGCCCGCGCTGTTCCCATGCACGATCCCTTCCGGATTGGCGGGTTCAGCCTGGTGGCGGGCAAATTCAGCTTTCTGCTGCCCTTCGTCGTGCTCGTCGCGATCTGGTGGACCATCAAGATCGCCTTTGACCTCGACGACCGGGTCCTTGTCGCACCGCCCGATGTGCTCGGCGCGCTCTGGACCCTGTTCTCGCGCGGCATTCTCGCCGATTACGCGGCAACCAGCCTTTACGCGATCGCCGTGGCCATCATCTTTTCGGCCTGTGTCGGGGTTCCGCTCGGCTTTGCGGTGGGCGCCAACAAATACGTGGCGCGCTCGCTCGATCTGTTCCTGCGCTTCTTTCAGGGCGTCTCGGGCATTTCCTGGCTGCCGCTGGCCATCATCTGGTTCGGGTTCTCCGACACCACCATTCTGGTCATCGTCGTCTACACCCTTGTCGTGCCGGTGATCTTCAACACCATGGTGGGTGTGCGGGCCATCCCGCGCGAATACGCCCTTTCGCTCCAGACACTTGGGGCCAGCCGGCTGCGCGTGGTCCGGGACGTCTATCTTCCCGGCGCCTTGCCCTCGATCCTCGTCGGGCTCCGGCTCGGCATGGGCTATGGCTGGCGGGCGCTGATCGCCGCTGAAATGCTCGTCCGCCAGGGCGGGCTGGGCGATCTCATCTTCGGGGCCCGCACCTTCGGCCAGATCGACCGCATCATCGGCGGCATGATCGTGATCGGCGTGCTCTACATCATCGTCGACCGGCTGATCGTCCAGCCCATCGAAAGCCTCACCTTCGAACGCTGGGGGGTCCTGCGCAAATGACCGCGATCGCACACAAGCCCGCCCGCAAGCCGGTGCGGGGCAGGGACATCGTCTGGATGATCCTTCCCGCCATTCCCTTCGTCCTGCTGCTGGCCGGCTGGACGATCTACTGGGCCATCGTCCGTCCCAACATGGGCACGCTCCCACCGGTCTGGACCGTCGCCCAGACCCTCTGGCAGATCACCGCCAGCGGGGAATTGCTCGGCCATATCATCGCCAGCCTTGGCCGGCTCGTCGCCGGCGTCTCGGTCGGCATCGTCACCGGGGTGCTTCTGGGCTTCCTCGTCGGGCTCAACAAGCGGGCCGCCGAGTTCGTCTATCCGCTGGTCATCTTCTTTTCGGCCATCTCGGGCATCGTCTGGCTTCCGCTGGTCATCGGCTGGCTGGGGCTGGGCCCGGCGCTCTTTATCTTCCTGATCTGGAACACGGTGTTCTTCCTCGTCTTCCAGAACACGGTGCTGGGCGTCCAGCTCGTCTCGGAAGTGCTCGAGCTGGGCGTGCGCACGCTGGGAGGCAGCCGGCTCCACACCATCCTCAACGTCACTGCCTTTGGCGCCATGCCCTACATCATGTCGGGCATCCGCTCGGGCCTTGGCTTCGGGTGGCGGGCGCTGATCGCCGCCGAACTGGTGGGCGCATCCTCGGGGCTGGGCCAGATGATCTTCCACGCCGCCGAATTCCACCGGGCCGACATCATCCTGGCCGGCTGCGTCGTCATCGGGCTTTTGAGCCTTCTGATGGACCGGCTCATACTCGTCCCGCTCGAGCGTCGCACCATCGAACGCTGGGGTCTCGTCACGCCCGGCGCGAAAGGAGCCTGACCATGACCGCCTCCACGCTCAAGCCCCACACTTGGCGGCGCACACTCGTCAACGGCGCGACCGGAAGGCTCGCGCTGGGCATCCTTCTGATCTGGCTCATCATCTCGGGCCAGGGGCTCGCGGGCTGGCTCACCAGCGGCGACCGGGTGGACCCATCGCTCCGCACGGGCGAGCCGGTCAACGTCGTCGTGGTCCTCGATTTCGACCCCGAGCGCTTCCACAACGAGCAACTCGCCCGCTATGGCGTGTTCTCGGGCCGGGACGGGGGTATCAGGCGCTTCCGCCTGCGCAACGTCAGCCCGGAAAACCTCGACGCGCTGGCCGGGCTCGTATGGGTCGAACGCGTCGAGCCCATGCAATGAGCCTCGACGCCACACGGGGAGGGCCGGCCCTCGCGCTGGCCCTCGCCGCCCAGACCGCCGTCATGCTGCCGGTTTTCCTTCTGGGCAGTCTCTCCCCGCTCATCATGGCCGATATGGGGCTCGACGCCTTCGGCCTCGGGCTTGCCGTGGCGCTCTTTTACGCTGCCTCTGCGGCCGGCTCGGCCGTCCTCGCGCCGCTGGCCGACCGCACGGACGCCTGGCGCCTCACCCGCGTGTCCCTGCTGGCGGTGGGAGCCATGGCCGCGCTGATCGCGGCGGTGGGCGGGCACTGGTGGGTGATGATCGCATCGCTCTGCGTGGCCGGCGCGGCAAACGGGCTCGTCCAGCCCGCCACCAATGTCGTCGTCGCCCGTCAGGTCGCCCATGACCGCCAGGGCCTCGCCTTCGGCATCAAGCAATCCTCCATTCCCCTCGCCACCATGCTCGGCGGCTTTGCCGTGCCGGTCATCGGGGTCAATCTCGGCTGGCAATGGGCCTTCGCCATCGCCGCGCTGATCGCGCTGGTGGTCATGGCGCTCTGCCCCCGCCGGGGCATCCGCCCGGTCACCGAGGCGGGCGGACGCGCCGCCAGGCTGCCGCGCACCACGCTCCTCTGGCTGGCGCTGATGTCCGGACTCGGCGCGGGCAGCGCCAACGCCATGGCCGCCTTCCTGTCCCCTTCCATCGTCGCGAGCGGGCACAGCCCGGCCACCGCCGGCATCGTTCTGGCCGTGGGCAGCGCCGCCTCGATCCTCGTGCGCCTCGCCTCGGGCTATGGCGCCGATCACAACCGACTGCCGCTCCTGCCCACCGTCGCAATCATGTTTTTGGCCGGCGCGCTGGCCTATGGAATCCTCGCCTCATCCGATGCCCTCCCCATGATCGTCCTTGGCGCACTGCTTGCCTTCGGCATGGGCTGGGGCTGGTCGGCGCTTTCGATTCTCGCGATCGTGCGCGCCAATCTCGGCGCCGCCGGCTCGGCCACGGGCATCACCCAGGCGGGCGTCTTCTCGGGCGCCGTCCTCGGACCCCTGGGCTTTGGCTGGCTGGTCAGCGTCACTGCCTATCCCGTCGGCTGGATGGTCATGGCCGGGGTCACGCTCCTCGCCGCGCTCTGTGCCGCGGTTTCCGAACGCCAGGTCACCCTCCATTTCGCGCAAAGGGCTCCCCTATGATCGACGCGCACCTCCATTTCTGGGACGCCGACCACGCCGTCCACGACTGGCCCGACGATGTCGCTACGCCCCTGCGCCGGGGCTTTGCGCCCGCCGATCTCGAACCCGGACGCAAGCGCGCCGGCGTGCGCTCGGCGGTCCTCATGCAATCGCGCAACGATGCCGCCGAATCCATACACTTCGCCGACCTCGCCGCCCGGAATGGCTTTATCGGCGCGCTCGTGGGCTGGGTCGATCTCACCGATCCCGACGGGCTCGACGCGGCGCTGGACCAACTCGCGGTCTGCGGAAAGCTGCGCGGCATCCGGCATCTGATCAATTTCGAACCCGACCCCGACTGGCTGCGCCAGGACACCGTCAAGGCCTCCATCGCGCGGCTGGCCGACCGGGCTCTCGTGCTCGATCTCGTGCCCACCGACGATGCCCGCTTCGATGCGGTGCTGGACGCCGCCGCCCGCCATCCCGGTCTCTCGGTGGTCGTCGACCATATGGGCCGTCCGCCCGTCGGCGCCCCGCTGGGTGCATGGGGTGCCCGCATCCGCCGCGCCGCGAGCCTGCCCAACGTCGCCATCAAGCTCTCGGTCGGGCTGGACGTGTTGCGCGGCTGGCGCTGGGACACCGACGCCCTGCGCCCCTACGCCGATCACCTTCTCGACTGCTTCGGCGCTTCACGCGTCATGGCGGCCAGCAATTGGCCCGTCGTCACCGCCGCCGCCCCGTCCTACGAGGCTGTCTGGCAAGCGCTCGACGCCCTCGTTGCAGGCTTGTCCCTCGATGAGCGGCGCGCCGTGATGGGCCGCACCGCCGCGCGCATCTTCGATATCCGCGATGCCGGGGACGCCTGGGAGGTGATGCCATGAGCCAGATGTTCGATCTTTCCGGCCGCACCGCGCTCGTTACCGGCGGCGGGCGCGGGCTGGGCAAGGCCATGGCCCACGCGCTGGCCGGCGCCGGCGCCCGCGTCGCGATTGCCGGGCGCAACGCCGAAGAGCGCGAATCGGCGGTCGCCGAGATCACCGCTCTGGGCGGCGAGGCCATCGCCCTTGCCGCCGACCTTCTCGAACCCCAGGGCCCCGAGCGCCTCGTTGACGAGGCCGATACCGCGCTGGGCGGGCTCGACATTCTGATCCACGCCGCCGGTCACCAGATCCGCAAGCCCCTCGTCGAGCTCGCAGCCGAGGAATGGGACCAGATCGCCGCCATCCACTCGCGCGCCGCCTTCCTTCTGGCCCGCGAGACGGTGCTGCGCCTGCGCGCCCGCAATGCTCCGGGGCGCATCATCTTCATCGGCTCGCTCAACTCCCATATCGGCATTGCCAATGTGGGCGCCTATGCCAGCGCCAAAAGCGGGCTGGCCGGGCTCGCCCGCGTGCTTTCGGCGGAAAACGCGGCGCACGCCATCACCGTCAACACCATCATCCCGGGCTATTTCCACACCGCGCTCACCAGCGATCTCTTCGCCGATCCCGAGCGCCACGCCTGGGTAATGTCGCGCATCCCGATGAAGCGGCTCGGCCGCCCCGAAGATCTGGGAGGCGCGGCTGTCTTCCTGGCTTCCTCGGCATCGGACTACGTCACCGGCGCGGAAATCCGCGTCGACGGCGGGTGGCTCGCCACCTGAACCAGCTACCAAACCCAAAAAGAGGAGAAAGAAATGTTCCGCCACATGGCCATCCTGAAGTTCAAGGACGACGCCGACCCCAACGCCATAGACGCCTATATGAAGGCGTTCCCCGGCTTTGCCCGCTCCCTGCCCATGATCCGCACCTGGTATATCGGGCGAAACGAAGGCGCGGGCGGGGAATCACATGTGGGCCGCCACGGCCTGCGGGGAAATTACGATGTCGGGCTGGTGATGGAGTTCGATTCCCCCGAGGAATACCGCAACTACGCCGAATCCCGCGAGCACCAGAGCTTTTTCGAGGAATACTGCGCACCCATCTTCGCCGAGCGCGTGGTGGTGCAATTCCACCCGTCCTGAGCCAATATCCGCAGGCCGGAGCTGCCCGCAGCTCTGGCCTGCGGTTTTTACGATTGACACCGGCCCCCATGGGCAGGACGCTCTCCACCGTGTTCGAGGACGGGGGAGGTCCGTGGCATGGACGTGTCGATCTGGGGTGTGCGAGGGTCCGCACCCGCTGTTGGCTCGCAATTTGTTGGCTTCGGGGGCGATACCTGCTGCGTATCCTGCCGGTCGGGGGACCGGCTGCTGGTTCTCGACGCGGGAACCGGCATGATCCGCTTGGGGCTGCAACTCGAGACGGCGCTTCCCGCCCGAATCGATGTTCTGATCACCCACGGCCACATGGACCACCTTCTGGGCCTGCCCTTCTTTGGGCCCCTTTCGCGCGCCGACGCCGAAATCCACATCTGGGCAGCCTTCGATCCCGCCGCGCTGTTCTCCCCGCCGCTTCTGCCCATGTCCCTCGCCGACTATCCCGCCCGCACCGAGGTCCACGCTCTGGCCGCCGGCACCATGGAGATCGGCCCGTTCACCGTCACCGCCGCCGCGCTCAACCACCCGGGCGGGGCGCTGGGCATCAGGGTCTCGCAAGGGCAGGGCAGCCTGGCCTATCTCCCCGATTTCGAGCCCGGCGATCTGGCCGGCGACAGCGCCGCAGTCGCGTTGATGGAGGGAGTCGATCTGGCGCTGGTCGATGCCACCTACACCCCGGCCGAATATGCCGCCCGTCAGGGCCGGGGCCATGGGGACTGGCAGACCGCGGGCGAACTTGCGGTCAAGGCCGGGGTGCGCCGCTTCGGCACCATTCACCACCAGCACACAAGGGTCGATACCGACCTCGCCACCATATCGGGCCAGATCGGCCGCCGCTGGAAACAGGGCTTTGTCGCGCGTCAGGGCGAAACCTACGCGCTGGGCGGCTGACCGGAGGTCTTGCTGCCCTGGCCCTTGACCGCCGGCTCCACCGGCCGCTTGCCTGCCAGAAACCCCTCGATCCCGCCCGCCGCCGAGATCGCCTCCATGGTCGACCGATAGGCGGCTTCCTCCTGCTCCGGGCCACGCATGCCCGATCCGCCGGGCGCCGCGGGCGGATAAAGCACGAGGTCTCCGCCCATATCCGGCCCGTCCCGTCCCGGCTGGCGCGTCACCATCATCGAGCGTGCCAGAACCTCGGCGATCGGCGGGAAGTCCTCGGGCTTCTGACGCCGCAAGACCAGCCCCCGGCGCGTGGTTCCTGCCTCGGGACGGGGCGCGAGGCGCCAATCCGATTGGCCCGATAGCGCGATGGCGATGTTGGGGCCGGCTTTCAGCGCCCGCATGGGCCCGAGCGGCAGATTGTCGGCCATGCCGCCGTCGACCAGGATTTCGCCCGCTGCCGTCACCCAGGGCGGCAGAACTGCGGGCAGGGCGGTCGCGGCACGGATGCCCTGCCAGGCCGGCCCGTCACGATGAAGCACCGGGGCGTTGGTGGACAGGTTCGCCGATACAAGGAAGGCCTGCAGCGGCAGGTCCTCGATCAGCCCATTGCCATGGCGCTTCCTCAGCGCGGCCTCGAAATGGCGATGGTCGTATACCGATTGCAACGGGGTGCCCGACCGGGCCAGCGCCCGCGAGCGCACCAGCATGTCTTCGATATCCGCCGCAATGGCGGCCGGCGCCTTGCCCCGCGCCATTTCCAGCGCCACGCAGGCCCCGATGCCCGTGCCCCCGAACATGTCGAACACCGCGCCCGTCTCGCCAAGCGCCCGCAGCGCGCCCTTGTGGGCACTCCCGAGCGTCCCGCCGCCCCCCAGCACCGCGCCCAGCGCCTTGCCGGCCGTAAACCGGGCGATCCGCGCCACATCCTCGGGCCGGTCCAGCGCCGCGTGATGGTGAAGGTGCACGGCGCGCTCTTCGAGGAAATGGCTCGTGTTGACGATGGCCGAGCTGCCGCGCTCGCGCCAGATCACCAGCCCCACATTGTGCGGACCAAACTGCGAGAGCCCATAGGCTTCGAGTGCGCCGTGCGGCACCGGCCCGTACCGGGCCTCGTCCATCGCCCCGACCAGCAACAGGTGATCGCATTGGCGCAGAATCGCCCGGTCCCAGGGTGGGGTGCCCTCCCCGGTCACCATCACGACTTGGTCGTTGTCCTTCTCGCGCCCGGTCAGCCACGCGGTCAGCGCCGCGCCATCACTTGGGTCGAACCCGGACGGCATGTCCCGGTGCCGGACGATTGCGGTTTTGCTCTCGGCGCCCAAGCGCTCCAGCAACATCTCGAGCAGGGTGTGGGGAATCGGCGTCGCCCCGGCCATGCACACCCCTATAGTGCGCGCCGCGCGCCGCACCGGGGGCAGGGCGGATGCCGGCGTGCGGGCCAGCCGCCGGCCCAGTACCTTGAGCATGACCCGGGAAATCGAGGGCACGTTCTGGGCGATTGTGTCATAGACCGGCCGGGTAAAGGCCAGCACCTCGCTGTCGCGCGCGGCCCTCACATCGGCGGCGTGCGGTTCGCCGGAAAAGAAGGCGACTACCCCAATCGGCTCTCCCGGTCCGATCTCGGCCATAGGATGGACGCCAGTACCCAGCACCTCGAACCGACCCTGCAGGACGAGATACATCACCTCGGCACGCTCGCCCTCGCGCCCCACCAGCGCGCCGCGCGGGATGTGCCGCCGGGTGGCATTGTCCACGATAGCCGACCGGTCGGCAGCAGACAGGCCGCTGAACAGCTCGGTTGTGCCCAATAAGCTGGCCAGCGATTGCGTCATGGCACGTCCGGGTGAAGGCGATCTAGGAACCGGCTTGCCCCCTCCTCAAGTCAGGGCCGCTGGCGCGCGCGATACTCTCAGACCGGGCGCGGTTTTCAAGGGCAAAGTTTACCAAGGGTTAACCCTCTCGCCTGTCGACGCGTCGTCCTCCGCACCTGCCCTGCGCCTGGCTCCAGTCTGCCGGCGGGCGCCGGAAACGCCATGCTCGCATCCGAGCCGGAAGGGGCAACCCATTTCGCGGCCTCACGAAAAATTGGATGGCCAGACCTCGCGTATCGGGCCGGTTTGGACGAGTATGCGGCCACACTCGAAACACTTGAGGAGTTTCAAATGCGTCTGGCTTTCATGGCATTGGCTGCTTCGACCGCGCTGGTCTCCGGCCCGGTCTTCGCCCAGGCCGACATCACCCCGCTTGTCGACGCCGACTGGCTCAAATCCAATGCCGGCACCGAGAACGTGGTCGTCCTCGACATCCGTGATGACATCGACGGCACCGATCTCGGCGACAGCCCATACCTCGCCAATTCCGTCGTCGCGCCCTATGGCTCGGCCGGCTGGCGCACTGATCTCGATGGCGTTCCGGGCAAGCTGCCCCCCGTCGAGGAAATCACCGCGCTGATCGAAGGACTCGGCATCGACAATGACGACCACGTCGTGATCGTCCCCTGGGGCACCGATTCCTCGGAGATGGGCGGCGCGACCCGCGTCTACTGGACCTTCAAGTATCTTGGCCATGATGCGGTCTCGATCCTCGATGGTGGCTGGCGTCAGTACGACGCCGTGGGCGGCGAGCGCGTAGCCGAAGTCGCGGCTCCCGAAGCCGCCGAGTTCTCGGTCGATCTTCAGGAAGACCTGCTGGCCACCACCGACGAGGTCGTTGCCGCGCTCGAAGAGGGCGTGACTCTTGTCGATGGCCGTCCGGTGGAGCAGTATCGCGGCGAGTCCAAGAGCGGCGTCGTTGCCACTGCGGGCACCATCCCGGGGTCGATCAACATTCCCCATTCCGAGTTCTACAGCGCCGAATATGCGCGCTTTGCCCAGCCCGAGACCGTCGCCGCGCTGGTCGAGGCCGTGGGCCTGGGTTCGGAAGAGGAAAACATCGCGTTCTGCAACACCGGTCACTGGGCTTCGGTCGCCTGGTTCGGGCTCTCGGAGGTTCTGGGCAACAAGCAGACCTCCATGTATGACGGCTCGATGGCCGAATGGACGCAGGATCCGGAGCGTCCTGTCGAATAAGTCCGCGTCCCGCGGATCGGCAGATGCCCCGGCGCCTCGTCGGGGCATCTGTGCGTTTACTCCCTGCCTGCCGGGCTCCTGATCGCCGCCGGATGGCAGGCCACGAAGACTCAACGGCGTTCACGCCGAACGAAAAGCAAGTGTCATGTCCAATATCGCTATGGATCGTCCCGACTTCCTGCCCCCCGCCATCGCCGACAAGGGCCCGCTGCTTGTCGCCGGGCTGGGGCTGGTCATCGGGTTCATCGCCATCATGCTGGCCGTGGATCTGCGCCAGGCAACCCTGTTCGCCATCGGTGGTGGGCTGGGCGCCGCCCTCTATCACGGTGCCTTCGGCTTCACCGGCGGCTGGCGCCGCATGGTCGTTGAGCGCCGCGGCCGTGGCATGCGCGCCCAGATGCTCATGATCGGGGTCGCCACCATCGCCATGATCCCGCTCCTGGCCGCCGGCAGCGTCGGCGGTCAGCCGCTGGTCGGCGCGCTCGCGCCCGTGGGCCTTTCGGTCCTGATCGGCGCGGCGATCTTCGGGCTGGGCATGCAGCTGGGCGGTGGCTGTGGATCGGGTACGCTCTTTACCGTGGGCGGGGGCTCCTCGCGCATGCTGGTCACGCTCGCCTTCTTCATCGTCGGCGCGGTGGTGGGCACTGCCCATCTGCCCTGGTGGCTCGGTCAGCCCAGCCTGCCGGCCATCAGCATCGGGTCCGAACTGGGCACCGGGCTTGCCGTCCTCGTCACCCTCATTGGCCTTGGCGCGGTCGCCGCGCTCACCTGGGTCATCGAAAAGCGCGCCCATGGCAATATCGAGCCCGAGCCCGCCCCGCGCCGTGAAGGCTGGACCTGGCTTCTGCGCGGACCCTGGCCGCTGGTCGGCGCCGGCATGGCGCTCGCCATCCTCAACGTCGCAACCCTTCTGGTCGCCGGCCATCCGTGGTCGATCACCTACGGATTCGGCCTCTGGGGCGCCAAGATCGCCGACACGGTCGGCATTCCCGTCGCGAGCTGGGAATTCTGGACATGGCCGGCTCAGGCCCAGGCGCTCTCGATCTCGGTTCTGGCCGACAACACCTCGGTGATGAATTTCGGCATCATCCTGGGCGCCGCGCTCACCGCCGCGCTTGCGGGCAAGTTCGCGCCCAGGGTCAAGGTCCCATTCCCCTCGCTGGTCGCCGCCGCGATCGGCGGGCTGCTCATGGGCTATGGGGCACGCCTCTCGTTCGGCTGCAATATCGGGGCGCTGTTCTCAGGCATCGCCTCGGGCAGCCTGCATGGCTGGCTCTGGTTCGCTGCCGCTTTCGTCGGCTCGTTCGCCGGCATCTGGCTGCGTCCCCTGTTCGGTCTGGATGGATTGGTCCGCAAATGAGTTCCCCGCGCAATACCCTGCTGTTCGGCGCCGCGCTGGCGGTCACCTCCGTGGCCATCGTTGCCGATCACGTCACCCATCCGCTGCCCGCTCCCACGGCCAGCGTCGCCCAGAGCGAATCGAGCGCGGCAGGGCCCTGCGCTGCCGGTGCCGCGCCCTGCGCTGCCGGCGCCCCGGCCGCAGCCCCATGCGCAGCCGGCGCTCCGGCTGCGGCGCCCTGTGCCGCAGGAGCCCCCGCCGCTGCGCCCTGCGCTGCCGGTGCGCCTCTGGCCGCGCCCCCGCCGCCCCCTGCAGCCGCCCCCTGCGCCGCCGGGGCGCCTTCGCTCGCGGCCCCGCCGCCTCCGCCGGCTCCCATGCCGTCCGGGGACGAAGGGGACGGGCAGGGGCAGTCCGAACTGGCCGCGCCCCCGCCGCCGCCCGCACCTATGCCCGAGAGCGCGCCCGCCGAGCCTGCGCTCGCCGCGCCGCCGCCGGCCCCCGCGCCAATGCCCGAAGGCGCGACCGAAGCGCCCGACCTCGTGGAGCAGGACTGATGAGCGAGGACCGCGACCTGGCCATGAGGGAAATCGCCCTGTGCGAAACCGTCCTCGCCAAGGGCGGGCTCACGGTCGTCACCGAAACCTTGCGCGATGCGGGCAACATCGCCACCTGGGCGCACTATCCGGAAGGCGATGTCTTCGACCCGGCGACCGGCGCGCAGTGGTTCTACCACTGCCACCCGGTCCCCGAGGGCGAAACGCCTCTCGAGCACGGCCACTTCCATTGCTTCGTGCGTCCCGATGGCCGCGAGGGACCCATCCACCACCTCATCGCCATCGGAGTGGACCCTTATGGCCGGCTGGTGCGGCTCTTTACCGTCAACCAATGGGTTGTGGGCGACGACTGGCTCGATGCGGCCCCCACCATCGCCCTTCTGGGGCGGTTCGACGTGCACATGCCGCGCCCCTCCTACCTCGTCAATCGCTGGCTCACCGCGGTCATCGCCGCCTACCAGACCGAGATCGCCGATCTCATCGCCCGGCGCGACCGGACCCTTGCCGGCCATACTGCCCCCGAGGGCACAGCAGTGCGCGAGGACAAGGCCCTCGAAGTCACCTCCGAGTTCATCATCCCCGCCTCCTGATCGGCTCCGCCGTCAGCGTCGCGGTGCGTGCGCCGCGTCCCATTTTGCGTCGGGCACCACCACCAGCTTGCCCACGAACCCCTTGCTCATGAAGTCCCGCTGGGCATCGTGAAAACCCGACAGCGGATAGGTGCCCGCCAGCAGCGGCTTGATCCGCCCCGCCTCGATATGCCCGAGCAGCCGCGCGAAATCCTTGCGCGTGCCCTGGGACGATCCGTGAAGCTGGAGCTGCTTGAGATACATGGTCCGCAAATCCAGCGACACCACCGGCCCGGCGATCGCGCCCGCCGTGGTGTAGCGGCCCTCTGGCCGCAGGATGCGCAGCAGATCGTTAAACATCGGGCCCGCCACGAGGTCGGCCACCACGTCGATCTCGGCCCCGCCCGTCGCGTCCTCGACGGCGGCCACCAGATCCTCGCTATCGCGCGCGATCACCGCCTCCGCCCCGATGGCGATCAGCTTTTCCGCCTTGTCGGGCGTCGAGACCGCATAGGGGATCGCCCCGCGCACCCGGCACAATTGCAGGATGGCCGATCCCACCCCGCCCGATGCGCCGGTCACCAGCACCCGCTCGCCGGCGCCCACCTGCGCCCGCTCCAGCATCTGCTCGGCGGTCAGATACGCGCAGCAGAAGGTCGCCAGCTCCGCATCGGTCATCCCCGCACTGGTCGCGTGCGCGTTCTCCGATGGGATCGCGGTATATTCCGCATAGCCGCCATCCCGGCCGTGGCCGATATAGTCGATGTCGCGCAGGCTGTCGTCGTCGCGGTTGTAAAGGCTGAAATCGACGATCACCCGCTCCCCGATCCGGCTCTCGGGCACATCCTCGCCCACCGCCACGATCCGGCCCACCGTGTCCGTCCCCTGAATGCGCGGGAAGGTGAGCGTCGACCGCCCGCGCCGCCATGAGGATACCGCCCCCGGGTCGGTCTCGCTGCCATAGGCGCCCTCGCGCACCCACACATCGGTGTTGTTCATCCCGCAGGCGGTGATTTCGATCAGCACTTCGCCGCGCGCGGGCCGGGGCACCGGCACGTCCTCGCGATACTCCAGCGCATCGAGCCCGCCATGGCCGGTCAGCAGCACCGCTTTCATCGTCTCGGGTATCATGTCGTCTCCTGTGCGTGCGATTCTGGTGCCGGATCGAGAGCCATCAGCGCGCCAGCGCCTGCAATCCGCGTGTCGGCACCGACCAGCCCCAGCCCGTGCCAGAGCGTCACCTGATTGGCGGTCAGAACCACACGACCGGTCATCTCCTCGAACGCTTCGATCCGGTCGAGCGTGTTGATCGCCGTATCGGGAATGAGGATCGGCACGTCGCGTTCCCCCTGCGGCAGGCTGGCGGCGAATTCGGCCAGGAGGTCGCCCAGCGGCAGCATGAAGGAATGGGGCCCGTCCGGCGCGCCGAGCGCCCGGGATTGGCCCACGCTCACCCCTGCTGCCCGGAGGCATTTGACGAAAGCCGAGGTCACCGGCTCGGGATAGGCGCCCAGAAGATGCGCGCGGGTCGCTCCCAGCGCCTTGAGCGCTGCGATGAAGGCGAGCGTCGTCGAGCTCGCGGGCCGGTCCGCCGACCGCGCCAGGTCGTCGCGCTGGCGCTTGGCCCAGTCGAGCCCGCCGATGAAGCTGCCGCTTGTGCATGCCCAGATCACCGCGTCGCACCCCTGCGCGGCCAGCTCACGTCCCACCGGGCCGATCCGCTCGATGTCCCCGGTGGCCAGCAGATCGTCCTCGAAATGCCCCCCGCACATGGGCGAAAGCAGCGTCAGCGCATCCACGTCGGTCCGGCCGCGCCCGGCCAGCCATATGGATGGGGAATGCAACTCCGAGGCGATCGGATCGTCCGGCATCACGATGCCGAGTCGCGGGCGGTGTCCATCGGTCATGGGGAGGCCTTGGTGTCCATCTGGGGCAAAAGCGGGCGGGATCGGTAGGGTGCCCTTACCCTCGCACAGGCTCCCGATCCCCTTCAAGGCCGGGCAAAACTGACATGGGGCAAACCCATCAGATTTGGAACGTTCCATTTATAGGTGCCCGCTGGAACAGAAGCAGCAGCCCCTGCAGCCCCCGTCCAGGCAAAACTTGAGTGCCATTGGCTTCGTAGAAAAATCAATATAATCAATCTAATAATCTGGGCCCCGGAACCCGCGTTTCCACTGTCCGGCAGAATCCCCTTCAACCCCACGTCGCCCCGCATTGACAATTTGGATCGTTCCAATAAATTGCGCCCCAACAGCCCCCGGAAAAGGCGGGGCGGGAGGAGCGTCATTTCGGCAATGGCTGGCAAGGGCAAGGTGACCGTCATCGACATTGCGCGTGCCGCCGGGGTGTCCAAATCCACGGTGTCGCTGGTGCTCCAGGGCTCGCCGCTGGTCAGCGAGGCCACGCGCATCAAGGTCAATTCGGTCATCCGCTCGCTGGGCTATGTCTACAACCGCGGCGCGGCCAATCTGCGCCAGTCCCGCTCCCGGATCATCGGCATCGTCGTCAACGATCTGACCAACAGCTTTTTCGCCGAAATGGCCGTGGGCATGGACAACATCGTGGAGTCCGCGGGCTACATCCAGTTCCTGGCCCACACCGGGGAAAACCTCGACCGCCAGCGCGCCGTCATCTCCACCATGCACGAACACGGCATCGCCGGACTCATCGTCTCGCCCGCGCACGGCACGGACCCCGATGATTTCCAGCCGCTGGTCGATGCGGGCATTCCCGTGGTCTTTGCCGCGCGTTACGTCTCGGGCCCGCACCTCTCCTCGCTGGTTTCCGACAATGCGGCGGGCCTTGCCATGGTGGTGCGCCACCTTGCAGGGATGGGGCATCGCGACATCGCCTTTGTGGGCGGACGCCCCGACATCTCGATTTTCACCGAACGGCTCGGCGGGTTCCGCCGGGGCATGGACGAGGCTGGCCTTGCGGTCCGCGATCAATGGGTGTTTCCCGCGCTGCCCTCGCGCGCCGGCGGGCGCGAAGCGGTCGGCGCGCTGCTCGCCTCGGCCCAGCGCCCCACGGCCATCGCCGCGTTCAACGACGCGGTGGCCTTCGGCGTCTGTGACGGGCTGCGCGCTGCCGGGCTCGAACCGGGCCGTGACGTTGCCGTCACGGGCTTCGACAACGTCATCGAGGCCGCGTCAACCGTGCCCGCGCTCACCACCATTTCGGTCGATCCCCACGGCATGGGCCAGAAAGCCGCGCAACTGCTTTTGCGCCAGATCGGGTCCGCGCCTGCGCCCGAGCACATCGTTACCCCCGTCCGCCTCGTGGTCCGCGCAAGCTGCGGGGCAGGGCAGGCCAATACCAGAATTCAGGAGATATCGGCATGACCAGATGGGGCCTCATCGGAGCCAGCACCATTGCGCGCGAATGGGTCATCGGCGCCATCCGCGCCAACAGCGGCGAGGTCGCCGCGGTCATGAGTTCCGATGCGGCGCGCGGCGCGGCCTATACGGCGGAAAACGGCATCGCCCGCTCCACCACCAGCCTCGATGAGATCGTCTCGGATCCCGATATCGACGCGGTCTACATCTCGACCACCAATGAGCTTCACCGCGAGCAGGCGGTCGCCGCCGCCCGCGCCGGCAAGCACGTGTTGTGCGAAAAGCCGCTGGCCACCCGGCTTGAGGACGCCATCGCCATGCGCGACGAGGCCGCGAAAACCGGCGTCGTCATGGCCACCAATCATCATCTGCGCAACGCCGCCACCCACCGCGCCATGCGCGCCGCCATCGCCGAGGGCCGGATCGGGCGCCCGCTCGCCGCGCGGGTTTTCCACGCGGTCTATCTCCCCGAGCATCTCCAGGGCTGGCGCCTCCAGCGCGCCGATGCCGGCGGCGGGGTCATTCTCGATATCACCGTCCACGATCTCGATACCCTGCGCTTCGTTCTGGGTGAGGATCCCGAGGAGGTCATCGCCTTTGCCCAGTCCGGCGGCATGAGTGCCGAAGGTATCGAAGACGGGGTCATGGGCACCTTCCGCTTCCGCTCCGGGCTCATCGCCCAGTTCCACGACGCCTTCACCATCCGCTACGCGCGCACAGGGTTTGAGGTCCACGGCACCGAGGGCTCGCTGATCGCCAGCGATTGCATGACCCAGCGCGCCGTCGGTGACGTGGTGCTGCGCAATGAGGAGGGGCAGGCCCCAATCGAGATCGACCGGGTCGGGCTCTATGAGCGCGGGGTCGCCAGATTCCACGCGGCCATTGCCGGCAAGGGCGAGCCCGCCGCCACGCTCGAAGATGGCATCTGGTCGCTCGCCTCGGGGCTCGCCGCGCTTCAATCCACCCGCACCGGCCGTGCCGTCAGAATAGACCCCAAGCTTTGACCGCACCCATGACCAAGCAGATTTCCCTCGCCCAGGCAGCCGAATTGATCCCCGACGGGGCGGTCGTCACCATCTCGTCCTCGAGCGGGCTCGGCTGTCCCGATGCCATGCTCAGGGCCATCGGTGAACGCTTCGAGACGAGCGGCCACCCGCGCGACCTCACCACCCTGCACCCCATCGCCGCCGGCGACATGAGCGGGATCAAGGGCATCGACCACATCGCGCGCGATGGCCTGCTCTCCACCATCATCGCGGGGTCGTACCCCTCGGGCCCCTCGAGCGCGGAACCTCCCGCCATCTGGACCATGCTGGGCGAAAACCGCGTCGCGGCCTACAACGTGCCCTCGGGCATCCTGTTCGACATGCACCGGGAAGCCGCCGCCATGCGCCCCGGGGTTCTCACCAAGGTGGGGCTGGAAACCTTCGTGGATCCCGACCGGGAGGGCTGCGCCATGAACGCCGCCGCCGCCGCCCGGCCCATTGTCGAGAAGGTCCCCTTCGATGGCGAGCAATGGCTCTATTTCCGCTCCATCGCGCCAAAGGTCGCCATCATCCGTGCCACCTCCGCCGATGAGCGCGGCAATCTCACCTATGAGCATGAAGGCGCCTATCTGGGCGGCTTCGATCAGGCGCTGGCGGCCCGCAACAATGGCGGCATCGTCATCGCCCAGGTCAAAAGGGTCGCCAGGGCCGGCACCCTCAAGCCCCACGACGTGCGTATCCCCGGCATCCTGGTCGATTATGTCGTGGTCGACCCCGACCAGAAGCAGACCACCCAGACCCAGTACGATCCCGCCATCTCCGGGGAAATCTTCCGGCCCGAGGACAGCTTCCGTCTGCCCGAATTTTCCATCCAGAAGGTCATTGCCCGCCGCGTCGCCCAGGAGCTCGAGGCCGGCTCGGCGGTCAATCTGGGCTTTGGCATCTCCGCCAACGTCCCCCGCATCCTGATCGAGGAAGGGCTGCACGGCGCGGTCACCTGGGTCATCGAGCAGGGCCCGGTGGGTGGCGTTCCGCTTCTCGATTTCGCCTTCGGCTGCGCAGCGAACGCCGAGGCCTTCGTGCCCTCGCCCCACCAGTTCACCTATTTCCAGGGCGCCGGGTTCGACGCCGCGCTGCTCTCGTTCCTTGAGATCGGCCGGGACGGCTCGGTCAACGTCTCGAGGCTTTCCTTCCGCCCCCACGTCACCGCCGGCGCCGGCGGGTTCGTCGATATCACCGCGCGGGCCCGCAAAATCGTCTTTTCGGGGCTGTTCAATGCCGGCGCCAAGGTCCGTGCCGAGGACGGAAGGCTCGTTATCGACAAGGAAGGCAAGCTCAAAAAACTGGTCGAGGAGGTCGAGCACGTCACCTTTTCGGGTCCCCGCGCCGTGCGCCAGGGCCAGGACGTGACCTATGTCACCGAACGCTGCGTGATGAAGCTGACCGACGCCGGCGTCATTGTCACCGAGATCGCCCCGGGCGCAGACCTCCAGACCCACATTCTCGATCAGGCCGCGTTCCCGCTTCTGGTCGCCGACGACCTCAAGACCATGGACGCGGCGCTCTTTGCGCCCGGGCCCATGGGCCTCTCCCTGCCGCAAAAGCCGCGGAGGGTGGTCAATGGCTGATCCCCGCATCGGGCTTTCCCTCGAGGGCCACATCGCGATCCTCACCTTCGCGCGCCCCGACAAGCTCAACGCCTTCGACCTCGACATGCTGCGCGCCCTTTCCGAGGCCTGCGACGCGGCCGAAGCGAGCTCCGCCCGCGCGCTCGTCCTCACCGGCTCGGGCAAGGCGTTTTCCGCGGGCGGGGACATCACCGCCTGGGCCGCCATGGCGCCCAACGCCTTTGGCCACGACTGGGTGCGCATGGGACACCGTGTGCTCTCCCGGCTCGCCGGCCTGCGCATGCCGGTGGTTGCCGCGCTCAACGGCCACGCTCTGGGCGGGGGCCTCGAGATCGCGGCGGCCGCCGATATCCGCATCGCCCAGACCGGGATCAAGATCGGCCTGCCCGAAACCGGGTTGGGCATGGTCCCGGGCTGGTCGGGCACCCAGCGGCTGGTCACGCGCTTCGGCGCCCGACTCGTGCGCCGCATGGCGCTGGGCGGGGAGGTCTTTTCCGCCGAGGAGGCGCTGGCGCTGGGGATCGTGGACAAGGTCGTGGAGCCCGGAGAGGCGCGCTCTGCCGCGATCGCCTACGCCGAGGCCATCGCCGCGCGCGGCCCTGCCGCCACCGAAACCGCCAAGCTCATGATCGCCGCCGCCTCCGGGGAGGATGCAGGAGCGGCTGTCGAGGCGCTCGGCTCGATGCTGGTTGCGGGCACCGCTGATCTCAAGGAAGGCGTCGCCGCTTTCACCGGAAAGCGCGCGCCGGATTTCAGGGGGGAATGGTAGCGCGCACCGACAATACCCGCTGGGCAGCCAATGCACGGCGGATTAGACTATAGTCGTACCCCCCAATAGGGCCGCGCATCGGGCGGAGGACCGCACTGGCGGAATGCCCGGAAGGCCCGGGGGGTGAGGAGGAATTCCGCACGGCAATCATGCCGCTGCGGTGCAAGCGACGGGACCGAATGTCTCGTCATGGATCCATTGGGAGGACCATTGTTATGAATAAGCTTTTTGCAGGCACGGCGCTCGCCGCGCTGATGATCGCCTCTCCCGGCTTTGCCCAGGAGAACGGTCAGGTGGAGGTTCTGCACTGGTGGACGTCCGGCGGTGAAGCCGCCGCGCTCGACGTGCTGCGCGCCGACCTCGAGACCCAGGGCATCGGCTGGCAGGACATGCCCGTCGCCGGCGGTGGCGGCTCGGACGCCATGACCGTGCTGCGCGCCCGTGTCACCGGCGGCAACGCCCCCACCGCCGTCCAGATGCTCGGCTTTGACATTCTCGACTGGGCCCGCGAGGGTTCGCTGGGCAATCTCGACGAGATCGCCAGCGAGCAGGGCTGGGACGAGGTCGTCCCCGAAGCGCTCCAAGCCTTCTCGCGCTATGAGGATCACTGGATCGCCGCGCCGGTCAATGTGCACTCCACCAACTGGATGTGGATCAACAACGACGCGCTCGAAGCGGCCGGCGGCGAGATTCCCGAAACCTGGGAAGACCTCATCGCCATGCTCGACAATTTCCGCGAGCAGGGCATCACCCCGATCGGCCATGGCGGCCAGGACTGGCAGGATGCCACCATCTTTGACGCCGTCGTCCTGTCCATGGGCACCGATTTCTACCAGCAGACCATGATCGACCTCGATCTCGAGGCGCTGCGGTCCGAAACCATGGTCGACGTGTTCGACCGCATGGAAATCCTGCGCGGCTATGTGGACGACAACTTCTCGGGCCGTGACTGGAACCTGGCTTCGGCCATGGTCATCAACGGGGAGGCCGGCGTCCAGTTCATGGGTGACTGGGCCAAGGGTGAATTCCTCAATGCCGGCCTCGAGCCGGGCGTGGACTTCCAGTGCGCCCGCTATCCCGGCACCCAGGGCGCGGTGACGTTCAACGCCGACCAGTTCGCCATGTTCTCTGTCGCCGAAGAGCAGGTCCCGGCCCAGCTCGCCATGGCCTCCTCGATCATGAGCCCTGAGTTCCAGGTCGCGTTCAACACGGTCAAGGGCTCGGCTCCGGCCCGCACCGACATCTCGGACGAAGAGTTCGACGCCTGCGGCCAGAAGGCCATGGCCGACCTCGCCGAAGCCTCCGAGAACGGCACCCTGCTTGGCTCCATGGCCCATGGTCACGCCAACCCGGCCGGCGTCAAGAACGCCATGTACGACGTGATCACCGCCCACTTCAACGGTGAGTACACGTCCGAGGAAGCCGCCGAGGAACTCGCCAACGCCGTCGAGTTCGCAATGTAATCGACAGGCACGGGGCGCCCGGTCCTCCGGGCGTCCCTCCCGCAGACTACGCCCCAGTGGCCACGCTCGCCCTCCGTCCGGACGAGAGCGTTTTCGCCGGCCGTGGTCGCTGCATGGTTGAGGAACCCACGGCATGGATACGCGCAGCCGCCTACAGGACTTCCTGCCCAAGCTGGTCTTGAGTCCGAGCTTCTTTCTGATCCTTTTCTTTGTGTACGGCTTTATCGCCTACACGGCTTACCTCTCGTTCACCGACAGCCGCATGCTGCCGTCCAACGGGCTGGTGGGGTTTGACAACTACATCCGCCTCTGGTCGCTGCCGCACTGGAACCGGGCGGTCATGAATCTCGCCATCTTCGGCACGCTCTATATCGGGCTGTGCACGGTGATCGGTCTGGGGCTCGCGATCCTGCTCGACCAGAAGATCCGCGCCGAGGGCATCCTGCGCCCGATCTATCTCTACCCCATGGCGCTTTCGTTCATCGTCACCGGCACCGCCTGGAAATGGTTCCTCGATCCCGGCGTGGGGCTGGAAAACACCATGCATCTGTGGGGCTGGGAAAGCTTCCGGTTCAACTGGATTCACGATCGCACCTTTGCGATCTACACCGTTGTTCTTGCTGCGGTCTGGCAGTCCTCGGGCTTTGTCATGGCCATGTTCCTGGCTGGCCTGCGCGGGGTCGACAACGAGATCATAAAGGCCGCCCAGATCGATGGTGCGTCCAGTTTCACCATCTATCGCCGCATCGTCATCCCGCTGATGCGGCCCGTGTTCCTCTCGGCCTTCGTGGTGCTCGCCCACCTCGCGATCAAGTCCTATGACCTTGTGATCGCGCTCACCGGCGGCGGCCCCGGCCAGGCAACCGAATTGCCGGCGACCTTCATGTATTCCTACACATTCACCCGCAACCAGATGGGCATCGGCGCATCCTCGGCCATCATCATGATGATCATGGTGTTCTCCATCATCATCCCCTACCTCTATGCCGAGCTGCGCGGGGAGGACAAACGATGAGTTCCGGCGTCGCGATTTCCCATTCCCGGCTGACCCGGGGCCTCATCTACGCGGCCCTGCTGCTGTTTGCGAGCTTCTACCTGCTGCCGCTCTACGTCATGGTCGTCAACTCGCTCAAACCCTTGAGCGAAATCCAGAGCGGGGGCATGCTCTCGCTGCCCGAGCAGTGGACGATTGCGCCCTGGCTCACCGCGTGGTCCTCCGCCCAGGTGGGTGTGGAGGCCACCGGCCTGCGCCCCTATTTCCTCAACTCGATCATGATGGTGGTGCCCGCCGTCACCATCTCGACGATCCTCGGGGCCTTCAACGGCTATGTGCTGACCAAATGGCAGTTCCGCGGGCACAACATCGTCTTCGGCATGCTGCTTCTGGCCTGCTTCATTCCCTTCCAGATCGTGCTCATCCCCATGGCCCGCGTCCTGGGCATGCTGGGCATGGCCGGCACGCTCCAGGGGCTCATCCTCGTCCACATCGTTTACGGGCTGGGCTTCACCACGCTCTACTTCCGCAACTATTACGCGGCGTTCCCCACCGAGCTGGTGCGCGCCGCGCAGATCGACGGGGCGGGGTTCTTCCAGATATTCTTCAGGATCATGCTGCCGTCATCGGGCCCCATCATCGTGGTGTCGGTCATCTGGCAGTTCACCAACATCTGGAACGACTTCCTGTTCGGGGCCTCCTTTTCGGGCTTCACCTCGACCCCGATGACCGTTGCGCTCAACAACCTCGTGAGTTCCTCGACCGGTGTCCGGGAATACAACGTCCATTTCGCGGGCGCCATTCTGGCCGCCCTTCCAACGCTGATCGTCTACATCGTCTCGGGCCGCTATTTCGTGCGCGGTCTGATGTCGGGCGCGGTCAAGGGGTAAGCCATGTCATTTCTCGCCATCAAGAACCTCAACAAGGCGTTCGGCTCGGTCGAAGTGCTCAAGGACATCAATCTCGAGATCGAGGAGGGGGGCTTTCTCGTCCTCGTCGGACCCTCGGGCTGCGGCAAGTCCACCCTGCTCAACACCATCGCCGGGCTCGAGCCCATCACCTCGGGCACCATCGAGATTCGCGAGCGCTCGGTCGAGGGCCTGCACCCCTCCAAGCGCGACATCGCCATGGTGTTCCAGTCCTACGCGCTCTACCCCAACATGACCGTGGCCGGAAACATCGCCTTCGGCATGGAGGTGCGGGGGGTGCCCAAGCCCGAACGCGACAAGGCCATCGCCGAGGTCGCCGACACGCTCCAGATCGGCCATCTCCTCAAGCGCAAGCCGAGCCAGCTTTCGGGCGGCCAGCGCCAGCGCGTTGCCATGGGCCGGGCGCTGGTGCGCAAGCCCCAGGTCTTCCTCTTTGACGAACCGCTCTCGAACCTTGATGCCAAGCTTCGCGTCGACATGCGCACCGAGATCAAGCGCCTGCACCAGCGTCTGGGCACCACCATCGTGTACGTCACCCACGACCAGATCGAGGCCATGACGCTCGCCACAAAGATCGCCGTGCTCAAGGATGGCGTGCTCCAGCAGTTCGGCTCGCCCTCCGAAATCTACAACAATCCCGCCAATCTCTTTGTCGCCGATTTCATGGGCTCGCCGGCCATGAACCTGCTCGATGCCCGGATCGAGCAGGCCGAGACCGGGCATTCCATCGTGCTCGATCGGCCCGGGGGCGAACCGCTGGTGCTCAATTATGCGGCCCATTCCGATGCGCTCGCCGCCCATCACGGCAAGCAGGTCATCTTCGGTATCCGCCCCGAAGCGCTCACCGATCCCGATGGCGGGGACCGCAACGCCCGCATGCTGGTGGAGGGAGACTGCCTGATCGACGTGGTCGAGCCCGCAGGGTCCGACACTTTCGCGGTCACCCGGCTGGGCGGCAAGGAAGTGGTCGCGCGCCTGCGCGCCGATGCCAGCATCGATCCGGGCACCACGGCCCGCCTGTCGTTCAACCTCGACAAGGCGGTCTTCTTCGATCCCAAGACCCAGACCCGGATCGTCTGAGCGCCATGGCGTCGTCCCCCGATATCGTCATCATCGGCTCGGGCATCGGGGGCGCGACCCTGGCGTCCGGCATTGCGCCGGGCGGGGCCTCGATCCTCATCCTGGAGGCCGGTGGGCACCTGTCGGCATCGCCCGCCAATCGCGATCAGGTGGCGATCTTCCAGCGCCGCCATTTCCACTCCAGCGAGCTCTGGTACGACAGCACCGGCAAGGGCTTCAGCCCGGGCAATTACTACTATGTCGGGGGCAATTCCAAATTCTACGGCGCGGTTCTCGCCCGTTACCGTGCCGAGGATTTCGGCGAGATCGTCCATCGGGAAGGCGTCTCCCCGGCCTGGCCGTTCCCCTACGAGACGCTCGAGCCCTGGTACACCCGCGCCGAACAGCTTTACGCGGTGCGCGGCATGCTGGGCGAGGATCCCACCGAGCCGTCCCATTCGGGCGTCTACGCCCATCCCCCCGTGCCCGATGAGCCGGCCATCGCCCGGGTGCGGGCCCGCCTCTCGGAGCTCGGGCTCCATCCCTACAGCCTGCCGCTGGGGGTCGATATCGACGCCTGGCTTGCGGGCGGCCAGACCCCGTGGGACGCCCATCCCTCGTCCAATGACGGCAAGATGGACGCCGAGACCGCCGCGCTTTCCAAAGCGCTCGCCCACGACAATGTCCGACTCGAGACCGGCGCCCGCGTCACCCGGCTCGAGACCGCGCCCGACGGCAAGGCCATCGCCGCGGTTCACTATCGCCAGAACGGGGAAGACAAGGTCGTCCGCCCGGCGCTCGTGGTACTCTCGGCGGGCGCGGTCAAATCCGCAGCCTTGCTTCTGGCCTCCGCCGACAACGCCAACCCCGATGGCCTTGCCAACCGCTCGGGACAGGTCGGGCGCAATTTCATGAACCACAACGCCAGTGCCGTCATCGCCACCGCACCCTGGTACACCAATGATTCCGTCTACCAGAAGACCTTCGGGTTCAACGATTTCTACCTCTCGGACGGGGAGGGCGGTCCCCCGCTGGGCAATGTCCAGCTTCTGGGCCGGGTCTCCGGACCGATCCTGAAATCCTCCATGCCCTCGGCGCCCGGCTGGCTGCTCGACCAGATCTCGCGCCACGGTATCGATTTCTACGCCATGAGCGAGGATATCCCCTCGCCCGAAAGCCGCGTTACACTCGATGGCCAGCGCATCGTCCTGCACTGGACCCGCACCAACTGGCAGGCCCATCTCGATCTCGTCGCGCGGCTGAAATCTGTCCTGCGCCGGGCCGGCTTCCCGCTGGTCGTCTCCCAGGCCTTCGACAAGCGCACCCCTTCGCACCAATGCGGCACGGTGCGCATGGGGTCCGACCCCGCGACATCCCCGCTCGACATCTGGTGCCGGGCCCACGACCACCCGAACCTCTTTGTCATGGACGCAAGCTTTCTACCCACCTCCGCGGCGGTCAATCCCTCGCTCACCATCGCCGCCCAGGCCTTGCGGGTCGCCGACCACATCGCCACCACGGAGCGTGTGTCATGAGCGCCGAACGCCCCCTCGCCATCGTCACCGGGGCGAAGCGCGGCATCGGCCTGGCCATCGCCACCGCGCTGGCCCGCGCCGGGCACGATCTGCTCATCGCCGACCTCGGATCGGAGGCCGAAGCCGCCCACGCTCTGGCAAATGTGGCAGGGGAGGGGGCAAATGTGGCATTCGTGCCCTTCGACCTCTCCGATCAGTCCTCCCACGAGGCTGTACTGGACGCGATCAGGGCCCGATCAACACCGATATCATGCCTTATCAACAACGCTGGACGGGGCGCCGTGAAGCGTGGCGATCTGCTCGATCTCACGGTCGAAAGCTTCGACGCGGTGCTCGATACCAATTTGCGCGGCACCGTGTTCTTCACCCAGGCCATTGTTCGCGAAATGCTCGCCAATCGGGCCCCGGGCCCGCGTACCATCGTCACCATCGGCTCGGTCTCGGCCACCCTGAGTTCGCCGGAGCGGCTGGAGTATTGCATGTCCAAGGCCGCCCTCGCGAGCTTCTCGAAAGGCCTCGCCCTGCGCCTTGCCGACGAAGCCATTGCCGTCTTCGAGGTCCGGCCCGGCATCATCCGCACGGGCATGACCGCCGGCGTAGCGGATCGCTACGACACCCTGATTGCCGACGGCCTCGTGCCCATGCGCCGCTGGGGCGAGCCCGAGGACATCGGGACGATCGTTGCCGATCTGGCCAGCGGTCGGTTCGCCTTCGCCACGGGCTCGGTCATCAATGCCGATGGCGGGCTCAGCATAGGCCGGCTCTGATTATTGCCGGCCCGGGAGAAAAGCATTCCAATGACTTATGACTACATCATCACCGGCGCCGGGCCTGCCGGCTGCGTGCTCGCCAACCGCCTGACCGAGGACCCCGACACAAGCGTCCTCCTGCTCGAAGCGGGCGGCGGAGACGGCCACCCGCTGTTTCACATGCCCGCCGGGTTTGCGAAAATGACCAAGGGCGTGGCGAGCTGGGGCTGGTCGACCGTGCCCCAAAAGCACATGAAGGACCGCGTCCTGCGCTATACCCAGGCCAAGGTCCTGGGCGGCGGCTCCACCATAAACGCCCAGCTTTATACGCGCGGCAACGCGCTCGATTATGATCTCTGGGCAAACCAGGAGGGCGGCACGGGCTGGGACTACCGCTCCGTGCTTCCCTATTTCAAAAGGGCCGAGGACAATCAGCGCTTTGCCGACGATTACCATTCCTACGGCGGCCCGCTCGGGGTCTCGATGCCCGTCTCGGCCCTGCCGATCTGCGACGCCTATATTCGCGCGGGCCAGGAGCTCGGCATCCCCTACAATCACGATTTCAACGGCCGCCAGCAGGGCGGGCTCGGGTTCTACCAGCTCACCCAGCGCGACCGCCGTCGCTCCTCGGCGTCCATGGCCTATCTCGCGCCCATCGCCGACCGCGCCAATCTCACTGTTCGCAAAGGCGCAACAGTCCTGCGGGTGGTTCTCGAGGGGAAACGCGCCGTCGGCGTCGAGATCGCGACCCGGAACGGCACCGAAATCATCCGCGCCGACCGAGAGGTTCTGGTCACCTCGGGCGCCATCGGATCGCCGAAACTTTTGTTGCAGTCTGGTATCGGACCAGCACACCATCTGCGCGCCGTCGGCATCGACGTCCGGCACGAGCTCAAAGGGGTGGGCGAGAACCTCTCGGACCACCTCGATCTCTTCGTCATCTGCGAGTGCACCGGCGACCACACCTACGACAACGTCGCCAGGCTCCACCGCACCGTCTGGGCGGGCCTTCAATACTTGCTTTTCCGGAGTGGTCCGGTCGCGTCCAGCCTCTTTGAAACCGGCGGCTTCTGGTATGCCGATCCCGGGGCCCGCTCGCCCGATATCCAGTTCCATCTCGGGCTCGGCTCGGGCATCGAGGCAGGCGTGGAGCGCCTCAAGAACGCCGGGGTCACGCTCAATTCCGCCTATCTCCACCCACGGTCGCGGGGCACGGTGCGCCTGGGCTCGTCCGACCCTGCCGCAGCCCCGCTCATCGATCCCAACTATTTCTCCGATCCCCACGACCGCCAGATGTCCATCGAGGGCCTGCGGCTGGCGCGCGAGATCATGGCCCAGAACGCCCTCAAGCCCTATGTGCTGGCCGAGCGGCTGCCCGGACCGTCCCTCCAGACCGACGAGGAGCTTTTCGACTACGCCTGCGCCAACGCCAAGACCGACCACCACCCGGTCGGCACCTGCCGCATGGGCACCGGCCCGGATGCTGTGGTCGGGCTCGATCTCAAGGTCCACGGGCTGGAAGGCCTGCGCGTCTGTGACAGCTCGGTTATGCCCCGGGTGCCCAGTTGCAACACCAACGCTCCGACGATCATGGTCGGCGAAAAGGCCAGCGACATGATCCGCGGCCGCGATCCCCTCGCCCCGGCCACCTTCGCCCACGAACGCAATGAAAAGCTGCCTCGGGCGGTCGATACCGTTCGCTGACCTAAAAGGCGACGCCCAGCCCCAACCGCAGTCCGGCGTTGCCCTGCCAGTTCAACGCCGGAAGGCCCGATACCGGCTCGTCGGACTGCGCCCAGAAGGTCGCCTGTCCGTATCCGAGCCCGCCATCGGCAAAGGCCCCCAGGCTGATTTCGGCCCCTTCGCTGATCTGCCGCATATAGGCCACGTCGATCGATGCGCTCGCCACCGCGAAGTCGAAAAGGATGTTGGGCGTGGGGCCCAGATCGTTGCGGAAATGATGGCTGTCGGCCACATGTCGATATCCGGCCATCACCTCGCCATGGATCTCGACCCGCTGGTCGGCGTCGATCTGCTGGACCAGCCGGATCCCGGGCCCTGCCTGCACGTCAAAGACATCCTGCGTGATGACGACCACGTCGTCGAACACCGAAAAATCGGGCTGGGTGCAGCCCACCGAACAGTCGAGGCCGACCGCGTCGAACTGCCGGTATCCAAGGCTTCCCACAACGTAGGGGCTGGCCTGGAAACTGCCCACGGCCCAGCTCCCCCAGCCTCCATCCGCGCCTCGCAGCGCCAGCGAAAAACTGCCCTCCAGGGCCACATCGCTCAGCGTGTCCGAGAACGTCACCTGCCCGGAATAATAGTCGCTGTCCCGGAACTGCCCACCGCTGAGGATCCCTGCGCGCGCGGTCAGATCGTACCAGCTCCCCGCACCCCAGACCCCTGAAAGCCCGAGCTCGAGCGCCATGCTCTGGACGGGTG
The DNA here is from genome assembly GCF_003992665.1 of Pelagibacterium montanilacus. Lineage (GTDB taxonomy): Bacteria > Pseudomonadota > Alphaproteobacteria > Rhizobiales > Devosiaceae > Pelagibacterium > Pelagibacterium montanilacus. Next base: position 187,432 of record NZ_RZMX01000059.1, read on the forward strand.
CGAAATCGAGGACGCTCGTGGGGTCGCCGTACTGCGGGTCATAGTCCGAGGCATCGTGGCTGACCCCGAAAACGCCCGACTGCACCACCGTGCCCAGCCGCAGAGAATGGTCCATGGCAAGGCTCGCGCCCGGAGCCGCAATCGCCAGCGCAGAGACGGACATGGTTTGCAATATCCTCAACGCCTGCGTTCCCCCGGTTTCTCTGCCAGTTCCGCCATCTTAGCGCGACAAGGCACCGCTCGCCAGCAAACGATTCTTCCCGCGCCGTTCCGGTTTCCGGCCCAGTCTGCTAAGCAGGACAACAAGAACAATGGGAGAGACCTGGGATGAAGATTGCTTTTCTTGGTACGGGCCTGATGGGGGCGCCCATGGCGCGCAACCTCGCCGGTCGGTTCGACGTCAAGGTGTGGAACCGGTCTGCCGACAAGGCCCAGGCGCTGGCCGATGTCGCCTCGGTCGCCGCAAGCCCGGCGCAAGCGGCAGCGGGCGCCGATGTTGTGGTGATGATGATGTTCGACGCGACCGCCAACCGCGCGGTGCTCGAGGAGGGCGGCGTTCTCGAGGCGCTGGCGTCCGGCGCCACCATCATCGACATGGCGTCGGTAGAACCGGCGTCCGATATCGAGATGGCGGGCATGGCGCGCGCCAGGGGCCTGCGCTATCTCGATGCCCCGGTCTCGGGCGGCACCGTCGGCGCCGAGCAGGCCACGCTTTCGATCTTTGTGGGCGGTGAGGCAGAGGATGCCGAGGCCATGCGCCCGGTGTTCGAGGCCATGGGCCGGCCCAGCCATATGGGGCCCGTTGGCACCGGCCAGGTCGCCAAGCTCGCCAACCAGCTCATCGTCGCCACCACAGTGGGCGCGGTGGCCGAGGCGTTCCACCTCGCGCGGGAATGCGGCTGCGATATCGGCACCCTGCGCAATGCCTTGCGCGGCGGCTTTGCCGACAGCCGGATCCTCGATCTGCACGGCCAGCGCATGGTGGAGGGCAATTTCGTCCCCGGCGGCAAGTCATCGGCCCAGCTCAAGGACCTGAGGAATGTCATGAGCGCCGCGCGCGAAGCGGGCGCCGACCTGCCGCTGGCAGAGACGGTCACCGACGCCTTCACCGACTTCGTGGACAATCACGAGGGCGCCGACATCGATCACGCGGGCTATTATCTCTGGCTCGACAAACGCGCCGCAACCAAGGGGAAGGGCAAGCCATGAGCACGGACCTTTTCGATCTCTCCGGCCGCCGCGCGCTCATAACCGGCTCGTCCCAGGGCATCGGCAAGGCGCTGGCCGCGGGCCTCGCCCGCGCGGGCGCCGAGGTTGTCGTCAACGGACGCACTGCCGACAAGCTCGCGCTCGCGGCCCGCGAGTTGCGCGAGGCGGGGGCAGTCGTCCACGAGCTGGTGTTCGACGCTACCGACCACGCGGCGATCCGGACGGCCATCGACGCCTTCGAGGCCGAGACCGGGCCCATCGATATTCTGGTCAACAATGCGGGCATGCAGCACCGTGCGCCGCTCGAGGAATTCCCCGTCGAGATGTTCGACACCCTCATCCGCACCAATCTGCACAGCGCCTTTTATGTCGGCCAGGCCGTGGCCAGGCACATGATCGACCGCGGGCGCGGCAAGATCATCAACATCGCCTCGGTGCAGTCGGCCCTCGCGCGGCCCGGCATCGCGCCCTATGTGGCCAGCAAGGGCGCCATCTCCAACCTCACCAAGGGCATGGCCACCGACTGGGCGCGCCACGGCATGCAGTGCAACGCCATCGCCCCGGGCTATTTCGAAACCCCGCTCAATGCCGCGCTGATCGCCGATCCCGAATTCAACGCCTGGCTGGAAAAGCGCACCCCGGCGGGCCGTTGGGGGCAGGTCGACGAACTGGTAGGCGCGTGCATCTTCCTCTCGTCGGATGCTTCAAGTTTCGTGAACGGCCACACCCTCTTTGTGGATGGCGGCATCACCGCCTCGCTATAGATGGGGGGAGGCTGCTAGGGCCGCGCCGCCCCGTTGACGTTGACATAAAGCGCATAGACCGAGCGCGTCGCGGTGATGAACAGCCTGTTCCGCCGCGGCCCGCCAAAGGTCAGGTTCGCCACCGTCTGGGGAATGCGGATCTTGCCGAGCAGCGTGCCGTCGCTGTCAAAGCAATGCACGCCGTCCGCCGCGCTGCACCACACCCTGCCGTCGGTGTCCACGCGCAGCCCGTCGGGCACGCCCTTGTCGATCTGCGCGAAAACCCGTCCGCCCGACAGCCGCCTGCCGTCCACCACGTCGAACACGCGCACATGGCGCGGCACGCTTTCGTCATGGCTGGCGCCGGAATCAGCGATATAAAGCCGGCTTTCATTGGGCGAGAAGGCCAGCCCGTTGGGCTGTGCGAAATCCTCCACCATCGCCTCGATCGTCCCGTCCTGCGCAATGCGGTAAACCCGCTGGCGATCCTGCTCGGACGCGGACTTGTACCCCTCATAGTCCGAGATGATACCGTAGGTGGGGTCGGTGAACCAAACCGCGCCGTCCGAATGCACGACGAGATCGTTGGGAGAGTTGAGACGCCCGCCATTGTACTGGTCGGCTAACACAGTGATCGACCCGTCCGGCTCGGTGCGCGTCACCCGGCGGGTGCCATGCTCGCAGGTCAGAATGCGCCCCTGCCGGTCCCGCGTGTTGCCATTGGCGAAATTCGAGCCCGTACGGAAAACCCCTGATCCGGTATCGGGACTCCAGCGCAGGATGCGCTGGTTGGGAATGTCGCTCCAGAGGAGCTGACCCCAGTCCCCGCACCAGACCGGGCCCTCGGCCCACATGCAGCCAGAGTGGATTTCCTCGAGTTCGGCATTGAGTACCAGCAGGTCGCGGAACCGCCGGTCGTGAACTTCATAGAGTGTGTCGGAAAACATCACCGTCCCCCCGCAGCGCTTCCCCCGCGGGAGGCGCAAAAAAAACATCGAAAAGCCCGGTCTCGTGCTGCGGAAACCGGAAAAACGAACCTCTAGAACCTGACGGTCCGGCCACCGGCGGTCACGATGACCCCGATGATGATCAGCCCCGTCATGATCATCCTGAACCCGGCGTCGAACCCATAGGTATTGAGCATCGAGACCACGAGGAACATGAACAGCGATGCGCCCCAGATGCCGGGGACGTTGGAATCCCCGCCGGCGACCGAAGTGCCCCCGATCACGACGACTGCGATCGACATCAGGAGATATTCGGCCCCCATGTTCAGCGCCGCGCCCCCCGAAAAGCTCGCCAGGAAATAGCCGCCCAGCGAGGCGAGCACCGCACACAGCACATAGGTGCCGCACCGCACCCCGTCCACCGGTATCCCGGCCATGCGCGCCGCACGGATGTTCTGGCCGATTGCAAGGATCCAGCGCCCGTAAAGGCTCTTCTCAAGCGCGACATAGGCCAGCACCGTCACGACCAGCGCCAGGATCGCGACATTGGGCACGCCCAGCACACTGCCGATCGCGAAGTCGCCCAGAATTTCGGGGGGTCGGATGCGCAGCCCGCGATTGGACCAGATCGCCGCCGACTGGATGATGAAGCTCATGGCCAGCGTCGCGATGATCGGCGGGATGCGCAGCAGCTTGATCAGGGCGTAATTGGCCACCCCGACCCCGAGACCGATGGCGATGGCAACGAGGAACCCGGGCACGATCAGCCCGGAATCCCCGCCCATCAGCTTGAGCGCGACGGTCCCGGCCAGCGTCATGGTCGCGGGGATCGACAGGTCGATATTGCCTGGGCCCAGCGTGATGACGAACATCTGGCCGGTGCCCACGATCACCGAGAACGCCGCGAAGGTCAGGGTTGCCTGGGTCAGCCCGACAATGCTCGCGCCGCCGGTGAACATCAAGGTGATGACCCAGACGATGCCAGCGGCGAGGAACGACCAGATCCAGGGCATGCGGGAGAGGGCGGTCATGCGCGCTTCTCCTTGTTTTCGCGGCGGTTGAGAACCAGCCTTATGGCCAGAACAAGGATCAGGATCGCCCCCTGGGCGCCGATCTGCCAATCGGGCGAGATGCGCAAAAAAGAGAGAAAGGACGCCGCGAGCGTCAGCGTCAGGGCCCCGATCACCGCGCCGATGGGCGATACTCGCCCCCCGACGAACTCACCGCCCCCCAGGATCACTCCTGCGATCGAAAGAAGGGTGTAGCGCATGGCGATATTGGCGTCGGCTGCCGTGGTCAGCCCCACGAGCGATATGCCCGCAAGGATCGCAAAGACCGCGGCAAGCGCATAGGTCATAGCGCGCACGCGCACCACCGACCACCCGGCCCGCTCGACCGAGCGTCGGTTGCCCCCAACACCCCTCAACACCACCCCAAGGGAAGAGCGCATGACGATCAGATGGGCAATGACCGCAATGAGCACGCTGGCGACAATTGCCATGGGTGCGAAAGGCGGGCGCACGGTCATGATCGCCCGAATCCACTCGGGCGCCGCCCCTCCCGGAGAGGGCAGGATCAGCACCGCAAGGCCCGACCAGACAAAGCTCATGCCCAGCGTCACGACGATCGCGGGCAAGTTGCGCAGATGGATGATCACCCCCAGCCCGGCATAGACCGCCACCGCCGCCGCAAGGATCAGAAGGCCCAGCAATGGTGCCGATTGCAGGAAGGTGGCGGTCACGCACGCGGCAAAGCTCACGAATGCGCCCATCGACAGGTCGAGGTCGTTCACCGCCATGATCAGCATCTGGGCGAGCGTAGCCAGCGCGATCGGCACCGCCAGGTTGAACAACAGGTTCAGCCCGGTATAGCTCATGGTGCGGGGCTGGAGGTAGAACACCGCCCCCAGCAGCACGGCCAGCGACATCGCCGGCACGAGAACCCGGAGGGCGTCCGCAGAAACCAGTCGTCTCATGCGGCCCGCTCCCCGAACGATGCGGCGAGGATCGCGTCCTCGCTTACCGCGTCCCCGGCCAGCTCGGCCACGATCCGGCCGTCGCGGAACACATAGACCCGGTCGCAGACGCTCACTTCGTCCATTTCCGTGGAGTACCAGACAAAGGTGCGCCCCTTGTCGGCTTCCTGGCGGAGCATGGCATAGACGTCCTGCTTGGTCCCGATATCGACCCCGCGCATGGGATCGTCCATGAGAACAACTTCGGCCCGGGAGCCAAGAGCCCGCGCAAACAGCGCTTTTTGTTGGTTCCCGCCCGATAGAGACAGGATCGGGTTCTCCAGATCGTCGGACCGGATGCCGATCCGCTGCTTCCAGTCCCCGCCGAACCCGATCTCGCGCGCGACATCCACAAAGCCGCGCCGGGACCAGTCAGCAAGGACGGTGATGCTCATGTTGCGCAGGATGCTCCAGATCGGAAAGATGCCGTCGATCAACCGGTCCCCGGCTACGAACGCGGCCTTGGGGTCGCGGGCGGCGCGCCAGTCGCTGGACAGGGATTTGTAGAGATCGACCAGCGTCTCGGTCTGGCCATGCCCGCTCAGCCCGGCCAGTCCGACCAGTTCGCCGCGAAACGCGCGGAAAGCCACCGCGTCGGTGTGCTGAGGGCGCGCGACCACGGGCGCCTCGCCCGAGGCGCGGGCGTCGGTTTCCCGGCGCGCCTGGCGTTTGGCCGCCACGCTTCCCATGGCCTGCACGAGCCCCGGAACGGTGAATTCGGAGGCCGGCCGGTCGCCCACGACCTTGCCGTCCCGCATCACGATCACCCTGTGCGCGGCCTCGAGAATTTCGCCCAGGATATGGGAGATGAAGATCACCGCCCCACCCTCGGCCGTGAACGTCTTGACGTATTCGATCAGCTGATGGGCCCGCGAAGCATCGAGCGAAGAGGTCGGCTCGTCGAGAATGACGAGCGCCACCGGATCGCTGTCGCGCGAAAAGGCGGTGGCGATTTCCACCATCTGGCGCTGTGCGATCGAGAGGTCACCGACAACGCTGCCCGCCGAGATGCCGTGCCCGGGAAAGATCGTGTCGAGCTGGGCGGATATCAGCTTTGCTGCCCGCGTACGCCACCCGAAACCCGTCAGGGTCCGGTGCGCAATCCGCACGTTTTCGAGCACGGTGAGATTGGGGCAGAGCGAAAGCTCCTGGAACACGCACCGTATGCCGCCCGACCGCGCCCTGGCGATCGAGTGGCCGGAGGAGTGGTTCTGGCCCGCGAGCGCAATGGTGCCTTGGTCGAGCGTGATGCCGCCATTGATGACATTGACGAGCGTGGATTTGCCCGCGCCATTGTGGCCCACAAGGCCGATGCATTGGCCCGGAGCCACCGTGAAATCCACGCCGTCGAGTGCCTTGACGGCGCCAAAGGACTTTCTGGCGCCGTCGACGGCGATGACCGCCGGAAGTTGCGATTCATCGTTCATGCTTGGGAGGTCCGATCACTCACTGGGCGGCGGCGATGACGGCCTGTGCGTCCTCGAGGCTGTACTCGACATTGGCGACACCGCCTTCTGGCGTCGTCTCAAGGGCTTCGTCCAGCGTGTCCTGGGTGACCGTCAGGAACGGCACCACCAGGTCTTGGGGAACCTCTTCGCCGGCAAGGATCTGCTGGGCCACCCAGAAGGCGAGGGTCGATACGCCCGGTGCGATCGAAAGCGAGATGGTCTCGTATCCGTTCGCGTCGCGCTGGTCGCGCCACCAGGCCATTTCGTCCTGACGGTTGCCCATGATGATGATGGGAATGTCGCGGCCTGCAGCCTCGATGGCCTGTGCGGCGCCGTAGCCGTCACCGCCCTGCGTCACCACACCGTCAATCTCGGGAAGGCTCGGAAGCAGCCCAGCCACCGCGCGCTGCGCGACGTCCTGCGCCCAGTCACCGTTCACCGACCCGACGACGTCGAACTGAGAATTGGCTTCAACGCCCGCGGTAATGCCAGCATGGATTTCGTCATCGACAAATACACCGGCCAGTCCCCGGATTTCGAGAAGATTGCCGCCGTCGGGCAGCCGCTGGGCGAGATAGGCCACTTGGTCGCGGCCCATCTGCTGGAAGTCGACCGCAATGCGCCAGGCACACGGTTCGGTGACCACGCCATCGAACGAGACGACGGTGACCCCGGCATCGCAGGCTTCACGTACGGCGCCATTGAGCGCGGTGGGCGATGCGGCATTGACCACGATCGCATCATAGCCCTGCAAGATGAGGTTCTGGATCTGGGCGGCCTGCTCTGTGGCCTGGTTTTCCGCGGTGGTAAAGGCGTCCGCCGCAGCGACAATGCCTTCATCGACGGCGGGCGCGGTCACGGTTTCCCAGCTCGTGAGCATGGCCTGGCGCCAGGAATTGCCGGCATAATTGTTCGACAGCGCGATACGCGCGTCTTCGGTCTGCGCGAATGTCGCGGTGGGGATGGCAGCGGCGGCAATCGCCGCAGATGCCAGGAGCATCTGGGTGAATTTCATTTCTCTCTCCCTTTGGAGCCGGACCCTCCCGGTCGCGGCCATTCGGCCCGCCTGCGCACCAAGGCACAATCGAACCTTTGCCAGACTGAAGCCATGCTGCACGATGCGGTAGGACGTGAAAAGCACCACGCGTGCGGGCCCGCACCAATGAAGTGCGGGAAACCGCAATATGTGGCGGGTCCCCTGCGTCGCAATTGTTCGGTCATGCAGCTATGATCGGGCTGGGAGGATGTGACTATGCGGAAACGGATCCGGCCGGCCGAGTTGCTCAAGCACTATGCCGGGATTTCGCGCGTCCTGGCCGGGCAGCTTGATTTCCCGTCGGCGATCAAGGCCGTCGCTGCCGAGATCGGCCAGTTCCTGCCGCACGACCACATCGACGTCTGCATCACCATGGTGGACGGCAAATACCACAGCGCCTTTGAATCCGGCCTCGTCACCGCCTGGGGCAGCCTGAGTTCGGCTCTGATCTCGCGCAGTCCGATCCGCTCGCTCCTTTGGGGTCAGGACCCCTACATCCTGACCGCCGACGCCAGTCTCGACCCGCGGTTCCATTTCGAGGGCGCCTTCGACACGCCGATCTTCGATCAGATCTTGCGCAGCCGGCTGCACGTCCCGATGATCGTGCAGGGCGAGATCATCGGGGCGCTGAGCTGTTCGTGCCATGAGGCCGACGTCTATACCCGGGAAGACGTCGCCAACGCCCAGGCGATTGCCGATCTGCTCTCACCCTATTTCTTTTCGCTCCGCGCGGCCCAGCTCGCCCAGCACTCGGCCATCGTGGAAGCCGAGGCCAGGGCGCGGGAGGAAGGCCTGCGGCAGGGAGCCCTCAACCTCACCGAAGCCCTGGAACGCGAGCGCCAGCGTATAGGGATGGACCTTCACGACCAGACTCTGGCCGATCTGACCCGGCTCACCCGGCAGGTGGAGCGTCTTGCCGAACGCCCGCAGGTGGATGGCCAGAGCCTTGAGCCGATTTCGCGGTCGCTCCAGCGCTGCATGCAGGAATTGCGCGGCATCATCGAGCACGCGACACCCTCCGTGCTGCAGCTTTTCGGCTTCGCTCCGGCGGTGGAAAACCATCTGGAACGCTCGATCCGTGACAGCGGGGCACGGATCGCGTCTTACCTCGTGGATGAAACGGCAGGCGCCGTCGATCTCTTAGAGCCCACCGTGCGCATTGCGCTTTTCCGCATGCTTCAGGAAACCATCAATAACGCCGTCCTGCACTCGCGATGCCGCACCATCCATGTGACCCTGCGCCTGGAGGACACGCGTGTGGTCGCTCTGGTGAGCGATGACGGTTGCGGCCTCGTCTCGGCCCGCGCGCGAGCTGGAGGTGGGCTCGACAATATCGCCACGCGGGCTCGCCTGATTGGCGCGGACCTCGACGTGGCAGCAGGCATGGAGGGGCGGGGCACCTCCGTTACCATAAAGGTCCCGCGCATGGGTGTCTCCAATGAGGCGGAGGTGCGAGCGGCATCGGAGGCGGGGGCACGATGAAAATCCTCATTATTGAAGACGACCCCTTGCACCGGGTCTACCTGCGCGACGCCATCACCGAAGCGCTGCCCGAATGCGACCTCGTCATCGAGGCCGACAACGGGCTGGCGGGGGAAAAGCTGGCGCGCGAGCATACGGCGACCCACATCGTCATGGACCTCCAGATGAGCACACGCACCGGCATCGAAGCTGCCCGCACCATCTGGCGCGAGCGGCCCGAAACGGCGATCCTGTTCTGGTCGAATTACTCCGACGAGGCCTATGTCCGGGGCGTTTCGCGGATCGTCCCTGAGGGTGCGGCCTATGGATATGTGCTCAAGACCGCATCGGAAGGCCGCCTGAAACTGGCCCTGCGCGGCATCTTCATCGAAGGTCAGTGCGTCATCGATCGGGAAGTGCGCGGACTGCAGCAAAAGAGCCTCGGCCAGCGCGGCGGGTTCACTGATTCCGAATACGAGGTGCTCGTGGATATCGCCCTGGGCCTCACCGATCGAGCCATCGCCCGGCGGCGGAACCTCTCGCTGAGATCGGTCCAGAACCGGCTCCAGCAGCTTTACGAAAAACTCGACATCTACCGCGCAACATCGCCCGAGGCCGATACCGCGACCTACAATCTCAGGGCCCGGGCGGTTTCGGTTGCACTGCTGCGCAAGCTCCTGAACGTGAGTGCGCTTGAGCAGGCCGAGGTCGAGCTCGGTGACTGGATGACCCGTCGCTAGCCCATTGCCCGTCCTATCGCGAGCGCTGATCGCGGTTATCAGCAAATCTGTTTTCATGTTTATCGATCGATAGCTATAGTCTTGCGGTCGACGTCATTGTATCGAAGCACGGCAGGATCAAAGGAGCCGATACCAAAGGCTCCACGATGCCTGGGGATTGGAGAAACGGCCATGTCACGTCTGAGCGATCGCGCACCCTATGAGCCTTTCATTGATCGGCCCCGCCTGAATTTGCCGGGCGATGCCCGCGTTGCGGTGTGGTTCATCGTAAATGTCGAGGAGTGGAGCATCGACCGCGCCATGCCGCGCACGGTCATCACCCCGCCCATGGGAGCGCCGCTTCAGCCGGATTTGCCGAATTGGTCTTGGCACGAGTACGGGATGCGTGTTGGTTTCTGGCGCATACTCGAGGCGCTCAAGTCCAGAAATCTCAAGGCGACGTTCGCCCTCAACGGCAATGTCATCAACAGCTACCGTCCCGTCGCGCAAGCTGCGCTCGATGCCGGCTGGGAGTTCATGGGCCATGGTTTCGTGCAGCGTCCCATGCACCAGCTCGACGACCAGCACGCGGCCATCCGCAAGACGGTGGAGACGATCCGGGAATTCACAGGGCAGGGGCCTCGCGGCTGGGAAAGTCCGGGCATGACCGAGACGGAGGCGACCCTCGACTTCCTGCAGAGAGAAGGGGTCAAATACGTGGCAAACTGGCCGATGGACGACCTGCCATCAGTGCTCAAGACCCGGGAAGGCACCATGCTGCAGGTGCCCTATACCGTGGAGACCAACGATATCGTGGTGCACGCGGTCCAGCAGCTCCCGTCCGACGCGTTCATGAAGCGCTGCATCGACCAGTTCGATCAGCTCTACAAGGACGGCGAGACCAATGCCCGGGTGATGGCCATCAGTCTTCACCCTTACCTCACCGGGGTGCCGCATCGGTTCGGATATTTCGAGAAAATCCTCGATTATATCCAGGGCCATTCCGGCGTCGCCTGGATGACCGGCGAGGAAATCGCCGAATGGTACAAGCGAGAAATGCGCATCGAGGGCTGAGCCCGCGCTGCAAGCCGCCGGTCGCCCGCGCGTCCGGCCAAGACTCTTGAGCATAATCGCTGCGAGGGCGCGCCCTGCGCCCCGCACTTCCGGCGCTCCAACCCAAGATGTTGGTCCGCCGAAGGGGCCTCCGCGTCGCATTCTTTACGCGAAAATGGCACAAATCTGCCCAACTTAAGATTCGTTTTGGGCTCCAAAGTAAGCATTATTGACCTTTTAAGCGGATGCAAAAATGTGGATTTTCTGCGCATTCGTAACGATTGCTCTGCCACACCGATCTGCCTCAGCGAGCCAGATCTGAAGTTTTCCTTGCATTTTTTTATGCAGCAAAATCAGCACTCTAAAGCATGATTGTGCCCATACCGTTATCGTTCGATAATCGGGTGTATTGACCCAATCTGAATCCTGTGACGTAATCGGTGAGATATCAGAGGGAGGAGTTCTGGATGGATCTGGTCAGAACGCGAGTGTTCAATACGGTGCGCCGTGAGATACTTGCCTGCCAGCTTATGCCGGGAGAGGAATTGCGCGAAAACGAGCTCGCGCAGCGGTTTGGCGTATCCAAATCCCCGATCCGCGATGCCATGCAGAAGCTCGAGTACGAAGGCCTGATCGAGATCGAGCCGCGTCGCGGACATCGGGTAAAGCCGATCTCGATTGCCGATGCGCAGGACCTGATCGATCTGCGCATCATCCTGGAATGTGGAGCACTGCGGAGCGTCGCAGAGCGGGCAACCGATGCCGACCTCGCTGAGCTGGATACGTTCCGGGAGGCCGATACCACCTCGATCGCTGCCTTCACCAAGTACAATCACAGCTTTCACCAGCGTGTGAGCGAGCTGTCGCGCAATGCGCGGCTCGAGGAGCAGATCCGGATCGTCATGGAGAATTACGACCGGCTTTGCGTTGTTTCGCTCAACAATCCGGCGGGCAGGGACCGTTTCAGCGGTCCGCTCAAGGACCACAGGGCGATCATCGATGCGCTTCAGACGCGCAATGGAAAAAAGGCTTCTGTCCTGGTGTCCAAGCATATCGAGAAGTCTCGGACTTCGATCATGCGTGGGCTGGACAGGCGGCCAATCGTCGACTGACGTCGCCCAAATCGTTGGGCGGTGGAATGACTGGAATATGGGAGAGGACAGTCATGAACGCTATGAGCAATGCGAATGCGCGGTCTGGTGCGCATACGCAGCAGCAAGGCGATATCGTCATCAAGGGAGAGGGCGTCGGCAAGACGTTCGGTAATGGGTCGGTCGTGGCCCTGGAAGGCGCGGACTTCGAGATCAAGCGAGGAGAATTCGTTTCTCTCGTCGGTCCGAGCGGGTGCGGAAAATCGACGCTTCTGCGCATGGTGGCCGGCCTTATAGAGCGCAGTTCGGGCAAGCTGGCGGTCCACGGAGACACGGTCAAGGGCCCGCGCAGCGATGTGGGCCTGATGTTCCAGCGCGCGACGCTTCTCGAATGGCGCACCGCGCTGGACAACGTGCTGCTGCCGACCGAATTGTCGCGCAAGCTGACCTCGGCCGATTACGACCATGCCGAGGAATTGCTCGCCATGGTGGGGCTACAGGATTTCACCTTCACATTCCCCAGCCAGCTTTCGGGCGGTATGCAGCAGCGTGTGGCGCTTGCGCGCCTTCTCAAGACCGGCGCGGATATCCTTCTGCTCGATGAGCCGTTCGGCGCTCTCGACGAGTTCACCCGCGAGCACCTCAACCTCGAATTGATGCGCATTGTGGCTGATGTCGGCGCAACGACGCTGTTTGTCACCCACAATATCGGTGAGGCGATCTTCCTGGCTGACAAGGTGATGGTCATGACACCGAGGCCCGGGCGGCTGGCGCGTATCGTGGATGTACCCTTTGAGCGTCCCCGCACCGCAGAGCTGCAGCTCACCCCGGAGTTCAATGCTCTGGTTGCCGAAGTGCGCGCCGTTCTCGGAGACCATTGATGGCACTGGCAGAAGACATATCGGTGCAGATGCCGGGCGCCAAGCGCGCGGGCCTGGACATGGACCGGGTAGCCAAGCACCTGGCGATCTTTGTGGGGCTCATTGCCCTTTGGGAAATCAGCGCCCGCGCAGGCTGGCTCAACCCCCTCATGTTTCCGCGCCCCAGCGCGATCGTGCAGTCGTTCTACGTGATCTATATCGGGACCGGAAATGCCTGGTACCACCTCTACATCACGCTGACCGAAGTGTTCATCGGCTTCTTGGCCGGGTCTATCCTCGGGATTTCCCTTGCGGTGGTGGTCGGGCTCAATCCAATCGTGCGGCGGTTCCTGCAGCCCTACATCATCGTTCTGGAAGCCACGCCCCGCATCGCGGTCGGGCCACTGATCATCGCCGCGCTCGGTTTCGGGTTCACCGCCAAGATCGCGATTGTCATGCTCGTGTGCTTCTTTGCGCCGTTCGTCAACACGCTGGCCGGAATGGTCAATGTCGATCGGTCCGCACTCGAGCTCTTCCGATCGTTGCGGGCGAATAAGTGGCAGACCTTCAGAAAGCTGATGCTGCCCGATGCGGCGCCGACCATCATGGCCGGCCTGCGTCTGGCCATGGCCTCCGCGCTGAGCGGCGCTTTGGTCGCGGAGTTCATCTCGTCAAACGAAGGCATGGGCGTGCTGCTCGATCGCTACACGGGCTCGCTCAACATGGGCTCTGCGTTCGCCACGCTTCTGTCCCTCACACTTCTGGGCTTCACGATCTTCAAGAGCATGGAATGGCTGGAGGCCAAGCTGATCTACTGGCGCAACGATGATGCCATGGCGCGCATAAGCGCACGCAAGCGTGTACAAATGAAGGGAGCGAAGTGATGAAATATCCTGTCATCTACAGGCTCGGGCGCTTCATTCCGCATATGGTGCTGCTTGCCCTTGTGTTGGTGTTCTGGGAAGTCGCTGTCGCCCGGAGCTGGGTCAATGCGTTCATGGTGCCCCGTCCCACGGCAGTCTTCGACTCCTTCATCCGGCTCTATGTTACCGAGCAGACGATTTATCGGCACTTCGCCATCACCATGACCGAGGCGGTCTTCGGGTTCGCGATCGGTGCCTCGGTCGGCATTTCGCTGGCTGTCGCCTCTGCCGTCAACGAAACGTTCCGGCGCTATGTGTCGCCTTACGCCATTGTGCTGAACGTGACTCCGGGCCTGGCACTGACCCCTATCATCATCGCATGGTTCGGGTTCGGCATCGGATCCAAGATCGCGCTTGCCGCCGTGATCTCGTTCTTTCCGATCTTTGTGAACACGCTCTCGGGGCTGACCAATTCCGATCCCGATCGCAACGAGTTGTTCCGCTCGCTGGGAGCCAATGCGTCCCAGCGGTTCTGGAAGTTGCAGGTTCCCTCGGCCCTCCCGATAACGTTTGCCGGGCTCAAGATCGGCATGACAACGGCGCTGATCGGCGCGGTTGTGGCCGAGTTCGCCCAGGCCACCGAAGGGGTGGGCGTGCTCATGCAGCGGTTCTCTTTCCAGCTCAACATGGCGTCTTCGGTCGCCGTGCTCCTCACGATGTCGATCATGGGGGTGACGCTCTATTACGCAATGGAGCTTCTCGATGATCGGCTGATCTTCTGGCGCAAGGACTCGGGCATGGCTCGTGTCGGGCGCCGGAGAAGCGCAAGGGTCCGTGCGCTCAAAGCGGGCTCGGTCGTCAAAGCCTGAATTCGGTTTCACAAAGGGAGGAATACCGTGAAACATCTCAAGACACTTCTAATTGCAACAGCACTGCTGTCGCCCTCGGCGCTCTACGCCCAGGATCTGCAGACCATCAACGTCATCAAGCCGTTGCCCCGGTCAGCCAACTTCTACCCCCTGATCGCCGGCGAAGCGCTCGGCTATTTCGAGGAAGAAGGTATCGAGGTCAATCTGCTGCCATCGGCGACGTCGGTTCCCTACGTGGCCTTCGTACAGAACGGCCAAGCCGACGTGGCCATGCTGGACCACTCCGAAGTCATCAACGCAACCGCCGCCGGAGCCGGCATTTCGGTGGTCTACGAAGTGATGCAGAACGCGCCCGAAGGCATTGCCGTGCTCGGTGACAGCGAAGTCGAAAACGTCGCCGATCTGGCCGGAACCACCGTCGGCCTCGTTTCGGACCGTGACGCCAACACGCTCGCAATCGCGTTGGGCACCGTCGACATGACGCTCGACGACGTCCAGACCGTGATCGTAGGCGAAGCCGGGCCGACCCTGGCCAACGCGCTTCAGAATGGCTCGGTCTCGGCCATCGTCGGGTCGGTTCCCGACTGGCTTGCCGTCCAGGCGATCGGCATCGACATCAAGATGATCTCGCCCCCGGAAATCTCGCAGGTCCCGGCCAATAACTTCGTGATCAGCAATGCCCGCAAGGACGAGATCGCGGATATCGTGGAAGGCTTCCTGCGCGCCTGGTCCAAGGGCATGTACGTGGCCGAAGTGGACCATGGCGTCGTGACCGAGATGGCCAAGCGCGCGGTTCCCGAGGAGTGGGAGAATGAGGAGTTCGGTCAGGAATTCCTCGACGCCTCGATCCCCATGAACGTGTCGATCACCGAAAACGCCGGCGATCTGCAGGAAGGCTTGTGGGAAGAAATCCAGCCCCGCATGCAGTCGGTTGGAGCGATCGACGAGTTGATCGATCCCGCCGAGTTCCTCGACAACTCGTTCATCGAGCCGGCCAACGACTGGACCCGTGAGGACGTGGAAGCCGACGTGGCTGCCTGGCGCGAATCCAACATGTAACATCTGTGGCGTCCCTGCGGCGCTCAGTATTCGGAAACAGGGCCGGCCTCAGTCGGCCCTGTTTTTCAGCTCAACGACAATTAGACCATCAAGGAACGCCGTACATGGATCAGACAATCAAGGATCACAGTGTCATCGATACAAGGGAGCGCGGTGACAGCCACAACCGCTACGGCCCTACCGCTGCCCGCGACTTTCCCAGCGAGCCACGGCGGCTCAAGAGCAAGACCGTGGACGTGCACGCCCACGTCTTCGTAAAGGAAGCCCAGGATTTTGTGGGGCCGCATATCCAGGCCATGGATATCCCCATGATGCGCTACTCCAATGACGAGACGCGCGGCATCAACAGGCTTCAGGAGCAGGATCGCGCCACGGCCATGGTCGATGTGGAGGACCGTATCCGCGTTCTCGATGCCATGGGCATCGACGTTCAGGTCGTCGCACCGCCCCCGCCGCAGTGCTACTACACCGTGCCGCTCGAGATCGCCGTCAAGGGAACCCAACTCGTCAATGACGGCATGGCTGCATTCGCGGCTGCGCGCCCTGATCGGCTTGCCGCCATGGGCAGTGTACCGCTTCAGGGCGGGCAGGAAGCCGCGCGTGAACTCGAGCGCTGCATGACCGAACTCGGCATGAAGGGCGTTCAGGTCCTGACCAACGTCAATGGCGCCGAACTGGCCGACCCGGCCTTTGAGCCCTTCTGGAAGAAGGCCGAAGAACTGGGCGCCCTGGTCATGATTCACCCCAATGGCTACACGCAGGGCGAACGTTTCCAGGACTATTACTTCTCCAACGTCATCGGCAATCCGCTCGACACCTCGGTTGCGCTGCATCACCTGATCTTCTCGGGCACGCTCGAGCGCATGCCCGACCTCAAGATCCTCGCCGTGCACGGCGGCGGGTTTTTGCCGGCCTATTCGGGCCGCATAGACCATGCCTGGGGCGCACGCAAGGACAGCAATGCCGGTCTGCCCAAGCCGCCGACCCACTATCTGCGGAAGGTCTATTTCGACAACGTGGTCTTTACGCCGCACCAGCTCGAATACCTCGTGAAGGTGTTCGGCGCCGACCACATCATGCTCGGCACCGACTACCCCTACGACATGTGCGACTACGATCCGGTAGAGCACATCGTCAGCTCGGACCTGACCGACGAACAGCGCGAGATGATTGCCGGCGGCAACGCCCGCAAGTTGCTTGGCATCGACTAAAGCCTGTCCTGATCTGATGCACTCGGATCAGGCGCCCAGGTCTTGGCTCAGTGGCGCTCCCGAACCGGATAAGTGCTTCCACTTTCCATGGTAGCGTCCTGAGGATCAGCGTTTCTTGAAAACATAAGGGGCTCGGACCGGTTGGTGCGAGCCCCTTGTCCGTTCGACGCATCAAGGGCTTAAAGCTCCTGTTCTGGTTCAATCAGAACAGGATACGAGGACGATCAGCTCTTCCGGCTTTTTAGATAGGCGAGGGCTGCGATCACGATAGCGTCCTCGCCAGCCATGCCGTCTGCCGCCGCGGCTTCGAAAACCGAACGGGCCGCGCTGCTGACGGGGAGGTCGATCCCCCGTGCGCGAGCCGCCTCGACCATGAAGGCGAGGTCCTTGGTGGCGCCGCGCATCTCGAACTCTGCAGGCGGGAAATCCGCGCCCTCGACCAGCCTGGTCACGGCCTCCTGCTTGCGCGGCAGGACCGCCGCCGTTCCGGACGTGTCGGCCATGAGATCGATCAGTCGATTGGGCGCGATCTCGAGGTCGGACACCAGCGCGAGAGCCTCACCGAGCGCTGTCCAGTAGACCATCAAGGGCAGGTTGACCGCAAGCTTGAGCCGCGCTCCGGCCCCAAGGGGGCCGGCATGCTCAATGCGCCGGCACAGGGTTTCGAGCACTGGACGCGCTCGGTCCAAGGCCTTCGCGTCACCGCCCACAAGCGCAAGAAGCTGTCCCTTGCGGGCCGGTCCGACAGACCCACCGACCGGGCACTCAAGGAGCGCCGCGCCGCTACTGGCAATGGCTTCCTGGAGCCATCCGATCCCATCTGAGCCCAGGGTCGACATTTCGACGAAGAGCGAGCGCGATCCTGCCCCAGCCAGAAGCCCATCGGAGCCCTGATATACGGCCTCGACCGCGGCGCGGTCAAAAAGGATAGTGATTACGGTATCGCAGGCGGCAGCCAGTTCCTTGGGAGACGCGGCCAGCTTTGCTCCCTTTTCGACCAGCGGCGCAGCCTTGGCCCCGTCGCGGTTCCACACCATGATGCTGTAGCCGGCCTCCATCAGCCGCTCGGCCATGGCACTTCCCATGCGGCCGGTGCCGCACAACCCAATCAGCGCATTCGACATGTCGCTTTTTCTCCTCCCAGATGAATTGCGTGTGCGCGAGCGCTCCGGAGGAAAGCTACGTCGGCTTTCCGCCTCAGAAGCGACAAGCGAAGTGCCCTAGAGCCTCGACATGAACAGCCCTGCCATGACGAGGCCAAGTCCGGCGAGCCGGGGCCAGGTGATCTCCTGCACTGGCAGGCCAATGGCGCCATAGCGGTCAAGAAGCAGGGCCGCCACGAGCTGGCCGAACACCACGCCGGCGGTGACCGTGAACGCGCCGATGATCGGGACGCTCCATATCAGCACCGAGATGTAGAAGGCCCCCATGGTGCCGCCCACCCACACCCAAACCGGCGTGTTCGAGAACAGTCCCTTGGGCAGCGGCGTGCCTCGGAACGCCCAGATCACGGCGAGCACCAGAAATCCGACGAGGAAGTTCAGGCATGCAGCGCTAACGGGGTCTCCCGTCGCGCGGGCGAGCGTGGCGTTTATGGGCGCCTGCACGGCCAGCAGCGCACCAGCGCACACCGCCGCCAGGAGAGCGAGAATAACCGGATTGAATAGAGACATGGAGAGGCTCGCTGGACTGCCCGGCCCAACGCACCAGGCTGTTTATCGTCCGCTAATCTTTCAGGTAAAGCCGGCAACGTCAATCTTGCCCGAGCGGCGACGGCCCCCAATTGGTGGCTTGACCCTGTTTATCGAACTATAAATAATGATCGCCGCAACCGAGCTGTTCCCGGGAGGAGAAGAACCATGTCCGAAACGATCGATAAGAGCCGCCTCGCCACCCAGCCGCACTGGTCGCCCGAGCTGGTCGATGAGCTGGCCGAGGCCCGCACAAACGGGCGTGTCGGCGCCTCGCTCGTGAGTGAGACCGATACCGTCAGGGTCTGGCTGATCGAGATGGCACCGGGCGAACGCCTGCCGTTCCACACCCATGTGCTGAACTATTTCTGGGTCGCGACGACGGCCGGCAGCGCCCGGTCGCGTTATGCGGATGGAAAGGTCGTGGACATGGACTACGAAGTCGGAATGACCCGCCATATGAGCTTTGCCAAGGGCGAGTTCATGACCCATGATCTCGAAAATATCGGGGATACGGTGCTGTGTTTTACCACCGTGGAAGACAAGCGCAGTGAGAACCAGCCGTTGACCGTATGATCGACGGCTGGTTCTCGGGGGTTACCGCGCCGCAAACGCCGAAGCGATCTCGGCGGTGTCCGTCTGGCCGGACGCCAAAAGCAACTGCAGCAGCAAGCGTGCCTTGATCGGGCCCAGCCGTCCGCCGCGGATCAGGCCGCGCCCCAGAAGGTCGATCTCCGAGCCGGGAAAGCCATAGGTCTTTTCAAACACCGGTCCGGTGACAACGCGTGTGGACAGGATCACCGGCATGGTGCGGGCCAGCGTCTCGAGGGGGACGATCATGTCTTTCGAGACATGGCCCGCGCCCATCGCTGACACCACCGCGCCCTTGAACCCTGCGCGCTCCACGGCCTCGATCAGGCGGCCATCATCGCCGAGCCCGACCTGAAGCAGTGCGACCGGCGGAATGTCCCCGGCATGGGGTCCTGAAATTCGGGAAACGGGCAGGGGCTGCATGCCCTGAACGAAACTGCCCTCCATAACGTGGCCGATGGGACCATACGGAGCGGACGTGAAGGTAGACGGCAGGCCGGTATGGCCTTTCCGGACGAACCGGGCCGAATGCACCTCGTCGTTGAGCACGACCATCGTTCCTGTGCCGCGGGCGCCGCTTGCCGCGACTGTAGCAGCCGCGAGCAGATTGGCAGGCCCGTCGGCCCCGGCAGCCTCCGCACCGCGCATGGCGCCTGTCACGACGACTGGCTTGTCCGCGTCGAGCAGGCAGTCGAGGAGGAATGCGGTCTCTTCGATGGTGTCGGTGCCCTGCACCACGATGGCCCCGGAGAAATCTCCCGCGAGGCTGTCGGCAATCAGACGGCTGACGTCCGCGATCTGGCCCAGCGATAGCGACGCGCCCGGAATCTGGAAGGGCGAGTTCACGATGATGTCGGCGACCTCGGCCAGACCCGGTACGGTCGCGACGAGATCATCGCCCGACAGGGCCGGCACGATGCCGCCCGATGCATCGCGCTTCATCGAAATCGTGCCCCCAAGGGCAACGACCAGAACGCGTTCACGTCCGCTTTTTTGGTTCATATCGGTCCTCCTGTTTCCGCAGTCGGCGACTCGGCCGCGGCCCGCCAATGGGGTTTAGGCGCAGATGCCTGTCCGGACAAGTTCTGCAAGGCAGAGCGAGCCGGCGCACAAAGAAAAAGGGCACGCCATCGGCATGCCCTTTACCTTGAAAGATGCGGCTCAGAAATTACTGAGCGGCGCCGTTTGCCGGCTCTTCGTCGGCAGCCTGCTCGTCGAGTTCGATCACTGTCACGCCAGGCTGTTCGCCAGTTTCGTCTTCAGCAGCAGAGGTATCTGCGGCCTGTTCTTCGGTCCCGGCATCGGTGGCTTCTGCCTCGCCCTCGGTGGCCGAACCATCAGCCTCTGCGGACGGATCGGTCTCGTCAGCGGCTTCCTCGTCCGCGGAGGCGCTCGAAGACGACGAGTTGGTCAGAACAGATTCAAGCTCGGAAATCGTGGTCTGCGCTTCGTTCAGTCCGGTGCGAACCGTGTCGAGTTCTTCCTGCAGCTGGGTGTTTTCTTCCTGGAGAGCCTCGAGTTCGGTCTGGGCAGTGTCACGGTCGGCTTCCGCAGTCTCGCGGGCGGTCACTTCACTCTCGATCTGGCCGCTCAGTTCCGTGTATTGCGCATCGAGATCCGCCACGGACCCTTGCATGTAGAAATAGGTCCCCGCCACGCCGACAATAAAGGCGACAATGGCAGTAATGACGGTAGAGCTTTTCATCGTCCGTTCTCCTTGGAGGACAAGTTATGGCCGTTTTCCGGCCACTGGATGCGCATTTCCGTACGAAGGCGGTTGCCCCTCGTCAAGCCCCATCACGGGGCCAAGCCAAGGGCGCCATGCCATGATCGGCAAGACCTTCAACAGTCGGGGCCATAGTCCCCTATTCCGGCGAGCGACGCAAGTTGCCGCGTGGGTGAGAAGCGTTTCGCACTCCCCCGAAGCGGGGGATGAGGCAGGCGCGGCGAAAGAGTAGACTGCCCCGCGTCTTCTCATTGTTCGCGCAGGGAATGAATGCCGATGTCGAAAAGTTCCAGTTGGCATCCCCGAATTGCGGCCATGGTGCTTATGGCGATTGCGCCGGTCGGTCACGGTCTTGCAAATGAGGCGGCCACAGAACCGGGAGGGCCCATCAACCATTTCGATTGCGCTGCGGCCTATCGGACATTGAGCGTGGGCTCGCCCTACTTGCCGGGCTTTTTCGTCATGTTCGTCGCTGCGCCCCGGGGAGGCTATGCGGAGCGCATGTACAGGCGGGAAACGCCGCCGGAGGAGATGCTATCGAACGATCGGATCGACGAGGAAATCGAAGAGCGCTATCGCGCCCGCATGCAGGCTCTCGAGGACGGCACCGAGACGATCGAGGATGTGATCGGCGACGTCCATATCTGCGATGCCCAATACGGACATGAGCCGACCTGGACCGGGGGGATGGGCGAGGACGGGTGAACCGAAATGGCTTCAGGCGCCTGCGATCTCGAGGATCGCTTTGGCTGCGCTCTCGTCGGTGATCAGCGTGCCGACATGCATCCGCTTCATGGACGCCAGGATCGCCCGGGCGCGGTCGGCCCCGCCAGTTGCGAGCACCACATGCCTGGCCTTTGCCACCGTATCGAGATCGATCGACATGACCCGCGCATTGATCGGATGGTCCACCGACCGCCCGTCCGCATCGAGGAAATTGCACATCACGTCGCAGATGCATCCGGCATCGACCAGCGCATCGAGATCATCGGGGTCGATAAAGTCCCGGCCGAGCGAGGCGCCCTCGATCAGGACGTTGCCGCAACTGACCACCGCCAGATCGAGCCGCCCGGCCATATCCAGCAGTTTGTCGAGCCCGCACTTTTCGAACAGGGTCGCCTTGGTTTCGGTTGAATCCACGATCAGCGGCGCGAGAAACAGATAACACTCCGCGTCCATCAGGCTGGCAAGCCGCCAGGAATATTCGACGGGATTGAGGTGGGTGGGATGGATCAGTCCGCCAAGCAGCGACACCACGCGCACATCGGGCCGTCGCGTCGGAACGAAGGTGTCGAGAGATGCGGTCAGGGTCCGGCCCCAACCCACCCCCACGGTCATCTCGTCTGTCAGGGTTTCCGAGAGGAAGCGCCCCAGCGCAGCGCCCACCGGCACATGCGCACCCATCGGGTCGACGCTTGCGGGAACCACTATCGCCTCGTCCAGCCCGAAGGCTTCTTCGAGCGCGATGGCCAGTCCGATGCACTCGTCGATGCCTTCACTGACCCAGACGCGAACCTCATTACGGCGCTGCGCCTCATCGAGCATGCGCATGACGGTTGCACGGGAGACACCCAGCCGCTCGGCAACCTCCACCTGGGTCAGCTTCTGGTTGAAATAGAGCCAGGCGGCCCTCAGACGCAGCGAACCGGCCCGCGACGACTTCCGGTCCGGCTCGGGACGAATGCTAGCCATTGGGTTCTGTACTCCCGTCCTCGGCCTAGAGCACATCCTGCTCTGACTGAATCAGAACGGGAGCTCTAAGTCTTTGATTTATCGCGTTTCCGAACCGGAAAAGTGATTCCACTTTTTCTGAAAACGCTCTAGTCGGAGCCAGCGGCTGACACCAGCAGCCGGTTGACCTTGCTCGCATATTCCACATGCGGCATGTGCCGCGCACCCTCGATCAGCTCGTAACTGTCGCCCGAACGCGCGGCGAAGTCGGACGAGGGCGGATTGATGGAATCGTCCGTCCCCCAGATCCAGAGAACGGGGCAGTCAGGAAGGGCCGGGGCTCGCAAGGTCTTGAGTTGATCGCCGATGCGCGAGAGGGCCTCACGCCGCCCGGGTGTCTCGAGACCGTTGAGCACATGGGCTGCCATTTGACGGTTGATGAGCCGCGGACGGGAGACAAGGGTCTGGAGAAGAGCTTCGGTCTCATCCTCGCTCTCGAGCCGGGGCAGGCAGTCCACGAATTTCTCGTCTATACCGGTGCCATATCCGGCCGGAGCAATCGCCACGACCGAGCCGACGCGGTCCGGCACGCGCGCTGCCAGTCCGAGCGTGACGGCCCCGCCCAGCGAATGGCCAACCAAAAGCCACGAGCCCTCGATGGCCGGATCGAGAGCTTCGTAGGCGGCCTCGACCAAATCGGCGATCGCGCCGGTGCCGACCTCTGACGGGGCCGCACCGTGACCGGGCAGATCGAGCGCAAAGACATTGGCGGTCTCAAACAGCGCGGGAGCATTTGCAGCCCAGCCGAAGCGGTCTGCGCCGAAGCCGTGGATGAAAAGGACCGGGCGGGCGGACAGGTCGCCGCCCAGCCTGTGCAGCAGCGCCGAGGGCTGGCTCATCAACTTGCCTTCAAGCCTATTCGATGGTCGCGAGGGTCGCGCCGACTTCAGCCAGCTCGCCCTCTGGCACAACGATCGCCCCCAGTGTGCCGGAGGCGGGAGCCTCGATTTCCATGCTCATCTTGGTCGTGGTGATCACGGCGATCAGCTCTCCCTGTTCAATGGCATCGCCAGGCGATTTGAGCCATTCGGTGACTTCGGCTTCGGTGATTTCATTGCCGAGTTGTGGCACCAGTATCGGCGTGCTCATGCGGGGACTCCTCCTTGAGGGCTATTCCGGGTCGGAAGTGCGACAGATCAAAAGATGTAGAGCTCTTGTTCATATCAGGACAGGACAGGCATTAGATGCCCAGTTTCGAGAGTTCGATATCGTCCCAGTTTCGGATGCCGAGCCGGTTGGACCTGCGCTCGGGATAGAACTCGCCGGTCACGATGTCTATGATGTCGGCGGGCTGAGGGAAGTAGGTCTGCTCCATTTCCGCGCCCGGCACGATCCAGTTCGGCGAGCCCAGAACCCGCGGTGCGGCCTTGAGGTCGGCAAAGGCGAACCGGGCGACATTGGCTGAAAGCGTCATCGCGAAGCTGCCGCGCTCGGAGGCCTCGGTCACGATCAGCAGATGTCCGGTCTTTTTGACCGATTCCAGGACCTTCTCGTAGTTGAACGGCACCAGTGAGCGGACGTCGATGACCTCGCACGAAAGGTTCGCGGTTTCCTCGAGCGTGTCCGCCGCCTTGATGGCTGTGTAGAGCGCCGGGCCGATGGTGAGAACGGTAACGTCCTTGCCTTGCCGCTTGATGTCGGGCTCGCCCATGGGGATGCGGTAATAGTCCTCTGGGACACCGTCGGTGCGGAACTGTTCGACCGTATCGTAGAGCCGCTGGCTCTCGAACATGACCACCGGGTCATTGCTTGCGAGCGCGGAGGCCATCAGCCCCTTGGCATCATAGGGGGTGGCCGGATAGAGGACCTTGAGGCCGGGCATGTGCGAGATCAGCGCACTCCAGTCCTGGGAATGCTGGGCGCCGTACTTGCTGCCCACCGAGCAACGCAGGACGACCGGCACCTGCAATTCGCCAGCCGACATGGATTGCCACTTGGCCATCTGGTTGAAGATTTCGTCGCCGGCGCGGCCGATGAAGTCTCCATACATCAACTCCACGAGCGCCCGCCCGCCTTCAAGCGCATAGCCCACGGCCGTGGCCACGATCGCCGCTTCGGAAATCGGAGAGTTGAACAGCCGATGATAGGGCATGATGTCGGACAGGCCGCGATAGACCCCGAACGCGCCACCCCATTCCCTGCATTCCTCGCCATAGGCCACGAGCCGTTCGTCACAGGTCATATGAGCGAGCACTGACTCAAAGAGGCCATCGCGCACCGTCACGGCCCGCATGGGAGACAGCGCTTCGCCGTCCTCGCCCTTGCCGGTCCTTGCCTTGCGGGCAATTTGCCTGATGGGCGCGGATTCCTCGGGTTGCTTGAGGAGCGGTGCCTGGCCTTCAGGCAGATCGATCTCGGTGTTGGAGAACATGAGCTTGCCGATCGCCGTGGGATCGGCCGGTATGTCGATGACCGGTGCGATCTCGGGGTCGACTACGGCGCGCGTGACGGCCGTGATCGCGCGGCGAACCTCTTCGCGCATCTGCTCGACGTCATCCTGGCCCAGCACACCGGCCTCGACGAGCTGGGTGCCGAACCGCGAGATCGGATCGAACCGCTCCCAGGCCTTGAGTTCCTGGCGGGTGCGGTAGACATTGGCATCGGTCGTGGAGTGGCCGGAAATCCGGTAGCATTCCACGTCTAGCAGGGCCGGGCCCTTGCCCTCGAGCAGAAGCGCTCGCTTGCGGTGTACAGCATCGGCCACCGCGAGCGGGTTGGAGCCGTCGACCGTCTCTGCATGCATCGAAGCGGGATTGACCGCCGCCCCGATCCGGGAGAGGCGCTCCCAGCCCATGGTTTCGCCGCTCGTCTGGCCACCCATCGCGTAGAAATTGTTATTGAAGAAAAAGAGGACCGGCAGGCCACCCTTTACCGCGTCGTCCCAGAGCGTGTCGTACTGCGCCATGGCCGCAAAATTCATCGCCTCCCAGACCGGCCCGCACCCGGTGGAACCGTCCCCGGCATTGGCGACGCAGATTCCGCCATTGCCCGCGAGTTTCTTACGGAGCGCCGCCCCCGTGGCGATACCAGCCGACGCGCCGACGATCGCATTGTTAGGATAGGTCCCGAAGGGCGGGAAAAAGGCATGCATCGAGCCGCCCATGCCGCCATTGAAGCCGCTTTCGCGCATGAAGATTTCGGCCAGCAGACCGAACAGCAGGAAGTTCTCGGCCAGCGTCTTTCCCGTGCCGCCGACGTGTTCCGAGACCAGCCGCTTGAGCGCGCCACCCTTGTGCTCGTCCATGATCGTCTCGAGCCGCGAAGCGTCCATCTTGTCGATGGCCGACAGGCCCTTGGCGAGAAATTCGCCATGGCTGCGGTGCGAGCCGAAAATGTGATCGTCCGGTTCAAGCGCGAGGGCGGCCCCTACTGCTGCGCCCTCCTGCCCGAGCGAGAGGTGAGCCGGGCCCTTATAGGTGTACGCGATGCCCTCATAGGCGCCAGTCGCCTTGAAGGTGCCCAGCATCGTCTCGAACTCGCGGATGACGATCATGTGCCGGAGCGCCGCGCGCAGGCCCTCGTCGCCGTAAGCGCGCCGTTCGTCGGCAAAAGGCGTGTCGTAGGCATGGACCGGGACTCTCGCAAAGGCGACTTCGCCCCGCTGCATTGTCTTCTCGGGATCGACTGCGAGTGTTTTGGGCATGGCATCCTCCTGCGGCGCATTTCTGAAAATCCTTGTCAAACGCTGCAACATTTGTCAAACCGAATAAGCAAATGTTGCTCACTGGTAGGTGGTGACCGTGAGGCCATCCGTACGCTATGGCGACGCAAAGGGGAGGTTGCGCATGATCCTTGCATGCGGAGATTCGCTAATCGATTTCGTGACGCGCGATAGCGAGGGGCATACCGTTTACGAGCCCTATCCCGGCGGGTCGGTTCTCAACTTTGCCGTTGCGATCGGGCGTCTGGGCAGCTCCGTCGGGTTCATGGGAGGCGTCTCTGCCGATTTCTTCGGGGACATGATCCTCACGCACCTTTCGGCCTCTGGGGTCGACGTCCGCTTCGTCACGCGGCAGGCCGCCGGCACGACGCTGGCCTTCGCGCAGATCAAGGAGGGCAAGTCGCGCTATGCCTTTTTCGACGAGAACAGCGCCATGCGGAACTGGTTGTTCAATCCCGAGGCCCTCGGGAGCCAGTTGCCGACCGCAGTGCATGTGGGATCGATCGCACTCATCGATCCGGGCGCGTTTACTCAGGCCATGGCCCTGATCGCTGCAACGCGATCGGGCGCCGTGATCTCGCTCGATCCCAATTGCCGACCTTCCCTCGTCGTCGATGAGGATGATTATCGCGCGCGGATCGGCGCGATGATGGCGTGCTGCGATATCGTCAAGCTTTCCGACGAAGACCTGGCCTATCTCCACCCAGGCCTCTCGCCAGACCAGTTCGCGGAAGACTGCATGAGCAATGGCGCGAGCATCGTCGCGCTCACGCGCGGTGCCGATGGCGCGATCATATGGTGCCGGGCAGGGCATGTAGAGATCATGGCCGCACCTTGCGAGGTGCGCGACACGATCGGTGCGGGCGACAGCTTCCATGGCGCGCTGCTCCATGCCCTCGATCAGATGGGCCTGCTCGGGAAATCGTGGCTCGAGTCCATCGGTCGTGACGAACTCGAGCGGGCCGGGCGGTTCGCTGCCACCGCGGCGGCGATCACCTGCAGCCGGGACGGGGCAAATCCCCCCCGCGCCGAGGAGGTTCGCGCCCAGGCAGGTTCTCTGCTATGAGGCGCTCGCCCCCCATCGGGTGACAGGCCCGCCGCCCCGGTTCCAGTTTGCCAATCAGGAAGTCTTCACGTGTCGCCATCAGATCACAACGCCAGGCATGACCTCGCAGTTTCTATCTCACGGGAGGCCGGTGCGCTGGCGCTGGACTATTTCCACCGCCGCGACACCCTCGTCATCGAGAACAAGGCGAACGCGCAGGACGTGGTTTCGATTGCAGACAAGAATGTGGAAACGCTGATCCGCGAGCGCGTCTTTGCCGCATTCCCCGAGGACGGCTTGATCGGAGAGGAGCATGACGACGTGCCTTCGCGGTCCGGGTATACTTGGGTCGTCGATCCCATTGACGGCACCAGCCCCTTCGTTGCCGGTTTGCCGGACTGGTGTGTCTCCATTGCGGTGCGCGACGAGACCCGCACCGTCGCCAGTGCCATCTTCGTTCCGTGCCAGGACGATCTCTACCACGCGCTGCGCGGGGAGGGGGCGTGGCTCAACGAGCGCAAGCTGGCGATGGACCCCGACCTGTCGCTGCGCAACGGATTGACGGGCATGGGCGCCAATTACCGCTTGCCCATTTCGCTGATCACCACCTTTGCGGAACGGCTGATCGGCATTGGCGGCATGTTCTACCGCAATGGCTCCGGCGCTCTGATGCTCGCCTATGTGGGCGCCGGCAAGCTGGCCGGCTATTACGAATCCCACATCAACGCCTGGGACTGCCTTGCCGCGCTCCTGATCGTGGAGGAGGCCGGTGGCTATGTGAACGATTTCGCGGCCCATGGCGATCTGCACAAGGGCGATGAAGTCTTCGCTGCCGCGCCGGCGGCCCGCGAAGATTTGCTCAAGATCTCCGAAGGGCTTAAATTCGTTCCCTGACCCGCGGTACAGTCCCCCGTTCCGGGGGCTGATGCTCTCATGTGTCCCTGTCACTCTCCTGGCAAACGATCGGGGGTGCACTATGGGACACGAACAGACGCAGGCACGGCCGGGTTGGGCCTCTGCTGTGCTGATCATCACGGTTTGCCCTTCTCGGGCCGCTGCTCGGCCTCTTCGGGGTCTGGGCCATCATCACCGCAGTGTCCCTTGCGGTCGAGTTGCACAACCCGACCGGGCAGGATTTGCGAGTGATCGTGTCCGCGGGCCTCCTGGTCGGTCCGGTCTTCGGTCTTCCCATTGCCTATATGTTGGGCATTTGGCCCGCGCTCGTCGTCGGCACGGTGGCCGCGATCACCCATCACCGGAGCGGCAGGGCACGCTTCGTGGCGCCGCTGATATGCGCCGTCGTGCTCTGGGGAGTTATGGCGCTCCTCTCAGGATCGACGATCGCCACCGAGATCGGCCGCCAGACCTGGGTGTGGGGCCTGCTAGCGGCCCAGATGCTCGGCACGTTAGGCAGCCTTGCCCTGTGCGACGCGATCCTTGGCCGGGGACGGGACCGGCAGGCGGCCTAGAACTGGCTCGGGCAACCCGAACCGCAATCCACTGTCTTGTCGCCCCACGTCTGGACGAGCGCATCGCCCGCCAGCACCAGCGTCACGATGAGCGCCAGCGCCGCGCAGGCCAGTGAGATTTTCGCTGCAATTGCCATCCCGTGCACTCCCTTAAGTCCATCGCAATGCTGACGCTGCTGTCGGGCCCAAACATCCCCCGGTTCGGGGGGCTCACCCGGCGTGGTGATGCGCCTAGGGTCTGCTTGGTTGCGGCTTGCTGCCCTTGTGGTTTGTCGCGCCGGCATCGCGAGAGGAGGTCGTTGGATTTGGCAGCGCGCTTTGCACCGTCGATCGTTCTCTCCCTTGCCGCTGCGCTGGGGGTGGTGCTGGCTGCGCTTGTTATCGGCATCGCGATGGACCAGCGCTGGCTCGGGCTGCATCTGAGCAGCACGCCGGACAATCATTGGTTCGATGCGGGCGTAGAAAGCGTATGGATAAACGGCTTTGCGCCCGCGGGGCCGTCGGAGTTCCTTCCGCCTTATCCGCTGATGCTCACCGCGATCTCCGATGACGCGGGCAACCGGGTATCGCTGGTGTCCGAGGATCTCATCGAGGATCCGTCAGGCCTCGCCAGCTACGAGAGCCTCAATGCGTTCTTCGCGCGCCAGAGCGCCATTGCATGGATAATCCGGGAAAACTATTCGGTCAGGCTCGAGGTGCAGACCTCCTTCGGCGACGCCGAAATCTTCGAGGTGATGGCTGAGCACCAGCGGGCGGTCACCTCGCTCCCTGCCGCATTCTGGGTGCAGCTCGGGGTGGGACTTGCCGGCTTCTGGACCGGGGTTTGGGTTTGGACGATGCGGGCCAGCACCTACGAAACCCGGTTGCTCGCCGTTGCCGGGACGGGGCTGATGCTGGCCGCGTTCCCTGCGGCTATCTACAGCACCCGTGAACTTGCCATCGACGGCAACTGGTTCGTCGCGCTTCACGCGCTCAAGCAGGCCGGCCTCGCGGTCTTCGCCGCAGGCACGATCGGGCTTTTCATGCTCTATCCGCGTCGGGTCGCCGGCCCGATCTGGACTCTGTTTCCAGCGACCGTTCTGGCCCTTTGGCAAGTCGCGGGCATCGTGCATCTTGCGCCCGGCCCCCTCCTCGGCGCCCACCTGCCCATGATCGCCGCGATGGCAACGATCGCCGTTCTGGTCGCCCTGCAGTTTGGTGCAACCAGGGCGGATCCGCGCGCCCGCGCCGCGCTCAAATGGCTGGGGCTGTCTGTTCTGGTCGGTACGGGGGCCTTCGTTGCCACCACTGTCGGGCCCATCCTTTTCGGCATGACCCCCGTTATCCCTCAGGGCGTGGCTTTCCTGTTTTTCATGCTCATCTATGGCGGCGTTGCGCTGGGCGTGGCGCGTTATCGGCTGTTTCAACTGGAGGACTGGGCCTTCAGAACGCTGTTCTATGTTGGTGGCGTTCTCCTGCTTCTGGTCATCGACGCGGTTCTGGTCATGACCATCGTCGATGAACGGGCCCCCGCCTTTGCTTTGTCTCTCGTGATCCTGGCCTTGATCTATCTACCGCTTCGCGACACTCTGGCCAGCCGGGTCCTTCGTCGGCGGGAGCCGCCCCGCGACGTGCTGTTCGGGCAGGTCGTGGATGTCGCGCTTACGCCGCCGGGAAGGGATCAGAATGCGCGATGGGAGGCCTTGCTGCGCGCTGTGTTCGAGCCGCTACAGATCGCGCCGCAAGCCGGCATCGGCAAACTGGAACTGATCGAAGATGGAATCGCAATGGCGGTGCCTGGCTTTGATGGTCTTAGCGGCTATCGGCTTGGCTATGCCCATGGGGGACGTAAGCTGTTCGGCCCGCGTGACATGGGGCTGGCCGGCGAACTCAATGCGATGCTGACCAACGCCATAGAAAGCCGGCGTGCCTACGAGAAGGGGGTCGCACAGGAACGCGCACGGATCGCACGTGACATTCACGACAATATCGGGGTGCAGTTGCTCGGAGCTCTGCACAGCCGGGAGAGCGAGCGCAAGGACGTGATGATCCGCGAAACCCTGACCGATCTGCGCGGCATCATCAACAATGCATCGCGTCCCGAACTGTGCCTCGAGGACATGGTGGCCGACCTGCGATCCCAGATATCGGAGCATCTGGACGCCGCAGACATTGCCCTGCACTGGGCCCTGGATGGGGAAGGGGACATCGTGATTTCAATCAGCGCGGCCCACACCCTGCGTTCGATGGTGCGCGAGGCGATCCAGAATGTTCTGCGTCATGCGGGCGCCGCCAGCGTGAAGGTGAGCATCGAAGCGCGCCATGGTCATGTCGCGGTATCCATCACCGATGACGGCAGGGGCTTTGACCCCGAGACCGCGGACAGGGGCAATGGTCTGGTCAACATGCAAACGCGTGTGGAAGCGCTCGGCGGGCAGTTTGCGATTGCAAGCGGTGCTACAGGTACGCTCGTGTCCTGCCGGTTTCCCGGCACAGCCGGAGGTGAAACCCAATGACCCAAATCCTGGTCGTCGAAGACATTGCAGAAACCCGCCGCTGGCTGGTGGACATTGCACGCGACGCCTTCGGGGAGGGCGCCCAGACCCATGAAGCGGCCAGTATGAGGGCCGGGCTGGCGGCGGCCGCGGCGCGCGACTACGACGTGGCGCTGATCGATCTCGGCCTGCCCGACGGCACAGGGCTCGACGTCTTGCGGAACCTGCGGATTCTCAGGCCCGAGACGATCTGCGTGGTGACGACCGTGATGGGCGATGACGCTCATATCGTCGGGGCCTTGTCGGCCGGTGCGCAGGGTTATCTTCTCAAGGAACAGCCCCGCGACGTCCTCGTGCGCCAGCTTCGCCAGATGGGGGAGGGCATTCCCGCCCTCTCGCCCTCGATTGCCCGCAGGATCATGAACCATTTCCGGCTCACCGGACCCGTGGCGCCCGAGGTCGACCTGACGGCACGCGAGAAGGACGTTCTGGCGCTGATCGGGCGGGGCTTGCGCAATGGCGAGGTGGCCAAGGCGCTCGAGCTCACCGAGAATACTGTGGCCGGATACATCAAGAGCATCTACCGCAAGCTTGGCATTTCCTCGCGGGCCGAGGCCTCCTGGCACGCGGTGCGCCTGGGCCTGGGCCAGAACAACGATCGGTAGCCGTCGCGTCGGCCACGTCTTGATCTATCGGCTTACGCCCGGGAGCTTGACGCTATCGGTCCGCGCAAGCGTGCCCCAGCCGACGAGCGATCCCCTGATTGCGGACAGCGTGGCCTTGATGGCGACGAGGTAGAGCACCTGCCGGTAGTAGATGCGCTGGGGAATGACCAGCGCCAGAAGCCACCAGTTCTCCCGGCGCTCATGCGCGAACGCGACCACGGCGGACAGGAAGTCGAGCAGCATGAAGGCGCTGAAGAGAGCAAGCACGAACAGCGTGCGTTCCATGTCCAGCAGGGCCGAGTTCGTCGTGACCTTGAAGATGAGGTCGCCCAGGGTGAGGACGGCGACCAGGTCGGCGACCGGAGCCACGAGCGGGAACAGTATCTGGAAAATGAGGATGTTGGGCAGGGCGGCCAGCCCCACGCCTTTGGAATCCCGGAGCTTCATGGCGCTGCGGTGCTTGAAGGCCACCTGCAGCATCCCGAACATCCACCGGAAGCGCTGCCGGAACAACTGTCCCGTCCGCTCCGGGGCCTCGGTCAGGGCGATCGCCCGCGGCTCGTAGGACACCCGGTATCCCGCGCGCAGCAGACGGATCGTGAGGTCCGCATCTTCGGCCAGGGTGTCGGTCGTGAACCCGCCCGCATCAAGGACCGCATCGCGCCGCCAGGCGCCGACCGCGCCGGGAACCACGGTGATCGCGTTCAGAATCTCGAAGGCCCTGCGGTCCAGATTCTGCGCCGTTATGTATTCTACCGCCTGCCAGCGAGTGAGCAGATTGTTCCGGTTGCCCACCTTGGCATTGCCGGCCACCGCCGCCACGCGCGGGTCGCGGAAATGGGCGGCCAGACGCGCCACGGTATCGGGCAGGAAGACCGTGTCCGCATCGAGCGCCACCACCACGTCGCAGTCGAGTTTCTCGAAGCCGAAATTGAGCGCTGCTGCCTTGCCGCCATTGGGTTTTCTGAACACCGAAACCATCGGATGATCGGCAAATTGCCGGGCGCAGATCTCGTAGGTGTTGTCGCGGGAGCCATCGTCGACCACCACGATGGTCATATTGGCGTAGTTGGATTCCAGCAGCGAATGAATCGTCTTGAGAATGACTTTTTCTTCGTTATAGGCCGGCACCACGACCCCGACCTTGAGATCGCGTTGGGAGGCGGGCAGAAAGCTGCGCGGGCGCCGCAGGCACGAGAGAACGATCAGCAGGAGCGCTCGGCTCACCCCGAGCACGATGGCCGCGAGGAACAGTGCGCCAAGCACCTGCTCGCCGACCCTCAGGGTCGAAAATCCCGCGACCTGCAGCGAGGAACCGACCGACGACTGGATCGGAGCTTCGGGCATGACCTGCTCGGGTGAAAGGCCCACCAGCGCGGAGGCCGGAACCAGCTCGTAGCCTTCCGAGAGCATCGTCTCGATGATCGTCGGCAGCGCCTCGACCGTCTGGCTGCGATCTCCGCCGCCGTCATGGAGAAGCACCACATTGCCCAGCCCGGAGCGCACCCCGCGCAGCACGGCCGAAGAGATCCGCTGGGCGTTGGGGGCCCACCAGTCCAAGGGATCGATGTTCATGTTGACGGTGAGGTAACCCAGCTCGGCGACCGTCGCGAGCGGTGCGACCTCCGAGGGGGTGCGTGGATTGGCGTCAGCCGCATAGGGCGCTCGAAAGAGCGCCATGTTCCGTGAGGTGATCGATTCAAAGACCCTCTGGGTGGCGTTGAGGTCCAGCCGCAGCATGTCCCGGCTGACATTGGCCACGTTGACATGGGAGAAGGTGTGATTGCCGATCTCGTGACCCTCGGCCACGATCCGCTCGACCAGTTCGGGGTGCCGCATCATCGCACTGCCGAGCGCGAAAAAGGAGGCCTTCACGTCGTATTTGGCGAGGATGTCGAGGATCTGCGGGGTATGGACCGGGTGTGGCCCGTCGTCGAAGGTCAGGACGACGCGCCGTTGGTCCCCGCCGCCCCAATGGTCGATCTCGTAGGCCTGGGGGTAGGTGGTCATGGCGACATCGGTGATGCGTCCGCTTTCGGGCGCGGTGGTGATTTCGCGCTGGCCCGGTTGCGGTTCGTGGACGAGCCGGGTGATCTCGCCCTGTCCCACGCGGGTGATCTGGTAGCTGTAGTCGATTGGCTCTAGCGTTTCGGGCAGCACGGACATGGGCGCGGACAGCAGGTTCCACACCGCAGGGTCCTCGGTGCCGAGCCGGTTGACCGCAAGGCCCGCGAGTTCGGAATCCCGCACCACCTGCAATTGGTTGTATGCGGTCGTCGCGTCCAGCATCCAGACCGTCTCGACGCGTCCGGCGTCCGTTGTGATCGAGAAGGTGGGAGTGCCCGAGGCCGCGTCCCAGACCACGTCCGCATCGTTCTGCCCGGCCCGCTTGAAGGCGTCGAGAACCGACAGTCTGCGGGCCGGCGCATCGTCCTGCCATAGAACTGCGGAGTTGGAAAAGCTGTAGATCAGTTTCTCGGGCGCCACCGCGTCCGTCCATTCGCTCCAGCGCTGCTCGAACCAGGGCTGGGGCGCGAGAGGCCCTGCCGATTGACCGAGCCGCGCCAGGTCGATGCCGGTCACGATGATGGAATCCACCCGTTCGGATACCTGTTCGGGTGCAAGGATGCCCCCAGAGAAGGGCAGGACATGATGGACCGAAAAGCCTGACTCTCCAAAGAGCTGCGAGAGGGTCTCAAGAAAGGCGTAGTGATCCTCTTCCAGCGTCTCGGTCAGGCCGCCGAAATCGATCGTGATCCCGCGAAAGCCATTGCCGGTCACGTAGTCGAGAAGGTTGCGCGCCAGCATGTCGCGGGCGGACGCGGAGGTGAGCAGATTGGCCAGCCGCTGGTTCTGGCTTTCCCCGTCCTGCATATCCGACAGGACCGGGGCGATCTCCATCCCGGCCTGTTCTCGATCGATGAGGGACAGCACTTCGTCGGTCTGGAGCGGGTCGTTGAAACCCAGCCGCCCGCTCTCGTCGGCGATATGGACCCAAAGGGGCAGAAGGACATCGATCTTCTGGATGTTCTCGTGCAGCGAGGACATCGCTTCCCCGCTCCAGTTCACATGGAAAGCATAGGTGGGAAGCGTTTCCGGAGCCGCGGGCGCTTCCTGCGCATGCGCGGAAGAAACCAGCAACCCGCCCAGATGGCCGATAAGCGCAGTCAGGTGGTCGGCAAGGCCGGCTTCCACTGCGCCCGACATCTGGCCCGGGACGGATGTGGCGCCGAGCGTCTGCCAGCTATCGGTCTCGGTCGTCAGGATCTGGATGCTCGGGGCGCCGGTCAGGGTCTCTATCCGCGTCTGGCCGCGGGCGCGTCCGTTGAGCACATGGATGCCGCCAACATAGTCATGCGCCGCGGTCATGGCCGGGGCTTGGGGCTGGACGGGCAGGTCCGGGCGGGGGCGGGGAAGCGGTGGTGCCGTGGTGATCGATGTGGCCGTCCGCGCGACCGGATCGGGGTACCCAGAGCTTGGAGAGGGGGCCGACGCCACCGTCTGCGGCTCGGGCATGGCCCGCAGCGCCGCGTGTTGTTCGGGGGTGAGAGGTTGCGTCTGGGGGCGTGCAACGGGCCCAGCTTCGGCGATTTCGATCGGCGCGCTTTCGGCGGCGTCCTCGGGCCCTGGAACCGACACGGGAAGGGGAGCGGTCTGGGCGATCTGGAAGCCATCGTCCTGAAGCGGGGTGACCAGGATCACTTCGTCTGGCTGGGCGAGGGTGACCGCCTTCATGTTCGGCGCCTGCACGATGCCTATGCCCAGAGTGGTGCCCATGAGAGCAAGGCTCGTCAGGGCCAGAAAGGAAAGTCCGATGAAACTGAACCAGCGCCGGCGCGTGGGATCGAAGAAAACCGGGGCATCGTTATGGGCGGCCACAGCTTCGCTGGCGCGAGTCTGGTCCGGTTTCTCCTCTCTGGTCGTGCTCGGTGGCATGCCGCGTCACCCGTTGCGCTGATTAACAGGGCGTTAATAGGTCGGAGTAACGCGCGACAACAAGGTTAACAGGGTATTGACGGCTTGCAATCAACTCCGGTGGTAAATGGTTAAGGTAAACGGCCATTCACCGGGGCGCCTGTGCAAGCCGGTCTCACCATTCACCGTGCCCTCCTGTCCGCAGCCGATTTCCGATTCTGCGAGAGGTGAATTGACTCTTGGAGCCAGCTACGCTTCTTTAGAACAAAATAGGAACATTTGGTGTGCAGACCCATGGCGCTCACTCAAGTCGAGAGGTTGCGCACGATGCTTTCCGGGCTGGAAGGCTCATGCGCGCCCGTCATCAACGGACCCTCGGGGTCCACCACCGAGCTCGGCTCGGTTCTCGCAGCCGTGCGCACCCAAAGGGGTGTGCAGGAGGTTTTCGCGCGCTCGGTGCGCGACCTTCCCGCAGCGCTCGGCTTTGCGCTTTTCCTGCCCGGGCCTTCGGGGAAGCGGGCGAAAAGCTGCATCTGGATCCGGTGCCGGGGCTCGGGGCGTGAAGCGGGCGCCCTTTACGGACAGGGGCTTTTCGCAGCGGGGCTGGAGCCTTCGCGCATCTTTCTGGTCACGGTGCGCGACCTCAAATCCGCGCTCAAGGCGGCCGAGGAGGGCGCGGGAACACGGAGCATTTCCGCGGTCGTGCTCGAAACCATGGGGGAGGCAAAAGAGCTCGATCTCAAGGCCTCCCGCAGGCTTTCTCTGGCCGCAAGGCGGCAGAACACGCCGGTGATCGTGGTCAGGACCGGAGAAAGCCCTTCTGCGAGTGCGGCGATGGCCCGGTGGGGCATCCGTGCCGTGCCCTCGCGCTCTCCGGGCCTGGGGCTGCCCGGTTCGCCTGCAGTGGAAGTCGAATTGCTCAAATACCGCTTCGGCGTGGCCGGGCGGCGCTGGCGTGTGGAATGGGATCATGAAGAACAAGCGTTCCTCGAGCAGGCGCTATCTGGCCCTGTGGTTCCCCTGTCTTTCGACCGACCGTTTGGCCGGCCTGCGTATCAGGGAAGGGCAAAAGCCGGATGATCGCCCGCTCGTCACCGTCGCGCGGACCAGGGGTGCATTGCGCCTTGCCGGGGCCTGTCCGCGGGCCCGCAGGCTGGGGCTGTTGCCCGGGTTGGCCTTCGCCGACGCCCGTGCGCGCGTTCCCGATCTCGACGTGGTCGAGGACGACCCGGAAGCCGATGGTGCGCTCATGGACAAGCTGACCGAGTGGTGCGACCGCTATACTCCTGTCCTGGCGCCCGATCCGGACCATGGGCTGATCCTTGAAATATCGGGCAGCACCCATCTGTTCGGGGGCGAGAAGGCCCTGATGGCCGATCTTGCCCGACGCATGAAAGCGGCGGGGCTGCGGGTGCGCACAGCGCTTGCCGGTACGCCGCAGGCGGCACGGGCACTGTGTCGGTTCGGGCCGGGCGGCATCGTGCCGCCGGGAGAGGAGCGCGAGCTTCTGGCAGGGCTGCCGGTGTCGGCCCTCGAGATGGATCGGGACACCACCCAGGCCATGGGCCGGGCCGGGCTCGCGACCCTTGCCGATCTGGCAGAGCGGCCGCGCAAACCCCTTGCCGCGCGGTTCTCGAGCGCGCTGACATGGAAGCTGGCCCAGGTACTTGGGGAGGTGGATCAGCCCATCATCCCGCTCAGGCCTGCGCCCGACTTCGTCGTCGAGATGCGGTTTGCCGATCCGCTGGGGCTCAAGGACGACATCGATGCGGCTTTGGGGACGCTGTGCGCCGAGCTTTGCCGCAAGCTCGAGCACCAAGGGCAGGGCGGCCGACACTTCGAGGTCAGCTTCTTCCGGGCCGACGGGGCGGTAAGGCGGCTCGAGGTGATCTCGGGCCAGCCCTTGCGGGTGCCTGGCACCCTCGCGCGGCTGATCGATATGCGCCTTGGCGCACTTGCCGACCCGCTCGAT
Organism: Pelagibacterium montanilacus; assembly: GCF_003992665.1. Taxonomy (GTDB): domain Bacteria; phylum Pseudomonadota; class Alphaproteobacteria; order Rhizobiales; family Devosiaceae; genus Pelagibacterium; species Pelagibacterium montanilacus. The sequence continues at coordinate 224,955 of NZ_RZMX01000059.1, forward strand.
CCCGGTTTCGGGTTCGACATGATCCGGCTCTCGGCCCTTTCACGGGACGGGGCGCCTCCGGCCCAGGAACGGCTCGACGGGGAGGGAAGCGCCGAGCAGGATGTTCAGGATCTTCTCGACCGGCTGTGCGCCCGGTTCGGGGCCGATGCGGTGCGCAGCTTCGTCTTTACCGGCAGCCATCTTCCCGAGCGTGCCGCAAAAACCACCTCGACCATCGAGGCCCCGGGACGCGAAAAGGGCAAGGACAGCCCGACCGCGAAAGTCGGCCTGCGCCCGCTCCTGCTGCTTACGCCGCCCGAACCCATAGAGGTGATCGCCGAGATCCCCCACGGCCCGCCCCGGCGGTTCCGCTGGCGCAAGGTGCTCTATGACGTGGCGCTGGTCGAAGGCCCTGAGCGCATAGCGCCCGAATGGTGGCGCGAGACCCGGGACAGGCTGAGCCGGGACTATTTTCGGGTCGAGGACCAAAAGGGCTATCGCTTCTGGCTGTTCCGGTACGGGATTTATGACCGGGAACCCCAGAGCGGGCGCTGGTTCATGCATGGGCTCTTTCCATGAGCGGGTTTTCAGAGCCGGTGGCGGCCACCAATTTCTCCTTTCTGCGCGGCGCCTCCCATCCCGAGGATATGGTGTTGTCCGCGATCCTGCTCGGGCTCGAGGGGATCGGGATCGCCGACGTCAATTCGGTGGCGGGGGTGGTCAGGGCCCATGGGGCCCTCGAGGATCTGCGCGAGGGCATAATGCCGGTCGAAAAGCTCCGCCAGGGCTCGGGTCCGGGGGAATATGTGCTCGTCGAGCGCTACGACGGGAGCGCGCTTCCGGTCTCGACCGCGGAAATCGCGGCCCGGGCCAGGGCCTTCAGGCTGGCGGTGGGCGCGCGGCTGGTCTTTGCGGACGGCACGCCCGATATCGTGGCCTATCCACAGGACCTGGCGGGCTGGGGGCGGCTCTGCCGCCTGCTGACCAAGGGCAAGCTCAAGGCGGGCAAGGGCAGGTGCACCCTGGAGTTTGCCGATCTGCTGTTCTCGTGCGCGGGGCTGTCGCTGATCGTGATGCCGCCCGAGGATATCGGATCGCTCGACCCCATCATGGGCCGGCTCAGGAGCGGGACGGGCGGGGCGGTCTGGCTGGGCGCGAGGATGGGGCTGAGGGGCACGGACCGTCGGCGGCTGGCGCTGCTCCACCAGATGGGCCTTGCGACCGGGGTGCCGCTGATCGCCACCAATGACGTGCTCTATCACGCGGCCGGGCAGAGCGACCTCCAGGACATTCTCACCTGCATCCGCGAGGGCGTGACCATCGGCAATGCGGGGCCGCTGCTCGAGGCCAATGCCGAGCGGCACCTGAAATCGGCCCGGGAAATGGAGCACCTTCTGGCCGACCTGCCCGAAACCATCGCGGAGACCGGCCGGTTCTTCGACCAGATCGATTTCTCCCTCTCCCAGTTGCGCTACCAATATCCCGAAGAGCCCATCCCGCCGGGCCTTTCGCCCCAGTCCTGGCTCGAGGAGCTGACCTGGCGCCGGGCCGAAATGCGCTACCCGGACGGGGTGCCCGACAAGGTCCGCGGGTTGATCCAAGCCGAGCTCAGGCTGATCGCCGAGCTCGATTACGCCTGCTATTTCCTCACCATCTTCGACATCGTGCGGGTTGCAGAAGACAAGGGAATCCTTTGCCAGGGCAGGGGATCGGCGGCCAATTCGGCGGTCTGCTATGCGCTGGGGATCACCGCGGTGAACCCGGCGGAAAGCGAATTGCTGTTCGAGCGGTTCCTGTCCAAGGAACGCCGGGAGCCGCCCGATATCGACGTGGATTTCGAGCACGAGCGCCGCGAGGAGGTCATCCAGCACATCTACGAGGTCTATGGCCGGCATCGGGCCGGAATCGCGGCGACCGTGATCACCTACCGGCCCAAAAGCGCCATTCGCGAAGTGGGCAAGGCGTTGGGGCTTTCAGAAGACATCACCTCGCGCATCGCCTCGACCGTGTGGGGGAGCTGGAGCCGGAAAGAGCCGCTGGCCGGGCATCTGCGCCAGGCCGGCATCGATCCGGACAACCCCCGCATCACCCAGGCCATGGAATTTGCAGCTCGGCTGATCGGCTTTCCGCGCCACCTCTCCCAGCATGTGGGCGGGTTCGTGCTCACCCAGGGGCGGCTGGACGAATACGTGCCCATTTCCCCCGCCGCCATGGCCGACCGCACCTTCATCGAATGGGACAAGGACGACATCGACCGGCTGGGGATGATGAAGGTCGATATCCTGGCGCTCGGCATGCTCACCTGCATCCGCAAGGGCTTCGAACTGCTCTACGCCCATTATGGAAAAGCCCATGATCTGGCGAGCATCGGGCGGGACGATCCGGCGGTTTACGCCATGCTCCGGAAAGGCGATTCCATCGGGGTCTTCCAGGTGGAAAGCCGGGCCCAGATCAACATGCTGCCCCGGCTCAAGCCAAAAGAGTACTACGACCTCGTCATCCAGGTCGCCATTGTCCGGCCCGGTCCGATCCAGGGGGACATGGTCCATCCCTATCTGCGCCGTCGCAATGGCGAGGAAACCGTCGATCTGCCTTCGCCCGCGCCGCCCCATGACCCGGACGAACTGAGAAAGGTGCTGCTGCGCACCCTCGGGGTGCCGCTTTTTCAGGAGCAGGCCATGAAGATCGCCATGGTCGCCGCCGAGTTCACCGCCGGGGAGGCCAACCAGTTGCGCAAGGCCATGGCAACCTTCCGGCGCAACGGGACCATGGGCCGGTTCGAGGCCCTGATGGTCGAGCGCATGGTGGCGCGCGGCTACAGGCGCGATTTCGCCCAGCGGTGCTTCGACCAGATCAAGGGGTTCGGCGATTACGGGTTTCCCGAAAGCCACGCGGCGAGCTTTGCCAAGCTCGTCTATGCCTCCGCCTGGCTCAAATGCCACCACCCCGACGTCTTTGCCTGCGCCCTGCTCAATTCCCAGCCGATGGGATTTTATGCCCCCGCCCAGATCGTTCGCGATGCCCGCGAACACGATGTGAGAGTTCTGCCCGTCGACATCAATTCGAGCGCACAGGATAATGTGCTCGAGCCGGGCGGGGACAAATATCGCGATCTGAGGCTGGGATTTCGCCAGATCGACGGGTTCAAGAAAGAATGGGCCAGCCGGATCGTGGCCAGAAGAACCAGGGTTTACAGCAGTCTCGAGGATTTCTGGCAGCGCACGGGCCTGCCGCGCCGCGCCATGGCGCTGCTGGCCGATGCGGACGCGTTCGGGTCCGTGGGGCTGGACCGCAGGGCCGCGGCCTGGGCGGCACGGCGCCTGCCCGAGGACGAGCCCTTGCCGCTGTTTGCCGCAGCCCAAGCCCCTGAATTCGTGGAAGAAGCGGACATGAACCTGCCCGAGATGCCGCTGGCCGAGCAGGTGATCGCCGATTACCAGACAACGCGGCTCTCGCTCAAGGCGCACCCCATGGCCTTCCTGCGCGAAACCTTTGCCAGCGAAGGGGTGGCCACCTGCGCCGGACTGGCGGAAAAGCCTGACGGATCAAGGGTGAAGGTGGCGGGCGTGGTGCTGATCCGGCAGCGACCGGGCAATGGCAAGGCGATCTTCATCACCCTCGAGGACGAAACCGGGGTGGCCAATGCGCTGTTGTGGGCCAACAGGTTCGAGCGCTACCGCCGGGCGGTGATGGCGGCGCGGCTGGCGCTGATCGAGGGAGTGATCCAGAAAAGCCCCGAGGGGGTGATTCACGTCATGGCCTCAGGGGTTTACGACCTGTCGGACCGGATCGAAAGCCTGGCGATGTCCCACAAGGCGGCCTTCGAACCGGCGCGCGCCGACGAGGTCAAGCGGCCCATACGGTCGCGCAGCGAGCACCACCCGCGCAATGCCCGCATCGTGCCGCGATCACGCGATTTTCATTAACCTGCGACAGATCGGTGCAACGATATGCGACCAAGAGGCGCTGATCGGCGTTGATAGGGCGTGATCGTTCATTCAAACGCACGCTGATCTGCGCGTCGGCAGGTCCCTGGCGGGTCCAAAAAAGGCGAAAAAACCTTGGTGAGCCGTGGCATGGACATCGAAGTGTCGCGCCGATCCATCACACTGGAGCTCCCGTTCTGAGCCAATCAGAAAAAGAGCTTTAAGGCGGAACCGGAAAAGTGTTTCCACTTTTCCCAACGGCGCTCAAGGCCCCTTTAGGGGCTCGACAGATCTGGCAGGGAGGCCATCATGTCGGAATTCGAATACAAGGGTTATCGCATCCGCACGGTCTACGAGGACAAGTGGCGTATCCGCATCTGGCCGCCTGTGACGCCACGCACCCTGGTGGATCAGGTCGTGGCCAGCCGGTCCGAGGGCGCAGAAGCCTGCCGCATGCGGGCCTGCGCACTCGTCGACAGGATCGACAGGGCACCGGGAGCGGGAGCCTCAGGCGCGCGACACTGAGGCCCCGGGCACACCGAAGGCGTCGGACGTCTCGTCCGCAAAGACGTACGCCCCGCCTTCAATGCGCGCGTAAAGGTCCGACACCCATTCATAAGCACAGCTCGAATGGTGCATCCAGTAGCTGAGCAGCGCCTCCACATGGGGCGGGAGGGCCTTTTCGCCCGCCCAGCGGGCGTTGCCGGTGGCGCTGACGACATTGGTCCGATAGTCCGACAGCACCGCAAGCCGGCGGCTCAGATAGACCAACACCGTCTGGCGCGGGAGGGCGGACATCATGATCAGGCCCGAGCAGAACATGTCGGGGCGCGGATCGGGCCGGGTCAGCGCAACTTCCATCAGGCGCTGAAATTCTTCCTCGCCGTCGGGCGTGAGCGCATAGTCCGTCCGTGCGGCCCCCTCTTCTGAGGCTTCCACTTCGATCGCGTCAAACAGCCCCTCGCGGGTCAATTGGCGCAGGGCGTGATAGATCGAACCGGTCTTTGTATTGGCCCATTGATCAGCCTTCCAGGCGAGCAGATCCTGCCCGATCATATAGCCGTGGGCGCGCCCGTGAGCGCGAACGAACGCGAGTACGAGTAGCCGGGTTGCCGACATCGACCGTATCTCCTCCTGTCCCTGCGGGCGAAATCCCCGCCCGGGAACGTAATGGCACTGGCAGCGGATCAGCGGTGAACGCCTGCTGAACGCCAACCTCAGAAGCAGTTCAAGACGCAAGAGCTACCACTGAAGCCTCGACATTTACAGAGGACCGGGGGTCTGACAATGAGCATTGTGTCCAAACTCACATTTCCTGCACTCATGGGCGGATTGATCGCAGTGGCCGCTTCGGGCATTTTCGCACCGCCCGCCCATGCCCAGGGCTATGACGTGGCTACCCTGGCGCAGGTCAGCGACGTGGCCCATTGGGATCAGCTCAACGTGCGCCGCTGGCCGGCCGCCTATTCCCAGCAGGTCGGGGTCCTGGGCCCACAGGCCTGGGTGTGGGTCGAGCGCTGCATCGAAAGCCAGAGCGGATCGGACTGGTGCCTGGTCAGGCGCGAGACCACCGAGGGCTGGGTCAATTCGCGCTACCTCACCCCCGGCTGGCCCTGATCGCGGAGGCCCGGGCCGGGCGGCGTTGACATCGGCGGGTTCACGGGCTCCAACGGAGGTTGACCCGAGAACCCGACACGAGCACCCCACCCGATGCCGACCAATCCCGAACTCGCCCGCTTCGTGCGTGGCCCGCTGACCGAAAACCGCCACACCGGCGCGATCTGCGTATGCGGACCGGATGGGGACATCCTCGCTGCGGTGGGCGATGCGGGGCGGGCCGTGTTCCCGCGTTCGGCGATCAAGACCATGCAGGCGCTGGCGATGTTTTCCTCCGGCGCCGCAGAGATGTTCGGGATCGAGGGTGAAGCGCTCGCCATCGCCTGCGCCTCCCATAACGGAGAGAAGGCCCACACAGACCTCGTGGCGCGCATTCTCGCCAGACTCGATCTGGATGCCGATGCTCTGGAATGCGGGGCCCATCCGCCGCTCGATTCGGCGACACGGCGCGATATGCTGGCGCGCGGGGAAAAGCCGAGCGCGCTGCACAACGCCTGTTCGGGCAAGCATGCGGGCATGCTGGCGGTGGCGCGGGCGCTGGGCGCCGACCCCCAGGGGTATGTGCGCCCCGACCATCCAGTACAAAAAGAAGTCCGGGCGCGGATCGAGGCGGTGATCGGGCAGGAACTGGCGCCGGGCCAGTGCGGCACCGATGGCTGTTCGATCCCCACCTGCGCCGCGCCGCTCTCGGCCTTTGCCGGCGGCATGGCGCGGATGGCGAGCGGGAAGGGACTCGATGACGCGACGGGCGCGGCGGCGCGCACAATCCTCGACGCGGTGACTGCCCATCCCTTCTTTGTCGGGGGCTCGCGTTCGTTCGACACTGAACTGATGGGGGCGTTCGCGGGTCGGCTGTCGATCAAATACGGCGCGGACGGGGTGTTCTGCGGCGCGCTGCGCGACAGGGGGCTGGGCTTTGCGCTCAAATGCGACGATGGCAGCGTGCCCGCCGCCACCGCGATGGTGGCCAATCTGCTCCTCGGCATCGCAGCGCCCGACGGCGAGGCGAAAGCCATTCTCGAGCGCAATGCGCGCAAGGTGGTGCGCAACTGGACGGGCTTGGAGGTGGGCGTGCTCGAGGCCGACGCCGCCGCGCGGATCAGGGTTTAGAGCATATCCTGTTCTGACTGAATCAGAACAGGAGCTCTAAGTCTTTAATGTGTCGCGTTTCCGAACCGGAAAAGTGGAAACACTTTTCCTGGAAACGCTCCGGGGAGCACGCGGGCAGGCTTGCTCCGTGGCGATGCGGGCGATCAGGCTGACCGCAGCGCGCGTTTGAGGGGGCTGCAAGACCCCTCATCCGACCGCTTCGCGGCCACCTTCTCCCGCAAGGGGAGAAGGGGAGCTGGGGCGGCTGAATTGGAGGTGCCTTCATGCGCGATTTCCTGAGGTCGAGCTGTCAGCGGTAAACGCTGCCCAGGCAGACATCCTCGACGGCTCCAATCACTCCCCCGGAGCGACGGGTAGATTTGTCGCCGCCTCCCAAACCCTCGACGGAGATGGGGCGGCCCGCGTCAGCGCTGCCGTTCAGTCGAAGCAGGTCTGGTGGGTGGCCGAGGTCTGGTAGCAGCGGCGGGGGGCCTGGGTCCGGACCGACGGCAGGGGTGCCGGGGCGCTGCTGGTCGTTGTGCTCCCCACCGCGCTGCCGCCGCTACCCGTGCCGCCACCCCAGAAATCGTCCCACGCTGCCTGGTTGCGGGCGACTTCGGCGTGGCGTCTGGCCATTTCTTCAGGGTCGTTGATGACGCTGTTGGCGCAGCCGGTAACCAGGAGCGTTGCGCCAGCCAAAAGCGTAGCGATCAGGGTTCGCGTCATGGCACTCTCCAAATCTGGAAACAGAGCCATGGTGCCAGACGATCGCAGCCGTTGCCTCCCCCGATTCCGGGGGGATAGGCGGGTTACGGCTGGAGGATCGTGTTGTCCGAGACGGTGAGGGCGGGATGGCGCGCGGGGTCGGCGGTGAGGTCGGGGGTCTCGATGTCCCACCAGGCGGTGCCAGCGATGGCGTGGCGGCGGGCGCCCGAGATGGTGTTGCCGATCACGGTCGCGCTGCCCGCGTCTGGGGCGACCGAGACGGTGATGGCGATTTCGGTGTCGCGGATGAGATTGCCGGTGATCGAAACGTCGCGCAGATAGGGGCCCCAGCCGGCGCTGATGCCGACGCCGGCGACGGTGTCGACGAGATTGTCGGCGATGAGCGCATCGGCTTCCGCGGCGATGCCATAGGGGGTTTCGAGGTCGGGGTTGGTCTGGGAGGGGCCCGCGAGGTTGCGCACGATGTTGCCCGAGCACACCGCCAGCCGTCCGCCCTCGCTGAAATTGGTCATCGAGATGCCGGCAGCGGCGCCATCGACGATGTTGTCCGAGATGATCGAGCCCGAGAACTCGAACTCCGAAAAGATCGCCACCTCGCCCGATGAGAGGCAGAGATTGCCGCGCACCTGGGTGTTGGCGGTGGCGTTGAGGCGCACCGCGGAAAAGGCGCAGTCGGCGATGTGGTTGTCGGCAACGATCACTTCGTCGGCGCGGAAGATGTTGATCCCGTTCCCGTTCTGCCCGTTCCCGCCACCGGTCCAGCCGATCCGGGCGATCCGGTTGCCGGTGATGAGCGTGCCGTCGGGCCCGGGTTCCCCGCGCCAGATGCGGATGCCGCCATTGTCGCAGTCCGCGATCGTGTTGCCCGAAAAGCGCAGCCCGGCCGCGTCATAGCTGAAAAGGCCGGTGAGCGCGCTGGTGGTGATCGAGCAGTCCCGGACGTCCCCGGCGCAGCGGTGGAGCGCGATGCCGTTAAGGCCGGTGGCGCGCACGGTGCAGTCGGCGATGGTGAGAGAAGGGCAATCCTCGATATGGATGAGCCCGCCATGCCAGAGATCGGCGTCCGAGCCATTGCCGTCCAGGGTCAGCCCGGCGAGCGTGATATGGGATGCGCCGCGGGACGCGAGCAGAGGGCCCGAGCCGAGCTGGGCCAGAACGCTGGCCCCGGGGACCCCCTCGAGCGAGACGCCCGAGGGCAGATCGAGCGTCCTGACCATGACGCGGCCTGCGGGCAGGACAAGCCGGCCCCCGTCTGGCGCGAGGCCATCAAGGGCGGCCTGGAGGATGTCGGTCTGGTCGATTTCGGCGCCGGGCACCAGCCCCAGATCCTGGGCGCGCAGGGGCACGGGGCCGACGAGTGCGGCGAGCCCGAGCGCGGGGAGCGCGGTGGTGAAGCGGCGGCGTGTGAGGGCCATGGCAGTCTCGTCCAATGCCTGAAGAGTGCTTGATCTGTCGCGATTCCGAACCGGAACAGTGTTCCCCTTTTCTTCGAAACACTTTAGCGGCACGGGGGGCGGGACCAAGCCAAACCCGCGATCGTGGTAAATCGCCGTCCCGGCTCTTGTCGCGCGCAAGGCCCAGAAGTTATAGCTAGGGCAAGGCCCTGTTCCGATCGGATCGGAATGGGAGAAGCAGGTTTTTGATTTGTCGCGCATCCGAACCCCGAGCCCATGAAACGGACCCCCTGATCGATGCACGCACCGACCCGAGGCGCGACCGCTCCATATCCCGGCAGTCAGAGCTGATGGCCAGTCTGAGGACCGTCGCCGTCTTTGCCGACAACGGCACCACCGCCCATGCCGCCCTTTACGGCGAGGTGGGCGAGTGGCTCGCCCGGCGCGGGGCGCTGATCGTGGTCGTGACCGACAAGGGCTCGGCCCCCGCCCATCTGGTGGCCGGCGCGCTGCGGGCCGGGGGCGAGGTGCTGATGATCGGCCGCGAGGACGACGCGATCAAGGCGCCGCTCGAGGGCGCGCGGATCGAACGGGTGCAGACCCGCGCCGAGGCGCTCGCCATGGCCGCGCGGGACGCCCAGGCGCTGATCGGGCTGCCCGGACGGCTCGATTCGGCGGCCGATCTGCACGCGGCCTGGATTTCGGCCGGCGGCGCGGCGAGCGGCAAGCCGGTGGGGCTTTTGAACCGCAAGCGCGCCTTCGAGGTGGTGCGCGGGTTCATCGGCGACGTGGCCTCGGTGGGGCTGGGCAGGGGCACCGACGATCTGGTGCAGTTTTCCGATACGATCGAAGATCTCTGGACGCGGCTGTCCCGGCTCAAGGGGTAGGCGCTCGTGGCCAGCCTCAGTGAGCGGGGCATTCGTCCCGGATGGCGCGGGCGCGAAGGGCCTTGTGGGCGAGCAGCGAGACGACGTTGTCGTCCTCGGCCAGGGTCGGGCGCGGGCGGTGGACCGGCGCGGGGCGCGGTTCGGCGGGAGCCTGGCGTCTGGCGGCGATCCGGGCGGTGACCCGTTCGGCGAGATAGCGCGGGCTCATGGGCTTGGCGACGACCTCGTTGATGCCCACCATGGCGCAGCGCTCGCGCATTTTTGCCTCAACGGTCCGGCTCATGGCGATGACTTCGACCGCGCGCGAGACGATCAGCTCGTCGGTGCGGATGCGGGCCACGAGGTCCGCGGCGTTGTCATTGGGGCCCAGATCATAGTCGCAGACCACCAGCGCGACCGGCGAGATGCGCATATAGGCGGCCATGGCTTCGGGGTTGGTGAACTCGCGCACCCGCCAGTCGGCGCTGTCGCGCAGGGTGGCCCCAAGGATCGAGGACAGGGCCCTGCTGGTGGACAGCACTGCAACGATGGGCAGGGGCAGGGACAAGGTTGACGCTCCGATAAGCCGAATGCTTAACGCGCTCTTAACACGGCGATCCGGAGAGTCGGAAGGGCCGGGCGCTTTTTTTGCGTCGCGCCGACCACAGAAAACGCCCCGCCTCTTGCGAGACGGGGCGCATCGATACCTCCCCTCGAAAGGGGCGAGCACATTCGATCAGGAGGCCGCTTCGTGAAGCTCGGCGACATAGTCCCAGTTCACGAGGTTGTCGAACCATGCCTCGAGATATTTCGGCCGCGCGTTGCGGTAGTCGATGTAATAGGAGTGCTCCCACACGTCGACGCCGAGCAGCGGGGTGCCGCCATGGACCAGCGGGTTCTCGCCATTGGGCGTCTTGGTGACTTCGAGCTTGCCATCCTTGAAGGTCAGCCATGCCCAGCCCGAACCGAACTGGCCGGCGCCGGCGGCAAGGAAGTCCTCACGGAACTTGTCGAACCCGCCAAGATCGGAATCGATCGCGGCCTGCAGCTTGCCGGGCAGCGAGCGCCCGCCGCCATTCGGCTTCATCCACTTCCAGAAATGGATGTGGTTGTAGTGCTGGCCGGCGTTGTTGAAGAGACCCTGGTTCTTGCCATGGCTCTGCTTGACGATCTCCTCGAGCGACTTGCCTTCCAGGCCCGAACCTTCGAGCAGTTTCGAGCCATTGGTCACGTAAGCCTGGTGGTGCTTGTCGTGGTGAAACTCGAGGGTTTCGGCCGACATGTACGGTCCCAGCGCGTCATAGGCATAGGGAAGGTCGGGAAGAGTAAAGCTCATGAAAGGGCCTCCTTGATCGTTCAAATGAAAATTTTCAGAGGGAAGAAAGCCGGAAAGATCGGCTTTTTCCGAGATTTTGTACGGCCTTATATATTGGCCGGTGCGGCACGGTTCAATGCGCGGGCGTGGAAGTTTCCGCCATTCCGACGCAATGAAGGGCAAAGGCGTAGGTGATCGCCGTTTCCCTGATGCGCTCGAAACGCCCGGACGCTCCGCCATGGCCCGCGTCCATGTTGGTGCGCAGGAACAATGCATTGGCGTCGGTCTTGGTTGCGCGCAACCGCGCCACCCATTTTGCAGGCTCCCAATAGGTCACCCGCGGATCGGTGAGCCCTGCGAGCGCCAGGATCGGGGGGTAGTCCTGCGCGGTGACATTGTCATAGGGCGAATAGGACGCGATCCTGTCATAGGCCTCGCGCGAGGCGATGGGGTTGCCCCATTCGGGCCATTCGGGCGGGGTGAGCGGCAGGGTGTCGTCGAGCATGGTGTTGAGCACGTCCACGAAGGGCACATTGGCCACGATGCCGGCCCACAGATCAGGCCGCATGTTGGCGATGGCGCCCATGAGCATGCCGCCCGCCGACCCGCCCTCGGCGACGATCCGGCCTTTGGAGGTATAGCCCTTGGCGACCAGCATTTCGGCCGCGGCGATGAAGTCGGTGAAGGTGTTGGTCTTGTGCTCGGCGCGGCCCGATTTGTACCAGCGATAGCCCTTGTCCATGCCGCCCCTGATGTGGGCGACCGCATAGACAAAGCCGCGATCGACGAGCGAGAGGTTGGAAACCGAAAAGCTCGCGGGGATCGAATGGCCGTATGAGCCATAGCCGTAAAGCAGGAGCGGCGCCGAGCCGTCGAGCGCGAGGCCCCGGCGGTAGAGCAGGGTGACGGGCACCTCCTCGCCATCGGGGGCGGTGGCGAACAGCCGCCGGGTTTCATAAAGGTCCGGATCATGGCCCGAGGGCACGTCCTGCTGCTTGCGCAGGGTGCGCTCGCCGGTCTCGAGATCCATATCGAAGATCTGGGCCGGGGTGGTGGGCGAGGAATAGGAGAACCGGATGGTGGCGGTGTCGAACTCATAGCCGCCCATGAGCCCGAGCGAATAGGCCTCCTCGGGAAAGGAGATGGTTTCCTCGGTGTCGTCGCGCAGATCGCGCACCACGATGCGCGGCAGCCCGTCGCGGCGCTCGAGGCGGATGAGGTGATTGGCCAGCAACTCGATGTCGAGGATCAGCGTGCCCGGTTCGTGGGCGACGAGATCGGTCCAGTTGGCCTGGCCCGGAGCGTCGATGGGCGCGGTGGCGATCTTGAAGTCCTCGGCCTCGTCGTCATTGGTGTGGATGAACAGCACGCCGCCGCGTTCCTCCACATCGTATTCGGTGTTCTCGTGCCTGGGCTCGACGCAGACCGGGTCACCGCCCTGCTCGGCGTCGATCAGCCAGACTTCCGAGGTCTGGTGGTCATGGGCGGAAATGGTGATGAATCGCCGAGACTGGGTTTCGCCCACGCCGACGAAAAAGCCGGGATCGGCTTCCTCATAGACGATCGCGTCCTCTGCCTGGGCCGTGCCGAGCACGTGCCGGCGCACGCGGAAGGGGCGATGGCTCTCGTCGAGCTCGACATAATAGAAAGCGGTCGAGTCACTGGCCCAGACAGCACCGCTGCCGGCCTTCTCGATACGCTCGGCCCGGTCGGTGCCGGTGTCCAGGTCGCGGATGAGAATGGTGTAATATTCCGAGCCGTTCCGGTCCGCCGCCCAGGCGAGCATGGAATGGCAGGGGGAGTGTTCGGCGCCGCCGAACCCGAAATAGCCCTCGCCGGCCTCCGCGTTGCAGTCGAGCAGGATGTCCTCGCCGCCGCCCTCGCGCGGGGTGCGGCAGATAAGGGCGTACTGGTCGCCCTCGCGGGTGCGCGAATAATAGGCGAAGGGGCCGTCGGGCGAGGGGACCGAGCTGTCCTCCTCTTTGATGCGCGCGCGGATTTCGGCGTAGATTTCGTCCTGCAGCGGGCGTGTGGGGGTGCCGAAGCGGTCCTCGTACCAGGCGTTTTCCGCCTCGATATAGGCGCGAATATCGCTCGGGAGCGTGGTGGGATCGGCCATCACCTCGCGCCAGTTTTCGGCGCGCAGCCAGCAATAGGGATCCTGGCGCGTCACACCGTGGCGGGTGTCCTCGAAGGGGCGCTGCGGAGCGAGGGGCGGTGTGGGCTGAGTCAATCCGATGTCCTTGGGGCCGATTGGTGGGATCGCTTCTCGATTATCGCCCTCATGTGACGCCTGCAAGGCGCGGGGAGGGAGGGCCGAGGCGCGCCAGAAAACGGGCGCGGCCGGATTGGCAGCGCCCGTTGCAGGGGAAATTCGTACCCTAATCCTCGGTCTTGAAGTCCAGCGACGTGCCGTTCATGCAGTAGCGCAGGCCCGTGGGCGCCGGTCCGTCGGGAAAGACGTGTCCCAGATGGGCGTCGCAATTGGCGCAGCGGATTTCGGTGCGGCGCATGAAATGGCTGCGATCGTCGATCTCCTTGACCGCGCCCTCGCTCACCGGTTCGTAGAAACTCGGCCAGCCGGACCCGGAGTCAAACTTGGTGTTTGAGGTGAACAGCGCCGAACCGCAACAGACGCAGTAATAGGTGCCGTCCCGCTTTTCGGTATTGAGCGGGTGGGTGAAAGGACGTTCGGTGCCGTGCTCGCGTGTGACGTGATATTGTTCGGGCGTCAGTTTGTCGCGCCATTCGCGCTCGGAAATCTTACTGGTATCGGTCATTTTCCCTCCGTCCTGATCCATGATGGAACGTGGTCTTGTTGCAGGAAATATGGTGTGCACAACTCGCCAGCACAAGTCGACGTTCCCGTGATGTGTCCGGTTTTGGTTGAGCCTGCGGCAGGGATAGGTAATGTCTGCACGCTGATTCCGCTTACGTCTCATGGATGCCGCGTATATAGAGCGCAGCGGACATGCCCATTACGATCGAGCCGGGGGAACCGTTGGGACCGACTATCGATTTTTCTGTAGCGCTGATCGCCGTGGCGCCGTTCCTCGCCGCAGCCATCGCCCCCCTTCTCAAGAGATTCGTGGGTCCGCTCGCAGGATGGGTGCTGGCCATCGTCCCCGCGAGCATCTTTGTGACGTTGATTGGCTTTTTCACGCCGGTTGCCGACAATCAGGTGATCCGTGCATCGCTGGACTGGATCCCCACCTACGGCATCAGCTTTTCGTTCTTCATCGATGGGCTGAGCCTGGTTTTCGGGCTGCTGATCTCGGGAATCGGCACGTTCATCGTCATTTATGCGGGCGGATATCTGGCAGGCCATCCCCATCAGGGGCGGTTCTTCGCCTATATCCTGATGTTCATGGGCTCGATGCTCGGGCTGGTGCTGGCCGATAACGTCTTCACCCTGTTCGTGTTCTGGGAACTGACCTCGATCACCTCCTTCCTTCTGATCGGGTTCGATCACTCCCGCCAGGCCGCGCGCCGTGCCGCGATCCAGGCGCTTGTGATCACCGGCGGGGGCGGGCTTGCACTGCTGGCCGGGCTGATCGCGCTGACAGTGATGACCGGGCAGAATTCGCTCACCGGCATGCTCATGAGCGCGGGCACCGCCCAGGAGCATTCGCTCTATCTCGTGGCGCTGCTGCTGGTGGTGGGCGGCGCCTTCGCCAAGTCCGCGCAGGTGCCGCTGCATTTCTGGCTGCCCAATGCCATGGAAGCGCCGACCCCGGTTTCGGCCTATCTGCACTCGGCCACCATGGTGAAGGCGGGCGTCTATCTTCTGGCGCGCATGAGCCCTGTGCTGGGCGGCACGCCGGAATGGTTCTGGATCCTGACGCTTTTCGGTGGCGCGACGCTTCTGATGGGCGGCGCGCTGGCGGTGCGCCAGACCGATCTCAAGCAGATGCTGGCCTATACCACGCTCGGCTCGCTGGGCCTTCTGGTGATGCTGATCGGGGTGGGGACCGAATACGCCATTCTCGGCGCGATCCTCTATCTGTGCGCGCACTCGTTCTTCAAGGGCGCGCTGTTCATGATCGCCGGGGTGATCGACCACGGCACGGGCACGCGCGACATCACCGCGCTGGGCGGGCTGGGCAAGGCGATGCCGATCACCTTCGTGGCGGCACTGCTCTCGGCGTTCTCCATGGCCGGCTTTCCCATCGCGCTGGGGTTCTTTGCCAAGGAAGAGATGTATATCGCGCTGACCGGCGGGGTGTGGCCGGACCTTCTGTTCCTCGTCGTGCTGATCGTGGGCAACGGGCTGATGATGGCCGTGGGTCTTCTGATCGCCATAAAGCCGTTTACCGGCGCGCTGACCGCCACGCCGCACAAGCCCCATGAGGGCTCGCTCTCGCTGCTCGCGGGGCCGGTGGTGCTGGGCATCGCGGGGATCGCGGCGGGCGTGCTCATCGGGCTGGTGAACACCTACGTGCTCAGCCCCACGGCCTCCACGATTACCAATACCGCGGTCGATGCCCATGTGGCGTTCGCCTTCGATCTCGCCGATCCGGCGGTCTGGGCCTCGCTCGCGACCTGGGCGCTGGGCGCGCTGGTGTTCTGGAAGGCCGACGCGGTGCGCTCGGGGCTGCGGCGCACGGGCAATGCCATCGGGTTCACCTTCGACGCCGGGTTCGACGCGGCCATGTTCGGGCTGATCCGCTTTGCCGATGCGGTGACCCGGTTGCTCCACCACGGCAAGCTCGAGATGTATGTGCTCGTGATGTTCGTTGTGCTGGTCGCCACGCTCTACCTGCCCATGGCGCTGACCGGGACGTTCCCCGCCATGCCCGGCTTCCCCGTGCTGACCTTCTATGAATGGGGTGCGATCGCGATCGCACTGATCGGTCTGGGGGCGGTGGTCTTCTCGCGCGTCCGGTTGGTGGCGATCGCGGCGCTGGGCATCCAGGGCTTTGCCGTGGCGCTGATCTTCCTTCTGTTCGGCGCGCCGGACCTCGCCTTTACCCAGTTCATGGTCGAGACGCTCTCGGTGGTGATCATGGCGCTGGTGATGACCCGGCTGCATGTGGACGGGCGCGACCATCGCGAGCTGGAAGTGGCCGTGCGCGACGGGGCCATCGCGATCGCCGCGGCCATCGGCTTTGCCATCGTGCTGCTGGGCGTGCTCGAGACCGAACTGGACCTGTCGCTTTCCGAGCTTTTCGAGGCGACGAGCACCCCGATCGCCCATGGCCGGAACATCGTCAACGTCATCCTCGTGGACTACCGCGCGATCGATACCGTGGGCGAGATCGCCGTGGTGATGGCGGCCGGTGTCGCGATCCTGTCGGTGATCCAGCTCAGGGCCCGCAAAACCCCCAAAAAACGGGCCGGCACGCCTAAGCCCGCCCGCACCTCCCGGAGGGCTGCATCATGAACACGGTGATTTTCCGCACGGTCGCCCCCGGGCTGGCCGCCCTGATGATCATGTATTCGATCTTCGTTCTGCTGCGCGGCCACAACGAGCCGGGCGGCGGGTTCATCGGCGGGCTGATCGGGGCCTCCGGGCTCGCGATCTACGGCATCGCCTGCGGCGTGACCGAAGCGCGGCGCGCGCTCCATGTGCACCCGATCTCGCTGGCCGGATTCGGCGTGTTCCTCGCCGCGCTGAGCGGGCTGGCCTCGCTTCTCGTGGGCATGCCGGCCTTTACCGGGCTGTGGTGGATCTTCGAGGTCGACGGCACGGAGGTGCCGCTGTCCACGCCGCTGATCTTCGATATCGGGGTCTATGCGGTGGTCGTGGGCTCGGTCTCGGCCATCGCCTTCGCGCTCGAGGACGACGACGAGGAGATGGACTAATGGAAGTCGCACTCGCGGGGCTGATCGCAGCCTTTTTCGCCGTATCGCTCTATCTCCTGCTGTCGCGGGCCGTGGTGCGCATGCTGTTGGGCGTGGTGGTGCTCTCGAATGCGGTGAACCTGCTGATCTTCACCGCCGGCCGGCTGACCGCCGAGATCCCGCCCATCATTCCCGGCTCGCAATACGTGCCGATAGAGGGCGCGGCCAATCCGCTGCCCCAGGCGCTGATCCTGACGGCCATCGTGATCGGATTTGCGCTCTTTGCCTTCCTTCTGGTGCTCGGATATCGCGCCTACCAGGAGCTGGACGCGGACAACACCGACACCATGCGCCTGGCCGAACCCACCGACGCCCCACGCCCACCGCTCAGCTACTAGGACAAAGACCAGGACATGGAGACTGAAGGTTCCTCATACGACGCACTCGACCTGCCGGTCGCGATGATCGAGGCAGGCAGCGTTGCTGCGGGCGAATGGATCGTGGTCTGGCCGGTGGCGCTGGCTCTGCTGGGGGCGGGCTTGCTCGTGATGCTGCGCGGCCACAAAGCGTTGCAGGCCTGGTTCGCCGCCGCCATCGTGCTGGCGATCACCGTCTCGAACCTCACCCTCCTTGTCACGGTCTTCGAGAACGGGCCGGTGGCGCTGACAATGGGCGGCTGGCTGCCCCCGTTCGGCATCACGTTCGCGGCCGACATGACCAGCGCGCTCTTTGCGCTCGCGGCCTCGATCGCGACGCTGGTGGTGCTGGTCTATGCGCAAGTGGAGATCGAGGACCGCGAATACGGCTATGGCTTCTTCCCGTTGCTGCTGCTGCTTTTGTGCGGGGTGAGCGGGTCGTTCCTGACCGGGGACATCTTCAACCTCTATGTGTGGTTCGAGGTGATGCTGATCGCGTCCTTTGGCCTGCTCTCGATGGGCGGGACGCGCATCCAGCTCGACGGGACGCTGAAATACGGCTTCCTCAACCTGCTGGCCACGACGTTCTTTCTGATCGCCATCGCCTATACCTACGGGCTGACCGGCACGCTCAACATGGCCGATCTGGTTGCCAAGGCCGACGATCTGCCGCTCGGGCCCATGCTGACCGTCGCCGCGCTGTTCCTGTTTGCCTTCGCGATCAAGGCGGCGGCCTTCCCGGCCAATGCCTGGCTGCCCGCCGCCTATCACACGCCCAAGGTGGCCGTGTCGGCGGTGTTCGGCGGCCTGTTGACCAAGGTGGGCGCCTATGCGGCGATCCGCATTCTCGTGATGATCTTCCCCGAGGGCCGCGACATGCTGGTGCCCGCGATCACAGCCCTGGCGGTGACCACGATGGTCCTGGGCCCGCTCGGGGCCATGGCCCAGACCAATCTGCGCCGGGCGGTCGGCTTTATGGTGATCGGCGGGATCGGGGTGATCCTGGGCGGGCTCGCGATCGTCGCGCCGGCCGATGTCCAAGGCATGGCGGCGACGGCTGTCGCCCGTCAGGGGCTTGGCGGCGCGGTGCTCTACGGCTTCCACTCTATGCTGACCCTCACCGCGTTCTACCTCGTGGCCGGGCTGATCGAGCGCATGAGCGGGACCGACGACATCCGGTTCATGGGCGGGCTCTATCTCGCGAGCGTCCCGCTTTCGATCATGTTCGTGGTCCTGGTCTTTGCCATCGCCGGCATGCCGCCCTTTCTCGGGTTCTGGCCCAAGCTGATCCTCGTGGAGGGCACGATCCGGGCCGGCAACTGGGTGCTGATGGTGGCACTGCTGGTCAATTCGCTGCTCACCCTCGTCGCGGCGAGCCGGCTGTGGGCCCACATCTTCTGGCGCAATGGCGAGGAGGGCGCGCGCTCGGAGCAGCGCAACACGCGCCTGCGCGTGCTCGAGCCCCGCGAGGTGCGGTTCGGCCTCATGCCCGTGATCGCGCTCATGGCGCTGATCGTGGTGTTCGGCCTGTTCCCCAACTGGCTGTTTGAGGCGGGTGGGGTTGCCGGTCTCGATCTCGTCATGCCCGACCGCTATGTCGATGCGGTCTTTGCGGAGGTGCCCAACTGATGGCCTTTATCCTGCTCGTCATCGTTCTGGCCCTGATCTGGGCTGCTGTGACCGGCTCGTTCAGCCTGATGAACCTGCTGCTCGGCTTCGCGGTGGCGGTGTTTGCGGCGCTGTTCATCCGCGCGCGCGTGGAGAGGCCCCATCTGCCGCGCCGGCTGCGCCGCATCCTCGTGCTGGCGTTCCTGTTCTTTTACGAGCTGGCGCTGTCGGCCTGGCGCGTGGCCGTACTGGTGGCCTCGCCCAACATGCACGCCAAGCTGCGTCCCGCGATCTTTGCCTATCCGCTGACCGTGAAATCGGATCAGGAGATCACGCTTCTGGCCAATCTCATGACGCTGACCCCTGGCACGCTGAGCATCGACGTCGCCCAGGACCGCTCGGTAATCTATGTCCACGCTCTGGAAATGCGCGACAAGGACGAAACGATCGCCGGGATCAAATCCGGCTTTGAAGCCCGAATCGCCGAGGTGTTCGAATCATGACGGGTCCCGAGTTCCTGTTCCTTGCCACGACGATCTCGCTGGCGGTGCTGACCGCGGCCTTCGTTCTGACCATCTACCGCATCGTGGTGGGCCCGACGCTGCCCGACCGGGTACTGGCGCTCGACATGCTGATTGCGGTCGCCATCGGCTATATCGTGGTGGTCGCGATCCGCACCGGTTTCACGCTCTATCTCGACATCGCCATCTCGCTGGGCCTCGTGGGCTTTCTCTCCACGGTCGCCTTCGCCCGGTTCATCCACCAGCGCTGGCAGATCAGCCAGGCGACGGCCGATGAAACCCCGACCCAGGAGGCCCGCCGGTGATGATCGATCTGCTCTATTATGCCGCCGGCGTCATGCTGATCGTGGGTGCGCTGTTCAGCTTCCTCGCGGTGGTGGGCATCCTGCGCCTGCCGGATCTCTATACCCGCGCCCATGCCGCCTCCAAGGCCGGTACGGTGGGCTCGGGGCTGACCCTGATCGCGATCGCGCTGGTCTCGTTCGACGTATCGGTGGCGTTGCGGGCAGTCGTGGGCATCGTCTTCTTCATGCTGACGGCGCCCATTTCCGCTCATCTGCTCTCACGCGCGGCCTATATTGCGGGATACATGCCCCATTCGAGCACTGTGCTCAACGAATTGGCAGATGCTCAGAAGGGCGACAAATAAAAATTGTATGCACCCCTTTTTCGCCAAGATATGCCGACACAGTTGCATCGCTAGCGAAACATCATTAAACGGAAATCGGAATTGACGGCCAGGCGTTTTGGGGGCCGTCAATAATCAATCCCAAGGAAGGGGAAGGGAAACGCAATGACCACTTCGGTGAATGCGGAGCCCAAGGTTGATATGGACCTTGTCGAGTTCAGCACTGAAATAGTATCCGCGTATGTGAGCCACAACGCAATTAGTCCTACAGACCTGCCCAAGCTGATCGCCGAAGTTCATGCGGCGCTGCGCGGGCTGACGTCTGATGAAGCCGTTGCTCAGGCTGAGGAGAAAAAGCCCGCTGTTCCGGTGCGCAAATCGGTGACGTCCGATTACATCATCTGTCTCGAGGACGGGAAGAAGTTCAAGTCGCTCAAGCGGCACCTGCGCACGCACTACAACCTCTCGCCAGAAGAATATCGCGAGAAGTGGGGCCTGCCGGCCGACTATCCGATGGTTGCGCCGTCATATTCGGCCACGCGCTCGAAACTGGCCAAGGACAACGGTCTGGGCCGCAAGGCCGACTGACCGCAGCCCGCTAAAGGGGTCCGCCATCTGCGGGCCCGGGGCTGGATCCGTGAGTCGCCCACCCGATGGGCAAGTGCTCAGGATACCATGAGCGCCGCACGCCGGGGACCCACCAGCACCGATCAATCACAAGTGACAGGGCCGCCCATCGGGCGGCCTTTTCGTTTGGGCTCGCCCATGCGGGATCGATACGAACTTATCCCCTCTCGCCTGTCGCGCGATATAGGAATTATATCCTATAGTCGTTTGCAGGTGTGGTCATGTCCGATGTCAGTTTCTCCGATTCCCGGCTCCGCAGCGAGGGCGCGCGGTCGGCGCGGGCCGAGCAGATGTGCCGGCTGGCCGCCGGCCAGGTGGCGCGAAAGGCAGGCGTGCCGATCAGCGAGATCTTCGCCCCCACCCGCCGTCGGGCACCGATCGCGTCTGCCCGGCAGCTCGCGATGTATATCGCCCACACGCTGCTGGAGGTGACCATGAGCGATGTGGGGGCGTGCTTCGGGCGCGACCGCACCACGGTGGCCCATGCCTGCCAGACGGTCGAGGACATGCGCGACGACTGCGACGCCGATGCGCGGATATCGACCATCGAGGCGTCGGTCCTCGCCCATGCCACGGGCGCTGCTGCACGGGTGGCAGGAGGGCACGATCATGATGCCCGCTGAGCGCGTGCGGGGCGAGGGCGTTCTGGCGCTGCCGGCCATCGCTGCGCTGGTGCGGCGGCAGGGCAGGGCGGGGCCCTATCTCGAGGCGCATCACATCGTCGCCGCCGAGCGGATCGCGCGGCTCTATGAGCGATCCCGGCTGACCCCGAGGGTGACCATGCGCTACGAGCCTGTGCCCGGCGGGGGCCGGCAGGGGCGGCGGGAAGGGGGCAGCGATATCCCCGAGATGGCGGCGGAGGCCCGCAAGGCGCTGGCCCGGCTGCATGGGCATTTGCCGCCCGACTGCATGGACGTGATCGTCGACGTGGTGGGGTATGAGAAAGGGCTGGGGGAGAT
This sequence comes from Pelagibacterium montanilacus, assembly GCF_003992665.1. Classification (GTDB taxonomy): domain Bacteria; phylum Pseudomonadota; class Alphaproteobacteria; order Rhizobiales; family Devosiaceae; genus Pelagibacterium; species Pelagibacterium montanilacus. The sequence continues at coordinate 246,410 of NZ_RZMX01000059.1, forward strand.
CGAGGCGGCGCGGGGCTGGCCGCGCCGGTCCGCCAAGATGGTGCTGCGCATTGCGCTCGACCAGGCGGCGATCGCCTTCGGGCTGAGCGGTGCGGCCACGGGGGCGGCATCGGGGTCGGTGCGGGGCTGGGTGGCCCCGGACGGGCGGCCGACGCTGGTGGGCTGAAGCCCCGGCCGGCGCGCCGCGTTACATGTGGGCCTGCGCGTCCGAACGGATGCGGCCAACCATCGCGGAAAGCCCGTTGGCGCGCTGGGTGGAGAGATGCTCGCGGAGGCCGATGGAATCGAGGATCGACACCGCATCGGTCTCGGCCACCTCGGCGGGCGTGCGGCCCGAATACAGCGCGAGCAGGATCGCAACGAGCCCTTTGACGATCATGGCGTCGGATTCCCCGCGATAGCGCAGGACGGTCTGGCCATCGACCGCGTCGGTTTCGGTGACCAGCCAGACCTGGGAGGCGCAGCCATGGACGCGGTTGGCTTCCGAGCGCTCGGCCTCTGCGAGCGGAGCCATCTGCTGGCCGAGCTCGATCAGGTATCTGTACCGGTCTTCCCAGTCATCGAGGAAGTCCAGGTTCTCGGCGATTTCGTCAAATTGCGGCGTTGTGCTCATGGGCTCCTAGATAGACCCTCGCGGGTCACAAAAAAAGGCCGCATGCGCATCAGGACTGCGTGTGCGGCCAATTCACCCGAAGACGGTTTAACTTGCCCAGGCCGGCCGTGGGGGCGGGAAGGGGGCTTCGGCCGGCTGAGGCGCCGGGGTGGGGTCGGCTGGAGGCGAGGCGAGGGCGCCGGCGCGGTCGGCGACAAAACCCACGAGCCCGGTGACCGCAGCGCGGCCCGCGGCGCATTCGAGCGAGGTGCAGGCATTGGGATCGAACGCTTCGGCGAGCGAGCGGCCCGAGGCGGCGAGGTCCGCGCCAGCGGAGGCGGCTCCGGCGGGGCCGTGGTTGGGCGCCATGACCAGCCAGGCTGCACCGAGCCAGAATGCCGAGCGGAGAATGAAGCGCATGTCGCACCGCCTTTCACAACCGAAGGGTACCGATTGGGTGATCCTATGGGGTGCGCGTGAAGCGGGTATCGAAAAGACCGGACAAATTTATCTCGAATTTTATGAAAGTTGCAGAGCCCCCGGCAAGGATTGGTCAGGCAAGGAACTGTTTACGCTAACCCCAGTTTAAGGCCGTTCGGGAGCCTGATTCGTCCAACTCCGCGCCTCCCGTCGCTCTCACTTAAGGGTGTCTTAGGGCTTGAATGAAACTGTTGCCGTGCCGCCCGGACCTGGGCGGACCGGACGCGTATCCTGTTCGAGAACACCGAGTATTTCATGGTCAAGTCACTGCCAATGCGATCTTTTCTGGACCGGATCCCGGGCGCCGGCGCGCTTGCGGCCCATGTCCGGAGCCAGGCCGACCTCGCATGGGTCTCTGGCGTGCTGACCACGCTCGCCCTTGCTGGCCTCGTCTATCCATTCGCGCTGGCCGCGATGGTGACGGGCAGCTATGTCCCGCTCGTCGGAGCCTCGCTGGGGCTGGCCGGCTCGGCGCTGGCCCTGATGGCGCTGGCCCAGGGACGGACCGGCGCTGCGGTTCTGGTCCATGCGGCGATGCTGGCCGGCATCGGCACCATGCTGGTGCTTGCCGGTCCGCTCGCGATGGCGTTCGGGGTCGGAGTGCTGGCCCTGGCCGCGCTGGAAGCCGGTGCGCTGGCGCGGACCCTTGTCTCTGGCGCGGCCAGGACTGCACAGGGGCCCGAAAGCCTGATCGAGGCGCTGCCTGACCCGGTGGTTCGGTTCGACCCGGCGGGCCATCCGGTGTTCGTTTCGGCGCGCACGGCCGCGATTCTGGGATGCCGGCATTTCGAGCTCGACCACGGCGGTCTCCTCGCTCGGGTGCATGTGCTCGACCGGCCCGCCTACATGGCCGCGATTTCCGAGGCGACCCATGGGCGGATCGGCCGGACGGTCGAGATGCGCATGCGCCGCGATGCCGAGGCGCCGGGCGAGAGTGCGCAGTATCTGTGGATGGAAATGGCGCTCGAGCCGATCGAGGCGGATGCCGGTGCCACCAAAGGCCCGGTCGGCGCCGTGGCGCTCCTGCGCGACATCAGCGCCCGCAAGCGGATGGAAGCAGAAACCCGGGCCGGGCGCGCCGAAGCCGAGAAAGCATCGCTGGCCAAGTCGCGCTTCCTGGCGACCATCGGGCACGAGCTGCGCACGCCGCTCAATGCCATCGTGGGGTTTTCCGACTTGATGACCGCCGGGATCGGGGGCGAACTCAACCCGACCCATTCAGAATATGCCGGCCACATCAAGCAGAGCGGGTATCATCTTCTCGACGTGGTCAACATGCTGCTCGACATGTCGCGGCTCGAAGCGGGGCGGTTCGAGCTCCAGTGCGAGGCCTTCGACCCCGAAAAGATCGCGGCCCCCTGCATGCAGCTTGTGGAACAGGCCGCGGCCGACCGGGCGATCCGGCTGGTGCGCGCGGTGCCCACGACGCTGCCGCGGGTTCTTGCCGACGAGCGCGCGTGCCGGCAGATCCTGATCAACCTGCTCTCGAACGCGGTCAAGTTCAGCCATGACGGCGGCACGGTCAGCCTCGCCATGAAACGCCAGGGCGCGATGCTCAACGTTTCGGTTACCGATACGGGCGTAGGAATGGAGCCCGAGACGATCGGGCGAATCGGCGAGCCGTTCCTGCAGGAGCAGACCGGCCTCGCGCGCCGCTTCGAAGGGACGGGCCTTGGCCTGTCGATCGTCAAGGCACTGGTCGAACTGCACGACGGGCAGCTTCACGTCATGTCCCGCCCCGGAGAGGGGACGGTGGTGACGGTGCTGCTCCCACTCGAAGGCCCCGAGCGCGCCCGTCCGCGGCCCTCGGCCGAAATCACCGAACTCAGACCGGCCCGCACGGCCAGTGATGAGGAAAAATGGCAGCAAGACGAAAGAAAAAGCGCCGCAGGATGACAGCTTCGTCTCTCACCCACATTCCGCTTTCCATCGGTTCGGCGCTCCTGGCGCTTTCGGGCCGGGGGCTTTCCTGGGGCGCCGCGCAGGTCATGGCCGCGCCGATGGCCTCGGCGGTGCTGTTTACCGCCAGCGGCCTCGTGCTGATGGCGGGCACCAACGCGCTCTACCTCCAGGAAGGCAAACACCCCGCGCCGATGTTCTCGGTCCAGGGCCAGCAGGCAGCAGATGCGCCGCCGGCCATCGCCCCGGTGATGGCGACCCCGCCGATCCGGCCCGAAGGGCTCGAGATGGCCTCCGTGCCGCCCCCGGCCAGCGCCTCGCCCACACCGGCGCCCCAGCCCGAGCCGCCGAGCGAGAGCACTCCGGCCATCGGCAATGCCGATATCGCCGAGTTGCAGGAGCGGCTCTCGGCCATGGGACTCTTTGACGGAACGGTGGACGGCTATTACGGGCCCAAGACCGCCGACGCGATCCGCGCCTTCGAGGCCCGCTCGGGCCTGCCGCGTACCGGAGCGGCGAGCCCGGACGTGCTGCGGGCCGTGCGCTCTGCTGGCGACCAGTCCTCGGCGGCCCCGGTCCCGACACCGTCTCCGGCGCCCGAGCCCACGCCAGTGGCCGCGCCCGCGCAGACAGCGGTCGCCTCGGCCCCGAGTTCGAGTGACGACATCGCCTCGCTGATCGCGGCGGCGCCAGTCGAACAGCGTCCGGCTCCCGAGCCCGCCCCTGCAGCCGCGCCCGCGCCGGTGCAGGCCGTGGCGGCGCCCGAGCCCCAGGCAGAGGCGGTCGCGTCAGTTGCGGCAAGCGATCAAGAAGCAATCCCTCCGGCCCGTGACCGCGAACTGGTGCGGGCGGTGCAGTCCGGCCTGCTGCGGCTGGGCTTCATGCATGCGCCGGCAACGGGCGTGCTCGATGACACTACGGCGCAGGCGATCCGGAAGTTCCAGATCTTCCACAATTACCGGGTGACCGGCGAGATAACCCCGCAATTGCTCGACAGGCTTGCCCTGGCCGGCGGAAACTCCTAGGGCATATCCAGTTCTGATTGGATCAGAACCGGAGAGCTCTCGGTGTTCGGTTTTTCGCGTTCGTGAGCCGGGGAAGTGTTTCCATCCCAGACCACGTCTGGGACAGGCATTTTCCTGGAAACACGCCAGAGCTCCCGCCCTCCAATTGAGCCGGGAAGCCGGGCCATGCAGCGATTGCGCAGCGATATCTGGTGCTCAGCCTTTGTGCGGCGGCACAACGCGCTGGGCAGCATGTGTGTGGTGGCGCGCCGGGGCGATCCGGTGGCCGGGCAGGTCTGGATCGAGATCGATCATCTCAACGGAACAGTCTCGCTGCTGGTGCCCGCGCCCGATATCGGCATGGGAGAGGCGCGCGACGACCGTACGTTCATCGTTCGGCACGACCGGGTCGATCCGCCCACGGTGCGCGAGCGGATTGCCCGGGAGGTGGATTTCGATCCCGATGTGTGGGTGCTGGCGCTGGAATCACGCTCGGGCGAGCATGGCGTGCCGGTGATCGATCAGCCGGCGTGACGGCTGCGCATCCTGTCGAGCTGCTCGATGGCCTTCTGCCCGACCGTTCCGGTGCGCGGGGCGACCTCTGGGGTCGGGGTGCGGCGGCTTTCCTCGACAAAGCGGGTGTGTTCGGGCCGGGCGAGACCGGAGACCTTTACGTCGCCGCGCCAGGCACTGAGCAGGAACACCATGGCGGCGGTGTCCACGGCTTCAAACAGATGCGCATAGGCCGCGAGGGTGCGTGAGCGGTCCTCGTCGTGGCTGGTGGCGTGGATCAGGACCTTGAGCCCGTCCTGAGCCGTGCATCCAAAGGCGCGCAGGACCACAAAGAGCGCCGCGCCACTGGTGTCGTGGGCGATCTCCCCGCAACGGATTTCGTCGAGCCCGGTGATCTGGGTCAGCAGCTTAGTGATCCGGGGCCGGCGATTGTCCGAAAACAGCTTCATCAGCGCGGCGGTGAACTCGTCGGTCGCCACAGAAATCTGCTCGAAGGTGCGCATGAGCGGCACGCTGGGAAGTTCGCGCCCACTATAGGCGCGCAGAACCGCAAGGCGGCCCGCTTCGGGCAGGTCGAAAAAGACCGGGGTGAGGAGCGCGGCGTCGAAGTCCTCGCGCATGGAGAGAATGGACGCGACCTCGCGGTCCATCTGCGCCGAGCGGGTGAGGGCCGTGAGGTATGAGCCGCGTGGCTCGACGGCCCGATTGGCCGCGAGCGCGCGATAAACCTTGCGGCTGTTGATCGGGAACAGGCGCGCCAGCACCGGACCGGTGAGGTCGGGCCGCTCGGCGACCGCGGCGCTGATCGCGGTGTCGCCCTTGGCAACGAGGCGCAACAGCACGTTCTCGGAAATGGCGTCGGCCTGGCGGATGCGGTTGACCAGCCCGTCCCCGAGATTCTCGAAGACGAGGATTTCAAGAGCAGGGGTGAGCCCGGGCGCGCTGGCGAGAATGGTGGCGGCGCGGGCGCGCGCCGAGGGTGCGGCAGTGGGAAAGAGGCGACGGGCCAGCGCCTCGAACTGTTCGGATTCGGCGGCCAGCGGACGCGGACGGCTCGCATAGGCATCGCAGGCGGCCACGAGCAGCGTGTTGGCACGCTCCACACCGCCGGATTCGATGAGCAACTGAAACGTCTCGTACGGCTGGAAACCGAGCATGGGTCGAATCGTATCCGCATTGGAATTGGATTTTGCTTACTATCGTTTCAAATTCGTTAGCGGACTATTAACCTTGATGAACTCTTAATGGACATGCCGACGGACGATGGGTGGAGATTCCGCGGGGGCGTTGCAGTTCCGTCGGGCAAATGTTGAGAGGCCAATCATGGGTGTCGTGCTCGATTTTCGGCCCGGACTGCACAAGCCTGGTAGCCCCGCGTCCTCCGGACATTCCGGCGGCGGCAAGGTCGTGCTGTTTACAGGGATATTCTATGACCGGACACCTGATGCCGGGCCAAAGGCGCCGGTCGGGCGCACGCGACGCGTGCGCAAGGGGTGAGAATCCCTTGAAACCGATATTGGGCGGCCTCCTGCGCGGGGCCGGGATCGCGCTCGCCATAGGCGCGCTGGCTGGCTGCGTCACGCGTCCGGTGGGCGATCTGGGACGGGTGGAGGCCAGTCTCGTCCATGACGAGGTGATGCCGGTCGCAGGGAGCGTGCGCGCGCAACTGGCGGGCGAGCCGGTGTCGCGGTTCAACCGCACGGCAGAAGAGATCGAGATGAGCGACCGCATCTGGCGCTTCCTCGTTGCGCCCCATGCGGACTGGTTCCACGATGCCGCGGCCGAGCTGCAGCGCACCCGGCTGGCGAGCGCGCTCGACAGGGCCTTCAAGCCGCGCGCCTATTACGAGCACCTTGCCGCGACACGTTTTGCCTCCTCGCGCGCCCGCTACAGCCGGATCGAGGATGACGCCAGGGCCGATATCGCCACGCTGCCATCGACCTTTGCATCGATCTGCAAGGTGATCGAGATCGACCGCCAGAGGGCGGTGGCGCTGGCCAATATCGAGCGCAAGCCCTCAGGCGCCGCGGAAAATGTGGCGGCGCGTGAATGGGAGAACCAGCAGGTGATCGGCTGGTTCACGCGCGCGCTGGACTATCGCTTCATCGCCTATTCCACGGCGCTCGATGGGCTGCTGGTCGAAACGCCCCATGAGGAGGCGCGTGGCGTCGATGCGGCGCTGGTCGCGCTCGAGGTGTTCGTGCATCGGGCCAAGGCAGGAGCCTTCTGCCCATCGGCCGGCACCGCGGTGGCCAAGGATGGCAGCGAGGGCTCGCGGTTCGCCGCGCCACGGTCGGGGCTGCACACGCCGGCGCTGCCGCGCAAATAGCGGCTTTGACCTGTCGCGTTGCCGAGCCGGAAAAGCGTTGCCATCCCGGATCGGGGTCTGGGACAGGCATTTTCCTGGCAACGCTCTATCGCACGTTGAGGCAGCGCAGGTCGGCAAGAGCCTCGCGATAGCGATCGCGTGCCGCAGGGTGGGGCGGGGCCAGCCGCAGGACGGCCAGGGCTTCGTCACCCGGCGCTTCAGCGATGATCAGTCCTTCCTCGACTTCGAAACTCTGTTCGGTGAGGAGCCGCATCTGACTGGGCCCGAAGATCCCGAGGTCGAGATCGTCGCTGGCATTGGCGCGGCTGGTCGTGGAATAGACCACGTGCCCGTCGGCATCGAACACCGCCACCGACCAGAAGCTGCCAGGCAGCGTGCCGCTCAGGACGCCCGGCCCGTCATCGAGATCGAACCGGCAGACGCCATATAAAAGCTCGGGATCGAGCCGGAGAGGATTGGGGTCTCCCGCCGCGAGGTCGTCGAGCACCACGAGTTGGGCGGGCTCGGTCACGGCCTCCAGCCGGTGCCAGAGGTCTCTGGTCGCGAAATCGGGCAACACCAGGATCATCACGATGTGAATGATGATCCCGCACGCGATGCCCACCAGAACGGTCAGACCCAGCCGCATCATGGGCAATCGACCCGGGTGATCGAGGGAAGGCCGGAGATGGCGGTGGTGCCGCCAGAGAACACGGCCGCATCATAGAGCGTCAGGATGAGCTGGAAGGCGCCGTCGCCGTCGATCTCGAGCCAGTTGCCCGGGGCAAGGCTCGGGCTGACATGAACGTTGACCGAGCCGTCCCGATCCAGCGCCAGCCGGTCCGAATGCAGGGCCATGGTCTCTGGGGCGGCAGAGACGATCGCGCCTTGTGGCGTGGTGGCGGCAAGGGTCCAGAAGTCGGCGGTCGGCACGCTGCCCTCAAGGGCGTAATGGCAGGCACGGTCCAGCGGATCGCCCGAGCTGTCCTCGTTGGCGACGAACTGGATGCCCTCGCTCTCGCCGAGCTGGAGAAAGCCCTCGCGGGCGAGATAGGCGCGCGAATAGGGATCGGGATAGCTCTGGCCGATCTGGGGCCATGCGGCCCAGGGGCCGACGCTGACCGAGCCGATGACCCTGCCGTCGGTGAGCGCGTAATAGCTGGCGCCGAACCCGACACCGACAGCAATGACCACGATCAGGAAAATTCGGAAGAGAAATCCCAAGACCTAAAGACTCTCGCTCTCGCCGATCGGGTCCGGGGCCCGGGCCTGTTCGGTGGTCGAGAGATCGCCGTCGGCCACGCTGCGCATCAGCTCGGACAGATCGAGCAGCTTGACCGCCGCCGCCTGGGAGAGCTGCGGGGCGACTTCCGCCTCGGCCTCGGCATCCGCGTCCACCTCGGCTTCCGCGATGATGGTGGGGCGCGGCTGCATGGCGACGCCGAACAGGGGTTTGACCTCTATATCGGCGTGCGCGCGTTCCATGAACTTCTGCCACGCCTGCGCGGGCAGGCGGCCGCCGGTCAGGTCGTTGGTCGAGGTGTAATCATCGTTCCCATACCAGACCGAGGCGACGTAGTTGCCGGTGTAGCCCACATACCAGGCGTCGCGGTAGGACGAGGTGGTGCCGGTCTTGCCCGCCGAGGGTACACCCTCTATCTGGGCCCGTCCGCCCGTGCCGCCGTAATTGACCGCGTGCAGCATGTCGTTCATCTCAAGCGAGATGACCTCGTCGATCAGGCGTGGGGCCGGAGCTTCATCCTCAACCGAATAGACGAGATCGCCGCGCAGGGTCTCGATGCGCGTCACCCCGTAGCCGGTGGCCTTGTACCCGCCATTGGCGAACACGGCATAGGACGAGGCCATGTCGATGGCGCTGACCGAGGCGACGCCAAGCGCCAGCGAGCGGGTGACGGGGAATTCGTTGCGGATGCCGAGCCGGTGGGCCATCTCGGCGATGGGCTCGCGCCCGGTCTGGATCGAGAGGCGCACAGGCACGGTGTTGATCGAAGCAGCCATGGCTGCCTTGATCGTGGTGCCCCCACGATAGGAACGGCCATAGTTCTGCGGGCACCAGTTGCCGATGCACACCGGTGCGTCGGAAATGTTGCTCAGCGGCGTGATGTCGAGCATCTCGAACGCGGTGGCATAGACGAACGGCTTGAACGATGAGCCGGGCTGGCGGTTGGGCGCGATGGCGCGGTTGAACTGGCTCTGCCCGTAATCCACGCCCCCGACCATTGCCCGCACGGCCCCGTCATGCTCCATGGCGACCATTGCGCCCTGGGAGACGCGGAAGGCGGTGCCTTCCTCGCGCAGCACCGAAAGCACCGCATCCTCTGCGGCGTGCTGAAGCTCGGTATCGAGCGTGGTTTGGACGACGAAACCGATCTCGTTGGAATTGCCCACCAGCCGCTTGGTTTCGGCGAACGCCCAGTCGAGGAAATAATTGGGGGAGTTGAGCTCGGCGGACCGGTCGACGGCCTGGGCCGGACGCCTGCGGGCTGCTGTCACCTGTCCTTCGGTGAGAAAGCCGGCGGCGACCATGTTCGAGAGCACCACATTGGCCCGGCCGCGCGCGGCGGCGAGGTCCACATGCGGGGCGATGCGGCTGGGGGATTTGTAGAGCCCGGCCAGCATGGCCGCTTCGGCGAGCGTCACGTCCTGGATGCGCTTGCCGAAATAGAAATCGGCGGCCGCGACGACCCCCAGATTGCCGCCGCCCATATAGGCGCGGTCGAGATAGAGCTTGAGAATTTCGTCCTTGGAGTAATTGGCCTCCAGCCAGAAGGCGAGAAACAGCTCCTTGATCTTGCGCTCAAGCGTCCGTTCGTTGGACAGGAACAGGTTCTTGGCCAATTGCTGGGTGATCGAGGAGCCGCCCTGCAGCCCGCCCTCGCCCTCCGCGTTCGAGACCAGCGCGCGCAGCGTGCCCATCACGTCGATGCCCAGGTGCTCGTAGAACCGTCGGTCCTCGGTGGCGAGGGTGGCCTTGATGAGATAGTCGGGGATCGAGGTCAGCGCGACGGTGTCGTCGGCCCGCACGCCGCGCCGGCCGATTTCATTGCCGTCGACGTCAAGGAAGGTGACCGAATAGTCCTCGGCGCGGTTGAACTCGCCCGTGGCGGTGGCATCCATGGCCGAAAGCGCGAGGGCGGTCATCAGCACCGCGCCGATGGCCGCAAAGCTCATGGCGTCCGATGCGGCCTCCACGAACAGCCGCGCGATGCCGCGCACGGTGAACATGGCAAAGAAGTCCTGCAGGCGTCCATAGAAGCGCCCGGCCGATTTGGCGCCGTCAAACAGCGCCGAATCGAGCCATGCGTCGGCTTCCAGAAGGCGATTGTTGCTCTTTTTTCGCCGCTGCTTGGTATAGAATGGGTCTTGCACGTCGACTCGCTCGCACCGAACTCTGCCGGGGTGGCCCGAAAGCCATTGCCCAACGGAGCCTGATCCTATCCGGTTCCCGACGATCGGGTCACCACAATTGTACGTGCTTTTCACGCAGTTTGCGAGCCGCGAGACGGGATTTGGTTTATGCCCTGGTGGGATGAAAAAACGCTTGATGAAATGAACGCCGTCGAATGGGAGGCGTTGTGCGACGGTTGCGGCCGGTGCTGCCTGCTCAAGCTCGAGGACGAGGACACCGGGCAGATCTTTACCGCCGACGTCAGGTGCAAGCTGCTCGACGGCGATTCGTGCAGGTGCAGCGATTACCCCAACCGGCAGTCCAAGGTGCCCGACTGCATCAAGCTCACGCCCGAGAAAGTGACCCAGATCCCCTGGATCCCGCCCAGCTGCGCCTATCGGCGAATCGCGGAGGGAAGAGGACTGGCCTGGTGGCACCCGCTGGTTTCGGGCGATCCCGACACGGTGCACCAGGTGGGCGTTTCGGTGCGCGGGCGGACCGTGGCCGAGGAGGATGCCAACACCGAGGACTGGGAAAGCCACATGGTGGATTGGCCATACTGGGAGCCCGAAGACAAATAATTCAATAGCAAATTCAATGGGTTGTGAGAAATGTTACGGCTGAACGGTTTCTGAACGTGCACTTCAGCCTGCGTTCCGGCCTGCGGCGCTAGATCTTGTCCCGTCAACGCAACACACGGCAGCAAGCCGGAGCTCAGGAGACGGAACATGACGCGCAAATTCATTCTTTCGACGGTTTTCGTGGCAATCGCAGGCTTTTCGGCCGTTCCGGCCATGGCCAATGATGTCTTCATCAACCAGTGGGGCTGGGGCCACTCCGCCGGCGGCCAGCAGACCGGCCGGGCCAACCAGATCGGCATCCATCAGGACGGGCGCTTCAACGGCTCTGTCGCCAACCAGCGGGGCCGCAACAACGTCGCCGCCACCGGCCAGACCGGCCGCTACCACTCCTCCACCATCGACCAGCGCGGCCGCAACAACGCGGCGGGTGTCGGCCAGTTCGGGCGGGGTCACACCTCGATCCTGACCCAGGACGGCAGAGGCAACGTCGCAGCCGGCGTGCAGGTGGGCCGCAATTGCTCGGCCAGCGTCGACCAGTCCGGATCGGGCAACGTCGCCGCCTTCGTCCAGACCTGCAATTGAGCGCTGCAGGCGCCGGGAGAGGCGAGCGCGCGTCTCCCGGACATGCGAAAGCCAAAGGAAGACAGGACATGAGAATCGTAAAGACAATCAGAGCCAATGCCGCGATCATCGCGGTCTCGGCGGTGGCGATCATCGGGGTGGCCGGCGCCACTCAGGCCGGTGGAAGTTTCACCGGGGCCGGCACCGACGCCACCGAATGCGCGATAGCGACAACCGCTGAGGGCGGCATGACGCGGATCAAGGCGCTCTATCAGGCCGGGCAGACCGGCTGGGGCACCTACAGGCTCGAGGTTGAGAGCGTGGGCGGGCCCAACCGCTCCACCATTTCCCAGGGCGGGGAATTTTCCGCCGGACCGGACGAGGCGGTGACGCTGGGCTCGGTCAATCTGGGCGGGCAGGGCGCGACCTATGACGCCAGGCTCTCGATCGAAATCGGCGGCAAGAGCTATGCGTGTTCGGGAAAGGTCGGCTCGCGCGCATGAGACCGACCACCAGCCAGACCCATAGAAAAGGGCTTCGGGACACCGGAGCCCTTTTCGCTTTGAGGGCCGGCCGCCGGCGCGATGAACCGACGCTTAACGCGCACTTCCGGATCGGTTCAGCCGCGATGCGTCAGTGTCCAATCAACGGCTGGGGAGCCGGAGCAACACACAAAGGAGCAGGGCCATGACCGCAATTTCCAAACGTTTCACCAAGTCTTTCGCAGCCGGCGTCGCCGCAGCAACGATCGCGATGGTCTCGATGATCGCCCCCGCGCAGGCGGGCGGGCAGATCTCGCTGAATTACAACCCGTCCAACGCCCGTGATGCCCAGATGGTGCAGATGGGGCTGGGGATCTATCAAATCGTCAACGAGATCGAGCGCAATGGCGGCATCCGCCAACGCGGCAACAACAACACCGCCGGGGTGGCGCAGAACGGGGGCGGCAATTTCGGTGTCGTCCACCAGGAGGGTCGCGGACATAACGGCACGGTCCAGCAGAACGGCAATTCCAACAGCTACGGGCTGTTCCAGTTCGGGCGCAACACCAATGCCCACGTCAACCAGAACGGCAACGGCCAGAGCGGGCTGGGCCTGGTCTTCGGCTGGTAGGTCGACCGCAAGCACAACGTCCTGGTGGCGGGGCCGGTCAAAAACCGGTACCCGCCGCCAGTGCATCCGGGCCCGCTTTGCGATAGGGAAGGCTATCTGATCCTTTGACGGAGCCCTTGATGACGCGCCCGAACCCCACGGTCTTTGACGGCCACAACGACACACTGCTCAGGATCGTGATGGACCGGCGCAAGGGGCGAGAGATCGACTTTCTTGCCGGGGTCGAGGGCTACCATATCGACCTGCCCAAGGCGCAGGCCGGCGGGCTTGCAGGCGGGCTGTTTGCGATGTTCTCGCCCAATCCCGACAGCCTTTCGAGCGCGCTCGGCGGCAAGCCCGCGATGGGGAATCCGATTTCCCAGGAGGTGGCCGAGGACTTTACCTACGCGATGATGGATGCGGGCGACGAGATCGTTGCGCAATCGGGTGGGGCGGTGCGGCACTGCACGAGCGCGGCCGAAATCCGCACGGCCATGCAAGAGGGGGCGCTGGCGATGGTCTATCACATCGAGGGGGCCGAGGTGATCGCGCCCGATCTGGGCAATCTCGACGCGCTCTATACGCGCGGGCTGCGGTCGGTTGGACCCGTGTGGAGCCGGGACAATGTGTTTGCCCACGGAGTGCCGTTCTCATTTCCCGCCTCGCCCGACCACGGGCCGGGGCTGACGGCGCAGGGCGAAGATCTCGTGAGAGCCTGCAACGCCAAAGGGCTCATGCTCGACCTTTCGCACCTCAATGAAAAAGGGTTCTGGGATATCGCACGGCTCTCGGACAAGCCGCTGGTTGCCAGCCATTCCAACGTCCATGCGCTCAGCCCCACGCCCCGGAACCTTACCGACCGCCAGCTCGACGCCATCGCCGAATCCGGGGGGCTCGTGGGGCTCAATTTCGCGGTGGGGTTCCTGCGCGAGGATGGCAATCACGGGCGGACGGATACTCCGATCGCCCAGATGATCGCCCATCTCGACTATCTGCTGGAAAAGCTCGGTGAAGCGGGCGTGGGGATCGGGTCCGATTTTGACGGCGCTTCGATGCCGCGCGAGATCGGCGATGCGCGGGGCCTGCCGCTTCTGGTCGCGGCAATGGCCGAGGCCGGCTATGGCGAGGACCTGATCGCCCGGATCACCCATGGCAACTGGATCGATCTGCTCGAGCGCACCTGGGTTGCGTGAACGGGTGGTTCAGCGCAGGGCCAGTCGCTCCAGCCAGTCGACCGCGAAGCCGACCATGGGCGCGGCATCGGTGACAAGGCAGGGCGCAGGCCCGATGCGATCGCGTCGCGCGATGCCGGCTGCGACTGCGCCGGCGACGATGGCGCCGAAATAGTCCTCGCCCGCAAGGCTGGCCATGACGGGCCGGGCAGTGTCGAACTCCTCGATCATCCGCCAGAGCGTGCCACTTTCGCGCGCAAAGGGCACCTCGATGCGCTTTATCGGCTTGCCCGGGATGCGGGCAAGATGCTCGGCGTGGTGGATCAGCGTTATGGTGTCGTCGGGCGCGCCGACCATGAACACCTTGCCTCCCGCCGCGACGAGTTTGGCGAAGGGTGAGCCTTCGCCATAGCCATAGTCCAGCGGGTGATCGGCGGTGATGGCTTGGGCCTTTGCGCCCAGCGCGGCGACCGAAGCGCCGGGGCTGGCGCTGCGGAGCGCGCCCGGGGTGGTGCGCAGGAATTCGGGCAGGATGCCGTTCTCGCGCGCGGCGCGCGAGCGCACCGGATCGAAGGGCGGAATGTGGGGCTTCCAGTATTCGGGGACGCGGCCCTCGGCATCGGCCAGCTGCTCGTAGGACGCGTCCCAGTCGGTATAGGCGATGAGCGTGCCCTCGGGTCCGACGGCATCGCCCAGTGCGGCGATGACGGTGTCGGGTCCGCCCAGCACCGGGCCCAGCGACCCGATGGCCGCATGAACCATTACGATATCGCCAGAGACGAGCCCGATGCGATCAATTTCGGCACGGAGGGCGGCGCGGGTGAGCATGGGGCAGGGCACGTCTTCACGGGAGTGTGAACCAAAGGCTAACCGATGACCGCCCCGGTGCCAACGTGCTTAACATGCCCTTAAGCCTATGGGCGCAATATGGCGGCTGTTGAGTCAGTCGTGTACCGGTCCGTGCGTGCCGGTCGTCCAAAGGGGGCTTGGACGCCATCCCGCCATAATGGCGGGTTACCATCGCGCGGGGGCTGGGAGCCGTGAAGGTGTGCCCATGCGTAAAACAGTTATCGTGTCCCCTGGTCCCTTGCTCTCTCGCCGCAGGGCGATCGCCCTCGGCCTTGGCGCCGGCGCTGCCGCCATGGCGCTGCCTGGGGTGGCCTTTGCGAGCGTTCCCAATTTCGTTTCGGGCCTGTGGCCGGAAGCCCAGTCCAAGGGCGTCTCCCGGCAGGTCTTCGATGCCGCGTTCGCAGGGTTTTCGCCCAGCCAGAAGATCATGGATCTCACCCGGCGCCAGCCCGAAGTCACCAACACCACGGGCCAGTATCTGGGCAACGCCGTGAGTTCGGCCCGCATTTCCACCGGCCGCTCGATGCGCGGGGAGTGGAGCCAGACCCTGGGCACCGTTCAGCAGCGCTGGGGCGTGCAGTCGGAAATCGTGCTCGCGATCTGGGGCATGGAAACCAATTACGGCTCATATATGGGCGGCAACAACGTGATCCACGCGCTGGCCACCCTGACCTATGGCAATTACCGCTACGATTTCTTCAAGGGCGAACTGCTGACCGCGCTACAGATCCTGCAGCAGGGGCATGTGGCTGCGTCCAACATGGTGGGCTCCTGGGCGGGTGCGATGGGCCATACCCAGTTCATGCCCACCAGCTTCACATCCTATGCGGTGGACTATAACGGCAACGGACGGCGCGACATCTGGAACTCGGTGCCCGACGCACTGGCCTCGGCGGCCAACTATCTGCGCGCCCATGGCTGGAACAATGGCGAGACCTGGGGCTACGAAGTCGAGCTGCCCTCCAATTTCGATTATGGCCGTGCCTGGGACGCGGGGCGCCAGAGCCTTTCCACATGGCGTGACATGGGCGTTCGCCGCACGGGAGGCCGGGAATTCCCCCGCCTCGGTGATCAGGCCCGCATCCTGATGCCCTCGGGCAGTCAGGGGCCGAAATTCCTGCTGCTGGCCAATTTCGACGTCATCAAGCGCTACAACAATTCCGACAATTATGCCCTCGCGGTCGGCCATCTCGCCGACCGGATCCTGGGCGTCGGGCCGTTCGCCCAGCCGTTCCCGGCCAACGAAACCGGGCTGAGCCGCGACCAGCGCCGCGAACTCCAGCAATTGCTGAACAATCGCGGGTTCAGTGCGGGGACGCCCGACGGGATCATCGGGCCGCGCACGCGCGAGGCCATCATCGGGTTCCAGCGCAGTGCGGGGCTGACCGCAGACGGCCATCCCTCGAGCACGGTGCTCAGCCGGCTGCGCTAAGTCCCGGCCTCCGGCCCGCGAAACGATTGCGTAACCAAGTCGGACATGCCTTGCCCGAATAGGGCGAAAATGAGGTATCCTCGGAGCGTGACCAAGGAGACCTGTCTATGGACCCCGTGATCGATCGGGACGAAGAGCGTCGTCTCGCGGCGCTCTACGCCCACGGCTTTCCCGCCGGGATCGACCGCGATGCGCTGCGGCGCATCGTGCGGATCGTGCAACTGGCGACCGATGCCTCGATGGTGTCGATCAGCGCGATCGGCCGCAACCAGGAAGTGGTACTGGCCGCTTCGGGCATTCCGACCGACCCCATCGACCGCACATTGTCGCTGGCGGCGCAGGTGATCGCCGGGCGCGACCCCATGATCATCGAGGACATTTCGGCCGAACCGGCCCACGCCGACTGCGCGCTGGTTTCGGGCGATCCGGGGATAAAGGCCTATATGGGCGCGCCGATCATGTCCGAGGACGGGCGCCCCATCGGCGTACTCAGCGTGATGTCCGACACCCCGCGGCGGTTCGCGCTGCGCGAGATCGACCTCGTTGCCAATCTGGCCGGGCTGGCCGCCACCCAGATGGCGGCGGGCGTTGCCCAGGACCGAGACATGCTCACCGGCGTGCCGACGCGCCGGCGGTTCCTCGGCGAAGTGGAGCGCGAGTTCGAGCGGGCCCGCCGCTATGGCTGCCCGGCGGCGCTGGTCTTCATCGAGATCGACGGCGCAGCCGAGATCAACCGGACCATCGGGCCGCGGGCGGGTGAGGAAATCATCAAGGCTGTCGCCAATCGCGCATCCGAAGAGTTGCGGGCCACCGATGTGCTCGGCCGGCTGGCCGGCGAGGAGTTCGGCCTGCTGCTGCCCGAGACCATGGCCTACGAAGCCAGCCAGTGCGCCGAGCGCCTGCGCGAAACCATCGGTGCGATGAGCTTCCGGGCCGGAGGCAAGGTGCTCTCGGTGACCGCGAGCCTGGGGATCGCCAATTTCGTGCCCGAGCTGGCCTCGGGCATCCAGTGGTTTGCCCAGGCCGATGTGGCGCTGTATCAGGCCAAGAAATCGGGCCGGAACTGCGTTGCGTTCGCGCCGCCGGTCGAGACCGCGGACGGTCCCACGGCCGCGACGGATGAAATTGTGCCCTCGGTACGCTTCGACCTGCACTGAGACGGCGATGCGCCGGTGAACCAACACGGCGCTGCGGCGTTGGTGTCGTTCATCACCGTGCCACAGTCCGTGGACAATAAGGTCTGCCGGGCGGCCGGGACATGATGGCAAGGATACGGACATTTCAGTGATCGAGAGACCCCACCAAGGGAAGACCGGCGTTGCGCGCAAGGCGAGGGCATTCGTGCTGCGCTCGCGCCGAAGGTTCACGCTGGCGGAACTGGTGGCCGACGGCATCGTGCACGGCATCGGGCTGGTGGTGGCGCTGGTGGCGGGCACCGTTCTGATCACGGTCGCGGCGATGGAAACCGCGCGCGACGAGGTGTTCGGGCTGGCGGTCTATGTGGGCTCGCTGGTGGTGCTGTTCGGCGTCTCGATGGCGTTCAATCTGTGCCCGCCCGGCGCTGCCAAGGCCTGGCTGGCGCGGTTCGACCAGGCGGCGATCTTCCTGTTCATCGCCGGGACCTACACGCCCTTTCTCACCGCGCTGGCCGATGTGCCGCTGGCAGACAAACTGCTGGTCTTCGTCTGGGCGACGGCGCTGATCGGCATGGCGCTGAAATTGTTCGTGCCTCAGCATTTCGGGCGGCTGGCCATCCCGATTTATCTCGCGATCGGCTGGAGCGGGGTGCTGGTGTTCAGCGCGCTGGCCGATGCACTGCCCAAGACCGCGCTCTGGCTGATCGTGGCCGGTGGCATCGCCTATTCGGCCGGAATCATCTTCCACCTCTGGGAGAAGCTGCACTTCCAGAACGTGCTCTGGCATGCCTTCGTGGTGCTGGGCGCGGCGCTTCACCTGATCGCGGTGTTCGACGCTATGGTGGTGAGCCGGCTTTAGAGGGCACGTGTTCGGGCCAGCGCGCCGCGCAAGGGAACCGGGCGGCGGGGCAGGGTGTTTGATAGAGGTATCACGTCAAGGAGCCCCGATGAGCACTGCACGCAAAGCCGAAGACCGGCTGCTGGACAAGACCGAGCGCGAACTGGTGGACCAGACGCGGCATCCGGCGCTGGCCGCTGTATCGGACAAGGATCTGGCGCAGCTCATCAAGCTGTTGCGCGAGCGGCGCGACCGGGCGCGCGACCTCGCCAAGGCCCAGCGGCGCAACGCGCGCGGCAAGGGCAACGCCGAGGCCAGCGAAGGCGCGGACCGTGGCAACAGTGAAAAGATGAGCCTGCTGGCCCAGGCGCTGCAGCGCGCCAAAAAGGAAGTGGTGCGGCGCGGGCGTGCCACCGAGGTCTGAGCCCGGAAAATCATTGAAACGCGAGCAATGTCACGCCGGCCCCGCGCGAGAAGGGCCGGCGTTTTCTGCTTATTCGTCCGGGAGCACGCGGACGGCGCCCTTGTCCGCGCTCGAGGCGAGCATGGCATAGGCCTTGAGCGCGGTCGTGATCTTGCGCTTGCGCTTTTCAAGCGGCTTCCATGCATCGGCGCCGCGCGAATCCATCTCCTCGCGCCGGCGGATGAGCTCGGCATCGGACACCAGAAGGTTGATGGTGCGGTTGGGGATGTCGATCTCGATGGTATCGCCCTGTTCCACGAGCCCGATGGCGCCGCCCTGGGCCGCTTCGGGCGAGACGTGGCCGATCGAGAGGCCCGACGTGCCGCCCGAAAACCGTCCGTCTGTCAGCAGCGCGCAGTCCGCGCCCAGTCCCTTGGACTTGAGATAGCTCGTGGGATAGAGCATTTCCTGCATGCCCGGCCCGCCCTTGGGGCCCTCATAGCGGATGACGACCACGTCGCCGGCCTTGACCTTGCCCGTGAGAATGCCGGAGACGGCGCTGTCCTGGCTTTCGTAGACCACGGCCTTGCCGGTGAACTTGAGGATGGAGTCATCCACGCCCGCAGTCTTCACGATGCAGCCATCGAGCGCGATGTTGCCCTTGAGTACTGCCAGTCCGCCATCCTTGGAAAACGCGTGATCGGCCGAACGGATGACGCCGTTGCTGCGGTCGAGATCGAGCTCTTTCCAGCGGTTTTCGGTCGAGAAGGCCTCGGTGGTGCGGACCCCGCCCGGCGCAGCCATGAAGAACTGGCGCACGCTGTCGGAATTGGTGCGCGAGATGTCCCATTTGTCGAGCGCATCGCCTATGGTGGCGCTGTGGATGGTGGGCAGGTCGCGATTGAGCAGGTTCGCCCGGTCGAGCTGGCCGAGAATGCTCATGATGCCCCCGGCCCGGTGCACGTCTTCCATGTGGACGTCGGACTTGGCGGGCGCCACCTTGCAGAGCACGGGGACCTTGCGCGAGAGCTGGTCGATATCCTCAAGGTCGAAATCGATCTCGCCTTCATGGGCGGCGGCGAGGATGTGCAGGACCGTATTGGTCGACCCTCCCATGGCGATATCGAGCGCCATGGCGTTCTCGAACGCGCCCTTGGAGGCGACGTTGCGCGGCAGCACGCTTTCGTCATCCTGCTCGTAGTACCGGCGCGCCAGATCGACGATCAGATGCCCGGCTTCGAGGAACAGGCGCCTGCGGTCCGCGTGGGTGGCGAGGGTCGAGCCGTTGCCCGGCAGCGAGAGGCCGAGCGCCTCGGTGAGGCAATTCATGGAATTGGCCGTGAACATGCCCGAGCACGACCCGCAGGTGGGGCAGGCATTCTCTTCGAACGACTGGACTTCGGCATCGGTGTAGCTGTCATCGGCGGCCACGACCATGGCATCGACCAGATCGACGGCGCGGACTTCGTCCTTGTAGACGACCTTGCCCGCTTCCATGGGGCCGCCCGAGACGAAGACGACGGGGATGTTAAGCCGCATGGCGGCGTTGAGCATGCCCGGGGTGATCTTGTCGCAGTTCGAGATGCAGACCATGGCATCGGCGCAGTGGCCGTTGACCATGTATTCCACGCTGTCGGCGATCACCTCGCGGCTGGGCAGCGAATAGAGCATGCCGTCATGGCCCATGGCGATGCCGTCGTCGACCGCGATGGTGTTGAATTCCTTGGCCACGCCGCCGGCGCGCTCGATCTCGCGCGCCACCATCTGCCCCAGATCCTTGAGGTGGACGTGGCCGGGCACGAACTGGGTGAAGGAGTTGACCACGGCAATGATGGGCTTGCCGAAATCTCCATCCTTCATGCCAGTGGCGCGCCAGAGGCCGCGGGCACCGGCCATGTTGCGACCGTGAGTGGTTGTGCGTGAGCGATATGCGGGCATGAGGTCACCTGCTTTTGGGAGAACGTGTTCGGCATCGTGACGTGCCGGCGCGCAGTCTCCTCCTGTACGCGGCGGCATGCTCCCTGTCTATCGCGGGCACGCCGATGTGTAAAGCAAAACCGTACCGTACCGTACGGTACGGCTGAGGTGGGGATGGTGGGGAATCGGGGAGGGGCGAGGGAAGGGGAGGAATGGAGGAGGCTGGAGAGAGGAAGGGAAAGAAGACAGGCAGGAAGGAAGGAAGGAAGGAAGGAAGGAAGGAAGGAAGGAAGGGGGAAGAGGAGAAGAGCGCGGGTATGTTCGGCCTGGCGGCAGCCGAGCCCCTGCGTTGCCTCGGCCCTAAGCAGGGGCCATCAGCCGAAATCGCAGG
The DNA here is from genome assembly GCF_003992665.1 of Pelagibacterium montanilacus. GTDB lineage: Bacteria > Pseudomonadota > Alphaproteobacteria > Rhizobiales > Devosiaceae > Pelagibacterium > Pelagibacterium montanilacus. The sequence goes on from NZ_RZMX01000059.1 coordinate 266,987, forward strand.
AACTGGTTGGGGCAGGTATGCTGATGGGCCCGGGATGATGCCCGGGGCAGCCATGTGGGGTGGGGGCGGTGAAGACCCAGCAGGACCCCTCACCCCCGGCCCCTCTCCCTCAAGGGGAGAGGGGTGCGAAGACACCGGGTCTGCACCTGGACCAGCCCGGCACTCCCGAGGACGAAGCCCTCACCGCGCTCGGCCCCATCTTCCCTTCTTCGCTTGAGGGAGAAGGTGGCTCGGGCCGAAGGCCCGAGACGGATGAGGGGTTGACCGTTGAGCGCCCGGACGATCAGCCGGAGGACCCCTCACCCCCGGCCCCTCCCCTCAAGGGGAGAGGGGGGCTCGTGGGGCAGCGGCGGTGTGTGAACTGCGGAGCGCGCGCGAGGGTTGGGCTGATTGTCTCGATGGAATTCATCATGTGCCGCTGATCCCCACTCCCGCCAAGGGCTTGGCGATCATGGCTTCACAGGCAGTTGTCGCTGCATTGCAGCAGCGGCGGGGCTCGACCGGGTCTTTGCAGGGGGCGGGAATTGGCCGATGATCGGGAGCCCAATAATGGCCGAGGAGCGAGTCGTGATCAGTCCTGAATTTGCACAGGCCATGGCGGCCTATAATGCGGAGATGAACCGGCGCATCTATGGTGCGACCCTGCGGCTGTCCGATGCCGATCGCAAGGCGGAGCGGGGGCTGTTCTGGCATTCGATCCACGGGACGCTGAGCCATATCCTGTGGGCCGATACCTTGTGGCTCGCCCGGCTGGGGACGGGCGAGAAGCCTGACCTTCCGATCGCGCAGAGCGATCAGATGGAAGGCGATTTCGACACCCTTTGGTCGCGGCGCCAGGCGTTCGACGGGGTGATCGCGCAATGGGCCGGCGGGCTTGCTCAGGCCGATCTCGAGGGCGAGTTGACCTGGTACAGCGGTGCGGTGGATCGGGAACTGACGCGGAGCCGGGCGCTGTGCGTGATGCAGATCTTCAACCACCAGACCCATCATCGCGGGCAGGTTCACGGGGCGCTCACGGCACTGGGCGAAAAGACCGGGGACACCGACCTGCCCTTCGTGCTCGAGCCGTAACGGCGGCGTCCATGGGCATTTTCATCGCCCTTTTGCGCGCCGTCAACGTGGGCGGCACCGGCAAGCTGCCCATGGCCGAGCTCAAGGCCATGTGCGCCGAGATCGGGTTTGCCGATGCGCGGACCTATATCGCCAGCGGCAATGTGGTGTTCTCGAGCGCGCTGACTGCGGGGGAGGTCAAGGCCCGGCTCGAGGCGCGGCTGGCCGCCCATGCCGGCAAGCCCGTGGGCGTGATGGTGCGCACCGACGCCGAGATGGCCCGCGTGCTCGCGGACAATCCCTTTGCCGGGCAGCCGCCCAGTCAGGTGGTGGCGATCTTTCTCGACGATGCACCGCCTGCCGATGCGCTCCAGGGTGTGACCAACCGGTCCGGTGAGGACATCGCGCTCGGGGCGCGGGAGATCTACGTCCATTACGACCAGGGCATGGGGCAGTCGCGGCTGACCATTCCCGCAGCGCGGCGCGGGACGGCGCGCAACATGAATACGGTCGCGAAACTGGCGGCCATGGCGGGAGCTTAGCTGCGGGCCTCGCAATAGAGCGCAAGATTGTCGAGGGTCGAGGCGAGGCCGATGGCGTGATCCTCAGGAGAAATGCCGGTCGGCACGCCGGTGCAGGTGATGGTTACCTCGGTGCCCGCGTCCGACGACACCAGCGACGTGGTCATCGTCATGGTGCCGGAAAAGGCGGGATCGTTCGAGGAAAAGTCGATGGCTTCGGTCACCCGCCTGCCGGGATCGAGCGCGACGAACCTGCTTTCGAACACGTCGCTGCCGTCACCGGATTTTCCGGGGACGGACCGGTCCTCGTAGTGGAGGGCCATGCGCAGCGTACCGCCGGGCCGTGGATCGAAGCCGAGGACCTCGCCGCGCATGCCGGTTGGCGGACGCCACTCGACCATCGCCTCCGGGTCGATCAGCGCAGCATAGATGCGGGGGGGCTCGGCGGCGATGATGCGCGACGCGCTGTCGGTCCGCCCGCTCATGAAGCCAGCGCGTAGCGCAGGATGACGCCACCGGTGGCGAGGGGGCGGGACTCGAGGAGGGTCAGGGGCGGCAGGGTGCGGCCGGGTTTGAAGAGAGGAACACCCGAGCCGCGGATGACCGGCGCGAGGCAGATGCGGTACTCATCCACGAGGCCGCCCGCGAGCAGGGTGTCGAGCAGGTCGGCGCTGCCGAAGACATAGATGTTGCGCCCATCCTGGCGCTTGAGCGCGGCGATGGCCTTTGAGGCGTCGCCTTCAAGGAGGCTGGCATTGGCCCAGTCGAGCGGGCCGGACAGGGTGCGCGAAGCGACGCGCTTGTCGACCGCGTTCATGAAATCGGCGACCTCATCGGTCTCGTTCGCCCAGTGGGCGGCCATGCCCTCATAGGTCTTGCGCCCGAAAACCAGCGTGTCCATGTCCCGGCCCTGTTCGAGCGAGAACGCCTCGAGCTCGTCGCCCCATACGGTCTGGTGGAAATCGAGCTGCCAGGGGGTGTCCCCGTCGAACTGACCGTCGAGCGTCATGACGTTCCAGGCGATGAGCTTGCGCATTGGGCACTCCCCGATTGCGGCGGGCTGCGATTGGATCGATAGTTGAACCGGCCGCTCCCGATCGTCAATCCGAACAATCGTCCGCCGGCCCGGAAAAAACGCGTCACGGGCTGTCGGGAGACGTGAGGCTCGTGCGTCCTCCGGCTGGTGCAGCCACAAGCTTCAAAGGAGAATACCGTGGTTTACGTTCAAGGGTTCGCTGCCGCCGTGCCGACCGCGCGAAAGCAGGAATATGCCGATTTTTCGCTCAAGGCCCACGCCATGTTCAAGCGGCTGGGCGCGGTGCGCTACGTCGAGTGCTGGGGCGACGACGTGCCCAAGGGCACGGTCAACGACTTCTTCACCGCCGTCCAATGCAAGGACGACGAGACACCGGTCTTCAGCTGGATCGAATATCCCGACAAGGCGACCTATGAAGCCGCCATCAAAGGGATGATGGAAGATCCGGAGATGGAAGGCTTGGAGATGCCGTTCGACGGGCAGCGCATGATCTATGGCGGGTTCGAGGTTATCGTCGACGAACTCTAAGGCGCCGACAGGCAGGCTGGCCCGGTTGCCCGGGCCTGCCGCCATCACAGAACCCTGGTGACCGAGAGGAACCCGTTCCGCTCGGCATTAGCCTTTTCGATGGCCGCGGCCGACCCCAGGACGGCGACGTGGCCGTGCCGGGCGACGGCATCGAAATACTCCGCCGCGGCGGTGAAATCGGCCGTGGTGGTGGAGAGCACCTGTTCGCGCCGGGCCTGCCGGTGCGCGTCGGTGACATTGGTCAGCGCGCGCACCAGCGCGGTGTAGCCCTTGGCGTCGGGCAGCTGGTAGGGGTCGAGATCGGAGATGACGCCGATGATCGAGCGCACCAGATCGGCCTCGGAAATCCCCTTGCGCAGGAAATCGCCGGTGGCGTCGTAGACGTCGAGCGTCGCGGTGAGGTTGGGATCGCGATAGGACCCGAAGGCGAAATCGCCCGAGAGGGAGTCAAAGAGCGAGAACCCGCCATAAGCGCCGCCCTCGACCCGGATCTTGTCCCAGAGCCATGAGGTGCGCAGGAACTTGTTGACCACCGCGAACGAGCCTTCGGGCGCATAGCCCAGCGCCTTGAGATTGGCGCCCTTGGCCACGTAGTTGACCTGTGCGGGGATGGTCAGGCCCTCATTGCGGGGTGCTGGCGGCGTGCCCCAGTCGGCGCGCACGAAGGCGCTGCGCGGCAGGCGCGAAAGCAGCGAGGCCAGCTCGGGCATGAACGCTTCGGTGCTCGGCCCGTCGGCGGTGAGGTTGGCAACGAGCGCAGCGGAATTGACGAGATGCCCGCGCAGAGCTTCTAGTGCCTGCTGCACGCCCTCCCAGTCGGTCTCGATCCGCCGGGCCAGTTCGCGGAGGAAAAAGAGCTGGCTGATCCCGCCCGTCTGCTCGTTGACCCAATCGGCCTCGTGCAGCCCCGCCCGGACGCGACCGAGGGCGAACTGGTGGCCCGAGGGCACGAGTCCGGCTTCAAAGCGCGCCTTGTCCTCGCCCACGATCTGGCGGATGCGGTCGCGGTTGGCGAAATTGGCGTCGGTGAGCACTTCGCCCATCACCGCAGCGAGCTCTGCGCCTCGGTCGGCGGTGGCCTTGCCGCGGGCGATCAGCATGGTGGCCGCCTCGTCGCTCCCGACGATGGCCGAGGACAGGCGCGAGATCGACACCCCGCCGGTCGACCGCCCGATCCGCTGGGTGAGGGCGACGAAATCCTCGCGCGAGGTGCCCGTCTGGGTCAGCGCGCGCGAAAAGACCGGCACCAGCGGCAGGAGGTCGGCGGGCACGGCCTTGAGATCGAAGGCGAGGTCCAGATAGACGATGCCATTGGTCGGCAGATCATGGGTGAGCACGCGCACCCCTTCGATCGCGGTTTCCGCCCCGGGAATGGACATGCCCTCGCGCGGGAGATCCTTGAGCGTCAGCGTGGGGATACGAGCGAGGTCTTCTGGGTTGTCGGGCGCGTTCTGGAGCGTCTTGAGCCGCTTGGTGGTCTCGATGACCGCACCGATCTCGGCCTCGCTCATGGCCGATCTCGCGGCGTCGAGCCGGGCCCGCTCGGCGGCCTCCTCGCGGGCGGCCTGATCCTTGTCGGCCTTGAGCACCAGCGTGGTGCGGTGGGGATTGTCGAGCAGGAGCGAGCGGATGCGGTCCTCCACGATACGTTCGCCGGCGGCGAGGCGGGCCTTGATGGCGGCTAGCGGCTTTTCGTATTTCAGCCCGTCGAGCGGATTGCCGCCATAGAGCCATTTGTTGAGCGCGGAAAAGAAATAGATGATGCCGCGTGGATAGCCGCCGGTGTTGTTCTCGCGGAGCTGGAATTCATAGCTGTTGACCGTCGCCTCGATGGTCGCGGCGTCCACGCCGTCGCGCGCAAGGTCCTCTAGTCCATCGAGGATCAGGGCTTGGAGTTTGTCGGCATCGGCGGGATCGACCCCGCGCATGCCGGCATAAAACCACGGCTCGCGCGAATGACCGTTCAGGAACGCCATCACCGCTTCGCCCAGACCGGATTCGGTCAGGCGCTTGTGGAGCGGGGAGGCCGAGGTGCCAAAGAGCGCCAGCGCGGTGATGGCGCGGGCGAGATTTTCCTCGTCGTCGGCAGTGTCCTCGAGCAGCCAGTTGACCGAGACGAAGGCGTTGCGCGTGTTTTCCTCGTCGGCCGGATAGGTCTTTTCGACCCGGCGCGGCTTGGAAAATCGTGGCTGGAGCGCGATCTCCCCGGCGGGAGCGGAGGGCTCGAAACGGTCGAGAACGGTGGCAAGGATGTCGAGGCGCTTTTCCGGGTCATCGTCCCCATAGAAGATGAACTGGGCGTTCGAGGGGTGGTAGTGGCGTTTGTGGAAAGCGGAGAACTGCTCGAAGGTGAGATCGGGCATGACGCGCGGATCGCCGCCCGAGGAGAGCCCGTAGGTGGTGTCGGGAAAGAGCGAGTTCTGCGCATAGACGCGGAAAACCTGATCGGGCGAGGAATAGCCGCCCTTCATCTCGTTGAAGACGACGCCCTTGTAGGCGAGAGGTCCGGCGGGATCCTCGAGCTCGTAGTGCCAGCCCTCCTGAAGGAAGGTTTCCCGGCTCAGGAGCGGGAAGAAGACGGCATCGAGATAGACTTCCGTGAGGTTGTAGAAGTCCGCAAGGTTCTGACTGGCGACCGGGTAGACCGTCTTGTCGGGAAAGGTCATGGCGTTGAGGAAGGTGTGGAGCGAGCCCTTGAGCATTTCAACGAAGGGCTTCTTGACCGGGAATTTCTCCGAACCGCACAGGACCGAATGCTCGAGAATATGGGCGATGCCGGTGGAATCCTCGGGCGGGGTGGCAAAGGAAACGCCGAACACCTTGTTCTCGTCGTCATTGATCAGCGAGAGCACTTCGGCGCCCGTCTTTTTGTGCCGGTAATGGCGCGCAAGAGCGTTGACCTCCTCGATCCGTTCCTCGGCGATGAGATCGAAAGCGTCTGCTGCGGCCATGGGGTGCTCCTGTTCGGTGATCGCTTGTGCTGCCGTATGTAGGGTTGCGGGCGGGAGGTGCCAAGCACGGCGGCCAACAATCGCGTGATTCAGTATGGACTTGCCGGCCCGCGCCGACCACATTGCTGCCAGTCGAGACAATCAGGGATGACGATATGCTCAAAGCGGGACTTTTGGTTGCACTGGCCACACTCGGGCTGTCCGCTGCCGCACCGGCGCTGGCACAGACCGTCGAGCGGTGCGCGGCCATCGGTCCGGCGAGTGAGCGGCTGTCGTGCTATGATTCCCTTTTCCGTTCGGACCAGTTCACCGGGATCACCGGGGAAGCGAGCGAGCCGCTTGCGGGGCTTTGGACCGGTGGGATCGAGATCTCCCAGATCGAGGGCACCGAACGCCCGTTCGCGACCGTGCAATCCGAGCAGCTCATTCCTGCTCTCCCCAGGGGCCGCGCGCCGGCCCGGATGACAATCCTGTGCGTGGACGGCGATGCGGCGGTGCAGTTCGCCTTTGCGGGCTATCCGATGGGCACGCCGACGTCCAACAGCGGGACGCTGACCATCCAGTTCGACCGACAGCCGCCACGCAGCCAGTCCCTTCCGCTCTCGCCCGATCGCAACGCGCTGGGGTTCTACGACGACCAGGCGGCGCGCGCCTTTATCGAGCAGCTTCGCCAGTCCGGCAGGCTGCTGGTCCGCGCCCAGCCGCAATCGCAGCGCTCGGTGACCGTGAGCTTTGAGATCGACGGCATCGAGCAGGCGATCGCCCCGGTGCGCGAGAGCTGCAACATCTAGCTCCCGGCCATGGTTAGCCGTCCTTGCCGATGGCCTCGCGCATCTGGGCCACTTCGGTGCGCAGGGCGCGCACTTCCTCGAGCACCATCGACGTTTCCGACTGCAAGGCCTGGCGATCGGCTTCCAGGATGGCATCGTGCTCCTCCTGCATGGCCGAGACGATCACACCGATAAAGAGGTTGAGGACCGTGAAGGCCGTGCAGGCGATGAACGGTACGAAGAATGCCCATGCCCAGGGATAAATTTCCATCACCGGCCGGACGATGCCCATGGACCAGCTTTCCAGCGTCATGATCTGGAAGAGCGAATAAAACGAGGCGCCGATCGAGCCGAACCAGTCGGGAAAGCTGGCGCCAAAGAGCTTGGTCGCCATGACCGCAAAGACATAGAAGACCAGCAGCAGGAGGACGACGATCGAGCCGAGCCCGGGCAGGGCGGAAATCAGCCCGCCGACCACCCGGCGCAGCGAGGGCACCACGGAAATCAGCCGCAGCACGCGCAGGATGCGGAGAGCGCGCAAGACGGTGAAGGGCCCGGACGCGGGAATGAGCGCGATGGCGACGATAGTGAAATCGAAGATCGACCAGGGATCGCGGAAGAACCGGAAGCCGAAGGCGTAGAGCCGCAGGGCGATTTCGACGATGAAGATGGCGAGGATGATGCGGTCGAAGGTCTCGAGCAGGCCGCCGGCGCGCGCCATCACCTCGGGAACCGTTTCAAGCCCCAGGGTCACCGCGTTGATGATGATGATCGTGATGATCCATTGCTCCCAGCGACGCGAGGAGACGAGCAGTGCAATCTTAGAACGCATGTACCCTGTGGGCCCCCGCTGAACAACGCGCAAAGGGAAAGCGTGAATCGCGGGGGCGGTCAAGGGGCACGGGCCCCGGCCTGAACTCAGTTCGCGGTGACGATTTGCCCGCGCATCGGTTCGCCGCGGTCCACGGGCTCGCCGTCTGCGGCATAATCGAGGAACTGAGCGGGAATGCCTTCGCCCTCCAGCAGATCGGGCGTGGTCTGGAGATGGAAATGCAGGTGCGGCTCGGAGGTGTTGCCCGAGTTCCCGCACAGCCCCAGAACATCGCCCTGGCTGACCTCGTCGCCCAGCTGGACCTGGACCGAGCCGGCCTGGAGGTGGGCGAGGAAGGCATATTCGTCATCGGCCAGATTGAGAATGACGTGGTTGCCCGCCGGGTTTTCCGGATCGGTCTCCCCGATCACCTGATCGGGCAGATCCCTGACCGCTGCGACGACGAGGCCGTCGGCGGGGGCGAGGATCTCCTGGCCCCAGCAATGGTAGTTCTCGGGCAGGAGAGGATCGCCCTCAAAGGTCGCGCCGTCCCTCTCGACCACGAAATCGACCGCAAAACGCTGAATGGGATCGACCGCATGATAGTTCTGCGCGACCGTGCGCCCGCCCCAATAGACCGACCATTCGCCCTCGAAGGGCAGGCGCAGATCGGCTCGGGTGGTGTAGTCGAGATGTTGCGAGGGTGCGGCTTCGGGCTCGGGCTGGACGTAAAAGCCGAGAATGGTGCCGTCTTCCGCGAACGCCCACTGCATGACGACGGGGGTTTCCGCATTGTCCCAGCGCCCGGTGCGCACGTAGAATTCGCCCTGCGGGGTGGCGCGGACCACTTCGTCGAGGATGTCGACTTCCTGGCCGATTTCGGGGGCGAGGTCGGCGCGGAACTGCTCGAAGGCTTCCAACGAGCCGAGCGCGTCCTGCATCTCCGGGCTCATCGCCTCCCAGATGCCTTCGAGGTCTCCGGCAAGGAAGGCGTCGGAGCGCTCACGGCCGAACTCGAACGCATCCTGCCCCAGGGCAGGGGCGGAAAGCAGGGTGGCGGCAGCGAGGGCGAAAAGGCGCGGCATCATGGCGAAGGCTCCGGTGGGACACCTTGCTTAATGCGCCGGTGGGGTCAAAGGTTCAGACTGCTGGCCCCGATCTGGGCCGGTCAGGCTTTGCGCGACTTGCGCACGGGCTTGGCCGCCTTGGTGGCAGCCTTTTCCTCGGCGTCGACGCGCTCTTTTTCGAGACGAAGGGCCTTGAGACGCGCGGTCTTGGCGCGGGTGGCGTCGAGCGTCCGTTCTTCCTCATCGAGCGCCTGCTTCTGGCGCTTTTCCATTTCGGAGAACTTCTTTTGCGCGCTGATGCGCGCTGGGGTGACCATGATTGGCTCCAGAACGAAGAAGGCCGCCCGAAGGCGGCCCTCTGAAAGCAGATTATTCGGCGACCGAGAGGTTGACCGCCGAGCTGCGGCCGTCACGGCCCTTCTCGAGATCGTAGTTCACGACCTGACCTTCGGTCAGCGTGCCGAGGCCCGAGCGCTCGACTGCCGAGATGTGCACGAACGCGTCACCGCCGCCTTCGTTGGGCTCGATGAAGCCGAAGCCCTTGGTGGTGTTGAAGAATTTTACCTTGCCGGTGGCCATGATATGGTCCTTTCAATTGGCAGGTTCACCCGGAGCACCATGCGTTGCCGGATGCGACGGGTCGAAGTGCCCGTCTCTAACGATCGCAATTGAAGGTAGCCAGAGTAGCCGGCATGCACCGGAAGTTCAGGGTCGCCAATAGCATCACGTATGGTTCCCATCTTACAGCGCCAGCGAGCCTTTAGCAAGCGGCGCCATACGAACTTGTCCCCCCGTGCCGCAGCCGGGCTATCGTTGTGTCATGCTTACAAAATGGTGCGGGGAGACATGTCCGACGGGGTCGACTGGGCCGCGGTGCGGCGCGCCTATGAAGATACGCCCGAGCCCACGCGCGCCATCGCCGAGCGGTACGGCATCACGCTCGACGCCCTGGCCAAGGCCAGGCGGGCAGGCCAGTGGATGCCCCGGCGCGCGGGGCGGCAGACCGCATCACGGGTCCAGCTCATTGCGCGGCTGATGCGCCTGCTCGACCGGCAGGTGAGCCAGATCGAGGAGAAGATGGGCGCGGACGGGGACGGGACGCTCCCGGACGTGCGCCTTCTCGAAACCCTCACGCGCACCATGGACCGGCTGATCGCGCTCGACGAGGCCGAACGCGCCCGGCGCCCCAGGCGCCTGAGCGGACCCGAGGCAGAAGAGCTGCGCACGCGGCTGGCAGACAGGATCATGCGGTTTGGACAGACGAACGGCTGAAGCGATCGCCAGGGCGATCCCGCTCGCGGAGGCGAGGGGGCTCGTCGACGACTGGACGCTCGAGGCGCGGCCCGCCCAGCTTGCCCCCGTTGGCGACTGGGTGACCTGGCTGCTGGTCGGCGGGCGCGGGGCGGGCAAGACGCGGGCCGGCGCCGAATGGGTGCGGGGCCTTGCGATCGGCTCACGGCCCATGAGCCCGATCGCGCTCGTTGGCGAAACCATGACCGAGGCGCGGGCCGTGATGGTGGAGGGTGTCTCCGGGCTTCTGGCTCTGGGGCGCGAGGGCACGCGCCCGCGATACGATTCCGGTCGCGACCGGGTGGAGTGGCCCAACGGGGCGATCGGGCTGGTGCTGCCGGCCAACGACCCCGAGCGGTTCCGCGGCCCCCAGTTCGCGGCGGCCTGGTGCGATGAGCTGGCCAAATGGCCCAAGGCCGAGGCGGCCTGGGACATGCTGCAATTCGGGCTGCGGCTGGGCGATCACCCCCGCCAGCTCGTGACGACGACGCCCCGGCCCACACGGCTGCTCAAGCGGCTGCTGGCCGAGCCGGGAACGGTCATCACGCGCATGCGGACCGACGAGAACGCGGACAATCTCGCGCCGGGATTTCTCGACGCGGTCGTGGGACGCTATCGCGGCACGGCGCTGGGCCGGCAGGAACTGGATGGGGAAATGATCGAGGACAGGCCCGGCGCGCTCTGGACCCGTGACGGGCTCGAAGCGGTACGGATCGCGATCGTGCCCGAACTCGAACGGGTGGTGGTGGCGGTCGATCCTCCCGCATCGAGCGCCGAGGGCGCGGATTCGTGCGGGATCGTGGTGGCGGGCCGGCGCGGCGGGATCGCCGTGGTGCTGGCCGACCGCACGGTGTCCCGGATGACCCCGGTGGGCTGGGCGCGCGTGGCGATCAAGGCGTTTCACGAATTCGGGGCCGACGCGATCATCGCGGAGGTCAACCAGGGTGGGGAGATGGTCAAGCAGGTGCTCGCCCAGGTCGATGCGCTGGTGCCGGTGCGCTCGGTGCGCGCGACCCGGGGCAAATGGCTGCGGGCCGAACCGGTCGCGGCGCTCTATGCGCAGGGCAAGGTGAGCCACGCGGGTTCCTTCCCCCAGCTCGAGGACGAGATGTGCGCTTTCGGGGTCGACGGGATGGCAGAGGGCCATTCGCCCGACAGGCTGGACGCGCTGGTCTGGGCGCTGCGCGAATTGCTGCTCAGGGGCGGCGGCGTGCCCCGGGCGCGGTGGTGAAAAGCGAATACTTATCCCCCCGTCACGGGGCTGGGGTATGGTTCTGACATGATGGGAACAGTGGGCGGGGCGCCGGGAGCGCACTCCTTGTGCCGGTCGCCGGCGGTCGAGCCGCGGCGGAGGCGCCCGCTGCCAGGAAGGGATATCAACACATGCCGAACTGGTTCGACCGGCTCGTTGCCGGCCGCGTCCGCGCGCCTGCTGAGACAAAGACGGCGGGCAGCCAGACGCTCTTCGCGCTCAGCCCGCTGGGCGAGGGGGCGAGCCCGCGAAAAGGGTTCGTCGCGCTGGCCAATGAGGGCTTTGCGCGCAATCCGGTGGTCCATCGCTGCGTGCGGCTGGTGGCCCAGAGTGCGGCGCGGGTGCCTTTCGAGGTCCGCGACGGGGCGCGAGTGCTGACCGAGCACCCCATGCTCGATCTGATCGCCCGGCCCAACCGCCGCCAGACGGGCAGCGCGCTGCTCGAGGCGGTCTATTGCTATCTCCAGACGGCGGGGAACGCGTTCATCGACGCGGCGATCGCCGATGGGGAGGTCAAGGGGCTCTACGGATTGCGGCCCGACCGCATGGCGGTGATCGCGGGCCGGGATGGCTGGCCGATCGGCTATGGCTACACCGTGGGCGGGACGACAACCCGGCTGATGCTCGACACCGCGCCCATACCGCGCGTGCTGCATCTGAGCCTGTTCCATCCGCTCGACGATCATTACGGGATGTCCCCGCTCCAGGCGGCGCAGGAAAGTCTTGAGACCCACAACGCCGCCACGCGCTGGAACCGGGCGCTGCTCGAGAACGCGGCGCGGCCCTCCGGGGCGCTGGTCTACAGCGCGGGCGAGAACCTCACCGAGGAGCAGTTCCGCCGGCTCAAGGACGAGCTGGAGGCCGGGTTTGCAGGGGCGATGAACGCGGGCCGGCCCATGGTGCTCGATGGCGGGCTGGACTGGAAGTCGATGGGGCTTTCGCCCAAGGACATGGATTTCCTCGAAGCCAAGAACGCGGCGGCGCGGGAGATCGCGCTGGCCTTCGGCGTGCCGCCCATGCTGCTCGGCATTCCCGGGGACAACACCTATGCCAACTATGCCGAAGCAAGCCGGGCCCTCTGGCGCCAGACGGTGATCCCGCTGGTCCAGAGCGTTGCCGCCGCGCTCGGCCAATGGCTGGCCCCGGCGTTCGGCGGCGCGGCGCTGGTGCCCGATTTCGACGTGATCGAGGCGCTGGCGGCCGAGCGGGCGCTTGAATGGGACCGGATCGGGAAAGCCGGGTTTCTGACTGACGCCGAGAAGCGTGAGCTGGTGGGGTTCGGGGAGTAGCGGGTGGCTGGTGGGGCCGCGGTCCACCCCTCACCCCCGACCCCTCTCCCTCAAGGGGAGAGGGGGGCTCGTGGGCCAGCGGCGGTGTCCAGGCTCAAGCCTGACCTCTCCCGGGGCGGGGAAACGTTCTAAAGTTCTTTGCAACGCTGGCATTTGGGCAGTCCACCGGTGCCCGCTACCCGGTTTCTGCTCTCGATGTTGTTTCCTTCCGTGCAAGCGTTGTTGTCGTGATGAACTTTGGTCCCGGGAAGCCGGGAACGAAACGGGTTCACTTTCGCCATCGCGAATCTCCTGACGCTGCGTCTGTGCAGCTCACCAAGTCTAGAAGAACCGAGCAGAGTTCGAACTTCGGACCATTCCGTAGGCAATCGTCACATGAATGAAATCACTCATGCCGTGCTCGAGCGCGGGGATCTGGCTCATCTGGCGCTGTTTCTCTGGGCGGGGGCGGCGAGTTGGGGGTGCCTGGTGCTGTTGCGCGAGCTGGGGGCGGCGAACCGGCGGTTCAATGCTTTCGTGACCGAGATCGCGCACCTCAACAGGCTGTTCAGCAACAGGGACAGATCATGAGCAAAAAGCAGAGCCAGGGCGCCAAACCCGACGCGCGGGCGACGCGGGTGTTCCGGCAGTTCGCCTGGAACCTTGCGGGCACGCTGGCCGCCCGGCCGGGCAAATCGGGAGCCGCGAGCGAACGGCAGGGCCGCAAATGAGCGTCGTGATCGACGCCGATGGGCGGTTTTCCGGCTACGCCTCGATTTTCGGGCGGCGCGACCAGGGCGGGGACATCGTGATGCCAGGGGCCTTTGCCGCTTCGCTCGCCCTGCGCGGGCCGGCGCGCATCCGGCTGTTGTTCCAGCACGACCCCAAGGAGCCGGTGGGCGTCTGGGAAGAGGCGGTCGAGGACGCGACGGGCCTGAAGGTGGCCGGTCGGCTGCTCGAGGGCGTGCCACGGGCAGCGAGCCTGCGGCACCTGATCGCCCAGGGCGGGCTGGACGGGCTTTCGATCGGGTTCCGTGCCGTGCGCGCCACCCGGGAACAGAGATCGGGCACCCGCCGGCTGTGGGCGCTCGATCTGTGGGAAATCTCCATCGTCACCTTCCCGATGATGGATGCGGCGCGGATCGGCGCCGCACCGGGCGGCGACGCCGCCCGACTGGCCGCAACGCTTGGCGCGGCGGCGCGACTGATGAGAACCAAAAAGGATGGACAATGACCGTATCCGATGCTCCGCGCCTTGAGAACAAGGCCGCTTCTGTGCCCGCCAATGGCGATGTGGCTGCCCTGTTCGGCGAGTTCATGTCGGCGTTCGAGGAGTTCAAATCGACCAATGACGCCCGGCTGGGCGAACTGGAAAAACGCGGGGGCGCCGACACCCTGATCGAGGACAAGCTCGAGCGCCTCAACACCATCCTCGACGGGCACAAGGCGGCGCTCGACAAGGCCGCGATCGAGCGGGCCCGGCCGTCGCTCGAAGGCGGACGCGCCCATTCGGGTGACGAATACAAGGAAGCGTTCTCGGCCTACGTCAAGCACGGCGAGGAAAAGGCGCTGCGGGCCGGATCGGGCGAGGAGGGCGGCTATCTGGTGCCCGCCGAAACCGAGACGGAACTGTCGCGGCTGCTGACGGCGGTCTCGCCGATGCGGGCGATCTGCGGGGTGCGGCAGGTGTCGTCCTCGGTCTACAAAAAGCCCATCACGGTGAGCGGGCCCCAGACCGGCTGGGTGGGCGAATCCGCCGCGCGCAGCCAGACCAATGCCCAGACGCTCGACGAGCTCAATTTCCCGACCACCGAACTCTACGCCATGCCGGCGGCGACCCAGATGTTTCTCGACGATGCGGTGGTCGATGTGGGCCAGTGGATCGCCGAGGAGGTGAACGCGGCCTTTGCCGAGCAGGAGACGGCGGCGTTCATCACCGGTGACGGAAACAACAAGCCGCGGGGCTTTCTATCTGCGACCACTGTCGCTGAGGCGGAGTGGGCCTGGGAGAGCCTGGGGTTTGTCGCGACCGGCGTCGATGGGGCGTTCCCCGGCGGGTCCGCGCCGGCCGACGCCTCGGACGTGCTGGTCGACCTGGTCTATGCGCTCAAGGCCGGCTATCGCCAGAACGCCACCTGGATGATGAACCGGCGCACGCAAGCGGCGATCCGCAAGCTCAAGGACGCGGACGGCAATTATCTCTGGCAGCCGGCGGCTACCCCGGACGGGCGGGCCCGGCTGATGGGCTTCCCGCTGGTGGAAGCCGAGGACATGCACGACATCGCCACCGACGCAACGCCCATCGCCTTCGGGGACTTCCGGCGCGGGTATCTGATCGTCGACCGGCAGGGGGTGAACGTGTTGCGCGATCCCTATTCGGCCAAGCCCTATGTGCTGTTCTACACCACCAAGCGCGTGGGCGGCGGGATTGCCGACTATGATGCGATCAAGCTGCTGAAGTTCTCCGAGTAGATGAGGGCCGCGGACCAGGCGCGGCTTGGGGACCATCCGGTCCGCAAAGCCCTGGTTGCGGCAGAGGACCCCTCATCCGACCGCTTCGCGGCCACCTGCTCCCGCAAGGGGGGAAGGCAAGTGCCCCAGCGCTGAACTGCGGAGCGGAAGACGCCTCATCGGGCCTACGCTTTCACGGCGAACCACAAGAACCACCAACAGAGACGAACCATGACATCTTATCTGCTCGCCGGACCGGACGAGGAGCCGATTGCGCTCGTCCGGGCAAAGGCCTGGCTGCGCGTCGAGGACGACGCCGAGGACGGGCTGATCGAAGCGCTGATTACGGCAGCGCGCATTCATATCGAGGGCATCACCGGCCGCGCGCTGCTGGCCCAGTCCTGGCGCGTGGTGCTCGACGCCTGGCCCGGGGACGGGGAGGTGCGGCTGCCGGTCGGCCCGGTGATCGCGATCACAGAGGTGCGAACCCATGACGGAGAAGGCACGCCCGAGGAGATCGACACCGAAGGGTTCAGCTTCGACGCCGGGGCGGTGCCGGCGCGGCTTCTCGTGCCCGCCCAGGTGCAGGGCGCGGGCGGGGTGCGGGCGCGCATGGGCATCGAGATCGACTATGTCGCCGGGCTGGCCACCGAGCCTGCCGAGGTGCCGGGCGATCTCATCCAGGCGCTGCTGGTGCTGGTGGGATACTGGTACGAGAACCGCGACGCAGTGATCGTCGCCGGGGCCGGAGCGGTGGTGCCCGCGGGGTTCGACCGGCTGGTCTCGCGCTACCGGAGGATGGGGCTGTGAGGGGTGCGACACCGCCCATCGGCACGCTGCGCGACCGCGTGCAGCTTCAGAGCCGACAGACGAGCTCCACAGACGATGGTGGGCACGAGGCGATTTTCGTGCCGCTGGGCAGTGTGTGGGCGCGCGTGCGCTCGCGGGCGGGGCGATTTGCCGAGGAGAGCGACGGGCGCACCGGGCGTGCGACCCATGAGGTGACCCTGAGGTTCAGAAAGGACATCGGGCCGGGCGACCGCATCGTCTATCGCGGGCGGGCGCTCGAGATCGCCTCTGTCGAGGACATCAACGGACGCCGGGCCTATCTCGCCTGCCAGTGCGTCGAAAGCGCGATGGTGGGCTGAGATGGACCCCGCTTCCGACATCCAGACCGCTCTGGTCACGGCCTGGCGCGCGGACGCGCCGCTGGCCCTGCTGGTGGGTGAGGGCGCGATCTTCGATGCGCCGCCCAAAGGGGCAAAGCCGCCCTATGTGACGATCCTGCGCCATGACACGGCTCCGCGCGACGGCGACGAGACCCCCGGGCTCGAACATCGGCTGACGGTCCATTGCTGGAGCGCCGAGCCGAGCCGGCGGGCGGCGCTCGAGATCGCCTATCGCATCGAGCAGATCGCGACCGCCGGCGCCCTTGCGCCTGCGCACACCCGGCTGACGCTGCGCCGGCACGTGCGGACCGACACGACCATCGACCTGGCCACGGGCCGGGCCCGCGCCGCGGTGCAACTGCGGCTTTTCTCCGAACCGAGCGAGGAGTGACCCGATGACGGCCCAGAGCGGCAAGGACATGCTTTTGAAGCTCGATCCGGCGGGATCGGGGGAGTTTCTGACCGTGGCGGGGATGCGCACCAAGTCCCTCGCCTTCAACGCCGCAAGCGTGGACACCACCGATGCGGAAAGCGCCGGGCGCTGGCGCGAGCTGTTGTCGGGCGGCGGAATCCGGCGCGCATCGGTTTCGGGCTCGGGGATCTTCAAGGACCGGCAGTCGGACGCCGAAATCCGGGCGCTGTTCTTTGCAGGGACGATCAGGCGCTGGCAGCTCATCCTGCCCGATTTCGGCGTAGTCGAGGGACCGTTCCAGGTCGTGGCGCTCGAGTTCGCCGGCGATCATTCGGGCGAGGTGACGTTCGAGCTGGCGCTCGAGAGCGCCGGCGAGCTGACCTTTGCCGCGGACTGAACCCTATTTGGCGCTTTTTCACTGGCGCACTGGAGACACAGACATGGCCAACCCCAAAAGGGGCGAAATCGACGCCGTGATCGGCGGCGAGACGATGACCCTATGCCTTACCCTCGGCGCCCTGGCCGAGCTCGAGGCGCGGCTGCAGGCAGGAGACCTCAACGGCCTCGTCGAGCGGTTCGCCGAGGGCCGGATCTCCGCCCGCGACCTCACATCGATCCTGGGCGCCGGCCTGCGCGGGGCCGGGCACGCGATCACCGACGACGATCTGGCCCGGCTCGCGATCGAAGACGGGCTCAAGGGGGCTGCCGAGATCGCCGCGCGGCTCTTGCGCGCGACCTTCGGGGGCGCGGAGGGAGGCCCCTCATGACCGGCTTTCCCTGGTCCGATGCCATGGGGTTCGGGCTCGGCATCCTGCGGCTGAGCCCGGCCCAGTTCTGGGCGATGACCCCGCGCGAGCTGGCCGCCGCCCATGCCGGGCTCTCCGGACGCGCCGGGACTGGAGCGCTGAACAGGGCAGGGCTGGAAAAGCTGATGGCAAGCCATCCTGACAGGGGGATCAGATGAGCGAGATTTTCGGAGAGGCGTTCGAGCGCGAGCTGGGCGACGCCACCATCGAGCTCGAACGCATACGCGATCTGGGCAATTCGGTGGGATCGACGCTGACCCGCTCGCTGCGCGGGGCCATGATGGAAGGCCGTTCGTTGCGGGGGCTCCTGGCCGATATCGGCCGGTCGTTCGCCGACATCGCGCTCAAGGCGGCGCTGCGGCCGCTCGGGCAGATGGTGGGCGGTTCCATCGAGAGCCTGTTTGCCGCGTTCAATCCGGCGCTCGGGCCGGTCCAGCCCTTCGCCAAGGGCGGGGTAATCTCGACGCCAAGCTATTTCCCCATGCCGGGGCGTTGGGGGCTGGCGGGGGAAGCCGGGCCCGAGGCGATCATGCCGCTGCGGCGCGGACCGGACGGGCGGCTCGGGGTGGCCGCAGGCACGGGCGGGCAGGCGGTCAACGTCACCTTCAACGTGGCGGCGCAGGACGCGCGCAGTTTCGTTGCCGCGGAAGCGGAAGTCTCGGCGATGCTGGCCCGGGCCGTGCGCCGGGGCGGACGGGGGACCTGATCATGGGATTTCATCCGGTCCGCTTTCCCCTCGACATCGCGCTGGGCGCGCGCGGCGGCCCCCAGCGGCTGACCGATGTGGTGACGCTCGGTTCGGGCCACGAGGAGCGCAACAGCCGCTGGGCCCATTCCCGGCGGCGCTACAACGCGGGATATGGCGTCAAGTCGCGGGTCGACATGCTGGCGGTGCTGGCATTTTTCGAGGAGCGGCGCGGGCGGTTCCACTCGTTTTTGTGGCGCGACGGGCTCGACTTCTCGTCCCACCCCCTGGGGGGAGAGCCGGGTCCGGGGGATCAACTGCTGGGCACGGGGGACGGGACCAATCGCGATTTCCCGCTCACCAAGCGCTACGGGGCCGGGTTCGATCCCTATCTGCGCCCGATCACCAAGCCCGTGGCCGCGAGCGTCGTGGTGGCGGTGGACGGGGTGACGCTGGCGCCGGGGGCGTTCACGGTCGATGCGCTATCGGGGATCGTGACGCTCGATGAGCCGCCCGGGGTCGGGGCTGCGGTGACGGCGGGCTTTCTCTTTGATGTTCCGGTGCGTTTCGACACCGACCGGCTCGATATCGAGCTTTCGGGTTTCGATGCGGCGGTCGTGCCCGACATTCCGCTTGTGGAGGTGCTGGACCAATGAGGCAGTTTTCCGAAGGCTTTGCGACCCATATCGCAAGCGGGGCAACGACCCTGTGCTGGTGCTGGCGGATCACGCGGGCGGATGGCGTGGTGCTCGGGTTCACCGACCACGACCTTGCACTGGCGTTCGAGGGGGAGGTGTTTGCGCCCGCCCATGGGCTCGATGGCAGCGAGACGGTCGAGCGGACCGGGGCGCAGGTGCAGACCAGCGAGGTGATGGGGGTGCTCCATGCCGAGTCGATCACCGAGAACGATATCGTTCTGGGCCGGTATGACGGCGCGCGGGTGGAAAGCTGGCGGGTGAACTGGCGGCAGGTGGACGAGCGCGCGCTGATCGGGGTCGACACCATCGGCGAGATCGTGCGCGAGGACGGGGTCTTTCGCGCCGAATTGCGCTCGGGCCAGCACGCGCTCAACCGGCGCAAGGGGCGACTCTATCATCATCTGTGCGATGCGCGGCTGGGCGACGGGCGGTGTGGCATCGATCTCTCGGCGCCGGCCTGGACGGCGGAGGCGAGTGTGGTGGCGGTCACCGATCCGTTCACGGCAGAGGTGGCCGGTCTGGAAGAATTTGACGATGGCTGGTTCGCTCTGGGCCATGTGCGCTGGGCCGGTGGAAGGCGCGACGGGATCGAGGACGGGGTGCTGCGCCACGCGGGCGCGACGCTCGGGTTCTCGCGCCCCGTGGGCGAATGGCTGGTCCCGGGCGACGGGCTGGAGGTCTTTGCCGGCTGCGACAAGCAGTTCGCGACCTGCCGCACCAAATTCGGCAATGGCGTCAACTTCCAGGGCTTTCCGCACATTCCGGGCAATGACTTCATCCTGCGCTATCCCACCGACAGCGACCGGCTCGATGGCGGGGTGCTGGTGCGATGACGGGGGCAGCAGATGTGGCCGGGCTGGCGAAGGGCTGGATCGGCACGCCCTACCGACATCAGGGGGCTGCCCGGGGGGCGGGCTGCGATTGCCTGGGGCTGGTGCGCGGCATCTGGCGCGATCTTTACGGCCGGGAGGCCGAGCCGATCCCGCCCTACAGTCCGGACTGGCGCCGGGGCGATGAGGGCATATCGCTCGAGGCGGCGGCGTTCCGGCATCTCCAGCCCGTCGAAGGCGGTCCCGAGGCGGGGCATGTGGTGCTGTTCCGGCTCTCGCGCCGGCTCGACGTGCGCCATTGCGGGGTGATGAGCGGGCAGGACGTTTTCGTCCATGCCCAGGAGCAGGTGGGGGTGGTGCAGGCGCGGCTGGACGCGCGCTGGCGAGCGCGGCTGGCCGGCGTCTTCGCGTTTCCACCGCGCCGCTGAGAGCCTGCTGAATCGGCGCGCATGCGTCGGCAATCCGAGAGAGAGAAGTCATGGCGACATTGGCACTATCGCTGGCCGGCCAGGTGGTGGGCGGGGTGATCGGCGGCCCGATCGGGGCGACCATCGGCCGGGCGGTCGGCGCGCTGGCGGGCAGCGCGGTCGACAGCGCGCTGTTTTCCGACCGGAACGCGGGGCGGACAAGCGCCGCGGGCGCCGACATCAGGGTTACCGGGTCGAGCGAGGGTGTCCCGATCCCGCGCGTCTATGGCTGGGCGCGGATCTCGGGCAACATCATCTGGGCGACCCGGTTGCGCCGGATCGCGGCGCGTAGCTCCGGCGGCAAGGGCGGCGGCCAGCGCCAGTCCAGCGAGCCGAGGCATGAGGAGATCGTCGCGACCTTCGCGCTGGCGCTGTGCGAAGGCACGATCGCCCATGTGGGCCGGATCTGGGCCGACGGCAAGCTGCTCGAAACCGACGGGCTGGACATCGCGATCCATACGGGCGGAGCCGAACAGGTGCCAGACGGGGTGATGGAAGCGGCGCAGGGCGAAGGGGCTGTGCCCGGCTATCGCGGGCTGGCTTATCTGGTGTTCGACCAATTGCCCCTCAGCCAGTTCGGCAACAGGCTGCCCAATCTCTCGGTGGAGGTATGCCGTCCGGTGGGCACGCTCGAGCCGGCGATCCGCGCGGTGTGCGTGATCCCCGGGGCTACCGAGTTCGGATACGATCCCACCCCGAGGGTGCAGGTGCTGGGCCGGGGCCGGACCGCGCCGGAAAACACCCATGCGAGCGGGCGGCGTTCGGATTGGGACATCTCGATCGACGAGTTGGTGGCGCTGTGCCCGAACCTCTCGCATGTGGGGCTCGTGGTTTCCTGGTTCGGCACCGACCTCCGGTGCGCCCAGTGCCGGGTCGAACCGTGCGTGGAGGGACGTCCGCGCGAGATCAAGGGCGCGACCTGGTCGGTGGCGGGGATCTCGCGCTCGGCGGCGACCATCGTCTCGAGCCATGGGGGCGGGGCGGCCTATGGAGGCACGCCTTCGGACAGTGCCGTGCGCGCCGCGATCTCCGATCTCAAGGCGCGCGGGGTGGCGGTGACGCTTTATCCGTTCGTGATGATGGATATTCCCAATGGCAATGGCCTCTCCGATCCTTACGGCCATGGAGGAAACCAGCCGGCCTATCCCTGGCGCGGGCGGATCACCTGCGATCCGGCGCCCGGAGTCGTGGGCACGCCCGATGGCACCCCGGCGGCGGCCGGGCAGGTCGCGGCGTTCATGGCCAATGGCTACCGGCAGATGGTTCTGCACTATGCAGCGCTGGCCGAGGCGGCGGGCGGGGTCGATGCGATCCTCGTTGGTTCGGAAATGGCGGGGCTTACATCCGTCCGTTCGGGGCCCGACAGCTTCCCCTTTGTCGATGCGCTGCGGGCGCTGGCGGGCGAAGTGCGATCCATCGTCCGGGCAGGGACCAGGATCACCTACGCGGCGGACTGGTCGGAATATTCCGGGCTGCAGCCCGCCGACGCGCCGGGCGACAAGATCTTTCACCTCGACCCGCTCTGGGCCGATCCGGCGATCGACGCGGTGGGGATCGACAATTACATGCCGCTGGCCGACTGGCGGGACGGGCCCGGGCATGCGGACGCCGAGCGTGCCGGTGCGATCCATGATCTCGACTATCTCAGGGCCAATATCGCCGGGGGGGAGGGGTTTGACTGGTTCTATGCCAGCGGCGCGGATCGGGTCGCGGGGCTCCGCACGCCGATCACCGATGGCGCCCATGGGGAGCCCTGGGTCTACCGGCTCAAGGACATGGTGAGCTGGTGGGGCCTGCCGCACCACAACCGGGTGGGCGGCGTGCGCTCGCCAACCCCGACCCCATGGGTGCCGGGCTCCAAGCCGATCTGGATGACCGAACTGGGCTGCGGGGCGGTGGACAAGGGGCCGAACGCTCCCAACGCCTTCGGGGACGAAAAGAGCTCCGAGGACGCGCGCCCGCCCTTCTCTTCCGGAGAGCCCGACCCGCTGATCCAGCGCCAGATGCTGCGCGCATGTCTCGCGTATTGGAGCGCGGGCGAGCCGGGCAATCCGGAATCGGGTGTCTATGGCGGGCCGATGGTCGATCCCGAGCGAATCTATCTCTGGTGCTGGGATGCGCGTCCGTTTCCCGCCTTTCCCGGGCTGGCCGACGTCTGGGCCGATGCGTCCAATTACGAGACCGGTCATTGGCTCAATGGCCGGTTGGGTGCGGCCAGCATCGCCGAATATCTGGGGGCGCTGGCCGAGGAATACGGGGTGCCGGCAGGTCGGATCGACGTGCGCCAGCCACTGGTCGAGGGCATGGTGGTGGACGGGCTGGCCACGATGCGCGAGGCCGGAGAGGCTCTGGTCGATGCTGGCGAGCTGACAATCGTGGCCGGAAACAATGGGCTGGGCTGGATGCGGCCCGATCCGCGCGCGGTGCTCGCGCTCGATCCTCTCGGGCTTGCACGGGACGAGGGGGCTCTGGTCTCCCGCCGCAAGGGCGATGCCGCGGAATCGGTGGGGCGGATGTCGATCGCCTATATCGACCGGGAGCGCGACTACCAGTCGGCCTCCGTGACCGCCGTGGCCCATCGCGGGGAAAACGCCATGGCGGTGCCGACCGGGCTCGTCCTAGGGGCGGGCGCGGCACGGCTGGTGGCTGAAGGTGCGCTGGTCAAGGCGCTGCGGGCCGCCGATACGCTGGAGGTGCGGCTGCCGCCCTCGCTGCTCGCGCTCGAGCCGGGCGACCTTTTTTCCGTTGCCGGGCAGGGGGAAGGCCCGTTAGCGGTCGAGGAGGTGCGCGAGGGGCTTGTGCGCACCATACGCGCCGGAGGTCATGGCAGCATGACGGTGTCCAGCATCGCCCCGCCGCCCAGGCGGATCTCGGTGTCGGTGCCCTCGGTCGGGGCCGACCCGGTGATCGTGGTCGCGCATCTGCCCGACGGGGCGGGGGGCAGCGAAGAGGTGGCCGGCGCCTTCGCCCAGCCCTGGCCGGGAGCGGTGACGCTGCGCGATCTGGGCACCGATGCCGATGTGCTGACGCTAGCCGAAGGCGCGTATATGGGGGTGGTCGAGGAGCCGTTCGGGCCCGGGCCGGTGGGCGTGTGGTCCGAGGGCGAGGCGCTGGTGCTCACCATGCTCGACGGGCACCCCGCTTCGATCGGCGATGGCGCGGCGCTCGCGGGTGGCAATGTCGTCGCGCTCGAAGGCGCCGACGGGCGCTGGGAGAAACTGGGCTTTGCGCGGGCCGAGCTCATCGGGCCGGGGCGGTATCGCCTGTCCCGCCTTCTGCGCGGGCTCGACGGAACCGCGCCGGTGACGGCGCACGAGGGCGCTATGGCAATGGTGCTCGATGGTCGGGTCGCCCGGCTGTCGGTTCCGGTGTCGGCGCTCGGCGCAATGCGGCGGCTGCGCGCGTTCGCAGGCCCGGGCGATGCGGAGGGGACCGATCTCGAGACGGTGCTGGACCCCGCGCCCGCTCTGCCGCTGGCGCCGGTGCATCTCCAGGCGCGCCGGGACAGCGAAACAGGGGCCGTGGCATTCTCCTGGATCCGCCGGACGCGGGTCGGCGGGGATGTGTGGTCGTTCGGCGACGTGCCGCTCGACGTCCAGCCCGAGGCCTATCGGGTGGCCATCCTCGATGGGGAGATCGAGGTGCGCAGTTTCGAGGTGACGACGCCCCATGCGGTTTACGACGCAGGTGCGCAGATCGCCGATTTCGGGGCGCTGGCCCCGGGGTTCCAGTTCACGGTCCGGCAGATGAGCCCGGTGCTCGGGCCGGGCCATCCCGCACACGGAGTGTTCCCATGACCGAGACCGCGCGGCTCACCCTGCCGCTGATCGCGCCCGAGCAGGCACAAAAGCACGTGACCCACAATGAGGCGATCCTCGTCCTCGACGGGCTGGTCCATCTCGTTCTCGATGGGATCGGGACGCCCGAGCCTCCGGCCGACTCGGCCGAGGGCGCGGCCTATTTCACGGGCGAGGAGCCGACCGGAGACTGGGCCGGCCATGGCGAGATGATCGCAATCCGGACGCAAGGGGGCTGGCGGTTCGCTTCTCCCGGCGAGGGCTGGAGCGCTTGGGACCGGGCGGAGGCGCGCCGGTTGACCTTTCTCGACGGGCAATGGCGCATCCCGCGCCTCGAAGTGCCCGGGCTGGGCGTGGGCACCGCGCCCGATCCGGTCAACCTGTTTGCGGCACGCACCCCGGCGGCGCTGTTTGCGGCGCTCGAGAGCGGGGAAGGCGGGAGCGGGGATATCAGGCTCGTGCTCAATCGCGAAGGAACGGGCCACGAAGCCGGGCTCGACTTCCAGACCGGTTGGCAGACGGGCGTGCAACTGGGCCAGTTCGGGAGCGCGGAGTTCGCGCTGCGCGTGAGCACCGATGGCGCGCCGTTCACGACCGCGCTTGGCGTCGCGCCAGACGGGTTCGTCCGTTTCGGACAGATGATGGGGCTCGCCCAGAGCGCGCCCATGGTTGCGGGCGGTGTGCTGGCGGTGGCGACCAGCCGGACAACGCCGCAGCCCGAGGCAGGGAGCGCCGACGACATCGACACGATCTCGGGCGGGGCGGATGGGGCATTGCTCGTGTGCTGCGGGTCGGCGGGCATGACCCTGACGTTTCGTGCCGGCACAGGCAATTTGAGGCTCGGGGCCGACAGAGTGCTCGCGGGGCCCTTCGACACGCTGGTGCTCGTCCGGCACGGGGCCGACTGGCTCGAGCTGAGCCATTCCACCAACACCTGATCTCATATCACCGATGGAGGTGCCGATGCCCGCGACCCGCTGGAGCATCTGTCTTGCGCATGTGCTCGCTCATGAGGGCGGCTATGTCGATCATCCGTCCGATCCGGGCGGGGCGACCAACAGGGGCATCACCCGCAAGACGCTGGCGCGCTGGCGGGGCGTCGCGCCCTGGTGGGCGCTGGCGAAGTCCGAGGTGCGCGATCTGTCCAAGGCCGAGGCCGGGTCGATCTACAAGGCCCGGTACTGGGACCGGTGCCGGGCCGGCTCGCTTCCCGCCGGGCTGGATCTCGCGCTCTTTGATTTTGCGGTCAATTCCGGCCCGGACCGCGCGATCAAGGCGCTGCAGGCGCTGGTCGGGGTGGTGCGGGACGGATTCGTGGGCCCGATTACGCTGGGCGCGGTGGCCCAGCGCGACACGCGCGCGCTGATCGAGGCGCTGTGTGACCATCGCATGGGCTTTCTCCAGCGGCTCACCCACTGGGCGAGCTTTGGCCGCGGCTGGACCAGCCGGGTCGAGGCCGTGCGTGCCGCCGCTCTGGCGGATGCCGGCCTCTCTTTTCAACCTGAACCCCAAAAGGATCCCGAGACCATGAATTTTCTGGATGGATACAAGACCTATGTGGTCGGTGCCCTGATGCTGGCCGTCGGGCTCGCCCAGGTCCTGGGGGTCGACGTGCCGGCCCTGGGCGGCTATTCTGGAAGCCAGCTCGTGATGGAAGCGCTGGCGATCATCTTCTTGCGCAAGGGCATCAAGACCGATCTCGGTCGCGCCTAGGCGTATCCCCCGCGGGAAGGGCGCCGCGTTCATTTGCAGTTCAGCCAATTCGCGCTATTGATCGGGCATGAAAAAAGCACCCCACACTCACCGCGCAGCGCTGGTCCTGGCCGCGGCCCTCATGTTCCCCCTCGGCCCGGGCATCGCATCGGCGCAGCAGGGGTGCTGGGACAATTCCGCGATTCAGTCGGCGGTGGCCAGCGGCGAGATCCAGCCCGTGGCCTCCGTTCTCTCCCGCGAGGGCATTCCCGGTTCGACCGAAGTGCTCAGCGTCAAGGTCTGCGATCAGGGCGGCTCGATCGTCTATGTGGTCGCGGTCCTTGAAGCGGACGGGCAGGCGCGTAATCTTACGCTCAACGCACGATAAGCCGATCACGGGGGACGGGCATGCGCATCCTGGTTGTCGAAGACGACGCCGCACTCAACCGCCAGCTTTGCGAAGCGATCGCCGATGCCGGCTATGTGGTCGATTCGGCCTCGGACGGGGAGGACGGTCATTTCCTGGGCGACACCGAGCCCTATGACGCGGTGGTCCTCGACATCGGCCTGCCGCACATGGACGGGATCAGCGTTCTGGAAGCCTGGCGCCGCTCGGGCCGGATGATGCCCGTGCTGCTGCTCACGGCCCGGGACCGCTGGAGCGACAAGGTGCAGGGCATCGACGCGGGCGCCGACGACTACGTGGCCAAGCCCTTCCACATGGAAGAAGTGCTCGCACGCCTGCGGGCGCTCGTGCGCCGCGCCGCCGGCCATGCCTCCAACGAGATCACGGCGGGTCCGGTCCGGCTCGACGTCAAGGCCGGGAGGGTGACGGTGGAGGGTCAGGCGATCAAGCTCACCTCCCACGAATTCCGCCTGCTGTCCTACCTCATGATGCACAAGGGCAAGGTGATCTCGCGCACCGAGCTGACCGAGCACCTCTACGATCAGGATTTCGATCGCGATTCCAATACGATCGAAGTGTTCGTGGGCCGGCTGCGCAAGAAGCTGCCCGAAGACCTCATCCAGACCATTCGCGGGCTCGGCTACCAGATCGTCACGGATTGATGAAGCGCGGCTCGATAGCGTTCCGGCTGTTCTGGCTTTCGGCGGGCTGGCTGATCGTCGCGCTGGTCGCGACCGCGCTGCTGCTCACCGAACTCTATTCCCAGGCGCTGGACCGCGATCTCACCGAAAGCCTCGAATTCCATATCTCCTCGCTGGTGGGCAGCACGCTGGAGGCGGGCAGCCCGCAATCGGACGATATCGGGGTCGCCGACCCGCGCTATACCCGGCCCACCTCTGGCTGGTACTGGCTGATCAGCGAAACCGACGGTGGAGCGCCGCTCGCGTTTTCGGACTCGCTGGTGGGCACTGTGCTGCCGCAAATGGACACTCCGTTCGGCCCCACCAACACGCGCATCGGGGTGATCGAGGATGCGACGGGCGAGCGGCTGCGCGCGGTCGAGCGCATCATCGGGCTGGGCGAGCCGGGCCGGATCTCCATTCTCGTGACGGGCAGTCTTTCGGAAGTCGAGGAGCGTGTCATCGCCTTCCGCGAGCAGGCGGTGATCGTGCTGGCGGTGGTGGGGCTGATTCTTGCCGCCATGAGCGCAATGATCGCGCGGATTGCGTTGCGCCCGATCGAGCGGCTGCGCGAGGCTGTGGAAGCGGTCCGGGAAGGGGAGCGCCAGGCGGTGGAAGGCACGTTCCCCCGCGAGCTCTCACCGCTCGCCGACGAGGTCAACGAATTGCTCCGGTCCAACACCCAGATCATCGAGCGCGCGCGCAACCAGGTGGGCAATCTGGCCCACGGACTCAAGACCCCGCTCGCCGTGCTCCGCAACGAGGCGGCAAGGGACACGACCCCGCTCGGGGAAACCGTCAAGAGCGAGACCGAGAATATGACGCGAATCGTCTCGACCTATCTCGACAAGGCGCGGCTGGCGGCCCGGTCTTCCCTCGTCGGCAAGCGGACCGACAGCGGTTTGGTGCTCGAGCGGCTAGGGCGCGTGATGGGCAAGCTCAACCCCGGACATGACGTGGCGGTGGACATCGCCCCCGACACGCCCTGGTTCCGGGGCGATGAAGGCGATCTCGAGGACATGGCCGGCAACCTTCTGGACAACGCCTGCAAATGGGCGCGGCGCAGTGTCCGCCTCATGTCGGGCGAGATGGTGGTGGAGGGGAACCGATACCTCGCGATCCACGTTGAAGACGACGGACCGGGACTGAGTGCCGAGGAAGCCGACAAAGTGTTGCG
Organism: Pelagibacterium montanilacus; assembly: GCF_003992665.1. Lineage (GTDB taxonomy): Bacteria > Pseudomonadota > Alphaproteobacteria > Rhizobiales > Devosiaceae > Pelagibacterium > Pelagibacterium montanilacus. Next base: position 294,801 of record NZ_RZMX01000059.1, read on the forward strand.
CCGCGGTGTCAGGCTCGACGAAAAGACTCCCGGCAGCGGGCTGGGACTCGATATCGTCAAGGAACTCGTGGATGTTTACGGCGGCGATCTGGAACTGTCGCGGTCTACGATGGGCGGTCTCAGGGCCACATTGCGCCTGCCGGCAGCGCGGGGGATTCGCGCGGGCACGGTGTGAGCCAACGGGTCGGGAAACAAAAAAGACTTAAGGGGCGAGAGCCCCTCCGGAAAGGTTTTGGACGATGAGGATTGTTAAATCTGTTGCGCTGGTCGTGATGGCTCTTGCACTGGCTGGCTGCGTGCGGACCGCGACCGTTTACGAGCAGCCCCAGCCGCGGCCCGCACCCACCAATGCAAGTCTGCCCGTGGATACGGCCGATTCGCTGCCCTCGCCCGAGCCGAGCGGCGAGAGCGCCAACATTCAGCAGGCGCGGCTTGATTCGAGCGGGTTCCGCTATATCGACGGCGCGGCACTGCCTCGGCTGAGCTCGGGAGCTCGCACGGCAGCCACCGATGCGCAGTTCTATGCACTGCAGTTCGGTCGTCCAGGCGCGCCGCGTACCTGGAACTCTGGGGGAGCGTCCGGCTCGGTCTCTGTGGGCCCCTATGTGCGGGTCAACAATCTCGATTGCCGCGAATTCACCCACCGAGTGACAGTCGAGGGCGAATCCTTCAGCCGTTCGGGTACCGCATGCCGCGAAAGCGATGGCGGCTGGAATGTCGCTGACGCCTGATCCGGGCAATCTCTGTGTCTTTACCGAACGCCGGGGCCGTGGCCCCGGCGTTCGTCGTTTCCGGCCGGCTCCAGCTTTTGTTTACCCTCTTTGCGTATCGTCTCTCGAGGAGTCCGATCAGACAAAGAACGGGACGCACCGCCAGTACCGGATAGTCCATGTCCAGAACCAGTCCATCCCTTCGAGAGCCCCGGACCCGGCCCGGGCGAGACGCTTCTGCCGGCGATGCCGTGCCCGGCAGGGCCGGGTTTATAGCCGCCATGGCGCCGGTGCTCGTCGAGGGACCGGGATTTCCCGGCTTTGTCGGAGCCATCAGCCGGGACAAGGCAATGGCGATCTGGAAGTGGATTGCGCGCGATCTTGCCCGTCCCGCCGCCGACAGAATGGAAAAGGCCCTCGCCTCAGGAGTTGACCCCACGGCTGCCTTCGACCGGGAAGCCGACGATGTGCTCGAGATCCTCAAGCAAGCCGTGGCCGCCGAAGGGGACGACCCGGACCTCAAGCGCCGCCACACCGTGCAGATGGGCGGGTCCGAGGAACGCGCCGTCCTGCCCTATCTGATCATGGCCATGCGCAAGCGCCGGATGCTCGATCAGGCGATGGAATTCGGCTCGGCGCTGGGGCAGGTCCCCGACGAGGTTACCCTCGGCTCCGCCCTCCAGACCATCACGCTGGCCAACCCGGTCTCCCGCGCGATGTGGATGAATGCCATGGTCGGACATGTGAGCAATCCGGGGCGGGTGATGATGGTGGTGGCACGACTGTGCGGGGGCGGGCAACCCACGCGGATCGTGCAGGGCGGATATGGACCGCTCGTCGAAGCGGTTCTCTGCCACGCCAGCAACCAGATCGCGCTGTTGGCCGCAGGACGGGGGGTGTTCGCCGATCTCGACCTCGCCTGCCGCGCGATCGATCGCTTCCACCGGCTGATTCGGGCACTGCACTATCATCTCGATATCGATGGCAAGACCGCATGGGGCAGAATCGTATCCGATCTCACAGCCAAGATGTCCGAGCGGATCGCGAGCCCGTTGCGCGAGGTCAATTCCACGGTTTCCGCAGCCTTGCGACGCCCGCGCGAAGGTGAGGACAGGCTGGACCCCGATGCGATACTCGGGGCGCTCAACAGCCTCTATCTGCTCGCCACAGTGCGTGACAGTCGCGAGTCCCTGGCGCTCAACACTCTGCTCGAGCAGGCCTGGTCGGACACGGGCTATACGCTCGAGGTGCTGGTCAAGCGGGCCGCCGAGGCATTCCGCGCCGATCCGGGCCACGATATCGCGCGCGAACGGCTGCTGGCGGGGATCAAGATGGCCGAGATCCGCTTCAACCCCGAATACGCCGAGATCCTGCGACGGGGCATGGAACAGGCGGTCCGCAAGGGCTGATCTGCGTCCCCGTCAGGCCGCAGGTGTAGCTTTGTCGGACCTGCCCACAGAGCCGGGCTCGATCCGCGCTCCGATGCCTGCCGTGATACAGGCGTGCCCATCACGCACATAGACGGTCTGGCCCTCGGACCATCCGGTCAGTATGGCCGCACCATAAGCCCCGGCCGGGCCCATGACCACGCCCACCGAACGCGTGGGATCCCTGTCGTCGGTGTTGGCAAAGACCAGGCTCCCCGGCTCGATCCGGCGGCTTGCATCGGCGACCAGTGCGAAGACGGCCTGATCGGGACCATATCGATCCTTGAGGAACGGAGGGTAGGGCGCCTCACCGGACGGCTCGGTCGGCAGGGCCAGTCCGGCGCCTGGAGCCTCGAACCGGCGCGGCAGCACGCAACGCTCGTCGACGATCACTTCGGTATCGGAGGGCGACAGCAGGCCGGCGACGATGGCCCCGGCGATTTCCGAGGGAGCGAGGACGCTCGAGAGCAGGACGGATTCGTCGTGGGCGGACTGCCGCTTGTCCCCGAACACGGAACGTCGGGTCCCTTCATGGAGAGCCGTCAGGCCCGGGCCCTTGCCCAGATAGGCCGGGGCAAGGCCGCTGCGCTTTGCGGGACTGATATAGGCCTTGTCGTCCGGGGTTTCATAGACCGGATCGATCTGGGGGTCCTCGACGGCGCGGGTGGTGCCGTCCAGCAGCGTCTCGATGACCGCCTCGCCGCTGTCCCGGCACCCAGACAGACTGCTATATCCGGCCAGCGAGCCCGCGGCCCCGAGTTCGGGCCTGCCGGTGATCACGAGTTTGCCGGTGCTTTCGGCGAACCGTGCCGATCCCCCGGCCCGGACCCAGAGATCCAGATTGGGCTGCCAGCCGCCCGAAACGAGAAGGCACTGGCTGACGATCTCGTCCAGGTTGACCGCGCCGAACTGGGCATCGAGCAGCCGGGCCGTCAGCGTGGGATGGGCCCGCCCCGAACGGGTGATCTCGGCGATCTGCACCCCCCAGCTGTGCCGGAAGCCATAGGCCTTGCAGAACTCGATGAACCGGGTTTGGGGATTGATGCGGGGGTCGCTGGCCCGAACGATGGTCTTGCCCTGTTCGAGTCCGAGCAGCGCCAGCCGGTATGCGGCATTGGTGGCGGTGTGCAGATGGGCGCTCTGGCCGATCCAGATGCTGTAATGGGCCGCCATGCGCCAGGCAAAGCCCGGGGAGAGAACGCCGGGCAGGCGATTCCCGGGGAAAACCGGCACCGTGTCCGAAAGTCCGGTGGCCAGGACGATGTGCTTTGCGCGCACCGCAACCCGCTCGGGCCGGGGAACGCCATCCTTGATCGGCACCCGGATCGCCTGGATGGTGCCGTCGCGGATGTCGAAGGCCTCGGTGCCGGTGAACACCTGGACGTGCCGGGAGCGCGAGACCTCGGCAATGGCCCTGGGGATGGCCTCTTCGGGCGGCGGCTGGCCTTCGGTTCGGCCAAAGAGCCGTGACAGCCCGCCCAGCGCCATGTCCCTCTCCAACAGCGCAACGCGCAGGCCGCGCTGCGCCGCCGCGAGCGCGGCGGACATGCCCGAAATCCCGCCGCCGATCACAGCCAGATCGACCTCGATGGTCCGCGCCGCCGGCTCGTCGATCCAGCGCCCGGGAAGCTCGAGCCCCTCGGCGATGTCGTGGTCGAGCGACCGCCTGCCCCCGCCCATCAGCCGGCTGATCGCCCGCAATGGGCCTGGGCTCCGCTGCTTGCCGATGGTCACGTAGTCGAGCCCGTCGACGGCAGGGCAGAGGGCAGCAGGCATCGCGAGGTCGGCCCGGGCGGCGTTGCCCGCGAGCGCGATTTCGGGCGCGGTGGTGTCGTCGAGCGCCAGCCGGTGACCGCGATGGGTGCCCAGGGTATCGATCCCGTTGGCCAGAAGTGCCGACAGCACGGTGTCCCCGGCAAGCGCAGAGAGCCTTGTTCCGTCGACCGTCAGCGTGATCGGCATGGATCTGTCCACGAGCGGGTAGGCCAACTCGCGGCCGAGATCGCCGGTGAGCCGATTGGGTTCGGTCATCGCGCCTCCTCCCGTGCCGGCCCGGGACGCAGATCGTCGATCGCGGGCGCGCCTTTCGGACGGCGGGCCTGACGGGCGCGGGCCCACTCATCCTCGCGCGCGCTGGCCGAGCCTGCAAGGTGCCTGGCGATGGTCGGGGCGAGGGCCACATCGAGCGGACCAAGGCCGGTAATCGCGCTGAGCCGGCTCGAAGGCAGGCCTCCGATGGCGGGCGCGCCGTCATGGGTCACGAGGTCGGTATATTTGCGGCGACCGACAAGCCGCAGCCCTTCCGCATCCCCGAGCGCAGTGGTGACGCGTTCGGTGGCCCGCCCGTCGTCGTCGGGGGCATGGACCTGGACGAGGCCGGTGCCCGCGCGGGTCACGGTGACCCCGTGATCGAGATGGATGAACGCGGCCCTGGCTATGCCCCGGTCAGCGCGGCACAGGAAGGTGACCATGGACCGCGGGGTCGCGATCCGGGAGAGCGACCTGGCCCCCGCATGCGCGGCGATCAGGGCGTCGTCGACAAGGAGTGCCGGCCCGACCGCTTCGCCGTCGCGCCGCACGATGCCATCGCCCTTCAGCGCGAAACGGCTTTCCTCGCTGACTACGGTAACGCCCTGTTTTTCCAGCCATTCACGGGCCCGGACGTCCATGATGCTGGAGTTGATCTGCCAGCAATCGTCAAAGACGCAAATCTCCCCGGCCACCGCTTGGTGGGAGGGCTCGGGCCGTGCGGGCAGGCCGAACCCTGCCGCGCCGTGGCGCATATGGCTCAACCCCAGCGCGGTTCCGGGCGCCTCCGCCGCGATCCGCAGGGCGTCGGTCTCCATGAGTCCGGGGCCGAACTCCCCGAGCCGGGCAAGGACATGGGCCCGGTTGTCGGCCACCAGCCTGAGCGTTTCGGGCCGGGTGACGGGGCCAAGGGAAAACGATACGGTGCGCGGCAATCGCTTTCGGCCGAGCTCGGGCGCAAAAAGGGTGACCCGGCGCCGGTGTTCGGACGCCAGAAGCCCCGCAAGAAACACGGCAAACGGGGTCGATCCGAGAAGGGCAATTGGCTCTGATTGCGATGGGTTAGACAAGATCAGGCAATCCCGACGCGGCGTGGTGCGGCAAAGCGTCCGGCTCCAACCGCTGCAATTTTTCCTTGTTTCGCCTATAGAAACCGTAACGAGGTGCTTTTCAAGAGGACGGTGACCGGGTGCTCTGGTTGTTCGCAGCCTTTATTGTCGTGGCGTGCTGCGCCGTGCTGCTGTGGGCCGTGCGCCAGGGCGGTGCGAGCGGAGGCGAAACCGGATTCGAGACGACGCGCGCGTTCTACCGCAGCCAGCTCGAGGGAATCGATACCGATCGCACCGGCGGGCGGCTCTCGGACGAGGAGGCAGAGGCGGCGCGCGCCGAGCTTGCGCGCGAATACATCAAGGCCGAGGCGGAGTTCCGCAGCGCCAACCCCAGTTCGCCACCCCGGCCCGTGATGATCGGCGTGATCGGTCTTGTGGCGGTGGCCAGCCTTGCGCTTTACCTTGCCACGGGACGCGGGGATCTGCCCGGTCAGCCGCTCGATGGGCGGACCGAGGTGGCCGAAGCCCAAACCGGCCAGATCGATCTGGCCGCGGCGGTCGCTCAGGTCGAGGCGCGGTTGGAGCAGAACCCCGACGATGTGCGGGGCTGGATGGCGCTGGGGCCGATCTATATGGAAACCGAGCGCTACGGAGAGGCGGCCAACGCCTACCGGCGCGTGATGGCGCTCTCCGATCCCACGGCGGATGTCGAGACCGATCTGGCCGAGGCGCTGATCATGAGCAGTGACGGCGAGGTCACCGACGAAGCGGTGGCGCTGCTGCGCTCGGCGGCCGAGCGCGACGCGGCCCATGTGCGCTCGCGGTTCTACCTGGCCGGGGAATTGACCCGGCTGGAACACTTCGACGAGGCGGTCGGGCTCTGGCGCGAACTGCTGGCGATCGCGACGGGCGACGAACCCTGGGTGGCGACGGCGCAGGCCGGGCTGGCTGCAGCCGAGGCCGGCGCTTCGGCCGAAACGCTGGACCAGCCTACGCCCGATGCGACGAGAGACATCATGATCCGGGGCATGGTAGAAGGGCTCGCCGCCCGGATCGCCCAGGAGGGCGGGTCGCTCGATGAGTGGATGCAGCTCATCAGGTCGCGCCAGACGCTCGATGGCCCCGAGGCGGCGCTTGCCGATCTCGAGCGCGGCCTTGATGAACTCGATGCGGGCGAGGGGCAGGCCCTTTCCGACTTTGCCCGCGAACTCGGGCTGGACGTGGAGCAGTGATGTGGCAATGACACGCAAGCAGAAGCGGCTTTCGGTGATCGGGGGGCTGGCCGTCGTTCTGGCGCTTTCCGCGACGCTGGTGCTGACCGCGCTCCGCGATCAGGTGGTGTTCTTTTATTCACCCAGCGAGATCGCAGAGCAGGGCGTGGAGCCGGGCGTGGCCATCCGGATCGGCGGACTGGTCGCCGACGGCTCCTGGTCGCTGGACGGGGAGGTCAACGCCTTCACCGTAACGGACGGCCAGACGGCAATCCCTGCGCGCTATGAGGGCATTCTCCCCGACCTGTTCCGCGAAGGGCAGGGCGTGGTCGCCGAAGGGGCGCTCCTGCCCGATGGCAGCTTCCTGGCGTCCAACGTCCTGGCCAAGCATGACGAGAATTACCTGCCCCGCGAGGTCGCCGATACGCTGCGGACCCAGGGCGTCTGGCAAGGCGAGGGTGACGGTGAAAGCGTCGGCTATGGTCCGGATGGGGGGAGCCAGCCTTGATCGTCGAACTGGGACATTTCGCGCTGGTTCTCGCCTGCGTTCTGGCGCTGGCGCAGGCCGCTGTCGGGTTCGTCTACTGGCGCGATGGCGGCGCGACGGCGCGCTTTGTCAGTCATGCGGCGGTCATGCAGTTTCTGCTGGTGGGCCTCGCCTTCGCCGCGCTGGTGCACGCCTTCATGGTTTCGGATTTCTCGGTCCAGCTCGCGGTCGAGCACTCCCATTCGCTTCAGCCGGCACTCTATAAATTCACCAGTGTCTGGGGCAATCACGAAGGCTCCATGCTGTTGTTCGTTTTGATCCTCGTGCTGTTCGGCGCCGCAGTGGCCAGCCGGGGCCGATCGCTCCCGCACGATCTGCGCACGCTGGTGCTCTCGTGCCAGGGCTTGATGGTCGCCGCCTTCTCGGCTTTCGTGCTGTTCACCTCCAACCCTTTCTGGCGTCTCGATCCTGCGCCCCGGGACGGCACCGAGCTCAACCCGGTGCTCCAGGATATCGGGCTGGCGATCCACCCCCCGATGCTCTATCTCGGCTATGTCGGCTTCTCGATCTGCTTTTCGTTTGCCATCGCAGCCCTGATCTCGGGCCGGATCGATGGCGCATGGGCGCGCTGGGTGCGCCCCTGGACGCTGGCGAGCTGGGCGTTCCTGACGCTCGGCATCGCCATGGGATCGTACTGGGCCTATTACGAGCTGGGCTGGGGCGGCTGGTGGTTCTGGGATCCGGTGGAAAACGCCAGCTTCCTGCCCTGGCTGTCGGGCACCGCGCTTCTCCATTCCGCGATCGTCATGGAAAAGCGCAATGCGCTCAAGATCTGGACGATCTTTCTCGCCATCATCACGTTCTCGCTGAGCCTTCTGGGCACCTTCCTCGTGCGCTCGGGCATTCTGACCTCGGTGCACTCGTTCGCGTCCGACCCGACTCGGGGCACCGTGATCCTCGCCATGCTCGCCGTGCTGATCGGTTCGGCGTTCGCGCTTTTCGCCCTGCGCGCCTCGGCGCTGCGCAGCGGCGGGCTGTTCGCTCCGGTCAGCCGGGAAGGCGCGCTGATCCTCAACAACCTTTTCCTCTCGACCGCAACGGCCGGGGTGCTGGTGGGCACGCTCTATCCGCTGGTTCTCGAGAGCCTGACCGGCGCCCGGATCACGGTGGGCGCGCCGTTCTTCGATCTGACCTTCGGAGCACTGATGGTGCCCTTGCTGCTCCTGATTCCCTTCGGACCTTTCCTTGCCTGGAAGCGTGCCGACCTCGTGTGCGTGGTCCAGAGGCTCACCGGGGCGCTGATCGCCACGGCGATCATCTCCATCCTCGTTTTCGCATTCATGGGCTTTCCCATGACCCTCGCCCCGCTCGGGCTGGCGATCGGCATCTGGGTGATGGTCGGCGCGGTGGCCGAGGTGGCGGACCGGGCCAATCTCGGGCGCGTTGCGCCGGGCGAAAGCTGGCGGCGCGTCAGGGGCATGCCGCGTACGGTCTGGTCGACGGCCATGGCCCATTTCGGTGTGGGGGTGATGGTAGTGGGCGTGGTTTGCGCGACCGCGTTCGAGACCGAAATCGTCACCTCCATGCAGGCCGGGGACCAATTCGAGGTCGCCGGGTATACGGTCACCTATTCGGGCGAGCGTGCCATCGAAGGCCCCAACTACGCCGCCGACCAGGGCGAGTTCGTGGTCGACGCCCCCTGGTTCTGGCCCACGCGCACGGTCACCTCTGAAAGACGGGTCTATGTGGTTTCCCAGACCCCAACCACCGAGGCGGGCATTCTGACGTACGGGTTCACCCAGGTTTACGTCCAGTTCGGCGAGCGTTTTGCCGAAGGCGGGCGGGTCGTGCGGCTCTGGCACAAGCCCAATGTGGTCCTGATCTGGCTGGGTGCGCTGATCATGGCGGTGGGGGCGTTCGTCTCTCTGACAGACCGCCGCATCCGCATCGGTGCACCGCGCACCGCCCGCGGTGAGCAGCGGGGGGCCTCGGCATGAGAGCGCTGTTTCGTGCCTTTTGCATGGCGCTCGTGCTGCTGGTCTCGGCGACGGCGGCCCCGGCCGTCTCGCCCGACGAGTTGCTGGAGGATCCCGTTCTCGAGACCCGCGCCCGGGCAATTTCGGCCAATCTGCGCTGCATGGTGTGCCAGAACCAGTCCATCGACGATTCCGACGCCGAGCTGGCGCGCGATCTGCGCCTTCTGGTGCGCGAGCGGCTGGTGGCGGGCGATACCGACACCGAGGTGATCGACTACATTGTGGCACGATACGGCGAGTTCGTGCTGCTCCAGCCGGTGATGGCCCTGCACACCATCGTGCTGTGGGCCGCAGCGCCCGTGATCCTGGTGATCGGGCTTGTCGCCGTCTTCATTGGCGTGCGGCGAAGGCGGCAGGATGCAGGGGCTGGCACAAGGCCCCGGGGGCTCTCCCGCGACGAGCGCAAGGCGCTCGATAAGCTCTCCGGCCAGTAATCGCGCCAGCGCATGCCCGGTTCTGATTGGATCAGAGCCGGAGCGGGGGCTTCTCGCATACAGAACGGGCCCTCGCGGTATCAGACTTCACAAACTGGCCGCGCGTGGCTACGCGAACTCCCGGAGGGTCCCCGATGGTCGAGTTTGCGCAGTATCTGCCCGATGGCGTGGGGCCCTGGCTCGCGCTCAGCCTCGTTCTGGTCAGCTTCATGACCTCCGCTATCACGGGGGCCTTCGGGCTGGGCGGTGGCATGCTGCTCCTCGCGGTGCTGGCCATAGTCTTCAATCCCGCAGTCGTGGTGCCGCTTCATGGGGGCATCCAGCTCGGCTCCAACACCTCGCGCGCTTTCCTTCTTCGTCACTTCATCCAGTGGAACGTGATCTTCTGGATATGCCTGGGGTCAATTCTGGGCACCATCATCGGGGGCTCGCTGGCCGTGAGCATGCCCGAAGCCCTGTTCCGGGGCGCCATCGCGGCCTTCATCCTCTACAGCGCATGGGGGCCGCAGCCCAAGGTCTCCGCACGCGGGCCCGTCGCCAACTTCATTGCCGGCACGGTGATCGCGGCACTGGGGATGATCTTCGGTGCGGTCGGCCCGCTGCTGGCCAATTTCCTGCGTTTTCTGGGCGATCGCCGGGAGCTGGTGGCCACGCATGCGGCGATCGTCACCGTGTCCCACCTGGCCAAGGTGGTGACATTCACCGCGCTGGGGTTCGCGTTCGCCGCCTTCGTGCCCCTGATGATCGCGATGGTCGCTGCCGGCTTTGTCGGCACCTGGGCCGGCACCCGGTTCCTCCACCGCATGCCCGAAGCGGCGTTCCGGATCGGGCTCAAGATCATGCTGACGGTGATCGCACTCGGGCTTTTGCGCCAGTCGATCTGGGGCTGAAATCCCAGGCGTTGCGGGCGCATGCCTGGCCCTGAAACCGGCCCTTACCAAGATTTAATGTGAACGACACTGTGCGGAAAGGCGTAACACCCTAGATAAAACCGCGAGCTCCCCTATCCGAGCCAAAGAGGAAATCCATGCGCACATTGCTTTCAACCCCCTCCCGCAAACTGATCGCCGCGTCCGCGCTGGCCGTCGTCGTTGCCGGCGGCGCCATCGCGACCAACGTCATTCCCATGCAGTCGGCCACCGCTCAGATCGGCGTCCAGACCGGGGCGCCCGCGAGCTTTGCCGATCTCGTCGAGGCCGTGAGCCCGGCGGTCGTCTCGATCCAGGTGAGCGGTGAAGTCCCCGATCGCATGGTTCAGCGTCGCGGCCCGAACTTCGAGTTCGAGTTCCCCGACCTGCCCGAGGATCACCCGCTGCGCCGCTTCTTCGAGCAGTTCGAAGAGCCCTTCGGCACCCCCGAGGAGGGCGCTCCCGAGCGTCCGCGTCAGTTCATGCAGGCCGTGGGTTCGGGCTTCCTGATCTCCGATGACGGTTACATCGTGACCAACAACCACGTCGTGGAAGACGCCGACGAGGTGCTGGTCGTGCTCCAGGACGACACCGAGCTGGCAGCCGATATCGTGGGGCTCGACCCGCGCACGGACCTCGCCCTGCTCAAGGTCCGCGAAGAGCGCTCCGATCTGCCGTTCGTCGAATTCGCCAGCGATGAAGCCCGTGTGGGCGACTGGGTGGTGGCCGTGGGCAACCCGTTCGGCCTCGGCGGCACTGTGACGGCGGGTATCGTCTCGGCCCGTGGCCGCGACATCAACGCCTCGATGTATGACGACTTCCTCCAGATCGACGCGGCGGTCAACCGCGGCAATTCGGGTGGTCCGTCGTTCGACCTCAACGGTCGCGTGATCGGGGTGAACACCGCCATCTTCTCGCCCTCGGGCGGCAATGTGGGCATCGCGTTCGCCATCCCCGCTGCGGTAGCAGAGCAGGTCATCACCCAGCTCCGTGAAGACGGCGTCGTGACCCGCGGCTTCCTCGGTGTGTCCCTGCAGGATCTCAACGACGATCTTGCCGCCGGTCTCGGCCTGCCGAGCACCGATGGTGCTCTGGTGACCCAGCCGATCGAGGATGCTCCGGCTGCAGCGGCAGGCGTGCAGTCCGGTGACGTCATCGTCTCGGTCGACGGCGATGCCGTCCAGACCGGCCGCGAACTCTCCCGCGTGATTTCCCAGCTTGCGCCGGGCACCACGGTGGATCTGGGCATCATTCGCGATGGCGAGGAAATCACCGTCGACGTGACCCTTGACAGGCTGCCCGAAGACGAGACCAGCGAGCCCACGCCGCCCGAACCGGTTGAAGAGCCCGAGCCCGAGAACACCGAGATAGAGAGCATCGGCGTCACCCTTGCCCCCAATGACGAGGGCGAAGGTCTGGTCGTCGAGGCCGTCGATCCTTCCAGTGCCGCGGCAACCCGTGGCCTGTCCTCGGGTGACGTGATCCTCGAGGTCGATGGCACCGTCCTCGGAACGGTCTCGGACTTCGAAACGGCGCTACAGGGCGTGGTTGACAGTGGCCGGTCCGCCGTGCCGCTCAAGATCGAGCGCAGCGGCGTGGTCCGCTTCCTCGGTATCCCGCTTGAGGAATAAGCGCGGATAGGGAACCATGGAACGGCCCCGACCTGGTCGGGGCCGTTTGCTTATCGGGCGGGGCCATGAAGATACTGGTGATCGAGGACGACCGGGACGCTGCGTCCTATCTCATGCAGGCGCTCGATGAGGCCGGGCATGTCGCCCATCACGCCGCGGACGGCGAGACGGGGTATGCCATGGCCGAGGGCATGGACTACGACGTGCTCGTGGTCGACCGGATGCTGCCGCGCCGCGACGGGCTCTCGATCGTCGAGGCCTTGCGCGCCCAGGGCGATGCGACGCCGGTGATCATTCTCTCCGCGCTCGGGGAGGTTGACGATCGCGTGACCGGATTGCGGGCCGGCGGCGACGATTATCTGGTCAAGCCCTATGCTTTCACCGAACTGCTGGCGCGGATCGAGGTTCTGGCCCGGCGCAATTCCCCGGCCGAGGCCCAGACCCATTATCAGGTGGCCGACCTCCTGCTCGACAGGCTCTCGCGCAAGGTGACGCGCGGCGGGGACCTGGTGAACCTGCAGCCGCGCGAGTTCAGGCTGCTCGAATATCTGATGAAAAATGCCGGGCGCGTGGTCACCCGCACCATGCTGCTCGAAAACGTCTGGGACTATCATTTCGACCCCCAGACCAACGTTATCGACGTCCACATGTCCCGCCTGCGCGGCAAGATCGACAAGGGCCACGAGGTGCAGCTTCTGCAGACAGTCCGGGGCGCGGGGTACATCATACGTGAGTAAGGTCGGACTGGGCCGGGCACGTATGGGGCGGGTCTGGCGCACCACCACGGTGCGGCTGACCGCCATGTTCATCGCCATCTTCGTGGGCTTTGCGGTCGTGCTGCTGGCCGTTCTGGCTTACCAGACCTCGGTCCGCATCCAGCAGCAGCAGACCCGGGCCATCGAACGCGAGGTCGATCACATCAACCTGCTTTCCCTGCGCGCCAGCGTGCGCACGGTGGCCTTTGCCGTCCAGCGCCTCGCCGACCGGCCCGGGCCGGGCATCTATTATCTCGGTGACCCGACCGGCACGATGATTGCGGGCAATGTCTCGAGCCTGCCTGCCGCGATTCTCTCGGAGCCGGGACGGTACGAGTTGAGCTATGAGCGCGGGCTCGAGATCTATGGAGAGGTCGAGGACACCCCGCGCATGCAGGGGGTGGCGATCGTCCAGTCGGGCGAACTGCCCAACGGGCTGCGGCTGGTTGTGGGGCGCGACGTCGGAGAGCGGCGCGGATTTACCGCGATTATTCTGTCGACCTTCTGGTGGGGCGCGCTGGCCATCGTGATTCTCTCGGTGGTGGCCGGCGGCCTGACCGCGCGCTACGTGCTGCGGCGGATCGATGCGATCACCGACACCTCCAACAAGATCATGTCGGGCAATCTCTCCGAGCGCGTGCCGCTGACGGGCAGCGATGACGAGTTCGACCGCGTGGCCACCAATCTCAACGCCATGCTGGACCGGATCGAGCAATTGATGGCCGGTCTCAAGCAGGTGACCGACAACGTCGCCCACGACCTCAAGACCCCGCTTACCCGCATGCGCAACAAGGCCGAGGCCGCGCTGCGGCCCGGCGCCGATCGCGATGTCCAGATCGCCGCGCTCGAGGCGACCATCACCGAATCGGACCATCTGATCCGCATCTTCAGCGCCCTCTTGCTTATCGCCCGGGCCGAGGCGGGGATGCCGACCGGCGCGCTCAGCCGAATCGATGCCTCCGAGGTCGTCGAGGACGTGGTGGACCTCTACACCCCGGTGGCCGAGGACGAGGGACTGACGGTCTCCACCGAGGTCGAGCCGGGCCTCATGATGACCGGAAACCGGGAGTTAGTAGGGCAAGCCCTTGTGAATCTTGTCGAAAATGCCATAAAGTACGGCAAGCCAGCCCAGGGAGGGGCCGGGGATATCTCGGTGTCCGCCCGCAGGCAGGACGACTGGATCGTGATCGAGGTGGCGGACAGGGGCCCCGGTATTCCCGAGGAGTCCCGCAGCCGGGTGTTCGACCGCTTCGTGCGGCTCGAAGGCAGCCGGACCGACGCCGGCGCGGGATTGGGGCTCGCCCTGGTGGCCGCGGTGGTGCGGGCCCATGATGGCACCGTCCGCTTCGCTGACAACGATCCGGGGGCCAAGGCCATCATTTCCTTCCCAGCGGCGCCGCGGGAAAACTAGCGAGTACTTTTACGTGTCAAACCTCGTCGACGATCTCCGCCCGCTCCCCGAACACGACGGGAGCGCGGATGCGCTCGAGGAGGTTCTGGCCGCCGCCGGCGAGGGCAGGGCGACGCTCGAACGCGTTGCGGGAACCCTGGGTCCGGCCTTCGCCGCCGCGCCCTACCTGCGCGAGCTGGCTGAGCGGCATGCCCGGTGGCTGGCCGGTGCGCTGGAGGTCGAGGCGAGCGGGGCGATGGCAACCCTCCTGGCCGGCATGGCGGCCAGCGGGCGCCAGGCCAGCGAGGAAAAGGACCTGAGCAAGGCGCTGCGCGTGGCCAAGGCGCGCGGGGCCCTGCTCTCTGCGGTTGCCGAACTGGGCGGCGCATGGGGTCCCGACAAGACGACCCGCGCCATGTCCGACCTGGCCGATTACGCGCTCGAGGCGGGTCTCGATTTCCTGATGCGCGAGGCGGCGGCCAATGGCCAGCTCGCCATGCCGGCTTCGCGCGCTTCGGCTTCGGCCTCGGGGCTGGCGATCTTTGCTCTCGGCAAGCATGGCGGGCAGGAGCTGAACTATTCCTCCGATATCGACATCGTCGCCTTTTACGATCCCAGCCTGGCGGTTCTGCCCGAGGATGCCGACCACAACCGCTTTTATGTGCGGATCATGCGCAGGCTGGTTTCGCTGATGCAGGACCGGACCGAGCACGGCTACGTCTTTCGCACCGATGTGCGCCTGAGGCCCGACCCCGGCTCCACCCCCATCGCCATCTCGGTGGATGCGGCGATGAGCTATTACGAATCGCGGGGGCAGAACTGGGAGCGCGCGGCCTGGATCAAGGCGCGGCCCTGCGCGGGCGATCGGGCTGTGGGCGAGCAGTTCCTCAAGGAACTCGCCCCCTTCATCTGGCGCAAGCACCTGGATTTCGCGACCATCGCCGATATCCAGGCCATGAAGCGCCAGATCAATATCCATCGCAAGGTGGGCGAGCAGCGGGTGGCCGGCCATAACGTCAAGCTGGGGCGCGGGGGGATCCGCGAGATCGAGTTCTTCGTTCAGACCCAGCAATTGATCGCGGGGGGGCGCGACCCGCACCTGCGGGTGCGTCCGACCTCCGAGGCTCTCGAGGCGCTGGTGGCGGGCCGCTGGATCGAGCGCGATACCGCATCCCATCTCACCGAGACGTACTGGTTCTTGCGATCGGTTGAAAACCGGCTCCAGATGCTGCGCGACGAGCAGACCCACGTGCTGCCCGAAACCGACGCGGCCATCGCAGAGATCGCGGCGCTGATGGGCAATGATCGGGCCGGGTTCGAGGACGATTACCGCCGTGCGCTTGCCGATGTCGTCGCGCACTATTCCGAGCTTTTCGCCGAGGGAGAATCGCTGGCGGGCGACCTGGGCAATCTGGTGTTCACCGGCAGCGATGACGATCCCGGCACGCTCGAAACCCTCTCCGATCTCGGGTTCACGGACCCGGTCCGGGTGTCGGCGACGATCCGCAAATGGCATTATGGCGGCTATGCCGCGACCCGCGCCTCCAAGGCGCGCGAGCACCTGACCGAACTGATGCCGGCCCTCCTGCGCTCGATCGCGGGCACGGGCAATGCCGATGCGGCCTTCACGCGGTTCGACGATTTCCTCTCGCGCCTGCCTGCCGGGGTGCAGATGTTCGCGCTGTTGCGCAATCACGCCACGCTGCGCGACCTTCTGATCGACTTCATGGCGTCCGCCCCGAGGCTGGCCGAAGCGGTGATTCACCGGGCGCATGTGGTGGACGGGCTGATCGATCCGGCCTTCGCCGGGGAAGTGGGCGACCACGAGACGCTGATCGCGAGCGTGGACGCGTTTCTTGCCGATGCGCGGTCCTATGAGGACCTGATCGACCGGGCCCGCATCATCGGCCAGGAGCAGAAATTCCTCATCGCCGCCGGCCTCGTGGGCGGTGCGCTCAGCGCCGAACAGGCCGGGCGCCAGTTCACGGCGCTGGCCGAAACCCTGCTCGGGCGTCTCTTTGATGCGGTCACCGATCAGTTCGTGGCGCGTCACGGAGAAGTCGAGGGTGCCCGGGTGGGTCTGCTGGCCTTCGGCAAGATGGCCAGCCGCGAGATGACCGCGACCTCCGATCTCGATTTCATCCTGCTCTATGACGTTCCGGAGGGCTCTGACGGCTCGGATGGCGACCGGCCCCTCGATCCGCCCACCTATTTCGCGCGCCTGACCCAGCGGCTGGTGACGGCGGTCTCGGCTCCCACGGCCGAAGGCGTGCTCTATGAGGCGGACATGCGGCTGCGCCCCTCGGGCAATGCCGGGCCGCTGGCCACGAGCCTGAAGCGGTTCCGCACCTATCAGCGCGACGAGGCCTGGACCTGGGAGCACCTGGCGTTGACCCGGGCACGGTGCGTGTGCGCCGAGCCATCGCTGGCCGCCGATGTTGACGCCGAGATCGCGCGCGTGCTGGCGCTGCCGCGGGACCGCAGCAAGATCGTCGAGGAAACGCTCGACATGCGGGCGCTGATGGCTCGGGAGCGCCCGCCGCGCCATGCGTTCGACCTCAAGCTGCACTCCGGCGGGCTGGTCGATCTCGAATTCATCGCGCAAACGGCACAGCTTCTCGAGGGTCAGGTGCTCGACTGCCCGCAGGCGTCGCCTGCCCGGGTGCTTCGGCGCCTGACCGAAACCGGAATTCTCGCCGAAGGGGAAAGGCTGGCCGAGATCCATCACATCTATTCGGGGGTGCTCGAGCTGATGAGCGCATGCCTGTCGGAGCCGCTCAACGACGAGGGGTGGACGGCGGCTTTCCGGGAATTGCTGGCCCGGAGGACCAATTACCCCAGCTTTGCCATGCTCGAGACCGACATAAAGGCCATGCGCGAAGAGGTCGCGAGCCTCTCTGGGCAGTTCTTCGAGGCCATGCGGGCGGTTTAAGGGCTCAGGCGGCCTCGGCCGTCACCGCCTCCATCACCAGTGGCGGCTTGGCGAAAGCGCTGGAGGTGGGCAGGGAGATGACGACCGTCGTGCCGTGCCCGACCGCCGAGTCGATCGCGAGCCGGCCGCCGCTGGCTTCCGCGATGGCGCGTGCGATGGCGATGCCCAGCCCGATACCGTCATGGGATTTGGTGAAGGCGGCGTCCGAAAGGGCGAAGGGGTGGGACAGCCGGGAAAGCTGGTCCTCGCCCATGCCGATCCCCGTATCGGTGATCTCGAGCACCACCCCATCTTCGGCCGCCCAGGCGGCAAGCCTGACCTCACCGCCCCGGGGGGTGAACCGGACGGCATTGTCGAGCAGATTGTCCAGCATCCGCTCCACACAAAGGCGGTCCGCGTGGACGATGGCCGCGGTGAGCGCGCCGGTGCGCAGCCGCAGGCCGGCCTGGGTCGCGCGGGGCCCGAAGCGTCCGGCCACGGTCTTGATCATCTCTTCGACGGTCAGCGGCTCGGGCGACAGCGCCTTCTGGCCGCCCTCCAGCTCGGCGTATTCGAGAATCTCGGCAAAGGAGTCCATCAGCTTTTCGCCCGCCGCCTTGATGTCCTCGAGATAGGTCATGTACTTGCCGTCACCCAGCGGCCCATAGGTCTCGAGCCGCATGAGATCGGCAAATCCGATGATGTGGTTGAGCGGGGTGCGGATGTCGTGGGAAAGGTGGGCGAGAAAGCAGGTCTTGGCCCGGCTGGCGGCCTCGGCGCGGACCTTTTCCTCGTGATAGCGGCGGGCGAGCTGGCGCTGCTCCTCGCGTGCAGCGCTCAGCATGCGGTCGGCGGCCTTGCGATCGGTGACGTCGCTGACGACGGAGACGAAGCCGCCCGAAGGGCTGGGGCGTTCATCAAGAACGATTACCGAGCCATCCTCGCGCTCGACCTCGATCATGCGCTGGCGCTCGCCATCGACCACGGGGCGGCTGGCGATCTTGCCAGAGATGGTCCGGGATACGGCGGAATAGGGGGCGCCGATCCTGATCTCGCTCTCGGCCGCCCGCAGCAGGCGGTAGAAGGCCTTGTTGGCGCACAAAAGCGTGCCGTCCGCGCTCCAGTGCGCAAGGCCATAGGGTGCGGCCTGGACGGCCTCGGCCAGAGGATCGGGCCCGGTTTCCCGGCGGGTGAGCCCGCCGCCGAAGGCCAGCAGCACCATGGCGAAGGCGCCGCCGAACGCGATGCCGGCCCGCTGGGCCAGTTCCATGGCAATCGCCCCATGCCCGACCGCGATCGTTACATGGCCGTATTCGCCCGCAATCGCCGCCTGCCCCGTGACATAGCCGGAAGCCAGCGCGTCGGGGCCGAGGATGTCGCCGGGATCGATGTCTTCGGCAGTGCTGGAAAGAATTTCTCCGTCCGGAGCCGAGACGATCATGACCGCTTCGTCCGAAACCGCGGCCGAGAGCGTCAGGGCGCCCATGCGGGGGGCGTCGAGTTCACGCGGCGCCATCTCTGCGGCGGCCAGCGCGGCCGCCATGATGGTGCGTTCCTGGGTCTCGGCGAAGGTGCGATAAGCGTCCTGGGCAACAAAAAGGATCGCCACCACGACCGCCGCCGCGCTCAGGGCCACGGACGCGGACATCCCGAAGGGGAGTGCCTTTGCCGCAGGCGCCGTGTTTGTCCGCGTGCTGTGTATCGAAGCGCCGAATCCGTTCGACCCGACGCCGGATTGATCCGCCGAACCCATGCTTGCCCACACCCGCCTGACGGCGCATGCCCCCGATGAAAATCTGATGATAAGAGCTTGAATCAACGGCATGACTCTTGTCCAGAGCCTTTTTATCGATCCGCATGGCGCCCTCGAAATTCGCGAGTCCGGAGAGTCACTTAACGAGAAGAAAAATTGTTCCTCGATGTCGGGGTTGCGCGCTGGCGTTCGTCGTGTCGTCGCAGGCCCGTGGCAAGGTCCGGGCCGGGCGACGGGGCGGTCGCGTCTTCAGCAACGCATTGCGCTGGAGCCGAGGATCATCTACCAACCGTCGCCTTGGTTTTCTGCCGGCCGCCCGGACGCATCCGCGCCCGCACGCCCGGCCAAGGCTCTGGTGACTCCCATGTTCCGCTGGTTCGAAACCCGGCTCAATCCCTATCCGCCCCGCGACCCCGAGCAGCCGCCCAAAGGGTTGTTCGCATTCTGCATGCATTACGTGCAGGGCGCCAAGCTGCCGCTCGGGCTGATGGCACTGCTCAGCGCGGCGACTGCGATTTCCGAGATCATCCTGTTCAGCTTTCTGGGCAATGTGGTCGATTGGCTCTCCTCGGTGGACCGGGAGGCCTTCCTCGCGCAGGAGGGGGGAAGGCTGGCGCTGATGGGGGGATTCATCCTGCTCGTCATCCCCACGCTGACCCTGTTCAGTACGCTGATCATCCATCAGACACTGCTGGGCAATTTCCCCCAGCGCGTGCGCTGGATGGCCCATCGCTATTTGATCCGCCAGTCCATGACCTATTTCCAGGACGAGTTCGCCGGCCGGATCGCGACCAAGGTCATGCAGACCGCGCTGGCGGTGCGCGAGACGGTGATGAAGCTGCTCGACGTGCTCAACTACGTGGTCATCTATTTCATCGGCGCGGTGATTCTTGCGGCGATGAACGACTGGCGGCTGGCCGTGCCTTTTATCGTGTGGGTGCTCGTTTACGGCTCGATCCTGCGCTATTTCGTGCCGAGGATGGGCAAGATTTCGGAACATCAGGCCAATGCGCGCGCCAACATGACCGGCCGGATCGTGGACAGCTACACCAACATCGCCACGGTCAAGCTCTTCTCCCATTCCCGGCGCGAAGAAGCCTATATGCGAGAAGCCATGGACGGGTTCCTGGGCACCGTCCACCAGCAGATGCGGCTGGTGACGATCCTCAACGTCTCGATCACCACGCTCAATGCGCTCCTGCTTTTCACCGTGGGGGCGGTGGGGATCTGGCTCTGGCTGGGCGGCTCGCTGACGGCGGGCGCCGTGGCGATCGCGATCGGGCTGGTGCTGCGCTTCGAGGGCATGAGCCAGTGGATCATGTGGGAGATGTCGGCCCTGTTCGAGAACATCGGCACGGTGCGCGACGGGATCAATTCGATCTCGCTGCCGCGCATGGTCGCCGACGAGCCCGACGCGCCGCGGCTCGGCCGGGTCGCGGGGGAAATCGAGTTCCGGGACGTGGCTTTCAACTACGGCAGGAAGGGCGACGATACGAGCACGAGGGTGATCGAGGGGCTTAACCTGCATATCAGGCCGGGCGAGCGGATCGGGCTGGTGGGCCGTTCGGGGGCTGGCAAGTCCACCATCGTCAACCTTCTGCTGCGGTTCTATGACCGCCAGAGCGGGCATATCCTCGTGGACGGCACCGATATCGCCTCGGTGGCCCAGGACTCCCTGCGCGCCAATATCGGGGTCGTCACCCAGGACACCTCGCTGCTGCACCGCTCGGTGGCCGAAAACATCAAGTATGGCCGCCCCGACGCCAGCGACGAGCAGATGATCGCAGCGGCCCGGCAGGCCGAGGCCCATGAATTCATCGAGACCCTGGTCGATGCCAAGGGACAGGCGGGCTATGCCGCCCACGTGGGCGAGCGGGGCGTCAAGCTCTCGGGCGGCCAGCGCCAGCGCATCGCCATTGCCCGCGTTCTGCTCAAGGACGCCCCGATCCTCGTTCTCGACGAGGCGACCTCGGCGCTGGATTCTGAAGTCGAGGCGGCGATCCAGGGCCAGCTCGATACGCTCATGGAGGGCAAGACCGTGATCGCCATCGCCCATCGGTTGTCCACCATCGCGGCGATGGACCGGCTGATCGTGCTCGACGAGGGCCGGATCGTGGAGCAGGGCACCCATGCTGAGCTGGTCGCGTCGGGCGGGACCTATGCAAGGCTCTGGGCGCGCCAGTCCGGAGGCTTCATCGATACCGAGGCCGAAGGCGTGCCGGCCTGATGGACCACTTGCCAATCGGGCCGGCCAGCACCATTTTGCATCCATGACCAAGGAGCGTATCGGTCCGGTTCTCTGGATCAGTCGAGTGTTCGAGACTTGGATCGATCCCTTCCGGGCGCGGGAGGATTTCCAGCCGCCAGATACCATCTGGCGGTTCGTCTGGCATTACATGGGCCAGGCCAAGCTCCCTTATGCCGCGCTGATGGTGACGGGTGGGCTGGTTGCGCTCTTTGAGGCCCTGTTTTTCTACTATATGGGCCGATTGATCGACATGCTCGATCAGGGCGCGGTCGATGAGGGCTGGGCCGGCGTCATGGCCCAGCATGGTCCCGAGCTCTCGCTGATGGTCGCGGTCGTCGTTCTGGGGCGGTTCGCCGTGCCGGCCATCAATGCGCTGGTAGAGAGCCAGACCATCGGGCGCGGCTTCACCATGATGGTCGGCTGGCAGGCCTATGCTCACATCTCGCGCCAATCGGTGGGCTTTTTCGCCAGCGATTTCTCGGGGCGCCTGGTCACCAAGGTGTCCCAGGTCTCCAACGCCCTCAACGATTTCATCTCCGGCGTGCTGCAGATCGTGTGGTTCCTGCTGATCTACACGGGCACCACGATCCTGCTGTTTGCCCAGCTCGACTGGCGCATGGTGGTGCTGATCCTCGTCTGGGTGGCGGTGTTCGCGCTCCTGGCGTGGTACTTCGTGCCCCGCATGCGCCAGCGCGCCTCCGTCAACGCCGAGGCGGCATCCGTGCTCAACGGTCGGGTGACCGACAGCTTCTCCAATATCCAGACGCTGCGCATGTTCTCAGGGGTGGACGACAATGATTCCTACGTCCGCGAGGGCTATGAGCGCTATCTGATCTCCTCGACGCTCCTGGCCCGCATGCTCACGGGGGTAAGGACGTCGCTGGGGCTCCTTTCGGCCGTCATGATCATCGCCTTCGGCGCGCTCTCGATCCATCTTTGGGGCATCGGCGCTATCAGCGTGGGTGCGGTGGCCTTCGCGCTGGGACTGGTGCTCCGGCTTAACATGATGCTGGGACGCCTGATGGGGCAGCTCAACATGCTCATGCGCCAGTTCGGCGTGATCCAGAACGCCATGGAGACCATCGCCAGACCGCTCGAATTGACCGACGCGCCCGATGCGCGGCCGCTCGAGGTCGCCAAGGCCGGCGTCCGGTTCGAGACCGTGCGGTTCCACTATGGCCGCGAGAGCGGCGTGATCGAGGACCTGACGCTTGAGATCGCGCCGGGCGAAAAGGTGGGGCTGGTGGGCCATTCGGGGGCCGGCAAGACCACGCTGGTCAACCTCCTGCTTCGGTTCTACGACCTCGAAAGCGGGCGGATCCTGATCGACGGGCAGGACGTTTCGAAGGTCACCCAGGAATCCCTGCGCGCCAATATCGGAGTGGTGAGCCAGGACACGGCGCTGCTCCATCGCTCGGTCCGCGACAACATCATGTTCGGCAAGGCCGATGCCACCGAAGACGAGCTGATCGCCGCAGCCCGGCGCGCCGAGGCCCACGATTTCATCCTCGAGCTCGAGGACCAGCGCCGGCGCACGGGCTATGACGCTCATGTGGGCGAGCGCGGGGTCAAGCTCTCGGGTGGCCAGCGCCAGCGGGTGGCGATCGCGCGGGTGCTGCTCAAGAACGCGCCGATCCTGGTGCTCGACGAAGCCACGTCGGCGCTGGATTCGGAAGTGGAAGCCGCCATCCAGAGCCAGCTCGAAGGCCTGATGGCGGGCAAGACGGTGATCGCGATCGCCCATCGGCTCTCCACCATCGCCGCCATGGACCGGCTCGTGGTCATGGATCGGGGGCGGATCGTGGAAGCAGGCACCCATGGCGAGCTTCTGGCGCGGGACGGTCACTATGCCCGCTTGTGGGAGCGCCAGTCAGGCGGCTTTCTGGACCTCGAGGACGAGGCCGCGCAATAGAAGTTGCGTCAGAGCCAGCGCCGGGTGCTCTTGCAATAGGCCTCATAGGCCTCGCCGAACCGGCCGCGCAGATAAACTTCCTCCCGGGCCACCACGAACCGGTCGAGCGCCAGCCAGAGAAGGGGAATGCTGATCAGCCCCCATTCGAGAGCAAAGGCGAGGGAAATCCCGGCCACCATCAGAATGAAGCCCAGATAGATCGGATTGCGCGTCATGGTGAAGGGCGGCGCGGTCACCAGCGCGACGGACATCTTGTGGGGCTCGGGCGGGGTTCCGGCATCGTTGAAGGCCGAAACGGCGGATAGCGCGAAGGCAAGGCCCGTCAGCACCATCACCACGCCGAGCCAACTCGGCCAGCTCGCGATGTGCGGGACGGGCAGGAAGGCGAGCGGCAAGACCCGCTCCAGAGCGATCGCCGCAATCAGCGCCACTGCGGGGTAAATCGGCGGCAGGACCGCG
Source organism: Pelagibacterium montanilacus (assembly GCF_003992665.1). Lineage (GTDB taxonomy): Bacteria > Pseudomonadota > Alphaproteobacteria > Rhizobiales > Devosiaceae > Pelagibacterium > Pelagibacterium montanilacus. The sequence goes on from NZ_RZMX01000059.1 coordinate 318,150, forward strand.
ATGCCGGGGGTATCTCCGGACCGGCTAGTGCTCATTGGGCGCTCCTCCCTTTCCGGGAAATCTGCAACAGGCGGTAGGCGAAAATCCAGAACTTTTGGCAATACCACAAGGATCGTATGGAGATCGACACGACCCCCGTGCCGCCCGGACATGAATCGGGATATGAACGTGTTCAGGCCATGGGTGAGCGGCGCAAAGCGATTCCCGATCATGGGGTTGTGCCCTTGCCTTGAATCACTTCGGGAGGAAGTCGACCATGAAACGGTCCCAGGTCAACGAGATCATCAGACAGGCCGACGCGTTCATTCGCTCGTTCGGCTATGTCATGCCCCCCTTTGCCTACTGGTCTCCATCCCAGATGAAAGACCGGAAGGCCGATATCGGCAACATCATCCGGTCGGGCATGGGCTGGGACGTCACCGATTACGGTCAGGGAGACTTCGAAAAGCTCGGCCTGTTCCTGTTCACGGTCCGCAACGGGGACGCCGCCGATCTCGATAAGGGGCGGGGCATGCTCTATGCCGAAAAGATCATGATCTCGCGGCACGACCAGATATCGCCCATGCATCGCCATACCATCAAGGCCGAGGATATCATCAACCGGGGCGGGGCGAAGCTCGCGCTCCAGCTCTACAATGATGATGGGACCAATGAGAGTATCGATGAGACGTCGGACGTCGTCGTCCACACCGATGGCATAAGGCGCGTGCTGCCGGCGGGCGGAATCCTCGAGCTCGAACCGGGCGAGAGCGTTACCCTGCTGCCGGGGAACTGGCACAAGTTCTGGGGCGAGGGTGGCGATGTGCTGATCGGCGAGGTCTCGACCGTAAACGATGACCGGACCGACAACACCTTTCTCGAGCCCATCGGGCGGTTCTCTGACATCGAGGAGAACGAGGATCCTGTTCACCTTCTCGTGTCCGACTATCCGAAATGGTTCGGAACCGGCGGTGGCTCGGGCTATTGAGCCCTGTGTTGCTGAATGGTGAACACTGCGTTTGCCTGTTTACCGCGCGAGCGGAGGAACGTCGGTGAAGTGAGGCCATTGGGTTGGGGAGTACCACAACCAATGGAGACCCTTCATGTCCCTTCGCACGCTTTCCATCGCCCTTTGCGCCAGCGCTCTTGCAATGCCCGCAATGGCCGTGGACCAGACGTTCGAGACCGAGGCTGGCTCGGTCCACCTCGAAACCTATGTCGAGGGCGTAGAGTTCCCGTGGGGCATGGTGTTCCTGCCCGATGGCGGGATGCTGGTGACCGAACGTGAGGGGACGCTGCGCTATATCGACGAGAACGGCGAATTATCCGATCCCATTGCGGGCATCCCGGAAGTGGATTCCCGCGGTCAGGGCGGTCTGCTCGACGTGACGCTCGACCCGGACTTCGAGTCCAACCGCATGGTCTATTTCAGCTTCGCCGAGCCCGGCGAGGACGAGACCAACTCGACCGCGGTTGCTCGTGGCGCCCTTTCGGACGACCGCTCCGAGCTTTCGGACGTCGAAGTGATCTTCTCCCAGCAGCCCAAGCTGCCCTCCACGCTCCACTATGGTTCGCGGGTGACCTTCGATGAAGACGGCTATCTCTTCATCACCACCGGCGAGCGCTCGGACGCGGAGTTCCGCGACCAGGCCCAGGATCTCGACTCCCACCTGGGCAAGGTTATCCGAATCAATGCCGATGGCTCGGTGCCCGAGGACAATCCGTTCGTCGATGACGAGGACGCGCTCGACGAAATCTGGAGCTATGGCCACCGGAACATGCAGGGCGCAGACCTGCATCCCGAGACCGGCGAGCTCTGGGTGGCCGAGCACGGTCCCCGCGGCGGTGACGAGCTCAATCGCATCCAGGAAGGCGGAAACTTCGGCTGGCCGCTGCTGACCGACGGCACCGAGTATTCGGGCGATCCCATCGATCCGCCCGAAGAGCTGCCCGAGGACCTCGTGGAAGCCGAGCGGACCTGGGTGCCTTCGCCCGCGCCCTCGGGACTGGCCTTTTATTCGGGCGACATGTTCCCCGATTGGCAGGGAGATGCGTTCATGGGCGCGCTTGCCGGCACCAATCTGATCCGGGTCGATCTGGACGGTGAGGATGTGCAGGGCGACGAATTCCTCTTCGGAGACGATTTCCAGATGCGCATTCGTGATGTGACCGAAGGGCCCGACGGAGCGCTGTATCTGCTGGTCGATGACTTCGAGGGCCAGATTCTGCGGTTGAGTGCAGACTGACCCTTAGCTAGAACCGTCGGGTGCCGGGGGAACCGGCACCCGGGGCGATACCGCGCTCCGGAGCGGAATCGAACTCGCACAGGATGAGAGGCATCCTTGCTGGTTCCGCGCAGGGCGGGGGATCGCCATGTTACTCAAGACCGTTTTGGTGGCTGCGCTCATGAGCGTGGCCCCTTTTCATGCGGCAAAGGCGCAGGACCATGTGCTGCGGCTGCACCAGTTTCTTCCCATGACCGACAGCGTGCCCCGCGAGGGGCTGATTCCCTGGGCCGAAACGGTCGAGCGGCAATCGGGCGGTCGGATCAAGGTCGAATATTATCCGTCCATGCAACTGGGTGGCTCGCCCGCCTCGCTGTTCGATCAGGCGCGTGATGGTGTTGTCGACCTCGTCTGGACGGTGCTGGGTTACACGCCCGGCCGCTTCCCGAAGTCCGAAGTCTTCGAGATGCCGTTCATGGTCTCGAACGCGGAAGCCACCTCGCGCGCCTTCCAGGCATTCGTCGAGGAATACGCCGAGGACGAATTTCGTGACGTCAAGCTGATTGCCGTCCACACCCATGGTCCGGGCATTCTGCACACCCGGACGCCCGTGGCCGCTCTTGAAGGTCTCGACGGCATGAGCATCAGGGGCGGCTCGCGGGTGATCAGCGCGATGCTCGACGATCTGGGCGCCGATGCGGTGAGCATGCCGGTGCCCGACGTGCCGGTCGCGCTCGTGGGCGGCGTGATCGATGGGGCGACGATACCCTGGCAGGTGACACTGGCCCTGCGCACAAGCGAGATCGTGTCCAGCCACACCGAGTTCGCCGGGCCGCGCGGACTCTACACCCAGACCTTTGCCTTCGTGATGAATCGGCAGAGCTATGAGCGCCTCCCCGAGGATCTCAGGGCGGTGATCGATGCCAATTCGGGCGTGGAGTGGGCCGGCCGGTTCGGGGCTGCCAATGACGCGGACGATCTCGTGGCGCGCCAGTCGGCACTCGACCGCGGCAACACGATCGTCCGGCTCGATGAAGCAGAAACAGCGCGCTGGCGCCAGGCCGCAGAGGCCACCATCGACCGTTGGGTCCAAGAGGCCGGCGCGCAGGGTCTGGACGGTCGTGAGCTGCTTGAACGGGCCCGCGATCTGGTCGCGATCGAAAGTGACAATCATGTGATCCCCTGAGCGGATCGAACACTCAGGTTCGCGCGTTCATGGATGCGGCTGGAAGCGGAGTGCCTGAAACAGGCAGCCTGTTCAGCCCAAGGAAAGTCAATGCATCAACAGGCACGGAATGCCACTGGCGGAATAATCTTGGACGCCGATACGCTCAACAAGGGATTGCTTGCCGGCAAGGTGGGGGTATGGCGCTGGCGCGTCGATACCGACCAGCTGGAGTGGAGCGAGAACCTCGAATCCCTGCACGGACTCGAAGCCGGGACCTTCGACGGTACGCTTTCGAGCTTCCGCAATGATATCCACCCCAGCGATACCAGCGACGTCTGGCAGGCCATTCAGTCCACGCTCGAGACCGGCGATCCTTACACCTCGGTGTACCGGACCAATCCCTCCCTGAGTACGGATCCGGTGTGGATTGAGGCCTCCGGCTCGATCGTGACCGACCCCGAAGGCGTGCGCTACCTGACCGGCGTTTGCATGGACGTCACCGCCCGGCGCGCGGCAGAGCGGGAGCTGGAAACCCGCCTCGCCCAGCAGAAGGCGATCGCCGATTTCGGCACCTTTGCATTCGGAGAAGGCCGCATCCAGAAAGTGCTCGACCGCGCGGTCGATGTTGCAGCAGACGTGCTTGACGTGCCGCTCACCAAGATATTGCTTTTTGCCGGCACTGCCGATCATCTCCGTCTGGCATCCGGTCGCGGCTGGCACGATGGCCTCGTGGGCAACGCCACAGTGGGCACCGAACTTCAATCCCAGGCCGGCTATACTCTGGTCGCCAAATCGCCGGTGATCGTCGAGGATCTGCGCACCGAGACCCGGTTCTCGGGCCCCGAACTCCTTCACGAGCACGGCGTGCGGTCGGGGATCAGCGTGTTGATCCCGGGGTCGTCCACGCGCCCTTTCGGGGTTTTCGGCATTCATGACACGCGGTTGCGCCAATTCGCCGACACGGATGCCGAGTTCCTGCTTTCGCTGGCCACCATCGTGGCCAATGCGGCGCGCAATCGCGAGGCACTCGACCATCGACAGCTTCTGGTGCGCGAGATGTCCCACCGGGCGGGCAACATGCTACAACTGGTCTCGACCATTGCCAGCCAGACCTTCTCGAGCGCGCGCAGCCCCGAGGAAGCGCACAGCTCGTTTTCAGAGCGCCTGGGCTCTCTGTCGCGCGCCAATTACATCGTCGCCCATGGGGGCTGGACCTCGACGCGCGTGCGGACGCTTTTCGGCGACACGCTCAAACCCTTCGCCGACCGTATCTCGATGCAGGGCAGGGACGTGCTGCTGCCGCCCGACCTGTGCTTCGACCTCGGGCTCATCGCCCATGAACTGGCCGCCAATTCGTCTCGGTACGGGTCCCTGGCCGGCGATGATGGCCGGGTCGAGCTGAACTGGAATGTGGAGCGGTCAGGGTCCGAACTCGCGACCTTCACGCTGACCTGGCGGGACCCCATCAACACCGAGCCCGACCCCTCCATCCCCCGGCGCGGCTTTGGCAGCAGGCTGATGGTGGCGCTGATCGAGAGCAAGTGGTCCGGTAAGATCGACGTCGAAAGAGCGCAGGGCTATTGCCTTTCGGCTTCGATTCCGTTTACCCCGGCCTGAGCGGACCGGCATCCCCCGGACACCGTCCATTCATCTCACAGATCGCGAGGGACCGAGTTGGCCAAGCTTGCCTCAAAGCCCATTCTTGAAGTGCGCAACGCCACCGTTGCCGATGTCCCCGACATCATCAAGCTGGCAGCACGCGTCTATCCCGAAGAAGGGCCCTACCAGTCGGGCACGATCCGCGGCCAGATCAACGCCTTCCCCGAAGGCCAGTTCGTCGCCGTGTTCGACGGCGAGATCGTGGGCTATGCCGCCACGCTCCAGCTCGGCGAGCAGCAGGTGTTTCGCCAGCACACCTGGGAGGCGATAACCGGCGCGGGGTATGGCAGCCGGCACAGCGCCAAGGGCGAGTGGCTCTACGGCGTGGAAGTTTGCGTCGACCCTGGCCGGCGCCGGGCACGGATCGGCAAGCGGCTCTACGAAGCGCGCCAGCGGCTGTGCGAGGAACTCTGGCTCAAGGGCATCGCCTTCGGCGGCCGCCTGCCGGGCTATCGGCGCAACAAGAAGGACTATCCCCGCATCCGCGACTATTTCAATGCGGTCAAGGAGCGCGAGGTGCGCGATCCGGTCGCCTCCTTCCAGATGAAGCTCGGCTTCGAGCCCGAAATGCTCCTGCGTAACTACCACCCCGAGGACAACGCCTCGGGCGGGCACGCCGCGCTCATGGTCTGGCGCAATCCGCGTTACGACCCGGAAGACGAGCAGCGCCCGGCCCATCGGCGCAGCCGCGAGACCGTGCGCGTCACAACAGTGCAGATGGAAGCCAAGAAGGTTTCCAGCGCCGAGGAATTCTTCGAGCAGGTCCAGTATTTCGTGGAAGTCGCGGCTGATTACGGCTCGGATTTCGTGGTGTTCCCCGAGCTCTTCACGCTCATCCTGCTCTCGAGCGAGCCCGAGCGGCCGCCCCATGAGGCAATCGTGCGCATGACCGAGTTCACGCCCGAATTCATCGACCGCATGCAGAAGATGGCGCTGGGCTGGAACATCAACATCATCGGGGGCAGCCATCCCACCATCACTGAAGACGAGGACATCCAGAACGTGTGCTACGTGTTCCTGCGCGACGGCACCGTCCACGCCCAGGAAAAGATGCACCCCACGCCCGACGAGCGCGACTACTGGGGCATCGTGGGCGGCGACACCGTGGACGTCATCGACACCGATTGCGGGCCGATCGGGGTGATGATCTGCTATGACAGCGAATTCCCCGAAGTCGCCCGGCGCCTCGCCGACCAGGGCGCCCGCATCATGTTCGTGCCCTACTGCACCGACACCCGCCAGGGGCACCTGCGGGTGCGCTACTGCAGCCAGGCGCGCACCATCGAGAACCAGTGCTACGTCGTCACCTCGGGGATCACGGGCAATCTCGCCAATGTCGACAACCTCGACATCAACTACGCCCATTCCGCGATCCTGACCCCCTCGGACATGCCGTTCGCCCGCGACGGCATCGCGGCGGAGGCCAGCGAGAACGTGGAAATGGTGGTGGTCGCCGACCTCAACGTCTCGACCCTGCAATGGGCGCGGTCCCAGGGCGCCGTGCGCAATCTGCGCGATCGGCGGTTCGACCTCTATCGCGTGCGCTGGAAGGACGGCGGCTGACGTTCACGGTTTGGTGAGCGCGGGCAGAGGAACCGGAGGGGTCCCCGAGGCGTAGCAGGATACCTGCAACAGCTCCAGGGAGACCCTCAGCATGTCCAGATTCACCACCAGCCGTCGCGGCTTTTTCGCCGGCGCCGGGCTCGCCGCCAGCTCGCTCGTGCTGCCCGCCTCCACCATGGCGACCGCCAGCGCCCAGGAAGCCGAGGCGAGCGATATGCCCGATCAGGGGCTCGTCCGCCGCATCGGGCTTGGCGGCTTCACCATCCTGACCGTATCGGACGGCATGCGCCCGGGAGATGGCCCGCACCCCACCTTCGGGGAAGATCAGGACCCGGAAGCTGTCGCGGAGCTGATGGCCGAGAACTTCCTGCCCGAGACCCGGTTCGTAAACGGATTCACCCCGACGCTGATCGACACTGGCAATGAGGTGATCCTTTTCGACACCGGCATGGGTGCGAATGGCCGCGCCAATGGCATGGGCCGGCTGCGCGGTCTCCTCGAGCAGGCAGGCTATGCACCTGACAGCATCGATACTGTCGTGCTCACCCACCTTCATCCGGACCATATCGGCGGGCTGTGGGAAGGCGAGGAGCCGGCGTTCCCCGAGGCCGACTACGTGATCGGGCAGGCCGAGTACGATCACTGGTCCGCCGAGGGTGCCGAGAACGTCATGAACGCCGTTGGCCCGCTCGCCGAGCGCACCCGCTTTATCGGCGATGGGGAGGACGTGGTGTCCGGCATCACCGGCATGGCCGCGTTCGGTCACACGCCTGGCCACATGATCTTCCACATCGAGAGCGATGGCGAGCGCCTGGCCCTGACCGCCGACACCGCCAACCATTACGTCGCCTCGCTGCAGCGCCCCGACTGGCATGTGGCCTTCGACGCCGACAAGGAAGCGGCGGCGCAAACCCGCCGGCAAGTGTTCGGCATGATCGCAGCCGATCGCATCCCCTTTATCGGCTATCACATGCCGTTCCCGGCGCTGGGCTATGTCGAAGAATTCGGCGACGGCTTCCGCTACGTGCCGGCGACCTATCAGTTCGACGTGTGAGCCCCACAATACCAGCGCTTCAGAAATGCCCCGGCGGGCCATCGGTCCGCCGGGCGATTTCTGTCAGGCCTGAGGCACGACGTTGACCATCCAATGGACGCCGAACCGGTCTCTCGTCATGCCAAAGCCGGGGGACCATGACGTCGACGCGAACGGCATGGTCTGCTCTCCGCCCTCTGACAGGGCGTCATAGACTGACCGGGCCCTGGCCGGATCCTCGAAATGGAGCGAAAGCGAGAACCCGCCACCGGGCTGGGCATATTCGGGAGGCGTATCGGCGCCCATAAGCTCATACTCGCCCGCTCGCATATGAGCATTCATGATCTTGTCGGACCAATGCGCGCCGGCCCCTTCTCCCTCGGGCGTGTCGCCATGGGTGATCATGTCCAGAATGGTGCCGTCCAGCACCCGCTCGTAAAAGGCAAAGGCCTCGCGGCAATCGCCGGAAAAAGACAGATAGGGAATGATCTTCATTTCTTTCTCTCCCTGAAGAAACAATGAGACATCAGTCGGTTGCCGCTACACCCGGATTCAATCCGGCAAGTCGCGGAATCAGGACGTGAAGTCAGCTCGCAATGCGTTTGGCGACTTCTTCGAGCTGGTCGGCAGCGATGCCCCAGCCGACCTCGAACCCCATCTCCTCATGGGCCTTGCGATCCTCGACCTTCCAGTGCCAGGCCGACGCGGTGTAGCGGGTGCCGCCATCCTCGTCCGCGAAGGTGAAGACACCGACCATGAACGGCGCCGCGGACGGCACCCAGCCCGGCAGGAAGGCGTCCGTGAACGCGATGCGCTCATTGGGGATCGCCTCGAGCACGACGCCGGGATCGCCTTCCGGATGCAAATTGCCATCGCCGTCGACCATCTGGGTGCGGAAAACGCCGCCGGGACGCAGGTCCAGCTCGACTTCGGGCGTGGTGTAGGGCCGGGGCGCCCACCACTCGCCCAGATGCTCGGTCCAGGCCCGGTAGAGCACGGGGCGGGGAACAGGGATGAGCCGTGTGATCGAAAGGCTGTGTTCTGGCTGACGGTGCATCTCGGGGTCTCTCTTGGTGTTGCTATGAAACAATGACGGGCGGGGATGGGGGGCATCCGACATCAGGGAGCGATAAAACAATCACGGATAGCGAAATCGGCGCGAGCGCGCCTCGGCATCGAGCGCGTCGAGGTGCTTGCGGATATGGGCCGCCTCGGCCGGCGTGCCCGCAAGGGCGATCGCGCGGCCCAGCGCCTCGCGCGCCTCGTCGCGACGGTCGGTTTCCGTGAGCAGAAGTCCGCGCAGCCCGTGGAAGTAGAAATAATTGGCGAGCGGCCCGGCAAGCGGCTCGATCAGCTCGAGCGCGGCGATGGCGCCTCGGGTCTTGGACACGGCGACCGCGCGGTTGAGGGTGACGACCGGGGAGGGCTGCATGCGCTCGAGCGTGCCATAGAGCAGGTCGATCTGCCCCCAGTCGGTGGCCTCCGGTGCGCCGGCGCGCGCGTGGAGTGCGGCGATCGCGGCCTGAACCTGATAGGGGCCGGGCCGCCCGTGGCGCATGGCCTTGTCCATCATCGCCAGCCCTTCGGCAATCGCCACCCTGTCCCAGAGTTTGCGATCCTGATCGTCAAGCAGCACCGGGGCGCCCTCGGCGTCGAACCGGGCATCGCGGCGAGAATGCTGGAGGACCATCAGCGCCAGAAGGCCCATGAGCTCGGGCTCGGACGGAAACAGACCCAGCAGCAGCCGTCCGAGCCGGATCGCCTCGACGCAGAGCGCCGCGCCATGGGCCCGCTGGCCGGCGGAATAGCCTTCATTGAACACCAGGTAGATCATTACCATCACCGCGCCCAGTCGTTCGGCGCGCTCGATCGCGTCGGGGGGCTCGAACGAAGCGCCCGATTTCGCGATTCTGGCCTTGGCGCGGGTGATCCGCTGCTCGAGTGCCGCTTCGCTGACCAGAAACGCACGCGCGATCTGGGGCACGCTCAGCCCCGAGACGACCCGAAGCGCCACCGCGATCTGCTGGGTGGCGGGCAGGTCGGGGTGGCAGCAGGTGAACAGCAGCCGCAGGATATCGTCCCGGAAATGGCTGGTGTCGAGCCGTTCGACCACATCGGTCTCGGCGTCCTCGGTATCGGAAAGCAGATCCTCGGAGGGCAGCGGAACCAGGCGCGAGCGCTTGCGCAGGGTATCGACCCCGGTGTTCCGGCCCACCAGGATCAGCCATGCGACCGGATCGCGCGGCGGACCCTTGTCCGGCCATGTGCGGAGCGCTCGCAGGCAGGCCTCCTGGAACGCCTCCTCGGCCAGATCGACATCCCGGAAATAGCGGTAGAGCGCAGCGACCGCGCGGGGACGCGCGCCGTTGAGCGCCAGGCCGATCCAGTCGTGGTCTCCTGTCATGGTGTGGCAGAACCGGGGTTGAAGAACGAGACCGGGCGAATCTCGTAGGAGCCCGTGCCGGGGTTGGCTCTGGCCAGATCCCGAACGATCGTCACAACCTCATCGAGGGTTTCGCAATCCACGACGTAAAAGCCGAGGAATTGTTCCTTGGTTTCGGCAAAGGGGCCGTCGAGCACCAGCGGCTCGCCTGCGGTCTTGCGCAGGGTGGTGGCCGCGGTGGTCGGCAGCAGACGCGCGACCGGGCCCAGCTTGCCCGCTTCGGCGAGTGGCTTCTGGACGGCCATCAGATCGTCCATGACCTTCCTGTCCTCGGCCTCGCTCCAGGTCCCGACGACGGTCTCGTCATTGTAGCAGAGAATGGCATACAGCATCAGTGAGCTCCTTATGGGGCGAGGACGATCCTCGTTGGGGTATTCCGACATCGGTCCCATAAATTATGCTCCGGCGCGCTGGCTGCGGGAAGGGGTGAAACCGTGGGTGTACTCGCGCGTTTGGGCCTCATCGGCAACGGATGAACCAGGAGGTGGGTCATGGATCGCAAGGATCTCGAGGATATCATCGGGCCGGTCGACAACCAGCTCGCTGCCGAAATCGCCGGGATCGGAGCCAATGAGCAGGAACTGGCCGAAGCATTCGCTTGGCTCAACGCCGATGAGGCCATGTTCAACGCGGGCCGACCCATGCCCTCGGGCCGGGTCGCGCGACTGATCGAAATCCTGCAAACGCCAGACGACGAGCACCCGTGAACGGCTCCGAACCGCTTCTGGACAAAGAAGGAAAAGTTCAATTCAATGGACATGTTGAGTTCGGAATTTGACTCTGCAATTGCGGATGCTTCGACATGTCAGCGAGGTTCAAGCGCTTTATAACTGACCTTCTGGCCGAGTGCGACGTCGTGGTCGGGGGCAGTCGGCCGTGGGACGTCCAGGTCCATGACGAGAGGCTCTATGGCCGTGTGATGACCCAGGGCTCGCTTGGGCTGGGCGAGGCCTATATGGACGGCTGGTGGGACGCCGAGGCTGTGGACCAGTTCCTCTATCGGCTGATGACCGCCGATATCGGCTCGCGCATCCGGTTCGACTTCGCGCTCGCGGCTGCGACGCTCAAAGGCATGGTGCTGAACACCCAGCGCTGGCGCGCGACCGAAGTCGGCGAAAAGCACTACGACATCGGAAACGATCTCTACCGGCGCATGCTCGACACACGCATGATCTATTCCTGCGCGTATTGGCGGGAAGCCGACACGCTCGATGCCGCGCAGGAAGCCAAGCTCGACCTCATCTGCCGCAAGATCGGGCTCAGGGAGGGCCAGACCGTTCTCGACGTCGGCTCGGGCTGGGGCGGCTTTCTCAAATTCGCGGCCGAGAAATACGGCGCCAGAGGCATCGGCATCACGGTGTCGAAAGAGCAATACGCCTACGCCAACGACACGCGCGGCGATCTGCCCATCGAGACCCGGCTGATGGATTACATGGATCTCGACGGTTCATTCGACCAGATCGTCTCGATCGGCATGTTCGAGCATGTGGGCTACAAGAATTATCGCCGTTATCTCGCAAAAATCCGCTCGCTGCTCTCGCCGGACGGGCTGTTCCTGCTGCACACCATCGGCGGATCCCTCAGCCGCAGGAGCGGCGAACCCTGGATCGAGAAATACATTTTCCCCAATGGCATGCTGCCCTCGCCCCGACAGTTGACCCGGGCCGCCGAGCGCCGGCTGGTCATGGAGGACTGGCACAATTTCGGCGCCGATTACGACCGCACGCTGATGGCCTGGCACGCGCGCTTCGAAGCGGCCTGGCCCGAGATCGCAGACCGGTATGGCGCGCGCTTCCATCGCATGTGGCGCTACTACCTCCTGTGCTGCGCGGCGGCCTTCCGGGCGCGGTGGGTCCATCTCTGGCAGGTCGTCTATTCGCCCAATGGCGTGCCCGGCGGATACAGGAGCGTCCGGTAGGCATGTCACCAGGCCTCGTGTTCGCCCTTTTAGGCCTCGCGGCCCTCGACAGTACGTCCATCGGGACGCTCTATATCCCCATCTGGCTGATGGCTCGCGGCGTCGCGACCCGGGGCGTGCTGTTCTATCTCGCCTGCGTGGCGGCCTGCTACTTCGCGGTCGGGCTGGCGGTTCTGGCTGGCGCGGAATCTCTGGTGGATGTGCTTGGCGGGGCGATAGCGAGCCGGGCTGCGAGCTGGGCGATGGTCGGGGCAGGGATGTTGCTGATGGCCTTCGGCTTCTGTGTCCGGCAGCGGCGGAAAGCCGCGTGGCGCGAGCGGGCCGGAGGTCCGGGGGGCGCGCGCGGTCTCGCAGCGCTGGCCGTTACCACAGTCACGCTCGAGTTCGCGACGATGCTTCCCTACCTGGGCGCGATTGCCCTCATCGGGGCCGCGGATATGGGAAACTCGGCGCGCACCGCGACAATGGCCGTCTACAGCCTCGCCATGGTGGCCCCGGCGCTGGTCCTTGCCCCGCTCAAGGCCGGCCGCGTGGGCGCGATCGCGAGATGGGTGGACTGGCTCGACGCCCGGTTCGCCGAACTGGGTGGCGGGAGCGGACCGCGTTGGACCTTTGTCGTGCTGGGAATGGCTCTTGCCGGGTTCGGGACTTACCGGCTGGTCTCCTGACGGGTGCGCGCGCAGCGAACGCACCTGCCGGTCATCACGCCGTTGACAGAATGGTCGTGATGGCGGAGGTTCCGACCGCCAGTCGGTCGGAAAGAAAGTGCGTGATGTTTGTTCCAAGGCAGAGGCGTGATCCGGGGGCCCGGCGCGATGCGATCATCGGCGCGGCGTCGGCGCTGTTCCTCGAAAAGGGCTATGAAGCCACGACCGTGAGCGACATCCTCGCGCGGGCCGGGGTGTCCAAGGGTGGCTTTTACCACCACTTCGCCACCAAGGAGGACGCGCTCGAGGCGTTCTGCGTGGAACTGGCGGAATCGCTGCTCGAGGAGATCGAGCCGATCCTGAAATCCGAAGTGCTTTCGCCCTATGAGCGGCTCAACGACATGCTGACCACCATGCGGCAGGCCCGGGCCGAAACGCTGCCCGACATCATCGGCGTGTTCGGGCCGCTGTTCGCTCCGGAAAACCTCGCCTTGTACAGCCGGATCAACAGGGCGATCGGAGAGCGGATTGCCCCCGCCTTCGCCCAGGTCATCGCCGAGGGTGCCGAGGACGGCACGTTCATGATCGTTGGAGATGCCGAGACGACCGCCGAGATCATGTTCGCGGTGGGCACGGCGAGCTACGAACCGCTTGCGGCATTGCTCGCCGCCGCCGGAACCCCCGAGGCCGAGGCTGCAGCGGTCAAAGCCGAACAGCGGCTGGTCGCACAGGGCTTTGCCGCAGACCGCATCCTCGGGCTTCCCGATGGCAGCATCCGATTTGCCGACCCGGGCTTCGTCCGCCTGCTGCTGGACGCAGCGGCAGCGCTCGCCGCGCGGTAAAAGCCCCGATTTTGCCCCTTAGCGCCGATGGGTGTATAGGGCGCTGATCCCGGCGCACAAACCGCCGACCGCTGCCAATGTTCGATGAGACGATGCAAGACTTGAATTCCTCCCGCCGCTTCGCCGTGGCGCCCATGATGGACTGGACCGATACCCATTGCCGGTATCTGCACAGGCTGTTGTCGCGCCGGGCCCTGCTCTTCACCGAAATGGTGACCAGCGCCGCGCTCGTGCATGGTGATCCCGGGCAGCTTCTCGCCTATGGCGATACCGAGCATCCGGTCGCGCTGCAGCTCGGGGGCTCCGATCCCCGGGAGTTGGCCGAGGCGGTGCGCGTGGCGGAGCCCTTTGACTATGACGAGATCAACCTCAACGTCGGCTGCCCTTCGGACCGCGTGAAGGCGGGCCGGTTCGGCGCATGCCTGATGGCCGAGCCCGAGCTTGTCGCCGAGTGCGTGCGCGCCATGCGCGACGCCACCGACCGCCCGGTCACCGTGAAATGCCGCATCGGCATCGACGACCAGGATCCCGAGACCGGGCTGGACCGCTTCGTGGACACGGTCCTGCCCGCGGGTATGGACCACCTTTACGTCCACGCCCGCAAGGCCTGGCTCCAGGGGCTCTCGCCGAAGGAGAACCGGACCCGCCCTCCGCTCGACTACGACCGGGTCCACAGGCTCAAGGCGCGTCTGGGGGCGTTCCCGGTCTCGATCAATGGCGGGATCGAAACGCTCGAGGCGTGCGAGGACCACCTCGCGGTTCTCGACGGCGTCATGCTGGGGCGGGCCGCCTATCACGATCCCATGCTCTTGGCCCGGATCGACCGCCGCCTTTACGGGGACGACCGGGACGGGCCTACGCTCGATCAGGTTCGGGACGCCATGATCGTTTATGCCGAGGGGCAGATGGCCAGCGGCGAGATCCGCGTCAACCGGATCACCCGGCACATGCTGGGGCTGGCCAACGGGCTCCCGGGGGCGCGCAAATTCAGGCAGATTCTGAGCGTGGAAGCGTGTCGCCCGGGCGCCGGGCCCGAAGTCATCGCAGAGGCCTTCGCGGTCCTCGACACGCAGATGGCGCTGGCCGGCTAGGCGAAGCGCACCCGGTCTCTGCTCCAGAGCGTTTTCAGGAAAAGTGGAAGAACTTTTCCGGTTCGGAAACGCGACACATCAAAGACTTAGCGCTCCTGTTCTGATTCAATCAGAACAGCATATGCCCTAGTCGGTCATTTCCAGCGCGTTGCGCGTCACCGAGAACCGGGTCAGGGTCTCAAGGAAGGTCATGCCCAGAAGGCTGGTCTCGAGCGCTCCTTCCTGGACGACGAACGCCCGGACATTATCGCGAGCGATATTGCCAACTTCCAGCCGCGAGAGCGTCGTCGCGGCCGCATACCCGGTGCCGTTGGCGGTCTGGACAGGCACGGAATAACCCAGCACCGAGGTGTCGATCCCCGCCGCGCGCGCGTCCGCATTGGTCAGCACGACCGCAGAGGCTCCGGTATCGAAGATCATGGGGATACGCGCGCCGTTCACGGCAGTCTCGACCCGGAAATTGCCCGCCATGCCGCGGTTGATGCGCACATTGCCGGTCTGCTCGTTGATGATCGCCGCGCCCGGATTGAGCTCGCCCATCACCCGCTGGCCGACGCCCGCCAACTCGTCGCGATAGGTATAGCCCACCATCAGCACCGCGCCGATCGCGATCCAGATCGTGAAATTGCTCAGGATTTCGCCCAGCCTGTGCCGCCGCCCGATCACCGCGCTGGCGACAAGCGTCAAAATGAGCAGCAGCGGTATCAGACGCGCGGTTTCTGCCTGCGTCAGCCCCACCACGGTGCCAGCGTCGGCACTGATCGCAAGGCCGATTCCGACAGCGATAAGCATGGCAAAGGCAACGAACAGCATCCCGTCATCCTCGTCTATGGCGTGACCAGTCCCATTAGGGAAGCCAGCAGCACAATTTCAACCAGCCCCTGGAGCGCGCCAATCAAATCACCGGTCATCCCGGCCACCAGGCGGTCACAAAGCCGTGTCCACCACACCACCACAAGCGCGGCAAGGCCGTAGGACAACACGACGCCGAGGACGCCAACGAAAGGAGCGACCAGCAGAAAGCCGATCGCGCAGGCAAAAACGATCCCCACCAGAAAAGCGTTCCGCGAAATGCGCCCGGCCGTCGCCGCAGCTCCCTGCGCGCGCGCCGGCCTGAGCGCCAGCGCCAGATAGAGCGATGCGGCGCGCGCGATGGTCGATGCGGCCAGCCAGGCCAGCGCTGCCGCGAGCGGGGAGACCGTGGCCATGTGCGCGAGCGCAGCCGCCTTGAGCCCCACGGCGAGGACGAGCGCCAGCACGCCATAGGTGCCGTGCCGGCTGTCCTTGAGGATTTCCAGCCGTCGCTCGGGCGTCGAACCGCCGAACAACCCGTCCGCCGCGTCGGCCAGCGCGTCCTCGCTCATGGCGCCCGTGACCATGACCCAGGCAACCAGGGCAGCGAGCGCGACAAAGAGCGACGGCAGGCCCGCGAGCCCGCCCGCCAGCAGCAGCAGAGCAGGGCCGGCACCGATAACCAGTCCCGCAAAGGGCACGGCCATGCCGATGCGCGAAAGGTCCGGGGCCTCGTGGTTGCCCCCGGGGATGGGCAGCCGGGAATAGAAGCGGATGGCCATGACCATATCGGCCACCAGCCCGCCGCGGACCGGCCGGTTCTCATTGTGGGGGGGCGGTGGCCCTCCCATCTCCTCCCGCATTGCGCTGGCCTCTTGAATCGCGGACAAGTGTGCCCTGTTCTAGCACCCCCGTTCCGGAGCCGCCATGTCTGCCCAAGCCTTTGCCGATTTTCGCGATCTCCTTATGTTGGGACCCGAGGGGGACGAGGCCGCGGTTGCCGCCGTTCGCGCGCGTGACGCCCAGTTGACCAAGCCTGCCGGGTCGCTGGGGCGGATGGAGGAGCTGGTTGCGTTCATCGCCCGCTGGCAGGGAAAAGCCGAGCCCGCGATCACCAATCCGATGGTTGCGATTTTTGCCGCCAATCACGGGGTCACCGATCAGAACGTCTCGGCCTTCCCCCGCGAGGTGACCCGCCAGATGGTGTCCAATTTCACCTCAGGCGGTGCCGCCATCTCCCAGATCTGCGCCCAGCACGAGCTCAATCTGCGGGTGTTCGAGCTGGCGCTGGAGGTCCCGACCGGGGATATCACCGTCGTGCCCGCCATGGACGAGCGCACCTGCGCGGCAACCATCGCCTATGGCATGGAAGCGATCGCGGGCGAGCCCGACCTGCTGTGCATCGGCGAGATGGGCATCGGCAACACCACGGTGGCCGCCGCCATCTATGCCGCGCTCTTTGGCGGCACGGGCGCCGACTGGGTCGGCCCGGGCACCGGGGTGGATGCCGAAGGGCTCGGCCGCAAGGCCGGGGCGGTGGACCGGGCGCTCGCCCGCCATGCGGGCCGCATCTCGGACCCGTTCGATATTCTCGCCAATCTGGGTGGGCGCGAGATCGCAGCCATGGTCGGCGCCATCATCGCCACGCGCCACCAGAAAATCCCCGTCATCATCGACGGCTTCGTCGCCACCAGCGCTGCGGCCATCGCCCAGGCGGTATCGCCCAACGCCATCGACCATTGCCTGTTTGGCCATGTCTCGGCCGAGACCGGCCATAAGAGGGCCCTGGCGGCCATGGAGCGGCCCGCGCTGCTCGATCTGGGCATGCGGCTGGGGGAGGGGACCGGCGCGGCGCTGGCCGCGGTCCTGTGCAAGACGGCGGTTCACGTCCATGCCAACATGTCCACATTCGACCAGGCCCGCGTATCGAACAGGAGCTGAGGCGCCATGTACGACCTTTATATCGCCAACAAGAATTACTCGTCCTGGTCGCTGCGGCCCTGGGTTCTGCTGCGGGCCCACGACATCGCGTTCGAGGAAAAGTTCGTGCCCTTCCTGGAAGGCTCGAGCTACGAGACGTTCCGCCAGTTCTCGCCCACCGGGCTGGTGCCCTGCCTCGTGGACGGATCGACCACCGTCTGGGACTCCCTGGCCATCTGCGAATATGTCGCCGAGGATCACCCCCAGGTCTGGCCCGCAGACCGTGCGGCAAGGGCCTGGGCACGCTCTGCCAGCGCCGAGATGCATTCGGGCTTTGGCGCGCTGCGGTCGGTCTGCGGCATGAATGTGGGTGTCCGCGTGCTGCTCCACACGGTCTCGGACGCCGTGCAGCGTGACCTCGACCGGCTCGACGAACTCTGGAGCGATGGGCTCCACCAGTTCAACGGCCCTTGGCTGGCCGGCCCGACCTTTTCGGTTGCCGACGCGTTCTTTGCGCCCGTTGTTTTCCGCCTCCAGACCTATGGGCTGGAGCTCGGCCGCGCCGCCATGGATTACGCCAGCCGTCTGCTCGGGCATCCGGCCATGCAACAATGGTATGCCGAGGGCGTGGCGGAAACGATCCGCGACGAACCCCATGACGCGGAAATCCCCGAAGTGGGAACGCTGATCGAGGATCTGCGGGCCGTCTGACGGACGCGGCGGAGCCTGTTCTAGCCGGCTTCCGAATAGATCTGGAGACGCTCGGCTTCCCTGATCGGAGCAATGCCCTCCATGACGCGTGCGCGCGGGAAGGTCGCGATCGCTTCGGTGCCGAAGCGCAGCTTGGAGAAGAGGTCGAACCGTCCCTGATGCAGGTCCATGATCTTCTGGACGATGGGCAGGCCAAGCCCGGCACCCTGTTCGGCGGTCTTTTGCGCCAGAGAGCCCTGTCCGAACGAGGACAACACGGTCTCGATCTCGTTCTCGGGGATTCCCGGGCCATTGTCGGTCACCGAGATGAACTGACCGCCCTCCCGGTTCCGGCCGACCTTGAGCGTGACCTTGCCCGACTGGGGCGTGAACTTGATGGCGTTGGACAGAAGGTTCAGCACCACCTGCCGGATCGCCCGTTCGTCGCCCCAGAGCTTGGGCAGCGGGCCGGATTCAATGGCAAACACGAACTCGATGCTCTTGGCCCGCGCCCGGATGTCGAGCATGCGCTTGCAGTCGCCGGCGATGTCCTCGAGGTTCACCGCGTCCTCGCTCAGATCATACTTGCCCGCTTCGATGCGCGAGAGGTCGAGCAATTCGTTTATCAGGGTCAAAAGGTGCTGCCCGCTGGCGTGAATGTCCCCTGCATATTCCTTGTATTGAGGCACCGTGTGCGGGCCGAGCAGTTCAGATTTCAGCACCTCGGAAAAGCCGATGATGGCGTTGAGCGGCGTGCGCAGCTCGTGGCTCATGGTCGCCAGAAAGCGCGACTTGGCGATGTTGGCCTGCTCGGCATGCCGGCGCGCTTCGTCGGACATGTTGCGGGCCTCCTCGAGCTCGAGGATCAGTCCGTCCTTCTCGAGCTGGTGCTCGAGATTGCCGAGCTGGGAGGTGTGCAACTGGTGCGCAAGAAACAGGAAAAAGAAGAAAGCCCCGATCGCGACCGCCGCCATCGCATAGTTGAGCGTGCCCCCAGTCACCCCCAGCGTGATCGAGACCGAAAGGCAGGCGGGCAGGTTCGCAAACAGCGTTGTCCGGGGCAGGGTGCGGGTGGCCACGGCATTGGCCGCCATGCCGACCAGAAGCATGGCAAAGATGATGACGAGGATATCGGGGGAATTGCTCACGAGGCTGAGGACCGGGAGCATGGCCCAGGCGAGCCCGTGTATGGTTTCGCCCGCCACGAACGTCGCGGTCCACCGGCGCGCATTGAAATTGCTGGCCGCCGTGCGGCGGAACTGCCGGCAAACGAGGGCCACCGAGCCATTGGCCAGCAGGACGACCCCAGCCCAGCCGGCGGCGAATTGCACCGGAACCCAGAGCGTGGCGAAAAAGGCGAGTGTCCCCACGACCAGGAGCATGGGCAGGAACCCGCTCAGCCGGGCCCCGGCATAGTCGTCGAGAAGGTCGTAGTCGAAATCCACCCGGGTGCCGGAGCTCGACGTCAGGCGCTGGCGTGCATCGCGCAGCGTGCGCGACATGTTCCTGCGTGGCTCGTGCACGCCTCGACTGGCCTGATGACGATCACTCGCCGGGCTGGCTGCCATTACTCTACTCGATACGCTACTACGATACTCAACTGGACTGCAGGGGTACGCGCAGTCCTTCGACCCGGCTCAACGCTAGCGGCTTTGTGGTTAACAGGCGGTTGCACGGGCGGTCGGGCAAAACATGCCCTCGGCCCGTCGCCGAACGGATTTGCTTCAAATGCGAAGCGTGCCCATTTTGCGCGATCGTCTTGACATCGGCCCGGCCTGACAATCAAATACGGCTCCGAGGCGGACAATTTTCCAATGGGCGCGTAAATCAGACCGCACATGGAAATACTATTTCAAGGGGCCAAGCATGGCGCTCGACAAGCTCGATCGCAAGATACTCCAGCTGTTGCAGAAGGATGCCACCATGCCGGTGGCGGAGATCGGCCGGAAGGTGGGGCTGTCGACCACGCCCTGTTGGCGCCGAATCCAGAAAATGGAAGAAGAGGGGATCATCAAGCGCCGTGTTGCGGTTCTCGATCCCGCCAAGGTCAATGCCGGCGTCACCGTTTTCGTCGCTGTGCGCACCAATGAGCACAACGATGCGTGGCTCCGCAAATTCGCTGCCGCGGTCGAGGAATTCACCGAAGTGGTCGAGTTCTATCGCATGAGCGGGGAGGTCGATTACCTCCTGCGCGTCGTGGTGCCCTCGATCCAGGCCTATGATGTCTTTTACAAAAAGCTGATCTCGCGAATCGCGCTCACCGATGTGAGCTCGTCGTTCGCCATGGAGCAGATCAAGTACACCACGGCCCTGCCGCTCGAATACGCGCTGGTCGACGAGAAATAGGTCCGGTCAGCCGCCGGTCACCGACATGTGCCGCGCCACGGCCGGCGCCAGCGCCTGACGATCCACCACGAAGTCATGGCCCTTGGGCTTGGCGATCATCGCCGCGTCGAGCGCCGCATCGAGCGCCGTAACGCCGCCTTCGCGCAGGGCCCGCCGCAGATCGACGCGATCATCCTGACCCAGGCACATGTAGAGCTGGCCGGTGCAGGTCAGGCGCACCCGATTGCAGCTTTCGCAGAAATTATGGCTCAGCGGGGTGATGAACCCGATCGTGCCGCCGGTCTCGGCCACGCGCATGTAGCGGGCAGGGCCTCCGGTGCGCTTTGCGATCGGCTCGAGCGTATAGCGCTCGGCCAGCCGGTCGCGGACCTCGCGCAGCGAAAGATGGGTGTCGTGTCGGTCCAGCGCCACATCGCCCAAAGGCATGGCTTCGATCAGGGTCAGCTCCATGCCCTCGGAATGCGCCCAGTCGAGCATGGGCACGATCTCGGCCTCGTTCACGCCCTTGAGCGCCACCATGTTCAACTTGACCGCGAGCCCGGCCGAACGCGCCGCCGCGATGCCGTCCAGCACCTGGGGCAGGCGCCCCCTGCGGGTGATCTCGGCGAACTTGTCCGCGTCGAGCGTGTCGAGCGAGACGTTGACGCGCTTGACCCCGAGGCCGGCGAGTGTTTCGGCATGGCGCGCGAGCTGGCTGCCATTGGTGGTGAGGGTGACTTCCTCGAGGGCGCCGGTGAGCAGGTGTTCCTGGCAAAGCGCCTCGATCAGTTTCATGATGTCGCGACGCACCAGCGGCTCGCCGCCCGTGAGCCGCACCTTGCGGACTCCACGGGCCACGAAAGTCGAAACGATCGTGCGGATTTCCTCGAAGCTGAGAACTTCCGACTTGGGCAGGAACGTCATGTCCTCGCCCATGCAATAAGTGCAACGGAAATCGCACCGGTCGGTGACCGATATGCGCAGATACGTCACATGACGGCCATAGCTGTCAACGAGGGGACGATCGGTTGGGTAATGCACTGCCATGGGGCTCAACATAGGTGTTCCGGACCGGCGATCATAGCCGGTCCGGTCAAAATATGCCCCTGGGGCGATCAGTGCCTGACGATCACCCGGCTGCCGACCTCGACGCGCTCGTAGAGGTCCGTGATGTCCTCATTGGTGAGACGGATGCAGCCCGAGGAGACGGCCTGGCCGATCGACCAGGGCTCGGACGTCCCGTGCAGACGGTAATAGGACGAACCGATATAGAGCGCCCGCGCGCCGAGCGGATTTTCCGGCCCGCCTTCCATGAAGCGCGGCAGCGAGGGATCGCGCCGGATCATGTTCTCGGTCGGGCGCCAGCTGGGCCATTCGGCCTTGCGCGAAATCCGGTTCGTGCCGGCCCAGGTGAAGCCTTCCTTGCCCACGCCCACCCCGTACTTCACGGCCTGGCCATTGCCCAGCACGTAGTATAGGCGACGCTCGGAGGTCTCGACGATGATGGTGCCGGGCGCGTGGTTTTCGCCATAGGCGACGATCTCGCGCGGGATCGGGTTGTGCGAAGGAGCTGCCGAAGCGCCTGGAACGTCGATGAACGCGCCGGTGCGTGAATCGTAGACCCGGGTCTGGGCCTGTGCGGCGCCAAGGCCGGCAAGCACCATGACGAGCGCCAGAACCAGTCTGCCGGTAGATTTCAGTGAAGTCATTGCCAATACGAGCCCCTTCGATAACGAGCGCGACCACCCGTCGCAGTCCCTGATGGCTGCTTATGCGGTTGGCGCGCGGGGCGGAAGATGGATCAAGCGCTTTTGACCGCTCGAGCAGGCACTGACCGGCCCGAGTGTTGCAAGCGGGAAACAAAATGGCCGCTGGTGGCCACCCGTCTCCGCCTGACGGATGATTGACATCGGTGAGCGAGCGCAACAAGGGTGCGCCATCAGGGGCCGGGAGAAGCAGATGAGCGAGCACCTCAAGAAGGAGGCCGCGCGGGCGGCACTGTCGGAACTCTCGTCGGGCATGCGGATCGGACTGGGCACGGGCTCGACCGCCGCCCATTTCGTCGATCTGCTCGGGGACATGGTGGCCGAGGGCTTCGCGTGCATCTGCGTGCCGACCTCCGAGGCGACGGCCCGTCAGGCCCGGGAGCGCAACATTGCACTGGCCACGCTCGACGAGATCGAAAGGCTCGATGTGACGGTCGACGGCACCGACGAGATCGACGCCGATTTCCAGCTCATCAAGGGCGGTGGCGGTGCGCTGCTGCGCGAAAAGATCGTCGCGGCCGCATCTGACCGCATGGTGGTCATCGCCGATTCGTCCAAGCGCGTGGAGGCGCTGGGCCGGTTCCCGCTTCCCGTGGAAGTCAACGCCTTCGGTCTCGGGGCGACGCTCGCAGCGATCCGCGCGGTGATGGCTGCCCACACCGCCCAAGGGGAGGCCGTCATCCGGCAGGGCGCGGACGGCGGGCGGTTCGTAACCGATGGCGGTCACCTGATCGTGGACGCATCATTTGGCCGCATTTCGGACGCAAAGGACCTTTCCCATGCGCTCCTGGACATTCCGGGGGTTGTCCAGCACGGGCTGTTTCTGGGACTGTGCCAGGAGGCCTATCTCGCAGCGCCCGATGGCGTGGTCCGGATGTCCGGCGGGAGGTGATGGGCACGCACCCGGCCATGTCCCGATAGCTGCGGGGCGAGGAGCCTGGAAAAGGAAATCTGAGCCGCACATCGGATCGGGGTTCGATGATGGAAGGCTCTTGCAGGAACGCAATTCGTCAGAGGAACGATAGCACATGACAATCATGCCGAACGCGCGCCGCTGGCCGCTTGCCATTCTGCTCGCAGGATCCATGGCGCTTGGAGCGCTGATGCCGGCCAAGGCGCAGCAGGAAATCTCGCCCGAGCATCTCGCGCTCGCGGTCGAATACGCCCAGATGACCGACCGCGGCCGGGTCTATGAAACCACGCTGGTCGAACTCGGTGTCTCCACCATGCGCACGCTCGTCCAGCAGGACCCCGATCTCATCGATCCACTGCCCGAGGCCGTTCAGGCGGTGGTGGACCAGTACATGGTCGACAAGGACGAGCTGTTCTCCCTGTTTGGGCGGGTCTATGCCACCCGGTTCACCCAGGAAGAGCTCCAGGAGATCATCGGCTTCTACCGCTCCGATACCGGCCAGAAGCTTCTCGGCAGCAACCGTGCGATCAACCAGGACATGCAGCGCGTTCTGGGCGTCTGGGAGAGCAATGCCCGGGGCGAGTTCATGTCACGCGTGCGCACTGTGCTTCGCGAAGCCGGCCACAACGTGTAAGAGCCGCGCCGCCCGCGCCAGACCGGCCCCTCGCCTTGTGCGGGGGGCTTTTTTATGCCAACCGGTTTCGGCGCACGATATGCCAGCGCGCTTCCTTCAAGGGCTCCATGAGTCCTGATCCGCTCCGGAAGCGTGACGTTTCCAACCCACTGGGGCTCCTTTGCTCCAGGCCGCAGTTTCGAGGACGCGCATGGAAAAGACATTCGATCTCGTGGTGATCGGGGGCGGCTCGGGCGGCGTCCGTGCGGCGCGCATGGCGGCCGGATTTGGCGCCAGGGTCGCGCTGGTCGAGGAGTTCCGGTACGGCGGCACCTGCGTCATCCGGGGCTGCGTGCCCAAGAAGCTCTTGGTCTTTGCGTCCCGCTTCGCCGATACCTTCGACATCGCGCCCAGCTTCGGCTGGCAGGTCGATGCCAGGTTCGACTGGCCGACGCTGATTGCCAACAAGGACCGCGAGATCGACCGGCTCGAAAAGATCTACGGCACTCTGCTCGAGGCCGCGGGGGTCACAGCCATCAAGGACCGGGCGACGATCACCGGGCCCAATACCGTCAGGCTGGATTCGGGCGACGAGCTGCACGCCGAGCACATTCTGGTGGCCACGGGAGGCACGCCGTTCACCCCGGCGATCGAGGGCGCCGAGCTGGGCATCAGCTCCAATGAGGCGTTCCATCTCGAGCAGCTCCCCAAGTCGATCCTGATCGAAGGCGGGGGCTATATCGCGGTCGAGTTCGCGACCATCTTTGCCGGACTGGGGTCGGAAGTGACACTCATCTACCGGCGCGACAAGATCCTGCGCGGCTTCGACATGGATGTGCGCGACTGCGTGGAAGACGGGCTCCATCAGCGTGGCGTGCGGTTCCGCTACGGCTACCACACCGCAAAGCTCGCAAAGCAGGATGACGGCAAGGTCTGTGTTTCATTCTCCAATGGGGAGGAAGCCCCGTTCGACGCGGTCATGTTCGCCACCGGACGGCACCCCAACACCAAGGGCCTCGGGCTCGAGAACGCCGGAGTGGAATGCGACCAGACCGGAGCCATCGTCGTTGACGAATATTCCCGGTCGTCCTGTCCCTCGATCCACGCGGTGGGCGACGTGACCGGCAGGGCAGCGCTGACGCCGGTGGCCATCCGCGAGGGCGCAGCTTTCGCCCAGACGGTCTTTCATCACACCCCGACCACGGTGCCCTACGATCTCATTCCTACGGCGGTCTTTTCCGAACCCGAAGTGGGCACGGTCGGGCTTTCCGAGGAGGACGCGGCCAGCCGCTACCGTTCCATCGACGTCTATGTGGCGCGGTTCCGGCCCATGCAGAACACGCTTTCGGACCGGCCCGAAAAGATGATGCTCAAGCTCATCACCGAGACCGCGAGCGGACGGGTGCTTGGCTGCCATATCGCCGGGCCGGGGGCGGGGGAGATGATCCAGCTTGTCGCCATTCCGATGGGCATGGGCGCCACCAAGGCCGATTTCGACCGCACCGTCGCGGTCCATCCCACCGCTGCCGAAGAACTGGTGACCCTCAAGGCGCCGTCCTATTGCATCATCGATGGTGAGAAGAAGACAGCGTGACCGATCTGCCGCACCCGCGGCGGACAGGCACCCTGTTCTACTATAGAATGCTTGGCATGGGACGGTTAGCTTGGTAGACCGCCTCACCCGTCCGGTTTTCCGGACGGCGATCATGCCGATTTTGAACAGTGAGTGAAACGATGAGCACGTGGACGCCTGACAGCTGGAGGACAAAGCCAATCCTGCAGGTCCCGACCTATCCGAGCACCACAGAGCTCGAGGCGGTAGAGGCCCGTCTGTCCTCGTTTCCCCCGCTGGTTTTTGCAGGCGAGGCCCGTGATCTCAAGGCACATCTCGCCGAGGTCGCAAGGGGAAAGGCCTTCCTTCTCCAGGGTGGTGACTGCGCCGAAAGCTTTGCCGAACACCACGCGGACCATATCCGCGATTTCTTCCGCGTCTTTTTGCAGATGGCGGTGGTGCTGACCCATGGCGCCTCAAAGCCCGTGGTCAAGGTCGGCCGCATCGCTGGCCAGTTCGCCAAGCCGCGCTCGGCGGATACCGAGACCATCGACGGGGTGGAGCTGCCCTCCTACCGTGGCGACATCATCAACGGGATCGACTTCACGCCCGAAGCGCGGATTCCCGATCCCAACCGCCAGCTCGAAGCGTACCGCCAGTCGGCGGCGACGCTGAACCTGCTGCGCGCGTTTTCCGCAGGCGGCTTTGCCAATCTCTCGCGCGTCCATGAATGGACCATGGGCTTCATGAAGGATTCCAACTGGTACCCGCGCTATGAAGAGGTTGCCAGGAAGATCGACAACGCCATCGAATTCCTGGGAGCACTAGGACTCAACCCCGAAAACACCCCGGTCCTGCGCGAAACCAAGTTCTTCACCTCCCACGAAGCCCTTCTTCTGGGCTACGAGGAAGCGATGACCCGTCGCGACTCGATCACCAGCGACTGGTACGCGACCTCCGGGCATATGCTCTGGATCGGCGATCGCACGCGCAATCCCGACCATGGGCATGTGGAATACTTCTCGGGTATCAAGAACC
Source organism: Pelagibacterium montanilacus (assembly GCF_003992665.1). Lineage (GTDB taxonomy): Bacteria > Pseudomonadota > Alphaproteobacteria > Rhizobiales > Devosiaceae > Pelagibacterium > Pelagibacterium montanilacus. Next base: position 344,327 of record NZ_RZMX01000059.1, read on the forward strand.
CGATCGGGGTCAAGTGCGGGCCCTCGCTCACGAGCGAAGACCTCAAGCGCCTGATGGACACGCTCAACCCCAAGGACGAGGCCGGTCGCCTGACGCTGATCGCCCGGTTCGGGTCGGACAAGGTCGAGGAACACCTGCCGCGGCTGATCGAGACTGTGAAGTCTGAAGGCCGCACGGTGGTCTGGTGCTGCGATCCCATGCACGGGAACGTCATCAAGGCCTCCTCGGGCTTCAAGACCCGGCCATTCGACCGCATCCTTTCGGAGGTCAAGCAGTTCTTCGACATCCATCGCCAGATGGGCACCATCGCCGGTGGCGTGCATGTGGAGATGACCGGGCGCGACGTGACCGAGTGCACCGGTGGCGTGTCGGCGGTGACCGAGGCCACGCTCTCGGATCGCTACCACACCCATTGCGACCCGCGCCTCAATGCCTCCCAGGCATTGGAGCTGGCGTTCCTGATTGCCGAGGAGATGCAGAGCCAGCGCACGGGAGAGCCCGCGCAGGCGGTCGGGTACTAAAGCCCAGCCCACCGGCATTCCGACGATTTCATCGAGCGCCCGCGGACCCGTCCGCGGGCGCTTGTCTTTGTCCAGCCGGGGCATTCCGGCCAGCTTCGCTTTAGCGCGCTGTTAACCCTAACAGGCGCATAAACGGTCTTCTGTTACTGGTATCCGCGTATCGGAGATGAGCATGGCCCGTATCGTTGTTGCACTGGCGGCAGGCGCCGCGGTCTGTACTGCCGCACTTCCTGCGCTGGCGGCAGACTGGGGGACCGGAGAGCCGATCTTCAAGCAGGCCTACGCCATCGACCACGAGCCGGCGACCCCGCTCACCTTCGAGGCCGGTCTGCGCTATTTTTACGGGCAGGGAAGCCACCGCGCCGATTTTGGTGGCGGGGAGACCCACGAGGCCGATGATTCGAGCCATTTCGTCGAGCTGCACGGCCGGATCGACGATGCCGTCACCAAGACCTACCTGCTCGGCAATCTCGGCTATGCCGCGATCATCGACGGGACCTATAGCGGGCCTACAGGAGGCGAGCAGGAAACCAGTTCGGGCCGCATCGCCTATGGCAGCGCCGATTTCGGCTACATTCCCTACCAGACCGAGCCTTTGGCGATCGGCGGCTTCGTCGGCTACCAGTACCTCAACGAATCCATAGATATGGGCCGCTCGGAATTCTACACCAGCTCGGGGGGAGGGGACAGCGAGCCCAACATGCTCGAGGTGCACGGACTGCGTCTGGGCATCACCGGGCAGGCTCGCATAAACGACATCTTCGACATACGAGTCGACGCCGCCGCCATTCCCTACGCCGCGCTGAACGGCACCTACGGCGCGTTCGGCCCGGGCGTGAACGGCACCGATCCGGGACAGGGGTCGGCGGCCACCATCACCGGGCACCTCTATGGCGGATCGCTCGAGGCCATGGTCGGGGTGCAGGCCACCGAGAACATCATGATCAGGGCCGGCGCGCGGGGCTACTATCTGACCGGCCCCACCGAAACCTATTACGAGCGGCGCGATGCTGACGGCGACAACGCGCAAGGCTTTGTCCGCGAGGGCGAGATCGAGCTGATGCGCTGGGGTCCTGTCATCGAGCTGACCGGCACGTTCTGACCGATCTTCCATGATCCGTGGAAGGGCTGGCCATGTGCCGGCCCTTTTTGTTTGGCCCGCAGCAATGGCGAGGGGCCGACGCTTGCCCCGGGCAGTGGCTCAAGATAAGTCTTGCGCCGCCTTGTATCGCCAATGGACATTTGCCCCGTGACAGATCGACTCCGCATCGCGCTGGCCCAGCTCAATCCCAAAGTGGGGGCCATCTCGGCCAATCTCGAGCGTGGCCGGACGGCCATCGCCGCCGCCGAGGCCGAGGGCGCCGACATCCTGATGTTCACGGAACTGTTCCTCACCGGCTATTTCCCCGAGGACCTCCTGTTCAAGCGCCAGTTCGTCACAGAGGCCATGCAGGCGGCCAAAACGCTGGCCCGGGAAACGGCGGGCCGAGAAGTGTCCGTGCTGCTGCCCACCATCTGGTCGGTCGATGGCAAGCTCTTCAATTCGGTGCTCCTGATCGAGGACGGCGCGATCATCGACCGGCGCGACAAGGTCGAGCTGCCCAATAACGACGTCTTCTACGAAGCCCGCTATTTCACGCCCGGCGCCTTGCCCGAGCCTATGACCATCAAGGGGCTTTCGGTCGGCGTGCCCATCTGCGAGGACGTCTGGCACGAGCGGGTCTGCGCCCATCTTGCGGCAGCCGGTTCGGAAATCCTGCTGTGCCCCAACGGCTCGCCCTACTGGCGCAACAAGCAGCGCCTGCGCATCGAACTCGTGCGCGACCGCGTGGCGAGCAGCGGCCTGCCGCTTCTCTATCTCAATCAGGTCGGCGGACAGGACGAACTGGTCTTTGACGGCGCGTCCTTCGGGGTCAATCCGGACGGCTCGCTCGCCTTCCAGGGCAAGAGCTTTGTCGAGGACATGGTCCTCTCGGACTGGGAAAAGGGCGAGAAGGGCTGGCATTGCGCGGCCGGTCGGGTCACCGATCTCGTGCCGATCAACGAGGCGCCCTGGCATGCGGCGATGCTTGGCCTGCGCGATTACGTGGAAAAGAACGGATTCACCAAGGTTGTCCTCGGCCTTTCGGGCGGCATCGACTCGGCGATCGTGGCCGCCATCGCCGTCGATGCCATCGGCGCCGAGAACGTGCACTGCATCATGCTGCCCTATCGCTACACCTCCCAGGAGAGCCTGCGCGACGCAAAGGCCTGCGCCCAGACCCTCGGGGTGCGCTATGACATCGTGCCCATCGGCGGCCCCGTCGAGGCGGCCAACGATGCGCTGGGCGGGCTGTTTGCCGGCCTCGAACCCGACATCACCGAGGAAAACCTGCAGTCGCGCATGCGCGGAACCATCCTGATGGCGGTGTCCAACAAGCTCGGTGCGCTGCTCATAACCACGGGCAACAAGTCCGAGATTGCCGTGGGTTATGCCACGATCTATGGCGACATGAACGGCGCCTACAATCCCATCAAGGACATGCTCAAGACTCAGGTTTACGAGCTGGCCGCATGGCGCAATTCCTACCAGCCGACCGATGTGCGGGGCCCCGCGGGCATCGTCATCCCGCCCGAGATCATCACCAAGGCCCCGAGCGCCGAGTTGCGCCCCGATCAGACCGACCAGGATTCGCTGCCCCCCTACGCGGTGCTGGACGCCATCATCGAAGGGCTGATCGAGGAGGAAGCCTCGATCGCCGATCTGGTGGCGCGCGGCTTTGAGCAAGATCTGGTGCGCCGGGTCGAGCGCCTGATCTACATCGCCGAATTCAAGCGCCGTCAGGCCGCGCCCGGCCCCAAGATCAGCGCCAAGGCATTCGGCATCGGACGCAAATACCCGATCACGTCGGGCTACCGCGACGGGAGCATCGCGCGATGAGTGTCGTCGTCCGCTATGCTCCGTCCCCGACCGGCAAACTCCATCCGGGCAATGCCCGGCCCGCGATCCTCAATTGGCTGTTCGCGCGCCGCCATGCCGGCAGCTTCATCCTGCGGTTCGACGATACCGATACGGCCCGCTCCACCGAGGCTTTCGCCCGGGGCATCGAGGCTGACCTCGATTGGCTCGGCATCGTGCCCGACCGTACGGTGCGCCAGTCCGACCGCGTCGCGCTCCACGACGCGGCCCGCGACCGGCTGATTGCCGATGGCCGGCTCTACCCGTGCTATGAAACCGCCGACGAGCTCGACCGCAAGCGCAAGCGCGCCCGTGCGCTGGGCCGCCCGCCCATTTACGACCGCGCGGCGCTGGCGCTGACGGCAGAGGATCGGGAACGCCTCGAAGCGGAGGGCCGCAGGCCGCACTGGCGATTCCGGCTCGAGGGCAGGGCGGTGACCTTCACCGATCTGGTGCGCGGCGAGCAGACCGTGAACACCGATGCCATGTCCGATCCCGTTCTGGTGCGCGAGGACGGCAGCTATCTCTATACGCTCCCCTCGGTCGTCGACGACATGGAGCTCGGCGTCACCCATGTCATTCGTGGCGAAGATCACGTCTCCAACACCGGCGCCCAGATCGAGCTGTTCGAGGCGTTGGGCGGCACCGTGCCGGTCTTTGCGCACCACAACCTCCTCACCGATTCTGAAGGGCAGGGGTTTTCCAAGCGCCTGGGCTCGCTCTCGCTCGAGGACCTGCGCGCCCAGGGCTATGAGGCGCTGGCCGTCGCGATCATGGCTTCTGTCACCGGAACCAGCCTGCCGGTCGAACCCTATGAGAGCCTCGACGCCATCGCCGAGAAGCTCGATTTCTCGATGATTTCCCACGGCGCCGCGCGCTTCGATCTCAACGAACTGGCGGGCCTCAACGCCCGCATGCTGCACACGATGAGCTTCGAAGTTGCAAGAGATCGCCTTGCGCGTTTCGGTGTCGACAGCGAGGAGATGTGGCTCGCCCTGCGCCCCAACATCATCCGTCTGCCCGAGATCGCAGACCTCGCGACCCTCGTGTCCGGTCCCGTGACTCCCGTCGTCGCCGACGAGGATCGCGAGTTCATCGCCGAGGCCCGGGACGCACTTCCGCCCGAGCCCTGGGACGAGAGCACCTGGAAAAGCTGGACCGACGCGCTCAAGGCCCGTACCGGGCGCAAGGGCAAAGGGTTGTTCCTGCCGCTGCGGCTGGCGTTGACGGGCCGGGCCGATGGCCCTGAACTCAGGACGCTTCTTCCGCTTGTGGGACGTAAGGCGTCTGCGGACCGACTATCCTGACCGGCCGATCCCCGAAATGGACGATGTTGAGCTCGGTAGGCTCGCCGACTGCCTCGCCGGTCGCGGCGGCAGAAGCGCTGGCTTCGGCCTGACGGGGGTCGCGGCGCGGTAGGGGCACGTCGGCCGTCTCGAAGGGCAGAACCGCTTCCGATTGCCCCGGCTGGCCGGAAAACGCGACCATCTCGGTCTCGGGGCGCCTGCACGAGCAGGACTTGTCGACGCGTTCGCGGTACAGGAACGCGTAGGGCGCTGAGCGATAGGGCGCCCCCGACAGCGAGATCATGTCCTCGGGCTGTTCGCCGGGATTGCGATACGAGAACAACAGCACGTCGCTGCCCGGGCACATCTCGTGGCACCTGATCGCGTCCTGGTTGACGTGTTCGTCGGTCGTGGAAAAGCTGATCGGCCAGAAAAAGCCGTCGCAGGTCCGCACGCACACCGTGCGCCGGGTCTGGCGGGTCGGGGCCGGTGCCGGCTGACCATAATCAAACCCCGGTTGAGCATTCTGGCCGGGCATGGGGCCGAACATCCGGTCCAGCCAGTCGCCCGGGCGCGCCTGCTGGCGCTGCTGGCCACCACCGGCGCCGCAGTTGAACCGGTTGAAGTCCGAGATGAATGCCGCGCGCTGCTGGGTGAGGTTCTGCCCCACCATCGAGCGGCTCTGCGGATTGCCCGAATTGTGCGCCCTGAAGGTTGGGTCGGCCTCTATGTCGCGGATCATCGAGGCGAGTTCGGTGCACGCGTCGACCTGCGCTTGCGCCGGCTGGATCGCCGACACGGCGAGCCCACCGAACGCCAGAAGGCCGAGCGTCAGCCTTCTGGCCCATAGAGAAATCGCTTGCGCCTGATTCATCACATCCGCTACCCGTGGGCCAGACAAACGCGCCCGGCCATTCATCGATCCCCCAGCCGAGGAATAATAATCCAGGCGCGGTATGCACCGTCTTAACGTTACGCGAACCCCTGTCAGGTGAATTGTCCCCATGAGACTCGTTGCATGAAACTCGCGAGCCTGCGCAATGGACGGCCAGACGGGCATCTGGTCATCGTGTCGAGCGACCTTACCCGCTTCGTCTCGGCTGGTCGCATCGCGTCCACCCTGCAGTCGGCGCTCGATGACTGGCAGCGCTGCGCGCCCATTCTCGGCGCCGTCGCAGCCCAGCTAGACCGGCGCGAGATCGCCGGTATGCCGTTCAATCCCGCCGAGGCGCTTGCGCCACTGCCCAGGGCGTATCAGTGGATCGACGGCTCGGGCTACATGGTCCATCTCGATCGCGTGCGCTCTCTCAAGGGCAGCCGCGATCAGGGCCTGCAGGACGAACGGCCCATCATGTACCAGGGCGGCTCGGACACCCTTTCAGGCCCGCAGGCGCCCATGCTGGTTCCGTCCGACGAACTGGCCGTGGATTTCGAGGCCGAGATCGCCGTGGTTCTCTCCCGCGTGCCCATGAAGGCAACGCGCGAGGAAGCGGCCGCCGCCATCCGTCTCGTGGGTGTGTGCAACGACGTTTCGCTGCGCCGGCTTGTCGCTGCCGACCTTGAGGAGGGATTCGGCTTTTTCCACTCCAAGCCCTCGACCAGTTTTGCGCCTGTGTTCGTCACGCCCGAAGCGCTGGGCCATTGCTGGCGCGACAACCGTCTGCATCTGGCTCTGCGCGCCCATGTCAACGACAGCCTCTATGGTCAGCCCAATGCCGGGCGAGATGTGCGCTTCGACTTCGTCGACCTGATCGTGGAAGCCTCGCGCACGCGCGAATTGTCCACCGGCACCATCATCGGATCGGGCACCGTGGCCAATGCCCATGACGACATGCTGCCGCTCAAGCGTGGCGGCGTGGGCTTTGGCTGCATTGCCGAGGCGCGGGTGGTCGAAAAGCTCAAGATTGGCAAGGCGCGCACCCCCTTCCTCAAGGCAGGGGACCGGGTGCGCATCGATGCGGTCGACGCCGATGGCCGCTCGGTTTTCGGCGCTATCGATCAGACGGTCACCGTCCACAAGAGGTGAGCTAAACTTTGCGTGAGCGGCTTGGTGCCCCACGCGCTCCATGCGACGCTCTGTCTCACTTGTCCGGTTGCCGATGCGCCGGCGACCTTGAGGGACACAACGCGCCGATGAGCAGAAAACCGAAAATCTGGACGCTGGTTCTGGCGGCATCACTGGCCATAGGCGCTGGCTCGCCGGTGCTTTCCCAGGGCGAGGACGAAGTCGCCCAGCGGACGGAGCTGATGCGGTCGAACGGGATGACCCTGCGCGGCGCGGCGGACGCAACGGGCCAGGATGCCGTTGTCGCAGCGCAGACCTTCGTCGAGAATTTCACGATCCTGCCCAATCTTTTCGAGAACCCCGAGACGCTCGGCGAAACGCTGCCGGCCGCGTTCGAGAATCGCGAGGCCTTCCTGGCCCTCTTCGACGATGCGCTGGTTGCGGCCGAAGCCGCGCTCGCTGCTGCCGATGTGGCCGATCAGGAAGGATACGTCGCCAACATCAGTGCCGTGGGAGCGACATGCAGAGCCTGCCACGGTCAGTTCCGGGCCGACTGACCCGGAACGCGCTTCTCCAAAGTGCGTCATGGCGGGCGGCGCTCAGGTGCCGCCCGTTTCTTATTGCCGCTTGATTTCGCGTGCGCGAGCGTCCATGGTGCGCGCCATGAAAACCATGACCCCGATCTGCATCATCGGCTGCATCATTATCCGCTAACCACTCGTTGGCGGCGCGGTTTTCATCATCCAGACATCAGGATTGGACCCGCTGCCGGAGCGATCATTTCTGGCTGAGGGATTGACCATTCACATGTCGGCAGACGCACCAGCGCTCAGGCTTCACAACACGCTGACGCGTGCCAGGCAAGATTTCGCACCCATCGATGCGCGCAACGTTCGCATGTATGTGTGCGGGCCGACAGTCTACGATTTCGCCCATATCGGCAACGCGCGGCCCGTGATCGTCTTTGACGTCCTGTTCCGGCTTCTGCGCCATGTCTACGGCGAGAACCACGTCACCTATGTGCGCAACATCACCGACGTGGACGACAAGATCAATGCCCGCGCCGCTCGGGATTTCCCCGACCTGCCGCTCAACGACGCCATCGCCCGGGTCACCGAAACCACGGCGGCCCAGTTCCACCGCGACGTCGCCGCCCTCGGCTGCCTTGCGCCGACCCACGAGCCACGCGCGACCGCCCATATCCCCGACATGATCGCGATGATCGAGACCCTCGTGGGGCAAGGCCATGCCTATGCGGCGGGCGGCGAGGTGCTGTTCCGCGTCGGCTCGATGGAGCAGTACGGGCGGCTCTCGGGCCGCAACCTCGAGGACAACATCGCCGGCGCCCGCGTCGCGGTGGAGTCCCACAAGGAGAACCCGGCCGATTTCGTGCTCTGGAAAGCGTCAGACGCCAACGAGCCGGGCTGGGAAAGTCCCTGGGGCCGGGGCCGGCCCGGCTGGCACATCGAATGCTCGGCCATGAGCAAGGCGTTTCTGGGCGACACCTTCGACATCCACGGCGGCGGGCTGGACCTGATCTTCCCCCACCACGAAAACGAAATCGCCCAATCCTGCTGCGCCAACCAGACGCCCAATATGGCGAACGTCTGGATGCACAACGGCTATCTTCAGGTCGAAGGCCGGAAGATGAGCAAGTCCGAAGGCAATTTCGTCACCATCCACGATCTGCTGGAAACCGAGAAATTCGGTGGCCGCACCTGGCCCGGCGAAGTCCTGCGTCTCGCCATGCTGATGACCCACTACCGCGAACCGATCGACTTTTCCGTTGCGCGGCTGGAGGAGGCGGAGAACATCTGGACCCGGGTGTCTCGCCGCGCGAGTGCGGTGGATGTGGACCAGTTGCCGGAGCTGTCGCTGGAACTGCAAGACGCCCTTCTGGATGACCTGCGTATCAGCGATGCAATCAGGATAGTGGTCGGTAAAGAAAACTTAAGGTCGGACCATGGGGTCGCAATGGCTCAGGCCTTGTTGAAAATCCTCGGCGTCGGGTTGAAGCAAAATAGTCCGTCACACCATGTTATGAGGGCTGAGAGCGGTAACTATAACGTCAATACGGCGACCGTCCCGGAGATCGACGAGATCACGATTATTTCCGCGAGAGACGCCCGCCTCGAAGCCCTCGCCGCCAAGGACTTCGCCAAAGCCGACGCCATCCGCGCCGAACTGCTCGAGCAGGGCATCCAGCTCATGGACTACAAGGACCCCGAGACCGGCGAGCGCCGGACCAAATGGGAGGTCAAGCGGTGAGCGATAGACACGCCGTCCCAAGTGCGGGCGACCCGCACAAGGACCCCTCACCCCCGGCCCCTCTCCCTCAAGGGGAGAGGGGGGCGACAACGCCAGCGCCGCATTCCCCCGTGTCAGCCGAGGCGGAAAACCCCTCCGCCCCTGCGCCCAGC
>NZ_RZMX01000059.1:353546-359091 GCF_003992665.1 Pelagibacterium montanilacus
CCTCCCTTCTCCCCTTGAGGGAGAAGGTGGATCGGGCCGCAGGCCCGAGACGGATGAGGGGTCGCGCGTGGTAGAATCCGAGCGCTCAGGCCACGCCCCCTCAACACCGATTTCTTTCTCGCACGGAGACAAGGGGGCGAAGACGCCAGCGCCGCATTCCCCCGTGTCAGCCGAGGCGGAAAACCCCTCCGCCCCTGCGCCCAGCCCCAGCCTCCCTTCTCCCCTTGAGGGAGAAGGTGGATCGGGCCGCAGGCCCGAGACGGATGAGGGGTCCAGGCGGCTCGCTGATGCTTCGCGTCGTGCAGAAACGCCCCGCCGCAACCGTGGCTTTGCCAAATCCATGCGGCGCAATCCCACCGATGCCGAGCGCAGGCTGTGGCTGTTGCTCAAGGACCGCCGCTTTGCCGGCTACAAATTCCGCCGCCAGGTGCCCATCGGGCCCTATATCGCCGATTTCGTCTGCCATTCGGCGCGGCTGATCGTCGAGCTCGACGGCAGCCAGCACCTGGACAGTCGCGCCGATACCGCGAGGGACGCGTGGCTTGGTGCCCGTGGATTTACCCTCCTGCGCGTCTGGAACAGCCAGTTGACCGCAGAGCCGCAGGCGGTGGCCGATGCGATCTGGCACGCGCTGCAAAAGGAGGCTCCCTATGACGCCGAGTGAAACCCTCACGGGCGGATGCCAGTGCGGCGCGATCCGGTTCGGCACCAAGCTGGTCGGGGTGGGGTCGATCTGCCATTGCCGCATGTGCCAGAAGGCGTTCGGCAGCTTTTTCGGGCCCCTGGTCACCACCCATGACGGGCACTGGACCCGCGGGCAGCCGAAATGGTTCCAGTCGTCCAACGCCGCGCGCCGTGCCTTTTGCGGGGAGTGCGGGACCCCGCTCGCCTATGAAACGCGGTTCGGGCTGGAATTTGCCATCGGCGCGTTCGATGAGCCCGAGAAAGTCGCGCCCGAAATCCAGGTCAATACGGGCGACAAGCTCGCCTTTTTCGACCGGCTGACCGCGCTGCCACTGCGCGAGAACCCCGACGAGTGGCGTGAGTTCATGGCGGGCATCCACTCCAACCAGCACCCGGATCACGACACCGAGGACTGGCCGCCTCGCGAGCAGCAGCCGTGAGCGCGCGTCTGACGGGAGGCTGCCAATGCGGCGCCGTGCGGTTCCGGATAAAGGGGCCGCTCATCAAGGTCGTCGCCTGCCACTGCCGCATGTGCCAGAAGGCGACCGGCGGGCTGTTCGGCGCCTATGCAGCGGTGGCCAGCGAGCACCTGGACTGGATCGGCGAGCGCCCGACCCGGTTCAGAAGCTCTTCGGCCGCCGAGCGCGGGTTCTGCCCCCGCTGCGGCACACCGTTGACCTTCGAGTGGTCCCCGGAACGCTGCGCAATCGCGCTTGGCGCCTTCGACACCCCGGAAGCGCTCAGCTTCGATCACGCGCTGGAGGTCGCCAATGCCCACCCGGGGCTGGCCAGCCTCCTTTCGCTGCCCGAAAAACCACTGGCCGACACGCCCGAAGCCGCGCGCGCCTATGGCGCGCTGCAAAACTTCCAGCACCCCGATAAAGAGCCCGACGATGAGCGCAGGGGCGATGGCCACGATGACAGGCAAGACAAGAGCCAGAACAAGAGCCAAGAGACCGGTAGGACCCAATGACCAAGGAACGCCTCTATCTGTTCGATACCACCCTGCGCGACGGCGCCCAGACCGCGGGCGTCGAATTCTCGCTCGAGGACAAGCTGGCGATTGCCGCGCTGCTCGATGGCATCGGTATCGATTATGTCGAGGGCGGTTATCCGGGCGCCAATGTGGTCGACACCGCGTTCTTTGAAAGCAAGAGGGTCTCCCGGGCCGGCTTCGTGGCCTTCGGGATGACCAAGCGCGCCGGGCGCTCGGTCGAGAACGACCCGGGCCTCCAGGAACTGCTGGGTTCGGCGTCCGACGCGGTGTGCTTCGTCTCGAAAGCCTGGGACCATCAGGTCAAGCTGGCGCTCGGCATCTCCACGAAGGAAAACCTCAAGAGCCTCGCAGAGAGCGTCGCCGCCGCGATCGCCGCCGGCAAGGAAGCCCATGTCGATTGCGAGCACTTCTTTGACGGCTACAAGGCCAATCGGACCTATGCGCTCGAGTTCGTGCGCACCGCACTCGGGGCCGGGGCCCGCTGGATCACGCTCTGCGACACCAATGGCGGCACGCTGCCCTCCGAGATCGGGGAGATCGTCGCCGACGTCATGACCGTTGCGCCGGGCGACAAGCTGGGCATCCACGCCCATGACGACACCGGCAACGCGGTGGCCAATTCCCTCGCCGCCATCGAGGCGGGGGTGCGCCAGATCCAGGGCACGCTCAACGGGCTGGGCGAGCGCTGCGGCAATGCCAATCTGGTGTCGCTCATCCCGACACTCGTGCTCAAGCCGGCTTATGCCGAGAAGCTGGAGACGGGCGTGACCCGCGCAACGCTCGGGAACCTCACCCATGTGTCGCGCGCCTTCGATGAAATCCTCAACCGCGCGCCGAACCGGCAGGCGCCCTATGTGGGCGCGTCGGCCTTTGCCACCAAGGCGGGCATCCACGCCTCGGCGCTGGCAAAGGATCCATCAACCTATGAGCATGTGCCGCCCGAAAGCGTGGGCAATGAACGGGCGGTCATGGTCAGCCAGCAGGCGGGCAAATCCAACCTCTTGTCGCTCCTGGGGCGCGCCGGATTCGACATCGCCAAGGACGATCCGCGGCTCGATCGGCTGCTGCGCCAGATCAAGGAGCGCGAGGCGCGCGGCTATTCCTATGACGGCGCCGAGGCTTCCTTCGTGCTTCTCGCCCATAAGGCGCTGGGCTCGCTCCCCGAATACTTCCGCGTCACAAGTTATCGCACCACTGTGGAGCGCCGCTTCAATGCACGCGGAGAACTCGTCACCATGTCCGAGGCGGTGGTCAAGCTCGATATCGAGGGCGAGACCTATATGTCGGTGGCCGAGGGCAATGGTCCGGTCAACGCGCTCGATCTTGCCATGCGCAAGGACCTGGGCAAGTATTCCGCGCGGATCGACGATCTGGAACTTGTGGACTTCAAGGTGCGTATACTCAATGGGGGCACGGGCGCGGTCACGCGCGTTCTGATCGAAAGCCGCGACGATACTGGCGCGCGCTGGTTTACGGTGGGCGTTTCGCCCAACATCATTGATGCCTCTTTTGAGGCCTTGTATGAGTCGTTTACCTATAAGTTGATGAAGACATCCGCGGGTAAATAGTTCATCTCTCTCCCCTTGGGTCATGCAGTGCTTGCGCATGGCCAGGGTTATCACCATGCCAAGGAGGCGAAACTGGCCAAACCCCTCACACCTGTCGTCCTGACCGTCGGCGCCGTTATCGCCACCGGGGTTCTGGTGTCCGGCATCATGATCGGGCCGGGCATGGTCTCATGCGTCCAGCGTGGTGATTTCGGCCCCTGCATGGCCGAAACGGTGTTTGCGCCCGAGGAAATGCCAACCGTTGCCGATGACGCCACGGGCATGCCGGTCGACGGCGTGATGAGTGTGGGCGAGGCGGAGGAGGGCGATGACGCGCCAGAGATGCCGGACGCCGCCGCCACCGAGGAGCAAGAGGCCGACCAGCCCGAGGTCGGGCAGGCTGACGAGGACGAGCAGGCCGACATCGTGCAGGACGACGCGCGGGCCGCGACCGGCGATGATGAGGAATCCACGCTCGAGGTCGCCGACGCCGAGCCTGTGATGCCCACGCAGGAGGCTGATGCGCCGGACGCCACGGCCACCGCTGAGCCCGATAGCGCCGAGGCTGGCCGGAGTGCAGCGCCCGAGGACGCGGCCCAGCCATCCCAGCAAGAGAGTGCGCCCGAGCCAGCCGGAGCGCCCGAACCGGCCGCGCCGGAATTCTCCATCGTGCGCGTCGAGCCCGATGGCTCGATGGTTCTGGCTGGCAGTGCCACGCCCGGAGCCCGCGTCGAGATTTTCGCCGACGAGGATGTGATCGGCAGTGAAGAGGCCGGCCGCGCCGGCGATTGGGCCTTTGTGGCCACCGAGCCGCTGCCGACCGGCGGTATCGAATTGCGCGTTCTCGACACCGAGACCGGCATCGAGGCGGAGACTTCGATCATCGTGGTCGTCCAGGACGACCGGGCCGGCGAACCTCTGGTCATCGCCGCGCAGCCCGGAGAGGCGAGCCGCATCCTTCAGGGGCTCGAGACCTTCGAGGTGGCCAGCGCTCCCGATGCCGGAGACGAGCCCACCGACGCCCCCGAGGCCCGGACGACGGAGCCCGAGGACGAGCCCGACCAGCCGCAGGAATTCCCGGAGGCCGACGCCGCGCCGCAGGATGATGCGGCCGAGCCCGATCAAACCCCTGAGCCTGCAGAAGCGAATGAACCGGCAGCCGATGACGCTGCGCGCGAAGAAGAGACGGACGACGCCGAACCGGAGGCGGAGGCTACTGATGCCATGGCGCCGGGATCAGAGCCCGCCGCAGCGTCTGCTCCGCCGGCAGTGGCTGTCGCCCAGCCCAGCATCGACGCCGTCGAGATCGACGGGGACCTGAACTTTTTCGCCGGCGCCGGCGAGGACGGCTATGCCGTCCGGCTTTACGTGGACAATGAGGCGGTCGCCGAAACCGTCGTGCGCGGTGGGCGCTGGCTCGCCGAAACCAGCGATGTGCTCGAGCCCGGCACCCAGCGCGTGCGCGTGGACATGCTCAATCCCGATGGCAGCGTGGTGGCCCGTGCCGAAGTCAACTTCGTGCTCGACCTGCCGGCCGAGGACGCGGCGCCCTCCGAAGAGCCGCTGGTGGTCGCCGAAGCCGATACGCTGCCGCAGTCGAACCAGCCCAAGCCCGAAGCACCGGCCGAACCGACGCCAGCGATGGAGATGGCCGAGGACGCCTCAGAGCCTGGTCCCCAGACTTCTGCGGAACCCGCGCCGGTTGACGAGCCGATGGCTGATGAGCCGGTGAGCGAGTCGGAGGCCTCCGTTGAGCCCGCTCCTGCTATGGAGATGGCTGAGGAAGCAGCCGAGCCCGAGGTCGAGGCGCCTGTCGAGCCCGCACCGGTTGACGAGCCGATGGCCGATGAGCCGATGAGCGAGCGGGAGGCCTCTGTTGAGCCCGCTCCTGCTATGGAGATGGCCGAGGTAACCGCCGAGCCCGAGATGGAGGCACCTGCCGAGCCCGAGGTCGAGGCGCCCGTCGAGCCTGCGCCGGTCGATGAGCCGATGGCTGATGAGTCCGTGAGCGAGCCGGAAGTTCCCGTTGAGCCTGCTCCTGCGATGGAAATGGCCGAGCAGACCGCCGAGCCTGATGTCGAGGCACCTGCCGAGCCCGAACAGGTCGCCGAGCCGATGGCTGATGAGCCTGTGAATGAGCCCGAGGCCCCTGCTGAGCCTGCTTCCGCCATAGGGATGGCGGAGGAAGCTGCCGGGCCCGAGGTCGAGGCACCCGTCGAGCCTGCGCCGGTCGATGAGCCGATGGCTAATGAGCCCGTGAGCGAGCCGGAAGTTCCCGTTGAGCCTGCTCCTGCGATGGAAATGGCCGAGCAGACCG
>NZ_RZMX01000059.1:359141-512584 GCF_003992665.1 Pelagibacterium montanilacus
CCTGCCGAGCCCGAACAGGTCGCCGAGCCGATGACTGATGAGCCTGTGAGTGAGCCCGAGGCTCCCGCTGAGCCTGATCCCGCGATGGACATGGCCGAGGAGACCGCTGAGCCCGAGGCCGAGGCACCTGTTGAGCCGGCACCGGTCGATGAGCCTGTGAGTGAGCCCGGGGCTCCCGCCGAGCCTGCTCCTGCGATGGAGATGGCCGAGCAGACCGCCGAGCCTGAAGTGGAGAGCCCTGTCGAGACGGCACAGGTCGACGAGTCCATGACTGACGAAGAGCCCGTGAGCGAGCCGGAGGCTCCCGTTGAGCCCACTCCCGCGATGGAAATGGCTGAGGACACCGCCGAGCCTGAGATAGAGGCCCCTGTCGAGCCCGCGCCGGTCGATGAGCCGATGGCTGATCAGCCTGTGAGCGAGCCCGAAGCCCCGGCTGAACCGGCTCCTGCCATGGAGATGGCCGAGGAAGCCGCCGAGCCTGAGGTCGAAACGCCTGCCGAGCCGGCAGCCGAGCCCGAAGCGCCAGCCGAACCTATGGCCGAGCCTGCCGATGAGGATGAGGTACCCACTCTGGTCGGTGTGCGCGAAGGGGACAGGGTCGTCTCCGGCAGTGCGATCATCCGGCGGGGCGACAATCTCTGGACCATTGCCCGTCGGGTTTACGGGCAGGGTATTCGGTACACGCAGATCTTCGAGGCCAATACAGATCAGATTCGCAATCCTAACCTCATCTACCCGGGCCAGATCTTCGATCTGCCGGGAACCGATGCGGTCATCGGGGATATGCCCGACGATCAGGCTTCGGACAAATAGGCTGAACCACCCTGATGCACATCTAAAAGGCGCTGCTACTGGCAGCGCCTTTTTCACATGAAGATGCCGGTGTTTGCGAACTGGAAAAGTGCCCCGGCCTGACAAGGCGCCCTCTGGGACAGGCATTTTCCGCGAAACGCTCATGCAGCTTGCATCCTTGAGCGGCATCTTTTATCGTCATTTTACGATGAAAGATGCCGCCATGAACACCGAAGAACTTTCCGCCGTGATGCGCGCGCTCGGGCATCCGGTCAGGCTTGAAATCTTGCGCATCCTTTCGGGGCGCGGCACCCATTGCTGCTGCAACGACCTCACCTCCTGCCTTTCGCTGGCTCAGAGCACGGTGTCCCAGCATCTCAAGGTGCTTCTCGACGCCGGTGTCATCGAGCGCCGGGCCCAGGGCACCCGAAACAACTACCAGGTGTGCGTCGACCGGCTCTCCGCCTTCGCGGCAGCCACCGGCAGCTATTGCGACGAGTTGGCCGCGCCGGCGGCCTCATCTTGCGTGCAGGGGCTGGACCGCGCGTCGTGACGCCGACGGGCTGACCGGCGACAAACCGAAATTTCAGGAAGGGCCACAGATGGCTGACACGCAACGCTCGGTCAGTGCCGATCAGGGCGCGCTCGTATCCACGATCCGCAATCTTTGGGCCTATATCTGGCCGGCGGATCGTCCCGACCTGCGCCGGCGCGTCATGCTGGCCATCGGGGCGCTGGCGCTGGCCAAGGTGGCCTCCACCCTTGTGCCCTTTGCCTATAAGGGGATCGTCGACACGCTCGACACGAGCGGCCCGGACGCGGCGCTTATTCTGGGGCTTTCGATCCCGCTCATCCTGGTCATCGCCTATGGCATCGGCCAGATCGTTGACACCGGCTTCCAGCAATTGCGCGACATCCTGTTCGCCAGCGTCGGCCAGAACGCGGTCCGTCGGCTCGCGCACCGCACGTTCAAGCACATGCACCGGCTCTCGCTGCGCTTCCATCTGGCGCGGCGCACGGGCGGGCTGAGCCGGGTGATCGAGCGCGGCACCAAGGGCATAGAGACGGTGGTGCGCTTCACCATGCTCAACACCGCCCCCACCGTGGTCGAATTCGTAATCGTAGGGGCCATCTTCGCCTGGCTGTTCGGGTTTTCCTATCTTGCAGTGCTGGTCGTGATGATCGGGGCCTACCTCGTTTTCACCGTGCAGGCGTCCAACTGGCGCATCGCCATCCGGCGCGACATGAACGAGAGCGACACCGACGCCAACGCCAAGGCCATCGACAGCCTGCTCAATTTCGAGACCGTGAAATATTTCGGCAATGAGGAGCTCGAAGCCCGTCGCTTCGATGGCGCCATGGAAGGATACGAGCGCTCCGCCACCCGCATCTGGACCTCGCTCGGCCTGCTCAATCTGGGGCAGGGCGTTATCTTCTGGATCGGCATGGTCGTGCTCTCGCTCATGTCCGCCTGGGGCGTGATGAACGGCGACCTGACAGTCGGCGATTTCGTTTTGCTCAACACCTTCATGATGCAGATCCAGCGGCCCCTCAACCAGATCGGCTTCGTCTATCGGGAAATCCGCCAGTCGCTCGCCGATATCGAGACCATGTTCGCGCTGCTCGACCAGCCGCCCGAGATCGAGGACGCGCCCGATGCTCGCCCGCTGGCCATCTCCGGGCCGGTGCTCCGGTTCGACGACGTGCACTTTCATTACGATCCGGACCGGCCCATCCTGCGCGGCGTCAGCTTCGAGGTGCCCGCCGGCAAGACCATCGCCGTGGTCGGGCCCTCGGGGGCGGGCAAATCGACCATCTCGCGGCTGATCTTCCGGTTCTACGATGCGATCGAGGGCCGGATCGAGATCGACGGACAGGATGTCCGGTCGGTTACCCAGCAATCGCTGCGCGCCGCCGTGGGCATGGTCCCGCAGGATACCGTGCTCTTTAACGACACCATCGCCTACAATATCGGCTATGGCCGGCCCGACGCCTCGCGTGAGGAGATCGCCGAAGCCGCCCGCATGGCCCAGATCGGCGGCTTCATAGAAATGCTGCCCCAAGGGTTCGATACCCAGGTGGGCGAGCGCGGGCTCAAGCTCTCGGGCGGGGAAAAGCAGCGCGTGGCCATCGCGCGCACCATCCTCAAGGCACCGCCGATCCTCATTCTCGACGAGGCCACGTCCGCCCTCGATACTCATACCGAGCAGGAAATCCAGACGGCGCTCGAGGCGGTCTCGAGAGGGCGGACGACCCTCGTCATCGCGCACCGCCTGTCCACCGTGGTCAACGCAGACGAGATCATCGTCCTCAAGGAAGGCCGGGTCGCCGAGCGCGGGACCCATGTTTCGCTTCTGGCCGACAACGGCCTTTACGCCCAGATGTGGAACCGCCAGCGCGAGGCCGCAGAGGCCACCGAGCGCCTGCGCGCCGCCCAGACCGATCCCGACGGATACGTCATCCGCCAGCCCGCGCCCCAGCCGGGCGAACATTAGAGCATATCCTGTTCTGATTGAATCAGAACAGGTGCTCTAAGTCTCTGATTTGTCGCGTGTCCGAACCGGAAAAGTGTTTCCACTTTTTCTGGAAACGCTCCAAGCGCCTACCGAAGTCGCCCATGAAAATGCCCGCTCCCCATCTCTGGGGAGCGGGCGGACTGACGGCTTTGGAGGACAGCCAGTCTTTGGGTTCGCCGCCTATTCGGCAGCCTGGCGGGACACCACGGTCACGCCGTTCTTTTCCTTTTCGACCAGTCCGGTGGTATCGGCCGGTTCGTCTCCCAGCCCGTCTGCGGTTTGCGCCGCAAGCGGGGCCTGATGCTCATCGGGCACCTCTACCCGACTTCCATCGGGGGTGGTCGCTTTGGTGGGGCGCCTGAACAGCCCGACGATCGACGCCATCAGCCCGCCCAGAGCCCTCTTGATGGCCCCCAATTGTCTTGCCCAGAGCGTCGGCGCGGCCAGCATCACAGGAACCACGATCAGCGTCAGGACCGTAGAGAAGGTCAGTCCCGAAATCACCGCGGTGGTGAGCTGGGACCACCAGGCCCCCGAGAGGCCGTTGATTTCCAGCGTTCTGTTGAAGAAGTCGAAGTTGATTCCCGCAGCCATCGGGACCAGCCCCATGACGGTGGTAATGGTGGTCAGCATGATCGGGCGCAGACGCTGTGCCGCGGTCATCAACGTCGCCGTGATCGCTTCCACGCCCTCTTCGCGCAGGCGATTGAACGTGTCGATCAGGATGATCGAGTTGTTCACCACGATGCCCGCCAGGGAGATGACGCCAATACCGGTCATGATGGCCGAGAACGACTGTCCGGTCACCAGCATCCCCAGTACCACGCCGGCCGTGGACATAAGCACGGTCGAGAGCGTCAGGAACACCTGATAGAAGCTGTTGAACTGCGTGAGCAGGATCAGGAACATCAGGAACAGCACGCCGACGCCGGCCTGACTCAGGAACTCGGTTGTCTCGGCGGTCTGCTCGTCGGCGCCGCCGAACTCGAAGGTTACCCCATCGGCCCAGTCCTGGCCGTCGATCCAGGCCCGCAACTCCTCGACCCTCTCGAGCGCCATCACCGGTTCGCCGGTCTCGGGGTTGGTCCCTTCGACATTGGCCAGCACGCTCATGGTGTAGAGCCCGTTGGTACGCGAGATGTCGGCCACCGTGGGCACCGCCTCGCGGCTGATGAAGTTCGAGACCGGAACCAGGCCCTGCGGGGTGACGATGCGTAGCGAATCCAGCGCGTCGAACGTCCGCTGGTCCTGGGGCAGGCGCACCACGATATCGAGCGACTCGCTGACATCCTCGGGCCGGTAGGTGCCGATGGTAACGCCCGAGGTCACGAGCTGTACGTATGGCGAGAGTTCTCTCACGCCCACGCCGAACCGTGCGGCCTGCTCGCGGTCTACGGTCACCAGCCAGTCTATACCCGGCAGGGCCCGTCCATCCTCGACATCAGTGGTGTTGCCCAGCTCGTTCTCGACGAAATCGCGTACCTGCTCCACTGCCGGAACCAGGTCATCGAGCCGGGTGGTCTCGACTCGCACGTTGATGTCCTTGCCTGCAGGGGGGCCGCCCTCGAGCCCGGAAACTTCGACCCCGATGCCCGAAATATCGGCGGTGCGGGCGCGAATTTCCTCAAAGATCTGTTCGGCCGGAAGCCGGTCCTTCCAGGCTGCGAGCTCGAGCTGGAAATTGCCGATGGTATCGGGCGGGACCGTGCCGAGCGCGCCGGTCGACCCGAAGTTCATGACGATTTCCTTGATCCCGGAAACCGGAAGGATCGCCTCTTCCACCTCGATCAGCATGTCGCGGACCTCGACCGGCGAGTAATTGCCGATGCCCGTCACCGCCACCGTGCCGTATTCGGGTTCGGTCACGGGGAAGGCGACGACGCCCGTGGGATTGGCCGCATAGGCGGTAAAGATCGCTCCGATGCTTCCGACCATCAATACGAGCACGAGGATGGGGTGCCGGATCGAGAAGGCCAGAACCCTCAGATAAGCGCCCACCGGGCCCTTCATGTTGCGGTGGTCGAAGGTTGCCGCGCCCTGGGCGCTGAGCATCTTGGCCTTTTCCTGTTCTTCTTCGCTCACCTTCCAGCGCGCGATGATCCCGCCCACGACGGGGATGAAGATCATGGACGTGATGAGCGAAGCGGTCAGGGTCACGATGACCATGATCGGGAAATAGCTCATGAAGCGCCCGATGATCCCCGGCCAGAGCAGGAGGGGCAGGAACGCCGCGATCGTGGTGGCCATCGACGACAGGATCGGTACGAACATCAGCCGCGCCGCGCGGATGAACGCTTCCTTGCGCGACATGCCCTCGGAAATCTTGCGGACCGCGTACTCAACCATGACCACGGCGCTATCGACCAGCATGCCCACCGTCAGCACCAGGCCGAACATGATCATCATGTTCACCGTGATGCCCAGCATCTGCAGGATGAAAAAGCTCGTCATGAACGAGACGGGGATCGACAGCCCGATCAGAAGGGCAGGGCGCAGGCCCAGAAGTGCCACGGCAACGATCATTACCAAGACGATGGCGGTCATCACCGAGTTCTCGAGGCTGAGCAGCATTTCCTCCGCGGAAACGGCCTGGTCGAGCACATAGCTCACCTGCACCGCCGCCGGCCAGTCTGCGGTCACCCGCTCGACGGTTTCCCGCACCAGCCGCGAGTTCTCGATGATATTGGTGCCGGTCGCCTTGTTGACCCCAAGGATCAGCGCAGGTGCCCCGTTGACGCGGGTGAACTCGGTAGCGTCCTTGAACGTCCTGTTGATGGTCGCCACGTCCGAGAAGGTGATGACGGTGCCATCCACCGATTTGAGCGGCAGCGTCTGCACGTCCTGGGCGCTCGAGATCAGCCCGGGCACTTCGATGTCGAAGCGGCCCTGGCCGGTGTCGAGCGAACCGGCGGGAACGATCAGGTTGTTGCGTGCCAGCGCATCGAAGAGCTCATTGGTGGTCAGGTTGTAGGATTCGAGCCGCAACTGGTCGACCACGACTTCGAGCACTTCTTCACGCGCGCCCGAGAGCGTGACGTCGCGGGCCGTGGACACATTGTTCTCAAGTTCGTCCTGAAGCTCCTCTGCATACCGGGTCAGCGTGCGTTCGGGCACGTCCCCGAACACCGAGACGGTGATGGTGGGGAAGCCTTGGATGTCGATCTCGTTGACCGTGGGATCGTCGGCATCGCTGGGAAGCTGGGACCGCACGCGCTCGACACGCTCGCGCGTGTCGCTCATCGCCTGATCCTTGTCGAAGTTGATGTCGAACTCGAGGAAGATCGAGGCGTGGCCGGTGGTCGCAGTCGAGCTGATATTGGCCAGCCCGTCGAGGTCGCGCAGTTCCTGCTCGATGGGCCGGGCGAGCATCTGTTCCGCGTCGCGTGGGGAAACGCCGGTCATCGAGGCCGAAACGTAGAGATACGGCACGTCGATGTTCGGCATGCTCTCCTTGGGGAGATTGATATAGGCCGAGACGCCTGCGAACAACAACACCACCATGACAGTGAGCACGGTTCGCGGTCGGCGCAGGGTCGCTTCTAGGAAATTGATCATCGGATCAGGCCCCTTCGCCTTCCCGCGTTGCGGTCACGGTCTGACCGGTCTGAACATATTCTTGTCCGACGGTAATGAT
The DNA here is from genome assembly GCF_003992665.1 of Pelagibacterium montanilacus. Classification (GTDB taxonomy): domain Bacteria; phylum Pseudomonadota; class Alphaproteobacteria; order Rhizobiales; family Devosiaceae; genus Pelagibacterium; species Pelagibacterium montanilacus. Next base: position 366,084 of record NZ_RZMX01000059.1, read on the forward strand.
GTCGGTGGTCTCGGGCAGCCCGGTCACCCACACGCCTTCCCGCGTGTCGCGGACGATCTGCACGGGGTAGAACGCGACGACATCCCCTTCCACCGCGTTCACACCCATGACGCCCTCGGCGTCGAGAGTGAGGACCGACTGCGGAATGAGGTGGGCCTGGATCGCGGGCAATTGCACCACGGCTTCGGCGGTCACCCCGTCTCGGATCGCGCCATCGGAATTGGCCATCTCGATCTCGATCGCGAAGGTCCGGGTCTGCTCGTTGGCGCGCGAGGCGACGTACCGCACCGTGCCGGTCACTTCCTGCCCGGTCACGGTGGTGATGGTCGCCTCCTCGCCCGGCGCCAGCGTGCCGACGCGCGCTTCGGCGATGTCGCCCATGAAAAGCATTGGATCGAGCTGGACGATCGTGGCGCATTCCCCGCCGGCCGACAGGCTGTCGCCTACCGTGGCCAGCGGATCCTGGATGATCCCGGAAACTTCTGCATGGATTTCGGTGCGCTCCAGTTCGGCCAGCGCTTCGTCGTAATTGGCTTCCGCCGAGCGTAGCGCCACTTCAAACTGGCGGCCCGAATTGGCCGGTGCCACGCCCCGTTCACGCAATTGCTGGTTGTTCTCGAGATCGGCCCGGGCCTGCTCGAGCTGGGCTTCGGCGGTGGTCAACCTGACCTGCCGTGTGCCCTGGTCGAGCGTGCACAGCAGATCGCCAGCCTCAACACTCTGGCCCTTGGTGAAATTCACCTCCTGCACCGTGCCGTTGGTTTCGGCGCGCGAGGCGATCACGGCATTGGCCTGGGTGCGACCGCGCAGATTGACGACCACCGGCATTTCCTGGGCCTGAAAGCCACGTATGCGCACGCTCTGGACCGGAGCTTGTTCTTCTTCGACCACAGCGACGACCTCGGCCTCGGCCTCTTCCTCGGGCTGGATCACTCCGATCGTTTCGAGAAAGCCGCGCAGCGGGCCGTCGTTGCCGTCCACGGCTTCCACCAGCGGCTGCTCGCCCTGGCCTTCACCCTGTCCACCCTCGATCAGGGTGCCGCTGATCATCCAGAGCCCAATGCCCAGAACGATGAGAAATGCGAGAAAATATGACCTGAAAAAACGCATCCGAGCGTCCCTGAAAATCGCAGCCCCAAGGGAGTGGGGCGCCTGGTATTCCAAAATTGGTGTAATAGACCACTAATACACAAGCACTCGTGGCGCAAGACGGTCTGCGCGGCTACTCTGCAGCCGCAGCCAAACCGTCACTGTCTCTGGCTGAACCGATCAGCGTTTCCATGTTGCCCTCAAGATGCTCAAGAGCGGCCGTGAGGCAAGCCAGCCCATAGCCTAGCACCCATGCGTCATTGGCATGGCTGTTCTTGCGATCGCCTGCCACCGTCTCGCGCATCTCGGTCAATTCCCCGATTTCGCTACGCAGTTGATCCCGCCGCTCGTCCACGCGCCTTCGCACCAGCTCCGAAGGAAGCAGATGCGCAAAGCGCGCGAACAGAAGGAAGGGGCTGCGGAACACGTCCTCACCCAAGGGCTCGCTGAGCGCCTCGATGAAGGCTTCCCGGCCCGCTTCGGTGATCGCATATATTTTCTTGGACGGTTTTCCTGCCTGGTGTGCGACCCGGCTTTCCACCAGCCCCTCTTCCTCGAGCCGGGCGAGGGCCGGGTAGATCGAGCCGAAACTGGCCTCCACGAAGTAGGAACACTCCCCTTCGGTGCACATCTTCCGGATTTCGTATCCGCTGGCCTCCCGCTCATGCAGGATCGAAAGGCAGAGAGTTCTGACGTTCATGGGCTTCTCGGCAACCATATATCGGGCGTGAATATGCTGAGCATATATATACTCGCTCGCAAGGCTGCAAGATGTACGCAACGATCTGCGCTCCCGGATCAACCCGGAGCCACCGAAAATGGTTAGCGAAGTGTTGGGCGACAAATCACGGACTTGGCGCTCCCGTTCTGATTCAATCAGAACGGGACATGCTGTGTCCGATGGCGATATCGAGCCCGATGTCGAGCGGGACGGATGCCGCGGTGATCCGGCTGGTGGAGATGAAATTCACCCCGGTTTCCGCTATCGCCCGGACGGTCTCCTGCGTCACATTGCCCGAGGCTTCGAGCTTGGCCCGCCCGCCAGTCATCCCCACGGCGCGCCTGAGGGTATCCACATCCATGTTGTCGAGAAGGACCGCGTCGGCCCCGGCATCCAGCGCCTCGGCGAGCTGGTCGAGCGTATCGACCTCGATCTCGACGGCGACCAGATGGCCGGCAAAGGCCCGCGCCGCCGCCAGCGCGGCACCGACGCCGCCCGCAACGGCAATATGGTTGTCCTTGATCAGGATCGCGTCCGATAGCCCGAACCGGTGATTCTGGCCGCCGCCGCATTTCACTGCGTATTTTTCCAGCGCCCGCAGCCCCGGCGTGGTCTTGCGCGTGCAGCAGATGCGGGCGCCCGTGCCCTCGATCAGATCGACAAAGCGTCGGGTCAGCGATGCGACGCCGCTCATGTGGGTGAGGAAGTTGAGCGCGGTGCGCTCTGCCGCCAGGACCGCGCGGGCGTTGCCCGAGACCTCCAGCAGCACCTGGCCCGGGGTTATGGCCTCGCCATCGCTGGCCATCACCGTTACGCGCGGAGCGCCGCCGATCTGGGCGAATGCGGACCGGGCGCAGTCGAACCCGCATACCACGCCGCCCGAGCGCGCAACCATGCGGGCGGTCGCGACCGCGTCGGGCGCGATGGTCGCCTGGCTGGTGAGGTCGCCGGCCTGGCCCAGATCTTCGGCCAGCGCCAGCCGGACCGCGGCCTCGACGATATGGACCGGCAGGGCAGGCGGATGGGCGGAAACGCTCATGCGCGCCGGCTCTGGAAGATGTCGGGATCGAGCAGATTGTGCCGTCCCACATTGCGCACGTCGCGCTCACCGCATAGCGCCATCGTGGTGTCGAGTTCGGTCCGGATGATCTCAAGCGCGCGCTTCACGCCCGGCTTGCCGCCAGCGCCCAGTCCATAGAGCCATGGCCGGCCCACATAGACACCCTTGGCGCCGAACGCGAGCGCGCGCAGCGCGTCCTGCCCGGACCGGATGCCCCCGTCCATATGCACTTCCATACGATCCCCGACCGCATCGACGATCGCCGGCAGGGCCGAGATCGAGGAGGGGGCACCATCGAGCTGGCGGCCACCATGGTTCGAGACGATGATGGCATCGGCGCCCGCGTCGGCGGCCAGCCGCGCGTCTTCGGGGTCCATGATGCCCTTGAGGATCACCTTGCCGCCCCAGCGCTCCTTGATCCACTCGAGATCCTTCCAGTCGAGGTGCGGATCGAACTGCTCGGCCGTCCAGGCCGAGAGCGAGGAGAGGTCCGTCACGCTCTTGGCGTGGCCCACGATGTTGCGGAAGGTGCGCCTCTTGGTGCCCAGCATCGAGAAGCACCAGCGCGGGCGGGTGACGAGCTGCAGCATCGAGTTGAGATTGAATTTCGGGGGCGCGGACAGCCCGTTGCGCAGATCCTTGTGCCTCTGGCCCAGGATCTGCAGGTCAAGCGTGATCACCAGCGCCGAACAGTTCGCCGCCTTGGCCCGGTCGATCAGATTGGCCACGAAGTCCTTGTCACGCATCACATAGAGCTGGAACCAGAACGGCTTGCCGCCGATCGCCTCGGACACGTCCTCGATCGAACAGATGCTCATGGTCGAGAGCGTGAAGGGAATGCCCATCTCGGTCGCCACCTGGGCGCCCAGCATTTCGCCATCGGGGTGCTGCATGCCCGAAAGCCCGGTCGGCGCTATGGCCAGAGGCATCGAGACGTCCTGCCCGATCATCGCGCTCTTGAGCGAACGGTCGGTCATGTCCACGGCCACCCGCTGGCGGAAAAGCACTTTGGCGTAGTCGCTCTCGTTGGAGCGGTAGGTGCCCTCGGTCCATGAGCCCGAATCCGCATAGTCAAAGAACATCCGCGGCACCCGCCGTCGGGCCTGCTCCTTGAGGTCGGCGATGGTCAGCGCGTTGGTGGTCATGGAGCCCCCGGTCAAGAATGCGACACAGCGCGTCTGGCGCGCGGCGCAATCCATAGCGCGGCAGACGGCCGGGGAAAAGACGTCTGCCGCAAATGGTCGCGGCCATCACGGCCGCCCGGGTCTATTGGAGCGTCAGTTGCCCTCGACCGAGAGCCCTTCTTCGTTGATCTCGACCTGAACGCCCGAAGGCTCGCTTTCCTGCTGATAGACGTAGATTCCCAGCCCGATGACCACCACGATCAGCGCGCCGAGAAGAATGTAGAGGGTGTTCCTGTTCATTGCAGGCTCCAATGGCTTTAAGTAATGCCGCACAACGCGTTGGTCGATAAGTCGGTTCCGCTTCTCAGCGCCCGTAGCTGCCCCGGAAGCGTTCCATGGCAAACGGGGAGATGTCGATCGCGGGCCTGGTTCCGGTCATGGCCTCCGAAAGCAGCCGTCCGGTGGCCGGGCCGAGCGTAAACCCGTGATGGGCGTGCCCGATCGCGGCCCACAGGCCCTTGTGCCTGGGCGCCGGGCCGATGATCGGCATCATGTCGGGCGTGCAGGGCCGCGCGCCCTTCCAGGGTTCGGGATCGAGGCGGTCGCCGAGCGGGAACAGCTTGCGCGCCTCGGCCTCGGCCTTGCCGAGCTGGATCGGGGTGGGTGCGGAATCCCGGTGCGCGAACTCCGCCCCGGTCGTCAGCCTTATCCCCTGTGTCATGGGCGCGAGGAGATAGCCGACCTCCGTGTCGAGAATCCAGGTGTTGAGCTTGGCCTCGCCGCGCGTGCCGTAATGCATGTGGTAGCCGCGCTTGACGAACAGCGGCAGCCGATAGCCCAGCGGCTCGAGAACCTCCGGTGCCCAGGGCCCGAGCGCCACCACGGCCTCGCGGCCCTCGGCAAGGGAATTGGCCGTGCGCACGCTCCAGCCTTCGCCATCGGTCTCCAGCGAGTCGATCCGATCGTTGAGGAACGTGCCGCCGAGCGATTTGAAAAGTTCGAAATAGGCGCTGACCAGCGCGCCGGGATTGCGGATGGTCCAGGGGTCCTGCCAGTGGATCGCGCCGGCCAGCCCCTTCTTGAGGTCGGGCTCGCGGCGCTCGAGTTCCGCGCCCTCGATCTGAGAGCTGTTGATCCCGAACTGCTCGTGGTCGGCCCGCGCCTTGGCCGCGTCGCGCCGCAGGGCCTCTGCGGTGCGGTAGACGAACATCCAGCCCTTGCGCACGACCAGATCGTCCGCACTCGCTGCCGCGATGAAATCGGCGTGCTCGTCGATGCTCATCCCGATCAGTGGCGCATAGCTCCGCACGATCTGCCGATAATTGCCGGGCGAGGATTTCCACCAATAGCGCAGCAGCGGTGGCGCAAAGCGCGGCAGCGCCAGCGGATCGTACCGCGCAGCGGTCGAAAGGTGCAGCCCCACCTGCATCAGCGTCGAAAGGTCCCGCGGGAAGGTGTGGGGGCGCACGCCCTCGCGCTGGATCACCCCGGCATTGCCGTAGGAGGTTTCGCGCCCGGGCTCGCGCCGGTCGACGATCAGAACCGACCGGCCCCTGCGCAGAAGGTGGATGCCCGTGGATATGCCGACGATGCCGGCGCCCAGAATGATGACGTCGTGTTTCATGAGCCTGTTGTGCACCTGCGCGGACAAAAAGAAAAGCTCCGGCCCCTTTCGGAAGCCGGAGCCGGGCGTCCTAGCGGTTGCCGCCCGTGGCCGCCGCCTTTTCCTCGTCCCACCACCAGATATCGGGGAAACCGATCGCGTAATAGGGCAGCTCTTCGGGATGGGTGAACCGGTTCCAGCGCGCGGTTCGCATCTCGGTGCTTACGTAGCTGGGCACCACATAGTGGTTGGCCAGCAGCACCCGGTCGAGCGCCTTGGACGCCGCCTCGAGCGTTTCCCGATCCTCGGCAAAGATGATCCGGTCGATCAGCGCGTCGACGCCGGGGTCCGAGATGCCCGCATAATTGCGCGAGCTGTTCACATCGGCCGAGCTCGATCCCCAGAAATCGCGTTGCTCGTTGCCGGGCGACATGGACTGGGCCCAGGACTGGTAGATCACGTCGTAGTCGCGCGACCGGACCCGATTGACATATTGCGGGGAGTCCACGGTGCGCACCGAAACGTCGGCGCCGATCGCCTCGAGGTTGGATTCGAGATGGATCGCGATGGGCTCGAGCAGGGGGCCGTTCAACAGGATCTCGAAGCTGAACTGGTTGCCATCGGCATCGACCAGCCGGTTGCCATCGAGCATATAGCCCGCCTCGCCGAAGAGTCGCAGCGCCTCGCGCAGATTCTCGCGCGCGGCCTCCTCATTGCCGCCGACCGGGTTGGTGTATCGCTCGGTGAAGACCTCCTCGGGAACGAGGTCGCGAACCTCCTCGAGGATTTCCAGTTCCAGACCTTCGGGCAGGCCCTCATGGCGCAGCTCGGAGCCGTAGAAATAGGAATCCACACGCTCATAGAGCCCAAAGAAGATCGTCCGGTTCAACTCCTCGAAATCGAAGGCATAGTTCAGCGCCTCGCGCACCCTGGGGTCGGCGAACTGCTCGCGGCGCATGTTGGGCACGAAGCCGAACATCAGCCCGGCGCTGCGATAGGGCTCCTCGAATTCCTCGCGTACGATGCGGCCGTCCTCGACCGCGGGGAAGTCATAGGCAGTCGCCCACCGACGGGCGGTGTTTTCCAGCCACCAGTCGAACTCGTCGGCCTTGAAGGCCTCGAACATCACCGTGGTGTCGCGGAAATATTCAACCCTGTAGGTATCGAGATTGTAATGGCCCACATTGACCGGCTCGTCCCGGCCCCAATAGTCCGCCACCCGCTCATAGGTCACCGTGCGGCCCGGAACGAAGCTTTCGAGCCTGTAGGGCCCCGATCCCATGGGCGTCTCGAAGGTGGAAGCGCCGATATCGCGCGGCTCGCCGTCCTCGTTTTCCGCTTCCCACCAGTGCTTGGGCAGCACGAGCAACTGGCCCATGATATGGGGCAATTCGCGGTTGCCGGCTTCGTCGAACGAAAAGGTCACCTCGCGCTCGCCGGTGATCTCAACGTCCGTCACATTGGCATAATAGCTCTGGTAGAACGGGGAATGCTCTACCAGTGATTCAAAGGAAAACACCACGTCCTCGGGCGTCACCGGCTCGCCATCGTGCCAGCGCGCATCCGCGTCGAGCCTGTAGGTCACCGAGGAAAAATCGTCCGGGTAGCGCAGGGCCTCGGCCAGCAATCCGTACTGGGTGTAAAGCTCGTCCTGCGAACTGGACATCAGCGTTTCATAGACCAGCCCGAGCCCTGAGGCCGCCTGTCCTTCGGGCAGGATGGGATTGAACGAGTCGAACGTGCCCTGCGCCGAGAGCCTGACCGTGCCGGCCTTGGGCGCCTCGGGATTGACGTAGTCGAAATGCGCGAAGTCTTCGGCGTATTTGACTTCGCCGGTCAGTGAGGTCGCGTGCCGCCATTCTCCCTCATCCTGCGCGTACGCGGGCAGGGCGGCCGACAGCCCGCCGGCGGCGGCCAACAGCATGGCGAGGGGGGGGACGTTCATGGCGTTCGCTCTCCGGGCGGTGAATGAAAAGGGCACTTAATCAGCCCCCTGTGGTGAATTGTTGGCAGCTTCACTTGTCCGTGTCTTCCAGAGCGGCTGCAAGCAGGGTCTTGGTATACTCGTGTCGCGGATTGTCGAAGATCTCCACCGTCGGGCCGCGTTCGACCACCTTGCCATGGTGCATGACCAGCACATGGTCCGCCAGCGCCCGCACCACGCGCAGATTGTGCGAGATGAACAGATAGGTGAGCCCGCGCCGCTCCTGCAGATCGCGCAACAGCTTCACGATCTGGGCCTGCACGCTCATGTCCAGCGCCGATGTCGGCTCGTCCAGGACGATGAAATCGGGCTCGAGCACCAGCGCGCGCGCGATCGATATGCGCTGGCGCTGTCCGCCGGAGAATTCGTGCGGATAGCGGTCTGTGATCATGGGATCGAGCCCCACTTCCACCAGCGCTTTGCTCACGCTCTCGGCGCGTTCTATCCCCGAAAGGCGCGGTTTGTGAACCGCCAGCCCCTCGGCGATGATATCGCCCACCGTCATGCGCGGCGACAGTGATCCGAAGGGATCCTGGAAGACGATCTGCATGTCGGCCCGCAGGGGGCGCATCTGGCGGAAAGACCGGCCGGCGATATCGGTGCCCTGAAAGACGATGCGCCCGTCCGAGGGCAACAGGCGCAACAGCGCCAGCCCCAGCGTCGTCTTGCCTGACCCCGACTCCCCCACCACGCCCAGCGTCTGGCCCTTGAGGACGGAGAGCTCGATCCCGTCCACGGCCTTGACGTGCCCAATCGTCCGGCGGAAGAGCCCGCGCTTGATGGGAAACCAGACCTTGAGGTCTTGGGCGCTCATGATCGTCTCGCCGCTGCCCCGATGGGCGGGGGGCGGATCGGACAATTCGGACGACAGCAAATGGCGGGTATAGGGATGCTGGGGGTTAGCGAACAGCTCGGCGGTGGCGTTGCGCTCCACGATCTCTCCGTTCTGCATCACGCACACCTTGTCGGCCATGCGGCGCACGATCCCCAGGTCATGGGTTATGAAAAGCATCGCCATCCCCATGCGGCGCTGCACCGATTTCAACAGATCGAGGATCTGCGCCTGCACAGTCACATCCAGCGCGGTCGTTGGCTCGTCGGCGATCAGGAGGTCCGGCTCGTTGGCCAGAGCCATGGCGATCATGACCCGCTGGCGCTGCCCGCCGGAAAGCTGGTGGGGAAAGGAGCGCAGCCGGGTCTCGGGATCGGGAATGCCGACCGCATCGAGCAACTCGAGCACGCGCGTCCGGGCCGCGCTTTTCGAGAGCCCCAGATGGGTGAACAGCACCTCGCTCACCTGCTGCTCGATCGTGTGCACGGGATTGAGCGAGGTCATCGGCTCCTGAAAGATCATCGAGATCGCATTGCCGCGCACCTTGCGCAGTGCGCCCATGTCCGCCTTGAGCAGGTTCTGGCCCTTAAAGAGGATCTCGCCGGACGGGTGATGGGCCGCGGGGTATGGCAACAGCCGCAGCACCGAGAGTGCGGTCACCGACTTGCCCGATCCGGATTCACCCACCAGTGCCAGCGTTTCTCCCGGTGCGAGATCGAAGCTCACGCCGCGCGCAGCGGTCAGGTCTCCCCCTTCCATGCGGAAGGCGACGTCGAGATCGCGTACGCTGAGAAGGGGTGAGGCCATGGTCCTATCCGAAGGTCTTGCGCGGATCGAAGGCGTCGCGCACCGCTTCACCGGCAAAGACCAGCAGCGTGAGCATGATCGAAATCGAGAAAAAGCCCGTCAGCCCCAGCCAGGGTGCCTGGAGGTTGTTCTTGCCCTGGGCCAGCATCTCGCCCAGCGAAGGCGAGCCGGGCGGCAGGCCGAACCCCAGGAAGTCGAGCGATGTGAGCGTGCCGATCGAGCCCGCGAGCAGGAACGGCATGAACGTCACTGTCGCGACCATGGCATTGGGCAGAAGATGCTTGAACATGATCGCGATATTGCCGACTCCCAGCGCTCGCGCCGCGTTCACATACTCGAAATTGCGGCCGCGCAGGAATTCGGCGCGCACCACGCCCACCAGCGACACCCACGAGAACAGCAGCAATATGGTCATGAGCACCCAGAAGCTGGGCGCGATCACGCTCGAGATGATCAGCAGCAGGTAGAGCGAGGGGATCGAGGTCCATATCTCTATGAAGCGCTGGAACAACAGGTCCGTCCAGCCGCCGAAATAGCCCTGCACCGCCCCGGCCACGACCCCGACGATCGAGGACAGCACGGTGAGCGTCAACCCGAACAGGACGGAAATCCTGAACCCGTGCACCAGCCGCGCAAAGACGTCCCGGCCCTGATCGTCGGTGCCCAGGATATGGGTGTTGCCGAAGACGCATTGGGGGTCCTCCACGCCTTGGGAATAGCGCGAGCACACCTCGCTGCGCTCCATCATCCATGACGGGGGCGCGGGCGCGGGCACGGGCAGGGCGGAATTGACCGTGCGGTGCGAGTAGCGCACCAGCGGCCAGACCATCCAGCCATTGGCGTTGATCTCGTTCTGGATCGAGGTGGACCGGTACTGGGTGACCGCGAGGAACCCCCCGAACTTGGTTTCGGGATAATCGACGAGCAGCGGAAACAGGATCTCGCCCTTGTAGGACGCGATGATCGGCTTGTCGTTGGCCAGCAGCTCGGCAAACAGGGTCACCACGACCAGGATGAGGAATATCCACGCCGAGACATAGCCGCGTCGGTTGCGCTTGAAATTGGTCAGCCTGCGCTGGTTGATCGCCGAAAGCGCCATCAGACGTTCCGCGTCTCGAAATCGATCCGCGGATCGATCCACATATAGGTGAGGTCGGAGATCAGGCTGATGACCAGCCCCAGAAGCGAGAAGATGTAGAGCGTGGCAAAGACCACCGGATAATCCCGGTTGAGGATCGATTCAAACCCCAGGAGCCCCAGCCCGTCGAGCGAGAAGATGGTCTCGATCAACAGCGATCCCCCGAAGAAGGCGCCGATGAAGGCCCCGGGAAACCCAGCGATGATGATGAGCATCGCGTTGCGGAACACATGGCGATAGAGCACCCGGTTCTCGCTCAGCCCCTTGGCCCGGGCGGTCGTCACATATTGCTTGCGGATTTCATCGAGAAACGAGTTCTTGGTCAGAAGCGTCGTGGTGGCGAATGCGCCCAGCGCCATCGCGGTGATGGGCAGCGCCAGATGCCAGAAATAGTCGAGCACCTGCAGATGGAAGGGCAGGGAGGCAAAGTTCGGTGACGTCAGCCCGCGCAAGGGAAAAATCGACCAGAAGCTGCCCCCGGCAAACAGGACGATCAGAAGGATCGCGAACAGGAAGCCCGGGATCGCATAGCCGATGATCACGATACCGGACGTCCACACGTCGAACCGCGAGCCATCCCGCACCGCCTTGGCGATGCCCAGCGGGATCGAGATTCCATACGAAATTAGCGTCATCCAGAGCCCGAGCGAGATCGAGACCGGCATCTTCTCGAGCACGAGATCAATCACCGAGATGTCGCGATAATAGGACTCCCCGAAATCGAAGCGCACATAGTCCCAGATCATGGTGGCAAAGCGCTCATGGGCCGGGCGGTCGAACCCGTACTGGGCCTCGAGCTGAGCGATCAGCGCAGGCGGCAGGCCCTGCGATCCGCGATAGGCATTGCCGCTTTCCCCGCCATTGTCCGAGCCCGAAAAATCGCCCTCCACCGAACCGGTGACCCGCGCGGTGGCATCCACGTCCATGCCCTGGAACTGGGCGATCGCGCGCTCCACCGGCCCTCCGGGCGCGAACTGGACGACCACGAACGAGACGAGCATGATCCCGAACAGCGTGGGGATCATCAGCATCAGGCGGCGAAGGATATAGGCGCCCATTGCGTCTCCGGTTGGCACGGCGGCTCGATTCGCGTGCTACCTTGTCGGTTTTTGGCCGCGCTTCCAAGGGCATCTGGCGCCGGGCACGCAGATTTGAGTGCGGGCCGTTTCGTCCGGGGTCAGGCCGCGGCCACGGTCCGGGCCGCTTCCACGCGGTTTCGCCCGTTGCGTTTGGCCCGGTACAGGGCCTCGTCAACCGTCGTGAGCAGGGCATGGACGCTCGTCGGACCCGCCTCATGGCAGGCGATGCCCGCCGAGACAGTGATCCGCGTGTCAGCCGGCGCGCCCTCGATTCGCGCATGGACCAGCCGGGCCCGGACGCCCTCGGCTGCGGCCATCGCCGCAAATCCGCTGGCCGAGGGCATGATCACGCCGAACTCCTCGCCCCCGATGCGCGCCACCATGTCCGTGTCGCGGACCACCGAACGCAGCACCTCTGCGAACCGGCGCAGGGCGGCATCGCCCGTGCCGTGCCCATGCGCATCGTTGACGGCCTTGAAATGGTCGACGTCGAACAGCACCAGCGCGAAGGCCGGCTTGCGCGGATCATCGAGCAGTTCCAGCATCCGCTCCTCGAAGGCGCGCCGGTTGAATAGCCCGGTCAGCGCATCGCTGCGCGCGTCCCGGCGCAGGTTCTTTGCCGCGCGCTCGTAGGAAAGGGTAATGGCGAACACCGCGCTGCCGGAAACATGGATGATGGCGATCACCAGGTGCACCACCAACAGCCCGTCGCGTGGCAGGTAGTGCTCGAAACTGGATAAGTCGAACATCGCGATTGCGGCCCGCGCGGCGAACGAGGCCGCCATCAGCGCATAGACCACGATCAGCCCGAGCCGCGAGGGCAGCCCGTCGGCACGATCGCGTGCGAATTCGTGGATGACCAGACCGGTGGCGATGGCCAGAGCCGTATTCGCCCCGGCGAACACCAGCCCGGGGGACGCCATTACCGCGGGGATCAGGCAGATGCATGAAAAGGCAACTGCCGGCCCGAAATAGAGGAGCGGTCTGTCGCCGCGCCCTGAAAACTGCCGCGCGGCCTTGAGCCTCAGCCCGAACCCCAGGAGCAGCGCGCCATGACCCACCGGCCCGATCACGAAGGCCGGCAGCGCGAACTGGAACATGAGCAGGACAAGCGCCGCGGCGAGCACCAGATTGGCCGCCGTCCAGCTCAGCCAGTAGGACGCCCGTTCCTGGCTGCGATAGGCGGACAAAAACGCCATGCCCGCGACCAAGAGGATCAGTGCGTTGGCGAGAAACAGGGTCTGGCTGTCGAGCGGGATCGGCATGGATCGATATCATGGCGAACAAGTCTTGCAATTTAACCAAACGCTTTGGTGAACGCTTCATCAACGCACGCTGGTGGCAGGTCCGCGAGGGAATTCACGAAACTGCAATCAAACCGACATGGAGCTGCAACGGCGTAATGGTCATGGAGAGCCGTCTGATCACCTGCACGACGAACCTTTGGAGCTACCCATGACCTCTCTGTCCCGTCTGCTGACCGGCACGGCCGCCCTTGCTGCCCTGGCGCTGGCCGCCCCCGCAATCGCTTTTGAACTCGACTCCCGCTTCGTCGACAATGACGGCGACCTGGTTGCCGATATCCCCACCGACGAAAGCGCGCTGCTCGATCCCGAGACGCTGATCTTCACCTACACCCCCGTTGAAGACCCCGCCGTCTACGAAGGCGTGTGGCAGGGTTTCATGGATCACCTCTCGGAAGCCACCGGCAAGGACGTCCAGTTCTTCCCCGTCGATTCCAACGCCGCCCAGCTCGAAGCCATGCGCGCCGGTCGCCTGCACATCGCCGGCTTCAACACGGGCTCGAACCCCATCGCAGTTGCCTGTGCCGGTTTCCGCCCCTTCGCCATGATGGCTGCTGAAGACGATTCCTTCGGCTACGAGATGGAAATCATCGTGCCGGCCGATTCCGAGGCCGAAAGCGTCGAAGACCTGCGCGGCGGTGAGATCACCTTCACCCAGGAAACCTCGAACTCCGGCTTCAAGGCGCCGTCGGCCATTCTCGCCAGCGAGTTCGACATGGTCGCCAACGAAGACTTCACCCCGGCCTTCTCCGGCTCGCACGACACCTCGATCCTGGGCGTTGCCAATGGCGACTACGAATCCGCCTCCATCGCCAACTCGGTCAAGGCCCGCATGATCGAGCGCGAAGTGATCGCCGAAGACGACGTCAAGGTCATCTACCAGTCCCAGACCTTCCCCACGACCGGCTACGGCACCGTCTACAACCTCACGCCCGAGCTCCAGGAGCAGATCCGCGACGCCTTCTTCTCGTTCGACTGGGAAGGCTCCGCGCTCCAGGAAGAGTTCGCCAATTCCGGCGAAGCCAAGTTCATCGAAATCTCCTTCCAGGACGACTGGTCGGTCATCCGTCAGATCGACGAGGCCAACGGCGTGTCCTACGCCTGCCAGTAAGGTCTCGGCCGAACGTTTCGGAGCGCCGCGCCAAGTGGCGCTCCTCTTGCATTGGACGACGGGGGAGTATCATTCGTGCTGCGGATCGACGCACTGGACAAGCGCTACAAGACCGGTGACCACGCCCTCAAAGGCGTGTCCTTCACCGTCGAGCGCGGGCAGGTTGTCGGGCTGATCGGGCCCTCGGGCGCCGGCAAGTCCACCCTTATCCGCTGCATCAACCGCCTGGTGGAATCGAGCCGCGGCAAGGTGCTTCTCAACGATGTGGAGATCACCGGGATGTCCGGCTCCGGCCTGCGCCGCATGCGCCGGCGGATTGGCATGATCTTCCAGGAATACGCGCTGGTCGAACGGCTTACCGTCATGGAGAACGTGCTCTCGGGCCGGCTCGGCTATGTGCCCTTCTGGCGCTCCTTTCTCCGCCGCTATCCCCAGGCGGACGTGGACAAGGCCTTCGCGCTTCTGGACCGGGTCGGGCTGACTGATCATGTGGACAAGCGCGCCGATGCGCTTTCGGGCGGCCAGCGCCAGCGCGTGGGCATTGCCCGTGCGCTTGAACAGGATCCCGAACTGCTTCTGGTGGACGAGCCGACCGCCTCGCTCGATCCCAAGACGTCCCGCCAGATCATGCGGCTGATCTGCGAGGTCTGCCGCGAGCGGCAACTGCCCGCGATCATCAACATTCACGACGTCTCGCTCGCCCAGATGTTCGTCGACCGCATCATCGGGCTCAGGGCCGGCGAGGTGGTTTTCGACGGCCCGCCCGATGGCCTCGACCACGCCGCGCTCACCGAAATCTATGGCGAGGAAGACTGGAACCAGATGCGCGCCGAAAAGGAAGAGGACGCCCGCGACGAAGAGGACGCCGCCGCTTTCGAGGCCACTCGCCGCGAGCGCATGGAAGGCATCGCATAAATGAGCGCGACCCCGCCCGTGGCCGGTCGGCGCTGGCGCCGCCCGCCGCTCTTCATCCAGAGCCGGCTCTGGCGCTGGGTGATCTATTCTGGCGTGCTGGTCTATCTGGTCCTGGCCGTCGGCTCGCTCGAAGTCGACTGGCAGCGCGTCTATGCCGGGCTCGAGCGGGCCCAGCGCTTCATCGGCGGCTTCCTTGTGCCCGATTTCGTGACGCGCTCGGACCAGATCTGGCGCGGCATGGTCGAGAGCCTCACCATGACCGTCTGCGCGACCGTGGTGGGCATCGCCATTTCCGTGCCCATCGGCATCGGGGCGGCGCGCAACATCGCGCCATGGCCGGTCCGCGTGGTCTGCCGCGCGATCATTGCGGTCAGCCGCGCTTTCCAGGAGATCGTGATCGCCATCCTCTTTGTCGCCATGTTCGGTTTCGGCCCCTTCGCCGGCTTCGTCACCCTGTCGTTCACTACGATCGGCTTTCTCTCCAAGCTGCTTGCCGACGATATCGAGGAGATCGATGAAAGCCAGGCCGAGGCCACCCGGGCCACCGGGGCCGGGTGGTGGCAGATCGTCAACTACGGTGTGCAGCCCCAGGTCATGCCGCGGCTGATCGGACTTTCGCTCTATCGGCTCGACATCAATTTCCGGGAAAGCGCGGTGATCGGCATCGTGGGCGCCGGGGGCATCGGCGCCACGCTGAACACCGCCATGGAACGTTACGACTACGACACCGCCGGAGCGATCCTGCTGCTCATCATCCTGCTGGTCATGGCCGCCGAATACGGGTCCAGCCACATCCGCAAGTGGATACAGTAGCCATGCCGGTCACCCAGACACCGAGCGGTCCGGTCTGGACCAGACGCACCACCACCGAGCAATGGGCGAGTTGGGCCGGCTGGTTGGCCGTCGCGGTCCTGTTCGTGATCTCCTGGCAGGTCATGAACACCAATACGATCTGGTCGTTCGTCGACGACGCCCCGCGTCAGGCCGGTGATCTGCTCAGCCGCTCCTGGCCTCCGCGCTGGTCCTATGTCGGCAATCTCTGGCTGCCGCTCTGGGACACCCTCAACATGGCGACCCTGGGCACGCTGATCGGCACCATCCTGGCCGTGCCCACGGCCTTTTTTGCCGCCCGCAACACGACGCCCTCCGTGGCGATCCTGCGCCCGGTCGCGCTTTTCGTCATCGTGGCCTCGCGCTCGATCAATTCGCTGATCTGGGCGCTGCTGCTGGTGGCCATTCTCGGCCCGGGCATCCTCGCCGGGATCATCGCGATCGCGCTACGCTCGATCGGCTTTATCGGCAAGCTGCTCTACGAGGCCATCGAGGAGATCGATGAAAGCCAGGTCGAGGCTATCCGCGCAACCGGCGCGGGCGGCTGGCAGGTGCTCGACTATGGCATCGTCCCCCAGGTGCTGCCCGCTTTTGCCGGCATCACGGTTTTTCGCTGGGACATCAACATCCGGGAATCGACCATTCTGGGCCTCGTCGGGGCAGGGGGCATCGGTCTTCAGCTCCAGAGCTCGCTCAATGTGCTCGCCTGGAGCCAGGTGACCGTCATCTTCGCCCTCATCCTCGTGACGGTGATCGTCTCGGAATGGGTCTCGGGCAAAGTCCGCACCGCAATCATCTGACGAGGCTCAGCCGACCGGTAACCAGCCCGAGGCCTACGACCCGTCGAGCAATCCGATCGTATTGCCCTCGGGGTCGAAAAATTCCGTATACCGAAGGGTGTCGAAGCCTTCGATAGCGCTCGGATCGGGCACCTCGATGCCCGATTGCGCCAACCGGGCCCGTTCCGCATCGAGATCCGGCACCAGCAGGGTGATCGTCGTCTGGTCCTGGGCATCGGGAGCATCGAGCACCTGGAACAGCACGCCGTCGCGCAAATCCCATTCATGACACGATGGCATGGGCTCGCGGTCCCAATTCCGTCCGATGCACCGGCGCCACCAGTCTGACTGCGCTGCGAAATCTCTGGCATTGATGCTCAGGAAGATCGAGTGTACGTCCATGTCTGCCTCCGCAAAAGGACTGTGTCCGAAGCACAAGCCCATAGCGGCCAGCCGGTTCCCACGGGCACAGTAGGCCTTGAAGCGCCTGGTTTCGCGGAGCCGCCATGCCGTCAGACGGGGTCCCGCCCCCTGAACCGCCGCTGATAGGCAGCGTCATAGAGCGCGCTCTCGCGGAAGTCGTCTGCACCCAGCGCCCTCCCGACAAAGACGATCGCCGTCCGCTCGATCGGGTCGGCGGCCAGTTTCGAAGCGATATCGCCCAGCGTGCCGCGCATGATCTTCTCTTGCGCCCAACTCGCCCAGGCGACCACGGCCACCGGGCAATCGGTGCCGTAGAGCGGGGTCAGATCGGCAACGATCTGCTCGATTGCGTGGATGGCGAGGTGAATGGCCAGCGTCGCCCCCGTCGCCCCGAACCCGGCCAGCGTCTCGCCCTCGGGCATGGGCGAGGCGCGCCCAGACACCCGGGTGAGAACGAGGCTCTGCGCCTGCGCCGGGATCGTCAGCTCCTGGCCCAGTGCCGCAGCCGCCGCCGCGAAAGCGGGAACGCCGGGCGTCAGCGTATAGGGAATGCCCAGTCGCTCGAGCCGCCGGATCTGCTCTGCCACCGCGCTCCAGACCGAGAGATCGCCCGAATGGAGCCGCGCCACATCCTTGCCCGCCGCATGGGCGGCCACATACTCCGCTTCGATCTCCTCGAGCGAGAGCGGGGCGGTATCGATAAGCCGCGCGCCCTCGGCGCACCAGCCCAGCATCTCCCTTGGTACAATCGAGCCTGCGTAAAGGCACACCGGACAGCGGCCGAGCAGGTCTCTGCCCCGCACGGTAATGAGGTCTGCCGCGCCCGGACCCGCGCCGATGAAATGCACCGTCACGCGCCATCCTCCGGCTTGGTCCACACCCATTGGGTGATCGGCATCGCCGACCGCCACCCCGCCATGGTGCCCAGCGCCTCGGCCCGCGCGATCGCGATCCGCGTCAGCGAGCCGCCCAGCTCCGCATAAAGCGCCAGCAGCAGCGCTTCGAGGTCCAGCGTCACCGCGTTGACGACCAGCCGCCCGCCGGGCCGCAGCGCGGTGATCGCGCGGTCCAGCACACCCTCCTCGCTGCCCCCGCCGCCCACAAAGATCGCGTCGGGCACGGGCAGGCCCTCGAGTGCCTGCGGCGCCCGACCGCTGCGTAACGCGAGCCCAGGCACCCCCAGCCGCGCCGCATTGCCCGCGATCCGGTCCAGCCGCTCCGGCTCTGCTTCGATCGCGATGGCCGAAAGCGACGGGTCCGCCAGCATCCATTCGATCGCGACCGATCCCGACCCCGCACCGATATCCCAGAGCGTCTCGCCCCTTCGCGGCGCCAGCGCCGAGATCGTCATCGCCCGCACCTCGCGCTTGGTGATCTGCCCGTCATGGTCGAAAAGATCGTCAGCGAGCCCCGGTGCCCGCGCGATCACCAGCGCATCGGACGCCGCCACCACCTCGATGGCCAGTACGTTGAGCGCCGCGATATCCTCGAGATCGAACCTGTCGGCACGCGCACTCCGCACCCGCTCGTTCTCTCCGCCCAGCGCCTCGAGCACGGTCACCATGCTCTGGCCGAACCCGGCATCGCAGAGCAGCGCCGCGACGGCCGCCGGCCCCGCGCCGTCCGAGGTCAGCGCCAGCACCCTGCGTCCGGGATGAAGATGGGGCCGGACCAGATCGATCGAGCGGCCATGGATCGAGACCGTCGCCACGTCCTGAAGCGGCCAGCCGGTTCGCGCTGCGGCCAGCGAGAATGCCGAGGGAGCAGGGACCACCACCATCTCGGAGGCGGGCACCCGGCGCGCCAGCGTGGCGCCGACCCCGAAATGGAACGGATCGCCCGAGGCCAGCACGCAGACCGTCTTGCGACCCCGCAGCCGAACCACTTCCTCGATCGAGGCATCGATCGGGCTCTGCCAGCGCCGGGTCTCGTTGAGCCCGAGCGCGGCGACGAGATCGAGATGCCGCGCGCCGCCGAAGACGATTTCGGCGCCCGAGATGAGCCGCCGCGCCGTCTCGGTCAGCCCGTCCAGCCCGTCCTCGCCCACCCCGATGATCCGCAGCCAGCGCTCAGCCATCGTCCCTCACAAATCGCGGAGTATAGACCAGCGGCGGCTGTCCGGCCCGCGTGATGATCCGTGTCGTCGGCGCGCCCACGATCACGCAGGTCGCCATGTCGGCCATCTCGGGTCGTGCCTCGCCGAGTGAGACGATGCGCATCGCCGCGTCGGGCCGCCCCGCCGCGCGCCCGAAGACGACCGGAATCTCGCTGTCCAAAATCTCGCGCAGGATGTTGAACGCGCTGCCCAATTGCCACGGCCTTGCCTTGGATATGGGGTTATAGAACGCCATCGCGAACCCCGCGCCGGCCGCCGCCCGAAGTCTCGCCTCGATCACGGTCCAGGGCTTGAGGTTGTCCGACAGCGAGATCGCGCAGAAGTCATTGCCCAGTGGCGCGCCGGCGCGCGCGGCCACAGCCAGCATGGCCGTCAGCCCCGGAACGACCACAAGCTCGATCCCGTCCCATCTCGGCGCATCGGACTCGATCGCCTCGCAGACCGCCGACGCCATGGCAAAGACCCCCGGATCGCCGCCCGAAACCATGCACACGGCCTCCCCGGCCGCCGCCGTGCCCAGCGCCTCGCGGGCCCTGTCCAGCTCCTCGCGATTGTCCGAGGCGATCGCGCGCTGGCCGGGCGCCAGAGCCAGTCGGTCGAGATAGGGTGCGTATCCATAAAGCGCTGTCGCCCGGGCAATCGCCGCCTGGGCGTCCGGGGTCATCATCGCCCCGTCGCCCGGGCCCAGCCCCACCACATGAAGTGTTCCCGTCATGGCGCCGCCGCGCCCGGACGCGCCGCCCAGCCGGGCACGAGCACCATGGAGAAATAGGGTGCCGGGGCGTCGTCGCGCTCGGCCAGCCGGACCACATGCCCGCCCGGCATCGTCCCGCGCTCCACATAGACCGACGCATCGAGCTTGCCCGCCCGCGTCAGAGCGGCGCGGATCTTGGGCAGGTTGCGCCCCACCTTCATGATGACGGCGCTCTCGGTATTAGCCAGCCGCGCCGCTAGCGCTGCCTCGTCGAGCGTGCCCGGCAGCACGGTAAAGATGTCGTCGCCCTGCATCAGCGGAACGCCCGCCTGGCTCCAGCACCCCGAAAGGCTGGTGACGCCCGGCACCACTTCGGTCGCATAGCGCGGGGACAGCCGAACATGGATATGCATGTAGCTGCCGTAAAAGAACGGATCGCCTTCGCTGAGCACCGCCACGCTGCGCCCCGCATCGAGATGCCGGGCGATCGCTGCCGCGCTTTCTTCGAAGAAGTCCCCGATCGCCTGCCTGTACGCTTCGGAGTGTCGGTCCATCTCCACGGTCACCGGATAGGCCAGCTTCAGCTCAATCGCGCTCTCCGGCCAATGCGGGTCGACGATGGTGCGCGCATTGCCGTTGCGGCCGCGCTTTAGAAAATGGGCGATGACGTCCGCTTCCCCAATAGTGCGCACGGCCTTCAGCGTCAGCAGTTCCGGATCGCCCGGGCCGGTGCCCACGCCGAAGAGACGCCCCGCCTTTGGCCCGCTCACAGTCCGGGCCTCGCCAGCGCATTGATCGCCGCTGCGGTCATGGCGCTGCCGCCCAGCCGGCCGTCGACGATGGCGAAAGGAACGCCCCAGGAATTCTCGCTAAGCGCCTGTTTTGATTCGGCTGCCCCCACGAACCCCACCGGCATGCCGACAATCGCCGCCGGCTTGGGCGCGCCGTCGCGCAACAGCTCCAGCAGGTGGAAAAGCGCCGTCGGCGCATTGCCGATCGCCACCACCGAGCCAGCCATGCGCGGCAGCCAGATATGGATCGCCGCCGCCGAGCGCGTGGTGTCATAGTCGAGCGCCAGGTGCGGGGTTTCCGGGTTGCGCAATTCGCAGATGACCTCGTTGTTGGCCGGCAGCCGCGCCCGCGTCACGCCCCGCGCGACCATCTCGGCATCGGTAAAGATCGGCGCGCCAGCGGCCAGTGCTGCGCGCGCAGCCTCCACGAACCCGGGCGAGAACTGGAAATGGGTCGCCGCGTCCACCATTCCGCAGGCATGGATCATGCGCACGGCGACGTCGGCCTCGGCTTCGGAAAAGCGCGAGAGGTCGGCCTCGGCCCTGATGATGGCAAAGCTCTGGCGATAAATGGCCTCGCCATCGCGGATGTAGTCGTAGGTGGTCATTGCGCTTCCAGCACCATGAGCGCGTCCAGCGTGCTGTCGCCTTTTTGGCGGGCATCGCGGATTCGTCTCGCCAGATCGAGTATGCCATTCTCAATAGCGGCAGGATCGAGCGTTGCAAGGCGCTTGTGGGGTTGCTCGAAGCGGAAAATCTCCGTGCCCTTGAGCATCAGCCCCGGCTTGTTGGGGTGCGCGCACCCCTTGGCGCAGGTCGAAACGTGCAGGTGGAACGAGCCATCCACAAGGTCGGTATCCACGGCCAGCAGCGCCGCAGCCAGTTGCGCGGCGTGGATCGCCTGGCCTGCGGTGCCTTCCGCGCCCGAGCATACGCCCAGCCGCGTGCCCTCGGCGTCCCCGCGCGTCCAGTAGCCCGCACCGCTCAGCGCCGGCGAGAGCGCGTGAAGCGCCGCGGTCTCGAATCCTGACAGCACCATCGTGCGGTCCGGAGCCGGGCGGGCCCGGCGCACCTTGAACCGCGCCATGGTCTCGCCCAGCGCCTTGAGCTGGTAGGCGCGGACCTGCCCGAAGGGCAGCCCGATCCGCAGCGCCGGGCGTTGGCCGGTCAAGACCATGGGCCCGACGGTATAGCTCACGGGGCGGGTATAGGTCGGGGGCAGGGGGCTTGTCGCTTCGAGGCTGGCCTGCAGTGCGAAGCGGTCGAGATCGCTGCCCCGGGCCCGGGGCCCGATCTGCTGGAGCTCGGCGAGCACCGCGCGCACCGTGGCCGCGGCGTCGCGCTCGGTGACAAGGCCCACCGTGTCCCCGCCCACTTCCAGCACCCAGCCCTGCGGCTGGGCGATCAGCCGGATATCGGCCTTGAGCGCATCGAGCGCCACCTGTCCGCCGGTCGCGAGCACGATCGAGAGCTTGGGAGAAAGCGCGCCATGGGAGAGAACCTCCCGCGCCACGATCCTCAGCGATTCCGCCAGCGCGCGCGGGTCGGCCCGCTCCTTGGGATCCTCGCCGGCGATTGGCGAGCATTCCACGCTCGGGCCCGTCATCGCCTCGATCCCGGCGCCATCGAGTGCGGCGCGGAAGCCTTCTTCGGACTCCTTGGTCAGCCCCCGCACCTGGATCGAGCCGCGCGCGGTCACCTCGATCAGCCCGTTTCCATGGTCCGCGCTCGCCGCGGCGAGCGCGATCACCTGGTCGGGATCGAGACCGGACGCCGGCCGGAAGCGCACCAGCAGCCCGTCGGCCACGGCCATGGGCTCGGCCAGTGTGGGGCAGGCGCCGCGCGGGGCGGGGTGGACCATCAAAACCTTCCTTTCGCCCGCCCTCTTAACAGGGCGCACCCCGATGCGGAAAGGGTGCCCCGCGTCACACCCGGCGCAACAGGTAAATGTCCATGATCCAGCCATGCTGTTTCCGGGCCGCGGCGTGGGCCCGGGCGATCGTGTCGCGCACCTCGGCGAGGGCCCCCGAGATCAGGATTTCCTCGTCCATGCCCACATAGGCGCCCCAATGAATCTCGATGCCTTGGGGATCGAGCGCGGAAAAAGCCTGCCGCCCGTCCAGCATCACCACCACGCTGTCCGCGCCCTCGGGCCATTCCTCTGAGAGGCGACGCCCTGTGGTGATCGTGATCGGATTGCCGATCGTGTTGAGCGGAATGGCAAAGGCCGCGGTCAGAACCTGGACCGCCGTCACGCCCGGCACCACCCGAACTGTGAAGTCGGGCCCGCCCAGCGCCCGAACATGCCCGAGAATGCGCAGGGTGCTGTCATAAAGCGAGGGGTCCCCCCAGACGAGAAACGCACCATTCTCCTCTTCACCCATCTGTGCGAGCAGGGTCCCGTACTGAAGCGCAATGGCGTGGTGCCAATCGTCGACGCCCGCCCCGTAATCGGGATTGGCCGCATCGCGTACGGGCAGGGCGAATTCGACGGTCCGGGCTCCGGGTCTCAGATGCCGCGCGCAGATCTGATGGCGCACCGCCGCCAGGGCGGCTTTTTCCTCGCCCTTGGTCGGCACGAACACCCTGTCGGCCTTCCCGAGCGCGCGGACGCCCTCAAGGGTGAGATGGTCGGGGTTTCCGGTCCCGATCCCGATCACGGTGAGCGTGCGCATAGTGCGGCCGATGCGACATTGATGTGCTTGAGAGCAGTCCTAGAACACGCTACCCAGATGTGGAAAGGGGTCCCATGGCAGCGATTGGCAGAACACTGGTGCGCGAATGCAGCGCGGCTGTCGCCGTGCTGGCCGTCTATGTCCTGACCCTCCTTGTCCCCCTCCACCAGGCCCAGGCCACTCAGGATGCGTTCGAGGTCCTTGGATTCGAGCCGCTCTCGGGCTGGTCCCTGTGTCTGGCCGGGGAGACCGAGTCTCCGTCTCCCGGCGGCCCCCAGCCCGTCTGCCCTGTGGCTGGCGTCGGCAAGACCGGCATGGCTTTGCCGGACCTCGTGGCCATCCCGGGGCCCCTCGCGGTGGTCCTCCGGATTGGCCAACCGGTCCTCGCACTGGCCCCGATTGCCCCCGCGCCGCATGGAACCCCTCCTGCCAGAGCACCTCCGGAAACGCCCTGAACCGATTCTTTCGACTCAGCTTTCCTCTTTTCGGAGTTCACATCATGAACCGGATGTCCCTTTTCGGCGCCCTCGCCGCCGTCTGCCTTTCCCTGCCTGCCTACGCCCATGACGATCACGCCCCTGATGACGACCACGGTCATGTCCACGCCGAGGACGTGGTCCAGGCGGGCAACCTCGTGATCTCCGGCCCATTTGCCCGGGCCACCAATCCCGGCGCGCCCGTAGGCGGCGGCTACTTCGCGGTCACCAATACCGGGGAGGCCGACGACCGGCTTATCGCGGTGGAGGCCGATGTCTCCGAGCGCGTCGAGATTCACGAAATGGCCCATGAGGGCGACGTCATGACCATGCGCGAGCTCGCGGACGGGCTCGTGATCCCCGCCGGAGAAACAGTGACGCTGGCGCCCGGCGGCTTCCACCTGATGTTCATGAACCTTGAGACAGCCTTTGTGGAAGGCGAGGCCGTGGACGTGGTGCTCGACTTTGAAAATGCCGGCCGCGTTCCACTCTCGCTCCCCGTCGCCGCTGCCGGAGCCCGGCAGGCTGCGGGCGACGCGCCCTGCCACGAAGCGGGTGACGAGCACGTGCACTAAGGCCGTTACGGGCCGGTCGGGGCGATTGCTCCGGCTGGCCCGAAAGCGAAATCTTCAAGCGGGCTCTTGTGCTTGAGGCCGAGCTTCATTAGATAGGCCGCTCTGATTTGAATGACGCGACGATGACGTGCCCGGCCCGGGTGCTTTGGAGGTTCGAACGTAAAGATTGCTCAAGACGCCGTATTATCTGATCGACAAGTCGATACTTCTCCAGAACATGGAAAAATTGTCGGACCTGCGTCGGAAGTCGGGCGTCAAGTGCGTTCTGGCGCTCAAGGCATTCGCGACCTGGAGCGTCTTCGACCTCATGGCCGAGCATATGGACGGCACCACCTCGTCCTCGCTCAACGAAGTCAAGCTCGGCAAGCTCAAGTTCGGTGGTGAGACTCACGCCTATTCGGTGGCCTGGGCCGATCACGAAATCGACGAAGCGATCGAGAATTCCGACAAGATCATCTTCAATTCCGTCGGCCAGCTCGAGCGCTTCGGCGCCAGGGCGCGCGCGGCCGGCAAGCAGGTCGGCCTGCGGCTCAATCCCGGCATTTCCCATTCCCATTTCCTGCTCGCTGACCCGGCACGGCCGTTCTCGCGGCTGGGCGAATGGGACATGGATCGGGTTGCCCCGGTGCTCGACCAGCTTTCGGGCGTGATGTTCCACTTCAACTGCGAGAACGACGAGTACGACAGCCTCGATACCCTGCTCAAGGCGATCGAGGAGCGCTACGCCGACGTCCTGCACCGCATGGAATGGGTCAGCCTCGGCGGGGGCATCCGCTTCACCAACGAGGACTACCCGATCGACCGGCTGGCCGAGCGGCTGAAATCCATGTCCGAGCGTTACGGCATCCAGCTCTATCTCGAGCCCGGCGAAGCGACCGTCACCCGGTCCACGACCCTGGAAGTTTCCGTGCTCGATACCGTCTATAACGGCAAGCACGTTGCGATCGTTGACAGTTCGACCGAAGCGCATATGCTCGATCTGCTGACCTACGACGAATATACATCGGTGGCCCCCAATAAAGGGCCGCACACCTACATGATCTGCGGCAAAACCTGTCTTGCCGGAGACATTTTTGGAGAGTTCCAGTTCGAACATGAACTCAAGGCCGGGGACCGTATCTCCTTCCTCGATGCGGGAGGATACACCATGGTCAAGAAGAACTGGTTCAACGGGGTTCAGATGCCGGCCATAGCGGTTCGGCATTTGGACGGGCAGGTGGAACTCGTGAAAGAGTTCACGTTCGAGGACTACGCGCAGAGCCTGTCGTAACCGGGTTGAGAGCCCAACGACGACAGACTGGCGTAGATTGGTTCAATCTCTGCAAAAGGTGTTACGTGCGAAGTGAAAAAGAACGTTCTGATCATCGGTGCCGGAGGTGTGGCGCAGGTCGTCGCCCATAAGTGCGCGCAGCACAATGATGTGCTGGGCGACATCCACATCGCTTCCCGGACCGTCGAGAAATGTCGCGACATCGTCGCCAGCGTGCTCGAGAAGAAGTCGCTCAGGAAACCTGGCGTCATCGAAGCCCACAAGCTCGATGCGCTCGATATCGAGGCGACCAAGGCGCTCATCGGCAGGACCAGAGCGCAGATCGTGATCAATGTCGGCTCCTCTTTCGTCAACATGTCGGTTCTCGAAGCCTGCATCGCGACGGGTGCGGCCTATATCGATACCGCCATCCACGAAGAGCCCGACAAGATCTGCGAAACGCCGCCTTGGTACGGCAATTACGAGTGGAAGCGACGTGAGCGGTGCGAGAAGGCCGGCGTAACGGCCATTCTCGGCGCGGGGTTCGATCCCGGCGTGGTCAACGCCTATGCGGCATTGGCGGTCGAAGAGTATTTCGACACCGTCGAGTCCATCGATATCATCGACATCAATGCCGGTTCGCACGGCAAGTACTTCGCCACGAACTTCGATCCGGAAATCAACTTCCGCGAGTTCACCGGACGCGTCTACTCCTGGCAGGATGGCCAGTGGCAGACCAACCAGATGTTCGAGATCCCCAGGACCTGGGACCTGCCGGTGGTCGGCGAAAGCAAGACCTACATGACCGGCCACGATGAGATCCATTCGCTCTCGCGCAATCTCGACGTGCCCAACATCCGGTTCTGGATGGGGTTCGGGGATCACTACGTCAACGTCTTCACCGTGCTCAAGACCCTCGGGCTTTTGTCCGAGCAGCCGATCACGACCGCCGAAGGGCTCGAAGTCGTGCCCCTCAAGGTGGTCAAGGCCGTGCTGCCCGATCCGTCCTCGCTCGCGCCCGAATACAAGGGCAAGACCTGCATCGGCGATCTGGTGAAAGGCAAGAAGGACGGTGAGGATCGCGAGGTCTTCATATACAACGTCGCGGACCACGAGGAGGCCTACGCCGAAGTCGGCAGCCAGGGCATCTCCTACACCGCCGGCGTTCCGCCTGTCGCCGCCGCGATGCTGATCGCCCGAGGCGTGTGGGACGTGCACCGCATGGTCAATGTCGAGGAGCTCCCGCCCCAGCCGTTCCTGGGCCTGCTCAACGAGATGGGTCTGCCGACCTGCATTCGCGACGAGAAGGGGATCGAACGTCCGCTCTCGTTCGAAGGCTGGCACACCGCCCAGACCGGCGAGAAGCGCGCACGCGGCTGATCCTGCCTGGTCAACGTCCAATCACTTCAGCCGCCCCGGAGCCATCCGGGGCGGCTTTTGCGTTCGGGCGCGTGCAGGGATATAGCAATGTCATCGATCGGGAGGCAGGGCGATGAGCGACGAGGACGAGGAGCCGGGGGCAGGGCGCAGCGAGAAACGCCGGTCGGGACTGGTTCAGTCCGTCGACCGCGCGCTGACCCTGCTCGAGGTGCTCGCCGAAGACGAGGAAGGCCACCGGCTGACCGACATCGCCACCCGGTCCGGGCTGTCCATCTCCACCGTCCATCGGCTGCTCACCACCCTCGAGCAGAGAAAATTCGTGCAGTTCGACCGCTCGGACGGCATGTGGCATGTGGGGCGCCAGGCCTTCACTGTGGGCGCGACCTTCGCGCGCCAGCGCAATTTCGTGGCCCCGGCCTTGCCCGTCCTGCGCCGCCTGCGCGACAGGACGCGCGAGACCGCCAATCTCGGTGTGGTCGACGAGGGCGAGGTCGTGGTGCTCACCCAGGCTGAAAGCCGGGAGATCATGCGCGCGATCACCCGGGTCGGCGGCCGCGCGCCCATGGCGCAATCGGGCATGGGCAAGGCGATTCTCGCGACCTATTCCGATGATGAGGTCGCCGCCTACATCAAGCGCGCTGCCCTGCGCCCGATCACGGCCAGGGCCATCACCCGGCTCGACGTTCTGCGCCGGGACCTCGAGGTGACGCGCGCGCGCGGCTACGCCATCGATGACGAGGAATACGTCACCGGTCTTCGCTGCGTGGCTGCGGTGATCTACAACGCCGATGCCGAACCGTTATGCGCGATTTCGGTCTCAGGCCTCACCGCGCGGGTGCCCGCCGACCGTCTCGATACGCTCGGCCGGATGGTCGCCGAGGCGGCCGGGGAACTGACTCAGCTCCTTGGCGGAACCACCCCTGCAGCCCGGCCTGCCTGAGGGTATGTGGTGTATGACACGGGCGGAGGGAAATGCACAGCTTCAAACTGTCATAATTCATATAAAACAATGGCTTACGCTGTCATAAATGTTTTGCACAAACGACATATAAGGTTTGCAGCGCGAACCTAGTGTGCGCCCCGTACAGCGGAGACAAAAGACAACTACACCGTCTTGATCCGCGCCTCGATTGACGAGAAACCGCTTCTGATAAGGAAGGCACACTCATGAAATCCGCACTTTACGCAGGCGTCGCGCTCGCCGTCGTCGCCGCACTCGGCACCACTGCCGTCCAGGCCCAGTCCCGCGACCAGATCCGCATCGTCGGTTCGTCCACGGTGTTCCCTTACACCCAGGCTGTTGCCGAGCAGTTCGGTTCATCCACCGAGTTCTCCGCTCCCGTCGTCGAGTCGACCGGTACCGGTGGCGGCATGCAGATCTTCTGTGACGGCGTTGGCGCCGAGTTCCCCGATATCACGGGTGCTTCGCGCGCAATGACCGAAGGTGAGTACGACAGCTGCATCGCCAATGGCGTCGACAGCATCAACGAAGTACTCATCGGCTTTGACGGCCTTTCCGTTGCTCACGCTCAGAGCGGCCCGGACATGGACCTGACCAAGGCCCAGCTCTTCCAGGCACTGGCTGCTGAAGTCGAAGTCGACGGCGAAGTCGTCGCCAATCCCTACACCAACTGGTCGGAAATCGACTCCTCGCTTCCCGACATGGCCATCACCGTTTTCGGCCCTCCCCCGACCTCGGGCACCCGCGACGCGTTCGTTGAACTCGTCATGGAAGAAGGCTGCGGTGAGTTCGAAGCCATCACCGCTCTCGAAGAAGATCGCATGGAAGAAGTCTGCCAGCGCATGCGCCAGGACGGACCCTTCGTTGAAGCCGGCGAGAACGACAACCTGATCGTTCAGCGCCTCAACTCCGACGACACCGCCGTGGGTATCTTCGGTTACTCGTTCCTCTACGAGAACCAGGACACGCTCAAGGCAGTCGCTGTCGAGGGCGTCTCGCCGTCGGCCGAAACCATCGCTGATGGCTCCTACGGCATCTCGCGTCCGCTGTTCTTCTACGTCAAGAACGATCACATGGGCGTCATCCCCGGCCTGACCGAGTTCGTCACCGAGTATGTGTCCGAAGCTTCGTTCGGCCCGGGCGGTTACCTTGAAGAGCGTGGCCTGATCCCGCTTTCCGATGAAGAGCGCGACCAGACCCGCGCAAACATCGAAGAAGGCGCTCACTTCACGCGCTACGAGTAATCGGCTCCAATAGTCATGCCGGTCGGGACATTGCGTCCCGGCCGGCTCCTCGTTTGATCGGAGACATGCGAAGTGCTTGGATTCCTGTTCACAGCAATAATTGTTCTCTCCCTGGCCGCATTTTACGTTGGTCGCTCAGCGGGAAACCGATTCGTTGCTGAGAACGGACCTGCCACCCACTCCCTCGCAGGATATCACGGCGCTTTCGTCGCCATCTGGGTCGGTGTTCCGGCCCTGGTTCTGGTTCTGCTCTGGCTGCTCCTTCAGGGCAGCGTAATCGACAACCTTCTTCTTGCCAGCCTGCCGCCCGCATTGACCGATGGGGTCGCGCCTGGGCGCATGAGCCTGCTCCTCTCGGAAATCAAGAACACTGCCGTCGGGGTCACCTTTGGCGAGCCTTCGCCCGAGTTGTCCGCTGCCGCCGATACATGGGCGCGCTGGAACGTCATCGCCGGCTGGGCCATGTTCGTTGTCGCGCTGGCCGTCATGCTGCTCGCCGGGTTCTTTGCCTACACGCGCCTGAACTACCGGTTTCGCGCCCGGACCAATGTCGAGCGCTTTTTGAGCGGCTTCATGATCTTCTGCTCGCTCATCGCCATCGTCACGACGCTGGGTATCATCGTTTCGCTCGTGGCTGAATCGCTGCAGTTCTTTTCCATGGTGCCGCCCGCCGAGTTCTTCTTCGGGCTGAACTGGGAGCCCCAGATCTCGATCCGCGAGGATCAGATCGCCGGCAGTGGTGCCTTTGGCGCTGTCCCCGTATTCCTCGGCACACTGGTCATTGCGTCAATCGCCATGATCGTTGCGACCCCCGTGGGCATCTTCACGGCCATTTATCTGGTGGAATACTCCGGCAGACGTGTCCGCAACGTCATCAAGCCCATTCTCGAAATCCTCGCGGGCGTCCCCACGGTGGTCTACGGCTTCTTTGCGGTGCTAACCGTCGCCCCGGCCATTCGGGAAGCGGGCTCGCTGCTCGGCTTTGCGACCTCTCCGAATTCGGCGCTGGCCGCGGGTGGGGTCATGGGCATCATGATCATCCCCTTCATCTCGTCTCTGGCCGACGACGCTCTGCGCGCCGTGCCGCAATCGATGCGTGACGGATCGCTCGCCATGGGCGCTACGCGCGCCGAGACGGTCAAGAACGTGCTGCTTCCCGCTGCGCTGCCCGGCATCGCCGGCGGCTTGCTTCTCGCCGCCTCCCGCGCCATCGGGGAAACCATGATCGTGGTGATGGCCGCCGGGCTGATCGCGTCTATGAACATCAATCCTCTGGACTCGGTCACCACCGTCACCGTTCAGATCGTGACGCTTCTGATCGGCGACACGGCGTTCGACAATCCCAAGACCCTTGCGGCCTTTGCCCTCGGTCTGGTCCTGTTCGTCGTCACGCTGTGTCTCAATGTGGTGGCACTGACCATCGTGCGCAAATACCGCGAACAATACGAATAAGGCGCCAGGACAATGACCGATACATCTGCAGTCTCAGTATCAGACCGTCCGGCAGACGTTGCTGCCCGCCTGCGCAAGAAGCGCTATGCGGCAGACCGCCGGCTCCGGGCCTACGGCATCGGGGCCATAACGGTGGCCGTCGGCCTGCTGGGAATTCTCATCGCGACCCTGGTTCTGGGGGGCTATCAGGCTTTCACGCAGACCCATGTCCGCGTGACGTTCCCCATCTCCACCCAGAACGTCGATGCCGATGATCTGCGTGGCAGCAACTGGCGCGCGGTGGTGACAGAAGGCGTCGAAAATCTGTTCCCCGGCCAAAGTGAAGAGGTCCGGGGCCTGGGCGCGCGGATCCTGACCAACAACACCCAGTTCTTCGTACGCGATGCGGTTATCGCCAATCCGTCTCTTGTCGGCGAAACCCTGGTGCTCGAAGTACCCGCGTCCGACCCCTATGACCAGCTCAACAAGGGCGTGCTCGACCGCGACCTGCCCGAGAACCGCCGCCGGCTGACCGACGAACAGATCGCGGCCTACGATATCGTCGAGGAGCAGGGGCTCGTAAGCCGGCCTTTCAACTGGGCACTGTTCTTCAACGCGGATAGCCGCTTCCCGGAGATCGCGGGTCTCTCGGGCGCTATTGTCGGGTCCTTCTATGCCCTGATGATCTGTTTCGTGATCAGTTTTCCCGTGGGCATCGCTGCTGCGATCTATCTCGAGGAATTCGCACCCAGGAACCGGTATACCGACATCATCGAGGTCAACATCAACAACCTCGCTGCCGTGCCCTCGATCGTGTTCGGCCTTCTGGGTCTGGCGGTGTTCCTGCAGATCTTCGGGCTTCCCCGGTCCGCACCGCTGGTCGGCGGTATGGTCCTCTCGCTGATGACGCTGCCAACCATCATCATCGTGACGCGCAACGCGCTCAAATCCGTGCCGCCTTCAATTCGTGAGGCTGCTCTGGGTATGGGAGCGTCCAAGCATCAGGTGATCATGCACCACGTGCTGCCGCTCGCCCTGCCTGGCATTCTCACCGGCACCATTATCGGTCTGGCCCAGGCGCTCGGCGAGACGGCGCCGCTGCTGCTGATCGGTATGAACTCGTTCATCACCAGCCCCCCGGGCGGGGTGATGGAAGCCTCCACGGCTCTTCCGACCCAGATCTTCATCTGGGCCGACAGTCCCGAGCGCGGCTTCGTGGCGCGCACGTCCGCCGCCATCCTCGTGCTTCTCGGCTTCCTGATCACGATGAACGCAATCGCAATCTTCCTGCGTCAGCGCCTCGAGCGGACCTGGTAGGAACCAATTGGAGCGCGAAACAATGTCCACAACACTCAGCGCTAGGGGCGCCACCGACATGTCTGGCACTTCCGCACCGTCCACGACGCAGGCCCCTGCACACCAGACTGTCCGCGTGCCCATGGTCGACGCGAACCTCCCCCGTCTCAAGGCAAAGGACGTCTCGGTCTTCTACGGAGACAAGCAGGCGCTCTACGATGTCTCGATCGACGTTCCCGAGAAGGCGGTAACCTCGTTCATCGGCCCCTCGGGCTGCGGCAAGTCGACCTTCCTGCGCTGCATCAACCGCATGAACGACACCATCGAGAGCTGTCGCGTTTTGGGCGATATCACGCTCGACGACCAGAACCTTTACGACTCCTCGCTCGACGTCGTCGAGTTGCGCGCCCGGATCGGCATGGTCTTCCAGAAGCCCAACCCGTTTCCCAAGTCGATCTTCGAGAACGTCGCCTACGGCCCCAAGATTCACGGGCTGGCGCGCAGCAAGACCGATCTCGAGGAGATCGTGGAATCCTCGCTCAAGAAGGCGGGCTTGTTCAACGAGGTCAAGGACCGGCTCCATTCGCCCGGAACCGGGCTGTCCGGCGGCCAGCAGCAGCGCCTCTGCATCGCCCGTGCCATCGCCGTGGGCCCCGAGGTGATCCTGATGGACGAGCCGTGCTCGGCGCTCGACCCGATCGCGACCGCGATCATCGAGGAGCTGATCGACGAGCTGCGCGAGAACTACACCATCGTCATCGTGACGCACTCCATGCAGCAGGCCGCGCGCGTGTCCCAGAAGACCGCGTTCTTCCACCTTGGCAAGCTGATCGAGGAAGGACCGACCGAGGGGATTTTCACCAATCCCCGGGACAAGAAAACCCAGGACTACATCACCGGCCGGATCGGCTGATACCTACCAACTCGGGGGACCACCCATGCCGACCACAGGTGATCATATCGTTACGTCCTACGAGGACGAACTCAACACTCTCGCTGCCCTGATCGCCCGCGCCGGCGACAAGGCGGTAGAGGCCCTTGCCGACGCCACCCGCGCGCTGGTGGACGACGATGCCGCCCTCGCCGAGGCCACCGTCCGGGCCGACAAGGAAATCGACGCCCTCCAGCACGAGATCGACAACCTCGCCGTCTCGATCATCGCGCGCCGCCAGCCCATGGCATCCGACCTTCGCCTGATCATCTCCTCGATCCACGTCGCCAACGACCTCGAGCGCATCGGCGACATGGCCAAGTCCATGGCCCGCCGCTCCATCGAGATCAATCGCGGGGAGGGCCCGGCCCGCCACATCGGCTCGCTGCGCCAGATGACCGAGATCGCCGGCCGGCAGATCCGCATGGCGCTGGACGCCTTCGCCAACCGCGACGAGGCCGGCGCCATCGCCGTGCTCGAGCACGATTACGAGATCGACTCCGCCTATGTGGCCCTTTTCCGCGAGCTTCTGACCTACATGATGGAAGATCCGCGCAACATCTCTGTGTGCACGCACCTTCTGTTCTGCGGCAAGAACATCGAGCGGGTGGGCGACCACGGCACCAACATTGCCGAGCAGGCCTATTTCCTCGCCACCGGCCGCGATCTGGCGACCGAGGACGACAAGGTCAACCGCCGGCAGCTCAAGGGTTGATGAGGTAAGCGCATGCGTCCGCACGTTCTGCTGGTCGAGGACGAGGCCGATATCTCGGTCCTCCTGCGTTACAATTTCGAAGCCGAGGGCTTCTCGGTCGGCACCGCCGAGACCGGCGAGGAAGCCGATATCCAGCTGCGTGAGGCGCGTCCCGACGTGATCGTGCTCGACTGGATGCTGCCCGGCGCCTCGGGGATCGAACTCTGCCGCCGCTGGCGCATGCGCGAGGAGACCGCCCGGGTCCCCATCATCATGCTCACCGCCCGCGGCGAAGAGGAAGAGCGCGTGCGCGGCCTTGCCACCGGCGCCGACGATTACATGACCAAGCCCTTCTCGGTGCCCGAGCTCATCGCCCGCGTGCGCGCGCTGCTGCGCCGGTCGAGCCCGCACCTGATCGCGGCCGTGCTTTCGGCGGGGGATCTCGAACTCGACCGCTCGAGCCACCGGGTCCGCCGCAGCGGCTCGGAGTTGCACCTCGGCCCCACCGAATACCGGCTGCTCGAATTCCTCATGAGCAATCCCGGCCGCGTCTATTCGCGCGAGCAACTGCTCGACGGCGTCTGGGGCGCCGATGTCTATGTGGACGAGCGCACCGTGGACGTGCATATCGGCCGGCTGCGCAAGGCCATCAACCGTGGCCGCGCCAGGGACCCCATCCGCACTGTGCGCGGCGCGGGCTATTCCTTCGACGAGAACTTCGCCGCCGCCGCAGCCCGCCGCTGATCGACTACAAATGGCTCTCGATCAGATTCTGATGATGGTCTTGAGCCCCTTGGTCTCGCCGGCCAGCAGGCGCTCATAGGCGGCCGGCACGTCCGCAA
Source organism: Pelagibacterium montanilacus (assembly GCF_003992665.1). GTDB lineage: Bacteria > Pseudomonadota > Alphaproteobacteria > Rhizobiales > Devosiaceae > Pelagibacterium > Pelagibacterium montanilacus. The sequence continues at coordinate 400,239 of NZ_RZMX01000059.1, forward strand.
GCCCGATCTCGGCGTCGATCAGCGCTTCGAGCTGGCCCGCAAGCGCCCCGAGCATCCCGATCGCCTGGGGCAGTTCGTCGGCAAAGGCGTGGCACCCCATCAGCCCGATCTCGCGCTCGACCAGACTGTTGGGATCGAGCACCAGCGCGCCATGGCTGATCCCCACCAGCCCCAGCCTCGAGCGCGGACCCAGCACGCCCATCGCCGCTTCGATCGCCGGAATCGCGCCCGTGGCGTCGATCGCGCAGCGCAGCGTCTCGCCTGCCAGCGCTTGCGATATCGCCTCTCCATCCAGCGTCACGACCCTTGCACCGGTCACCGAGGCCACGAGTTCGGCGCGTGCGCCATTGCGGTCCCCGACCAGCACGGGCCCTTCATGGTTGTGCGCCAGCACAAGCGCGATCAGCCCGCCGATCGTGCCGCAGCCGACCACCAGAACCGGGGCGCCCTTGGTCGGGGATATCCGCGCCACCGCATGCAGCGCCACCGCCAGGGGTTCGGCCATGGCCGCGATTGGCACCGGCACGTCTGCAGGCCGCTTGTGAACCAGTCGCGCGGGCAGGATCACCGCCTCGGCAAAGCCCCCGTCGCACGCCTCACCCACAAAGCCCAGCGTTGCGCAACAATGGTAATGTCCGGCCCGGCATTCGGCGCAGGTGCCGCACCAGTACCGGGAGTCCGCGACCACGGCATCGCCCGGCGTGAGCCCCGAAACGTCGGCGCCGACGCTTTCGACGATCCCGCAGAACTCGTGTCCGGCTACCGAGGGCGCGCGCGAAATCCATTGCCCGGTCGCAAAATTATGCAGGTCCGACCCGCAGATCCCCGCCGCCTCGATCTTGATGCGCACCGCGTCCGGCCCCGGAGCCTCGGGGTCGGCAACGGCCTCGAAGCGCAGATCGCGAACTCCATGGAGGCGCACCGCGTCCATGGCCTCAATCCTTGGGCAGGAAGCGGTCGCGCTCGGCCGACACCGCCAGCGCATGCGAGGAGAAGCCCTCGTAATTGGCAAGCGTGAAGGCGGCCTTGGCGAAATCGGGATACCCCGAAGCCGTCACATAGCCGATCGAGCTGCGCTTGACGAAATCGGTCACCGAAAGCGGGCCGTATGTGCGGGCCCAGCGGCTGGTGGGCAGCACGGCATTGGGCCCCAGCCCGAAATTGGCGATCGAACAGGGGGTGTGGGTGCCGAGCAAAATCTCGGAGGCCTCGGTGATCTTTCCAAGGTGCCGGAACGGGTCGCGCGAGAGAATTTCGAGGTGCTCGGGCGCATAGCCGTTCACGAACTCATAGCTTTCCTCGAGCGATGAGGTCAGGACGATCCCCCCGGCCTTGCCCGTCAGAACGGTCTTGGAAAACTCCACCCGCTGCGCGGTCATCTTGGACCAGAGATCGGGCAGGGCGGCGATGGCCTCGTCGGCCACCCTGCGGCTGTGCGTGACCAGATAGGCCGAGGAATCGGGCCCGTGCTCGGCTTCGATCAGAAGATCGAGCGCAGCCAGTCCGCCGTCGATGGTGTCATCGGCAAAGATCACCGATTCCGAGGGCCCCGCCGGCAGGCCGGTGTCCAGAATGCCCGAGAGCAGCCGCTTGGCGGCCACCACGAAGGGTGAGCCCGGACCAACGATCTTGAGCGCCGGCCTGATGGTCTCGGTACCGAAGGCCACGGCGGCCACGGCCTGCGCGCCACCGGCCTTGTAGACGGTCTCCACCCCGGCAATCCGGGCCGCAACCAGCGTCGCCGCGTCCACGCTCCCATCGGGGGCAGGGGGCGTCACGATGGCAAGGTCGGGCACGCCGGCGACGACGCCGGGCACCGCGGTCATCATGGTCACCGACGGGAACGAGCCCTTGCCGCGCGGCACATAAAGCGCCACCGAGCGGATGGGCGTGAACCGGTCCCCGGCAAAGGCGCCGGGTCGGATTTCCTTGAGCCACATCGCCTCGGGCTTCTGTTCTTCATGAAAGCGGCGGATGTTGTCGATCGCGAAGGTGATGGCGTCGATCACCTCCTGGTCCACCATGGAGAACGCCGCGTCGAATTCGGCCTCGGTGACTTTCAGGCCCCCCGGCTTGACGTCCGCCTTGTCCAGCTCACGGGCGAACCGCACCAGCGCCGCATCGCCCTCGGTCCGCACCGCCTCGATAATCGGCTCGACCTTGGCCATGAAGCTCGAGATATCGGCTTCCGAGCGCTTGAACAGGGCCTGTTTGGCATCGTCGGACAGTGAAGCGTACTCGTGGACGGTCGGTCTGGTCATTCTGGCCCCGGCTCAAATGTTGGCAATGGCGGACGCCGAGGCGCCCGCGTAGGTGTTTCGGATCACTTGGATTTCAGGAAGATGTCGAGCCCCACCCAGCGGTCCAGCGCAAAGATCGAAACGATCGCGAACAGGATATAGACCACCGAAACCGCCGCCAGATCGGGCGTGATGATGTTGCGGATCGAGGTGTACATCCACACCGGCAGCGTCACGATGCTGGCATCGACCAGAAAGATCGAGACGATGAACTCGTTGAGCGCCAGGATGAACATCAAGAGCGCCCCGGTGATGATCCCCGGCATCAGGGCAGGGATCGTCACGGTGAAAAAGGCCTGCAGCGGCGTCGCTCCGCAATTGGCCGCGGCGTTTTCCAGATCCGGATCGAGCCGGTTGACCGCCGAACTCACCGACCAGATCATGAAGGGCAGGTTGATCGCGCAGGTCGCCAGTCCCACCGGCCAGAGCGAGCCCAGAACCCGCATGTCGCCAAACACATACATCATGCCGATGCCCGAAACGACCAGCGGCACCGTGAAGGGCAAAAGGAAGTAGAGCTGCAGCGTCCTGGCGAAGCGGATGCGGTAGCGCACCATGGCCAGCGCCGCCAGCGTGCCCGAGGGCATGGCAAAGAGCGTGCAGAACAGGGCCACCTGCAGGCTGCGCCCAAGCGCCTCGCGGAAATCGCGCATGCCGAGCAGCCGCTCGTACCAGCGCAGGGAAAACCCTTCGGGCGGGAAGGTCAGAAGGTCCCCGGCGGTAAACGAGGCCAAGACGATCACCACCGTGGGCAGGCCCAGAAAGATGATGTTGAATACGACCACCGACCAGACGGCGATGCGGAACGGGGCGGCGCGAAACATCACTTGTCCTCCTTGAGGAAGCCGACCGTTCCCGTGCCCATCAGCGCGAAGAGGACGCTCACCAGCGTGGTGCCGATCACGATCAGCACCACCCCCAGCGCCGAGCCTGCGCCCATGTCGCTCACCCGAAAGAAGGCGTCGTAGATTGCGTTGGCCACGTAGTCATTGGTGCCACCGCCCAGAATGGCGGGGATCGCGAACTCGGTGAGCGTGATGGTGAAGACCACGACGGTCGCGGCCACGAACCCCGGCTTGGCCAGCGGCAGCACAACATGCCAGAGCGTCTGGTACCATTTGGCCCCAAGCCCTTCGGACGCCGCCTCGATATCGCTGTCGATCGCGGTCAGCGCGGGCGCCAGCATCAGCACGCCAAAGGGCAGCATGTACTGGATCAGCCCGATCAGCACCGCCGTATTGGTATAGAGCACCGAGATGTTGGCCAGCCCGAGCTGGCCCAGGATCCCGTTCACCAGCCCCTCCTGACCCAGAATGATCAGCCAGCCATACGCGCGCACCACCTGGCCCAGAAAGAACGGCAGGAACAGGTTGAACAAAAGGAATTTGCGCAGGAACGACGATTGCGTGCGCACCATCAGATACGCATAGGGAAACGAGAGCAGCAGCACCGTTATGGTGACGATGGCCGTACCCGAGAATGTCCGGAACAGCACCGAGCGATAGCCCGCGCGCTCATAGATGTTGACGTAGTTCTCGAGGCTGTAGTCTTCCGACTGCAGGAAGGTCGAGCGGTCCAGCACCCGCAGGCTGGAATCCCCGATGTAAAAGAGGCCCGCGACGATCACCCCGACGATCAGGAAGGCGGGGATGAGAAAGATATAGGGCGTCAGACGGCGCGCGCGCCCGGGAAACAGGGCGGACAGCATGGTGTCGGCTGCGTCCGTCAGGCGCCAGCGCGCCCGGGTCAGTGGGGACGCGTCGGCCCGTCCCGCGTTCGAACCCTGCATGTTGGTCTCGCTGCTCGTCTCGGATGGTCAGGTCTTGCGGACCGGGGGCGGGCAAGCCGCCCCCGGTCCGGTGTCGGGTCAGGACTGCATGATGTCGCGGAACTGGGCGAACCAGTCGCTCTGGTGCTCGACGAGGATCGGCGTCGGGATGTTGAGCAGCCGCGCGAAATCTTCTTCGGTGGTCGGGTAGGCAGGATCGCCAACCAGATCCTCGGGGCCCTCGAGCCCGGCGCGAAGCGGGGGCAGGCCGAGCATGGAGCACCAGTTCTCCATGTTCTCAGGCGCGAGCGCCGCGTTGACATACTGCTTGGCCCAGTAAGCTTCGTTGTCGGGCAGACCGGCCGGCACCCAGAGCGCGTCGGTGTCGTACTTGGCGCCTTCGCGCGGCACGGTCCAGGAGACGGGAATGCCGGCCTGCTTGGCGGCGCGGGCGTTGGAGATGATCGTGCACGCCACGTCGATCTCGCCGCGCTGGAACCAGTTGGTGAAGTCCGGGTCCTCGCCGAGCAGCGGCTGCTGCTCGCGAAGCTGCCGGTAGAATTCCCATGCCGGTTCCATGTTGTCGGGAATGTCGTCCATCGACCCGCCGCCCATGACGACCGAGACGGGCTCGAACCCGATCCCGTCATTGTAGAGCGCGACCCGGCCGCGGAACCGGGGGTCGAGCATGACGTCCCAGCTTTCCGGAGGCCCGTCGGGGAAGGCCTCGTCGCGATAGGCGAGGACATAGACATACGAGTAGCAATTGACGATCGGGAACGCGCCGTCAAAGCCCGTGGGCTGGGCGGCGGGCAGCAGGCCCTCGAGGTTCGGGACCATGTCCGGGGTCAGGGTGTCGCAAACCCCGCGCAGGGCCGACTGGGTCGCGTTGGTCGAGGTGTCCCAGTTGACGTGGATCGGCGGCGTGCGGTTCTGGGCAACGGCGGCCCAGATGCGCGGCTGCATCTCGTTGTCTTCAGTCAGGTCGTGACGCACGCGGATGCCGGTGGCTTCCTCGAAGGGCTTGGAAACGCCCTCTGCAAGGCTTTCCATCCAGACGCCGCCCCAGGCGCGCACGATGATCTCGGCGGGCTTTTCGGGCTCGTCCTGTCCAAAGGCCAGCCGGGGGAATGCGCCGGCGCCCATGGACGCTACGCCAAGCGCCGCGGCGCTGGTCAGGAACCTGCGGCGCGGCATTACCAGTTTCGATAGTCTTGGATCTTTGATGCTCATTTGATGTTCTACCTCCTTTGTCCGGGCGCCTCGCCCTATCGCGGGAAGACCATCAGGTGCCGGCTGTCCCAGCCGATCCTGACCGCATCCCCGATCCCCTTGTTCCCTGCGCCGGCGTGCAGGGTGTCGAACACCCTGATCTGCGCGCCGCCGAGAGCCTGTGCGACGACCGAATAGACGGTCCGGTCGCCTTCGAATATCGATTCCGTGATCACCGCGTCCGCCGAAAAGCTCACCGCCTCGGCTTCGCCCAGTATTCGGGCATGTTCCGCACGCAGCGCGCAGTCAACTTGCGTCCCCGCAGCCAGCGGTTCGGCTACGCGCCCCTCGAGCTCGTGGCCCGCCACCCGAACGCGCGCCCGCCCGCTCTCGGCGCCGATCACCTCGCCGGGCAGGAAATTGGTCACGCCGATGAAATTGGCCACGAACCGGTTGGCCGGCTCGCCATAGGTGGTGGTGGGTGAGGCCATCTGCTGGATCCTGCCATCGTCCATTACGATCACCTCGTCAGACACCACCAGCGCCTCGCGCTGATCGTGGGTGACGTTGATGGTGGTGACCCCCAGCTCCTGCTGGATGCGGCGGAACTCGAGCTGCATTTCCTCGCGCAGCTTGCGGTCGAGCGCGGCCAGCGGCTCGTCGAGCAGCAACAGGTCGGGCTCGAACACCAGCGCCCGCGCGATCGCCACGCGCTGCTGCTGGCCACCCGAAAGCTGGTGAATGCGCCGGTCCGCATAGGGCCCGAGCTGCACAAGCTCGAGATAGCGCTTCACCCGGCCTGGGATGTCGGCCGGCGCGAACCGGCGCATCTTGAGGGGATAGGCCACGTTCTCGGCCGCCGTCATGTGCGGGAACAGTGCCAGCTTCTGGAACACCATGCCGATCGAGCGCTTGTGCGGCGGCGTGGTGCTCACCGGCGTGCCCTTGATGAATATCTCGCCCGCCGTGGGCGTCTGGAAGCCCGCGATCATGCGCAATAGCGTCGTTTTGCCCGATCCCGATGGCCCCAGGATCGTGAGAAACCGCCCGTGGGCCAGGTCGAACGATGCAGCGTCCACCGCCGGCGTCCCGTCAAAGACCATGGAGACGTCCTGAACCTGAACGGCCGCCTGCGTGCTGGTCTCGCTCCGGCGGGCGGTGTCATCCATGCTGCGAACTCCCTCGCTGCGGGGTCTGGCGATCAGGGCTATGGCTTATTTGTCTATACATATTCAAAAACTGTGTCAAACCGTTTAGGCACTTTTTACGACTGCCTCAATTTTGTGCATCCGCTCAGATCGACGCCAGATATCCTCCGTCGATCCCAAGGCACTGCCCGGTGATGTAACCCGCCGCATCGCTGCACAGGAACACCACGGCCCCGCCCACATCCTCGAGACTGCCGAAGCGCCCCTGCGGGATCTTGGCCAGCATGGTCTGCTGCCAGGCTGGGTCGGTGTAAAAGACGTCCGTCATCTCGGTGCGGAAATAGCCCGGCGCGATGGCGTTCACCCGAATGCCCTTAGGGGCCCACTCCGCCGAGAGCGCCCGGGTCATGCCCAGAAGTCCCGACTTCGACGCCCCATAGGGCACCGCCGTCGGCACGCCCACAAACGAGGTCAGCGAGCACAGATTGACCATCGCCCCGGACGTCCCCGCCGCCTCCATGAGCCGCGCCGCTGCCTGTGAGACAAAGAAGCTGCCCTTGAGATTGGTGTCCACGATCCGGTCCCAGATCGCCTCGCTCACCTGCGTGGAGGGCGTGACCTCTTCGATCCCGGCATTGTTGACCACGATGTCGAGCCCGCCCATCGCCTCTGCCGTCGCGCCCACCACCTCGGGGATCGCCCCGATGTCGGTGACGTCCAGCGCCCGGGGCAAGGCGCCGAGGCCCTCGCTTGCGAACGCGGCCATGGTATCGGCCAGCCCCGCGTCGCTGCGGGCGGTTATCGCCACCTCGGCCCCCATGCGCGCCAGCGCCAGCGCGATATGCCGGCCCAGCCCCCGGCTCGCGCCGGTGACCAGCGCCTTGCGCCCGGTCAGATCGAATGCTGCTGGCAGAACCATGCTCACCTTTCCCGCGGCCATCGAACAACCGGGCCGCGCTCATATCTATACATAAATTCGGCCCCGTCCATCCGGTCAGGACTCAGGGGTGAACCGGGCGACCAGCGCGTGCCGGTCGCCGGGATAGATGAAGCGCACATGGGTGACCGGCCCCGAGCCCGACCACGTTCGGCGCTCGATCGACAGGCACGCCGCCCCGGCGTCGACCGCAAGCGCCTGGGCCGTCGCTTGGCTTGCGCCGACCGCCTGAATCCGGTGCTCCGCGCTGGTCCAGGGCACCTGCGCTAAAAGCCAGCTCCCGGGCGTCGCGCCGCCGAAATCGGCGTCCTCGCCCTCGGGGACGGTGGAAAGGCTGATCAGTCGGTCCTCGAGGCAGAACGGCTCGCTCGCCGCCTTGTGCAGGCAACGCAGCGCCAGAACCCGCCCCCCGGCCGGCACGTCCAGCCGCAATCTGTCCGCTTCCGTCGCCGCCCGTACGGTGCGGCTGAGCATCTCGAAGGAATAGGGGAGGTTGAGTTGCTCGACTTCGAGCGCAATGTCGTGGATCTCGAGCACCGCCGATTGGGCCACCGGCCGGCGCACGAAGCTGCCCGAGCGCTTGATCCGTTCGATCAGCCCGGCTTTGGCGAGCTGGGTCAGCGCCTTGTTCACTGTCATGCGCGAGCAGCCATACTGCCGCGCCAGTTCCACCTCGAAGGGAATCCTGTAGCCCGGCGGCCAGGTGCCCGAAACGATCTTGCCTTCGATATCGCCCAGAATGCGCTGGTGCAGGGTGCCCGTGGGGCCGTCCTCGTCGGCGGGCAATCGTTCCGTGTCCTCAAGCATCGCCGGCCCCGTTTTCGCCCCTGTAAAGAGATGGCTAGTCATTGCACCCCCATCCGGTCAAGTCTCGGCCAGCATCTCCATGGCCGCGATGAACCGGTCTCGAACCGCGTCGCGCGCCACGTGCCGGCCCGCAGAGACCCGCTTTTCCCCCGCCGTCCAGACGTCCGCGACCCTGGCCCCGGTGCCGAAGATCCAGCCGTCCAGAATCGTCTCGGGCCCCAGATGCGGCGCATCGGGAGCCTCGATCGCCACCAGATCGGCGGGCCGTCCCGCAGCGATTCCCGTCTCCCATCCCAGCGCCTGCGCGCCGCCTGCCGCCGCCTGTGCGAACAGCGTCTGGCCGGTCGAGTGCATCGGTGCGGCCACCACATTGCGGGCCCGGGACACAAGCCGTTGGGAATATTCGAGCTGGCGCAATTCCCCGGAAGCCGAGATGCGCACATTGCTGTCGGTGCCCACCCCGCAACGGCCGCCGGCAGCAAGAAACTGCGGCGCGGGAAAAATCCCGTCCCCCAGATTGGCCTCGGTCACCGGGCACAGCCCCGCCACCGCTCCGGATGCGGCGATCCCCGCGATCTCGTCCGCATCGAGATGGGTGGCGTGGATCAGGCACCAGCGCGCGCCCACATCGAGGGCATCGAGAAGATGGGCCGCCGGTCTCTGTCCCGTCGCGGCCAGGCAGTCCTCGACCTCGCGCACCTGCTCGGCCACATGGATATGGATCGGCCCGTCGCCGGCCAGATCAAGCAGGGCGCCGATCTCGGCGACAGAGGCAGCACGCAGGCTGTGCGGCGCGATGCCCAGAACGGCGGTGGGGAGCCCGGCGATGGCTTGCCGGCTGGCCGCGTGCAGCTTTGCGTAGTCATCGAGGGTCGAAATGAACCGCCGCTGCTCGGACAGGGATGCGCCATAGTCGAACCCGGAATGGGCATAAAACACCGGCAGCAGCGTTAGGCCCAGCCCGGTCTCTGCGCACGCAGCCGCGATCCGCGCGCCCATCTCGGCCCGGTCGGCATAGGCGGCGCCCTCGGGATCGTGATGGAGATAGTGGAATTCGCCCACCCGGGTGAACCCGGCTTCCAGCATCTCGATATAGGCCATGGCCGCGACCGCCTCCGTCGCCTCCGGGCTCATCGCCAGCGCGTGCCGGTACATCGCCTCGCGCCAGCTCCAGAAGCTGTCCGCGCTCGCGCCCCGGCGCTCGGTCAGCCCGGAAAAGGCGCGCTGGAAGGCGTGGGAATGAAGGTTGGCAAGGCCGGGCACGATGAAGCGCTGGCGCTCCCGGGCCTGCGCGCTCGCGCCGGTCGAGACATCGGCTATCCTGCCATCCGCGCCAAAGGCTATCAGCACGTCCCGCGCCCATCCATCGGGCAGCAGCGCATGCTCGGCAAACACTGTGCGTTCCATTCCCGCCGGCCCTCCTGCCATGCAGCCCGATTGCCCTCTTGCGTCACTATCCGATATGTATATACATTTTAGAGGCAACAGGGAAGGATCGATTTTCCAATGGCCGCTGGATTGACCGCTGCATCGGGCACCACGACCCTCTGGCGCAATGCCACCCTCGCCCCGCTCGTCGACGGAGAACCTGCTCTCGTCCCGGACGGTGCGATCCTCGCGCGCGATGGCCGCATCGTCTATGCCGGCCCGTCGAGCGAGGCGCCAGACATCCCGGGGAACGCGACGGTCGAGGACCTGGAAGGCCGGCTGGTCACGTCCGCGCCCATCGATTGCCACACCCACCTCGTCCATGGCGGCAACCGCGCCCGCGAGTTCGAGATGCGGCTAGAAGGCGCCAGCTACGCCGAGATTTCCCGCGCCGGCGGCGGCATCTTCTCGACCGTCGAGGCCACGCGCGGGCTGTCGGTGGACGATCTTGTGGCCTCGGCCCTGCCGCGCCTTGATGCCCTGCTTGCCGAGGGCGTCTCCACGGTGGAGGTCAAATCCGGCTATGGGCTCGAAATCGACGCCGAGCTGAACATGCTCCGCGCCGCCCGCGCGCTCGAAAAGCACCGTCCGGTGCGCGTCCGGACCAGCTACCTCGCGGCCCACGCCATTCCGCCCGAGTATCGGGACGACCGTGCCGGATACATCGCGGAGGTGGTCATCCCCGGTCTCGAGAAGGCCCATGCCGAAGGCCTTGCCGACGCGGTGGACGGGTTCTGCGAATCCATCGCCTTTTCGGTCGAGGACCTCGCGCCCGTCTTTGCCCGCGCTGCCGAACTCGGCCTCCCGGTCAAGCTCCATGCCGAACAGCTCAGCCGGGCAGGGGGCACGCAGCTGGCAGCCCGCCATGGCGCGCTTTCGGCCGACCACCTCGAATATATCGAGGACGAGGATGCCGCGGCGCTCGCCCGAGCCGGCTCGGTGGCGGTCATTCTGCCCGGGGCATTCTATACCCTGCGCGAAACCCGCAAGCCCGATATTGCCGCGCTGCGCGCCCACAAAGTGCCCATGGCGCTGGCCACCGACGCCAATCCGGGCACCTCGCCGCTCACCTCCATCCTTCTATCCATGAACATGGGCGCCACGTTCTTCGGGATGACCATCGCCGAATGCCTCGCCGGGGTCACCTGCCACGCCGCCCGCGCGCTCGGCCTTTCGCAGGAAACCGGCACGCTCGCGCCCGGGCTCTCGGCCGATTTCGCTATCTGGGATTGCGAGACCCCGGCCGAACTCGTCTACCGCATCGGTTTCAATCCGCTCCATGCGCGCATCTTTCGCGGGGAAAGGACCTTGCTATGACCCTCACCCTCACGCCCGGCGCCGTCCCCCTCGATACGCTCGAACGCATTTACCGGGGCACCGAACCCGTCCGGCTCGATCCCGATTTCCATGAGCCTGTCCGCCAGGGCGCCGAGCGCGTGCGCCGCATCGCGTCGGGCAACGCCCCGGTCTATGGCATCAACACCGGATTTGGAAAACTCGCCTCGGTCAAGATCGACGCCGCCGACCTCGAAACGCTGCAGCGCAATCTCATCCTGTCTCATTGCTGCGGGGTGGGCCGCCCGCTCGAAGCGCCCATCGTGCGGCTCATCATGGCGCTCAAGATCGTCTCGCTTGGGCGCGGCGCATCCGGCGTGCGGCTCGAAATCATCGCTCTGCTCGAAGCCATGCTGGCCGCAGGCTGCCATCCGGTGATCCCGGAAAAAGGATCGGTCGGCGCTTCCGGAGACCTCGCTCCGCTTGCCCACATGGCTGCGGTCATGATGGGGGAGGGCGAGGCTTTTCTGGGCGACGAACGTCTCCCTGCCAAAGAAGCGCTTGCCCGCGTCGGTCTCGAACCCCTCGCGCTCGCGGCCAAGGAGGGTCTGGCGCTCATCAACGGCACCCAGGTCTCGACCGCGCTTGCCCTTGCCGGCCTTTTCGGCGCCCATCGCGCCCTCTGCTCGGGCCTGGTCTCGGGCGGGCTCTCGACGGATGCGGCCATGGGCTCCTCGGCGCCCTTCCATCACGATATCCACCTCCTGCGCGGCCAGCCCGGCCAGATCACTGTCGGCGCATCGCTCCGCGCGCTGCTTGAGGGCTCGGAGATCAGGGCCAGCCACAAGGAAGGCGATGAGCGCGTCCAGGATCCCTATTGCATTCGCTGCCAGCCTCAGGTGGTCGGCGCGTGTCTTGACCTCCTGCGCACTACCGCCCGCACGCTGGTGATCGAAGCCAACGCGGTGACCGACAATCCGCTACTGGTCTCCGATGACGAGATCGTCTCGGGCGGCAATTTCCACGCCGAGCCTGTCGCTTTCGCCGCCGACCAGATCGCCATTGCCATCTGCGAGATCGGGGCCATCGCCCAGCGGCGCATCGCGCTTCTGGTCGACCCGGCACTGTCCTACGGCCTGCCGCCTTTCCTTGCGCCCCATGCCGGCGTCAATTCCGGCCTGATGATCGCCGAGGTGACCTCTGCCGCCCTCATGTCCGAGAACAAGCAGAAGGCTTTCCCGGCCTCGGTAGATTCCACGCCCACTTCTGCCAATCAGGAGGATCACGTCTCCATGGCCTGCCACGGCGCCCGGCGTCTCGGTGAAATGGTCGGAAATCTCGAAACCATCATCGGCATCGAGGCGATGACCGCGAGCCAGGGCATAGACTGCCGGGCGCCGCTCTCCACCAGCCCGCTCCTCGCCAGCGCCCATGCCGTCGTCCGCGGCTCCATCCCCACCCTCGAGCATGACCGTTTCATGGCCGACGACATCGCCGCCGCCACGCGGCTCGTCGCATCCGGTGCCCTCGCCGGCGCGGTCCCTTTCGACATCCTCCCGGGGCTCGACCCATGAGCACGTTCGAGGTCTTTTCGGTCGAGGAGGGCACGAGCCCGGTTATCCTCGCCTTCCCGCATTCGGGTATCATGGTGCCCGAGGACGTCGCCGCCCGGCTCGATGCCAATGGCCGCCTGCTGGCCGACACCGACTGGCACGTCGATCGGCTCTATGCCGGATTGCTGCCGGGCGCCACGACCGTGCGCGCCCATTTTCATCGCTACGTGATCGACGCCAACCGGGACCCTGAGGGCACCAGCCTTTACCCCGGCCAGAACACCACCGATCTGATCCCGCGCCACGATTTCGACAACATTGGGATCTGGAAACCGGGGCAAGAGCCCCGGATCAGCGAGTCAGATCACCGCCTATCAGCCTTTCACACCCCATATCACGCAGCGATCAGAGCGCAGATCACGCGCGTGATCGGGCTGCACGGGGTGGCTGTGCTCTACGACTGCCACTCGATCCGCTCGCGCATCCCCTATCTCTTCGAAGGCCTCCTACCAGACCTCAATGTCGGGACGAATGACGGGAAATCCTGCGCCCCGGAGATCGCCGATGCCGCCATGCAAACCATTGGCGCGCAAGAAGAATTCTCCCACATCCTCAATGGCCGCTTCAAAGGGGGCTGGACCACCCGCCACCACGCCAACCCCGCAGCGGGCGTCCATGCCATCCAGATGGAACTGGCCCAGGCCACCCACCTGGCCACCGAATCCCCGCCCTTCGCCTACGATCCGGCCCGAGCCGAGCGCCTAAGGCCCCAACTCGCCCGGATTCTGGGGGCCATCGAGGGCGCCGCCCTGTCTCTCGCCGCTCGAAACGAGGTTGCCCAATGACCGATCCCCGCCACAACATCCGCCAGGTTCGCAGCCCGAGAGGTCCGGAACTCCGGGCAAAAAGCTGGCTCACCGAAGCCCCGCTGCGCATGCTGATGAACAATCTCGACCCCGAGGTCGCCGAGGCCCCGCACGAGCTCGTCGTCTATGGCGGCATCGGCCGCGCCGCCCGGACCTGGCGCGATTTTGACCTGATTGTCGAGACTTTGGAACGACTTGAGGCCGACGAGACCCTTCTGGTCCAGTCCGGAAAACCCGTCGGCGTCTTCCGGACCCACGCCGATGCCCCCCGCGTGCTGATCGCCAATTCCAACCTCGTGCCCCATTGGGCAAACTGGAGCCATTTCAACGAGTTGGACCGCAAGGGCCTCGCCATGTACGGTCAGATGACCGCCGGCTCGTGGATCTATATCGGCACCCAGGGCATCGTCCAGGGCACCTACGAAACCTTCGTTGAAGCCGGCCGCCAGCACTATGGCGGTGACCTTTCGGGCCGGTGGGTGCTCACTGCCGGCCTGGGCGGCATGGGCGGCGCCCAGCCCCTCGCGGCCGTAATGGCCGGGTCCTGCTGCCTCGCCATCGAATGCAATCCGGACTCTATCGATTTTCGTATTCGTACCCGATATGTAGACGAGAAAACGGAATCTCTGGATGAGGCGCTGGAGATGATCGCGCGCTGGACTTCGGCCGGAGACGCCAGGTCCGTGGCCCTGCTCGGCAACGCTGCAGAGATCGTGCCCGAACTGGTCCGCCGTGGCGTGCGCCCCGACCTCGTCACCGACCAGACATCCGCCCACGATCCCGTCAACGGCTATCTGCCCAAGGGCTGGACGCTCGGGCAATGGCGCGAGAAGCGCCAGAGCGATCCTGCCGCCGTCGAAGCGGCGGCTAGGGCCTCCATGCGCGAGCATGTCGAAGCCATGGTCACGCTGCGCGGGCAGGGCGTGCCGGTCTTCGACTACGGCAACAACATAAGGCAGGTCGCCAAGGACGAAGGCCTCGCCGATGCCTTTGCCTTTCCCGGCTTCGTGCCGGCCTACATCCGGCCCCTGTTCTGCCGCGGCATCGGGCCCTTCCGCTGGGCCGCGCTGTCGGGTGACCCCGAAGACATCTACAAGACCGATGCCAAGGTGCGCGAACTCACACCGGGCAACACGCACATGCACAACTGGCTCGACATGGCCCGCGATCGCATTGCGTTCCAGGGCCTGCCGGCCCGCATCTGCTGGGTCGGCCTCGGGGACCGCCACAGGCTGGGGCTTGCGTTCAACGAGATGGTACGCACCGGCGAGCTGAGCGCCCCGGTGGTCATCGGTCGCGATCACCTGGATTCCGGCTCGGTCGCCTCGCCCAATCGGGAAACCGAAGCCATGAAGGACGGGTCGGACGCGGTGTCGGACTGGCCGCTTCTCAACGCGCTCCTCAACACCGCTTCGGGTGCGACCTGGGTCTCGCTGCACCATGGTGGCGGCGTCGGCATGGGCTATTCCCAGCACGCCGGCATGGTGATCTGCGCTGACGGAACCGATGACGCTGCCCGGCGCATCGAGCGGGTGCTTTGGAACGACCCGGCAACGGGTGTGATGCGCCACGCCGACGCCGGCTATGACGAGGCTGCTGCCTGCGCTCGGGAACAGGGGCTCGACCTCCCGGCCATACTCTGACAGAGCGGCCGAATATGCCGCCCCGGGCGATTGGCCGAGTATAGGCGCGTCCGATACCCCCGGGATCAAGTCGGGGTCCCGGGCGCGCAGGTCCTCAAGCCGTCTGTCTGCTCACGAAGGCTTCGATGGTATCGACAGCCGCCGCCAGCTTGGCGTCGATGACATCGAGATAGCGGGTCCAGTCCTCGATCACCGAAAGCTCGGCGGCACCATCGGAGATGCCGCGAATGGCGATCAGTCCGACCTCGAATGTCTGGCAGACCCGCGCAATGGCATAGGTTTCCATGTCGACCATGTCTTCCGCGATGGTCTCGTAGACGGCCCCGGAAATGATATTGCCTCCCGTGGACAGCGTGGCCGCCGGCAGGCCCGGCACGCGCGGGCCGAGCTCGAGCGTCGCCGGCTGGTCGAGGAAGGGCACCACCCCTTTGGCAAAGCCCAGCGGCGATGCATCGATATCCCGATAGCAGACCGAAACAGCCTGATAGACCCCGGTCTGCTCGAGCCGCGCGGACCCCGCTGACCCCAGTGACACCACGTATCGCGGACGTGTTCCCTTCGATGCCGCCGTGTCCAGCGCGCGGGTGAGCGCGATCGCGGCTTCTACAGGGCCGACGCCGGTCATCAGCGGGGTGATGCGGGCGCGCAGGGCAGGGCCGTATTCCTGGTCGGCGGCCATCACGTAAAGGATTGGGGACGAACTGAATTCCATTGCCGACTCCGAAGGATAAAAAAGGCCGCGCGGGGGGCCGCGCAGCCTGTCTCGTATCGCGATTCCCTCCGCCGGTCAGGCTGCCGCGCTCCAGCTTGCGTACCAGGCGTCGAACAGCTTGAGCTGAGTTTCGGCATAGGCGCGCTGGTTGTCAGAGAGACGGTCGGTCTCAACGAAATGGTGCGTGTACTCCGCATCCCCGCGCAGGGTCATCATGTGCTTGAAATAGAGCACCAGATCCGGGCCTTCATCGAAGGACGAGAGGACCCCCAGCGCCTCGTCGAGCTCGCGGGCCTTGACCCGGGCATGGGCATCGCCGGTCGCGGCCTTCTTGGAAAGGTCCATGAGGTGGAGCACTTCGCGGGGCAGCACGTTGCCGATCCCTGTGATCGCGCCCCGGGCTCCGCAATTGACGAAGCCGTGCACGACCTGGGTATCCACGCCCACCATCAGCGTCACCGAAGGATCGGCGCTCGTGATGTTCTCGGCCGCATAGCGCAGGTCATCGGCGCCACCGAATTCCTTGAAGCCGATGAGGTTCGGGTAGTGGGCGCGCAGGTCGAAAAAGAGGTCGGCGCGCGTGGCGAACCCGTAATAGGGACTGTTGTAGATCACGGCCGGCAGATCGCGGGCGGCCTCGAGAATGGCCGAGAAATGCGCGCGCTGGGCATCCTGGGAGGGGCCGCGCGAGAGTACCCGCGGGATGACCATCAGGCCCGCGGCGCCGACCTTTGCCGCGTGTGCGGCGTGGCTGACGGCGCTCTTGCTGTTGACGGCCCCCGTACCGACGATGACCGGAATGCCGGCCTCGACGAGGCGCGCCACGCCCGTCTGGCGCTGCGCGTCGGTCAGGAGCGGCCAGTCACCCATCGATCCGCAATAGACCACGGCGGACATGCCGTCAGCGATCAATTGCTGCGCCTTGCGCACGAGCGCGTCGAAATCGGGCTGGCGGTCTGCCGTGCAGGGCGTCATCAGCGCCGGAATGCAGCCGTCGAAAATCTTGGTGTCCATCGTTCAGTCTCCGGTCATGGCCTGTGGCGCTGGCTCTCCAGATGATCGGCGTGTTATGGCGCCGTCCGTCGCCCTCTTCATGCGCCAATCATGGCATCAAAGGATATTGGATACAATATTCAATCGCAGCCCGGGCGCCACCGATCTCAACCGGAAACCGCCGGGTTGATGTCCTCTCAGGTGTCTTCGGATCGTCCCGCGTAGGCGTAGAGGCGGCCCAGCACGTCGTCGGAGAGCGGGATACCCTCCCGCTCGGCCCTGGCCCGGTTGGCCATCCGGCGTTCACCGGGCATGCGGTCCACGCCCGAGGCGCGCATTCTGGCCACCAGATCGTTGGCGCGCAGGCCGAAGGGGAGGCCGCCGCCGTGGGACGGGTCGATCAGGACCAGCAACTGGCCCGTATGGGGCGTAGCGGCGCCCTTGTGGCCCGACCAGTCGAACTCGAACGAGAAATGTCCGCCGGTGAGCGCGGCGCCGAGCAGCTCGACCATCATGGAGATGGACGAGCCCTTGTGCCCGCCGAACGGCAGCAGTGCGCCGCCATCGAGCACGGCGCGCGGGTCGGTCGTGGGCGCGCCGGAGGCGTCCACGCCAGCGCCTGCGGGCAAGGCCTCACCTTTTTGCGCCGCGATCTGGATTTCTCCATTGGCCATGAACGAAGTCGCCATGTCGAAGATGATCGGATCCGCGCCCTCGCGCGGGGCGGCAAAGGCGAGGGGATTGGTTCCGAACACCCGGACCTTGCCGCCATGGGGCACGGTGCAGGCGAAGCTGTTGACCGCGCTGAGCGCCACGAGCCCCTGGCGGGCAAAAGGTTCGAGATCCGGCCAGAGCGCGGACAGATGATGAGAATTGCGGATCGCGAGAAGGGCAATTCCGTTGGTCCGCACCTTCTCGAGCAGCGTGGCGCGGGCCGCTTCCAGTGCCGGCTGGGCGAACCCGTTATTGGCATCGACGCGCAAAAAGCCCGGTGCCACATCCTCAAGGAGGGGGTCGGCCTTGCCGTCGACCCAGCCGCTCTTGAGCGAGTCCACATAGCCCTGCATGCGGAAGACGCCATGGCTCGTTGCGCCATCGCGCTCGCACAGCGCACAGTTCTCGGCAAGGATCGCCGCCACGTCCGGGCTCGTGCCGTGGCGCAGAAAGATCGCCTCGAGCAGATCCCGGAGCTCGGAAAACGAGAGTGTCGCGCTCATGGGTGCGGCTCCGCGGTGCGACCGCTCCCCGGCCACGTGTCGCCCACGCGATAGCCTTGGGGCCAAGGATCGTCGGGATCGAGCATGAGTTGCTTTGTCTCGGTGATCCAGCCGCGCCCTGAAATCGAGGGGATGATGGCGGGGGTGCCCGCGAGGTCAGCCGTCGCCTCGATGCGGCAGTCGAACCGGCTGCCGATGATCGAGATGCCGGCGAAGGGCTCGCCAACCGCGAGGTGTCCGCGCGCGTGCAGCACCGCCATGCGGGCCGAGCAGCCGGTGCCCGTGGGCGAGCGATCGAGCTTGCCCGGCTCTATCGCCACGGTGTTCCTGCCCGTCCGGACGCCATCGATGGTCTCGACCGGTGCGGTGAACTGGCAGAATGAGATGTGGGACCAGTCCGGATTGGTGGGATGGGAAAAGCCGAGTTGCTCATTGGCAGCCCGTGTGATCTTCATTCCGGTCTCCGAAAGCTCGCGCGCCTCGTCGGCAGAGAGGCTGAAGCCCAGCGTCTGGGCATCGACCAGGACAAAGCTGTCGCCCCCATAGGCCGTATCCACCGAGACCGTGCCCAGACCCTCGACTTCGAGCGGAGCGTCCAGCCGCGCGGCGAAGCTCGGGTGATTGGTGACCCGGATCGAAACCGCCTTTCCGTTCCTGCAGGTCGCGACCACCTCGACCAGCCCGCCGGGCGCCTCGAGGGTGAAGCGGGTCTCGGGCTCTTCCATTTCTATAATGCCACTGTCGAGGAGCACCGTGGATACGCAAATGGAATTTGAGCCCGACATGGGTGGGGTGTGCATGGGCTCCATGATGATCCAGCCCATAACCGCCTTGGGATTCTTGGGGGGCACCAGAAGGTTTACATGGCGGAAAACCCCGCCGCGCGGCTCGTTAAGGACGAAATTGCGCAGGCGGTCGTCCTTGCCGATCCAGCGGGCCTGCTCCCAGATGGTCTCGCCCGGAGGTGGCGCGACGCCGCCTACGATCACATCACCGACTTCCCCCTCGGCATGGCAACCGACGACGTGAATTACCTTCGATGAGCGCATGAATCAGTCCTCAAGCCAATTGGGGAAGCGTTGGGCGGCGAGCCCGGACAGCGCCGCGTCGACGCAATCGTTCAGGCTGCCGAGCCTCACGGTGCGGCCACTCAGGCCGGGCCCGTAATGGGCGTACTTGCCCGAATCGGTCAGCACGACCCGCGCTTTGGGCGGGAAGACAGGCTCGGTGATCGAGCACCAGCAGAGATCGGAGACCACGCGAACGCCGCACGCCTCCAGGGCTGCAAGCGTGCCGTCGATCCGGGCCTGCGCCAGCGTTGCCGGGCCCACCGTGACCAGAAGGTCGACCTCCGCATGGACCGGCCGGCCATCGAGCGCCGCGGCCAGTGCGTGGCATTCCGAAAGCGAGGCGTGGGGGCTGCCGATGGCCACCAGATCGATCTTTTCGGGCCCGTCATTGAGCCGCGACCAGAATTTGCGGAGCATCGCGCGGTCCACATGGCGGTGGGGCGCAGCGCTCTCGGCGGCAATTCCAGCCTCGGGGGTAACCCCCTCGATATGGAGCATCGGGGCAGCCGACATGGTGCCGAACGCGGCGCAGAGGGCCTTGAGGTCGTCCCGGGAAGGATTGGCGGAGGCAACGCCGCTGAGCAGGGGGATGCGGTCGGGCGCCAGATGGCCGGCGACATAGCCGAGCAAGGGCCAGAATGCGCCTCCGGGCTGCGCGGGGAGGTCTACATCGATCACCACGCGGGCCTTGCGATGGGCGTCGAGATAGGGCCCGGAGAGCGGTGCGCGGCCGGTGAGGGCGATGCAGAGATCGAGAAAGTCGGGATGCTTGGCCGTGCGCGCGCCCAACACGCTGTTGGCGAAGATCACCGCGTTGGATTCCGACCAGCCCACGGCCTCGCCTGCGGCAGGAGCGGTCTCGAGCAGATAGGGCGCGCAGGTGAAGCTGGGCTTGCAGCCCATCTCCACATAGGCGTCCGCCAGAGCGGCTGCGGGGTTGCCGAAATCAGCGGCGACGCCCTGGCGCTCCCAGTTTGCGCGATCCACGGAGATGGCGTTCATGGTCGTGGGGATGCGGACACGGGCGCCCATGTCGGCCATCGTGCGGGCGAAGGTGAGGTTCGCCGGGCTCGCGTATATGCAGCCGTCGATATGGGCCTGGGAGACGTCGATGAGCTTTTCGGCACCTTGCTGGGCCGCCATGGCGCAGATGATGCGCATGGCCTGGGCCACCGCATCGCCATCCCGGCCCTCGGCCATGGCCTTGTCCTGGTCCGACAGCACCAGCGTGCTGACCCGGGGTGGGGCGATGGTGTAGCGGGCGTCGTCTATGGCCAGCATCCCGCCCTCGATCGAGGCGGTTCGGGCGGTGCCGAGGGCCGTGAACACCTCTGGATCGGCGCGCAGCACCGGGATCGATTTGCCGAACATGCCGGCCACCAGCGCGCCCAGAGTCAGCACGTCCTCGGGATCGCGGAAGATCAGGGCCGCCGGCGCGCGGCCTTCGAGCGCGAGGTCGAGCAGGACCCCCGAACCGGTGCAAGAGCCCCGGCTGGCGGGCATGACGAGCACCGCGCCGCTGATAGACGTTCCATGCAGGGGGTGGTGGACGTCAATGATCCGGCCCGTGGCGGGATCGACCCCACCCCAGAAGCTCAGGGCTTCGTTGGTGGCGATGACCGGGCCGCTGGCGTCGCCCTCAACGATGACGCTGACCTGTGGTTCGGTGCTCATTTGACGGTGAACCCGTGAGCGAAGGGGTCGCGGTCGTCGATGAAGATGGTGTTGAGCCCCGTCACTCGGGCCCAGCCGGCGACCGAGGGGATGATGGCGGGCTTGCCGCCGACGGTGGTTTCCTCTTCCACCCGGCCCTTGAACAGCGAGCCGATGATCGATTCGTGGACGAAATCATCGCCCGTCGCGAGCTTGCCCTTTGCGTGCCACTGGGCCATGCGGGCTGAGGTGCCGGTGCCGCACGGGGAGCGGTCGATGGCCTTGTCGCCGTAGAACACCGCGTTGCGCGCGGTGGCGCCGGGCTGGGTGGGCGCCCCGGTCCACAGGATGTGGCTGAGCCCGGAAATGCCCGGGTTTTCGGGGTGGGTGAAGGTATATTTCTCGTTGAGTGCCCGGCGAAGCTCGGGGCTCCAGGCGAGGAGCTGGGCGGCCGAGACCTCGGCCATGTCCCCGATCGCATCCTGGGGATCGACGATCGCGTAGAAATTGCCGCCATAGGCCACGTCGACCGTGACCTCTCCGAGCCCGTCGATGCTGGCCGTGAGGCCCTCGGAATGGAGGAAGGCCGGGACGTTGGTGAGCCGGACGTCCTCGACGTACTGGCCATCCTGCCGGTACTCGGCGACGACAAGACCGGCGGGAGTATCGAGCCGCACCACGCCGGGTGTTCTGGGCGTCACCAGCCCGTGCTCGATCATCGAGGTCACTGTGCCGATGGTGCCGTGCCCGCACATGGGCAGGCAGCCCGAGGTCTCGATAAACAGGACCGCAATATCGCAGTCCTCGCGGGTGGGGGGATAAAGAATGGAGCCCGACATCATGTCGTGGCCGCGCGGCTCGAACATCAGCCCGTGGCGAATCCAGTCGAATTCCGCAAGGAAATGGGCGCGTTTGTCCATCATGGTGGCGCCTTCGAGGCGCGGGCCGCCGCCGGCGACAAGGCGTACGGGGTTGCCGCAGGTGTGTCCGTCAATGCAGAAGAATGTATGTCTGGCCATGGTCCGAGCCTTAAAAACGCGCAGATGAATAGGGCTTGATATCAGTGCAAGAGACGTTTGATCGCACAAGATCGGCGATGATATGGGCTGTTGCAGCAGACTGGGTGAGACCCAGGTGGCCGTGGCCGAATGCGTAAAGAACCCTGGGGGTTTTCGCGGATGGCCCGATCACGGGCAGGGAGTCCGGCATCGAGGGGCGAAAGCCCATCCACTGGACGCCGTCCGCTGTCTCGAGCCCCGGCAGCACGCAACTCGCCTTCCTGACGAGCGCCTCTGAGCGCCGGAAATCGGGCTTTCGATCAAGCCCGCCGAGCTCGACCGCCCCGCCGACCCTTATCCCCGTATCGAGCGGGCTGATGACGTAACCGTCCTCGGGGAGGACAAGTTGGCGCCGCAGATCGAAGGCCCGGGGCGGGAAAGTGGTATTGTACCCCCGTTCGGTCTCGAGGGGGATGGATTGGCCAATTGTGGCGGCCAATTTGTGGGACCATGCGCCCGCAGCCACGACCACGTGACCGGCCCCGATGGTGCTGCCGTCGGCGAGCACGACGCGGGCGCCGTCCTCGGCAAAGTCCAGTCGCGCGACCTCGGCCTGGCGAAAGGTGGCGCCGCGCGCGAGCGCTGCCTTGCCGATCCCCAGAGTGAGCTGATAGGGGTCCGAGACCGTCATCCACTGGGGCAGGAAGGTGCCGTGGGTGTAACGGGGTCCGAGCCCGGGCTGGAGCTCGGCGAGCCGGGCGCCCGAGACGTGCTCGAAGGGGATGGCGTGCGCCTCGCGCTTGCTCCACATGGGCAGCGATGCGCGCCAGGAGGCCTCGCTGGAATAGAGGTAGATGGCCCCGTCCTTGCGCAGATGGTGCGCGAGCCCGGCTTCCTTAAGCATGGGTTCGGTCCGGGCGCGCGCCAGGTCCATCAGCGCGGCCTGGGCCCGGGTGCTGGCCTCAAGCCGGTCGGGCCAGCTCGCGCGGAAGAACCGCATGAGCCATGGCGCTATGCGCGGCGCGTAGCCCAGGGGAATCGAGAGCGGGCCGAGCGGATCGAACAGCCAGCCCGGCGCCTTGAACATGACGCCCGGGGAGGCGAGGGGCTCGATATCGGCGAAGGCATAGGCCCCCGCATTGCCCCGGCTGGCCTCTTCGGCCATGCCCTTTCGGTCGAGGATCAGAACCGAAACGCCCGAGGCGGCGAGCCGGTAGGCGATCGACAGGCCGATGACGCCAGCCCCCACGATCACTGTGTCATAGTCCCTGCGCGCCAATTTCTCGATGCTCCGACGCGTGCCTGTTGCATGACGGAAAGCCCGCGGCACGTATGCGGGCTTTCCGGGTTTCGATCCGTTGGGTCAGCTTCCCGACGCCACTCCGGAGGGGGGTCAGAGAACCGATTTGAGGAAATCGGCGGTCTCGGGCCTTTCGGGGGATTCAAAGAGTTGGGCGGGTGTCCCGATCTCGTGGATGAGCCCGTCCTTGAAGAAGGCGACGCGGTTGGACACTTCCCGTGCGAAGGCCATTTCATGCGTGACCACGATCATGGTCATGCCCTCGTTTGCCAGAAGCCGCATCGTGTCGAGCACTTCGCCCACGAGCTGGGGATCGAGGGCCGAGGTCACCTCGTCGAACAGCATGTATTTGGGCTCCATGGCCAGCGCCCGGGCGATGGCCATGCGCTGCTGCTGGCCACCCGAGAGCTTGGAGGGATACATCTTGAGCTTGTCGCCCAGCCCCACATGCTCGAGCTGCTTGATGGCGATCTCGTCGGCGTCCTTCTTGGACTTGCCCAGCACCTTACGCAGGGCAAGGGTAGTGTTCTCGAGGACGGTGAGATGGGGGAAGGCGTTCCACTGCTGGAAGACGATCCCGATATTGCGCCGCAGCTTGTTGAGATCGGTGTCCTTGGCGTGCACTTCGGTGCCGTCCACGAGGATGCGGCCCTCGTCGATCGGCTCGAGCCCGTTGATGCACATGAGCATGGTGGACTTGCCCGACCCCGAGCCGCCGATGACCGAGACGACCTCGCCCCTGTCGACCGTCATGGAGACGCCCTTGAGGACTTCGAGCTGACCGAAGGATTTCTTGACGTTCTCGATCTCAATCATTTTCTCGCCATTTCCTTTCGAGGTGAGCGCCAAGGCGGGAGACGGGGAAGCTCACGATGAAATACATGAGCCCCGCGATCGCAAGGATCACCAGCGCCTCGTGAGGCTTGCGGGTGATGATGATCTGGGACGAGCGCAGGAGCTCGATGACCCCGATGGCGTAGACCAGCGCGGTGTCCTTCATGACGCCGAGGGTCAGGCCGATCCATGAAGGGAGCATCACGCGTGTGCCGAGCGGCAGGACGATCTCGCGCAGATCCTGCCAGTAGGTAAGGCCCAGGGAGCGCGCGGCCCTGCGGGTGGTCGTGGGGACCGAGAGAATGCCCCCGCGCACGATTTCGGTACAAAAGGCGGCGGTGTAGGCCGCAAGAACCGCGCAGCCGACCACGAACGGGTTCATGTTGAGCCCGATGATCGACTGGAACGAGTTGAACAGGATGAACTGGATGAGCAGTGGCACCGAGCGCAGGACGTCGAGCACGGTGCCCAGCGGATAGTTCACGTACCAGGGCGACTGGGCCCTGATGACGCCAAAGACGAGCCCGGCCAGCGTACCGCCGAGCATAGCCCAGAAGGTGATCGCAAGGGTGAGCCCCGCGCCGCTGAGCATGAAAGATATGTCGCCCCAGGTGATGGAGGTTCCGAACATGGTCTATTCCTCCCTCAATACCTGAACAGGCGCCAGGCGATGAGCCGGGCCCCGCTGGTGACGATCTTGGCGATGACGTAGTAGATGGCCGCGGCGAGCGCGAAGAACTCGAAGGTGCGGAACGTGCGCGCGTTGAGCTCCTGGGTTACGCCGGTGAGGTCGATGTTGAGCCCCACGAAGATGCCGACAGAGGTCATCAGGATCGCCCAGACCATCTGGTTGGTCATGGGGTGGAACACGGCGCGGAACATCTGCGGCAGGACGATGAGGCGGAAGGCATCGAAGGGCCCGAAGCCCAGCGATCGCGCGGCGCGCGTCTGGGTGTCGGGCACGGCCCGCAGCCCGCCCCGGAAAGTCTCGGCCAGATAGCCCGCGTTGTTGAACGCGATCCCGACCAGCACCGCCCAGTAGGAATCCAGATAGAAGATGTTGATCCCCATGGCGCGGAAATCGATGTCAAACCAGCTCGCAACGAGCTGGAGCACCGCGGGAATGCCGAAGTAGATCATATAGACCTGAAAGAGCGCCGGCGTGTTGCGGGCGATCTCGATCCAGGTTGTGGCGAACCCGCGCGCAGCAACGAAGCGCGACTGTTTGGCCAGCGCCAGGACGACTCCGACGATTATGCCGATGACCATGGAGAGCACGGCGATCTGGAGCGTGATCCAGGCGCCCGCAAGCATGTCGGGCAGGGCGCGGAAGGCCTGATTCCAGTGGAAGGTATAGTTGATGTCGAACATGCGTCTTCCCTGATTGCGCGCCACCCCCAGGGCTTTGCCGGACCCTCGCGTGCGCTCCAGAAGAACGAAGACGGGGAGCCCCTTGTGAGGGCTCCCCGCTGAACAGGCTCTTAGTAGTAGACGCCCGGGACGCTCAGGTCCGGAGCTTCGGCGCCGCCACCGACCCACTTCTCGAACAGTTCGTCATAGCGCCCGGTGCGGATCTGCTGGTTGACGAAGAGGTTGAGGTAGTTGATCAGGCCGTATTCCTCACGCAGCGTGATCAGGCCCACATAGTCGACGAGATAGGGCGCTTCGTCCGCGATCACGAA
This sequence comes from Pelagibacterium montanilacus, assembly GCF_003992665.1. Classification (GTDB taxonomy): domain Bacteria; phylum Pseudomonadota; class Alphaproteobacteria; order Rhizobiales; family Devosiaceae; genus Pelagibacterium; species Pelagibacterium montanilacus. The sequence continues at coordinate 425,635 of NZ_RZMX01000059.1, forward strand.
GCCGTCGAAATTGCCTTCATTGACGGTTGCCGCGGCGACCGTGCCGGTGACGACGGTGGCGTCGATCTGGCCCTGGTTGAGGGCGAGGAACACGTCGGCCTGGCTCTGGAAGGTGCGGAACGAGCCGCCGGCATCCCACTCGTTGAAGTCCTCTTCGAGCGCGATGGCTTCAAAGACGCCCGCGACCGAACCCAGGTTCATGCCCGCAAGGTCTTCATAGCTCTCGATGCCGGTGTCCTCACGGGTGAGGACCACGTTGTTGAACGCGAAATAGGGGATCGAAAAGCCAATGGTCTTGGCGCGCTCGAGGGTGTCGGAGGTCGAGGCGACGCCGACATCGGCGCGGCCCGAGACCAGAGCCGGGATACGATCGGGGAAGGGGGTTTCCACGATCTCGGCATCCACGCCCAGCGCGGCGGCGAGGTCGTTGCAGGTGTCGACGTCAAAGCCGACCGGCTCGTTGTTGTCGTCGCGCGAGCCCATGGGGGGGAAATCGAGCGTGACCGCGCAGCGCAGCACGCCGGAGGAGATGATGTCGTCGAGCTTGTCGGCGAAGACGGGCGTCGTGGCCACAAGGCTCATGGCGACCGAACCCGCCGCGATCAGTGCAGGAAATTTCATGGTTGTCCCTCTCTTTGTTGGCTGGAATTATGCTTCCCTCACCGGCCCCCAACAGGCCGACTTAACATTACGTTTGCATAATCGTATCCAATCTACAATATACTAAGTGCTCGAATGCAGGACGCCGATTGAAATCGGCGCCGCAGTATGCACCTTCGCTTCCCTGCGGCTGAAAGGCGGCTGAGCGATGCGGCGGACCGGGAGTTGTGGCAGTTGCCCAAAGGCTTGAAACTCAAGACGCTTGATCTGGGGCGACAGGCGTCATCGTCGGACGTCATCTACGACGCGCTGCGCGATGCCATCATCCGCGGCGAGATCGCCGAGGGCGAGCCGCTGCGCCAGGATTCCATCGCCCAGATGTTCAACGTCTCCCGCATCCCCGTGCGCGAGGCCATGCAGCGGCTCGAGGCCCAGGGGCTGGTGGTGTCCGAGCGCTACAAGGGCGTGGTGGTCGCCTCGCTGTCGCCCGAGCAGATCATCGAGATCTTCGAGTTTCGCGCGCTGGTCGAGCCAGCGGTTATCGAGGCCGCCGTGCCGCTCATGACCGAAGCGTCCCTCGAGCGCGCCCAGCGCCATTGCGATGCCTTTGCCGCCGAGACCGATCCGGTGCGCTGGGGCGATCTCAACCGCGAATTCCACAACGCGCTCTATCGCGATTGCGACCGGCCCTATTTCCTCTCGGTGATCGACAAGACCAACGATCTGGTGGAGCGCTATGTGCGGCTGGTGCTGTTTTTGACCCAGGGGCTGCGCAATGCAACGACCGAACATCAGGCGATCCTCGACGCCTGCAAGAGCCGCAAGCCCAAGCTGGCGGCCGAGCTGACGCGCCGGCATGTCGACGCGGCGGGAAAGAACCTCGTCAACTATCTGCGCGAGCATCACAAATAGCGCTTGCTCCGCGCGTCCCCGGTGACCTGTACGGTTCGGCGCCCCAAGGCATACGAATTTTGCCGGCGGGCCGAGATGCCTTCCCATTTCCATTCGCGCGCGCTTAGGGTGAGGCGTGCTCCCGTGCGGGGCGCGGTATCAATCTGATTGTGAGGTTCGGGCCATGGCCAAGGCGCTGGTACTTGAAGAAAAGGGCAAGCTCGCCCTGCGGGAGATTGCGATCGAGACGGAGCCGGGGCCGGCCGATGTGGTGATCGAGGTGCGCACGGTCGGGGTCTGCGGGTCCGACGTGCACTATTACACCCATGGCAAGATCGGGCCCTTCGTGGTCCGCGAGCCGATGATTCTCGGCCATGAGGCATCGGGCGTCGTGGTCGCGGTGGGTTCAGACGTGGCGGGCCTTTCGGTCGGGGACCGGGTGTGCATGGAGCCGGGCATTCCCGACCCGACATCGCGCGCCTCGCGGCTGGGCATCTACAATCTCGACCCCGCGGTGCGGTTCTGGGCGACTCCGCCGGTCCATGGCTGCCTGACCCCGCGCGTGGTCCATCCGGCGGCGTTCACCTACAAGCTGCCCGACTCTGTGTCCTTTGCCGAAGGGGCGATGGTCGAGCCCTTCGCCGTGGGCATGCAGGCCGCCATGCGCGCCGGGATCCGGCCGGGCGATATCGGCGTGGTGACCGGCGCCGGGCCGATCGGGATGATGACAGCCCTGGCCGCGCTCGCAGGCGGCTGCGCGAAGGTCTATGTGACCGATATGGCCCAGCCCAAGCTCGATATCGTGGGGCGCTACGAGGGCGTCGAGACCATCAATATAAGGGAGACCTCAGCGGCGGACGCGATCATGGAGGCGACCGACGGCTGGGGCGCGGACGTGGTCTTCGAGTGTTCGGGTGCCGCGCCCGCGATCCTGGGGCTGCCCGCGCTGGTGCGGCCCGGTGGCGCCGCAGTGCTGGTCGGCATGCCCGTCGATCCCGTGCCGGTGGACGTGGTGGCGTTTCAGGCCAAGGAAATCCGGATCGAGACGGTTTTCCGCTATGCCAATGTCTATGACCGGGCGATCTCGCTGATGGCGTCGGGCAAGGTGGACCTCAAGCCGCTGATCTCGGCCACCCTGCCGTTCAGCCAGTCCATAGCCGCGTTCGACCGGGCCGTGGAAGCTCGGGAAACCGACGTGAAGATCCAGATCGACATGGAAGGCTGAGCGGCGAGCGGAACTGATGGAAAAGTATTAGCTCTTTGGCCCGGAAGCCCCGACTTCGGGCCAAAGCGAAACCGGGCCCCTTTGTCGGGGAGCCCGTAAACTATCGGAAGATATGTCAGTATCGCTGCGGTTTTGGGCCCGTCTCCGGCCCGAAATCCCTTTATGGTATGGCCCGAAGCATGCCGGGCGGAGTCGAAATTCGGATGTGAGGGTCAAAAAAGTACCAGCTTTTTGTCCGGCATCATGTGGCCCCGGGCGCAGTGGGGGTGTTACACTTCGGTTAATGAAGACAAGGCGGTTCGAGGGGGTCGGGCCGACCGGGACAAGTCCAGGGAGGACGCGATGCAGCTCGATCTCGAGTTGGTTCACATCCGCAAAGGCGAGTCGTTTGCAGCCTGGCGCCACGGCTATCCGTTCCGCACGGTCCGCTGGCACTATCACCCCGAATACGAAATCCATCTCGTCGTCGCTACGTCCGGGCGCTTTTATGTGGGCGATCACGTGGGCGAATTCAGCCCCGGGCAGTTGATCCTGACCGGTCCGAACCTGCCCCAGAACTGGATCAGCGATCTGGGATCGGACGAGACCGCGCCCCGGCGCACCGAGGTCATCCAGTTTCCCGAGAGCTTCATCGAGGACGCGCTGCAGGCGTTCCCCGAGATGGACGCGGCGCGCGCCCTGCTTGAGCGCAGCCGCCGGGGCATCCTGTTCGACTACAGGACCGGCGCCAAGGTCCGCCCCCTGATGGAGCGGCTAACCGAGGCGCGCGGCGTGCTTCGGCTGGGGCTGTTCTTTGAGATCCTCGACATTCTGGTCAACGCGCCCAACACCCAGACCCTCGCGAGCATGAGCCTGTTGCTCGACATGGAAAAGGCCGAGGAATCGGACATGAACCGGGCCATCGCCTATCTGCGCGAGAACCTGACCGCGCCGATCAGCGAGGCCGAGTTCGCCCGGTTCACGGGCCAGAGCCCAAGCGCCTTTTCCCGCTCGTTCAAGCGCCATACAGGCTCGACGCTGGTGCGGTTCAGGAACCAGCTCCGGATCGACCTGGCCTGCAAGATGCTGCTGACCGATCCCGATGCCAAGGTCGCGGATTTGTGTTTCGAGGTGGGATTTTCCAACCTCTCCAATTTCAACCGGCATTTCCTGAGATTGAAGGGAATGTCGCCATCCGAATTCCGCGCCAAGTTCGCGGAGAACGAGGCCGTGCGCATGCCGGCCTGACACCCTGACGAACCCCAGATTTGCTCGATCAGCCGCAGGCATCCCGTCTGCGGACCGGGAGAGCTTTACCCAGCTTCATCAACGGGAGGACCTTATGAAGACCTTGCTTATTTCCGTATCCACCGCCGCCATCGCGCTCGCCGCATCGGCTGCCAGCGTCTCGGCCCAGGACAATCCCCTCAAGATCGGGATGACTTTCCAGGAGATGAACAACCCCTATTTCGTGTCCATGCGTGAAGCGCTGATGGAAGCGGCCGACCAGATCGGCGCCGAAGTGATCGTGACCGATGCGGGCCATGACGTCGCCAAGCAGATTTCGGACGTCGAGGACATGCTCCAGCAGGATATCGACATCCTCCTGCTCAACCCCACCGATTCCGCCGGTATCGAGTCTGCCGTGCACATGGCCAAGGAACGCGACGTGATCGTGGTCGCCGTCGACGCCAACGCCAACGGCCCGGTCGACACCTTCGTTGGCTCCAAGAACCGCGATGCGGGCTACCTGTCGTGCCAGTATCTTGCCGAAGAGCTGGGCGGGGAGGGTGAAGTCGCCATTCTCGACGGCATCCCGGTCGTGCCGATCCTCGAGCGCGTCGAGGGCTGCACCGCAGCGCTGGAAGAATACGAGGGCATCACGCTTGTTGACACCCAGAACGGCCGTCAGGACCGCTCGGTGGCGCTCGGCGTGGTCGAGAACATGATCCAGGCTCACCCCGATCTCGCCGGTATCTTCTCGGTCAATGACGGGGGCGCCATGGGCGCTCTCGCCGCGATCCAGGGCTCGGGCCGCGACATCAAGCTGACCTCGGTCGACGGTGCACCCGAAGCAATTCAGGCTATCGCCGACGGTACGGCCTTCATCGAGACCACGGCCCAGTTCCCGCGCGACCAGGTTCGCGTTGGCCTCGGCATGGCCCTTGCCCAGTACTGGGGCGCACGCGTGGTGCCTGCGGAGGTCCCGATCGACGTCCGCGTGGTCGACAGCGAGAACGCCGCCGACTTTGCGTGGTAATGTGAACCAGAACCTGTGCCCGGGCCATCCCCGGGCACAGGATCAATCCGGGAGTGATCGATGCTGGAAATGAAGGGGATCAGGAAGGCTTTCGGGCCCATAAAGGTGCTCCACGGCGTCGATCTGGATGTGCGTGCCGGTGAAGTGCACGCGCTTCTGGGCGAGAACGGCGCTGGCAAATCGACGATGATGAAGATCCTGAGCGGGATCATCAGCGCCGACGAAGGGACCATCAGCATCGATGGCACGCCGCGCAATTTTGCCAATTACAATCAGGCGATCGAGGCGGGGATCGGGATCGTCTTCCAGGAATTCAGTCTCATCCCCTATCTCAACGCCATAGAGAATATATTCCTCGGGCGGGAAATGCGGAACCGCTTCGGCCTTCTCGATCGGGCCGGGATGCGCGCCAAGGCAAGTGAGGTGCTCGGCCGGCTCGGCGTGGACGTTCCGCTCGATCAGCCGATCGCCAAGCTCAGCGTCGCTTCCCAGCAATTCGTCGAAATCGCAAAGGCGCTGACCCTCGACGCCAGAATTCTCGTGCTCGACGAGCCGACAGCCACCCTGACGCCGGGCGAGGTCGAGCACCTGTTCAAGGTCATGAGAGATCTGCGCGCCCGGGGCGTGGCCCTCGTTTTCATTTCGCACCATCTCGAAGAGATATTCGAGATATGCGACCGCATCACCGTGCTGCGCGACGGGGAATATGTGGGCACGAGCGAGACCGCGCAAATCGATACCGACCGGCTGGTCGAAATGATGGTCGGGCGCCGGATCGAGCAGAATTTTCCGACCAAGCCCGAGCGCTCCGGCATGCCTGAGGTCGTCGTCCGTGCCAAGGAAATCCGTTTGCGCAAGGCCGGCCCGGTGAGCAGCTTTACGCTGCGCAAGGGCGAAATCCTCGGCTTTGCGGGTCTTGTGGGCTCGGGTCGAACGGAAACCGCCCTCTCGATCATGGGGGCCTATCCGGCCGCCACCGTCGATGTCGAGATCAACGGCAACCCCAAAACGCCGTCCAATCCGACCGAAGCGCTGGCCCGGGGAATTGGCCTCCTGCCGGAAAGCCGCAAGGAGCAGGGGCTGATCACGCCGTTCTCGATTGCACAAAACGTTTCACTGAACAATTACGCGAAATATCGCACGCTCGGACTGTTCCTCGATCTGCGCGCCGAGACGAAACACACCCAGAAGGTCATGGACGACGTGCGGGTCAAGGCGCCCGGGCCCCATGCGGCCTGCGATACGCTGTCCGGCGGCAACCAGCAGAAGGTTGTGATCGCGCGCTGGCTGAACCACAACACTCCGATTCTGATCTTCGACGAGCCCACGCGTGGAATCGATGTGGGCGCCAAAGCCGAAATCTATCACCTCATGCGCAAGCTGACCGAAGACGGGTTCTCCATCATCATGATCTCATCGGAACTGCCCGAGATCGTGGGGATGGCAGATCGCGTCTGCGTCTTCCGCAGCGGCGCTATCGTGGCCACCCTTGATGGCGCCGAGATCAGCGCTGAAACCGTCATGACGAATGCCACCACAGGAGAGCTCAAATATGTCGCATGAATCCACGGCGAGCCCGGTGGCTTCCCTCGGCACCGCCATCGCCTCGCGCATCCGTCATTCTCCGCTGATCCTGCCTCTGGTCGGACTTGCGCTGGTGTCGATCGCCATGGCGTTCGCCAGCCAGAACTTCTTTACCGTCGACAACATTCTCAACATCCTGCGCCAGCAGTCGATCATCGGCATCCTGGCGATCGGCATGACCTTTGTCATCCTGACCGGGGGCATCGATCTTTCGGTCGGCGCGGTCATGGCCCTGTGCGGCACGATCGGCGCGGGGCTGATGGTCAATATGGGCCTGCCCGGAGCCGTGGGACTGCTCGGCATCATTGGCGTGGGCGTCCTGTTCGGGCTGTTCAACGGGTTCCTCGTCGCCTGGGGCCGGATGCCGGCGATCATCGTGACGCTGGCGACCATGCTGGTCGCGCGTGGACTGGGCCTCGTTTATTCGGGCGGGTATCCCATCAGCGGCCTGCCGGGCTGGATTTCCTGGTTCGGCACCGGCCGGATCAGCGGCATTCCGGTGCCGGTGATCATCATGGTCATCCTCTATGCGCTGGCCTGGGTGATCCTGCAGCGCACGTCCTTTGGCCGGCATGTCTATGCCATCGGCGGCAACGAGACTGCAGCGCAGCTTTCGGGCGTCAACGTCAAGCGCGTCAAGCTCCTCGTGTTCATGATCTCGGGGTTCACCTCGGCCATGGCGGCGATCGTGCTGACCGGGCGGCTGATGAGCGGCCAGCCGGGCGCAGGCGTCGCCTTCGAGCTCGATGCGATTGCCATGGTGGTGCTGGGCGGCGCGGCGATCTCGGGGGGCCGAGGGCTGATCCTGGGAACCCTGATCGGCGCGGTGCTGCTCGGCATCATCAACAACGGCCTCAACCTGATGGGCATCAACCCCTATCTTCAGGACGTCATCAAGGGCCTCATCATTCTGCTGGCCATCTATATCGGCCGGGAATGGCGCTGAGCGAGGGGGCGAGCGTGACCATGGCAAACCCATCCTCGAGCGCACCGCAGGCCCGCCACTTCGTCGGGATCGACGTGGGGACCGGCTCGGCGCGGGCGGGCGTGTTCGACAACGCCGGCACGCTGCTGGCGACGGCCAAGCGCGACATCGCGCTTCATCGCGGTCCCGGCTCCATGGTCGAGCAGTCGAGCGCGCAGGTCTGGGAGGCGGTGTGCGCCGCCACCCGGGAGGCGATGACGCGGTCGGGCGTGAATGCATCCGACATCGTCGGGCTGGGGTTCGATGCCACCTGTTCGCTGGTGGTGCTGGGCCCGGACGGCGCGTCGCTGCCGGTTGGCGATGCCGATCATCCCGAGCGGGACATCATCGTGTGGATGGATCATCGCGCAACCGAACAGGCCGCGCGGATCAACGCCATGGGCCATGCGGTCCTCGACTATGTGGGCGGGCGGATATCGCCGGAAATGCAGACGCCCAAGCTCGTCTGGCTCAAGGAGAACAGGCCCGCGATCTATGGCGCAGCCGATGCCTTTTTCGACCTTTCCGATTTTCTCGGCTGGAAGGCGACCGGCAGCCTCGCGCGATCTTCGTGCACCGTGACCTGCAAATGGACCTATCTCGCCCATGAAAAGCGGTGGGATCCGGATTATTTTCGGGCCATCGGGCTGGGCGATCTGGCGGACGAGGATTTCCGGCGGATCGGGCAGGAGATCGTGGAACCCGGTACGCCGCTCGGGCAGGGGCTGACCGAGGCGGCTGCGGCCGAGCTGGGGCTGAACCCGGGCACTGCGGTGGGCGCCGGGCTGATCGACGCCCATGCGGGCGGGATCGGCACCGTGGGCGCACGGGGCGGGGCCGGCGATCCGATAAAGACGCTGGGCTATGTCTTTGGCACCTCGTCGTGCACCATGAAGACGACCGAGACGCCGGTGTTCGTGCCCGGCGTCTGGGGCCCATATTATTCCGCGATGATCCCGGGTGCCTGGCTCAACGAAGGCGGTCAATCCGCAGCCGGGGCGGCCATCGACCATCTTGTGACCCTTCACCCGGCGCACGGCGAGGCCGAGGCTGCGGCGCGCAAGGAGGACGTGGCGTTGCCCGTATGGCTGGCCGACAGGGCAGGGGCGCTCGCGTCGGACCCGTCCGGGGCGGTGGCGCTGGCCGAGGGCCTGCATGTGGTGCCCGAGTTCCTGGGTAATCGCGCGCCTTTTGCCGATCCAGACGCCCGCGCCGTGGTGGTGGGGCAGGGCATGGCGCGCGACCTCGACAGCCTCGTGGCGCTATACGTGGCCGGCATCTGCGGGCTGGGCTACGGGCTGCGCCAGATCATCGAAACCCAGGGCCAGCACGGCGAGGGTGTCGAGGCGATCGCGATCAGCGGGGGCGCGGGCCAGCATCCGCTCATCCGCCAGATCCTTGCCGACACCACGGGCCTGCCGGTCCATTCGACCGCCAACGCGGAACCTGTGCTGCTGGGCTCGGCCATTCTCGGGGCAGTGGCCTCGGGCGCCTTCCCCGACATCCGGACCGCCATGCCGGCGCTGTCGACCTTCGCCAAGACCTATGAGCCGGCAGGCGGGGCGATCGGGGCGACCCATGACGCGCGCTATGCGGCCTTTCTCAAGCTGCAGGCGGTGGCGCGCGAGGTGCGTGCCGCGGGCGGGCTCCGAGCTTCGAGCTGATCGATCCGGCGCCCCGGGGCGCCAAGTCATTTTCCTGTGACCCCGGGGCGGGTCGCGCAATCGGCGAGCGTTTCGATGGATTTTCAAGGCAAGACCGCAATCATCACCGGGGCCGGCAAGGGCATCGGGCGGGCATGCGCCGAACTGCTGGCCGCACGCGGGGCGGACGTGGTGGCGATCGCGCGCACGAAGGCCGATCTCGACAGCCTCACCGGGGCGATCGGCGGGCGGGCGATCGTGGCCGATATCGCCTCGTCCGCGGGCGCGCGTGCCGCAATGGCCGAGGCAGGGCCGGCAGATTTCCTCATCAACTGCGCGGGCACCAATGTGCTCGAAGGCGTGCTGGAGATGACCGATGCGGGCTACGACACGGTCATGGACATCAATCTGCGCGCCGCGCTGGTCTGCACCCAGCAGTTCGCGCGCGCGCGTATCGCGGCGGGCGGCGGGGGCGTGGTGGTCAACATCACCTCGATCGCTGGCCACAGGGGTTTCCCCGACCATCTGTGCTACGCGGCGTCCAAGGCGGGGCTGGAGGCGGCGACCCGGGTGATGGCGCGCGAACTGGGGCCGCACGGCATCCGCGTCGTGGCACTCGCGCCCACGATCACGCTCACCGAACTGGCCGCCGCCGCCTGGAGCGACGAAGAGAAAAGCGCGCCCATGATGGCCCGGCACCCCGTGGGGCGGTTCGCCGAGGCCGAGGACGTGGCGCGCGCCTTAAGCCTGCTGCTATCTGACGACGCGGCAATGATCACGGGATCGGTCCTGCCCGTCGACGGCGGCTTCCTCGCCGTCTGAACCGGGCCTCGACACCATCAATGGAGCATAGACATGGCGGCAACGCTTGAAGGGAAAATCGCGGCGGTCACCGGGGCGGCCTCGGGGATCGGGTTGAGCGCCACGCGGGCGCTGCTCGAGGCGGGTGCCACCGTGGTGATGGTGGACCGGGACGCCGATGCGCTGGCGGCGCTTTCGGGTGAGCTGGGCGAGAAGGTCATCGTCCAGCGCACCGATCTGCTCGATCAGCAAAGCTGCGACGCGATGGTGCCCGAGATTCTCGAGAAGGCGGGGCAGATCGACATCATGCTGTGCAATGCGGGCAGCTATATCGGGGGCGATCTCACCCAGACCAATCCCGCCGCCATCGACCGGATGCTCAACCTCAACGTCAATGCGGTGATAAAGAACGTGCACGCGGTGGCGCCGCACATGATCGCGCGCGGGGCGGGCGATATCATCGTGACCTGCTCGATCGCCGGACATGCGGCCATTCACGTCGAGCCGGTCTATTCGGCGTCCAAATGGGCGATCACCAGCTTCGTGCAGACCATGCGGCGCCAGTTGATGGGCCACGGAGTGCGCGTGGGGCAGGTGTCGCCCGGGCCGGTGGTGTCGGCTCTGCTTTCGGACTGGGAGCCCGAGCGGCTGCAGGCCATGAAGGACAAGGGCGCGCTGATGGAGCCCACAGAGGTCGCCGACGCGCTGATCTACATGCTGACCCGGCCGCGGAATGTCACTATCCGCGACATGATCGTGCTGCCGTCCAATTTCGATATCTGATGCTGCGAGCCCCGGGGGAAGAGACAGGCGCCCCCGGGGATCGACACACCGCAGGGAACGCCATGCCGTGCCGGGCCATTGAGGGAAGGACACCCTCACTGTCCCTCCGAGGCCTTCATGCAGATGACCCTTGCCATCAACGGCGCCGACCATGCGCTCGACGTCGACCCGCGCACCAGCCTTCTGGACGTGCTGCGCGACCATCTCGATCTCACCGGCTCCAAGAAGGGCTGCGATCACGGCCAGTGCGGGGCGTGCACCGTGCTGCTCAACGGCAGGCGGATCAATTCCTGCCTGACGCTGGCGGTGATGCATGAGGGCGACGAGATCGTCACCATCGAGGGGCTGGGCACCCCCGATGCGCTGTCGCCGCTGCAGGCGGCGTTCGTTGCCCATGACGGCTATCAGTGCGGCTATTGCACGCCGGGGCAGATCTGCTCGGCGACCGCGATGCTCGCGGAGATCAAGGCGGGCTGGCCCAGCCATGTCAGCGATGACCTCGAAGGTGCGCCCGAGCTGAGCGCGGCGGAAATCTCCGAGCGCATGAGCGGGAACATCTGCCGGTGCTCGGCCTATCCCAACATCGTCGATGCCATTGCAGACGTGGGGAGGGACCGCTCATGAGGCCGTTCGATTACCAGCGGGCGCCGAGCGCCCAGGCGGCGGCGGAACTGGGCGCGGCGGCGCCCGCTTCGCGGTTCATCGCCGGGGGCACCAACCTTCTCGACCTCATGAAGATCGAGGTCGAACGGCCCGAGACGCTGATCGACATCTCCCGGCTTCCGCTCGATACGATCGAGCAGACCGACGAGGGCGGGCTTCGGATCGGCGCGCTGGTTACAAATTCCGACCTTGCCGCAGACCCGAGGGTGCGGCGCGACTATGCGGTGCTCTCGCGGGCCCTGCTGGCCGGGGCATCGGGTCAGCTTCGCAACAAGGCGACCACGGGCGGCAATCTGCTCCAGCGCACGCGGTGCTATTATTTCTATAACCCGGCAATGCCATGCAACAAGCGCGATCCGGGCTCGGGTTGCGCCGCGCTGGAGGGGGAAAACCGGATACACGCGATCCTTGGCGCCAGCGCGCACTGCATCGCCACCCACCCCTCTGACATGGCGGTGGCGATGTTGGCACTCGATGCGCGGGTCGAGGTGCTCGCTGCGGATGGCAGCACGAGAACCATTGCGCTCGGGGACCTTCATCGTTTGCCCGGCGAGACGCCTCATATCGAAACCACGCTTAACGACGGCGATCTGATCACCGCGGTGACGCTGCCCGCGCCGCCGGGCGGGCGGCACATCTACCGCAAAGTCCGCGACCGGGCCTCTTTTGCCTTTGCGCTGACGTCGGTCGCGGCGGTGGTCGAACTCGTCGACGGCAGGATCGCGACGGCGCGGCTGGCGTTCGGTGGGCTGGCGCCCAAGCCTTGGCGCGACAGGGCGGTGGAAGAGGCTCTGGTGGGGCAGGCGCCCTCGCCCGCGCTCTGGCAGCGCGCCGCGGACATGGTGCTGGGCGAGGCCCAAGGTCATGGCAGCAATGATTTCAAGATTCCGCTGGTGCGCCGCACGCTCGCCAGCGTGCTGGACGCCGCCTGCGCGGGGGAGAAGTGAGATGGAAACCAGCCTGAAGATGGACGTGCCCGTCCAGCACAGCCTCCTCGACAGCACCAACCAGAACATCATCTCCCGGCCTATCGACCGGGTGGAGGGGCCCCTCAAGGTCTCCGGACAGGCCAGGTACGCGGCCGAGTTCAAGCTCCCCGGAATGGCGCATGGTGTGCTCGTTGGCGCGCAGATCGGCAAGGGGAGCGTGGCCCGGATCGACGCCGGCGGCGTAGAAGCGATGGCTGGCGTCCTCGGCGTGGTCACCGATTTCGACCTGTTCCTGCGCAATTCGGCTCAAGGGATGGCGACGGAAGCCCCGTGCCAGGGTGTGCGCGAGATCGCCTATTTCGGCCAGCCGATCGCGCTGGTGGTCGCGACGACCTTTGAGCAAGCCAGGCACGCGGCCCAGGCGCTGGAGGTAACCTATGAGAAGGGCGAGGGCCGGTTCGACTTCGACGCGGAGCAAGGCAAGGCCCAGCCCAAGGACAGCACCCTGAGCAGCCAGGGAGATATCGATGCGGCGCTGGCCCAGGCCCATGGCCGGGTCGACGGAGTCTGGACGACGCCGTCCCAGACCAGCGCCGCCATGGAGCCCCATGCGAGCCTCGCCCATTGGGAAGGCGACAGCCTCGTGCTCTACGGCTCCTACCAGATGCTTTCGACCAACCGCATGCAGCTGGCCGACGCGCTTGGCCTTGATATCGAGAAGGTGCGGATCAGGGCCCATTATGTCGGCGGGGGCTTCGGCGCCAAGCTTGGCATTGCAGCCGAAAGCGTCGCGGCGGCGCTGGCTGCAAAGGCGCTGGGCCGTCCCGTGCGGGTGGTGATGACGCGCCAACAGGTGTTCGAGACGACGGTGCGCCGGTCCAATACGCGCCAGCGGGTGCGGCTGGCGGCGGACACGGACGGACGGCTCACCGCCGTTGCGCACGAGACGCTGACGGCGAACCTCGACGGCGAGGATTTTTCCGAGCCGGTGAGCGCGGCGACCAAATTCCTCTATGGCGGTGCAAACCGGACCTTTGGCAACGAGATCGTGCGCATGGATCAGGTGCTGTCGGGCTCGATGCGCGCGCCCGGCGAGGCCGTCGGCATGCTGGCGCTCGAAGGCGCGATGGACGAGCTTGCCGAAAAGCTCGGTCTCGATCCGGTCGAGTTGCGCCTGCGCAATCTGCCCGATCGGCACCCGGGCTCCGATCTCCCTTTTTCCAGCCGCTCGCTGGCCGAGTGCCTGACGATCGGGGCGCGGGACTTCGGATGGCCGCGGCGCAACCGCCAGCCTGCCGCGACGCTGGACGGCGAATGGTGGATCGGGCTGGGCATGGCCGCTGCGGCGCGCAGCAACATGCTGATCAAGTCGAGCGCCAGGGTCTCGCTGCAGCCCGACGGCCGGGCGCTTGTCGAGACCGACATGACCGATATCGGGACCGGGACCTATACCGTGCTTGCCCAGATCACGGCGGAATTGCTGGGGCTGCGTGTCGAGGATGTGGCCGTTCATCTGGGCGACACGACGTTCCCCCCGGCCTCGGGGTCGGGAGGAAGTTTCGGGGCGGCCAGCGCCGGCTCCTCGGTCTATCTTGCGTGCGAGAAACTGCGCGAGGCGATCGCCGGCCAGCTCGGCGGGGACGTCGATACGCTCGTTCTGTCGGACGGCATGGCGCGGATGGGCAATATCTCTGTGCCCCTCGCGGACCTCGACACCGGGCCGCTCGATGCCACGGCGACGATCGAGCCCGGTGAGACGGGCGAGAATTTCGTTCAGGCCGCGTTCGGGGCCCATTTTGCGGAGGTTGGCGTCAATGCCCATACCGGTGAGGTGCGGGTGCGGCGGATGGAATCGACGTTCGCTGCGGGGCGGATCCTCAATGAAAAGACCGCGACCTCACAGTGCTATGGGGGCATCGTCTTCGGGATCGGCGGGGCGCTGACCGAGGAGATGATCCACGACACGCGCCATGGGGCGATCGTGAACCGCGATCTCGCCGAGTATCACCTGCCGGTCAATGCTGACGTGCCTCAGCTCAAGGTGAGGTTTCTTGAGGAACGCGATCACGCCGCCAACCCGCTGCTGGCCAAGGGCATCGGCGAACTCGGGATATCGGGAGCCGGGGCGGCTTTGGCCAACGCGGTCTACAACGCCTGCGGGGTCAGGGTGCGCGATTTCCCCATAACCCTCGACAAGCTGATCGCGGACCTGCCGGATCTGCCTTAGGGCATTCGGCCCGCGCGGGTGCCGCTTATCTGCGCCGGCCGATGCGGCCCAGATGGGTGAAGGAAAAGCCCTCGGTGGTCTTGAGCCCATAGCCCAGCGCGCGGTCGAACCCCGCATGGGCCAGCCAGAGCGTGCCCAGCGCAACGAGCAGGGGCGCGGACACCAGATGGCCAAGGGCGAGGAGCCCGGCGCCCAGCCCGTAGATATGGACTGCGTTGTAGACGAAGGCGCCGACTTTCGGGCCCTTGAGATAGCCCAGAAACCCCAGATCGGGCGCAAAGAAGAAGAGCAAGGCGGCCCACCAGGCCATGCCCTCGTTCCAGAGCCAGGACAGGGCGAGGCCCGTGCAAAAGATGATGAGGCCTTCAATCCGTTGCCAGGTGATGGGGGAGGTCATGGCTCTGTCCGTTCGGTTGTCACCGTCGATATAGCTGCGATAGTGCCGATCAGGCCGTCCGGCAAGCGCGGCGCGAGCTCCAAGTCTTTGATGTGTCGCGTTTCCGAACCGGAAGCGCGTTTCCACTTGTCCTGAAACCGCTCTAGCGGCGGCCGGGGCGCGGCGCTTCGGCGGCAAGGTTCTCGTCATGGAGCTTGCGCCAGCGCGCAAAGCGGTCGGGGTCGATCTCGCCGCGCGCAACCGCAGCGAGCACGGCGCAGCGCGGCTCGTGGGAATGGGTGCAGTTGCCGAACCGGCATTGGGACGCAAGGTCCGTGATCTCGGCAAAGACGATGTCGAGCCCTTCGGCCATTTCCCCGAGATGCAGTGTGCGGATGCCGGGGGAGTCGAGCACCCATCCGCCCCCCGCGACCGGATGAAGCGAACGCGCCGTGGTGGTGTGCCGGCCCATGGAATCATGGTCCCGTATGGCGCCGGTAAGCTGGGCGGGTCCCGTGTCTGCGGCCGCCAGGGTGTTGACGAGGCTCGATTTGCCCACCCCCGAAGAGCCGGTGAGCGCCACGGTCTTGCCGGGCCCGAACCAGGGCGCCAGGGTCTCGCGGGCCGAGGCAAGGCGCGGATCGACGAGGCGTACGGGCAGATCTCGCGCAAGGGCGGACGCTTCTGCGACGAAGGCGCCCGCGTCCTCTGCCGTGTCGGCCTTGGTCAGCACCAGAACCGGCGCGATGTCGGCCTGATGCGCCATGGCCAGATAGCGTTCGAGACGGGGCACGCTGAAATCGCCGTTGCAGGACGTGACGATCAGGAGCGTATCGATATTGGCACCGGACAATTGGGTGCTGCCATCGCCCATGCGCCTTGAGAGAAGCGATGCGCGCTCGAGCCGCCGGCGCACGGTCAGCCCCAGGGGCTCGGCAAGGACGAAATCGCCGACCGCGTAGGCACCCACCGTGTCATTGGCCGAAAGCGCCAGATCTACGGGCCCGGCGGCGGACTGGCCAATCATGCGCGCGCGGTGGATATGGGCGATGCGCACCGGCACCAGATCGGCCTCGTCATCGGCGACCTGATCGTCGAAAAAACGAGACCAGCCCAGCGCCTCAAGAGCTGCGTCTTGCGTGAATTTGCCCATTGAGATGGTCCTCGTGCAGGCTCTCATGGGGTATCTCGCGCAGTGTGTGATCCCGAGCCCTGGACCGCATGGATTTTCTAGCATGATGGTTCGCAAGCGCGAAGGCCGGATATCGGGCCGCCTGTTTAGGGCAGGGGCCCTGCATTGTATCTGACCTGCCAACGCACCATATATCCGCTTCTGCCGAAAGCCGACCCTCGCGCGTTCCCAAAGACCGTTTCGTGCGTGAGTTCGGTCCGGACGATCTCGGATATCCAGCACGACGCACTGTTTGCAGCGATTGGCCGGATCTGGCCGGGGCGCGGCGGTTTCCGGGCTGGAAACTCCCGCGCCGGATGAAGAGAACGACGATACCCACCAATCCGTGATCAGGAGCAGATGCCGTGAAACCCACTCTTGCCGCATTCGACTACACCGCGAGCGCCGAACTCTATCCCGGTACCCGCTCCAAGCGTTTCCGGTCGGTCCGCTATCATCGTTTCGACAGCACGGCTGAAGCGCTCCGTTACCTGATGGAAGAAATGCCACCCGAACTTCTGGCCGGCGCGATCATCGAAACAGAAGACCACCGGCTCGAGGCCGAACAGATCACGGCGCTCTATCGGGACGACGCGTATCCCCTTCCTCGAGCCTGATCCGCACCAGGGACGGTGATGGAAGGCCGGAGCTTCGCTGGGCGATACCCGGCCTAGAGCGTTTCCAGGAAAAGTGGAAACACTTTTCCGGTTCGGAAACGCGCCAAATCAAAGACTTAGAGCTCCTGTTCTGATTCAATCAGAACAAGATATGCGCTGGGCAGGCGGCAGACTCCGGTCACGCGCAGGTTCTTTGTGCCATGTGTCGCTATATGCTGAACGCAGCGCGCAAAGCCTGCACCGGCAGCCGCTGCAGATCCATCGCTCTCGAGGCTCTCTCACGTGCGCTGCGCATGTGCGGATGTGGCGCGCGAGCGGGCTTGGCAGCGTATGCGCGTCCGATCGCGCATCGGGAACGAAAGCCGTCGAGGTATATATGGATTCCGAGGACAGGCATTGGCCAGAAACGATACCCGAGCCAGTCGCCCCGACGCCCGATCAATCCTGAAACCACCGGTGCAAAATAGGTTTGGCTGGGGAACCTGGATTCGAACCAGGACTAACGGAGTCAGAGTCCGTGGGTCTACCGTTAACCTATTCCCCAGCAGAGCGTCACGCGGCGGAGGGTGGTCGGCCGCGGTGGCGTGGGCACTGTGTAGCGACTCGAAACGGTGATTTCAAGGGCCATGTAGAATATCTCTTGCGCCTTTGGTGCCAGGCGAGTGGTGACGCGCGCGGAGGCTCCGCGGTTGGTCGGGGGGTGGGGAAACAGTGCGATTGCGTTGCCAGTCCGCTTGGACTAGTCTGACCGGGACACAGACATAATGCTGCCCGGGCGCAGCACCGCGCCGGAGATTTCCCCGTATTCTGGGGCAGCGCGCGGTTTCCACCGGGCCGATGGAGACCAACAAAGTGACCGACACTGATCGGTCCGCCGCCATTTCGCGGTCTGACGAGGGAATGTCGCGTTCAGTTCCGGGGCCGGAGCGGGCGCGAGGTGGGCCCGATGCGGCGCCAGATTCCCGTCTCGGAACCAAGGCCAAGGGCCGGCGGACTCCAGCCAATCCGGGCAGCGCGGCGCGAAAGCGTCGCTCGCCCGTCTATGCCGCCCTCGACCTGGGCACCAACAATTGCCGTCTGCTCGTGGCGCGGCCGACCGAGAACGGCTTTCGGGTGCTCGACGGGTTCTCGCGCATCGTGCGTCTGGGCGAAGGGCTCAGCCAGTCCGGGCGTCTCTCGGAAGCGGCCATGGACCGGACGATCGAAGCCCTTCGGCTGTGCCAGGGCAAGCTTTCCCAGTATGACGGCGTGCGCGCGCGCATCATTGCAACCGAGGCCTGCAGGTCGGCGACCAATTCGCCCGCCTTTCTCGACCGCGTCAAGCGCGAGGTCGGCTTGCAGTTCGAGGTCGTGGACCGCAAGACCGAAGCGCAACTGGCGGTGACCGGCTGCGCGGACCTGATCGACGGCAATTCGCCGGGCGCGCTGCTCTTTGACATCGGCGGCGGATCCTCCGAGCTCGCCTGGCTCGATTTCCGCGGCGGCCGGCCCAAGCATCAGGGCAAGACGGCGGCGTCGATCCGCTCATGGCAGTCCCTGCCGGTCGGCGTGGTCTCGATCGCCGAGCGGTTTGGCGGGGTGGACGTGACCCCGGAGATCTTCGAGGCCATGGTGGCCTTCGTCGCCGAGCAATTGCGCAGGTTTCGCGGACGCGAGAAGGTGACCGAGATGCTGCGGACCCATCCGCTGCATTTTCTGGGAACCTCGGGCACCGTCACGACGCTGGCAGGGCTCTATCTGGGGCTCGAGCGCTACGAGCGGGCCAAGGTCGACGGGCTCTGGATGAGCAGCGACGACGTGGATGCGACCATGCGCGTGCTCCTGGCGATGAGCTATGAACGGCGGGTGGCCAATCCGTGCATCGGGCGCGAGCGCGCCGATCTGGTGATCCCTGGCTGCGCGATCTTCGAGGCGATCCGCCGCGAATGGCCGTGCAAGCGCATCCGGGTCGCCGACCGGGGGCTGCGCGAGGGCCTTTTGATTTCAATGATGAGCGAGGATCGCGTCTGGCGGCGCGCCCGCAAGGCGAGAAGCCGGAAGGGGAACGGCGATGCCCGATAAACCCACCGGCCGCGGAAGCGGCCGCCGCGGCGAGCGCGACCTGAAAATCCGGGTCAAGACCGCCAAGAAACGCACGATATCTTCGACCCAATGGCTTCAACGCCAGCTCAACGATCCCTACGTCGCCAAGGCGCGGGCGGAGGGGCTGCGCGCGCGCTCGGCCTTCAAGCTGATCGAGATCGACGACAAGCACAAGATCCTCAAGCCGGGCATGCGCGTGGTCGATCTCGGTGCAGCGCCTGGCGGATGGTGCCAGGTGGCGGCCAAGGCGGTGAAGTCGGGCCAGGACGCGCCGCTGGTGGTGGGGATCGACTATCTGGAGATGGATCCGCTGCCCGGCGTGATCCTGCTGCAAAAGGATTTCACCGAGGACGATGCGCCCGAGGCGCTGGTCGCGGCGCTGGGCGGGCACAAGGCCGATGTGGTGCTCTCGGACATGGCCGCGCCGACCACGGGCCACAAGCCGACCGATCACCTGCGGATCATCGCGCTCGTGGAACTGGCCGCGGACTTCGCGCTCGACGTCCTTGCGCCGGGCGGCACGTTCGTCGCCAAGGTGTTCCAGGGCGGCACCGAGCATGACCTGCTGGCCATGCTCAAGCGCAATTTCGACACCACGTTCCACGCCAAGCCGCCCGCCAGCCGGCAGGGATCGGCCGAGACCTATCTGGTCGCCCGGGGGTTCAAGGGCAAACGCGTGGACTGAGATCAGAGCCGGGGGGAGCGGCCATCATGGCCCTGGCTGCGGGACCGCTCCAGCGCCCGTTCCCGTTCCTCCCGCGAAAGGTGACCCGAGACTTCCGAGCCGGCATCCCTGTTCAGCCGCACGAAGGGGATGATCGCGAGCGCGGAGACGGCTGCAACCACGAAGAACGCGATCTGGAAGTCATGGAGCGCAAGCTCACCGCCACGGGCATGGGCGCTCAGTTCCACGACGCCGCCCGCGAGCGCCACGCCCAGCGCGGTGGCGATGGGGCGGGCGACGGTCGAGATCGCCGTGGCCTGGCCCGCCTCGCTGTCCTGAATCTGGGAGAGGCCCAGGGCGTGCTGGCCGGTGAAATAGGCGGACCGGAAAAGACCCGCAACAAAGATCAGCACCATCATGACGGCAATGGGGGTTTCGGGCGTGAAGGTGCCTTTTATGCCGGTGGCTACCGCCGAGACGACCGCCGCGGTCATCAGCGCCGTGCGAAAGCCGATGGCCGAGTAGAGCGATTTGGCAAAGAACTTCGTGATCAGCGCGCCGAACGCGCCCACGAAGGTGACGAGCCCGGATTCGAACGGGGTCATGCCGAAGCCGATCTGGAGCATCAGCGGCAGCAGGAAGGGGATGGCGCCCACGCCGATCAGGAACATCGAGGTGCCCAGGATCGAGGCGCGAAAGGCCGGTTCGCGGAAGATTCGGGGGTC
The DNA here is from genome assembly GCF_003992665.1 of Pelagibacterium montanilacus. GTDB lineage: Bacteria > Pseudomonadota > Alphaproteobacteria > Rhizobiales > Devosiaceae > Pelagibacterium > Pelagibacterium montanilacus. The sequence goes on from NZ_RZMX01000059.1 coordinate 445,819, forward strand.
GAGCAGGGGCACGGGCGCGCGCCAGGCGTGCCGCCAATAGACCAGCCCGCAGCCCAGGCCCAGAACGGTCGAGCCGATGGCGACCCACAGCGGCAGGACGGGCAGGCTCAGGAGCGACAGGCCGAAGAGCGTGCCGGCGAAGGCGACGGCGACGAGAAAGAAGCCCGGCACGTCGATCGGGCGCGGCGCATCCGATTCCACATCGGGCAGGTAGCGGGCAATCAGCGCCAGGCCGGCAAGGCCGATGGGCACGTTGATGATGAAGATCCAGTGCCAGCTGAGAAAGGTCGTGAGAAAACCGCCGACCGGTGGCCCCATCGTGGGCGCGACAAGCGCGGGGATGGTGAGCCAGGCCATCGCGTTGACGAGATCGGTGCGCGGCGTGGTGCGAAAGAGGATCAACCGGGCGAGCGGGGTCATCATGGCGCCGCCCATGCCCTTGACGAACCGGGCGAAGACGAATTCGAGCAGCGAACCCGAGACCGCGCAGGCAATCGAGCCGATGATGAAGACGACGATCGCGGCCATGAACACGCGCTTGGCGCCGAACGTGTCGGCAACCCATGCGCTCAGGGGAATGAAGATCGCCAGCGCCACGAAATAGGCGGTGAAGGCGAGCTTGAGCGCGATGGGCGTCGTCCCGATGTCGGCGGCGATGGCGGGCAGGGACGTGGCGATCACGGTAGCGTCCATGTTTTCCATGAACAGCGCGACCGCCAGGACAAGCGGTATGATGGGAGTCACGATACTGGCCGTACTGGGGGGACTGTGAGTCGTCATTGTGTTTTGGGCAATCATCTGCCTAATGGCTCGGAAACGCAAATTGACCGGCAATCGCATCCCCGGGCGGCGAAGGGGCCGAACCAAACGTGCCCGTCGCGCGTTAGAGCACGGACCAAAGGGCAGGGGCGCCGCATATGGAGCGTAAGTATCACGTTCTTCTCAACGTCAATTCCGGAACTGCGCAAGCGCTTGGCCTGACCGGTGAGACGGTCTCCGAGATGTTTGAGGCTCAGGGCATCACCGCAACGGTCGATGCGGACCCCGACACCGATTTCGACGAGCGCGTGGCTCGGGCCGTGGCTTCGGACGCCGACACGGTCGTTGCAGCCGGCGGTGACGGCACGATCACGGCCCTCGCCGCGGCGCTGCTGGGGACCGGAAAGTCCCTGGCCATCCTGCCGCTTGGCACGGCCAATCTGCTGGCCAAGGACCTTCACATCCCATTCGACCCCGAGCAATGGGTCGCCTCGCTCCGGGAAATGGAGCCGACAGCGATCGATGTCTGCGAGGTCAACGGCCATGTGTTCCTGCACAAGGCTGTGGCCGGTATGATCCCCGAGCTCGCTGCCGGGCGGGAACGCATCAGGGGCGGTGGTCTGGGCGCGGTGCTCGGCTTTCTGCGCTATGCGGCGCGGCGAACGTCGCGCGCCCGTCGCCTGGCGCTCGAGATCACGGCAGAGGACGGCCAGAGCCATGTGGAGCGGGTGCAGTCCATCGCAGTGGCGTCCAATGCCTATGACGAAGGGCTGGGCCGGTTCTTTGCCAAGGCGCACCTCGATGAGGGGTTTCTCACCGTCTATATCGTGAAACACCTCAATCTGGGGGATATGCTTCGCCTCACCGCCCGCATGCTGAGCGGACGCTGGCGGGACGATGAATCCCTGCGGATCGAGCAGGTGCAGTCTCTGACCATCCGGTCCAAAAAGCCGCGCCTTCAGATGATGATCGATGGCGAGGTGATGAGCATGCCCACGCCGCTGCAATTTTCCCTTCGCCCCCGCGCGCTGCCCATTCTGGCGCCCGTGCAACACCAATCCCAGGAGGAAGCCGACGCGGCGGCCCGCGCCATCCGGCTTTGAGCGATGAGACTTGTACACGTATCGGATCTGCATTTCGGCCATCACGACGACAGTGTGGTGGCAAGTCTGGCCGCAGAGATTGCATCGCGCGAGCCAGACCTCATCGTGGTCTCCGGCGATTTCACGCAGATCGGCAGCAGAAAAGAATTCGAAGCGGCCTGTCGGTTCATCGATACGCTTCCTGCCCCTGTATTCGCGGTTCCCGGTAACCACGACGTGCCCGAACGCAACCTGATCAAGCGGTTTCTCAACCCCTACGGACACTACAAGCGCTATATCGATGAAAACCTCGAACCGTTCGTGGTCAAGGACGGCCTGGCTCTCGCCGGGCTGCGGACATCGCGGCGTGCCAATTGGAGCCTTAACTGGTCCGACGGCTCGATCAGCCGCGATCAGCTCGACACGCTCGAGCAAAGGTTTGCCGGCGTGCCGGTTGACCACGTCAAGATCGTCGTGGCCCATCATCCCCTGATGCATCCCGAAGAAGCGATGATGCGCCATCAGCGGCTGGTGAAAAGGGCTGACCTTGCGCTCGAAACCTTCGCGCGGATCGGGGTGCGACTCGTGCTCTCTGGACATTTCCACATGTCTTATGTGCGGCGCCACGCCCATGCGGGAGAGATCGGAGAGGCCGCGCCCTCGGGGCCCCGAAAGTCGGCCGCCGGGCACATCCTCGTGGCGCAGGCCGCATCAACGACTTCGACGCGCCTGCGCGGGCATCCCAACGCTTATAATCTGATCGACATCGCCGATGGCGACATCGAGATCAACGTCCGTGAATGGGGCGATGAGGGATGGATCACGCGCGAAAAGGCCAAGGAAGAGGCCTGACTGGCGATCTTCGGCGTCTGGGGACGCATCTCTTTAGGCCGTCCGATCGCAAACGCTGCGAGGGATCGACGTAGCCCCACTTCCCAAACCGGGTGGCGAGTGGTAATGACCCTCGCCAACCCGACGGCGGATGATGAGTCTCCCGGCTGTCGCACTACCACTCACATTCATCTGTTAGCGATGAAGGCAGAAGGGGTCTGGCCTTGGCGAAAATCATATCCTCGATCACCGGCGATGCGGCGCTCACATTCGATGACGTGCTGCTGCAACCTGCGCGGTCCGACGTCCTGCCCACCGAGGTCAACCTCGAATCCCGGGTGACCAAGGACATCCTGCTCAACATGCCGATCCTGTCGTCAGCCATGGACACGGTCACCGAATCCAAGATGGCGATCGCCATGGCGCAGGCCGGCGGGATGGGCGTGATCCACCGCAACCTCACCCCCGAGCAGCAGGCCGAGCAGGTCAAACAGGTCAAGCATTTCGAGTCCGGCATGGTGGTCAATCCGATTACCATCGGGCCCGATGCTACGCTGGCAGACGCCTATGCGCTGATGGACCGCTACAGGATTTCCGGCATTCCGGTGGTCGCCAATGGCGGCACGGGCGGCCGCAAGACCGGCAAGCTGGTCGGCATCCTCACCAACCGCGACGTGCGCTTTGCCTCCAACACCACCCAGAAGATCGCCGAGCTGATGACCTCCGAAGGGCTGGTCACGGTGCGCGAGGGGGTGAGCCAGGATGAGGCCAAGCGGCTGCTGCACCAGCACCGGATCGAAAAGCTGCTGGTCGTGGACGAGCACCGCAACTGCATCGGCCTGATCACCGTCAAGGACATCGAGAAGGCCCAGCTTCACCCCGCCGCGATCAAGGACGAAACCGGACGCCTGCGGGTGGCTGCGGCCTCGACCACGGGGGACAAGGGCTTCGAGCGCTCCATGATGCTGATCGACGCGGGCGTCGATCTTCTGGTCATCGATACCGCGCATGGCCATTCGGTGCGGGTGTCCGAGGCGGTCGAGCAGATCAAGCGCCAGGCCAATTCCACACGGATCGTGGCCGGGAACGTCGCCACTGCCGAAGCGACCAAGGCGCTGATCGACGCGGGCGCGGATGCGATCAAGGTCGGCATCGGTCCGGGCTCGATCTGCACGACCCGGATCGTGGCCGGCGTCGGCGTGCCCCAGCTCGCGGCCATCATGGCCTGCGCCGAGGAGGCCGACCGGCAGGGCGTTCCGGTGATCGCCGACGGCGGCATCAAGTTCTCGGGCGACCTTGCCAAGGCCCTTGCGGGCGGCGCGAGCTGCGCGATGGTCGGCTCGCTCTTGGCTGGCACCGACGAAAGCCCCGGCGAGGTCTATCTCTACCAGGGCCGGAGTTATAAATCCTATCGCGGCATGGGGTCGGTGGGTGCCATGGCGCGGGGCTCGGCTGACCGCTACTTCCAGCAGGACGTGAGCGATCAGATGAAGCTGGTGCCCGAAGGGATCGAGGGGCAGGTGCCCTACAAGGGCCCGGCCGGCGGTGTGCTTCACCAGCTCGCCGGTGGCCTGCGCGCGGCGATGGGCTATACCGGCGCCAAGGATCTCGAGACCTTCAGGCGCGAATCCACCTTCGTGCGCATTTCGGGCGCGGCGCTCGGGGAAAGCCATGTCCACGACGTGACGATCACCCGCGAAAGCCCGAACTATCGGGGCAGCCGGTGAGCGGAGCCGAACTCTCCATTCTCGGCGCGCTCTGGGTCCAGGGCGCGCTGACGATTGTGCTGCTTTTCGTTCTGGGGCGGCGGCGGGTGCCGCTGGTCACCGAAAACAAGATCGCCATCAAGGATATCGCGCTCGATAGCTCGGGCTGGCCCGAGGATGCCCAGAAGGCGTCCAACGCCTTCAACAATCAGTTCCAGCTTCCCGTGCTCTGGGCCATCGGGCTCGGGATGGCGCTCTACCTCGGCGCCGGTTGGCTCGAGGCGATCCTCGCCTGGGGGTTCGTTTCGACGCGCATCGTCCACGCCGCAATCCACGTGACGTCCAACCATGTCATGCGGCGGTTTGCGGCCTATGTGGCCGGGTTCGCGGTTCTGGCCATTCTCTGGCTGGTCCTGCTCGGGCGGATCATCACGATGGCGGTGGCCTGATGCGGCTGCCCGGACGGATCGCGGCGGCCATCGAAGTGCTCGCCGACATGGAAAAGCGCAAGCGCCCGGCGTCCGAGGCGCTCAAGGGCTGGGCACTCGACCATCGCTTTGCCGGTGCCGGCGATCGCGCGGCAATCGGCAATCTGGTCTATGACGCGCTGCGCAGGCGTGCGAGCCATGCCTGGCGCATGGGCGAGGATACGCCCCGGGCACTCGTCCTGTCAGTCGTGGCCCGCGACTGGAATCAGGACGTGAAGGCCTTGAACGAGGACTTCAGCTCCGACCGGTTCGCGCCCGAATCCGTATCGGAGGAAGAGACCGCAAAGCTTTGTTCGGATTCTGGTTTTGCCGATGCTCCCGATTGGGTGAGGGCAGATGTACCCGAATGGCTGGCCGGGTCGCTCGCCCGTGGGTTCGGGCCCGACTGGGTCGCCGAGGGGCAAGCCATGACCACGCGCCCGCCGCTCGACATGCGGGTCAACCGGCTGAAATCGGACCGCGAACGGGTGCTCAAATCGCTCGGGCGCTTCAAGCCGGAGATCTGCGCCGTTGCACCCGACGGTCTGCGGCTGGCTTCGGGCCCGCGCGATGCGCGCACCGCCAATGTGCAGGCGGACGAAGGCTACCAGAAGGGCTGGTTCGAGATTCAGGACGAGGGCAGCCAGATCGTGTCGCTCCTGGCCGGGGCCAGGCCGGGCGAACAGGTTCTCGATCTCTGCGCAGGAGCGGGCGGCAAGACGCTGGCGCTGGCAGCGACAATGGCCAATTCGGGCCAGATCTTTGCCTATGACGCGGACCGGACGCGGCTGGCGCCTATCCATGAACGGCTCAAGCGCAATGGCGTGCGCAATGCGCAGGTCCGCAACCCCGATGCGGGGGCGCTGGACGATCTTGTCGGCAGGATGGACCGGGTGGTGGTGGACGCGCCGTGCACGGGCACGGGCACCTGGCGCCGCAGGCCCGATGCGAAATGGAAGCTGACGCCAGAACAACTGGGGTCGCGGATCGAGGAGCAGAGCGCCGTTCTTGACGATGCGGCACGCTTCGTGCGGTCCGGCGGAACGCTGGTCTACATCACGTGCTCCATCCTGCCCGAGGAAAACGCCGATCAGGTCAGCGCCTTTCTTGCCCGGCATACTGACTTTCACGAGGTGTCGGCGCGCCAGCGCTGGGCAGCAATGTTCGGCGAGGATGGCGCGCTGCCCCATAGCCCCGACGCAATGAGCGTGACGCTGACGCCAGCCCGAACCGGTACTGACGGTTTTTTCTGCGCTCTGCTGGAGCGGAACTGAACCAGCACGGGTGCTCAAGCGTTTCAGAGCCATGAGCACCATGACCATCGAACAGATGAAATCGCCCAAATCCCTGATCACACTGGCAGCTTTCGTGCTCGTGGTCATCGGGGTAGGGGCAGCCATCGGAACCCAGACCGCGCCAGGGACCTGGTACGCAAACCTCGACAAACCGCCCTTCAATCCGCCCAACTGGATTTTCGGCCCGGTCTGGTTCGCGCTCTATGCGCTGATCGCGATCGCGGGGTGGCGCACCGCAATGTTGGCGCCGATCAGCACGGCCATGGTGCTGTGGGTGAGCCAGATGCTGTTGAACTGGGCCTGGTCGCCCATGTTCTTTCAGGCGCAGATGCTGTGGGGCGCGCTCGCGATCATCATCCCGATGCTCGGGGCCATCATCGGCTTCATTGTTGTGAGCTGGCCGCGCGACAGGATCGCCTCGCTGTGTTTCGTGCCCTCTGCGGCATGGGTCGGGTTCGCGACCGTTCTCAACATCTCTCTCGTCGCCTTGAACTGATCGCCCGCAGATGGACAGGGGTGCGTCGGGAGCCTAAAGATTGCATGCAAGCATTCTTTGGCGGTGAGCGTTGGCCAGACAGCAGAAACAAACGGCAACCGAACGGATAAGGGCCACCCTTGCCGATGCGATCGTGCGCGGCGAGATCGCGCAGGGCGTGACCCTTGACGAGGCATCGCTGGCTGAGAAGTTCGCTGTGTCCCGTACACCCGTGCGCGAGGCAATCAGGCAGCTGGAGGCGATCGGATTTGCTGAGGCGCGGCCCCATCGCGGTGCCGTGGTGCCCAATTTCACGCCCGAACGGCTGACCGAGATGTTTGCGGTCATGGCAGAGCTCGAGGCGCTTTGCGCGCGCTTTGCCGCCGAGCGGGCAACCGATGACGAGAAGCGGGCCTTGCGTGAGGCTCACGATGCGTGTGCCCATTCGGCGCGCCAAGGCGACATCGACGTCTACTATCAGACCAATCTGGACTTTCACGAAGCGGTCTATGCGATCAGCCACAACAGTTTTCTGGCGGAGGTCACGCTCAGCGTGCGCAATCGCGTTTCGCCCTTCCGCAAGGCGCAGTTCCGCTCGTTCAACCGACTGATGAAGTCCGTGGAGGAGCACGCCAGGGTGGTCGACGCGATCCTGTGCGGAGATCCCGATGGCGCAGCGGCTGCCATGATCGATCACATGAACGTCGTGCGCAGCACGGTTGGTGAGGTATCGCCCACCCTGCGTCCTCTCGACGATCAGGCCGCCGAGACCGCCGAGCGATAGGCGCGCCAGCCGCCGTACTCCGTGACATCGTGCGCATCGGCAATGGCGAACGACTCAGCCAGAAAGCCTTTGGCGGCTGTTCCGTCTTCCAGCAGGATCGTCCCGACACCCAAAGGCGAGGGAATCGCCGCCACGAACCGGCCGAAGCCCGCCGGCGGCATGGACCAGACTTCCACCTCGATTCCGGCGCCCCGGTCGGGAGACACCCGCACCATGCCCGGCTTGGCGGGCTGGGTGCCGGCAAGGGCATAAAGACGGTAGACGGGGGCTGTGCGGGCCGCACGCAGGAAGCGCGCCTCGTGGGCGAGCAGTTCCGGGTTGAGCGGCATGCCGCTTAGATGTGCGCCGACAACGACCAGCTCGATCTGGTCGGGAAGCTTGGGATGTGTGTGGGTCATAGGCGTCCAGGATGATCAGAAGGGGCAGGGGGGCTGCGCGCGGCCCCCCTGGACAAGGTGTCATATCAGGGCAGTTCGAGACCGTCCCAGGCCTCGATGACGATATCGTCAGTCAGGATGTCATCAAGTTCGACAGGTCCCGCCAGAGCCTGCTGCTCCCCTTCGCCGAGCTGAAGATACTCCATGTAGGTTTCCCAGGCTTCAGGCACGAATACCCCATGGGGTTCCACGCCTTCGGGAGCTACATAGTAGGTCTGGACCAGTTCCCAGAACTCCACGGCAACCGGATTGTCGCCCAGCGAGGCCTCGGCGTAGTCGGTTCGCAGGAGTTCGAACGCCTCGTCTGGGTTGTTCATGCCCCAATGCCAGCCCTTGATCGTGGCGCGCACGAACCCCACGAGCATTTCGGGATCCTGTTCGTAGGTTTCCGGCCTCACGGCAAGCGCGTCGCCAGGAAACGAAGCGATGATCTCGGGCGTGATCGAACGCACGGGAATATCCTGCGCGGGCAGCAGGAGCAGGTCGCGCTTGGCACCGGCATAGGCCTGGATGCGGCCTTCCTCGAACGATCTCACGGTGGTGGGGTCGCCTTCACCCGCTACCACGAGTGAAACGTCCGCCCCTTCAACCAGCCCCGACGAGACGATGGACGCCCGCGTCATAGGCACCTCTCCGCCAGCAAGATCGGAAAGCCCGATGGTCAGGCCCTTCAGGTCTTCCATCGACTGCACGTCGCTGTCCGCAGGCACGACGATGTCAAAGGTGTCGGGATAATAGATCTGCATGATGGCCTTGAGCGGGAAGCCCCGCTGGACCGATTGCATGGTCGCGGCCGAAGAGAAGATTCCCCAATCGACATTGCCCGCCACAAGCTGGCGCGCCGCGTCGGACGAGCCCCGTGAATAGTTCAGTGTGACATCGAGGCCTTCTTCCTCGTAATAGCCCATCTCCTGGGCGATGAAGATCGGAAAGACCTGGGCCGTGGGGCCACCCTGCGCGGTTACGCCATTGAAGGTTACGAGGTCCTGGGCGAGGACGGGGGCGGCCGCTGCGAGGGTCAGAAGGCTCGTTGCGAGCGCCGTGGCCGAGGCCCGGGCGAGTATGCTGTTTGCACCAGTCATGTTGCATTTACTCCGGTTTGACGTGTTCCCATGGGTCCCGCTCGCCCGGCCGGCCGGCGGGATCTTGATGTTGGGCAGGGGCTCGCCTCAGAGCTGCTGCCAGAAGACGATCCGTGACTCGAGCCATTCGATGAGCTGGTAGACCACCACCGTGAACAGCGAGAGCAGAATGATGAGCGAAAAGACCCCGGCGATATCGAGCTGGAAGTTCATCGCATAGATCAGATACCCGATGCCCGCAGAGGCGCCCACGAACTCCCCGACGATCACTCCGAGCACGGCAAGGGTCCAGCAAAGCTTCACCCCGGCCATCATGATCGGGAGTGCATTGGGCAGCAGAAGATACCGGAAGGTCTGCCAACGCCCCGCGGTCAGCGAGCGCATGAGCTTGACCGCATTGGGATCCACAGAAGCCAGGCCGGTCAACGTGTTGAGAAACATCGGAAAGAAGCTCATCACAGCGGAAATGGCGATCTTGGAGGGTTGGTCGAACCCGAACCAGGTGATGAAGATCGGCGCGAGCACAATCTTGGGCGGAGCCTGCAGGGCGACGAGATAGGGGTAGATTGTGGCTCGCACCACCGCGAACATGGCAACGCTGACGCCGAGAAGCACCCCGCTCGACAGCCCGAAGGCAAAGCCCCACATGATCTCGGACAGAGTCACAAAGACATTGGGCCAGAAATAGCTCGCGCTCATCACCCGTCCGGTCGCCATAAGGGTATCGATCGGCGAGGGGATGATCAGGGCGTGGACAAGTCCAGTCTCGGTCGAGATGTGCCAGACGGCGAGGACGAACAGTCCAAAGCCGGTGGCCAGCAAGCGATTGTTGATGTGCGTGCGCCGCTCGCGCGCCCGTTCCCGGGCAATGAAGCTGTCGATGGCGGACGCCTTCTGGGTCTGGTTGGCGGCCATCTCGGCAGTCTGGTGAGCCATGGTCATCAGATCGGTCCTCTTTCAAGCGGTCAGTGGTCGACGCCCAGCATCCCGCGGATGTCGAAGACAAGTTCGGAATAGCGGGGCGTGCGCATGACGTCGGCCTTGCGTGGACGGGGGATATCCACCTCCACGATGCCTTCGAGCCGACCAGGACGGGGTGTCATCACGAAGATGCGGTCGGAAAGAAAGACGGCCTCGCCGATGTTGTGGGTGACGAAGATGACGGTCTTTCCGGTCTTCTCCCAGATACTGAGGAGCTCGAGGTTCATCGTTTCGCGGGTGAATTCGTCGAGCGCCCCGAACGGCTCGTCCATCAGCAGGACACGCGGATCGTGGGCCAGCAGCCGTGCCAGGGCCACCCGCTGGCGCATGCCCCCCGACAGCTCCTTGGGATAGCGATCCCCGAAGCCGTTGAGCCCGACCATGTCCAGCAACTCGTCGCAGCGCTCCGATTGCGCCTTGCGGTCCAGTTTCAGGACAACACCGGGAAGGAGGACGTTTTCGCGCACCGTGCGCCATGGGAACAGGACCGAGGTCTGAAACATCATGCCGATATCGGCGCGCGGTGCCTCCAGCCGCTTGCCGGCGATGACGAGGTCACCCTCGGATCGATCTTCCAATCCGCCGAGAATGGAAAGCAGGGTGGATTTTCCGCACCCGCTCGGGCCGACCAGCGAGATGAACTGGCCTTCCTCGATAGTGAAGGATACGTCGTCGAGCGCGATCAGCGGCCCCGTGGCCGTCGCGTAAACCTTGCTCAGCTCCCGTCCGTCGATCAGTTCAGTGTCCATACCGCGCTCCACAATTGCATGCAAAGTTGGATGCAAGACACATGCCAGCACGGCGGCCCTTGAGTCTTAACGATAAATTCACTGGACGGGAGGCTATGGGGTTCCAAATTTGCTGCTTTTTAGGGCAGTGCAACATTGTTGTGCATTGATCGGGCCTGCTGCTCGTGGCCGCACGATATGCCGACCTGCATCGGCTGCTTTTTTCCTTGTGGCGCCCGTCTGCGTCCTATGCGATTGAGAGCCTATGGACGATTTGGTTGAACTGATCGCGCACGGGTTGGGTATTGGTCACATCGGGCTGGCGCGGGGGCCGGTGATGGGCGCGGTGACAGTCGTGCTCATGGCCCTTCTGCCCCGCACGAGATTGGCTTACGGGGCGGCAGCGCTGCTGGTGTGTGTGCTGGGCTTCTGGGCTGCGGAGGTTGCCGATCGCTACAGCAGTGCGGTGGACGACGTGCTGATCGTGATCGACGAAGCCGCCGGCGCGGCTCTGCTGATGGCGCTGGTGATGCCGCGCACCTGGCGCGATATCGCGCTCGTCGGGCTCGGCTTCTGGCTGATCGACAGCCTCAAGCCCTGGCCGGTGAGCCTCACCGAGAGCGTGCCGGGCGCCACTGGTATCATGCTCGATGATATCGCCGTGGCGCTGGTGGTGGCGCCATTTCTCGTCGTGTGGTGCCGGGCCATGGAGCGCCGCGCGTCCAGCTGATCCGGAAACGCGTCTGCGGTGGGATGGCTCAGGAAGGGCAGAAGATTTCGTAAAGGGTCTCCACCACCGCCCTGGCCCTGGGGTCGGCGAGGCTGTAATAGACCTGCCGCCCTTCCTTGCGGTGCTTGACTATCCCCGCGCTGCGCAACTCTGAAAGCTGCTGGGAGAGGCCGGGCTGCCGGATCGCCAGCAGGTCCTCGAGATCGCGTACCGACCGCTCGCCATTGACCAGCGTGCAGACCACCATCAACCGGTCGGGGTTCGAGAGTTTCTTGAGGAGCGCCGACGCCTGGTCGACGCTCTTTTGCATGGCGGCCGCCTCGCCCGACAGGGCCGTTGGCGCGTCCGTATCGGCCTCTACCTGATGTCCCATGCCGCGCCCTCGAGTGCGTTGAGCGGAATCCTGAGATAGCGTTTGCCATTGTCCTCGGGCTCGGGCAACCGGCCGGCATTGGTGTTGATCTGCAGGGCGTGCAGAATGAGCTTCGGCATTGGCAGCGTCCTGTCGCGGCCTTCGCGGATTTTCACGAATTCGGCCTCGGTCTTGCACGTGCTCATATGGGTGTTGGTGGCCTTCTGCTCGGCGACGGTCGACTCCCATTTCGGCTCGCGTCCGCCCGGCTGATAGTCGTGGCCGGTGAAGACCCGGGTTTCGTCGGGCAAGGCGAGGATCTCCTGGATCGAACTCCACAGCCGGCTTGCACTGCCGCCGGGGAAGTCGGCGCGCGCCGTGCCGCTGTCGGGCATGAAGAGTGTGTCGTGAACGAACGCCGCGTCACCGATGACATAGGTGATCGATGCGAGCGTGTGCCCGGGAGAGAACAGGATGTGCCCCTCGATATCGCCCAGTTTGAAAGTCTCGCCCCGGGCAAAGAGCTTGTCCCACTGGCTGCCGTCCGCTGGGAAGTCCGGCCAGTTGTAGATACCCTTCCAGAGCTTTTGCACCTCGACCACCTTCTCGCCGATGGCGGTGGGCGCTCCGGTCTTGTCCTTGAGGTACTGGGCCGCGGAAAAATGGTCCGCATGGGGGTGCGTGTCGAGGATCCACTGCACGGTGTATCCCTGCTCGGCGACATAAGCGAGGATGGCGTCGGCGTGGATGGTCGCTGTCGCTCCGGACTTCTCGTCATAGTCGAGCACCGGATCGATAATCGCGCACTGCCGCGTCTTGGGGTCGGCGACCACATACTGGATCGACCAGGTCCTGGGATCGAAAAAGCCTTTCACAAGCGGTTTGCCGGTCATTGCGCGTCCCTCTTTGCTGGGGTCTGATTGCATCGTCACCCTTAGATAAAAACGATTGCAAAAAAACGCAATAGAAAATGCGAAAGAAAAGGCGCTTCGTTCGAGCGCGCCTCCTCATGGGCCTTACCGGCCCGCAAATCAGGTGATGGCGGGGTAGCCGCTGGATTTGAGCAGTCGGGCGAGATGGGCGGCGGTGCGCGCCGCCATGGTCACGGCCTTTCGGACCGTATCCGGCGTCTCGGGAAGATCCTTGAAGTCCGTGCCCTGCATTGCTTCTCCCACCCAGTAGGCGACGGCGTTGGGCGCGAGGGTGAAGCCGCAATCGTTCAGTGCCTGGTAGAGTTCGGCCGAGACGTGGTGCGCGCCGTCTTCATTGCCCACGGTCGCCACCAGCGCCACCTTGCCATAGCTGGCCATACGCCCGCCATCGTCGGTCTCGGAAATGAAGGCGTCCATACGTTCGAGGGCGCGCTTGGCGACACTGGAAGGCTGACCCATCCAGACGGGGGACCCCAGGATGACGATGTCGGACGCCATGATCTGGGCGCGGATGGCCGGCCAGGCGTCGCCAGCCCCCTCATCGGACGTGACGCCGGGCTTGATGTCGATATCGGCGAGCCGGATGACCTCGCCCGTGGCACCCAGGCCTTTGAGTTCGTCGAGAAGCAGGGACAGCATAAGATCGGTGGAGGAGGGCCCCTTGTCCGACGTCTTGAGCGTTCCGTTGAGCGCGAGAACCTTGAGGGCGACGTCTGCCATGGCCTTCTCCTGTGGTGCGTAATGGAAACCACCCCGGACGCGAGGGACATCCGGGGTGGCTGCAAAAGGCTCGATTAGCGCATGGGATCGCTCGAGCCCTTTGACGGGGTGGGAGGCGATCGCGTGCCGCTTCCATCCGTTTTTCCGCTGTTGCGTCTAGAACGCGGGGAGCCCTCGCCGGTTGCACAGCGGCGAAAATAACGATCCCGCGCGCAGAGCCATTGCCCTTGGGCAAAATTCCAATTAAAGCCCTGCCATGCAGCACGATGCCTCCCAAGATTCCGTTCTGATCGTCGATTTCGGCTCCCAGGTTACCCAGCTCATTGCGCGCAGGGTGCGAGAAGCCGGGGTCTATTGCGAAATTCACCCCTTCATTTCGGCGCCGCAAGCGCTCGAGACGCTCAAGCCCAAGGCGATCATCCTTTCGGGCGGCCCGGCAAGCGTCATCGAGGATGGCTCGCCGCAAGCTGACGCCCGTTTGTTCGATGCGGGCGTTCCCGTGCTGGGGATTTGTTACGGCCAGCAGGCGCTGTGCGTGTCGCTGGGCGGGGCCGTCGAGCCGGGGCACGTGCGTGAATTCGGCCGCGCCGAGGTCCGGGTCGAAAGCGAGAGCCCGCTGTTCGAGGGCGTCTGGGCACTCGATCATTCCTATCAGGTATGGATGAGCCACGGGGACTCGGTCTCCAAGCTGCCTCCAGGATTCTCCGTTATCGCGACCTCTCCGGGGGCGCCCTACGCAGTGATCGCCAATGAGGAGAGGCGCATCTTCGGGGTGCAGTTTCACCCCGAGGTGGTGCATACCCCCGATGGCGCCAAGCTGATCTCCAACTTCGTGCACAAGATCGCCGGGTGTCACTCGGATTGGACCATGGCGGCCTATCGCGAGCAGGCGGTCGAGCGCATCCGTGAACAGGTCGGCGGCGAGAAGGTGATCTGCGCCCTCTCGGGAGGCGTGGATTCCTCTGTGGCGGCGGTGCTCATCCACGAGGCGATCGGGGACCAGCTCACCTGCATTTTTGTCGACCACGGCCTGATGCGCAAGAACGAGGCCGACGAGGTCATCTCGATGTTCCGCAACCAGTACAACATACCGCTGGTGCATGTGGACGCGATCGATACCTTCGTGGGCGAGCTCGAAGGGGTCGAGGATCCCGAGACCAAGCGCAAGATCATCGGCCGGCTGTTCATCGAGACCTTCGAGGCCGAGGCCGAAAAGATCGGCGGCGTGAAGTTCCTCGCACAGGGCACGCTGTACCCCGACGTGATCGAATCCGTGTCCTTTACTGGTGGGCCCTCGGTCACCATCAAGAGCCACCACAATGTCGGCGGCTTGCCCGATCGTATGAACATGGCGCTGGTCGAACCTCTGCGCGAGTTGTTCAAGGACGAAGTGCGCACGCTGGGCCGCGAGCTCGGCCTGCCCGAGCATTTCGTGGGCCGTCATCCGTTCCCCGGACCCGGCCTTGCGATCCGGCTTCCGGGCGGGGTCACGCGAGAAAAGCTCGAGGTGCTGCGTCAGGCAGACGCGATTTATCTCGACGAAATCCGCAAGGCGGGCCTTTACGACACGATATGGCAGGCCTTTGCCGTGCTGCTCCCGGTCCAGACCGTGGGCGTGATGGGCGACGGCCGCACATACGAGAACGTCTGCGCTCTGCGCGCGGTGACCTCGGTGGACGGCATGACGGCAGATTTCTACCCCTTCGACATGAATTTCCTCGGCCGCGCCGCGACCCGGATCATCAACGAGGTCAAGGGCATCAACCGCGTGGTCTATGACGTGACATCAAAGCCGCCGGGCACCATCGAGTGGGAATAAACCGGCCTGGCTGATCGACCCCGCCAGCGCCCGGGCGGGACCTGGAGTTGGAACTGCCGGATCGAGCCCGTTTTCAAAAGCCGAGCCGTGAGGGCGCCGGACGGAGGCTCGCTGTGGCCCCCAACGGGCCGCTTTCGTTTGCAATCGCGTGGGCGCACCACTATTGTCCGCCCGAATTTACAGGGGTTCTGACGGACTATGAGCGACGATTCCTTCCTTCGAGAAGTCGAAGAAGAACTGCGCAGCGAAAAGCTGAAGGCCTTCTGGCGGCGCTATGCGCCGTTCATCATTGGTGGTGCGGTTCTGATCGTTCTCCTGGTGGCGGCGAACGAAGGCTGGAAGTGGTGGCAGACGACGACGGCCAACTCGGCGTCCGAGAGCTATTATGCCGCTCTCGATCTCGCCGAGGACGGCGACCTCGACGGCGCCCAGGTTGCTTTCCAGCAGATCGCCGCGGAAGGGCCGGACGGCTATGGCACGCTCGCGCGTTTCCAGATCGCCGGGCTCCTGGCCGAGCAGGGCGACGCCGAGGCGGCCCTCGCAGCCTATGACGAGCTCGCTTCGACCCTCGACAACCCGCGCCTGCGGGAAGTGGCCCTGGTGTCGGCGGCCTATATCGCGGTGGACAATGCTGACGTGGCGGCGGTGGAAATGCGGGTCGGCGGTCTGACCGGCGAGGAGAGCACGCTGCGCAACCAGGCGCGCGAGGCCATCGGGCTCGCCCACTACCGTGCGGAAGATTACGAGGCTGCGCGCACGCAGTTCGAGGCTATTGCAGGCGATGCCAATGCCAGTCAGGACGTCCAGATGCGCGCCTATCTCTATCTCGAGCAGCTCGCCGCTCTGGGGACGGACGGGCCCGATGCCGCCCAAGCGCCGGGGGCCCAGATGGGCGTGGACGTTTTCGAAGAGCTCGGCGATCCGCTCGCGGGAACCGAAGATGCGGTCGAGCCCGAAGGTTCGACCGATGCATCCCAGCAATAAGCCCTCCATTCCGGAAGGGATAACGCGATGAGCGTTACCGTTGCCATCGTCGGCAGGCCCAATGTCGGCAAATCCACGCTGTTCAACCGCCTTGTGGGCCGCAAGATCGCGATCGTCGACGATACCCCGGGCGTCACCCGCGACCGTCGCGAGGCCCAGGGGCGGATCGGCGATCTCACGTTCCGGCTTCTGGACACGGCCGGGTACGAGGACGCCAATGACGAGAGCCTGGAGGCCCGCATGCGCCGCCAGACCGAGCTGGCGATCGCCGAGGCCGATGTGATCCTGTTCATGTTCGACGCGCGCGCGGGGCTGACCCCGACGGACGAGCACTTCGCGCGCCTTCTGCGGCGCTCGGGCAAGGATGTGCATGTGGTGGGCAACAAGGCGGAAGGCCGCGCTGCCGAGCCGGGGCTGATGGAAGCCTTCGCGCTTGGGTTCGGCGAGGCCATTCCGCTCTCGGCCGAGCACGGGCTGGGGCTGGCCGATCTCTATTCCGTCATCACGCACGCCGTCGACCGGATCGCCGCGGGCGACGGGGACGGTGCGGACGAGGACGGCGGGCTGCGCAAGCCCCTGACCGACGTCGACGTGATCGAGGAAGACGAGGGTGACGAAGAAGCACCGGTGCGGCGCTGGAACCCGGACCGCTACCTCAACGTCGCGATCATTGGTCGGCCCAATGCCGGCAAATCGACGCTGATCAACAGGATGGTGGGCGAGGAGCGGCTGTTGACCGGACCCGAGGCCGGGATCACCCGCGATTCGATCATGGTCCCCTGGGAGTGGCAGGGGCGGGTCATCAACCTCGTGGATACCGCCGGTATTCGCCGCAAGGCGCGCGTGCAGAAAAAGCTCGAAAAGCTCTCGGTCGGCGATTCCCTGCGCTCGATCCAGTACGCCGAAGTCGTGGTGCTGCTCCTGGACGCGACGATCCCGTTCGAAAAGCAGGACCTGCAACTGGCCGATCTCGTCGAGCGCGAGGGCCGTGCGCTGGTCATCGCGGTCAACAAATGGGATCTGATCGAGGACAAGAACGCCAAGATCCGCGAGCTGCGCGAGACCTGCGAGCGCATGCTGCCGCAATTGCGCGGCGTGCCGCTGATCACGCTTTCGGGGTTGCAGGGGCGCAATATCGACAAGCTGATGGAGGCTATCCACGCCGTCGAAAAGGTCTGGAATGCCAAGATTCGAACGGCCAAGCTCAACCGATGGCTGGCGGACATGATCGAGCACCATCCGCCCCCGGCCGTCTCCGGGCGCCGGATCAAGCTGCGCTACATGACCCAGGCCAAGACCCGTCCCCCGAGCTTCATCCTGTTCTGCTCGCGCCCCGACGCGCTGCCCAAGGCCTATGAACGCTATATCGTGAACGGTATACGCGACGATTTCGAGCTGCCGGGGTCCCCGATCCGCCTGTGGGTCCGGGGGGGCAAGAACCCTTACGTCAAGGACGACGGGTAGGGCGTTTTCAGGAGACCGGAAACATGTTGCGGTTTGAAATCGCGACAAATCAAGGGTTTAGGCTCCTGATCTGATTCATTCTGTACAGGAGTTCCAGCACCGGACGAGAAAGCCGGTCACGCGAGAGCGGACCGGCTTTCTGCTGTCTTGAGACTATGTGCCAACCCTGCCACCCCGGCGCGGCCCGTCATTGGGCGCGCCAGAGGCGTCAGAGCGGCTCTTCGCCTGAGAGTATATCCACGCGCATGCCGGACTTGTCGTAGTTCGGCGAGACCAGATCGACCATGCGCGGCGCCACTTCGTCGGGGGACGGCAGGGTGGCTGGGTCTTCGCCCGGCATGGCCCGGGCGCGCATCGCGGTGCGGACCTGGCCGGGATAGAAGATGTTGGCCTTCACATTGGTGATGGCCATCTCGCCGGCATAGCTCTTGACCATGGCATCGAGCGCGGCCTTGCTGGCTGCATAGAGCCCCCAATAGGGCTTGGCAGAGCGTGCGGCGCCCGAGGAGATGAACACGGCCCGTCCGGCGTCGGACTGGCGCAGGAGCATGTCCAGCGAGCGCAGCAGCCGGTAATTTGCGGTGACGTTGACTGCGAAGACGTTGGCGAAGTCCTTGGGCTCGATATGGGGAAGAGGGCTGAGCGCGCCGAGCAGCCCCGCATTGCCGATCAACCCGTCGAGCTGGCCCCAGCGCTCGAAAATGGCCGCGCCAAGCCGGTCGACGGCATCGCCATCGGTGAGGTCCATGGGAACGAGCGTGGTGGAGCTGCCCAGGGCCTGGATATCGTCATCGAGATCCTCGAGCCCCCCGACCGTGCGCGAGACGGCGATGATGTGGGCGCCGCGGGCCGCAGCATTTTTTGCTGCGGCATATCCGAGCCCGCGCGAAGCGCCTGTGACCAGCACGACGCGCCTGGCCAGATCCTTGTTTTCAGTCATGCTATACGGCTTCCCTGAGCATAGAAATCTGCTTTGGATCGCCTTTGGAGCGACCCTTCAGGTCTGTGAGCGGCGTGGGATAATCGCCGGTGAAATAGTGGTCGGTGAACTGCGGGGCCTTGGGATCCCGCTTTTCGCCGCCCACGGCAGTGTAAAGTCCATCGATCGACAGGAACGCCAGCGAGTCCGCGCCGATATAGGCGCACATATCCTCGATCGTGCTGTACTGGTTGGCCAGAAGCTTGTCGGGGTCCGGGGTGTCGATCCCGTAATAGTCCGAGTGGTAGATCATCGGGCTGGCAACGCGAATGTGCACTTCGCGGGCGCCGGCATCGCGGATCATCTGGACGATCTTGAGCGAGGTCGTGCCCCGGACGATCGAATCGTCGACGAGAACCACCCGCTTGCCCTCGATTTCGTGCCGGTTGGCCGAGTGCTTGAGCCGCACGCCGAGCGCGCGGATGGACTGGGTGGGCTCGATGAAGGTCCGACCAACATAGTGGTTGCGGATGATCCCGTACTCGAACGGGATGCCGGACTGCTGGGCAAAGCCCAGCGCGGCGGGTGTGCCCCCGTCGGGGACTGGAACGACCACGTCGGCGTCGACGGGGGCTTCCCGGGCGAGGTTCATGCCCATCTTCTTTCGAACGGCGTAGACCGGGCGCCCCGCGACCACGGAATCGGGCCGGGCGAAATAGACGTACTCGAACAGGCAGACGCGCTCGCGCTGCGGTTTGAACGGCTTGTAGGATTCGATGGTGATCCGGCCGTCGGACTGGATTTCCGCGACGATGACTTCGCCGCACTCCACGTCGCGCACGAAGCGCGCGCCGATGATGTCGAGCGCGCAGCTTTCCGAGGCGAAGATCGGCTTGCCATCCAGATCGCCCAGGACCAACGGGCGGATGCCATTGGGGTCGCGCGCGCCAATGAGCTTGGTGCGCGTCATGGCCACCATGGCATAGGCGCCTTCGATGGCGCCCAGCGCATCGATGACGCGGTCCGAAGAGGCCGTGCGCTGGCTGCGGGCGATCAGGTGCAGCACCACTTCGGTGTCGGAAGTGGACTGGCAGATCGCGCCCTGAGAGATGAGGCGCTTGCGCAGCGAAAGCCCATTGGTGAGGTTCCCGTTATGGGCGATAGCGATGCCGCCGACTTCGAGCTCGGCGAAAAGCGGCTGCACGTTGCGCAGCACGGTTTCCCCGGTGGTCGAATAGCGCACATGGCCCATGGCCATGGCGCCGGGCAGGCGGCCTAGCGTCGCCGCATCAGTGAACCGGTCGCCCACAAGGCCCATATGGCGTTCGGAATGGAACTGCAGACCGTCGAACGTCACGATCCCGGCTGCTTCCTGGCCGCGATGCTGGAGCGCATGCAGGCCCAGAGCGGTCAGCGCCGCGGCGTCCTCGTGACCGAGAATGCCGAAGACGCCGCACTCTTCGCGCAGCGTGTCGCCATCCATTTCAAGAGCGAGTGAGGAGGAGCGGTCGTCTATCGTCGCCAAGGCATCACCATTGAGGGTGCGGATCAGGCAAAGGCCCCGCGCACCGAAAAAGCAGGGCCACAGTGCGGGGATTACGCCCCCGACACTGCCAAGTCAACTCCACGGACAGCGCACGCCGATATGTGGGAGATGCGAAATCAGATTGTCTCGGCCGGTGTCGGTGCCGGTGCCGGAGGCGTTCCCGCCGGTGGAGGAGCAGGAGCCGCGCCTGGAGCCGTTCCTTCGTTCACGCTCGGATCCCCGGGCACGCCGTCATCGATGGGACCGCCACGCTGGAGGAAATCGTTGACCTGTTCTTCGAGATTCTGCGGAAGCAGCGCTATGAGGTTCTCGCCCAGCGATTCCAGCGTTGGCCGGGTCTGCGCCTCTTCTGCCCATTCTGGAAGATTGCTGCCAAACAGCCACTGGCCGAAAATTACGACCACCACGGCGATCAGGATGCCGCGCAGAGCGCCGAACACGAATCCGAGCGTGCGGTCGAGCGGGCCGAGGCGGCTGTCGGTGATCATGTCCGCGATTCGCATGGTGATCAAATGCAGGATGATCAGCGCGACGATGAAGCTCACAACCCCCGTGGTGACGTCTGCCCAGATCTGGGGGGTGATGTATTCGCGCGCGATCTCGGGATGATTGAGATACATCCAGACCGCAAATGCGGCAGCGCCCGCCCAGGTGATCAGAGAGAGCACCTCGCGTGTCAGGCCGCGCGTCGTCGCCAGAAGCGCGGATATCAGAACGAGAATACCGACACCGATGTCGAACGCGGTGAGCATAGGGGGTGTCTCCATCGAACCCGGAACACGTTTCGTTTAGCGGCTATGGCCGCCAAAGCCAAGCGCCGCTGGCGGTTTTCGCGCTTTCGCCCACAGATTGCAACATCCAGGCGGGGCATCTTTGCCACACTGGCGCTCTTGGCTCACCCAATGGGGGCCGGTATCCAGATCGCGGACCGGTCGTCTCCGAATGCCAAAGCCGCCTCTTCGAGGGCGCAAACACCGACCCATGCGCAGACAATGGCATCAAGAGCGTCCTCCCACGCCTTGAAGGCGCGCCCCGTTGGCCCGCGCGGCAGCAGCGCGAGCGCCGCCTCGACGCCGCCTATCCTGCTCTCAAGATGAGCCGCGATCCCGTCCCAGACGTCCAAAAGCCGTGCCTTTCGTGCATCGGGCGCCAGATCGGGCCAGTACCGCGCGGACTTTGCGTGCTTGTAGGGCAGGCGCAGCGGCGCGCCGGTCAGCTCGATCAGGGCGGGATGAGGATAGACCTCGATCAGGCCCCGACGGGCAGGCGGGGCGGTGAGCAGCGGGTAGCCTTGCCGGGCGAAATCGGCGGTCATCTTGTCGCTGAGTGTCCCCGGGCGCAGGGCTGAAGGGCTGTGCGTGCCGGCCCGCCTCCCGCCATAGGCCCGCGAGACCATATTGTCCGCAGCCCGGCGGCCCGTGATCGGGTCCAGGGCCAGCGGGATGTCAGCGGCGACCAGTGTGACGGGGCTTCCTGCTGCCGCGCGGCTGGAGGCCAGCAATCGGGCGGGGCTGGCCGCGTCCGCCGCCGACACCTCCTGCACGCAGGCGTCGTGGAAGGCAGTGTGGGAGGGCCCGAGGGCAGCCAGTTTCCAGCCATGGTCCTGCTCGACCACGAGCGCCACGCCACTGGGCTGGGTATGCGTCCACGCCGCGTCTATGCCAAGGACCGCGCGGCGCGCTCGAGGCGCGCCATCGCTCACTCGGCGTTGTCGGAACCGGCCGCCGCGATCCGGCCCACCAGTTCCGCCAGAGCGGCATATTCGGAAATCTCCACGCCCTCGGCCCTGTCGCCCGACCCCAGACGCGCGGTGTTGACCGCCCCAAAGCCCAATTTCGCCGCTTCCCTGATGCGCAGATTGGCGTGCACCACAGGCCGGATGCCGCCGGACAGCCCCACCTCGCCGAAATAGACCGCATCGGCGGGCAGGGGGGAATTGGTCAGCGAGGAAATCAGCGCAGCCGCCACGGCAAGGTCCGCCGCAGGCTCGCTGACCTTGAGTCCCCCGGCCACGTTGAGATAGATGTCGTTGGAGCCGATCCGCACGCCGCAGCGGGTTTCGAGCACCGCCAGAACCATCGAAAGCCGGCTCGAATCCCAACCCACGACGGCCCGGCGTGGCGTGCCGAGCGGGGAGGGCGCCACGAGGGCCTGTATTTCGACGAGAACGGGGCGCGTGCCCTCGACGCCGGCGAACACCGCCGAACCGGCGGCCCCCGTGTCGCGCTGGTCAAGGAACAGCGCCGAGGGGTTGGGCACCTCGCGCAGTCCCGAGCCCGCCATCTCGAACACGCCGATCTCGTCGGTGGCCCCGTACCGGTTCTTGACGCCGCGCAGGATGCGGTAGGTGAGGGACGTGTCGCCCTCGAAGTAGAGCACTGCATCCACCATATGCTCGACCACGCGCGGTCCGGCGATCTGCCCGTCCTTGGTCACATGCCCGACCAGAACCACGGCGGCGCCGGTCTTTTTTGCGAATCGGGTGAGCGCCTGGGCGCTGGTGCGGACCTGTGTGACCGTGCCCGGAGCGCTGTCGATGCGATCGGTCCAGCAGGTCTGGATCGAATCGATGATGACCAGATCGGGCGCCTTGCCCTTTTCGAGCGTCGCGAGAATGGTCTCGATGTGGGTTTCGCTGGCCAGCTCGACCGGGGCATCGGCGACCCCGAGCCGCGCCGCCCTGAGCCGCACCTGGCCGACCGCTTCCTCGCCCGAGATATAGACAACGCGCTTGCCCTGCTGGGCGAGCGATGCTGCGGCCTGGAGCAAAAGCGTGGATTTGCCGATGCCCGGGTCTCCACCGACGAGGATCGCGGAGCCGACGACGAAGCCGCCGCCCAAGACGCGGTCGAGTTCGCCCGAGCGGGTCGGAATTCGGATCGCGTCCTCGCTGTCGCCCGAAAGCGAGACCAGCTCGATCGGACGCCCCGATGCGCGAGCGGCCTTGGGGCCTGCCCCTATGCCGCCAGACGTGTTCTCCTCAACGATCGAATTCCACTCGCCGCACGCCTCGCAGCGCCCCGCCCAGCGCGGGGTGACATTGCCACAGGACTGGCAGACATAAGTGGGTTTGAGCTTGGCCATGCCGCGCTTTCCGATCTCGTGTGCCGATGGGCGACGATCGCCGGACCGTAGCGCGGCGAGGCCGGGGAATTCAAGAACAAAAAGAGAACTTATGGATCAGCCGATATCCACGCCGGGGGGGACGTTCACATACTGACGCGGGAACCGGCCATTGAGCGTGGTGAGAATCTCGTAGCCGATGGTGCGTGCGGCGTCGGCCACATCATCGATGCGCACCGTCTGGCCGAGAACCTCGAGCAGGTCGCCCGGTTTGACCGGAACGTCGATATCGGTGATGTCGACTGCGGTCATATCCATGGACACCCGCCCCAGGATCGGTGCGATCCGGCCTTCGATCGCGACCCGCCCGCCAGGATTGCCCACCGTTCCGCCAAGGGCGCGCATGAAGCCGTCCGCATAGCCCAGGGCCATGATGGCCAGCCGGGTGTCCCGTCGGAGCCGGTAGGCCGCACCATACCCCACGGTCTCGCCCATCCGCGCTTGTTTGACCTGAAGCACGGGCACATGCATCGACACCACCGGCGACATGGGATTGGCGCGGCCATTGACCGCGCGGCCTCCGTAGAGCGCGATGCCGGGCCGCACCATCTGGAAATGGAAATCGCGCGAGGTCATCAAGGCGGCCGAATTGGCGATCGACGCCGGCGTATTTGGGAACTGGGTCAGCACCGACTGGAAGATGCCGTGCTGCTTGCGCGTCATTTCGTGGGTCGGCTGGTCGGCGCAGGCGAAATGGCTCATTACCATCTGGGGCTCAAACCCCGACCGATCGAGCTCGGCCCGCGTGCGCTCGGCGTCTTCGGACCGAATGCCAACCCGGTTAAAGCCGGTATCGAAATGCAAGGCAGCGGGGAATGGCTGGCTGCGCTCGATGCAGAAATCGAGCCACTCGCCCAACTGCTCGAGGGAAGCAAGAACGGGCATGAGCCGGTGACCGGCATAGTCCGCACTGGTTCCAGGCAGCAGTCCATCGAGAACGAAGATGTGGGCCTCGGCGGGAAGCGCGGCGCGCAGGTGCACGCCTTCATCGGGCGTTGCCACGAAAAAGAAGCGCGCGCCGGCCTTGTAGAGCGTCCGGCCGACTGCGCGCGCGCCCGTGCCATAGGCGTCGGCCTTGAGAACGGCAGCGGTCAGGGCCGAGGACGCGACCGTGTCGAGCGCCCGCCAGTTCCGCGCAATGGCGTCAAGGTCGACGGTGATGCCTCCGCCGAGGAGTGTTCCGGTGATCATGAGCCCTCTCTGCCCCTGTCCATTGAGGCATACTGCCCCGCCGGGGGGCGCGGCAAGAGGCGCAGGCGGCCAGTTTCCGGTTATTCACCCCGGATCGGCATATAGTCCTCGCGGGCAAGGTTCGAGAAGCGCGTGAGATTGGCCTGGAAGTGAAGCTGGACGGTGCCCGTGGGCCCGTGACGCTGCTTGGCGATGATCACTTCGGCCCGTCCGTGGACCTTTTCCATCTCGGCCTGCCATTCGAGATGTTCCTGGGTGCCCTCCTTGGGCTCCTTGTTCCCCAGATAATATTCGTCGCGATAAACGAACAGCACCACGTCCGCGTCCTGTTCGATGGAGCCTGATTCGCGAAGGTCCGAGAGCTGGGGACGCTTGTCCTCGCGTGATTCGACCTGACGCGAGAGCTGCGACAGGGCGATGATCGGCACTTCGAGCTCCTTGGCCAGCGCCTTAAGCGATGTGGTGATCTCGGTGAGCTCCTGCACCCGGTTCTCACTGGACTTGCGCGAGGATCCCGAAAGAAGCTGAAGATAATCCACGATCAGCAGATCCAGGCCCTTCTGCCGCTTGAGCCGGCGGGCGCGGGCCGCGAGCTGGGCGATCGAGATGCCGCCCGTATCGTCGATATAGAGCGGCACCTGGGCCATCAGGTTGGAGGTGTCGACCAGCTTGGCGTACTGGCTTTCGTGAATGTTGCCGCGCCGGATGTCGGAGGAGGAAATTTCGGACTGCTCGGCCAGAATACGGGTGGCGAGCTGCTCGGCGCTCATCTCGAGACTGAAAAAGCCTACGACACCGCCATTTATCGTCTTCATGTGCCCGTCGGGCATCGGCTCTGACTTGAAGGCCTTGGCGACGGCAAAGGCGATATTGGTGGCCAGCGACGTCTTGCCCATGGCCGGGCGCGCCGCAAGGATGATGAGGTCCGAGCGCTGCAGGCCGCCCATCAGGCGGTCGAGATCGACGAGGCTTGTCGCGGTGCCCGAGAGCGATCCGTCCCGGCTGTAGGCCTCTCCGGCCATGTTGATCGCTTCGATCAGCGCCTGGTTAAAGCCCAGGAACCCGCCATCGTAGCGCCCCTTCTCGGCAAGGTCGAACAGGCGCTTTTCGGCCTCCTCGATCTGCTTGGACGACGACGTTTCCACGTCCGCATTGTAGGCGCTGTCGATAACCTCCTCGCCGATCAGGATCAGGTTCCGGCGAATCGCCAGATCGTAGATCGCCTGGCCGTAGTCGGCCGCGTTCAGGACGGTGGTGGCTTCGGCGGCGAGGCGGGCCAGATACTGGGCCATGGTGACGCCCTCGATGAGGTCGTCGGGCAGGTAGGTCTTTGCGGTGATCGGGGTGGCGGTCTTGCCCGAGCGCACGATCTTGCCGCAGACCTCGTAGATCTCGCGGTGGACGGCCTCGTAGAAGTGGATCGGCTCGAGAAAGTCCGAGACGCGATAGAACGCCTCGTTGTTGACCAGAATCGCGCCCAGCAGGGCCTGTTCGGCTTCGATGTTGTGAGGTGCGAGCCGGTATTTCTGTTCGGAATCCCTGGCCTGGGGCTCCAGCCGCCTTAGCGCTTCCATGACAGGCTTCTTGTTGTGAACGGTGTAGCCGATGTCATAAGGGCCGCGACCGAAATCGCAATGCCTGTTCGGCCTGTTCAGAGTTATTCAGGCCCTGTGCATCGTCAATGGGAATTGCGGGGAAAACCTTTCGGGGCCCACAATGAAAAAGGCCGGACACAGGGCCCGGCCTTCTCGATTGAGGTGAAGGGAAACGCTCAGGCGTCCTGATCGTCTTCCGCGTCCGAAGCCTCGCCGGCCTCGCCCTCGAACTCTTCGTCTTCCGATGCGTCTTCCTCGACGATCTCTTCGCGGTCGTCGTCGTAGTTCTTGACCGTGAGGTCTTCGCCCGACGCCTGGCGCTCGGCTTCGTCAGCGGAGCGTGCGACGTTGACCGCGATGGTCACGCTCACTTCCGCGTGCAGGCTGACGATCACCTCGTGCAGACCGACGGCCTTGATCGGGGCGGCCAGGTCGACCTGGTTCCGCTCGATCCTGGCGCCATCGGCGATGAGGGCCTCAGCGATATCGCGCGCCGAAACCGAACCGTAAAGCTGTCCGGTTTCGCCGGCCTGACGGACCATGACGATGGTCTTGCCCTTGAGCGAGCCGGCGTTCTTCTCGGCTTCGGAACGACGCTCGGCATTGCGAGCCTCGATCACCTGACGCTCGGCCTCGAAGCGGGCACGGTTGCCGTCCGAAGCGCGAAGCGCCTTGCCCTGGGGCAGAAGGAAATTCCGGCCGAAGCCGTTCTTGACGGTAACTTCGTCGCCGATCGTGCCCAGACGGCCGATACGCTCGAGCAGAATGACTTTCATGATTATTTCTCCAATGCTGTCCCGTCCGCAGACGGTTAGAAAGCCGGGCCCATCCCGGCTTCCAGCCAGGCAGCGCTTGCTTGCGCTGCCTTCGTTACTTCACGGCGTAGGGCAGCAGACCCAGGAACCGCGAGCGCTTGATGGCACGGGCCAGCTCACGCTGCTTTTTCGCGGAAACCGCGGTGATGCGCGAAGGCACGATCTTGCCGCGCTCGGAAACATAACGCTGCAGAAGGCGCACGTCCTTGTAGTCGATGGTCGGCGCATTGGCGCCCGAGAACGGGCAGGTCTTGCGGCGACGCTGGAAGGGACGACGGGTCTGGGAAGTGGTCAGATTGCGAATAGCCATAGCTCATGCACTCCTTACTAGCGCCGCGGGCCGCGCGGGCGGTCTGCCCGATCGTCACGCTTCTGCATCATCACCGAAGGTCCTTCTTCATGGACATCCACGCGGATGGTCATGAAGCGCAGAACGTCTTCGTTGATGCGCATCTGGCGCTCCATCTCGGCGACGGCTGCTGCCGGTGCGTCGATGTTGAGAAGCGTATAATGCGCCTTGCGGTTCTTGTTGATCCGGTAGGACAGGGACTTCACGCCCCAGTACTCAGTGTTTGCGACCTTGCCGCCATTCTCGGCGAGAAGATCGGAATAGGTCTTGGTCAGATCCTCGACCTGCTGCGCGGAAACGTCCTGGCGCGACAGGAAGATATGCTCGTAAAGGGGCATAGGGTGCCTTTCTAAGCGGTTGCATTACCATTGCATCGCTGGCGCGGAGCCTCCTTGATGCCCTCGAAAGGCAACAAAGGTTCATCACAAAGAGCGGGAACACTGGAGGCCGGGCCAATTCTGACAGCCCATTTCATGTCGATGACACTCAACACGAAACCCTCCGTTCAGCCCCCGGCCGAACGAATGCAAGGCGGTGTCTATAGTGGACGGGCCGGCAAATCAAGCGTTTCGTGGGCCACCGGTCGGCGACCAGGGCGCCAAGCGGCGCGTCAGGAGCCGCGACCGGGCGATGCCTCGTGCTCGTGGGAGCCATGGTCCTCATTGATGTGGGTGGCCATGTCCACGAGCATGCCTGTGACATGGTCGTCTGCGAGCTCGTAGAAGACCTGACGCGATTGTCTCTGGCTCCTGACCAGCCGAGCGGCCCTGAGCAGGCGCAGATGATGACTGACCAGGGTCTGGGAAAGGTCCAGGCTCGACGCGATGTCGCCGACCGATCGCGGGCCGGGCAGGCAGAAAAAGAGGATCCGCAACCGCGTCGGGTCCCCCAGGAGCCGGAACGTCTCGGAGAGAATGGTGATGTCATTGAGGGGCGGGACGTGCTGCAAGCGGGGCGATCCTGGCGGGCGTCAGACGTGGGCATGATGATGGGCGCGCGCCTCGGGATCAAGACAGCACGGCTCTTCCGCCGCGTTCCATTCGACCGCTACGGTCGCGTGGTCGATGCCGAACCGGTCATGCAACGCGTTTTCCACCGACCGGGTGACGCGCGCAGCATTGGCGTCGGTATCGGGCCGCACATGAAGGGTCGCAAGTGTGCGACCCGAGCTGAGCGACCATACATGGATATGGCGCACTTCCTCGACCCCGGCGACGTTTGACCGCAGGTGATGGCCGATCATGTCTGGCGTGGCGTGCTCGGGCGCGCCCTCGATCAGGATATGGAGCGACGTGGCCATCAGTCCCCAGGCGGACCGCAGGATCAGCAGGGCGACGAGGACCGAAAGGATCGGATCGATGGGCATCCACCCGGTGATCTGGATCACGACCGCAGCGGCAATCGCGCCGACCGAGCCGAGAAGATCGCCCATCACATGGAGCGCGGCGCCCCGGATGTTGACGTGCCCGGTATCGGCCCGGCTGAGAATCCAGAGGACCACGAGATTGACGATCAGCCCGACCACGGCGACCGCGAGCATGGGGCCGGCCAGAACCTCATGGGGCTGCCAAAGGCGATTCCAGGCTTCGTAAGCGATGTAGATCACGATGGCGAACAGCGTCAGGGCGTTGACGAACCCGGCCACGACCTCGAACCGAAGGTACCCGAAGGTCCTGCGCGCGTCGGGCGGGCGGCGGGCGAACCGAAAAGCGAGGTAGGCGAGCGCAAGCGCCGCAGCGTCGGTCATCATGTGCCCGGCATCGGCAAGCAATGCGAGCGAGCCCGACAGCACGCCGCCCACGACCTCGACGATCATGAACGAGAAGATCAGAACGAACGAAACCAGTATGCTGCGTTCGTTCTGTCGGGTGACGGCGGGTGTGTGGTCGTGGGTGTGATCGTGGGTCACATTGGCCTCGGAATTGACAAGTGAACACATGAATACCTATTCATGCATTGATGTGTCAATGCCTGTGGCCTGGTCGGACGGACGATGGCCCCAGAGGGGACGGGCAAAGCCCCCCGAAGGGGCGAGAGCAGGGACCGCGATCTCAGGGAGAGGCCGATACCTTTCAGGCTCTGGCCGCAGCTTCGAGCCCTTCTATATCGAACTTCACCATCTTGAGCATGGCCTGGGTGACGCGGCGGCCGACCTCCGGATCGGGATCGCTCATCAGCTCGCCGAGCCGTGTGGGCGCGATCTGCCAGCACAGGCCCCAGCGGTCCCGGAGCCATCCGCACTGCTCGGTGGAGCCGCCCTCACCAAGCGCATCCCAGAGGCGATCGATCTCCTGCTGGGTGTCGCATTCCACCATGACGGAAAAGCTGTGGTTGAAGGGATCGAGCGGACCGGCCTGGATAGCCATGTAGCGCTGGTCTCCTAATGTGAATGATGCCATGGGCACTGCGCCCTCCGGGCCGCTGGGCGTGTCTCCGGGAATGGCCTGTATCCACTCGATCGCCGAGCCGGGGATCAGGGAGACATAGAGGTCGAGCGCGGCCTTCATGTCCTTTTCGAACCAGAGATGCTGGGTGACTTTCATGAGAAATCTCCTCTCTATAGGGCTGCGCCTTTCTGACGCCCGGACCAAGGACGAATGGTGGTCGGCCGGGCCGACATGCTGGCTCCCATTTCTGCGCGACGTCCACTGCGTTGTTGGTCTCACGGGCCGGCGAGGGCCCGGTTCGGCTTGACTCGTGCCCGCTTTGAGGGCACCTCCCGGCCTGAATGGGACATCGCCGCAGCTTCATTGCCTGTGGCCTTTCCAACACAAAGATTGTTTTGAACCCGGAGTTTCAGAGGGCGCCATGGTCAAATCGGCATTCACCTTTCCAGGCCAGGGCAGCCAGGCCGTCGGCATGGCGCGCGATCTCGCCGATGCGTTTCCCGAGGCACGGGCCGTGCTGGACGAAGTCGACGAGGCGCTCGGCGTCAAACTCTCTCAGATCATGTTCGAGGGGCCGGACGATACGCTGCGGCTGACCGAGAACGCCCAGCCTGCCCTGATGGCCTCGTCCATGGCGGTGGTGCGGGTGCTCAAGGCGCGGGGCGTGGTGCTTGCAGACATCGCCAGCTACGTTGCCGGCCATTCGCTGGGCGAATATTCGGCACTGTGCGCGGCGGGCACCTTCTCGCTGGCCGACACCGCCCGGCTTCTCCAGATTCGCGGCCGCGCCATGCAGCAGGCCGTGCCCGTGGGGCAGGGCGCCATGGCGGCGATCCTGGGGCTGAGCATGGACGTCGTACGCGAGATCGCCGAGGCTGCGTCCGTCGATGAGATCTGCGACGTGGCAAATGACAACTCGCCGGGCCAGGTCGTCGTTTCAGGGAACGTTGGGGCGATCGATCGGGCCATTGCCCTTGCCAAGGAGAAGGGCGCCAAGCGGGCCCTGCCGCTGCCGGTCAGCGCACCTTTCCACTGCGCGCTGATGAAGCCCGCCGCAGAAGCGATGAGGGACGCGCTATCGACCGTCGATATGAAGGCGCCCTCGGTGCCGCTGGTTGCCAACGTCACCGCGCGCCCGATCACCGACCCCGAAGAAATCCGCTCAAGACTGGTCGAGCAGGTCACCGGAATGGTGCGCTGGACCGAGACCGTGCAGTGGCTGGCCGGGGAAGGGCAGGTCGAGATGTTCTACGAGCTGGGCACCGGCAAGGTTCTGACCGGGCTTGCAAAGAGAATAGACGGAACGCTGAGCGCGCAGGCCATCGGGACGCCCGCCGATATCGAGGCATTCCTCGCCGCGCGCGGCTGACACAGAAGGAAAGAGTGAAGTGATGTTCGATCTGACGGGAAAGCGTGCGCTGGTCACCGGCGCGAGCGGGGGCATCGGGAGTGCCATCGCAAAGGCCCTGGCCGAGCAGGGCGCCGAAGTGGCCCTGAGCGGCACGCGGACGGGCGCCCTCGAGGACGTGGCCGCGACGATAGATGGCAAGACCCACATCCTGCCATGCAATCTGAGCGACCTGGATGCGGTGGAGCGGCTTGTGCCGCAGGCCGAAGAGGCCCTTGGCGGGCTCGACATCCTAATCAACAACGCCGGCATGACGCGGGATAACATCTTCATGCGCATGAAGGACGAGGAATGGGACGATGTCCTCGCCATCAACCTCACCGCGCCGTTCCACCTGACGCGAGCGGCCATTCGCGGCATGATGAAGCGCCGGTTCGGCCGCATCATCTCGATCACCTCGGTGGTGGGTGTGGTGGGCAATCCCGGGCAGGGCAATTACGCGGCCT
Source organism: Pelagibacterium montanilacus (assembly GCF_003992665.1). Taxonomy (GTDB): domain Bacteria; phylum Pseudomonadota; class Alphaproteobacteria; order Rhizobiales; family Devosiaceae; genus Pelagibacterium; species Pelagibacterium montanilacus. Next base: position 477,226 of record NZ_RZMX01000059.1, read on the forward strand.
CCAAGGCCGGGCTCGCGGGCATGTCAAAATCTCTGGCCTATGAGGTGGCCAGCCGCGGCATCACGGTCAACACCATCGCGCCGGGATTCATCGGTTCGGCAATGACCGACGAGCTCAACGACAAGCAGCGCGAGGCGATTCTCCAGAAGGTACCCGCGAGCCGGCTGGGGACATCGGAAGAAATCGCGGCCTGCGCGGCATTCCTTTCGAGCGCCGAGGCGGCCTACATCACCGGCCACACGCTGAACGTCAATGGCGGCATGGTCATGATCTAGCCCCAATTTCAGGGCTTGCACGCGCTGGCATTGCCGATATGGTCATGGCCAACAAAGTGTGATAATTGCGCCGGCACGGCGTGTCCGGATAGGGTTGGGAAATCGCAGGCTGAACCGGTTCTTTTTCCTGCCCTGGCACACGAAATGGCACGCACCCGCGATCTCCGCGTCGAATGCCGGATCTCAGAAAACAACATCATCGTCAGACTGAAATAGAGGAAGTCAACATGAGCGACATTGAAGATCGCGTCCGTAAGATCGTTGTGGAGCACTTGAACGTCGAAGCCGACAAAGTCACCGAGAAGGCCAGCTTCATGGACGATCTGGGCGCGGATTCGCTCGATCAGGTCGAGCTGGTCATGGCTTTCGAGGAAGAGTTCGGCGTGGAAATCCCCGACGACGCTGCCGAATCGATCCAGACCTTCGGGGACGCCGTCGCGTTCCTGTCCAAGGCGACATCGTAAGCGCGTCCGCGTTACGGTTCTCACACCATGAGATTGCGCCGCGTTGTTGTCACCGGCCTCGGGATCGTCAGCCCTCTGGGCGTGGGTCACGAAGTCGTCTGGTCAAACCTCCTCGCGTCCAAGAGCGGGGCGCGTCGCGTCGATGATTTTGAGGTAGGCGATCTGCCCTGTCAGATCGCCTGCCGCATTCCCCTCGGCTCGTCCGAGGAGGGCAAGTTCAATCCAGATGACTGGATGGAGCCCAAGGAACAGCGCAAGGTCGATCCCTTCATCGTCTTTGCCATGGCCGCGTCCACCCAGGCGCTGCGCGATTCCGGGTTCGCGGCCAAAACCACCGAACAGCAGGAACGGACCGGTGTTCTCATAGGCTCGGGCATCGGCGGGATCGGGGGCATCAACGATGCCGCGATCACCCTCAAGGAAAAGGGCCCGCGTCGGATCAGCCCCTTCTTCATTCCCGGGCGCCTGATCAATCTCGCATCGGGCTATGTCTCGATCGAACACGGGCTCAAGGGACCCAATCATTCGGTCGTCACCGCATGCTCCACCGGTGCGCACGCCATTGGCGATGCCGCCCGGCTGATTGCGCTCGATGATGCCGATGTGATGGTCGCGGGCGGGGCGGAATCCCCGGTCAATCGCCTCTCGCTGGCAGGTTTTGCCGCGTGCAGGGCGCTCTCCACCGGTTTCAACGATGCGCCCGAGAAAGGGTCGCGGCCCTATGACAAGGATCGCGACGGCTTCGTGATGGGCGAAGGCGCCGGCGTGGTGGTGCTCGAGGAATACGAGCACGCCAAGGCGCGCGGCGCACACATTTATGCGGAAGTGGTGGGATATGGGCTTTCGGGCGATGCCCACCATATCACCGCGCCCGCCGAGGACGGCAATGGCGGGTACCGGTCAATGGCCGCAGCGCTCAAGCGCGCCGGGTTGCAAGCGTCCGATATCGACTACATCAATGCCCACGGTACATCCACGCCATTGGGTGACGAGATCGAGCTTGGCGCCGTGACGCGCCTGCTTGGCGAGCATGCGCCCAATGTGGTGATGAGCTCCACGAAATCGGCCGTTGGGCACCTGCTTGGTGCCGCCGGGGCGGTCGAAGCGATCTTCTCGCTCATGGCGATCCGCGACAACATCGCGCCGCCGACGATCAATCTGGACAACCCGTCGGTGGAGACCGCGATCAATCTCGCGCCTCACAAGCCCGTGGAAAAGACGATCGACGTGGCGCTCTCCAATTCGTTCGGCTTCGGGGGCACCAATGCGTCCCTGATCTTCAGCAGGGCGGATTGAACCAGACACCGGCATTTGCCTGAACCATGCCTGCGGCATGTGACGGTCCACGGGCAGTCATTGTGACACGTATCGAGACGAGGGGACGAACGCCGCGATGGCCGAGCCGAAAAAGAGCAGGAAAAAGAAGAAGAAGCAGAGGCGGCGCTCCAACGGCTTCGTCGATGTGATCAACGGGCTGCTGAGCCTTGTTCTTCTTGGCCTTGTGGTTGTGGGCGGCGCCGTTCTTTTCGGTATTTCCAGCTTCAATGCCGACAGCGCCATCCCCGAAGACCGCTCGTTCGTCGTCGAGCAGGGAAATGCGCTGGCAACGGTCGCCAACCGTCTGCAGGAGCAGGGCTTGATCTCCAACGCCATGGTCTTTCGGCTGGGCGCGATCGCCATGCGGCGGGATACCGACATTCTCGCCGGCGAATTCAACATCGCCGCCGGATCGTCCATGTCCGATATCCTGCGCGAGATCACCGAGGGCACACCGATCCAGCTTCAGGTTGTGGTGCCCGAGGGCTTTACCTCATGGCAGGTCGTGGCCCGGGTGGACGCGAACACGCACCTGACCGGCAGCATCGACGTCATGCCGCCCGAGGGATCGCTGCTGCCGGGTGCCTATGCCTACAGGCGGGGCGATACACGCCAGTCGGTGATCGACCGGATGACCGCCGCCATGGACGCGGCGATCGAGGACGTATGGGCCGGGCGAGCGGACGACCTGCCGATCGACACGCCCGAGGAGATGGTGATCCTCGCGTCCATCATCGAGAAGGAAACCGCCGTTGCCGATGAACGCGGCCTTGTGGCCGGTGTGTTCACCAACCGGCTCGAGATCGGCATGCGTCTGCAGTCGGACCCCACCATCATCTATGGAATTACCCTCGGCGAGGGGACGCTCGGGCGTGGGCTGCGGCGGTCCGAGATCGACGAGGTCACGCCCTACAACACCTACCAGATCGACGGCTTGCCGCCTGGGCCCATAGCCAATCCCGGGATCGAGGCCCTGGAAGCTGCCGCGAATCCGACCGAAACGACAGCTCTGTACTTCGTTGCCGACGGCACCGGCGGGCACGCCTTTGCGGACAGCTATCGCGAGCATCAGGACAACGTTGCGGCCTGGCGCGAGATCGAGCGCCAGCGGGCGGAGCAGGCCGCCGAGGCAGAGGCGCAGGCGGCGATGGACGCCATTGCCGAAGCCGAGGCCGAGGAGGCCGGCGAGGTGGTGGACGATGAGCCTGCCGCCGACGAGGCCGTGCCGGCCGAAGAGGGCGTGTGACCCCTGCATCCCGCGCCCGACAAGGAGTGCCCCATTGAGCAACCCGCTAGCCAGTATGACCGGGTTCGGCCGCGCTGAAATCCTTATCGAGGGCATCAGCGTCCAGAGCGAAGTGCGGTCGGTCAACGGGCGGGGGCTCGACGTCCGCACGCGGCTGGCCAGCGGGTTCGAGCAAATCGAGACCGATCTGCGGCGGATCCTGGGCAAGCACCTGACGCGGGGCTCGGTGACGCTGTCGCTGTCCGCACAACGCGAGAGTACCCCCGGCGAGATCGTGGTCAACCGGCAGGCCCTTGATACCGTTCTCGACATCGCCGCCGAACTGGGCACGCGGATCGATGCGCGTCGGCCCTCGATAGACGGAATTCTTGCCCTCAAGGGCGTGCTGGAGCCGCGCGACCGGCCAGTGACGGCTCAATTGCAGGAGCGGCTCGACGATGCCGCACGCCAGTGCGTGGACGCCGCAGCGCTCGCACTGGCCGAGAGCCGGGCGCGCGAAGGGGTGCATCTGGGCGCGTTGATCACCGCGCGGCTCGACGAGATCGCGAATCTGACCGCCAGCGCCGAAGCTCATCCCTCCCGCACGCGCGAAGCGATACTGGCGCGGCTGACCTCCCAGGTGGAGATGCTGCTGCAATCGGAAAACGGGCTGAGCGAAGACCGGCTGCATGCCGAAGCGGTGCTGCTCGCCACCAAGGCTGATATCCGCGAGGAACTGGACCGGCTGGTGGCGCATGTCGCTGCAGCGCGCGCGCTGCTCCAGGGCGGTGGGCCGGTGGGGCGCAAGCTCGATTTCCTGTCCCAGGAATTCAACCGGGAAGCCAATACGCTCTGTTCAAAGAGCAATGATGTGAGCCTGACTGCGATCGGCCTTGACCTCAAGGCGGCGATCGATCAGTTACGGGAACAGGTTCAAAATCTGGAATAGTTTGATGGATTTCGCGCGCCGCGGCGTCATGCTCGTCATTGCTTCTCCCTCGGGCGCAGGCAAATCTTCCATATCCCGTGCCCTGTTTGCTCAGGACCCCAACATCCGGCTGTCGGTCTCGGTGACCACGCGCCCGCGCCGCACCGATGAAATTCACGGCACCCACTATTATTTCATCGACGTCGCCGAATTCGAGCGGATGCGCGATCAGGGCGAGTTGCTGGAGTGGGCGGAAGTCCACGGCAATTTCTACGGCACGCCCCGCGCCAAGGTCGAGGAACGGCTTTCGGCGGGCAAGGATATCCTGTTCGATATCGACTATCAGGGGACGCTGCAGCTTTACGAGAACTGCCGCGAGGACATGGCGACGGTGTTCATCCTGCCGCCCTCGATTGCCGAGTTGCGCACCCGCCTAGAGCGGCGGGCGCAGGACAGCGTCGGGACCATCGAAAAGCGCCTGCGCAATGCGCGCAAGGAGATGGATCACTACAGCGAGTATGACTTCGTGCTGGTCAACGAGGACCTCGAGCAATCCGTGCAGATGGTCCGCTCGATCCTCGCCGGGGCGCGGTTGTCGCGCAAGCGCCAGACCGGCCTCGATGCCTTTGTTCGCGACCTGCAGGACCAGATTACCATCCCGTCCTGAACGGCAGCACTCAGGTCGACGTTGAGCGACTGTCGGCCACGTACCGCGTCATGGCCACGAACTGGGCGACGCTGAGCGTTTCGGCGCGCTCCTGACCCGTCACGCCAAGAGCTTCGAATAGCCCCTCGAGCGGCACGCCCAATCCCTTGAGGCTCTGCCGGATCATCTTGCGGCGCTGGCCGAAGGCATAGCGCGTCACCTCTTCGAGCGTGGACACGGGCACGTCCTCATCCACGGCCTTGGGCTCGAGATGGACAACGGCGGAGGACACCTTCGGTGGTGGGGTAAAGGCCGAGGGCGGCAGGGAGAGCGCGATCCGCGCTCTGGTGCGCCAGCCGGCAAGCACGCCCAGCCGCCCATACGCGGCAGCTCCGGAATCCGCGACGATCCGCTCGGCCACTTCCTTCTGGAACATCAGGGTCAGCGACTGGAACCAGGCGGGCCAAGGCTCGGCGGTGAGCCAGCCCGTCAGTAGAGGCGTCGCGATGTTGTAGGGCAGATTGGCAACGATCCGCGTGGGGCCATCCGCCAGGGCACGGTAATCGATCTCGAGGGCATCGGCGCTCAGGACCTCGAGGCGCCCAGGATAGGCCTCGGCGATCTGGGCGAGCGCGGGCAGGGTGCGTTCGTCCCGCTCGATGGCGATGACGCGGCGTGCGCCCGACGCCAGGAGCGCCCGGGTCAGCCCGCCCGGGCCCGGCCCCACTTCGATCACGGTGGATTCTGTCAGATCGCCCGCGGCCCGGGCAATCCGAGAGGTGAGGTTGAGATCGAGCAGAAAATTCTGCCCCAGCTCCTTGCGGGCGCGCAGATCATATTGCGCGATGACTTCGCGAAGCGGAGGCAGGTCGTCTATGACCGTCATGCCATGCGGTCCGCGAGCCTGATCGCTGCGAGCATGGACGCATCGGATGCCTTGCCCGTGCCGGCGAGTTCCAGGGCGGTGCCGTGATCGGGTGACGTGCGGACGAAAGGCAGGCCAAGGGTGACGTTCACCCCGCTGTCGAAAGCCAGGGTCTTGATGGGGATCAGCGCCTGGTCATGATACATGGCGATGACCGCGTCGAACTGGCGCCAATGGGGTGGATGGAAGATCGTATCTGCGGAGTGCGGGCCGTCGGCGGCAATGCCCTCGGCGCGCAATGCGGCGATGGCGGGCCCGATGATTTCGAGCTCCTCGCGCCCGATCATCCCGTCCTCGCCCGCATGGGGATTGAGCCCGGCAATCGCGAGCCTGGGTTTTTCGATGCCGAACCGTTCGGCAAGATCGCGTGCCACGATCCGGGCGGTGCGCAGGATTGCGTCCGCGGTGATGAGCCCCGGGACGCTGGCGAGGGGAACGTGAATGGTCAGCGGGACGACGCGGTGGCCCTCATGGGCCAGCATCATCACAGGCAGGGGTGTCTCTCCGTCGGCTTCGCAGAGCGCGGCAAGGAATTCGGTGTGGCCCGGATAGGCGAAGCCCGCTGCGTAGAGCACGGCCTTGTGGATGGGGGCCGTCACGAGGCCTCTGGCCGATCCGGCCATGACATCGGCCGCGGCCTTCTTGATCGCCCCGATCACGAGCGGAGCGCTGGCTTCCGAGAGCATGCCGGGATTGTCGTCGACCTCGGCCTCTATCGGCACCACCGGCAGCGCGCGGTCGAAGATACCGACCGCAGTCTCGGGGGTTGCTTCTTGGATCGCAATGTCGAGCCCGAGGCGCCTGGCCCTCGATGCCAGCAGTGCCGCGCTGCCATAGACCGCAAAGGGGGAGAGAGCGATTTCCCTGCGCCTGGCGTAAATCGAGACGATGACATCAGGGCCTACGCCTGCCGGCTCGCCCATGGAAAGGGCGAGCGGGGCTGTTCCGGACATGGTCAATCCCGTCAGTTCCGCACGATGATCGCGTTATCGCGCAGCCGGGCCAGATAGGCCTCGGCCTCGGCGGCAAGAGCCTCATTGCCGACTTCCTGACGCAGATCGCGTTTGATGAAGGTCAGGTCGCGGGCCGAAGCCTTCTCGCACACGGCCATCATCGAGACGCCATTATCCACCACCCGGGGGCTGGAGATCTGGCCCACGGTGAGCGAGGCCAGCTCATTGGCGAGCGCATCGGGAAGCTGGGTGGCGTGACGGCGACCAAGATCGCGGACCGCGGCGTCGTTGAACTGCACGGCGACGTCCACGGCGGTGTCGCAGCCCGAATAGCGGCTGCGGTACTGATTGGCTTCAGCCGTGCGGCGGGACGCGGACTGTCCGGACCCCTGGGGGATGATGAACAGCACTTCCTTGAGAATGTAGTCAAAGCTCATGGTCTCTTCGACCTGCTGCTCGGCCTGAACGTCGAGCTCGAGTTCCGAGATCTGCACGCGGGGCGTAACCACCTCCTGGACGACGCCCTGCCAGGCGATACCGGCCCGGATTCGACCGCGCAGCGTTTCGGGGTTCACTCCGTTCTGGGTGAGGATTTCGGAGAGGTTCGAGGGGCTCACCCGCATGTTGTTGGCCATGTTGGTGAAGGCCTGGTCCACCCGGCTATCGGCCACCGTGACGCCGATGCGGTTGGCCTCGGCCATCTTGAGCGCATCCTCGATCAGCTGATCCGTGGCGAGCTGGGTGCGATTTGCATTGCTGGAGCCCTGACCTTCGAGCCGCAGCAACTGGGCCCGGGCGTTGATTTCCTGGCCTGTGATGGTCTCGCCGTTGACCGTGATGTTCTGGGCCACCGCAGGGCCAGCCGTCAGCGCAAGACCTGCGAGGAGGGCGAGAACCGCTGCTTTGAACGAAAGTGCGCGTATCATGGTGTGTGCTCCCGCATCGCTATCCGATTGAGCCCGTCCTCTAACACAATTGCGGCCAAATTCCGCAGAGTTGGTCTCAGAATTCGGATGTGGACTGGCTCTGATTGATCACATCGTATTCATCCGGCATGCGAAGCCGGAAACCGACGCTCAGGCGCAGGTCATCGGGGTCTTCATGGGTTGCCCCCGTGACAGTTGCCTGGGCGCCGAATGCAACGAAGCGGTCGTCATACTCGACGCCGGCATTGCCCGCCAGAAACGCGTTTGCCGAGACGTCCCAGGCCAGACCAGCGGTCGCCGTCCAATAGTCGGCGAAGGGCACGGAGATCCGGCCCCCGATTTCGTGGCGGTCCCGTGAGACCCCGAGATCGCCATCGGCCGCGACGAAGGCGTAATCGGCCCCGATATCGAAATAGGCCAGCGAAGCATCGGCGCGCGCCACGGCGCGCGGAACCGTCAGTGTGTCCGGGTCGACCTGAAGCGTGGCGCCAAGGCTGTAATGAGGGCCCCATCCCGCATCGACGCCCGCAACCAGATAGGAGGCGAGTTCGTCCATGCCGGTGCCCACGGTTGCCGTGCTGCCGTCATCGACATCGAACGCATTCGGGCCGGCCAGATGAAACGACTGTCCGATGACCGTGTTGATCCACATGCCATTGTCGAAGCTGGTCTGCACCGTCGCGCCGACATTGGCGACGAGCCCGGTTTCCTGGCGATCCCAGCCGGTGAAGCGATTGCGGCTGAAGACGTTGGAGGCATCGAGCAGGAACCCCTGAGAATCTTCGTTGGTCACCCCCGGTCTTGCCTCTGCCGAGCCGCGATAGACGAACTGCGCGATCGGTTCGATGACCGTTGTGGCGCCGGTCGTGCGCCCGACGAGCGGATACCGGATATCGATTGCCGCGATCGGGGTCGCCGAGAACAGCGCCTGGGAGGCCGGGGCGTTGGGGTCCGAACTGGCGCTCGAGAACGAGACAGCGTCGCCACGCAGTCCGAGATAGGGCGAGACCGCGAGACCGCCGGGGACGATGTACTGATTGGTCCAGCCCGCCTCGAAGCCAAGCTGGGCCTTGTCGCCAGCGACCCCGGCGAGGAACCCGTCGTCGATGTGGTCCTCGCTCCGGGAGAGCCCCAGAAGGCGTCCTGAAAGCTCGATGCGGCCCATGCCGTCTTCGAGCTCGATCACATGGTTGGCGCGGGCGTTGGGGTATGTAAGGGGCAGGTGGGCCCGGTCGTCCTCGAACTCTGCCCAGTCGTCGTAATCGTCCAGCGGAACGAACTGCTGGACCCTGGCCTCCGCAAAGGTATCGGGCGTGAAATACTCGGCGAAAAGTTCGTTGGTCTGCGTGCCTGACGCGATCTCGTAATCGGGCATGAATCCCGGGTCGGAAAAGGCCGTGCCCGACCACCCCAGCGTCCACTCATCGGTGGGCGTGAACTCCCCGCTTGTCTGGAGCGAACCGCGAAACCCGGTATTGCCCAGCCCTTCATAGGCGTCGGGCGAGAACTGGTAGATACCAGCCCCGGTGACGGAATAGTCCAGATCGCCCACGCGCTGCTGCCACTCGGCTTCCAGAAGAAGCCCCTGGCGCGAGAAAAGGGTGGGGGTCAGCAGCACGGTCCCGCCCGATACCTGGCGGGTGAACGGGGCAAAGCGCGCGCCGACCCCGCGCTGCTCGTCATAGGTGATGGTGGGGAAAATCAGATCGAAATCCCGGTCCAGGGTGAGCCAGGGGAGGCTGGCGATGGGAACGCCGAGAATTTCGAGAGAGGGCCGCTCGAAATAGATCGTGTTGTCCTGCTCGTCTGCCACCACGCGGACGGCCCGAACTTTCCAGCCGATCGTCTGGCCGCTGACGCCGATGCAATCGCCGCAGGGCACGTAGCTGCCGTCGGTGTAGATTCGCTGCAGGCCTTGCTGGAACTGATGCTCGGCGGCGGTAAATCGCGAGCCGTCGGGGAAGGCGACCACAAGCGCCTGCAGGAAGCCTTCGAGGAAGGAATCATCGAGCATGACGCGGTCGGCGACGTATTCGACACCTTCGGGGTCGATGAGCGCCACATTGCCGATCAGCTCTACCTCCCGGGTGTCCTGATTGTAGACGACGCGGTCGGCCCGCACGCTGTAGCCCTGATAGGCGATGCCCACGTTCCCTTGGGCAACAACCGTGTTGTTGGCCTGCTGGAAGACCATGGCGTCGGCGGCCACGGCCATGTTGTCGCCGGCCCGGTCTGGGATCTGCGTAAAAAAGCCGGGGGGCAGGATCTGCTGGGCCGATATCGCGGTGGAGGACAACAGGATGAGCCCCGTCGCGCAGGCAAGGGCCTGAGCAATCCCGGTCAGCTTCCCCCCAAGACGCGATCTTTCCATCAGATACGCCCGTCTTCCCTACGCAAGATCACAGTCAGCCCGATGACCACGGCAGCGATCGCCGGGCCCCAGGACGCTACCACGGGATCCACAACGCCCGCTGACCCGGCACGATCGGCCATTTCGATGACCATGAATACCACCAAGCCCAGCACGATGCCATTGAGGACAATCCATCCATAATGGCCTGCTCTTCGATAACCAGCCGTAAAGGCGAACGCAATGAGCAATGCGCCCGCGAGCACAATCGGCATGGCATTGAGCTTGTGGAAACGCGTCTGGGCCGCCGAACGGGCGAAGGGATCCTCTATACCCTCGTCCAGCGCCTGGAAGAGGCCGAACCATGACATATCCTCGGCGGTGCCCAGTTGCAGGGACAATTCGGCGAGGGTGCTTCCGGTGGCCAGTTCGAGCGTTTCAAAGGGCCGAGGCGAGCTATCGACGTCAAGGACCGTGCCGTCCTCGAGCCGCCAGAACCCGTCATCAAGCGTGGCGCGCTCCGCGTAGATCCGGGTTCCGGTTTCGCCGGGGGCTGTGAGCCGGAAGATCGAGACCCGGCGCAACTCGGCCCCGCCATCGCGCACCGAACGGGCGTGGAGGGCATAGCGGCCGTCGGGGCCCGACTGGCTGAACCATTGCTCCTGATTCTGCAGCCCATAGGCCCGACCCCAGCCGATCTGGGCCACATCGAGCTGCTGGTAGGCGCGGATGGCGACGCTGTCGACCACAGTCGCCATCATGGCGCCGAACAGCACCACGAGGATCAGGGGCCAGCGGATGATGCTCCAGATGGAATGGCCCGAGGCCGCGACGATGACCAACTCGCGGTGGCGTTGCAGGTCGATGAGCCCGATCAGGGCCCCCAGAAGGACCGTGACCGGCAGGCCGAGCAGGCTCCAGCGCAGGGCGCTGAGGAAGGCAACGGCGGTGGCGGTCCAGCCCCCGGCGATCTCGGCGGTCTGCTCGAAGCGGCCGACATCGAGGAACTCCACGAGAAGGATGATGCCGAAGAAGATCGCCACCACCAGCCCGATTCGGCTGGCGATGCGTAGCGATACGAGGCGTCCGACCTTGCTCACAGGCTCCTCCGGGCAAACCGCGAGGGCATGATGTCGGCGCGTACGAGGCGGCGCGCGAGGAGGGCGGTCCCGCAAAGGAGGACGATGGTGGGGGAGACCAGATGCATCATGCCGCCACCCGAAAAGGTGGCGAAGGCCTGCTCGCCGAAGGCGACCACGAGAATGACCAGCTCGACGGGGAATTTCCCGCCGGTCCGTGCCCCATGGGGAAAGCCGCACATGGCCACGGCCAGCAGGCAAATGGCGAGGGTGCGCAGGGAGTCGGCCAGCCGGTGGACGAGGACGTCTCGCGCGGCCTCGGCGTCCGATTCCCCAGCGAGGATGCGGTTCAGGAGGGCGAGGGAATCCATCTGATCGCGCCCGCCCGAGGGGGTGGCGGCCTCCATGAGGCTGGCGAGGCTGATGTGGTACTGGGCGAAGCGGATCTGGCTCAACCCTCCGCGACCCGGGCTTTCGTACTGCACCGCGCCGTCATTGAGGATAAGCTGATAGCCGGTCTCGTCCACGAAGACCCGCGCGGTATCGGCGAAATAGGTGCGCCGGGAATCGGCATTGGTAGTGTCGTCGAAAAAAAAGCCGACCAGCGTGCCATCGTTGAGCCGGTTCTCGATCGCAAAGACGAGTCCATCCCCGATCTCGGAATACCGGCCCGGCACCATGGCGCGGCCCACCACGTCCGCCGCGATTTCGGCTGACCAGGCGGTGGAAATCCTGCGTGCATTGGGCTCGACCCAGTTGGCGATCGCTGTAACCGAAATGGTGCCCGCGAGCGTGAAGAGGGCGACGGCCTGCCAGAGCGCCCGGGTGCGCTGGGCGGCGTGGATGGTGTGCAATTCGCGCGAAGCCTGCAGGCCTTTCAGGCCGCGGACGAGGCCAATGGCAAAGCAGACATAGAGTATCGAACGCGCGAAGGTCGGGGTCGTGAGTGCGCTCTGGCCCATCAGCGTGAAGAAATTCTGCCCCTGCGCCGAGACGAGGTCGAACAGCCTGAGCAGTTGCATGAGCCAGATCAGCGCGCCGCCGGCCAGGAAGATGGCCAGCGCCTGGGCAAAGAACTGACGCTGGAGATAGCGCGCGAGGCGGTCCATGCGGGGCCGGGCGTGAGTGGAAGGTGAGCCAAGGCTACCCTATCGCTCCGGGGCACGGTAGGGACGGCGCGCAACACTGCAGAACTTTTACCGGCCAATCCGCTTGCGATGGACCCTGCGCGCGTGCCTATAAAGCCGGGACGCCTGTGCCATCAGAAGCCGAGGACCAGCCCCCTTATGCCCCGCGAACTCGCCATTTCATTTGCCCAGCAGCCCCGCCGGACGTCAGCCCTTACGGTGATCTACGTAGCGGAGGATAAGTCGCCCGAGGGACGGGCGGGCGAGATCTGGGCCCGCACCGGGCTGGACTTCCAGCGTATCGCGGCTTCGGCCGGTTTCGGCGGACGGCCCGGAAACGCGCTCGACATCATCGCTCCGCAGGGGCTTGAGAGCGATCGGCTTCTCGTTCTGGGGCGCGGCGGGCAGGGGGACGCGCTGTCGGACACCGCATGGTGCGACCGGGGCGGATCGCTCTGGGCACGGATCGAGGCCACCCGGGCTGCAACGGTGACCGTTGTGCTGGACGAGCCGAAGCTGTCCGCGCGCGGAGTGGCCGAACTGGCCGCCGGCATGCGCCTGCGCCACTACCGGTTCGACAAATACCGCACGGCATCCGGCGATGCCCGGTCTGCCGGGCCCGAGACCGTCGAGGTAACGATATCGGCGGGCCGGCTCGAGGGTGTGGACGCTGCGATCGCCGACCGGGATGCGGTGGTGGAGGGGACGCTGCTGGCGCGCACGCTGGTCAACGAGCCGCCTAACGTCCTGGGGCCGGTGGAGTTCGCATCCCAGGCCAATGGGCTGGCCGATCTGGGCGTTGCCATCGAGGTTCTGACGCCCGAAGACATGGACAAGCTCGGCATGGGCGCGCTGCTGGCCGTCGCCAAGGGTTCGGAGCGGCCAGCGCGCCTCGTTGTGATGCAGTGGAACGGCGCGCGCAAGGGCGATGCGCCGGTCGCCTTCGTGGGCAAGGGCGTGGTCTTCGACACCGGGGGGATTTCGATCAAGCCGGGCGCGTCCATGCAGGACATGAAAGGCGACATGGGCGGGGCCGCTGCAGTCACCGGGTTGATGAAGGCGCTGGCGCTGCGCAAGGCGCGGGTCAATGCGGTGGGCGTGATCGGGCTGGTCGAGAACATGCCCGACGGCAAGGCCTACCGGCCCGGCGATATCCTGACCGCCATGTCGGGCAAGACCATCGAGGTAATAAACACCGACGCCGAGGGCCGCCTGGTTCTGGCCGATGCGCTCTGGTACACGCAGGATCGGTTCAAGCCGCGCGCCATGATCGACCTTGCCACCCTCACCGGGGCGATGCTCGTGGCGCTCGGGCACGATCATGCGGGCCTTTTTTCCAACGACGATACCCTCGCCGGCCAGTTGCAGGCCGCGGGGATGGCCAGCGGCGAGAAGGTCTGGCGGCTTCCCATGGGTCCTGCTTACGAAAAACTCATCGAAAGCCGCTTTGCCGACATCAAGAACGCGGGCGGGCGTCCCGCCGGGTCGATCTCCGCAGCCCAATTCCTCCAGCATTTTACCAATGGCGTGCCCTGGGGGCATATCGATATTGCAGGGACCGGATTTGGGGCGCCGAACTCGGAGATCAATACCTCCTGGAGCTCGGGATTTGGAGTGGCGCTGCTCGACAGATTCGTGCGTGAAACCTGCGAAAACCGCGAAGGATAGGGCCTTTTGACCGAGCTGCTGTTCTATCATCTCGAAACCAAGCCGCTCGAAACGGTGCTGCCCGCATTGCTCGAAAAAAGCCTTGCGCGGGGTTGGCGGGCGGTGGTCGAGGTGGGCAGCGCCGAGCGGCTCGAGGTGCTCGACAGCGCGCTCTGGACCTATTCCGACGACAGTTTCCTGCCCCATGGCATGGCGACGGGGCGGGACACCGATGCGCGCCAGCCGGTGCTGTTGACCCAGGCGACGGACAACCCCAACGGGGCGCAGATCCGGTTCTTCGTGGATCGCGCCGTGCCCCGGGAGCCGGGGGATTACGAGAGATTGGTGTTTATTTTCAACGGCCACGACCCCGATGCGGTGACCGAGGCGCGGGAGGCCTGGAAGGTGCTCAAGCCCCAGTGCGAGCTCACCTACTGGCAGCAGGACGGCGACGGGCGGTGGTCGCGCAAGGCCTGAGCCAAGCCATTATAAAGCCTTCGCTTCTTCGTAGGATTCGCTCTTTTCGAGCCAGGTATCCTCGAGCGATGCAATGTCGGATTCCAGGCGCGATTTCTCGATTCCGAGCCGGATGGCCCCATCGGGGTCGCCGGTATAGATTTCCGGGTCCGCAAGCTGGGACTCCACACGCGCAAGAGCCTTGCGCGTCGCCTCCATCTTCTGCTCGAGGATCTTGATTTCCTTGCGCAATGGGGCGAGTTCCGCGCGCCGTGCTGCGGCTTCCTGACGCTCGCGCTTGCGGTCCCCGCCGCCCGATTGGGCGGACTGGCCGGCCTGCCGATCATTGCCCTGATGTCCGGTCAACAGACGCTGATAGGTGTCCAGATCGTCCTGATAGACGCTGATCGTACCTTGATCTGCGATCCAGAGGGTGTCGCAGGTGGACTCAATTATGTGCCGATCGTGGCTGATGATGAGCACGGCGCCCTTGAAGTCGTTCAGCGCATGGATGAGAGCATCGCGGCTGTCGATGTCGAGGTGGTTGGTGGGCTCGTCGAGGATGAGCATGCCCGGTCCCGAGAAAGTGACCAGCCCCATCAGCAGCCGCGCCCTTTCGCCACCCGAAAGGTTCCTCGCTTTGGTGTCCATGCGCGAGGTCGACAGGCCCATCTGGGCGACGCGGCTGCGGCGGCGGGCCTCCGAATCGGTGGGCATCAGATCGATGATGTGCTCATAGGGCGTCTGCTCAGGCTTGAGCAGATCGAGCTGGTGCTGGGCGAAATAGGCGACCTCCAGCGTCCGTGCGCGCTCCATGCGCCCGCCCATGGGGCGCAATTCGCCGGCGATCAGCTTGGCGAAGGTCGACTTGCCGTTGCCATTGACCCCGATGAGCGCGATGCGGTCTTCGGGGTCGATCCGGTTGGAGATCCGGCTCAGGATCGGCTTTTCGTCATAGCCCACCGACACGTCGTCGAAAGCGAGCATGGGGGAGGCGGGGGATTTGCGCGGCTCGGGGAAGGTGAAGGGAGCCGAATATTCATCGAACAGCGCCTCGGGCGGGCGCAGCTTTTCAATTTTCTTGAGTCGCGACTGGGCCTGCTTGGCCTTGGTGGCCTTGTAGCGGAACTTGTCGACGAATTTCTGCATGTGCTCGATCTGGGCGAGCGTCTTCTCCCGGGCCTTGTTCTGCAGGTCCATCTGCATACGCCGGGTTTCCTCGAAGGTGTCGTAGGCGCCCTTGTAATAGGTGAGCTTGCCCCGATCGAGATGGATGATCGAATCCACGGCCTTGTTGAGCAGGTCCCGGTCGTGGCTGATCATGAAGACGGTATAGGGATAGCTGGCCAGATAGCGCTCGAGCCACAGCGTGCCTTCGAGATCGAGGTAGTTGGTGGGCTCGTCGAGCAGCAGCAGGTCGGGCTGGGAGAACAGAACGCCGGCCAGCGCGACGCGCATCCGCCAGCCGCCCGAGAGCTCGCGGCAGGGGATATTCTGGCGCTCGGGGCCAAAGCCCAGTCCCTTGAGAACCGTGCTGGCCCGCGCCTCGGCTGTGTGGGCGTCGATATCGGCCAGCCGCGTATGGATATCGGCGATACGGTGGGGATCGGTGGCGGTCTCGGCCTCGTCCAGAAGCGCGTTGCGCTCGGTGTCGGCGGCCAGAACCATTTCGAGAACGGTCATGTCGCTGGCCGGGGCTTCCTGCGCGACGGTGCCAATGCGCGCACGGCGATTGACGTCCACGGTGCCCTGTTCGGGCCCGATGGTCCCAAGGATCAGGTTGAACAGCGTGGTCTTGCCCGAACCGTTGCGGCCCACGAACCCGGTCTTGGCGCCGGTCGGAAGGGTGACGCTCGCACCCTCGAAAAGGGGACGTCCCTCAATCCTGTAATGCAAGTCGGTGATCGTCAGCATGGTCGGGCCGCGGGGTCTGGTAGAACATAAACGGGCAAGGAGCCGGGCCGCGTTCGGACAAAACGCAGATCGGCTCCGGGTGCGGATTCGGCAATTTCTGTGTACCCGGGCAGGCCAAACGGGCCCTCCGGCAAGCATGCTAGCTGATATGCGGTCAGGGCGGGCTTTGCAACCGTGGGTTAGACAGAGGCTGCCGGGCGCTTGATCACGGGGGCGCCGCTGGCCAGCGTTGAGATGGCCTGGTGCTGGGAGAGAAAGACCTGACCGGTCAGCTCATGGATGAAATGGGTGCCCTTGAGCTTGTCCATGACCGGGCCCTTGACCTCCGAGAGGTGGAAGGTGACCCCGAGGCCCGACAGCCGCTCGTTGATGGCTTCGAGGCTTTCGAGCGCAGAAAGGTCCACGATGTTGACCGCCGGGCACATGAGGATGACGTGCCTTATGCCGGGATCGTCCGAGACCAGCCCGTATATGCAGTCCTCGAGAAAGCGCGCATTGGCGAAATAAAGGCTCTCGTCGATGCGCACCGAGACGATCTCGGGATGGGTTTCCACCGCGTGCCGCTTGATGTTGCGGAAATGCTCGGTGCCCGGGACACGCCCGACGATGGCCGTGTGTGGGCGCGAAGAGCGGTAGAGGAAGATGAGCACCGACACCAGAACGCCCGCGGAGATGCCCGTTTCCACCCCGAAGACAAGCGTGGTGGCCAGCGTGACCGCGACGGCGGCGAAATCGGGACGTGAATAGCCCAGTGCCCGCTTGAAGATCGAAAGGTCGATGATCGACAGCACGGCGACGATGATGGTGGCGGCGAGGGTCGCTTTGGGCAGCAGCGAGAGATATGGCGTCAAAAGAAGCGTCGCGACGGCGATCCCGACGGCGGTGAAGGCGCCCGCGGCCGGGGTGGCGGCTCCGGCATCGAAATTGACCACCGAGCGCGCGAACCCGCCGGTGACCGGAAAGCCGCCGCCAAACGAGGCGGCGAGGTTGGAGGCGCCCAGGCCCACCAGCTCTTGATCGGGATCGATGCGCTCGCGGCGCTTTGCGGCCAGCGTCTGGGCGACCGAGACCGATTCCACGAAGCCCACGATGGAGATGATGAGCGCGGGGAAGAACAGCGCCGTCACCAGATCGATGCTGAGGCCGGGGACCGAGAGCAGGGGCAGACCCTGAGGCACGTCGCCGACCAGCGCTACCCCGCGAGCCCCCAGATTAAAGGCCCCGGCGGCGGCGATCGCGAGCAGCACGACCATGACCGGGCCGGCGCGCACCACGAGGGTGGCAAGCCTGGCGGGCAGGCGGAGCTTGATCAGGGCCGGTTTGAGGCCGGTGCGGATCCAGAACAGCAGGGCAAGTGAGACCAGGCCGACCGCCAGCGTGGGCAGATTGGTTTGCCCGATGCCGGCCACCACCGAGGTCAACAGTTCGGGCATGGCATGGCCATGGGTGGAGATGCCGAAAAGCCCGCCGATCTGGCTGGTTGCGATGATGAGCCCAGAGGCCGTGATGAACCCCGAAATGACGGGGTGGGAAAGGAAATTGGCCACGAACCCCATGCGCAGAAGGCCCATGCCGGTCAGCATCAGCCCCGAGATGAAGGCCAGCACGATTGCGGCGCTGGCATAATCCGCGGTTCCCTCCGCCGCGATGCGCCCCACCGCAGCCGCCGTCATCAACGACACCACCGCCACCGGCCCGACCGCAAGGGCGGTGGAGGTGCCAAAGACCGCATAGGCGACGAGCGGGAGGATGGACGCATAGAGCCCCATTTCCGGCGGCAGTCCGGCCAGGAGCGCATAGGCGAGCGATTGCGGCACCAGCATGATGGTGACGATCACCGCGGCCATGAGGTCGCTGCCGAACTGGGAGCGGGAATAGGTCCGTCCCCATTTGAGGACGGGAAAGAGGGAACGCAGGGACATAAGTGTTACCGGTCCAGCGTCTGGTAGAGGCTCCCGGCGCGGGCGCCCGAGCGGCAATAGCCGAGGACCGGGCCGTCACCGATCTCGGCCATGGCATCGGAAAAGCGGATGATCTGGCCTTCGGTGAGCGGGCCCGAGACGGGGATATGGAAGGCGGGGAGCCCTGCGCGTTGCGCAGCCGCCGCGATCTCTGCGAAGTCGGGCTGGCCGGCTTCCTCGCCATCGGGGCGGGCGCAGACGATGCCAATGTAACCCTGCGCCTTGAGGGCAGAGACATCCTCGGGCCGGATCTGGCCGGTGGTCGCGAAACGGTCGTCTATGGTGCGGATATCCATGGGGTGTCCTTTCGGGAAAACGGCGTCAGTTGGCCGCGGTGGCGGGGCGGACCAGCGCGGTCTGGGCGATGCGGGCCAGGACGATGCCGCCCACCATTGCGGCGACGAAGACGAAGGCGTCGGTTTCCATGAGCCCGAGCGCAGGGATGGCCCCGCCCGGGCAGAAACCGGTGATGCCCCAGCCGATGCCGAAGACCGCCGAGCCCGCCACCAGCCGCGTATCGATGGCGCGCGAGCCGGGCAGGTGGAAGCGGGTGTCGAACACCGGTGCCGGGCGCCTGAGCACGAAGCGGTAGCCGATCATGGTGACGACGAGCGCGCCGCCCATGACAAAGGCGAGGGACGGATCCCAGGTGCCGGCGATGTCGAAGAAGTTGAGGACCTTGGCCGGGTTGATCATGCCCGAAATGGCGATGCCGGTGCCAAAGACCAGCCCGATCAGGGCTGCAAGTGCGATGCGGGCCATATCAGAAGCCTCCAAGCAGGTGGCGAACCACGAAAACGGTTGCGAAGGTCGCGGCCATGAAGACCAGCGTGGCGACCAGCGAGCGCGGGGAGAAGCGGGCCAGCCCGCACACCCCGTGCCCCGAGGTGCAGCCCGAACCGAAATAAACGCCGACGCCGACAATAAGCCCGCCGATGACGAGCCAAGGCGCGGGGACGGGGCTTTCAAAGCCGATTTCGATGCCGCCCGAGGCAAGGAGCAGGGCGGGCGCGACGATGGCGCCGGCGAGGAATGCTGCGCGCCAGCTCCAATCACGGGCCAGCGGGGGGATGACGCCGGTGAGGATGCCGGTCATGCCGGCAATGCGTCCGTGAAAGGCCATGAGCAGAACGGCCGACAGCCCGATCAGGGCGCCGCCGAACAGGGATGCGAGGGGAGTGAACGCGGTCACGGGGAACAGTCCTCCTGAGGTGGTCCGGGGAAGGCTGTGCTTGCGCCGGAAAGGGTTTTGACATACCGAGGGTCTATTGCGTTCGTATATTAGAATGTTCTAATATGGTCAATATGGAAATCACGCTGCTCGAAGACAAGGCCGAAGAGGCCACACGGCTGCTCTCGGCGATGGCCAACACCAAGCGCCTGCTGATCCTGTGCAGCCTTTTGGGCGACGAGCTGAGCGTGGGGGAGTTGTCGCGCAAGGTCGACCTGCCGCAATCCCCGCTCTCCCAGCATCTGGGGCGGCTGCGGGCGCTGGGGCTGGTGAGCGCGCGCCGGCAGGGCCAGCAGGTGCTCTATGCGCTGGCCTCTCGCGAGGTCGAGCAGGTGCTAGAGACGCTTTACGGGATCTATTGCGCGCCCGATTGAGGCGCGGTGACTTGTGTCTGTCGCGCGTCGCGGCTAAAAGGCGCCACCTTCTACATCCAACACTTCAGGAATGACACGCGATATGGCCATCCAGCGCACGTTTTCGATCATCAAGCCCGACGCGACCGCTCGCAACATCACCGGCAAGATCATTTCCAAGTTCGAGGACGCCGGGCTGCGCGTCGTCGCATCCAAGCGCATCCACATGACCCGCGCGCAGGCCGAGGGCTTCTATGCGGTCCACAAGGAGCGTCCCTTCTTCGGTGAGCTGGTCGAGTTCATGATGTCCGGCCCCGTGGTCGTGCAGGTGCTCGAGGGCGAGGACGCCGTTGCCAAGAACCGCGAAGTGATGGGCGCCACCAACCCCGCCGACGCCGCTGAGGGCACGATCCGCAAGGAATTCGCCCTCTCGATCGGCGAGAACTCGGTGCACGGTTCGGACGCTCCGGAAACCGCTGCCGAAGAGATCAAGTTCTTCTTTTCCGACGACGAAATCGTCGGCTAGAGCGTTTCCAGGAAAAGTGGAAACATTTTTCCGGTTCGGAAACGCGACACATCAATGACTTGGAGCTCCTGTTCTGATTCAATCAGAACAGGAGCCCGAGACCAGACGCGGGTCATCCGCAGGACATTTTTCCAGGAAGGGCCGTCTCCCGTGGGGGGGCGGCCCTTTCGGCATTCAGCGGCAGTCAAAAAGCGAGGTCGGGTCGCGCACTATGCCGTGCCGGGCCAGTTGCTGCTCGACCTCGGCGCGCGTGAGACCGATATCCTCGAGCTGCCAGTCTTCCATCGCTGCAAGGCGCAGCGCGGTGCGGCGGGCACGGGCGCGCCAGGCCTGTAAGGCAAGGAGCTGCGCCGCAGCATGAGCAATCGACCGGCCCATGGCGCGCAGGGTCGCGACGCGGGCAACAAGGCGGCGGGTTTCGATATCGGCGTGCTCGAGGGTCATCGTCTATCTCCGTGGTAGGCTGTTGAGGGAGACGATGCCAAAGGACGACAGATTGATCTAACGAATGTTTTTTGGTAGTTGGATCGAACAATTCGATCAATGAAAGCAGCACAGATGTTCGCCCTCGATCCGGACTTCCTGCGGACCTTTATCGCGATATCGGAGACCGGCAGCTACGGCGCGGCCGGCGAGCGGGTCAACAAGACCCAGTCGACCGTCTCGGCGCAGATGCGGCGCCTCGAGGAGATCGTGGGCGTGGCGCTGTTCGAGAAGGAAGGGCGGCGCAACGTCCTGACGCCCGAGGGCCGCAAGCTGCTCGAATACGCCGCCTCCATGGTCCGGCTCAACGACGAGGCGCTCAAGGCGTTCCGGCCGCCCGAGATCAGCGGACGGGTGCGGGTGGGGGCGGTCGACGAATATGCGCAGGCCTTTCTCCCCGACGCGCTTTCGGTGTTCAACCGCACCCATTCGGCGGTGGAGGTGTGCGTGGCGACGGGGTCATCGGCACAGCTTCGGCCACTGGTCGATGCCGGGGAGATCGACGCGGCGATCATCACCTGCCAGTCGGGCAGCGAGGCGATGGAGATCATCCGGTCCGACCGCCTGCACTGGATCGGGCCGGAAAACGGCTGCGTGCACCTGGAAAAGGTGCTGCCGCTATCGGTCTGGTCGGACGGGTGTTCCTGGCGGGAGATGGGCATGGCGGCGCTGGCGCGGGGCGGGCGCGAGTGGCGGTTGACGTTTACGACCTCGAACGCCTCGCTGCTCGGACGCACGGTGCGGGACGGGCTTGGGGTGACCGTGGCGCCTGAATGGTTTCTCACCGACGGGCTGCGGGTTCTCGATGATCTCGATGCCCGCTACCCGTTGGGGCGAGCGGAAATCGGCATAAAACGCCGGCCCGGATGCGACGATCCGGCGCTCGAGGCGTTTCTCGCCCATCTGCACAACCGCATGGTCCGATCCCTTCCTGCCGCGTAAAAGCAGCACCTGACTTCTTCCGGAGACGATCCCCTTGGCCACGTCCGAACATGCCCAGCCGACTCACGACAACCCGCGCCTTGCCATTGCCTCCGCCATTGCGGTGATGCTGCTGGCGGCGCTGGGCCAGACCATCATCACCCCGGCGCTGCCGATCATCGTTGGGGATCTGGGCGGGCTCGAACACATTTCCTGGGCCATGACGGCTTATTTGCTGGCCGCGACGGTGGGCTCGCCGCTTTTTGGCAAGCTGGGGGACACGTTCGGGCGCAAGATCGTGCTGCAGGCGGGGATCGGGGTGTTCCTCGTGGGGTCGGTGGTCTCGGCGATGGCGCCTAACATGGCAGTGCTGGTGCTGGGGCGGTTTGTGCAGGGTTTTGGCGGGGGCGGGCTGATCGTGACGGCGATGGCGACCGTGGCCGATGTGTTGCCGCCGCGCGAGCGGGGCAGGGCGCAGGCCTTCGTGGGCATCGCCTTTGCGATTTCCACCGTGGTCGGGCCGCTTCTGGGCGGGCTGATCGTGGAGAATTTGAGCTGGCCCTGGCTGTTCGCCGTCAACGTGCCGGTCGGACTTCTCGCCTTCGGGGCCATCGCATACGCGCTCGAGACGCGGCGCAACCAGACGCGCCAGTCGATCGACTATGCGGGCGCGGTGTTGCTGGCGGTTGGCCTGAGCGCGCTGGTGCTGTTCACGAGCCTTGGCGGCACGGTCCTCGACTGGTTCTCATTCGGGTCGCTGGCGCTTGTGGGGTTGGCGATCGCCGCGCTGGCAGGGTTCGCGCAGGCCGAGAAGCGGGCCGCCAATCCGATGATGCCGCTGTTCCTCTTCCGTAACAACGCGTTCCTCGTGAGCAATATCGCAGGGCTTGCGGTGGGGACGGTGATGTTCGGCGCGATCACCTTCATTCCGTTCTACCTGCAGGTGGTCAAGGGATTCTCTCCCACCGGGGCCGGGCTCGGGCTGCTGCCGATGATGCTGGGCATCATCGGCATGTCCATGGCCTCGGGGATCGTGATGTCGCGGACCGGGCGGTACAAGATCCTGCCGATTTTCGGCGCGCTCCTGATGGCGCTGGGCTGCGTGGGCCTCGCCACGATCACCGCCACGACGCCATTCACAATCACCGCCGTCTATCTGGCGGTACTGGGGATGGGTATCGGCCCGGCGATCAATGTAGGGGTGACCGCGATCCAGAACGCGGTGCCTCGCGAAGTTCTCGGCGTGGGCACGGCGAGCGCCAACATGTTCCGCCAGATCGGCGGATCGGTGGGCGTGGCTGTCCTTGGCGCGGTGTTCGGCAACCGGCTGGTCAGCGAAGTCGGGGAAGCGGCCGCCGGTGGCGGCGCGTTCGACACCGAGGCGGTGGCGCAATTGTCCGATGGCGACCGCATGGCGCTCGCTGTTGGCTATGCCGAAGCACTGCACCCGGTGTTCTGGCTGGCGGCGATCGCAGCGGCCTGTGCCTTTGGGGTGAGCTGGCTGCTCGAGGAGCGCCCGCTCGAAGGCCGCGAGAAGCCGGCGCAATAGCAAATTCGATTCCTCGTTCAACGACTTGCTCGGAAAAAGAGAATCACCGCGTCAACGACTTGAATCACACTCGCATGTGCGCTCAAGTTCCCAGATGTCGCTGGGCCCCCGCAAGGGGCCGGCCAATTGGAAGCCATGCCGCCATGAACAAGCCCCTTGTCGCCCGCACCGCGCGCTCCGTGTGTCCCCATGATTGCCCCTCGACCTGCGCGCTGGACGTCGAAGTGCTCGACACTGGCCGGATCGGGCGGGTGCGCGGCGCCAAGGACGACCCCTATACCGCCGGCGTGATCTGCGAGAAGGTCGCGCGCTATGCCGAGCGCGTCCACCACCCCGACCGGCTGCTCTACCCGATGCGCCGCTCGGGCCCCAAGGGGTCTGGCGAATGGACGCGGATAAGCTGGGACGAGGCGCTCGATGAGATCGCGACCCGGCTGCTGGCCATCGAGGCCGAGCATGGGCCCGAGGCGATCTGGCCCTATTATTATGCCGGCACCATGGGCCATGTGCACCGGGACGGGATCAATCGCCTGCGCCACGCCAAGGGCTATTCGGGCCAGTACGACACCATCTGCACCATGATTTCCTGGTCGGGCTATCTCGCCGGCACGGGCATGATGACGGGCACCAATCCCGAGCAGATCGCCGAGAGCGATTGCGTGGTGATCTGGGGCACCAATCCGGTGGCCACGCAGGTCAATGTGATGACCCATGCGGTGCGGGCCCGTCGCGAGCGGGGCGCAAAACTCGTCGTGGTCGACATCTACCGCACCGCGACCATGGAGCAGGCCGATGTGCCGCTGCTGATCCGTCCGGGCACGGATGGCGCCCTGGCGCTGGCGGTGATGAACGTGCTGCTGCGCGAGGGGCTGGCCGACCGGGACTACCTCGCCGAGCGGACCGATTTCGATGCGGAGGTTGAGGCCGGGATCGGGCAGATGACGCCCGAGCGCGCCGCCGAGATCACCGGACTTATGGTCGGCGAGATCGAAGAGTTCGCGCGGCTGCTGGGTGCGCGTCCGCGCGCCTATTTCCGGCTGGGCTATGGCTTTTCCCGGCAGCGAAATGGCGCGACCAACATGCACGCTGCGCTCTGCATTCCCGCCGTGCTGGGGGCCTGGCGGCATCGCGGGGGCGGGGCGTTCCATTCCCATTCCGGTGCCTGGAAGCTCGACAAATCCCACATCGCGGGCAAGCATCTGGCGCGCACGGAAACGCGCGAGCTGGACATGTCGCGGATCGGGCCGGTGCTGGTGGGCGACCCCGAAGCGCTCAAGGGCGGCGGGCCAGTCAAGGCGCTGTTCATCCAGAACACCAACCCAGTGGTGGTGGCGCCTGACCAGGCAATGGTGCGCGACGGCTTTGCGCGCGAGGACCTGTTCACGGTGGTCCACGAGCAGTTCATGACCGACACCGCGCAGATGGCCGATATCGTGCTGCCGGCGACCATGTTCCTCGAGCACACCGATTACTACACGCGAGGCGGGCACACGCGCGTGCTCTATGGCCCGGGGATCGTGGAGGCACCGGGCGAGGCGCGCTCGAACCACTGGCTGATCGAGGAGTTGGCCCGCCGGCTCGACGCTCCGCAAGCGGCGAGCGGAAAAACGGACGTGGAGATGGTGGCCCACACGATGGAGCGCTCGGGCTACGGGTCGCTGGAGGCGTTCGCCGAGCGCGGGTTCATCGACCGCTCGCTGCCCGAGGATCGCGACCGGTACGAAAAGGGGTTCGCCTGGCCCGATGGGCGGTTCCGGTTCAAGCCCGATTGGGAAGAAACCCGCCAGATTTCGGGCAGAACCTGGGTGTGCGATCCCGCGATCATGCCAGCCATGGTGGCCTTTATCGACCGCAACGAGCCCACATGCCCCGACGTGCCCTTCCGGCTGACGACATCCCCGGCGCGGGCGTTTCTCAATTCGAGCTTCACCGAAACCCCGGGCTCGCAAAGGCGCGCCGGGGAGCCCTCGCTGCTGATGCACCCGGACGATGCGCAACGGCTTGAGATGGACGAGGGCCACGCGGTGACCGTGGGCAACCATCGGGGCAGCGTGGAACTGACGCTCAAGCTGTTCGCGGGCCTGCAGACCGGGGTGGTGGTGGCCGAAGGGCTGCATGCCAACCGCGCGCACCGCAAGGGCAGGGGCATCAACATGCTGATCGGCTCGGACGCGGTGCCGCCCTTCGGGGGCGCCGCGTTCCATGACGCGGCAGTGTGGGTCAAGGCGTCCCTGCCATGAGCGGGGAGCACGGGGCCCCGGATACGGTCGGCACCGGCGGATCGGCCCCGGTGGCTCCGACGGGCGGGGGACGCATACCGGCCATCGACATGATGCGCGGCCTCGCGATCATCGGGATGATCGTTTATCACTTCACCTGGGATCTGCGCTTTTTCCAGTTCATCGCCCTCGACGTGACGGCCGAGCCGGGCTGGGTCGCCTTCCAGCGGCTGCTGGTGGGCACGTTCCTGTTCCTTGCCGGCGTCTCGCTGGTGCTGGCGCACGGGCAGGCCATCCGCTGGCCGGCGTTCTGGAAGCGCTTCGGGCTGGTGCTGGGCGCGGGGATGCTGGTGACGGCGGGCACCTATGCCTTTGCGCCTGAAACCTTCGTCTATTTCGGAGTCCTGCACGCCATCGCGGTGTTCAGCCTTCTCGCGCTGGCTTTCCTGCGGCTTCCGATTGCGGTCGTGGCTCTGGCCGCGCTCGTGATCATCGCGATGCCGCTTTTTGTCTCCCACCCGTTCTTTTCGGCGCGGGTGTTTTCGATCTTCGGGCTGTGGGACGTGCCGCCGCCATCCGAAGATCTGGTGCCGGTCTTCCCCTGGTTCGGCGTTGTGCTGGCCGGGGTGGCCGCTGCGCGGATGGCGCTGGGCGCGGGGTGGATGGAGAGGCTGCGCGCTGTTCCCTCCGGGTCGCTGCCGGCGCGGTTTCTGGGCCGGGCAGGGCGGTGGTCGCTCATCATCTACCTTCTCCATCAGCCCGTGATGATCGGCGTGCTGATGGGGGTGGCCACGGTGGTGCCCGTCAATCCCGAGGTGCGGTCCGCAGAGTTCTCCCAGAGCTGCCAGGCGAGCTGCTATGCGTCGAACGGATACCAGGATTACTGCACGGCCTATTGCGCGTGTGCGCTGGACCGGGTGGAGACCGAGGATCTGTGGGCGATGCTGGAAAACCAGCGCACCCAGGCCGAGGAAGACTATATGGTGGAGTTCACCAACCAGTGCGCGGCCGAGGCGATCGAGAGCCAGGACGTGCCGGCCGAAGATCTCGCCCGTTGACATTGGTCGGGCGCGCTCCTAGCTAATGGGCACGGTTGAAGCGCCGGCCTTCCGCGGGGTCCCCGAGATCCTATGGTGAAGTCTTCCACGGGCCGAATCTGCGGCCCGCGCTCCGTGTGGCTATCGTTCGCCCATTGCGACGGTGCCCGGCAAAGCGGAACCCGGGACGAACCCGTCGCGTGGAGAACACCGATGAACTCTCAATCGATTTCCGCCTTCAAGGCCCAGGCCCGCGCGCACAAGATGGCGCTGGGCGAAGCCGGCCTGCCGATCACCCATTCCCAGGCGCTCGAGCACGTCGCCAGGGTCCACGGCTATCGCGACTGGAACACCGCCAGCGCAATGCTGTCGCGACCGGCGCGCCTTGCCCTTTCGCTGGGCCAGCGGGTGACCGGACGCTATCTCAAGCAACCGTTTACGGGCACCGTCATCGCGCTCGAGGCCACCGCCGACCCGACCGCGACGCGCGTGACCGTCGCGTTCGATGCGCCTGTCGACGTGGTGACGTTCGAGAGCTTTTCGGCGCTCAGGCACCGGGCCAACGCGACGATCGGACCCGATCGTCGATCCCGCGCCCGCACGAGCGACGGGGAACCGCACATGATCCTCGACGCGTAAACCGCGCACGGCCGGGCTTCTTCTGGAGGCCCGGCCACCGCCGGCTTCCAACGGCGGACAGGGGTTGCTTTCATCGTAAGAATACGATGAATTGGAGACGGCGCATTTATTTATCAACCGAACAGGAAGAGTGGTGTCCCATGACAACCCAGTCCGCACCTATCGATCTCTATTACTATCCCACGCCGAATGGCCACAAGATTTCGATCATGCTCGAGGAGTTGGGCGTTCCCTACACCATGCACCCGATCCATATCGGGCGCGGCGACCAGTTCTCCGATCATTTCCTGTCGATCTCGCCCAACAACAAGATCCCTGCGATCGTTGACCCCGAGGGGCCGGGCGGCGAGCCGATCTCGGTCTTTGAATCCGGTGCGATCCTGAAGTACCTCGCCGAGAAGTTCGGCCAGTTCTATCCCACCGACGCGCGCGAGCGGGTGAAGGTGGACGAGTGGCTGTTCTGGCAGATGGGCGGATTCGGGCCAATGCTGGGCCAGAACCATCACTTCGCGATCTACGCGCCCGAAAAGCTTCCCTACGCCATCGATCGCTACCGCAACGAGACGCACCGGCTTTACGGCGTGCTCAACAAGCAGCTCGAGGGCCGCGATTATATCTGCGGGGCGTATTCGATTGCCGACATTGCGACGCTGAGCTGGTCGCTGGGCTGGGAGCGCCAGGGCATCGATCTCGCCGAGTTCCCCAACATCGCAGCCTGGCAGGAGCGCCTGAAGGCGCGCCCGGCCGTCGAGCGCGGCCTGGCGCTCAAGCTCGACGAGGAGCGGGTGAACCTTGCCGAGGACAAGGATGCCCAGAAGATGCTGTTCAACCAGCGGGCACGCTAGGGCGTTTCCAGGAAAGGTGGACACACTCTTTCGGTTCGGAAGCGTGATAAATCAAAGACTTAGAGCCCCTGTTCTGATTCAATCAGAACAGGGGCTCTAGAATTACGAAGGCTCATTGGCCTGGTCGGCCTGATCGCCGGCCCATGACGGACACGCTTCGGCGCCGGAAACGGTGTCGAGGCGCATGTCCATCAGCGGCGTGTCACCAGAGCGCCGGGTGATTGTTTCCCGGCGCTCCGGGTCCCCGGTGTCCACGAAAATCAGGCCCTCGTGCTGGATGAGCACGGCAGGGCGCGAGCACAGCTCGGCCGGGAAGGGCTCGCGGAACAGATAGCGCTGGCGCTGCCGGATCGCATAGACCGGCTTTTCCTCCCCCAGATACCACCAGAGCTGGCTGGCGAGATCGTAAAACGAGGTCGCGACCCAATCGGCTTCCGCGTAGGCCTCGCTGGCCCTGATCTCCGCGATGGCGTCGTCCCAGCCCCGGACCTGGTTGAACGGGGAATTGCCACCGATGACCGGCGTGTCGTGCCATAGGACATAGACCACCGGCACCGCGCCGATGGCCAGCGCCAGCCCCAGCGCGGCCCGGGGCAGCCACGCAGAGGCCCGCGCTGCGGCAATGGACGCAAGCACAGCCAGCGCGGGATAGGCCGGGGCCAGCCAGTTGGGCGCCACATGGTTGGAAAGCCCGTGCCAGACCAGATAGGCCAGGAACGGGGCGTGCAGCCAGAGCAGCGTTGCCGCCGCGCCCCGCGCTATTGCCGTCGCTGCAAGCCAGAAGATGAGCGGGGTCACCACGACCACCAGCAGCAAGGCGAACTCGACCAGCAGCAGGGGAGAGAGTTCGCCTTCGCCCACCCGTCCGAACTGCAGCTCGAATCCCACCCAATCATTGGCCGCGTTCCACGCCAGGAGGGGCACGAGCGTGGCCGTGGCGATGAGGACCCCGGCCCAGAGCTGCCAGTAACGCAGGGCGCGCCGGCCCTCGGCGGTGCCCAGCCCCCAGGCCACGAAGCCGACGGCGAGAAACAGATTGGTGAATTTCGAGAGCACGCCCAGCCCGATGGCCAGGCCCACTGCCAGCCACCAGAGCCGGTTGTCACTGCGCCGCAGCTCGCAGAAGGCCCAAAGCGCCATGGTCCAGAAGAGCACCGAGGGCGCATCGGGCGTAGCCACGAAGCCGAGCACGAGAAAGATCAGTGTGCCGTTGACCAGAAGCGCGGCCCAGACTGCGGCGCGCGGGCCGGCCAGCAGATGAGCGATTCGCGCTGTCATCGCCCCTGAAAGCGCAAAAGCCAGAACGCTGAGCACGCGCACACCGAATTCCGTGCGCCCGAACACCCATTCCCCGACGGCGATCCACCATGCGATCATCGGCGGATGATCGAAATATCCCCAGGACGGGCGGCTGGCCCACAGCGCGTAATAGGCCTCGTCCTCGACCAGCGGCACCACTGCCGCCATGGCAGCGTGCAGGCAAAGGAAGGCGAGGACGATCGCGGCGATGGCGGGAAAGGGAGCTAGACGGGGAATGGCGGGGCTCCGGGCGGCTGGGATTGCGGGGCGGGCCGAGATAAGTCCAATCGGGTCGGCCACGCAAGGGCAAGCGAATGGGGGATAAGGGCTTGCTTTGGCGGGCAAGTTGATATTTAAGCGGCGGCGGAGAGGTGGCCGAGCGGTCGAAGGCGCGCCCCTGCTAAGGGCGTAGGCGCGGAAGCGTCTCGAGGGTTCGAATCCCTTCCTCTCCGCCATTGGCCCGCGCATCGCGTTGATTTTGTTGACTTTTGTCACCCGATGCGCCGCGCCCCACACTTTACCCTACATAACGAGTAGGCTGTACCGAGCTCTTGCTGTTCCCCATTGGCCAGCTGCTGTGCTCCCAGCCCCGCAAGAGGACCGGCATGGGGCAGCTTGCGGACCGACCAGCTTTGGCGAGGTTAGGAGAAGGCGGATATTCCGTAATCGCCGCCATTGCGGTCGTTCCAAGGTCACCGATACCTTCCCAACAGCCGACATCGGATTACCGTCAGCTTTGACCCGCTAAATCATCGTTGCGCTAATACAGGGCCGCTTACGCGCGGCTATGAAAGTCGCGGAGTTATGCCAAGAATTTGGTGACGTGCACGCTGACGGTTGAGCAGCCGTCCGCTTGTGAGGCCGGAGTATCCAGTGATTGCCTGTCCGCTCTCCGAACTCAAGAATCCGGTTCTCAGCCCTTCAGACTGCCAGTTCTTTGCGGGACGCTAAGGCGAGCATTGTAATGAGTTTATCGGGGATTGGTTTTTTTGGCGAGAACGTAACACCGGTCTTCGATGCTTTGAGTCCGGCCGCAGCGATATCGGCTGAATGCTCGCTGATCGCGCCTTTGCTGACATAAAGACCGCACTGCTTGCTGAACGCGCCATAGCCTGCGATCATCGAGCTCCCTGATTTGAATCCGGGCATTCCGTACTGCATCACCTCTTGCACATCAGGAAGAGCTCGCTTCAGCCGGTCACGTACGACTGCAAGTTGCGGCCGAAGGGCTTCCGGCGCAGCAGCTATGTATGCATCATGGTCAAGTATCTCGGTCATAACTGATCA
The DNA here is from genome assembly GCF_003992665.1 of Pelagibacterium montanilacus. Classification (GTDB taxonomy): domain Bacteria; phylum Pseudomonadota; class Alphaproteobacteria; order Rhizobiales; family Devosiaceae; genus Pelagibacterium; species Pelagibacterium montanilacus. The sequence continues at coordinate 507,808 of NZ_RZMX01000059.1, forward strand.
TCGCCCGTAAAGTGTGCGCGAGCAAGCAGAGCTATGACGGCTTGTCGCCACGACGCCGATCTGCGGAAGCAGGCCAAATACGACGCAGAAAAAAAAGCTGACAAGATCGAAAATATGCGGCGCGGAAAGCACCTACCTTTAAGGTGACCTTGTCCCCGGCTGAAATGTGCCTCCCTTTCCACGTCCGTGGTCAAAGCCCGGAGCACTGAAGCGTCTCAGCCGCGACGCGTTGCCAAGCACGAAGACGCTCGACATCGCCATCGCCCCTGCAGCCAAGACCGGCGACAAAAGCAGCCCAAATGTGGGATAGAGCACGCCGGCAGCGACCGGAATGAGAGCGGTATTGTACGCAAAGGCCCAGAACAGGTTTTGCCGGATATTGCCGATCGTTGCCTTCGAGAGCGCGATCGCAGTGGGGACGCCCATGAGACTGCCCGACATCAGCACCACGTCGGCGGCCTCGATGGCGATGTCGGTGCCTGTTCCAATGGCGATGCCGACATCGGCTTCGGCCAGTGCGGGCGCGTCGTTGATCCCGTCTCCGACGAAGGCGAGCCGACCGTGCGCCAGTTTCATCTCTCTTACCGCAGCGACCTTGCCATCAGGCAGCACCTCGGACACTACGTGGTCGATGTTCAGACGCCGGGCAATCGCCTCGGCTGTGTGGCGATTGTCACCGGTGATCATCGCGACCTTGAGACCAAGATCATGAAGGGCCTTGATGGCATCCGGTGTCGTTTGTTTGATCGGATCGGCAACAGCAATGATTGCCGTGAGCCGGCCGTCGATGGCGGCATAGAGCGGGGACTTGCCGTCTTGGGCCAAATGCGCTGCAGTGGTGGCGAATGGCGAGACGTCGAGCCCGAGACGTTCCATGTACCGGTCAGCACCGATCTCGACGCGACGCCCGTCTGCCAGGGCGCGGATGCCGAAACCGGTAATGCCCTCGAAATCGGTGACATCTGGGAGCGCCAGACGCTGTTCTTGAGCTGCCTGGACAATGGCCCGCGCGATGGGATGTTCGGATCGGGATTCAACTGCGGCAAGGAGAGCCAACACATCGTTGCTGGCAACCCCGTCAACGGTTTCAAAGTCTGTCAGCACGGGTCGGCCCGCGGTCAGCGTACCGGTCTTGTCGAACGCGACAACGCGGGCGCCCATCAAGGACTGGAGCGCCTCGCCCTTGCGGAACAAAACGCCCATCTCGGCGCCACGACCGGTTCCAACCATGATGGATGTGGGTGTTGCCAGCCCCATGGCACATGGACAGGCGATGATGAGCACGGCTACGGCATTGACAAGGGCAAAGGTGATCGCCGGATCAGGACCAAAGATCGCCCAGACAACAAAGGTCAATGCGGCAATTCCCATGACGGCGGGAACGAACCACAGCGTCACCCTATCGACCAGCGCCTGAATGGGGAGCTTGGAGCCCTGCGCTTCCTCGACCATGCGGATGATCCGGGAAAGCGCGGTGTCGGCGCCTACTGCGGTCGCACGGAAAGTTAGGGCACCAGTCTGATTGACCGTACCACCGACAATCGTGTCGCCCGTTGTCTTTTCGACGGGCACCGGCTCACCTGTGATCATGGATTGGTCAACAAAGGAGGACCCCTCCACGACTTCGCCGTCTACCGCAACGCGTTCGCCGGGCCGGACGTCCACCAGATCGCCAGTGACGATTTCGGCGAGCGAGAGCTCCACACTTTTGCCGTCGCGTTGAACACGTGCTGTCCTGGGCTGGAGGCCGACAAGGTGCTTGATCGCATCCGATGTTCGCCCCTTGGCGCGGGCCTCCAGATGCCGGCCAATCAGGATCAGCGTCACGATCACGGCGGCCGCCTCGAAGTAGACGTTCACGGTCCCCGCGGGCAAAACCTGCGGCGTGAAGGTTGCCACCACCGAATACGACCAGGCAGCGAGCGTGCCCACGGCCACCAGCGAGTTCATGTCTGGCGCGCCCTTGGCGAGTGCCGGCAACCCGGTCCTGTAAAAGCGCAGTCCGGGCCAGAACAGCACCAGTGTGGTAAGAGCAAACTGGACATACCAGCTCTCTTGCATCCCGATGCTGTTCATTACCAGATCGTGGATCGCAGGGATAAGGTGCGAGCCCATCTCCAGAACGAAAACCGGCAAGGTGAGCAACGCAGCAATGGATACGTCCCGGGCCAGCGCCGACTGATCGAGCTGCTTGCGAGCGGCTTGCGCCTGCCCATCCGCGCCGGCGCTTATTGCGTGCGCCTGATAACCGGTCGAAGCAATGGCAGCGATCAGTGCGGCCTGAGTGAGATATGCGCTTCCCCAGATAGAAGCTCGTTCGGACGCAAGGTTCACCGAAGCGCTGGTCACCCCGGGAACCGAAAGCAACGCCTTTTCCACTCGACCGACACAAGAAGCGCAGGTCATCCCTTCGACTGCGAGCTGCAGCTTCTGGCCAGGAACCTCATAGCCTGCATCCTCGATTGCCTTGACCAGAGCATCACGGTCTGCAGCCTCATCGATTGTAATCTCGGCGCGCTCGGTCGCAGGATTGACGTTGGCTCCAGAGACGCCTCGCACGCCCACCAAAGCCCGTTCAACGCGACCAACGCAGGACGCGCAGGTCATTCCAACCACAGGAAGCGTGATCTTGGTTGGCCCCGCAGCCGGACCATCTTCGGTTTCGAGGTTCGTATGGGCGGTCATTGGTCGCTCCCGTTGGCAAGCTCTGAGAAACCTTCTCTGCGCCTTCCAGTCGATGGAAGGTCAATGCTGACAGGCAACAATTTCTCCCGTGCCGAATTCCCTTGACCTTCCTCCTGCTGGAACCCCCATCGTCCAAGAAAACAAATCGTAGGAGAGCCACATGGAATTTCAGATCGACAACATGACGTGCGGCGGCTGCGCCAGGAGCGTCACCAAAGCGATCCAAACGATCGATCCTGAAGCCAAAGTCGATATCGATCTTGGTGCCAAGGTGGTGCGTGTCACCTCGAGCGCTGAACAGGCCACCATTGCGGCTGAACTCGACGATGTGGGCTATCCACCGCGGCGTGCGGCATAGCCAGCGCCCGGAGTCTCACCGTTCGAGTTCGGCAATGAGGGTTTCCATCTCATCGATCTCCCGGCGCTGGGCCTGGATGATTTCGTCGGCAAGTTCGCGAACCCGTGGGTCGGTCAACTCCGCCCTCTCGCTCGTCAGAATGGCAATGGAATGATGTGGGACCATGGCCTTCAACCAGTCGACCTGATCGATCGTAGCCTGCGAGCGCACCAGATACAGAGATCCCGCAAATATGAGTGCGGCAACAGCAAAGATCGCTGCATTGATCCCCTTACGGTCGTACATGCCCAACATGAAGGCCATCATCACGATGGCCATCGCCGCGCCCATGACCAGCGCCATATAGGCCCGAGTCTCGCTCCAATAGACGTGCTCGAGGGCATAAGTGTTGAGATACATGAGCCCAAACATGATCACCGTGGACGTTGCAATCATTGCAGCAAAGCGCAGGTATTTGCTCATCGTCGATCCTTTCTTCGGGCAAGCTCGGTCAGATCAGTTGATCCCGACAGGTGTGCCCTCGTTCTCGAAACCGCCATATTTTGGGGAATTGTTCGGTTCAACGCGAGTTCCAATCCCGATGCATGCGAAAGGCGCCGTTCGTTGAAGCTTGCCGACCGGACACTACCGCTGATGATTGCCGCGTTGCTCGCACTGGCCGTTTCCCTGGTCTGGCTGCCGGCTGGCGCGGGCGCTTTCGAGCGTCATGCCCAAATGCATGGTAGTGGGATCGAGGAGGCGCACGATCCGGCATATCACGATACCGACCCTGGCGAGATGGCGGGCGCCCAGCACCCCTGTAAACCCTGCGGCGCCGATTGCTGCATGATGACCCAGTGCCATCCCGGTTTGGCGACCGAGCCCCATGGCTCCTTGTTTTCGGAACCAGGCGACAAGGTAATCAGCGCCATTGGGGCGGGCGCGCTCAGCGGTTCGCCCGATGTTGCCGTTCCTCCTCCGCGCATCCTGCTGATCTGATTGAATATGAACCAGTTTTGACAGGAGAATTTCGATGAACTTCGCAAGTATAGTCTTTATGGCGGCCCTTGCAGCCGCTGCGCTTTCCGTCCCCGCTCTCGCGCAGGGGGCCGACTTCCAGCTGCCCGACCAGTGCACGACCACTACCGGGATGGGGGATATGGATCATTCGTCCATGGGGCACGGCACCATGCACGGCGATCAAGATGACGACATGGGCGCAGCGATGATGGACATGATGGGAATGGACATGGACCTCGAGGCCATGCCCGAGCATGTCCAGGAAAACATGGCCAAGATGATGGTCACCATGCCCGCCATGCACGAAGGCATGATGAACGAAGACGCCGATGTGGCTTTCGCATGCGGGATGATCGCTCATCATCAGGGCGCCATCGACATGGCCCAGGTACTGCTCGATCATGGTGACGATCCGCAGATGCGAGCCCTCGCCGAAGAGATCATCGAAGCACAGGTCGCCGAGATAGAGCAGATGACGACCTGGCTGGTTGCAAACGCCAACTAAAAATACCCGGCCGCGCGGTCCGTGCCGCGCGGTCGTCTTTCGCAATTGACCCTTGCGCTTCCAGTCGCAGGAACCCTTATGAAGGCCGGGTTAGCATTGGAGACATTGCCATGAACATTGGAACTGCCGCCCGCCAGTCAGGTCTTCCGGCCAAGACTATCCGCTATTATGAGGACATCGGGCTGTTGAAGGCCGATCGCGCCGCGAACGGATATCGCGACTACTCCAAA